>NZ_JBLWTH010000002.1:0-563287 GCF_048270245.1 Kiloniella sp.
CCGTCTTCGGCAGCTTTGTGTTCAACGCCTTTTATAATGGCGAGGGAATGAATAGCCATGGAAATACCTTGTAGAGCCATCAGAATGCAAAAGGCAATGATGGAGCTTTTGAGAACATAGACAGCGGGGATACCACTTGTTTCTTTGGATGATTCAAGAATAGACCATGAATCAGCCACATAGGGCCAAGCGTAAATCATGATCAAGGTCAGCACGGGTAGCAAGAAGCCAATTACGCCGAAGAAATCTACAAAAGCTTGTTTGCGTTCGCTTGCAGCCCCGTAGAAGATATCGACCCGAACGTGCCCGCCATGTAATAGCGTATAGCCTGCACCGAGCATAAAGAGGAAGCCGTGCATATAGATAATTGATTCTTGCATGAAAATAGAACCAATCCCGAAAACATATCGCAGCAGAACCACGGCGAATTGAACGAGAACCATAATAAGTGCCAGCCAGGAAACCGTCCGGCCAATATTGTCGTTCAACTTATCAATGGTCTTAGCGAGGGAAAGAAGCCCTGCCACAGTAGTCTCCCTATCAATCTTTTGTATCGTCTTTTATGGCTTATGACTGCTCTTTTTATTTATTCTACTCAGATATGCGAAAAGCGGTGTCATCGTAGGAAGAAAGAGTTCAGCAAGCAGACGATATTCATTTATCTAAAAAGAGGCCAGCAGGGGCCGGCCTCTTTCATTTCGATTATCACTGATCAAACAATGATTAGATTTTCAGTGCTGCGCCACGTGCTGCTGTGTAGTCGGACTCAGATAGTGTCGTCCAACGGGCAACCTTGCGACGGAAATCAATGTAGCTGTCGTAGATTTCTTTGGAAATGTCATCGGTTTGACCGACTTCTTTAACAACTTCCTCAGATTTCGCGCCCAGTTCATCCATGATTTCTTGAGAGAACGAACGGAGCTCTACGTTATGTTTGTTCAACAGAACATCTAGTGAGTCACCATTTTTGGCGTTGTACTCGGCAAGCATAACGTTGTTTTCAGCCGCACATGCAGACTGGATCAAGGCTTGCTCATCCGGTGCAAAGCTTTCCCAGACGTCTTTGTTCATACCACAGGCAAGGCCTGAGCCTGGCTCGTGGAAACCTGGCTGGTAGTAGTATTTGGTTACTTTGTAGAAACCAAAGGCCAAATCGTTCCAAGGACCAACCCACTCAGTCGCATCAATGGCACCTGATTCTAGGGATGGGAAGATCTCACCACCTGGCAGGGTCACAGCCGCAGCACCAACACGACGCAGTACTTCGCCGCCGAGACCAGGCATACGGATTTTCAGACCCTTGAAATCTTCCAGTGTGTTGATTTCTTTGTTGAACCAACCACCCATCTGTACACCAGTGTTACCGGCCATAAAAGATTTCAGGTTGTACTGTGCGGATAGCTTGTCCCACAATTCCTGACCGCCGCCATAGTGAACCCAAGCGTCGAGTTCGTTGGCGGTAAAACCAAACGGAACAGCTGTGAAGAAGTTAAAAGCTTTGTGTTTGCCCTGCCAATAATACTCGGCACCGTGGTACATATCCGCTGTACCGTTTGAAACTGCATCAAAGGATTCAAACGGGGGAACCAGCTCACCTGCCGCATATAGCTTAACGTTCAGCTTTCCGCCGGATGCCGCTGTGATACGGTCTGCAACACGTTGCGCACCAGTACCCAGACCCGGGAAGTTCTTTGGCCATGTTGTGACCATCTTTAGATCACGCTTGCCTTGTGCAATCGCGGGGGCACTAAGTGTTGCTGCTGCTGCACCTGCTGCTACACCCGTAGCTGCGCCCGTTAGAAACTTTCTACGATTCATTAAAATTGTCTCCCTGCTGAGATGTTTCCATTTTTGGAATATTATAAATTAGTAACGAAGAAGTGTGGCACAGAATAAGCAAGTTAGTTCGCGAGTGCAATAAATCCTGACATTTTTAAGGAATATATTATTGCATAATGGTCCTTTAAATTATGCATAATCGTTTTATACCAATAAGATAACATGGTGTTTTAAAAGTGTTACATGAAAACTATTAGATGAGTATAATGTTATTATTCTTGTTATTGGGTGTTAGGCAGCTTCAAATAAAGACAATTCGGACCAAACACCGCCCTGAAAAGCTTCAAGAGGTGTGAATTTAGATTTATATGACATCTTCTGTGATTCTTTAATCCAAAAGCCGAGATAAAGGTACCGCAGTTTTCTACGTTGTGATTCCGCGATTAGCCATAAAATCATATAGCTTCCCAGGCCTTTATTCGAATACTCAATGTCAAAAAAGCTATAAACAGCAGAGACACCTCCGTGAACCCAGTCAACCAGACATGCCGAAAGCAGACGGTTGTCAGGCGCTCTGAATTCTATAATTTCTGTATCAATGGGGCTGGTTTCTATCATTTCTTTATAATCAGCCCATGACATATCGCTCATATCACCATCGCCATGACGTTGTTCGACATACGAACGGAAAAGTTCAAACTGTTCCTCTGTTGCCTTTGCCCGAAAAGCTTTGGTTTGAAGAGTTTGATTTTTGTTCCAAACCCGACGTTGCGATTTGGTCATGTTAAAATCATTGGTGCGAACACGAACTGAAAGACAATAATCAGAATTATTATAAAGGGGACGATAAAGGTAATTATGGCTGCGCCGGAAACCAGACTTTATAAGTAAGTCATATTGTTGAATGGGTTCATGATTTGAAAATTCGGTTACGAGTTTCCGTTCTTCTTCCCCTTCTTTGTAGGGGCAAGGTGAGGGAGGTGTTGTGAAGAACAATTGAGGTTTTGTGAACGTCATGCACCAAATACTTTGTTTTGTAACTTTGTTGCCCAAGAATAAACAGGGCCGTTGCACATGGTCAACGGCCCTGTTCTATTTGATACTACTGTATCTGTTACTTAAAAAACTTATGCCAGTTTATCTGCCAACTTCACAAATGGACGGGTTAGGACTTCTGGCAGGTTTAAGACCAAAACATCAGCTATAGTATTTAGCAGACTTTCGGCCCAACGAATTGCCGGAATCGTGAAGGATAAGGCCATAATAGGGAGAATATGAATTGCTCCGCCAACCACAAGGTCAGACAGCCAGTGAGCACCGGCAACAGCACGGGCAGTTCCTCCAAGTATAGCAATTGGAAGGGCGAGCCAGAAATATTTACGGCCAATTGCAAAATAAAAGAAGACACCATAAATTCCGGCAACGACAGCATGGTTGCCTGGGAAACTATCATCGGCACTTACTTTTGCTTCTAGCCACGGAACAAGTTCATTCAGGTTATTAAACGTATCACTGAAAATCAAAGATGGGCTAAGAGATTCATAGGATCGGAAAGCATGTTTGGCGAAATAAACACCTACAATAATACCAATCCCCATAACCAGCATATGCCCTAAGCGTAAGCTAAGGGGACGGCTTCGATCACCTATAACGTACCAAAGACAAGGAATTGCCATGATAAGGCCATTCATTTTGTCAAACACAGGGGTATTTGTTGCTGCCCAAAAGACTTGCCATGGCTCGCCCCAAGTCAGGGAACCGTTAACGGCCCAGAAAAAATCAACACTCGCTGCGTGCCAAAACTCACTTGTTGGTTCCCAGATATATGAAAGTCCGAAAAGAACGGCGATGGTAATTAAAATGGTGAAATTCTTTATTCGCCACTCGGTTCCAAGTAGTTCACGCTGCATTTTTATTTTTCTCAATAATAATCTGATAGGAATTATAGGTCTTTATTACCGAGAAAAAATCGATAAGACCAGACCAAAAGATGACAGATTTATTATGCTCGAATGCGGCTAAATTATGAAAGCCCGCGATTTTTCAAATTTTATAAGAGGAAACGGGTAAAAAAACTCGTCATCAATTTAAAATTTCATCAATCGTTGCGTTTGGGATTTCATCATTCACAACAACAGTATGGGTTAAGAGATCATGTAACGTTCTTTTTTCATCATTAAAAAAGGTAACAAGCAAAATCAGAAAGCTTGTAGCTGGTACAGTCAGGTAAAAAATAACTGTTGTTAGAAATGCATGAACCAAAGTAACCGGTTTGCCGTCCATCGTTATCATTTTAACACCCATGGCATTCATACCCGGCGTAGCACCTTGTTGAGACAAGAAATAACTATGATAGAGCAAAGGGATGAATGATAGAAGTGCCAATAACGGCGAGAGAATACCGAAAGAAAGTATCGTTAATACAAAGGCAATTAAACCTGCGATCAGGCCTAATACAGCCAATATAATAAAATCAATTATATACGCAAAACTTCGATCGAAAAGAACACCTCTTGTATCAGAAGGGCTAATCCCAAACCTTAATTTTTGCGCTACTTTATTAAATCCAACAGCTTGTGTATCAGTCATTTCAATCAGATAAGATCATAACGAGGGAATTTCAAGTACAGTGTTTTTATGTGGGATCCGATGTAATCGTATCTACATCGATTGACTTCCCTTGATCCATCTTCTTCTTCAAGACTTCATCGTCATCTTTGAGAAGAATAATTGAAATCCGTCGATTTATTTCAGCAGTTGGGTTTTCTTTGTCAAAAGGCTCTGTCGCTGCCAGACCTTCTACTGATGAAACCCGGTTATTGGCTAACCCAGCATCTATAAGGGCACGCCTGCTTGCGTTAGCCCTTTCAGAAGAAAGTTCCCAGTTTGTGTATCCGTTCTCTGTTTTATAGGGCGTCGCATCCGTGTGCCCTTTGATCGCTATCTGCTGATCAATATCTTTAATAGCGTCGGCAACAAGGCCCAAAAGTTCTTTGGTGTGATCAAGCATATTAGACGCACCACTTGGAAACATCGAGGTTCCATTCTGATCCACGAGTTGAATTCGAAGTCCGTCAGGTGTTCTGTCAATCAGCAAGTTTTCCTCTAAACCGGCAAGTGCTGGGTTATCAGCAATTGCAGTCTTTAGTGCAACAGCAGTTTCTTCGAATTGCTTTTGTTCTTGTTCTCGCCGAAACTCTTCCAATTGTTCTTCGTCTGCTTTGCCGTCACCTTTTAAGGGATCTTTTTCGGCATTTTGATCGATTTCTTCACTTTCCTCCTCCGGTGGCAATTGCATTTGAACGCCGATACTAGAGAATTGTGAAACGAGGGCACCGTCTTTGGAAATAGACTGCCCCCCGAGCAATCCATCAGAACCACTTGTTGCTTTGGAAATATTGGAAGAGGGCGCAAAATAGTCTGCAATACCCAACTTTTGTTCTTCTGTTGTTGCATTAAGCAACCAAAGCAAAAGGAAAAAGGCCATCATCGCAGTCACAAAGTCAGCATAAGCAACTTTCCAGGCCCCGCCGTGATGGCCGCCGTGGCCACCTTTCTTGACCTTCTTTATTATGACTACGCCTTGAGCTTCCTCAGCCATTCTTTTTTTCCGACTTAACTAACATCAATAGGATATCTAGAGATCTGGGTGAAATTATGTACACATACTAAATTATCAACAATACTGGGTAAGATTAACCCGGCGCAGGAAGCTCATTTGCAGCTTCTTCGACCTCATAAAAGCTTGGCCGAACATGAGACATAAGAGTTTTGCGTGCGTATTCGACCGAGACAGTAGGTGCATTGCCAGCCATATGTGCCAGCAAACCGGCCTTTAGGCATTCATAATATCTGGAATCTTCTTCAGCGACTTTTGTAAAGGCAGATGCCATTGGGGACACAAAGCCGTAAGCAGCAAGAATACCTGAGAACGTTCCAACAAGTGCAGCACCAATAAGTTTACCAAGAACTTCAGGTGGCTCACTAATAGAGCCCATGGTGTGAATAACACCGAGAACAGCAGCCACAATACCAAGAGCAGGAAGACCGTCTCCCAACCCGGCGAGGGCGCCACCAACGTTGGCATCTTCCAAATGATGCACTTCTAGTTCCTGATCCATTAAGCCTTCTATTTCATGAGGATTATCAGCACCTAAACTCATTAAACGGAGATAGTCACAAACAAAAGCAACTGCATGGTGGTCGCCATGGAATTTTGGAAATTGCGAAAAAAGAGCAGACTCTTCTGGGTTTTCAACATGTTGTTCAAGAGCCAGCATTCCTTTGGTCTTGGCCAGCTTGTAAACCTGATACTGCAAACAAAGCAGCTCTAAAAAGTCTTCTTTCTTGTATGCGGGGCCTTTAACCATACGACCAAAGGCAGAGCCGATGCCTTTTAGTGTTGCTTTGGAGTTGGCGCAAATTGTCGCTCCGACACCTGCGCCAAGAATAATAACAAATTCAAATGGTTGCCAAAGAACACCCATGTGTCCGCCACCGGCCATATATCCACCGACAACACATGCACATACAATAATGATACCTAAAATAACTGTCATGACAGAAGTTCGATTCCTGTTTAAAAGCCTCTATTTCGCATCATCACGGAATAAGGTTAACAAGTCGTAATTATCTGTAAAAACGAGTTAAATAATCTTCAAATTTTATATGAATATTTTGATCTTAGCTAAAACGTCTTCGTTTGCGGATTAGCTTGGGTAATAGCTCTACCATTAAAATGGCACTTAAAATTAAAGCACAGCCTATTATACCATTCGTTTCCAACCTTTCACCGAGAATAAGTGCCCCGGCAATAGCAGCAAAAACTGTTTCCATACTTAGAATTAAGGCAGCATCGGCAGGTTGGGTATGGGCTTGCCCCACAACTTGGAGGGTAAAGGCGATGCCAACAGATAAAATACCCGCATAAGCGATGAACCAAAATGCAGATTTGAGTATTTCCAGCGTTATAGTTTCCAAGGCAAGGGCAAAGAACGTTGCGATTATTGCCGAGACTGCAAATTGAACAGCAGCAAGTGTTAGTGGCATAGACGTACGAGAGGCAACCAGACCAACCAAAAGAACATGTAGGCCCCAAAAAATGGTCGATGTTAAGATAAGTGCATCCCCGTATCCCAGTTGCAGACTTGAATCAACGCCACTGATAAGGGTTGTTCCCGAAAAGGAGCAGGCGATAGCGACCCAGGTTATCCAGTGTGGTTTTTTGCGGAAAATTATAAGGCCAAGAAGGGGAACCATCGGTACATAAAGAGCCGTCAAAAAGCCGGCATTGGTAACCGTTGTATGAATGATACCATATTGTTGAATAATTGTTGCTGTGAAGAGTATGACCCCAATGATCCCCATGAGAACTAAATCTTTTGTTGTGATCGCAAGAAAAGGTTTTTCTTTGGTCAAAGCTTTTTTCTTTTTCCATTCTCTCAAGGCAAGAGGAAGGACAACGAGAAAACCAAGAAAAAAACGAGCCGCGGTAAAACTCATCGGACCAATAACATCCATAGACACATGCTGGACAACAAAAGTTGATCCCCAGATAGCTGCGGCCACTAACAGTATAAGGTTAGCTTGGATACGAGACATGACCTTTGAACTCACAACAATACATACAAAGACGTTCACATATCTGCTTTTATATACTGTTACAAGTGCGACATTCTCCATTGTATAATTTTGGCGAGAATTGGGAAAATGCTATGGTAAAAGAGGTCGCTTTCAGAATACTTTAGCGTTTTCGTGGGTAATATAACGTGATGCGTAAAAATTCAGTTGTTTTCTGTGTTACTTTATTTGTAGGGTGCCGTTGCGTCCATAAGGGCAAAGAATACAGACTTATTTGGAATAGAGTACTGGGGTATGGCATTTAACTCTAATGAATTTCGCAAGGTTTTGGGAAATTTTGCTACAGGTGTGACTGTTGTCACAACTCGTGACCAATCAGGCATTCCCCATGGTCTAACAGCGAATTCCTTTTCTTCTGTCTCTCTTGAACCACCTTTGGTTTTATTCTGTATTGATAAGCGATCAAACTGTCTGTCCGCATTCAATGAAGCAGATGCATTTGCCATCAATGTTTTAACCGATGAGCAAAAAGATATTTCCGACCGTTTTGCTTTTTCAGAAGAAAGATGGGAAGGGGTTAAAACCCGTACTCTGCAAACTGGTGTCCCAATTTTGGAAGATTGTCTGGCTAATCTGGACTGTTCAATGCACGCACAATACGATGCGGGCGATCATGTTATTGTCGTTGGTAAAGTAGAAGAGACACTAATCCAAAACGAAGGTGATCCTCTTTTATATTTCCGAGGAAAATATCGTGGCGTTCATATTGAGTGAATAGTTCAAAATGTACCTATAAAATATTGATTTTAATTATTTAAGTGCAAACTTTAAGTCACTAATTAAATCATTACTATCTTCAACTCCAACAGATAATCTTATCAAATTATCTGTTATACCAATTGCTTGTCTATGCTCTGGTGACACGGCTGCATGGGTCATGGATGCGGGGTGTTCAACCAGACTTTCTACGCCACCCAGGCTTACCGCGAGAGCAAAAAGGTCAACTCGCTCAAGGAAGCGTCTGCTTTCTTCTAATCCACCTTTGAGGGTGAACGTGACAATACCGCCGCCTGATTTCATTTGCTGCTTACACAGTTCATGTTGTGGGTGGCTCGGCAGTCCGGGGTACCAGACCCTTTCAACTTGATCTTGGTTTTCCAGAAACTGTGCGATTTCCAGTGCATTATGGCAATGACGTTCCATACGCAATGCCAACGTTTTTAATCCTCGAAGAGCTAGGAAAGAATCAAATGGCCCCTGAATTGCCCCCAAAGCATTTTGTAAATATTTAATTTTATCACATAGTTCAGGGTTTTCACCGACAACCAAGACACCCCCAATCATATCAGAGTGGCCATTTAGATATTTAGTTGCCGAATGCATAACCATATCAATCCCCAATTCTAGCGGGCGCTGAACCCACGGAGAACAAAAGGTATTATCACAAACCGTTATTATGCCGTGTTGTTTGGCAATAGAAGCTATAGCCTGTAGATCGACAAGTTGAAGAAGAGGGTTGGTTGGTGTCTCTATCCAGATCATTTTTGTTTCTGGTTTCAGAGCATCTTTCAAGGCATCAATTGAAGTTAAATCAACAAAATCGATATCTAAACCTGCCGAACGAGGACGTACATCACGGAACAGGCGATGTGTTCCCCCGTAAAGATCATGCATGGCAATGACATGGGAACCGCAATCCAACAAGTCTAATGCAGTACTGATCGCTGCAAGGCCCGAGGCAAAAGCTAACCCTAGCTTACCGCTCTCTAAATCAGCTATACAACGCTCATAAGCTTGGCGGGTCGGATTTTCTGTACGGCTATACATATAGCCTTTATTCACACCCAATCCGTCCTGTACATAAGTAGAGGTCGCATAAATTGGTTGCATGATAGCCCCTGTACTTGGGTCAGGACTTTGTCCTGCGTGAATTGTGCGAGTTGCAAAAGAAAGCCTGTTTGTTTTATGGGAGCTATCAGTCATTAAACTACTTTAAGTTAAGGTGATTTTAGGTCATGAATTATTTGAAACACTGCCTTTTTCGGATTGTTTTGGCAAGCGGCAAGCGTTTTTTCCAGAATAAACTCAATACCCTTTTCGTTTATGACTTGTTTCTTTAGGGCTCCAGAAAAATAGCCATCTAACCAAAAGGCAAAAGACATCAGTTCGTCAGTATTATCAAATGCAGAGCATGTAATATTTTTAAAATAAACCTCTTCTGCTACAAGTGGCGAGGTAAACGTAAATAGTGATGTAATGAACGAGAAAACGATAAGAATTTTATAACGGGACTTCATTGTTGTTATCCTTTCAAAAAATGAAAAGATAGTGCCCGCAACCTGACGACACGCTGATTAAAAGGGGCAAAAGCCCCTTTTAATAGAAAGACATCAAGGTAGAATTAATCTGTTGATCTAGAAGATAAAATTCGTGTTGAAATACCCATTTTTGATAAGCATTCTACAATTTCGTCAACATGCTCGCTATCCCGGGTCTCAATGATAAAATCTATTTCGACCATTTTCGCAGGCACATCATAAAAATGTCTTTGATGCATAACGTCGATAATATTGCCGCGGGCTTTCCCGATTTCACTCGATATTTTTGCTAACAAACCGGGTTGATCGACCATTTCGGTCCTAATGCGAACCAAACGACCGTCTCGCATCAGGCCGCGCATTAATAGGCCAGACAGCATTCGTGCATCGATATTACCGCCACAGATAACCGTCGCAATTTTTTTGCCTTTAAACTTTTCCGGATTGTTTAAAATAGCGGCAACGCCTGTTGCTCCTGCACCTTCTGAAACAACCTTCTGTTCTTCGACAAGGGTCAGGATAGCTGTTTCAATTTGACTTTCATCGACAAGAAAAATTTCTTCTACCAGTTGGTCAATGATCTCGCGGGTAATAATACCGGGTTCTTTTACGGCGATACCATCAGCCATTGTTGAGCCGCCGGAAGTCGCGGGCTGATGTTTTATCGCCTGTGACATAGAAGGAAATAGGTTCGCTTCGACGCCATAGAGCTTGATATCTGGATTGATTGCAGTTGCCGCCAGCGAAATACCAGACAAAATACCGCCGCCACCGATAGGAACGATAATTGCGTCCAGATCGGGTTGTTCTTCCAACATTTCCAAGCCAATTGTTCCTTGGCCAGCAATCACATGCTCGTCATCATAAGGATGAACAAAAGTCAGGCCGTCTTTTGCAACGATTTCATCAACAACCTTGCGAGAATCATCTAAAGTTTCACCTGACAGAATAACCTTGGCACCAAGAGAACGGGTTCGTTCAATCTTACTGAACGGGGCCGTTTCAGGCATAACAATTGTGGCCGGTATGCCCATACGATTAGCGTGCAGAGCAACGCCTTGTGCATGGTTACCCGCAGACATAGCTATTACACCTTTTTCTTTTTGCGCGTCTGTCAGGTTTTTAATGCGATAAAGAGCTCCACGGTCCTTAAATGATCCGCTAAATTGCTGGCTTTCCAATTTAAGGTAAAGCTCGCATCCAAGTATTTTAGAGAGCCGCTTAGCATGCACAAAGGGTGTTCTAACCACATCACCGCGTATTTCATCCGCCGCTTGTCGGATATCGTCTATTGTTACTGTCACCCTATCAATCCTAATTTTTAGTTTAGTTCTTATTTATTATTCAGCATTAAACGCTGATTTTGACCGCTTGTGTTTTTCCCATCCAGTTTCACATAATTCCCATCGCGCCAACGTAATAGGAAATTACCGTAAAACTTTGACAGTGGGTTCCCCGATTGTCCTGCTGCGATTAAGAACCTTGAATTATCAAGGTTATCCAGATCATAAACTGCCCGATAAGAGGGGCCGTGAACATTCGAAAAACGCCATAAATCACCACTTTTCATTGATGGGCTTGCACGATTAACCGTGTCATGCCCGCCCGGCGTGGCGATCTTTAGTTTTAATAGCTCACCTAAAATCGGAATTCTATCAAAAATTTGATGTTGAAACGTTGTTGAATGTAACTCTCCCCAAGTATTGTCTTTTTCCAGTTGAGTGTAATTAGAGGCAACTCTGCGCAGGCTTTCTGTCATCTGGGCGACACAGTTATCTTCATTGACGAGTTTTTCCCCATATACACACCAGGAATCAGGACTTTCAATTAACCGCCTTTGTAAACGTAAAATATTTGGTGTTTGAAAAGAACTTGCATCTGAAGGAAGGTTTCCAAAAGCGGCTCGGTTTAACCAATATATCCAGTGATAAAAAATGGCTGGTTCAGTTGCATTTAGAGTTAACTGCCCATCCCAACGTGAAAGTTTTTGTTTTATGGCTTCACTTTTCAGATCAGCCGCAGGTGTATCGGATAAAATGTCTAACATTTCCAATGCGGCAATAGATAGCGTGTCCATTTGAATAGCCAAATTATCATCTACGGACAGTTTAGCTTTTTTATCAAGCAGTTGATGTATTCGCCTTGCGCGATAGGAATTGGGCCAATCTTTTGCAATCAAGTAAGGATAATCATTGCCGATAAGCTTATTGTTTGCAGTAACGAGCTTCTGATCGCGGGGGTTTAAGCTTTGTGGCAGATCCTTGAACGGAACGATCCCGATCCAATCATTTGTGCCCGTCCAACCAACAACAGGGTAGCGGCCATCACCTTGATGTCGAACAGGAACTCGCCCCGGCGCCATTAATTGAATATTGCCCTGACGATCTGCCATGACCAATGTTTGCTGTGGAGAATGAAAATTTTTTACGGCTTGTGCAAAATCTTTGGCATCTGTTGCAAAGTTGATGTCATACAGTGCTTGAGCTGTCAGATCGTCTTCGCGCAATGCAGTCCACGCGAGCGAAAGAAGATGTCCATCTGACTTATTGTTTGGATTATTTAGAACAGGTGAGAGTATGGGGCCATGACGTGATTTACGTATAGAAAATTGCAGAGAGGGTTGATCCTTGATTAAAATAGTATTTGTCGTTTCCTCAAAATTTCGATAGCCCTCTGGTGTTAAATATTGGGCGGGATTATCTGGATTAACCTGTTCAATAAACAAATCCTGTGTATCACTGTGCGTCGTGGTAAAACCCCAAGCAATGTGACTGTTGTGTCCCAATACAAGAAACGGAACGCCTGGGGAGGTTGCCCCAGCCCAGGTGTAATCTGGCGTTTCTATTCGAACCAGATACCAAGGCCCCGGCGCATCCAATGCAAGGTGTGGGTCGTTGGCAAGAATTGGTTTTCCCGTTGCTGTTTTATCGCCAGAAACGACCCATGCGTTTGACGCATCTTTCGGGGCCATGGACCACGGCAAGAGATGCTCTCCGGCAGGGATATCGTGTTGCTGAGCTTTAGACAGATCAAACTGGGGAATAATTCCAGGGTCACCGCTATCTTGAGGCCAAAAACTATCAACTTCAGCTGCGGACAGGTGTTTTAAAAGCCTCTGACGCAAGAGTTCGCGGTTAAAATTATCGGAAAGTTGGAGAGCCATAAGTCGCCCCCATAAAAGGGAATCTGTTGGCTTCCATTCTTCTGGTTGATAGTTTAACAGTTGGAATTCTGGTGAGAGTGTTGATGAATGGTTGTCAATATACTCATTAACACCTGCGCTATAGGCAACGAATGCGTCCCGTGCATTAGGTGATAGCATTTCATAGTTTGCTTCCACGAGATCTTGAAAGCCCAAGGTCAGCATAAACTTGTCGATATTCAGCGTTGATTCACCAACGACTTCTGACAGTCTTCCCGAACCAGCTCTACGCATGAAATCCATTTGCCAAAGCCGATCCTGTGCGTGGACAAAGCCAAGTGCCTTGTATGCATCGCTTGCGTTTTGAGCCTTGATGGTTACCAGCCCGTCCGTATCGCGAATAACCTCGACCTTCTTTTGTAAGCTCTCCATTTGGATACTGCCTGTAAGCTGCGGCAGAGATTCACGCATCCAAAAGAATATTCCTGTCATAAACAGAAAGAAACAGAGGAATATTCCAGCAAGGCTCAAAAAGAGAATTTTAAGTTTACGAGGCATCATTAATCCGTACGGCATACAAATAAAATCAGAGAGTAAAAATTAGAATGTCTAAGAAGGTGATTGAACCTTGTCACATGTTCCTTATTATGTCGCTTCTTATTTGATTTCTATTTCAAGACACGAACCAAATCAGATCAATGGGCCGATTGTAATAACGGACTTTGAACTTGTTCGTGATAAAGGGGAACAGGCATGGCCGGAAATTCATCCAAAATGGTCATCTTCGCAGCAATGGCCGGAAACGGCTTGATTGCAATAACAAAGGCAATTGCGGCTGCGTACACAGGCAGCTCTGCTATGTTCAGCGAAGCTATCCATTCAGCGGTAGATACTGGGAACCAAGGGTTGTTGCTTTACGGTTTGCATCGTGCAAAACGCTCTCCGGATCAAAGACACCCCTATGGGTATGGTCGCGAATTATATTTCTGGGCTTTTGTTGTTGCCTTATTGGTTTTTGCGATTGGTTCAGGTGTTTCCATATACGAAGGTATCCATAAAATTATGGATCCAGAACCTATTCAAAACCCTATGGTTAACTTTGTTGTGCTCGGCGCCGCGCTCGTTTTTGAGGGTGCTGCCTGGTATATTGCCTTCAAAGAATTTAAAAACTCCGTAAAGGGAAGTAATTATTTTGCGGCTGTTGCAGCAAGTAAAGATCCGTCAATTTTTGCGGTCTTGTTAGAAGATTCTGCTGCTATGCTAGGGTTGATGGTAGCATTGATTGGACTTGGCCTAGGCTTGTGGTTGGATATTCCTGAACTCGATGGTGTTGCGTCAGTCGTTATTGGTATTTTACTTGCTACCATCGCGTGGGTTTTGGCCTACGAGACAAAAGGACTTTTAATCGGTGAAGGTGCTGACCCGGAAATTGAAAGATCAATCCGACGCATTATCGCCCATCATCCAGAAGTGCTTAGAACCAACGAAATCCTTTCACTACAAAATGGTCCCATGGATATTCTGGTTACTCTGTCGCTTGACTTTAAGGATGATATTTCATCGCAGGAAGTAGAAGCCGTTATTTCCAAAATGGAACGGCAAATCAGAACCACACATGCCGATGTCAGAAAGGTCTTCATCGAAGCACAGAGCTGGCGGGCACACAATCGAGCTGCGAACAGCAACTAACACAATAAAAAAGTTCCCGTTCCATACTTTCTTCGAGCTAATTTAAGGCAATCATAGTTTTGCTGCTATTAAGTTGTATTGCTCTAACAATGGGCTTTAAAAGTTGGTAGAAAGCTTTTGTATTGATCTTGAATATATCAGGATCATCATCAAGTGTGATTTAGCACATTCTGATCTTTAAGGGTATTAATGATGGCGAACGAAAATCTGGCAACTGTAAGTACTTTATCACAGCTATCCGGCGCATGGCGGGATATCGCCCAGACGGCCGCGCGCAGCGTTGGACTTTCTAGTTCTGATTCGTCCGTTAAGACAAAAAACATCAAAAAAATGATGGATGAATGCCTGAACGGACCAGGAGGCGATGTATCGGCCAGAATGCGAACAGCGGATCTTGGACGAACTTATCTGGACCTTGATCTTGATGGAAAACGTGTCTTTCTGAAAACGCTTGCTGAGGATTTTTGTGCCAATGATGATCTGATTAAATCAACCATTAATGAGTATCAAACAGCAAAAAACGAAGCTGAACGTATTATCGCAGCCTATCATCTAAGACAGGCTTCTGCCCCTGATCGATTAAAGCTATTAATGCAATTCAATGCCTTACCAAATGGCGTGAAGTTTCTGGTTGATATCCGTGATGATCTTTTAAAGATAAAAGGTAAAGACCCTTATCTCAACGCTTTGGATCGTGATCTACAACAACTTTTGAATTCTTGGTTCGATACAGGCTTTCTCGATCTGGTTGAAATGAACTGGCATACATCTGCCGCTCTTTTAGAGAAACTGATCGCGTATGAAGCAGTACATGAAATAGATTCCTGGGAAGACCTTCGAAATCGTCTGGATTCAGACCGTCGTTGTTACGCGCTTTTTCATCCCCGTATGCCCGATGAACCACTTGCTTTTGTCGAGGTTGCGTTGGTCAAGGGCTTGGCAAAAAATGTTCAAGCGCTATTAGACGTTGAAGCGCCACTTGGGAACCCACGAAATGCAGACACGGCTATTTTCTATTCCATAACCAATACACAAACGGGATTACGTGGTATATCCTTTGGTGAGCATCTGATCAAACAGGTTGTGCAGCACCTATCTCATGAAATGCCGTGGATAAAAACCTACGCGACCTTGTCTCCTGTTCCAGGGTTCAGGGCTTGGCTTGCCGATCTGGATGCAAGTTTCTACGAAGACGCCGTCACAAGCGATGAAATGGAGCGTTTAAAGGCAAAGACAGGGGCAGATGTAGCCAAGACCGCTGTTTTTCTCTGTTTTCAAGACCAAAACTGGTATGAAGATAAAGAACTCAGCGAGCTATTACGCGGTCCGCTCAGCCGTTTGTGCGTCGCTTATTTCCATGAAAAAGATCATAAAGGCCGCGCACTGGATCCTGTGGCACGATTCCACCTTAAAAACGGTGCGCAGCTAAACCAGATCAACTGGTTGGGTGATACATCTGAAAAAGGAATATCGCAAGCAAGCGGTATTATGGTCAACTACCGATATGATCTGGCTGATATCGAGAAGAACCACGAAAGGTTTATGAACGACGGCTCTGTTGTTATGAGCTCACAAGTACGGAGCTATCTAAAGCAACTCGGTGGTGAGTTAGGTACAGAAAGTACTTTTGCAAAGTTAAAGCGTACGATTGCCGGATAAAGTACGAGATCTAAATTTTAAGAAAAGGTGAGGGGCCGCTATTTAAAACCTGGCCCTTTAGAACCTAACGTCTTAATCGTAGCTCCTTATAACGTAGCTTTGATGGCGCATTTTGCCCACGTCCTTAATGCGTCAATATCATCCAGAATGTCGGCAGGGACTTCGTAATATTTTTTGACCTGTACCCGACCATTTTTTCTTAAATAGCTAAAAGGCTCTGATCTATAATTCAGGTATTCAGAAAGGCTGTCCGGACTGCCCCTGAAATACAGCCTGTTTTTTATGATCATACAGAACGGCTTGTTTTGGTATTTGATTGACTTGCCAACAAAGAACCGCGCTATTTTCAAGTTACCTAACGGTTCAAGTTGTTCCAGAATATACCGAGAGAAGTTATTCTTATGATCATCAGGCTCTTGCAGCATTAAGACGCTCTCCCCAAAATCATATCCACTTCATCATTGATGATCTGCTCTATTTCTTTGCGCCGTAGTCCCGCCCGAACCAAAACGAGAATACCCTGGTAAAAAATGAGCAGACGTGTAGCTGCTTGTTGAGGGGAAGGGTGTTTTGATATTTTCCCTTTTTCGGTACAACGAATAATCTGTCTTTTGAACGCAGCTTCTAAAAGGGAAAATCCAGTATCTAGTTCTTGCGTTATATGTCTGCGTCTGTTGTTAAATTCGACTGCCGTGTTGGTTAATAAACATCCATTTTCCTGACCACCAAGCTCATTAAGCAATGAATGGAAAAGATCTTTTAAACCCGCAAGCGGATCATCCGCCTGATCCAAAAATCTGCTGATCCTATTTCGCACAACGTTATTGTTGTAATAACCAATCGCTATGTCAAAAAGAGCTTCCTTGCCGCCAAAAGAATTATAAAGGCTTCCCGATGTTAAACCCGTTGCCTTTTCAAGGTCTTTAACCGTGGTTGCTTCATACCCTTTTTCACGAAAGATATTTGCCACTTTCGCAAGGGTCTCTTTTTCATTAAATGATAAATTTCGGCCCATTTAATTTCCATAAAATTTTAGATTGGTTGTTTTAAAATGAATATTCTAAAATAATAAGAATTTCAAGTTAAATATATTTTCTAATGATAACAGTGTACTAACTAAAATATGTCGCGTGACTTAAAAAATATTATGTAAAAAATAGACGCACCAAAAGGATACAATTTTAACTATTATTTGTTGATAATTAATCCCTGTTTAGTAGAGTTGTCGTAGGTGCCAACTAAATTGAGCTATGTTAATGCTAGGAATTTTTGCCATTATTTCCGTAATCATTTTACCGCCGACAATTCTTTATGTCAGCAGTGATGAAAAGGTTCTTGGACGAGTTACCTATATTTTTAGAATGCTATTTCTATCCCTTTTTCTTTGGGCATTCCTGATTATGAGTTTTACAAATATCATCCCCCTTGAAGATATTATTTCAGCACTTCAAGATCCTATCGAGGACATAGAAATTCAGGGTGGCTGGACTATTCTTTCGGTTATCCTTACCACTTTTTGTGCGCAAATGTGCTGGATGGCACATCGTTTAAATCATATTGGCTGGTCCAAATGGCTGGCATTATTAATTGCCGTACCCGGCGTGAATATCATCTTGGGTTTGTTGCTCGTGGCAATGCCGGGAAAAACAATACACAGTAAAATACAGGCCGACAGTTATTCCGACCTCATAGATAGATCAACAGAATCAGATTATGCTTCCCGCCTTTGAGGTAAAGGAACTATCAATATTCAAAAGAAAATTGTTACGTGTTTTTTATTAATTTGAAAAATCATAAAAAAGCCCGGCAAGATTACCGGGCTTTCTCATTATACATATAAAGCTATTATGCTTATTTATTTGGTTGTGGTGTTACACGCAGATAAGGTTTGTGTGCCACCCAACCTTTCGGGAAACGTTCTTTCGCATCTTCGTCGCTCAGGGCTGGAACGATGATCACATCATCACCGTCTTTCCAGTTAACTGGCGTTGCTACTTTGTAACCATCGGTCAACTGCAATGAGTCGATAACACGCAGGATTTCATCAAAGTTACGTCCGGTGCTAGCCGGGTAGGTAATGATCAAACGTACTTTTTTTGACGGATCAATGACGAAAACAGAACGAACAGTCAGCGTATCGTTCGCATTTGGGTGGATCATGTCGTAAAGATTAGACACTTTGCGATCCGCATCAGCCAAAAGCGGGAAGTTAAACTGATGACCCTGAGTTTCTTCGATATCGCCAACCCATTGTGTGTGATCAGAAAGCGGGTCAACACTCAGGCCAAGAACCTTTACGTTACGCTTGTCAAATTCTGGCTTGAGCTTTCCGACATAGCCAAGTTCTGTTGTACAAACAGGCGTAAAATCTTTTGGGTGAGAGAAAAGAACAGCCCAGCTATCGCCAACAAAGTCATAAAAATCAATTGTACCTTCGGTAGAATCTTGTGAGAAATCAGGTGCTGTATCGCCGAGACGTAAAGTCATTGCAGCCTCCATTGAGGTGTCATAAGGAACGGAAAGAAATCCGCTTTCGAGAAAAGTATGAAAACTTGAAAAAGTTCTCAGAAAAGAAAAGTGATCTTACCCTGAAAATATAGTGATTGGTAGTAAATATCCAACCCATTAAAAATCAATATTTTTATGTAATATTTCCATAAGAAACGTGCAGCACGTCAAAAGAAAAAGACCTGATCCAAAAATCAGGCCTTTGATCAAATTTATCGTGTACCCTGTTATTTAAGTAGCCGAGCGGCATCCAGTGCGAAATATGTCAGGACCGCATCGGTTCCGGCCCGTTTAAAGGCCATCAGGCTTTCCATCATAACTGCATCATGATCAAGCCAGCCGTTGGCAGATGCAGCCTTAATCATCGCATATTCGCCGCTGACCTGATAGGCCATGGTTGGCACACCAAAGGTATCTTTAATCCGCTGAATAATATCCAGATAGGCAATACCAGGCTTAACCATAACCATATCTGCCCCTTGTTGAAGGTCGTTTTCAACAAGTCGTAAGGCTTCTTCGCTGTTGGCCGGGTCCATTTGATAGGTCTTTTTATCGCCTTTTAAAGCACCCTTTGCGCCGACGGCATCCCGGAAGGGGCCATAAAAACCACTGGCATACTTGGCGCTGTAAGACATGATCTTTGTATAGGTATAGCCTGCGTCGTCCAATGTATCACGGATTGCCCCGATACGACCGTCCATCATATCTGACGGCCCAACATAGTCACATCCGGCTTCGGCCTGAACCAAAGCCTGGCGACACAGAATTTCAACGGACTCGTCATTTAGAATAACACCGTCCTTAACAATACCATCATGCCCCAATGAGTTATAGGGATCCAAGGCAACATCACCGATCAGAGCGATTTCCTGGTAATGCTTTCTGATTGATCTTGTTGCCTGACAGATCAGATTGTCCGGGTTATATGCCTCGCGACAATCTTCTGTTTTTGTCGCAGGGTTATTATAGGGGAAAAGCGCAATTGCTGGAATGCCCAGCTCGACAGCATCGGCAATGGCATCAATCAAACAATCAGGGCCGTATCTTTTAACGCCCGGCATTGATGGTACATCCGTGGTGCCGTTGTCTTCTTGAAGAAACACAGGCCAAATAAAGTCATCAACAGACAGGCGGTTTTCAGCAACCATACGGCGCGTCCAGTCATCCGTACGAATACGGCGCGGTCTAACGACAAGATCCTGCCTAAAGGTCTTATTCAATTGTTTTCTCCTGATGAGATTCGTTTTTTGCTACCTTCTACCGAAGCTCTCGAAATTGCAAGTATTCGGCTTGAAGATCGATAGGGCAGATCGTCGCAAACCCTTAAAAATCAAGAAACTAATTCTTAAAGATAAATCAAAATCCCCCTTAGCATTACCCTCGAAGACTCTTTGGTGCTGTAAATTTTGTTTCATCCAGCTGTCACTTTTATGTCCTTGGAAAAACCAATCGCATCATTGATATGACTTATCAGGGTAAACCATTGGATATGGATGCTCAGTTTGTTGTGGTAACCAATAACTATCGTGCTCATGGGGGCGGGTACTTCCCGGCACTGGATGGTTCAACAGTCATTATTCAAGCACCTGATGAGAATAGAACAGTTCTGGCAAACTACATATTTGACCAAAAGAAAATTGATCCGAGCGCTGATAAAAACTGGGGTTTTGCACCAATCAAAGAGGCGGTAAATGTCGTCTTTGAAACAACGCCTGCTGCAAAAGGTATTTTGAGTAGCAAAGACATCATCAGCTACGTCGGTGAAGGCAAAGATGGTTTTGGTAAATATCAGATTTCTTTTAAATAAAGACTGATATAGAAACAAAAAAAGGGAGCGTCTGTACTAGATGCTCCCTTTTTATAACGTAAAAATCTTAGCAAACTAGTTGCCAGAAGCCTCTAGCGCTTGGCTAAGGTCTGCGAGGATATCATCGATATGCTCAATCCCAATAGACAAGCGCACATAGCTTTCAGAAATACCGGTAAGGGCCTGTTCTTCGGCTGTGAGCTGTGAATGTGTTGTCGTCGCCGGATGGATCGCAAGGCTGCGGGCATCCCCAATATTAGCAACGTGGTAAAACATTTTCAGGCTATCAATAAACTTGCGGCCAGCTTCTTTACCGCCTTTAAGCTCGAAACCGAGGAGGGCACCATGACCGCCTTTCAGGTATTTATCTGCCCGATCACGTTCTGTACCGCTCGCCTGACTAGGATGAATAACCGTCTCAACAGATGAATGTTTGCTTAGGAATTCAGCAACAGCCCTTGCGTTTTTACAGTGTTCGCGCATACGCAGCGGAAGTGTTTCCATTCCTTGGATAAACTGGAAAGCGTTCATTGGTGACATAGCTGAACCAAGATCGCGAAGCAGAACAACACGAGCACGAATGATGTAGGCAATTGGACCGAGTGGTTTAACGGCTTCTGTCCAGACAGCCCCATGATAGCTGGGATCAGGTTGGGTCAAAAGCGGGAACCGATCTGCATTGGCTTCCCAATCGAAATTACCACCGTCAACAATCATGCCGCCAATAGACGTTCCGTGGCCACCAATGTATTTGGTCGTGGAGTAAACAACAACATGAGCACCATGTTCAATCGGGCGACAAAGAATTGGTGCTGCTGTATTATCCATAATCAGAGGCACACCAACCTCATTACCTATGTCAGCGACTTCTTTTATCGGGAAGACCCGTAGGCGAGGGTTGGGAAGTGTCTCTGCGTAATAGGCTTTGGTGTTTTCATCCGTTGCGCGGCGGAAATTTTCAGGATCAGTCGGATCAACAAACCGAACTTCAATGCCCATATTCGGTAGTGTATTTGCAAAAAGGTTATATGTGCCGCCATAGAGTTCAGTAGAGCTGACAATGTTATCGCCAGCTTTTGCAACGTTTTGAATAGCCAACGTACTTGCGGCCTGACCAGAACTGACGGCAAGTGATGCTGCACCACCTTCCAAGGCTGTAATACGTTCTTCTAGAACAGCAGTTGTCGGGTTCATAATCCGTGTATAGATGTTCCCAAACTCTTTCAGAGCAAAAAGATTGGCGGCATGTTCAGCGCTATCAAACTGATAGGATGTTGTTTGATAGATAGGCACGGCAACAGCACCTGTTTGCGGGTCACTTCTGTAACCCGAATGAAGAACCAGAGTTTCAGGATTTTTTGTGTCAATTGTCATAGCTTCACCCGTTTATAATTTTCCCATCAAGGGACTTTCGATTTGGAGGTACAATAAGCGGGTAAATGCGGTATCTTAAATTCTAACGGGTTTCCCCTCGATTTAGCTGCATTTTTTAAGCGCCCGCAAGCTGAGCTCCAAATCAGCGCTAATTAATGCTATGTATCCTACGTTTACAAGACAACCAGAGCAAGAAAGAATTACTCTTAATTACATAGTAAAAATGGAAAATACTCTTTTGGATCAATGATTTTATATCTATTTTCTTTATAAATTAGATTCCGGTTAATCCGCCGTTAACGCCTGTTGCATAAAATACCATCAAATTTCATTAAAGTTTATGGTTATTGTGAGGACATCGTGAAGGCTGCTTATCTGCAAACAATATCTTTGGTTGAACGCTTGCACCGCCAGTGTTTGGAGGTGGTGAAGGCTGAATTAGATCGCCGCGGCATTCGGGACCTGAATAATATTCAAGCTCTGATCCTCTATAACATAGGGGCAGAAGAACTTTCTGTCGGGGAACTGACCCATCGTGGATATTATTTAGGATCGAACGTTTCTTATAATGTAAAAAAAATGGTCGAAAACGGTTACCTCATTCAAGAGCGCTCGCCACATGACCGTAGATCATTTCATGTCAGGGCATCAGACACTGGGCTAGAGATTTTCAATTCTATTTCCACTCTTTTTGATGCCCATGCTGAACAAATAAGTGGCGGTGTCGTTACTGATGAAGATTTAAAAGTGACGACGGCCACTCTTCATCGTCTTCAGCTTTTCTGGTCTTCACCTATGCCAATGGGTGGCGGTGTTAATCCATAGGCATAATCGAATGACAAGTTACAAGTAGTATCTTTGAAAAGGATATTATTTCTGTTACTTTTAGGTCTCTGTATTAACAGAGACCTTTTTTATTGTTGGTTTGATTTGATGAGTACAGCTGATCAGGGAATTATAGTAGAGTTTTCAAGAATGGGTTCTTACGTAAAGGTAAGTGCCTTTCACGAAGCAACCATGACCGAAGTATCAATTGTTGGTGACCCCAAAGAAACAGAGCAAAAGCTAAAACAAATCGTCATAAAAAAGCTAAGCTATGTTTTGAATAAAAAAAAGACAGATAAATCTGTTCAGCAAAAAACGGTAAAAGACCATAGAGGTGGAATTATCGTTTAAAATTGAGAAACTAAGCTCTCTAAATCAAATTTTCATCGCACAACAAACAAGCAAAAATGAAATCAGAAGTATTCTGAGCTTTTGGTACCCCGCATTATTCTTCTTTTTGCCTGCGACATAATAGCGCATAATTTTTATCAGGTTTTAAAAGAATGAGACAATTCAAACACTTATTTTCTCTCAATATATTTTATACACATCTTGTATTCTGGTATAAGAGAGTAAATTCAAAGAGATAGCAGCCTAAGAACAAAAGCAAATCGCTTAATATCTTATGCCAATAAGTTGTCTTGGTACAATAATGCCGCAGATGTTCTATAAAATGTACGTAAATTGTCTAGCATGAGACAAAAGAATCACATTATAACCTTTAACCTGTTTAAAGGCCTGATAAAGCGAAAAAGATAAGCCTCAAATTCTGGGAACATATAAGAACTCATTACATAATGATTAAACAAAAAAATCAGTTCTGGATGAGGTCTTTAACCTGTCGTTGTCTTTCGAGAACACAACAGGTGTGCTATGTGATCAATTCGCTTTATCGGGAAAACAAAAAAAGTACGGACAAATGAGCAAAACTACCATTGCCTTGGCTGCTGACCATGCAGGTTATGAACTAAAGGACTTGTTAAAAAAGGACGTCGAAGCCCTGGGCTTTGACGTGCTTGATCTGGGCACAAACGGCCCGGATCGTGTTGACTATCCGGACTTTGGTTCTGCATTGGCACAAGCGATTATAAATGGTGAGGCACAAACAGGTATTCTTGTCTGCGGTTCAGGTATCGGCATTTCCATTGCCGCTAATCGACATGCAGGTATTCGTGCAGCTCTTTGTCACGACGAAACATTGGCTCGTCTATCGCGTGAGCATAACGATGCCAACGTTCTGGTTCTAGGGGCCAGAACAACCGGTATTGAGGTCGCAAAAGCTTGCCTTAAAACCTTTTTGAACACTGAGTTTGCCGGTGGGCGCCATCAAGGTCGCATCGAAAAACTTGGATAATAATCACCTTTACCAGAGAGTGAAGTTGTCATGAGCTTAGATACAACCACCTTCTTTAATGCACCTTTGGCGCAAACTGATCCTGAAATTGCTTCTGCAATTAACAAAGAATTGGCCCGCCAACAAAATCAGATCGAACTTATCGCATCTGAAAATATCGTTTCCCTGTCTACGATGCAGGCACTGGGAACTGTTCTAACAAACAAATATGCCGAAGGTTATCCAAATCGTCGTTATTACGGTGGTTGTGAATACGTTGACATTGTCGAAGAATTAGCAATCAACCGTGCCAAAGAACTTTTCGATTGTGCATATGTTAACGTACAGCCTCACTCTGGCGCACAGGCAAACCAGTGCGTAACTCTCGCGTTGATTAAGCCTGGCGATACAATCATGGGGCTGGATCTGGCTTCTGGTGGTCACCTGACCCACGGATCACGCCCGAACCTTTCCGGTAAATGGTTCAATGCTGTTAGTTACGGTGTGGATAAAGAAACACACCAGCTAAATTATGATGAAATTCGTGATCTGGCTGTTGAACACAAACCAAAGCTGATTATTGCTGGTGGCTCCGCATATCCGCGCGTACTTGATTTTGCAAAGTTCCGTGCAATTGCAGACGAAGTAGGGGCTTACCTACACGTTGATATGGCACACTTTGCAGGTTTGGTTGCCGCAGGCATTCACCCAAGTCCTATGGAACACGCACATGTTGTGACGACAACAACACATAAGACACTACGTGCTGGTCGTGGCGGTATGGTTCTTTCCAACGATCTAGATATCGGAAAGAAAATCAATTCCGCCGCATTCCCTGGTCTTCAGGGTGGCCCGTTGATGCATTGTATTGCCTCCAAAGCTGTTGCATTGAAAGAAGCGCTGGATCCTGATTTCAAAATTTATGCGAAACAGGTTGTCAGCAATGCAAAAACACTTGCAGCAACACTTGTTGAAAACGGTTTTGCAATTACAACGGGCGGTACAGATACCCACCTGATGCTGGTTGATCTACGACCAAAAGGCCTGACAGGTAACATTGCAGAAGAAAGCCTAGACCGTGCCGGTTTGACCTGTAATAAAAATGGCATTCCGTTCGATCCAGAAAAGCCAATGGTAACTTCCGGTATCCGTTTGGGGACGCCGGCAGGTACAACACGTGGCTTTAAAGACGCTGAATTCAAGAAAATTGGTGAACTTATCACTAAAGTTCTTGATGGACTTGCTGCAAACCGCGAAGATAACTCCAAAATCGAAGCGGAAGTTCGCAGCGAAGTCGAAGCACTTTGCCGTGAATTCCCAATCTACCAAGATTTGGAAATCTAAGGTTTTATCCGGGTTATGATTTCCAAATCGTCATAACTCGGATCCCCTTAGGGGGAAACTGTGAGGGAATATGCGCTGCCCGTTTTGCAGTAGTGAAGATACTCAAGTCAAAGACTCGAGACCAACAGAAGATCACACAGCGATCCGCAGGCGCCGTCAGTGTGCAAGCTGTGGCGCTCGGTTTACAACATTTGAACGTGTTCAGTTACGTGAGCTGATTGTTGTAAAAGGGAATGGACAGCGCGAACCCTTTGATCGGGAAAAAATCGCTCGGTCAATGAATATTGCACTCCAAAAACGTGATGTTGACAGAGACCGTGTTGAACGCGTTGTCAGTGGCATCGTCCGTCGTCTGGAATCCTCTGGTGAAAGCGAGATTGCGACAGATCTAATTGGCGAACTCGTCATGGATGCGTTGGCAACACTTGATCAAGTTGGTTATGTCAGATTTGCGTCTGTTTACAGAGATTTCAAAGAAGTAAGAGATTTTGAAGAGTTCGTTGGTAAACTAGGCGACGACCTCGATATTTTAGGCCGAGACCCGTCCGATCAATAGTTTTTTCATTTTATCTGAATTACAAAATATCGTCTCAAACAGTTATAGAAACGTGTGATGTCCGCAGAACAGCATGATGTTGACCTCCAACATATGGATGCCGCCTTGTCTTTGGCCGCGCGGGGATTAGGTACGACCAGTCCCAATCCATCCGTCGGGTGTGTCATTGTCAAGGATGGACGGGTTATTGGCAGAGGGCGAACACAACCCGGTGGGCGCCCGCACGCTGAACCCGTTGCTTTAGCCGAAGCGGGAACATCATCTCAAGGGGCAACAGCCTATGTGACCCTTGAACCTTGCTCTCATCACGGAAAAACACCACCTTGCTGTGATGCTTTAATCGCCGCGGGAATAAGCCGTTGTGTTGTTGCTATGGAAGATAACGATGCACGCGTTCAAGGCCGAGGCTTACAAGCTTTAAAAGATGCCGGGATTAAGGTTGACGTCGGCGTACGACAACACGAGGCAGAGGAATTAAACGCTGGATTTTTCACAAGAATTCGACACGGACGCCCGCTTGTTACTCTTAAGGTTGCAACCACATTGGATGGTCGTATCGCGACAAAGTCCGGGCAAAGTAAATGGGTTACTGGCGAAGCTGCTCGCCGAGCAGGACATATGCTCAGAGTAAGAAACGATGCCATTCTTGTCGGCAGTGGAACTGCGGTTATAGATAACCCTCGGCTGGATGTTAGGATACCAGGCCTGACACATCAGTCTCCTAAACGTGTTGTTATGGATGGCAGGCTCAGGTTGCCTTTGACGCATGATCTTGTCGCAAGGGCAAAAGAGCATGAAACGATACTGATGACTTTTCGGGAAAACGATACATCGCGTTTGAGTGCGTATAGAGATGCTGGTGTAAAAGTTTGCCTCATTGATAAAGATAAAGATGGATACATCAGCCCGATCGCAGTTTTGAAAGAGCTTGGAGCACAAGGCATTACAAGACTTCTGGTCGAAGGTGGAAGCCATATAATCGGATCACTTTTCAAAGCGGATCTTATTGATCGTATCATCTGGTTTCGCGCCTCAAAGATAATTGGGGGCGATGGTTTGGGGGTAACAACTGGTTTTGGGCTAGAGGAACTATCCTTGGCACCAAAGTTCACATTATCCAATGTTGCCAAGCTGGGTGATGATATGGTCGAAAGCTATCGACGTGATTTTTAATTTTGTTATCAAATGCATAAGAAAAGGCATTTAGATGTTTACGGGTATCATCACAGATCTTGGGTCTGTTCAATCAATTTTAAATAACGGCGACAAACGCTTCGTATTTAATACTGCCTTTGATATGGACACGGTCGATATCGGTGCTTCGATTGCTTGCTCGGGCGTTTGCCTGACCGTTGTTGAGAAGGGGCAGGGGTGGTTTAGCGCTGATGTTTCGGCTGAAACACTGTCAAAAACTACTTTAGGGATATGGACAAAGGGGACACCAGTTAACTTTGAACGGGCATTGCGTATGGGCGATGAGCTTGGTGGTCATTTGGTTTCTGGGCATGTTGATGGCGTTGCATCTGTTGTCAGCATTGTACCGGACGGAGATTCCAAACGGTTTACTTTTGAAGCGCCAGAAGAACTTGCTAAATTTATTGCGCCCAAAGGCTCAATCGTTCTGGATGGTGTATCCCTTACCGTCAACGAAGTTAACGGAAATCAGTTCGGCGTGAATATCATTCCACATACCGCAGAGATGACAACCCTTGGTCAATGGCAGGTCGGAAGTTTTAAAGTCGGGGGTTGTAAGGTTAATCTAGAGATTGATCTACTCGCCCGCTACGTTGGACAGCTACTGGAAAGGCAAAACAATGGCTAATTCGTCTTCTAATGGCGCAAAATCTTTTAGTGATATCCTGTCCCCACCAGAGGAGATCATCGAAGAAGCAAGAAATGGCCATATGTTTATTCTGGTTGATGATGAAAATCGCGAAAATGAGGGCGATCTGGTTATTCCTGCTCAGATGGCGACCCCCGAAGCCATTAATTTTATGGCAAAATATGGCAGAGGCCTTATATGTCTGGCGCTTTGTAAGGAACGTGTAGAAGAGCTTGGCCTGACGCTTATGGCGCAAAAAAACGGCACTAGGCATGAAACTGCTTTTACCGTGTCTATCGAAGCCAAAGAAGGCGTAACAACAGGTATTTCGGCCCCCGATAGAGCCCGGACGATTTCTGTTGCTACTGATCCGTCCGCTTCCCCTGATGACATTGTAACGCCAGGGCACGTTTTTCCCCTTGTTGCCAGGGATGGTGGCGTTCTCGTTAGAACGGGACATACCGAGGCTGCTGTTGATATTTCTCGTTTGGCCGGTTTAAACCCTTCTGGCGTAATTTGTGAAATTATGAACGACGACGGCACAATGGCACGTCGTGATGACCTCATAGAATTTGCACAAACACACAAGCTCAAAATCGCAACTATTGCAGATTTGATCGCATATCGACGGAAAAATGATCACTTAATAGAAAAAACACTCGAAGATAAATTGCATTCAAAAATTGCTGGCGAATTCAATTTGGCTGTCTATGTCAACAACACAACTTATGCCGAGCACATCGCCTTATGGAAAGGTGATATTTCAACAGATGCGCCCTTGCTTGTCAGAATGCATGCTTTAAATATACTTGATGATGTTCTAATAGATACCCAAAGCGGGAAAGCAGACGATCTTCATAATTCGATGAAGATGATCGATCAAGAAGGACGCGGCGTTATTGTCCTTATCAGAGAACCATCCCCAAGAAGTCTTTCTGACGCAATTAAAACAAGACTTGGAGAGCCCGTCGAAATCAACCATGATCTAAGAGATTATGGTGTCGGAGCTCAAATTTTACTTGATTTGGGTGTTCAAAAGATGATTCTTCTCACAAATGCAGAGAAAAACATCGTTGGGCTTGACGGATACGGGCTTTCTGTAGTTGAACAGCGTCCAATAGTTGAGACGACCTAATCTATCGAATTGGATTAGGCGCCAGACAGTATGGATTTATTAGGTAGCAAAGAATGACTGACAAACCCCACGTTCTGATTGTTGAAGCACGTTTCTATAGCGCTATTGCTGATGAGATGAAAAGTGCGGCTATTGCTGAACTTGAAAAAGACGGCTGCAGTTACGAAGTTGTTGCCGTTGCAGGTGCTTTTGAACTGCCTGCTGCAATTAAATTTGCATCTCAGCGCAAAGATGGTCGTCAATTTGACGGTTATGTAGCACTTGGTTGTGTTATCCGCGGTGAAACAAGCCATTACGATTATGTTTGTGTGGAAAGTGCAAGAAAGCTTCAGGATCTGGCCGTTGATAGCAATATGGCGATTGGCTATGGTGTATTGACAGTTGAAAACGAAGCACAGGCTTGGGCACGAGCAAGAGCTACTGAAAAAAACAAAGGTGGCGCAGTAACACGGGCTTGCCTTGATATGATCGCATTAAAACGCCAGTACGGTGTTGCATAAGGAATTATGACCGTGACTGAGGACAATTCTAAAGCGCCAACTGCAAGCCTGAAAAAAAGTATGGCTCGCCTTGCCTTGATACAAGCGCTTTTCCAGATAGAGTTCAACCAAGGTAGTTCCAAGACTGTATTGGATGAGTTCCTGAACATGCGTAGAGATGAAGAAGTCGACGGACTGAACATTGCTGCCATGGACCAGAAGTTATTTATTGAGCTATACAAAGGTATCTGTCAGGAACGGGAACTTCTTGATGATATGCTGGTCTCTGTTCTTGATAAGTCGTGGCCCATCCACAGGCTGGACCCATTGTTAAGATTGGTGATGGTTGCTGGCGCTTATGAAATTCAACAACGTGCAGAAACACCCGCAAAAGTGATTATTTCTGAATATGTTGATGTCGCTCATGCGTTTCTTGGTGATAAAGAAACAGCGATGGTAAATGGTGTCCTTGACCGTCTGGCTCATAGCTTGCGCAAAGACGAGTTTTAATACAATTCAGACAGGATTTTCTAAGTGGACAAAACAGAATTTGATCTAATCAAAAGCTATTTTGCGCCGCTTACTGCGGGTTATCCTGAAGCCTATAACCTTACAAATGATGCTGCACTGATTAGCGAAGATCCTGATCGATCTTCAGTTGTTACGATGGATACTCTTGTCGAGAGTGTTCATTTTTTATCAACTGACCCTGCTGAAGGTATCGCGCGCAAAGCGCTACGGGTAAACCTTTCTGACTTAGCTGCCATGGGCGCCAAACCAAAAGGTTACACACTTTCAATCTCTTACAGTGCATCACTTGCAAGTGATTGGGTGAGCTCGTTCACTCAGGGCCTGGCAGACGATCAGAAAAATTTTGGATGCCACCTGATTGGCGGCGACACGGTTTCAACGCCAGGGCCATTGACGATTTCTCTTACTTGTTTTGGTTCTGTCCCGCGCGGTAAATGCTTACACCGAACGACTGCTGAAGAGGGGGATGATATCTGGGTAAGTGGCACTATTGGAGATTCTGCTGCTGGTTTGAAGCTCCTTAAAGGGGAGATTAATACAAAAAACTCTGCGGCAAAATCTTTTTTAATAGACAGATATAGAGTTCCTCAACCAAGAATCCCTTTGGGCATTGCCTTGTTAGAACAAGACATCAGTAAAACTGCCCTTGATGTATCCGATGGACTTCTTGCCGATGTCAAACACATTGCAGATGGTTCACATCTTCAAGCTAGCATAACCGCCTCAAAAATACCTTTGTCTAATCCCTTTAGAGATATGTACCAAGGTATCACAGATCCTGAAATTCATCTGGCGGCTTCAGGCGGTGATGATTACGAACTATTGTTCACAGCATCACATAGCAACAAAGGAAAAGTTATTGAATTATCAGAAAATTTAAATATTCCAGTTACACGAATAGGCGTTTTGACTAAAGGACGAGGTGTCTTGTTATTAGATAGAGATAATAAGAGCATGCCTGTCAGCGAATATGGCTGGAAACATTTTTAGTATTTAATTCATTTGATTGAATATTCTTTGTTTAATTTAAACTAAACCTTATTATTACTATTACATCTGAAGACATTTCACTATGGTGGTTAAATGAAAAAAATTATCATACTCATTGCAATAATCTTGCTGCTTGGGGGCGGTGGGTTTGCCGGGTGGTGGTTTTTTTTGAAAGCACCAGATAGTGAAGAAGAAGTTGTCGAAGAAATTCCTGAAATCCCATCTGCTTTTCTCGAATTTTCGCCAACCGTAATTCACCTTATCAAAGAAGGTGTTGTGACGCATCATGTTACAGTAAAAATCACGTTAGAAGTCGCAGAAGGTCCTGACCTTATTAATGCTGAACGCTGGCAAATTCGGCTACAAAACGATTTTATGACAGAACTTCATTCCCTTTATTATTACAGATACTTCACTCAAGATGGGTATGTGAACGATAAAATTACCAAACGTCTGATCAATGTTGCCGATAAAGTTTTGGGCGAGGGAGCTGTACGTAATGTTGAGCTTCTCATCGAAGGTATCACAAAACCTTCAAACAGTTAGAGTTAACAATTCATTATGACAAAACTAATTCCCCTTGGAATTAGATACCAGTCCTGTGTATGGTTGCTTACAATCAAGTAGAGATACCCATACATGCCGAACGACCCCACTAAATCCAACGTCATTTTTCTTGCCATTTGCCAAGCTCTGGGAATGAGCTGTAGTTCTATGCTTATTTCCATGAGTGCTCTTGTTGGAACGACGCTTGCCGACGATAAGTCTTATGGCACACTGCCTTTATCACTCCAGTTTTTAAGCATGATGATATGTGCATTACCCATTTCATATTTTATGAAACATTACGGACGTCGGGCAGGCTTTAGTCTTGGGGCTATTTGTGGTGCTCTATCAGGTTTTTTCTCTGCTCAGGCCGTTCTGGAAAATAATTTTGAGCTTTTTTGTTTAAGCTCATTTCTTTTTGGGGCTTTCACATCAACGGTCGCTTATTATCGCTTCGCAGCTGCAGATACCGCTACAGAAGTTTTTAAAAACAAAGCTATTTCCCTCGTTATGGCAGGCGGTGTTATATCCGCATTTGCAGGTCCTGAATTGGCAAAGTGGTCAAAAGACCTAGAGTATTTTGGCCCAATATTATTTGTAGGAAGCTTTTATGCGATCACCGCCCTTTGTTTCGTAACATTATTGATCGTACAGTTTTTGAATATCCCCAAACTCGCAGTACATGAGCTAAAATCAAGTGGTAGGTCTATTTTAGAAATAGCTCGACAACCCGTTTTTTTTGTCGCGGTACTTAGCGGTATTGTTAGCTATGCATGTATGAATCTTATAATGAGCATAACACCGGCAGCGATGATTGCCTGTGCCCACCCCTTTGATGCAGCCGCCTTTGTTATCCAATGGCACGTATTTGGTATGTATGCGCCATCCTTCTTTACAGGGTCTATTATTAACCGGTTTGGTTTAGTCAAGGTCCAGATAGCAGGGGTTACTCTAATTGCGATGGCCGCAGCTATCAATTTGACTGGTGTAGAGGTTGAAAATTTCTGGTTTGGACTGGTTACGTTAGGTCTTGGTTGGAATTTTCTTTATGTCGGGGGCAGTGCCATGCTAACTGAATCATACAGGCCAGAGGAAAAAGCCAAAGTTCAAGCCTTTAACGAGCTTTTAGTTTTCGGGGTTGTCGCAACAACAGCCTTCAGCTCTGGTTTTGTTTTTGATAAATTCGGCTGGACAGCAGTTAACACGCTGGCATTCATTCCAGTGGGTATTTTTATTGCTGTCCATTTGATATATCGACACCCGTTAAGGCGCAGATTTTCTTCTCCGAAGGCTATCTAGCTAAATTAGTTATCGCCGCCACCTGGTGTGAATTTACCAAGGTTACCAAGAAGCTGCTGAATAATTGTCAAATCCTGTCCCTCTGTTGGTGTTATCCGTGTGACAGGGTCAATGATACGTCCGTCTTCCAGTGCAAACTGTTGTGATTCTTCTAATTTTCCATCCTCAGAAAATTTAACGACAAGTATGCTACGCTCAAGAACAACAGGGTCATAAAAGGCTGTTTTTTCAACTCTTTCGCCAACGTAGTACCAAACCTGATCTTTAAATGTCGAGAGGGTAGATGGTGAGCCTAATAATTCAGCAACATCACGACGACTGGATACACCGGTTTCAAGTTTGCTGACCTCTTCCGGGTCGGGATAGTTTCCTCTTACATTAACACGGCTTTCACAAGCACTTAGTGCAAAAGGGATAAGCATTGCAGCCAAAAGCATTTTGGCTTTAGAGGAAACTTTATGAGACATAATCGTATTCTGACCTTATTGATCTAAATATGAGCGAATGGCTATTTAACATAAAAGATGTTTTTGCTAAACCATACGCGTTACACAGGCACTATACTCGTCTATATACTTTTTTCGAGTCATAAATCCAAGCTGATTATATCAAGGGGTTCAGTTGTTGTTCAGGAAGCTTTTTCGTCGCGATCACGAATCTGATGCGGTGCATGATCTATATGCAAACCTCATGTCACAAGCGCGTAAGAAAGAATTTTACGAAAGCTATTCTGTACCGGATAGCCTAGATGGGCGCTTTGATATGATTACGTTACATATGTTTCTGGTGCTGCACCGATTAAAGGATGACAAAGAGGTAACAGAAACCTTTTCGCAAAAGCTTTTTGATTTAATGTTCTATGATATGGACCTCAGCCTGAGAGAAATGGGTGTTGGGGATGTCGGCGTTGGAAAGCGTGTAAAGGCTATGTTACAGGGATTTTACGGCCGTCTGGCAGCCTACGAAGAAGCATTACCTCTCGGGGAGGAAGTCCTGGAAAATGCGCTTGAACGTAACCTTTACGGCACGACAGATGCCGACAAAGAATCGCTGCAATACATTCGAAAGTATGTGATCCAACAAATCGAACATCTAAAAGGGCAAGAAATCGCAAAGTTGATGTCAGGCAAGATTACCTTTTGTCCCTAAAGTCTAGTATAGCAGCGTTGCAATAAAATAATTTGACCGATAATTTTACGGCCCTTATTGTGCGCAATCTTGAATTTAAGTGTAATATTAGCTTGTTATCTGCTTAAGAAAACACTTAATCATAGATAATATCGTTTGAAATATAATCAGGAGTTCAGCAATGGAAACGCCGTGCGAAAGTGAATTTTCGCGTCGCTATCCCGTTGATAAAGTTCAAGCACGCTCACAGGTTTTAAATATAAAAGCGAAACCAGAAGAGTGTGAGGCTGTGGCAAAGAGATTTGATTTAATTGAATTAAAATCACTTTCCGCAATACTCGAACTCAATCCCAAAGGGAAGGGATCATTGCTTGAGGTAAAAGGCCAATTGAAAGCGAACGTCACACAATCCTGCATTTTGTCTGCAGAACCTGTGATGGCGAAGATCAATGAACCTTTTGAGATTCTCTATAGTTTTGAAACTAACCGAGAGACAGCAGACGAAATTCTGATTGATATTGATGCGGAAGATCCGCCTGAAATGGCCGATCCAAAAGGAATTGATTTTGGAGAGGCTATTGTTCAGCAACTGGCTGTTATGTTAGACCCTTATCCGAAAGTACCTAATTCTACTTGGGATGGCGATTCTGTGGACGAAGCGCCAGATGAAGAAGAAATGCAGGAAGCAGCTAAAACGAGCCCGTTTTCTGTACTGAAAAACCTGCAAATTAAAAAGTAGGGTATATTTACCTTAGTTAGGGCTTGCCGTAAGCGAAGTTATTCGTTAATAAGCGGCGAGTTTTTTATTAAAGCTGAATGCGAGAGTTAGAGCAATGGCTGTTCCAAAGAGTAAGATTAGTAATTCCCGTCGTGGTCAACGTCGGTCACATGATGCGCTTCCTTCAAGCGTTTCACAAGAATGCCCAAACTGTGGTGAGCTAAAACGCCCACACCATGTTTGTGCTTCATGCGGCACTTATGATGGCCGTGATGTAGCAGAAGCTGAAGCCTAAGGCTTGTCAAAATAGTCTTTTGTGATAGGCCGATCATTATGATGGTCGGCCTTTCTTTTATGGATCAATTTGACAAGCGGGAAACCAGTGAGCGGTAGCATAACCATAGCCTTAGATGCAATGGGAGGTGATGACGCACCGGATATCGTAGTACATGGAGCTGAAATAGCTTCACAAAGATATCCTAACGTTAGATTTCTCATGTTCGGTCGAGAGCAAGAGGTTATGCCTCTGCTCGACAAAACGACCAAATTAAAAGACGTCGTTGAGTTTATTCATACAGAGGACAAAGTTCTCAGTGATGATAAACCTGCTGTGGCCTTACGCTCTGGGCGTAAGTCATCAATGCGTCTTGCCATAAATGCAGTACAGGATGGCCGTGCGGATGGTGTTGTTTCCGCCGGGAATACTGGCGCTCTAATGGCTATGTCAAAGTTTGTCCTCAAAACCCTTCCTGGTGTCGATCGTCCTGCGATTGCCTCTTTCTTTCCAACATTGCGCGGGGAATCCCTGATGTTGGATCTAGGGGCTAACCTTAGCTGTGATGCTGATAATCTTGTCGATTTTGCTGTTATGGGAAATGCCTTTGCCCGCTGTGTCCTGGGTGTACAGGAACCTTCGGTTGGTATTCTGAATGTCGGATCCGAAGATGTGAAAGGGCACGAATACCTGCAAGTTGCGAGCTCAATGCTTCGAAAAGCAGACCTGCCTGGTGATTTCATTGGCTTTGTAGAAGGCGATGATATCGGCAAAGGAACCGTGGATGTTATTGTCACAGATGGTTTCACCGGAAACGTTGCCTTGAAGACTGCTGAAGGCACCGCAAAACTTATCTCTGAATTCTTTAGACAGACCTTCAAAAGTAGTATGCTAGCCAGCCTAGGATATCTTTTGGCAAGTTCTGCGCTTACTAAATTAAAAAAACGTGTTGACCCTCGCCTGTATAATGGGGCTATCTTTCTTGGTCTTAACGGTATCGCCGTTAAAAGCCATGGTGGAACAGATGCTATCGGGTTTGCAAATGCAATAGGCGTTGCTGTTGATATGCGTGATCAGGATATTGTCACCAAAATTCGTGAAGATTTCGATTCGCTGACACGCGAACCGATAAATGAGCAGGCTGGGTTTGAATGATAGTACGTGCAAAGATCAAAGGCTGTGGCTCTTATTTACCAGAACGTATTCTGACAAATGATCAGTTAGCCGAACGTGTTGATACATCAGACGAATGGATTCAACAGCGCACAGGCATCAAACATAGGTATATTGCCGGAGAAAACGAATTAACTTCTGATTTGGCAACAAAGGCTGCTCTTGCAGCTTTAGAGCATGCAAATATTGATGTTTCAGAAGTTGACCTTATCGTTTGTGCGACCGCAACTCCAGATGAGACCTTCCCAGCTACAGCAACAGTTGTTCAAAAGAACCTAGGGATAACCAGAGGCGCTGCCTTTGATTTACAAGCCGTTTGCAGCGGTTTTGTCTATGGCCTATCGGTTGTTGATAGTTTAATCCAAACTGGACAAGCAAAGACAGCATTGCTAATTGGCGCAGAAACCTTTTCCCGTATTCTCGACTGGGAAGATCGTTCTACATGTGTTCTTTTTGGCGATGGGGCAGGTGCAATTGTGCTTCAGGCCGAAGAAGGTAATGGAGATACGAACGACAGTGGCATATTAAGTTCGCACATTTATGCTGATGGGCGTTGTCATGATGCTCTTTATGTAGATGGTGGACCATCTTCAACCGGAACAGCGGGCTTCCTTCGTATGGAGGGAAAAGAGGTGTTCCGACAAGCTGTCACAAGAATGCCAGAAGCAATTGATGCCGCGCTTAAAAAGTCAAATTTAGGTCCGGAAGATATTGATTGGCTCGTTCCACATCAAGCAAATATCCGTATTATTGAAGCCATGGGAAAAAAATTAAAACTTCCCAAGGAGCGAGTTGTCATAACTGTTGATAAACATGCAAACACCTCGGCTGCTTCTATTCCTTTGGCATTGACCGAAGCCGTTTATGACGGTCGAATTAAACGCGGTGATATGATCATGATGGCAGCAATGGGCGGTGGTTTTACGTGGGGATCTGCGCTGATACGTTGGTAACGTAAACGTATCTGAAAAGATGTCATGCAACACCGTTATGAGATAAAACTTGTAATTTCCTGAAAAGTTTAGCAAAATCGCTTTGTGTATCATCTGAATTACTGGTTTTTCCGGTAAATTCACATAACGATAACAAGGGGAGTGGAACTTCATTATGAGCACTACAGTCACTCGTGCTGATCTCAGTGAAGCCGTATATCAAGAAGTTGGCCTGTCCAGAAATGAGTCTGCAGATTTGGTAGAATCTGTTTTGAATGAAATTTCTGACACCTTAATCAAAGGTGATTCGGTTAAAATATCGTCTTTTGGTAGTTTCGCCGTTCGTGAGAAAGGTGAACGTATTGGACGTAACCCAAAAACCGGGGAAGAAGTTCCAATTTTACCACGCAGAGTTCTAGTATTTCGAGCTTCTCATGTTTTGAAAAATAAAATAAATACGTCTCTTTCTTAAAGTATCGTATTATTTTATCGGAACGTATCAGTAACAAACTGATAAAATCTAAAAAAGCAGGAGTTTAATCTGCAAATGTCTGCTGCGGAAACCTCTAATAAATCTGCGGCTGCGTTCCGGACGATTAGCGAAGTATCTGGTGACTTGAATGTACCACAGCATGTGCTGAGGTTCTGGGAAACAAAGTTCCCTCAGGTCAAACCTTTGAAACGCGCGGGACGCAGACGTTATTATCGCCCGGAAGACCTAAAAATACTTCGTCAGATAAGAGACCTTCTCTACAAAGACGGGTATACCATTAAGGGTGTTCAAAAACTTTTTAAAGAGGGTGCATTTAAACCCCAAAAAACGGTTGATGAACAAAAATCTGATCCAAAAAAAGAAATTACAGCAAAAGATTCCTCCCAAAACGTACAAAGCAAAGAAGAGCAAAAAAGCATAACAGAGCAGTTTGTTGGTCTCTCTCTGGATCATCAAAAAGAAATTCTGGATGAGCTAAAATCTATTCGGGCTTTGCTTGACTAAAATGTCACTTTTTTCTCTCAACAGCATTGCTTTGCACTTATAGCGAATGTATATAGTGCCCAGAAATATTTAAGTACGACACTTAAACTTTTTTCTATCGGAGTATAGCGCAGTCTGGTAGCGCACTTGGCTGGGGGCCAAGGGGTCGCAGGTTCGAATCCTGCTACTCCGACCAACCGAAACCTCTGCCCCTTTTAAGGGCCAGAGGTTTTTTAATTTGTATATCAGCATATAAATTCAACTACTTATCAGGCTGGTATTATTGTTCGCCTATGATAATCTTGGCGCAAGTAATCTGACGCTTGGGGGATTAGTCGGTATGAGTACCGAAGTCAACGAAACAAAAACAGCTCTTGAAGCAAAAGGCCTCAACAAAAGCTTTAATGGCCTTAAAGCGCTTGATGACCTAAGTTTTAAAATACAATTAGGGGAAACCCTTGTCATAATTGGTCCATCAGGCAGCGGAAAAACACTGCTACTTAAAACTTTGCTTGGTATTAGCCCTCAAGATACAGGGGAGATCTTTATTCAGGGCGCTCCAAAAGAAGAAGTTCAGGAGAATTCTCCAAACTTCCTTGACCGCTTTGGTATGCTTTTCCAACAATCAGCGCTATTTGATTCAATGACAGTTTGGGAGAACATTGGTTTTAAAGAGCTAAAAAAGCCAAATGCGAATAAAGTGATAATAAAAAACGATGTAATAAAGCTGTTAGATAGAGTTGGGTTAAGGCCTGAAGTTGCTGATCTATATCCAGCAGAGCTATCTGGCGGTATGCAGAAACGAGTCGGACTTGCCCGGGCCTTTGCAGGCGATCCTGAATTTTTATTATTGGATGAGCCAACAGCCGGTCTTGATCCAATTATGAGTAATTCAATTAGCCAACTTATAAAACAACAAACAAAAGAACATAATACAACATCAATTGTTATTAGCAGTGATCTAGATTCCGCTCGAAAAATATCCACTAACATAATGATGCTGCATCAAGGAAAAGTAGTTTGGTTTGGGCCGACTCATGAATTGGACAAGACAGATAATCCCTATGTCAAACAGTTCATTCATAAATCGGCAAAAGGTCCCATCGCAGTTCTCACTGAATAATGTTTTACGTTAATTGTGAAAATTTTACGGAAATTGACGAAAAGAAATCTCGTTTTATTTCGTACTTAATGCCAGTTTCTTTTTTTGATAAACGCCTAGCCGAATTACGTGACGAGTTTAAAAAAGCAAATCACTATGTTTGGGCGTACAGAAGGCTCAACCAATACGATCAAATAGAAGAGGGGTCTAGCGATGATGGTGAGCCTGCAGGAACATCGGGTCCCCCAACCCTCAAAGTCTTACAGGGGAATTCTCTGATTAATACGGCGGTTATTACAGTTCGTTTTTTTGGCGGTACAAAGCTTGGGACCGGCGGTTTGGTCCGGGCTTATAGCGAAAGTACGAAACAGGCTATTCAAAATGCAAACCTGTTGGCCTACGTTAAATTACACCAACAAGAATTATCTTTACCATTCAAATCCATATCGCACGCTGAATACCTCTGCGACCAGATTGGTGTTAAAGTTATCCAAAAAGATTTTGGCGCAACCGGGGCAATTTTTATTGTAGAGGGAATAGAAGAACAATTATCCGAGATACAAGATCAGCTTAATCTTCATTAACGGGTATTTTGAACGGCAGAGATGGCCTTTAATGACTTAGCTAACGCAAGAAGTTCATTACGTGCCAACATCAGAGCTTCTTTGTCCTGGGTAGAGAGATTATGTTGTGTTAAGCGATAATGATAAATGCGGTGAGCTTGTTTTGTAAGAATAGCCCATTTACTGTTTGGATCATGGACCAACGACAAATGATTGGGCTGATCACATTTAAGTGCCGCCTCAATATCTGTTGAGTTTTTTATAGCCCCCTGATGCATTAAACTCGCCCCCGTACCCGAAACTTTCTCACCCACTTAAATTTGGTTAACAGTCTATTACTACAATTTAACTAAAATTGCTACTATAAAGCCTTCTTGCCAGAATCTTGGATTATATTTACCCGTAAAATGGAAAACCTCCTCTAATAAGAGGAGGTTACCAAAGATATAAGCTATCTTAGTGTGGTTTCTGATCAGGGGCTAATGGTGCAGGATTAATATTTCCAAGCTGTTTTGCATGATCAATAACAGGAAGCAAATCTGACATTATAGTATCAAAAAGTTGTTCAAAGCTATTAATCACATAATAGATCGGCTGATAGATATCTATTCGATAGTTTGTTCTGAATATGCTTAACGGATCAAATTCCATAATTGTAGGTTCTCTGCTGTCCATACAATAAACAGCTTCGCCCGATGAAGATGCCAGACCAGCACCGTATATCCGGTTTCCCATATCCGTTTTGATCAGGCCAAATTCTACGGTAAACCAGAAAAGTCTTTGTAAAGGCCACATATATTGCTTTTCAACAGAGAGAGCGAGTTTACCGTACTCCTGCACATAATCGGCAAAAGATTGGTTAGTCAGCATTGGGCAATGACCATATATCTCATGAAAGATATCAGGCTCTTTTATATAATCAAAATCTTCCCGTAACCGGATAAAGGTTGCTGCAGGAAAGCGTCTGTTTGCCAGAATGGCGAAAAATTCTTTCGGGGGGATTACAGCGGGAACAGATTCAACACCAAACCCAGTCGCATCGAACAAACGATTGCTAATTTCCTTTAACTGAGGAACCCGATTACTATTTAATCCCAATATTTCTCTGCCTTGGATGAACTCATCACAGACCCGACCTTCAAGTATGTCATTTTGGCGGTTAATTAAATCCCCCCAAATCTCGTTCTCAGATCGGCTATAGTGATATAAACCATTTGAATCCGGTATTTTAGATTCATAGATAGACCCTTGGTATCCCATTTTTTACCTCATTATTTTACCCCTGCTTTATTTGTTTATTTTATCTTAAAATATGGGATATTATATTCTTATAAACCACACAAAATAGATTTAATAACAAATTCAATTCAACAAATAGCTATAAATTGAAATGATTGACCTTGACGTTCTAGATGTAAAAATACTTAGCCTGTTGCAAAAAGATGCCTCTCTTTCAACGGCAGAGATAGCTACGGCTGTTGGGCTTTCTCAATCACCTTGCTGGCGGCGGATAAAACGTTTTCGAGACGAGGGACTAATCCGCAAAGAAGTATGTTTACTGGATCCTAAAATTGCAGGTCTGAGCGTAACAGTCTTTACAACAGTCACATTGGTGCAACATAGCGAAGAACAGGTTCGACAGTTCGAAGATATCGTCAATCGACGCCCAGAAATTATGGAATGCTACACAATTACAGGTAACAGGGATTATCTGTTACGCATTATCGCAAAAGACATTGAATCTTATGATCGTATGCTGACAGAACAATTTTTGCATTTACCGATAATTAACTCAGTAAATTCACGCTTTGCCCTACGAAACGTAAAATACTCAACAGAACTACCGATTTAGAGGACCGGACATGAAAATTCGGAAAGAAGAGATCAAAGATCGTGCACAGGTTTTACAGGTTATTCACGATGCTTTTGGTCAGTGGGATGAATGCGATCTCGTCAAACAACTACACCTGGACGATGATGTACTTTTTGGACTTGTTGCTGAAGAAGAGGGGGAAATTATAGGACACATTCTTTTCAGCGCCATGGAAATTACATCCCCACACCTACACATTCAAACCGCAAGCCTCGCACCGCTATCTGTAATGCCTGCTTATCAAGGTCAAGGTATTGGAAGCCGACTTGTCGAGCTGGGAATTCAAGCTTGTAGAGATATCGAAGACTTATCCGGCATTATTGTCCTTGGCGATCCGGCTTATTATTCCAGATTTGGTTTTGCAAGCTCTTTAACAGAGCATCTGGATGCCCCTTTTAAAGGGGACGCATTTATGGGATTGGAATTCAGAAAAAACATCTTCCCTGAAAATGGGAAAGTTATCTATTCCCAAGCATTTGGATTGCAAACTTAACGCCAAAAACAAAAGATAGTTATTATGCTTAACAACATTTCGGGAATGACTTATTCAAGCCGTCTAGTCCCTTTTCTTTTGCATCGTAATCGACCTCATTAAGTACGGTATACGCTTTTTCTTCGCTGTCAGATTTGTGCTTGCTAAAGTCTTCATCTTCAATGGGATCATCATCAAATACAGCTCTGTAAGCCGCACCTTCCAGATCATCATACTGTCCAGTGCGCAAAGACCATAAAAAAGCAGCAAGCCCAAGCAAACCAAGTAAAAGAGCGATAGGAATAAGAAATGTAAGAGCGGTCATTTTATGCTCCTTTTTCTGAAAGTCTGAGCCGCAAGGCATTAAGAGTAACCACAATGGATGATCCTGACATCGCAAGTGATGCAATTAACGGCGTTACATATCCACTCATAGCCAGTGGTACAGCAATCATATTATAGACAATTGCCAACCCAAAATTCTGGAAGATTAAATGCTGTGCTTTTTTTGCAATCGTTATTGCCTCTACGATTGGTTTGAGTTTATTTCCTTGAAAAATAAAATCGGCCGTCGTCTGGCTAATATCTGAAGCTGTCGCCGGGGAAGCAGATACAAAGGCACTGGCCAATGCTGGGGCATCATTTAATCCATCCCCCACCATCAAAACCTTATGGTTTTGATCTGCTAATGAATCTAGATATGAAATTTTATCTTTTGGATTAGCCCCCGCAATCCACTTTTTAATAGACAACAATTCGGCAGCTTTTTTTACAGCTTTCTCCCTATCACCCGAAAGGATTTCAACAGATTTCAGATGCTTTTGTGCATAGTCAACAGCCGCAGATGCATCATCTTTCAATTGATCTTCAAAAGTAAACCGAACCTTTTTACCCGTACTATCTGAGAGCCATAGCTCACTAACCTCGTCATCAAGTGATTGATCGTCATCAACGATACCACACCAACTTCGATTACCAATACGAACTCTGTTATCATTCAAATAACATTCCAAACCTTGTCCCGGTTCTTCATGTACTTGATCTCGCTTGATAACGGGCACATTAGCCGCGGCGATCAATGCCTTTGAAAGAGGGTGTTTGCTTGAAAGTGCCAGTGAAGCCGCTAAAGATAAATCGCTTGGAGAAACGGTATCTTTATTGGTTAAAACAGGTCGCCCCTTGGTCAAGGTTCCCGTTTTATCGAAAACCACAACGTCTGCATCAGCCAACCGTTCTAAACCATCAGCTGCTTTCACCAGGATCCCCCTACGTAGTAGCAAGCCACTAGCAACAACCTGCACTGTCGGTACAGCAAGTCCCAAAGCGCAGGGGCACGTTATAATCAAAACGGCAATTGCGTTCATTAATGCGAAATGCCACCCGACATCACCTAGGACCCACCATCCAATAAAGGTAAGCGCCGAAAGTATATGAACAACAGGCGCATAAATTTGAGCGGCTCGATCAGCAAGACGTACATATTTTGCTCGCCCTTGTTCCGCTGTTTCCATCAATTTAACAATTTCAGAAAGCAGTGTTTGATCGTCTTGCGCTGTGACTTCGACCTCAATAGGTGTAGAAACGTTAAGTGTGCCAGCAAAGACGGCATCGCCGACCAATACCTTTTGTGGTAAAGATTCCCCTGTGATCAAAGAGCTATCAATTTCGCTGTTCCCGCTTATGACAGTACCGTCCACAGGAATTTTTTCTCCGACAGCAATGGCAACTTTCATACCCGGTTCAACAGCCTCTACAGGCAACGAAGCGTGCGTTCCATCATCTTTAATAATAGTCGCGGCGATGGCCCGAAGCGATAATAAGTTCTGTGCCGCAGACTGCGCCTTACTGCGCATCCGTCGATCAAGATATCGGCCAATCAGAAGAAAGAACAAAAGCATAACGGATGCATCAAAATAAGCATGCTGCGCGCTTTGAAGGGTTTCAGCAACACTCATCCCCACAGCGAGAAGAACAGCAAGCGATATCGGTACATCCATATTCAAGCTGCGCGCTTTCAGAGCTGCAATTGCTGATCGAAAAAAGGGCTGTCCTGAATAGGCAACGGTAGGCAAGGCAATAAGGCCAGACACCCAGTGCAATAAATCACGCGTTGCAGGACCCATATCGTCAACACCAGACCAAACTGCTACAGATAACAACATTACATTTGCAGAAGCAAAACCGGCGACGCCCATTGCCTTTAAAAGCGCTTTATCTTCTTTCTCACTCGCAGAGCTCATAAGAGCAGGGTTATAAGGGGTCGGAGGAAAATCCAGATCGTCAAGTTTACGTACAATTGCATTGGCTGATGTTTTTGTCTCGTCCCAAAGAACATACAACCGTTTTGTCGACAGGTTTACACGTGCTGTTTCAATCCCGTCCATTTTGTTGAGGTTGCCCTCAATAAGACGAATGCAGGATGGACAGTGAATGGTATCTACAATTAAGTGTAATTGCGAAAGCCCGGTCTCATTCTTATACACGTAAGCCGCTGGATCGATACTGGCAGGTATCTCTGGCTGAGTTTCAACGTTAGGGTTATTGAGATCAGAACAACACTTTGACATTATAAAGCTACTTCACGAAAAAACGTTTTTCCAACTGGAAGGGTGTCCCGTTCGGAGATGTTGCAGAGAGACTGGCATGCCATTGGCCCTTTAATGGAAGATCAATAACAGCCTCGTATTGTCCACGGCTGCTTTCCGCAAGTACAAGTGTTTGATCGTACCCTTGAAGAGTAGGGCGACCAATTTTTACGGTAACGTCAAACCCAGACAAATTAAGATTATTTTGATCCAGCAATGTAAAGGAAATCATTTTCTGTGACCCTTGCGAAACGAGTTCCAGAGAGCTTTGCCAATTCATTTCCTTTTGTTGCTTTGCAGCCTCAATCGTTTGATTATAATTCAGCCCATCGATATAAGCATTTTCCCTTGATAATCCCGTCCATGTATTTGTTGCAAAGTAAACAAACACGATATTCATACCAATGATGACACCAAAAAAAGATAAAATAGAAATCAGGAAATGCTTCCCGGTAAATTTCTTTTCTTTTTGTGGGGCAGGGGTTTTATTCATTAGAGATACGCTTTCTACAGTACTCATTTGTTTGGACCTATAAATACACTATCATTAGAAACGCTGTATCCGGTTTCTTTATTTGTGACAGTAATGGTAATCGGTTCAGATGATGTCTCTAGCTCTTGAGCTCCAACCGATAGGAACAGGTGGACACTTCGCAAATTGTCTGACTTGACGTCAACAATTGGTGTAGGTCCAACATTTTCAATATCGTTAATTTTGATTTCTTTAAAATCAAGCCCCGTTACGGTCACTAAGAATTGTTGAGGTGCTCGTTCTTTGTTCAGGATCTTCACAGTATACCCGTTGCGAATACTGCCGTCAGACAGCTTAACAAATAACGGATTACGATCTCTTAACACATTAAGATCCAAGGGTGATCTACTGGCAAGCAAATAGACCATAAAGGCGCAAACAGCAAAGATGGCGACGGCATAAAATACCGTCCTCATACGTAAAAGGCTGAACTTTTGCGGAACGCCCTTTAATCGTCGGGCCATATTGGCGTCGGTGTCATACCCAATCAATCCACGGGCCGTTCCCATTTTATCCATAATGCCGTCACAAGCATCAATACAAAGGGCACAGTTGATACATTCCAATTGAGCACCATCGCGAATATCAATGCCCATCGGGCAGACAACAACACACTGCTTACAATCGATACAATCGCCAAAGACCTTATCATCCTGTGTTTTCTTTGCGCGTCCTCTGGGTTCGCCACGATCTTTACGATAGGTAACTTGCAATGAATCTTCGTCCATCATTGCGGCCTGAATTCTGGGCCACGGACACATATAGATACAAACTTGCTCTCGGGACAATCCCCCAAGTGTATAGGTTGTAAAGGTCAATAGCGCGACAAAAGTATACGCCATCATGTCGGCTTGTAATGTGAAAAGTTCGACCAGAAGTGTCGGTGCATCAGCAAAATAAAAAACCCATGCCCCCCCCGTTGCCATACCAATTATCAACCAAACTGTATGTTTTAGCGTGTACTTCCAGATTTTTTCAAAATCCCATTTGTGACGATGTAATTTGATCCGGGCATTCCGGTCACCTTCGATCCAACGCTCTACGGCGATAAAGAGATCGGTCCAGACTGTTTGCGGGCAAGTATATCCGCACCACACACGGCCAAATAAGCTCGTGAAAAAGAAAAGAGCAAGTCCGGCAACAATAAGAATACCCGTAATGTAGTATACTTCCTGTGGCCAGAGTTCGATAAAGAAGAAATAAAAACGATTACCCGGAAAATCAATAAGAACGGCTTGATCCGGAGCACCGGGACCACGATCCCAGCGGATAAAAGGGACTAAATAATATATTGCGAGCGTAACGATCATAATCAGCCACTTTAAGCGACGGAACTGACCTTCTGCTCGTTTTGGGAAAATAGGCTCACGTTTTTTATAGAGAGGTCGGTTCTCTTTTTTGTTAACGGCCTCCACCTCAACAGTGGCTTCCTTAACGATCTGTTCCAGCTTGGTGCTCATTTCTACAGACGTTCTTTTCTGACGTTAAGTTATTTTTTTTATAGTACGGGAGAGGCAGAGCTCTCCCGTACATAGGCCTTTGTATTATTCGCCACCACCGAGGGAGTGGACATAAATGCTCAAGGCTTTAACTGTCACGGGATCCAAACGGGCTTCCCATGTTGGCATAACGCCTTTACGACCATAAGAAATGGACTGAACAACGGTTTCCTTATCACCGCCGAAGAGCCAAAGCTTATCGGACAGATTTGGAGCCCCCATCTCACGATTACCCAAACCACCCGTTTCATGACAGGCAGCACAGTTATCTTCGAAAATAGGTAAACCGCGTTGAGCAGCATCACTGTCGTTTGATGTACCAGACAGAGACAACACATATTCCGCAACGTCAGAAATTTCCCGTTTTTCCAAAATCTCATTAGTCAGGAACGCGGTCATATCGTTAAATCTGGTTTCATCATGCGTAGAACGAATACCATAATTAATGGTGTAGTGGATGTCTTCGAGAGATCCGCCCCATAACCAGTGGTCATCATTCAGGTTCGGGTAGCCTTTAGCCCCTTGAGCACCACTACCGTGGCACCCGGCACAGTTATCGCCAAAAGCCGCCTGGCCAGCAGCAAGCGCGTACTGGTTAAGATTCGGATCTTTTGCGATATCTTCTAAGCTGGATGCCACGATCTTTGCTTCAATCTCAGCACGTCCGGCTTTTACTTCTGCCAGTTCGTTCATAACCGTTTGGCGTTGGGAATACCCCAACATGCCTTTGGTATAGTCACTGATACCTGGCCAGGCCGGCATCGCGATCCAGTACCCGATGGACCAGATTACAGATGCGTACAGTACCCATAACCACCAACGGGGAAGAGGGTTGTTCAGTTCTTCAATGCCATCCCACTCATGACCGGTGGTGTCGACACCAGAGATATCGTCTTTTCTTGGATTTCCTGCCATGACTAGTCATCCTCTAATGGAATTTGAGCGGCGTGATCAAACTTGCTTTTGTTCTTAGGCCACAGCGCATAAATAACGCCGCCCAAGAACATCACAACCAGATACACAAGCCCCCAAGTTTGCGAAAAAGTAGAAATGTCGTTGTAATCCATAACAGTCTCCTTATCGCAGTTCCGGACCTTCAGCCTTATAGGCTGAAAAATCCACGAGGGTGCCAAGCATTTGCAGATAGGCAATCAAAGCATCCATCTCTGTAATTACTTTGGCGTTATCATCAAAGTTACGAACCTGTGCTTTCGGATAACGGGCAAGTAGCCCATCTGTATCACCGTCTGGATCAACCTGAGCACGCAAGTCCGCTTCGGCCAATTCAATCATCTCGTCACTATAGGGAACACCGACCATACGGTTTGCTTCCAAGTGCTGTTTGATATCATTGAAACGTAGTGGTGCATCCAAAAGAAAAGGATAGCCCGGCATCACAGATTCAGGAACAATTCCGCGTGGGTTAATCAAGTGTTCCTTATGCCATTCATCAGAATACTTGCCACCGACACGAGCTAAATCTGGTCCTGTACGTTTTGATCCCCATTGAAAGGGATGATCGTACATTGATTCAGCTGCAAGAGAGTAAGGTCCATAACGCTCTACTTCATCACGCAAAGAACGGATCATTTGCGAATGACAGTTATAACAGCCTTCACGAATGTAGATGTTACGACCAGCCAATTCCAATGGCGAATAAGGACGCATCCCCTTTACTTTCTCGATTGTACTTTCAAGAAAGAAGAGCGGCGCAATTTCGATCAGTCCACCAATTGAAACCACAATCAGAATACCGATCAGTAGAACGATTGAGTTTTTCTCAAAAACGTCATGCTTAATCATGATCTTATAGCCTCCTTATTCAGCAGCTATGGGGCTAGGAACAGCTTCGGGAGCGAGTGAACGGCTTTCCGTTCTCACATCTCCGCGGGCAGTCCGCCATAGGTTGTAAGCCATGATCAGAGAACCGACCACAAAGAAGGCACCACCGATTGCACGGATCCAATAGAAAGGATTCATTGCTTCGACAGTTTCCACGAAAGAGTATTCCAAGAAGCCAAGGTCATCATACGCACGCCACATCAGACCCTGTAGAATACCGGATACCCACATGGACGTGATGTATAGAAGGATACCGAACGTGGAGATCCAGAAGTGATAGCTCACCAACTTCAAGGAATAGAGCTGCGTTCTGTTCCAAAGCCATGGAACAAGACAATACAAGGCACCAAAGCTGACATAAGCAACCCAACCCAACGCACCTGAATGAACGTGTCCAACAGTCCAGTCTGTATAATGGCTAAGTGAATTTACAGCCTTGATAGACATAACAGGACCTTCGAAGGTACTCATGCCGTAGAAAGCGATTGACACAACCAGCATACGTAATACCGGATCAGTACGAAGCTTGTCCCATGCACCGGACAACGTCATAAGGCCGTTAATCATACCACCCCATGATGGCATCCAGAGCATAATAGAGAAGGTCATCCCCAATGTCTGTGCCCAATCAGGAAGCGCTGTATAGTGCAAATGGTGAGGTCCGGCCCAGATATACATAAAGATCAGGGACCAGAAGTGAACGATTGAAAGACGATAGGAATAAACCGGACGGTTTGCTCTTTTAGGGACGAAATAATACATAATCGCCAAAAAGCCAGCTGTCAGGAAGAAGCCAACAGCATTATGCCCATACCACCATTGCGTTAGGGCATCCTGTACCCCGGCAAAAAGAATATAGCTCTTAGAACTGGTCCAGGAAACCGGAACAGTCAGGTTGTTGACAATATGCAAGAGGGCAATCGTGACGATGAAAGCCAGATAGAACCAGTTAGCCACATATATATGCGGTTCACGTCGTTTCCAAAGTGTACCGAGGAAAACAAATAGATAAACAACCCAGACAATCGTCAGCCAAATATCCGTATACCACTCTGGTTCCGCATATTCTTTGCCTTGTGTTGCGCCCATTAAATAACCGGTTGCAGCAACAACAATAAAAAGTTGATATCCCCAAAATACAAACCATGAGGAGAAAACACCGGGTAGGCGGGCTTTACAGGTTCTTTGTACGACGTAAAAAGATGTCGCCAAAAGAACATTACCACCAAAAGCAAAAATTACCGCTGATGTATGAAGAGGGCGCAATCGACCAAAATTGAAATAAGAAGTATCAAAGTTTAAGTCTGGATACGCCAATTGAAAGGCAATTGTATCACCAGCTACAAAACCAGCAATTCCCCAGAAAACAGAGGCGATCACCCCAGCCTTAATGACCTTAAGATCATATTCAATTGGAGCATCTGCTGATTGGTTTGCAAGGCTTTCTGATTTGTCAAAATAAGCCTTAATTATACCAAAAATTCCAAGTAAGAATGCACCTGCAAAGATATATGCATGTACAGACATTACCGGATCTTCGGTTCGCGCGGCTGTTAGCGTGGCGTAAAACGTGCCAATCACCAATGCCGCAGCTATTACCCATCCGTCGAGGGGCATTTTCGCTTTTGCGGTAGTTTCCCGAGTCATTCCTGAAGTCGCCTTTTATCATAAAAAACGTGATAACACCGTGAGATAGAACATCCCACAGTACCCCGTAATCTACCAATCAAGTACAAAAGAGCATTGATCTAAGTCAATGATACGGGATGACGCACCCTCAAAGAATAATCATAAATTTTTCTTTGCCGACTAGTGTTGAGTGATTAAATTTTCATTTATTTTTTTACAAAGCCTGACTGCGTCACAAACATACCCTTTGTTGATTAATTGGTTCGGTATGGACTTAGTATAACCACTTTCTGGAATAATTTCATTCCTAATATCAATTGTTAGATGTATTGCCTGACATCCGCGTTCAGATGCTTGATCTTCCAACCATTCCAAAAGAGTTTCAGATATATCGTTGCGGCCAAGCATATCTGCAGTAACGTAGTTAGTAACATCCATAACGATTTGATGCGTAACGTCTTCGACTATTTTGTAGCAAAGAATCCCCATATAATATCCAGCGGTATTTTTCACCGTGATAATACCACATTCCCGGCTATCTCTACCGATAAAGCTATTTACATAATCCATCCATTGATCTGTTGTAATGTCACTTTTTAATGTTTGAATTAAGGGCAACACCTGAGCAGTGTTGGATTGACTCAATGGTTTAATGGCAAATTGCACGGCTTTACTACCCACATATGACTTTGTTAAGGTTATTGAAGTCACGATAGAAAAATAAGTCTTTGATGTAGGTCAATATGACGCACAGAAATAATCTACTGAATTAATTTGTTTCGTGTTTCTTTAGTACTCTTGTCGTAGTATCAATGTACTATAAAAAAATTAGTCAGGAATGATAAACGAATGAGAAGTGGTTCACACTTTGCCCAAACGGCCTCATCCAACCCTTTGGTGAACTCTCCATGTGAAAAATGCAACGTTGCTGGAATGAGCCTCTGCCATGCACTCTCCTGCGACGATCTCAAAAAACTATCATCCATTTCAACAGCAGTAGAAGTTGGAAAAGGTGTCACAATCATCAATGAAATGGACCCTGCTGATTTTTTGTTTAATGTAACGGGTGGTTCGATCAAGCTATATAAACTTCTTCCTGATGGTCGCCGTCAAATGACAGGATTCCTTTTTCCAGGCGACTTCCTTGGTATTGCGATGAACGATTGTTATGCCTATTCAGCTGAAGCGCTAGAAGATTGCAAACTCTGTAGATTTCCACGCGCTAAGCTTGAAGAGTTACTAAAACAAGTTCCTGATTTGGAAAATCGTCTGCTCAATATGGTGTCAAATGAGTTGGTTCTTGCTCAAGACCAAATGTTATTGCTCGGACGTAAAACAGCCATTGAAAAAGTCTCTAGCTTCCTTTTATCGCTTTCAAAGCGGACCAAAAGTAAAACAGGTACAGGCAATGTAGTATCCCTGCCAATGGGGCGCTCTGATATTGGTGATTATTTGGGCCTGACAACCGAAACAGTTAGTAGAACCCTGACCAATTTAAAGAAAAAAGGAATTATTTCTATTCCGACAAACGGTCAGCTCGAAATCAATGATATAGAAGAACTAACTGATCTGGCCGAAGGTATGGATTGAGTAGATTTTTACAATACTGATTAATGACATTTGTTAATGCTATTGGTGCGATAATAAATCTGGCATTCCCTATATCTATTACAGCCAACTTCCTGTATTACTCCGGTTGGCGTCAGTAATATTATCAAACTGGCTTTGGGAAAAGGAGTCTGTACGCTGCCTCGAGGCTTGATCTCGGGGCGCGATTGGACGCACTTCCCAAAGCGAGCCGCTTATCACGCAACATGTAAGTCGTGATCTGGAACCTTGAAAGAGTGTTCTAGGAGGATGCATTTCACTATGCATCCTCGGCTGGCTTGCTCGTTCTCTTTGCGGCCCTTCGTTCAATTAGACTTTTCATCTGTAACCACTTCGCTTAACGTATATTTATCAAACAGTCGATTTGATAAGCCCTCGGTTATACGCGCGAATTTTCTTCAAACAATGGATATACAAAATGGCAAGTCCACAGCTTAAAAATAAACTTGGCAATCATCACCCCGTTTTTGGATGCTGGATTGATATGTTTAGTCCAATTGCAACCGAGATTATTGCGCAGGCTGGGAACGACTGTTTAATGATCGATCTAGAGCATGGCCCCGGCTCAGTAATGGATGCTATTACCCAAATGCAAGCGGCCAAAGCTTATGGTCCTAAAGCTTATGTCAGGGTTTCAAGTAATTCCAGTGCGAAGATAAAACGTGTTCTTGATGCTGGGGCAGATGGTGTTATGGTGCCGTCTGTTTCAAATAAAGAAGAAGCTGAATACGCCGTCGCGGCAGCCCATTATGCCCCTCAAGGTAAACGAGGCGTTGCCTCAACAATCATCAGAGGAGCTGATTACGGGGTTAATTCTCAAAGTTATTTAAAAAATTTCAATGATCATATGCTCTTGATTTGCCAAATAGAAAGCGCAGAAGGCGTTGAAAATGCAGCAGAGATTGCGAATACAGACGGTGTCGATATGATCTTCATCGGCCCTTCCGATCTCTCTGCAGATTTAGGCTATCCAGGTGAAACAGATCACCCCGCAGTTCTGGAAGCAATCTATAAGGTCGAGCAAATTGTAAAAGACGCCGGAAAATTACTTGGCGCACTTCCAACCCCGAATAGAAATGCCGAAGCACTTTTTAAATCCGGATACGATATGGTACTGGATGGGAGTGATATTGGTTTTGTTGTCAAAGGAGCCAGAGAAAAAGTTGCACAACTTAAAGCAACCCTTGGCATTTAAGAAGTCTTAGACGACAAACTACCTATAACTTAATGGGCACGCAGTACTGTTTTTTACGCTTAAAAGCTTCACAAGCTTTATTCGCATCGGCCCGATCGCCGAAAGCGGCACCTAACACACGATAAAATGTGCCTTTTCCTGTGATTTTAATAGGCTTCAGCTGCAAGCTTAATCCGTTAGTTTCTTTGGGGAAGGCATTTTTCAATTCCGCCCATTCTTTTTCAGCGCTGGTTTTACTTTTATTCGAAGATAAATGAACGGCAAATTTGCCCGTAGCTTTGATAACGGGTGGCTGCGCTATTTTTTCTGCGTTTTTTAAAGGAGCAGGGGTAATTACCAGCCCCTTTTGATCTATTTCTTCGACATCATTCGTATCAAGAGCAGACGTTTCAATTTTGTCTTCTTTAACGGCCACTGCGCTGTCATCATCTTCAGAAAGAGAATCAAGGGCTTCTTTTGTTGAGTTCGCAGCTTGTTTAGAACCCTTCTTTATATCGTCCCACAGATCAACGCCCCAACCTTTGGTGTCATCATACACACTTTCACACCCACTCAGGATCAAAGAAGAGCATAGAACAAGAATAAGCAAATATGAATGACGTAAAAATGGCATGGGCGAGCACCAAGAAAGGTTAGATGTAAGTTACATTTAATCCTAAATAGTACATATTTATAAAAAGATAATTAATTCTATGACTTATTAACGATATTGTTATGTCATTTATGACTTGGAATGGTGCTTTTCAATAAAGTCATTAATCACGACAGAAACGCTTTCGCGCCATTTACGCCCATTAAAGATACCATAATGGCCAACTCCGGGTTCTATATGATTTTTATGTTTGCTTTTAGCGAGGGCCGAACACATATCGTGCGCAGCCTCGGTTTGTCCGGGCGCAGAAATATCGTCTAGTTCGCCTTCGACAGTAAGAAGTGCGGTCTTTTTTACTTTTGATGGGTCAACTGGCTGACCTTTCCAGGTCATAGTGCCCTTGGGAAGGCTTCTTTCCTGAAAGATATGTTGAATTGTATCCAGATAAAATTCAGCGGTAACATCCATCACAGAAAGGTATTCATCATAAAACTTATTGTGGCTTTCCGCGGAATCTCCGTCACCTTTGATAAGGTTGTTAAAATGCTGCATGTGCGCATCAACATGGCGCATGGAATTCATAGATATAAAAGCAGCTAACTGAAGGAAACCAGGGTAAACACGACGGCCAGATCCTTCGTATTGAAGCGGAACTGTTGCGGTCAGGTTATCCCTAAACCAAGAGAGAGACTTACTATCCGCAAGCTTCGTCACTTCGGTCTCAGCAGCACCCGGATCAACTGGCCCCCCCATTAGGGTCATGGTGCGAGGTTGTGCCGGATCATCATTTGCCGCCAAAATTGAAACAGCGGCAAGAACAAGCGGAGCTGGCTGACATACAGCAATGACATGTAGATCCGGGCCCAGAAGCCTAATGTAATCAACCAGATATTCGATATATTCATCAAGTCCAAACTCACCATCAGATGCAGGTACCTTACTGGCATCCGTCCAGTCCGTGACATAAACTTCATGGTGCTCAACAAGGGTCTTTACAGTTCCACGCAACAGGGTTGCAAAGTGTCCTGACATCGGCGAAACGAGCAATACTTTTTTCGGAGATTTTGCAAGATCACACTTAAACCGGATAAGATCCCCAAAAGGTCTGTGGTCAATTCTTGCAAGATCAATCGGATGAATGCCGTCTTCGCGATGAATGGCTTGAAATCCCCATTCCGGTTTCCCGCGATGGCGAATGACACCTTCGATCACATCGGCACCGGCGGCCATTATTTTCCCCATATAAGTTTGGGAAAGAGGGAACAGAGGGTTATTGAAGTAGGTTTTTGTGAGCTGCGTCATAGCGCGCATTGGACCCAAAGCAGCACTTTGCATATCGAAGTATGTATATAACACGTCATCTACCCCTAATTAATAAAGTAGCTTTATCAGTTGAAAAAACTACATAAAACCTTCTATTCACACGAAAATAAGGCCAAAAGATAAACCAGAAAGAATAACGATTTCCTTACCGTAATATCGTCCATCAAATCTAATTTACCCAAAAACATTTTATTGTGCACCGCACAATGAGCCTAAAACCTAAGCATCTTTGTCTAAACAGTCAATGATTGTCTGACTTTTCACAGAGGTTTAATGAAAGCGTCAACTAAGGAAATCAACGCAAAGAGAGGCTTAAAAAAGCTTATGTTCTTGTAGATGAAGGGGAGGATGAACGAGAGTCTGAGTGGCAAAAATCTCTACCTTTTGTCGTCAGCTTACAGACAATCCAGTCCGGTTTCAGGGCGTTCGAAAACCATGGTTCTGCCCACCCATGATCTATACAGGCCTGTATCATCCTGACATCATAGTGCTGACCATGCTCATCAAAAAGGGGAAGCTTGCCACCAGCTTGATCAAGGCCGCGTTTAAGCCATTTGAGTTGTTTGGAATTTGGTTTTGGAGATTGTTTTTTGTTCTTTGGCATAGTGGAAATTTTACCACAAACAAATAAAATTACCAAAGGTCTTACGAGTGGGGATTAAGCGCCTAATGAGATTGATGAATTGCCTTGTGGTTGTAAAAGCCGCTTGACGATTTCTCTGTACTCGACGTCCCAAACCAAACGATCGACATCAATATCTTCATTCATATCTTTATGTGATGACATAGACATTTTAGCCCGCATATCTGTGCGATTTATTCTTTTAAAGTTTCCCATGACTTCAATATAAGGAATAAAACAAAGCCGTGTTGGGGCAAAAAAGTGGTAAGAATGTGAACATAAGGGGTGAGAAAGTATTCCCACGGCAAGAAATTGTCACATAATTAAATAATAACAATATCTTACCATGGTTAATTAACGTTAATATCTATATCACATTCAGCTCTTTAACTGGGGTTTTATTGATAATTCTATCCATGCCAAAGATGGACAAATCCAGACTCCGGTATTTTCCGTAAATAATCAATTCTGACAACGCCCGCCCAACCGCGGGTGCCTGTTGCAAGCCATGCCCGCTAAAGCCGTTGGCAAAATAAAGATTGCCCACATCAGGGTGCGTTCCCAGCACGACGTTTTGATCCAACAGGTTGTATGCATAGTGTCCCGCCCATGCATTTATCTGTTTGATTGATTCAAAAGCCGTGACCCGATTGGCAAGTGTGGGCCAGATATGTTCATCAAAAAGACTGTAATCGACATGATAGTCAAAACACTCGGGATCATGGCCATCCAGCGGAGAGGTCCCACAGATAAAATGTTCGCCCTCTGGCCTGAAATATACCCCGTTGGTATCAACCACAAGCGGGCTGTTAGCTATTTCTTCGCGACAGTTAAAGACAAAGACACAGCGTTTACGGCTTTCAATGGGAATACTAATGCCAGCCATAGCGGCAATCTGTGATGCCATAGGCCCCGCAGCGTTAATAAAATGCTCGCCAAAGATTTTTTCACCCGAAACACTTTCGGGGGTTTTTAATTCAGCTGCAATAATTTTGCTACCACCATTTTCTCCGCCAGATTTCACAAACCCGGTAACTTCGCCGTCTTTATATATAACGCCCAGCTCTTTGTTTTTTGCCCTGAACAATTGCAACAGGCTATAGGCATCAAACCAGCCTTCACCAGACAGCCCCAAAGACCCTAGGGCAATATCATCACAGTTCATCCAGGGAAACAGCTCTTTTAAGAGGGCAGGGCTAAGAAGCGAGATATCAGCCCCGAGTTCATTTTGTATCTGATTGTTATAATGAAGTGTTTCCTGCCCCTTATCACTAGCAAGAAGTAAATACCCTTTTTCCTGTAGGCCGATATCCATTGCATTCGTTGGCTGTTGTTCACTTTCCAATGTCAGATGTTCTGAAAGATTACGCAGGAAATCTATACCAAAAAGGGATATATTGACGTTCTCAGGTGTAGAAAATTGCTGTCTAATAGACGCAGCGGACAAGGTTGTTGACGATCCTTGATAACTACTGTCCTTTTCTATGACGGTAATTTTCCCATTAAATGTCGTATCACTTGCCAGAAAGAAAGCTGCGGCACTTCCGATAATGCCTCCACCGACAATAACGACATCTGATGTCTTGGTCATACATACTCCACATTTAATATTATATACGAAACTGCATCTTTACGTGCAGTTCTCTCACAGACAATAGATTTGTTACTTCTGGGGATAAAAAAAGCTTAAACTTACGAGGTATTATATTACCGTAATTTTAACGTATTGTTTTTATTGATAAAATAAATTTGTAGCGGAATATTTTTGTTTGACAGCTGTTCTACACTGTATTAGAACCCACCAACGCAAGAGCACTAAGGTGTGTCTTGCCCCTTATGACAACAGTATGCAATGGCTCTGTTAAATGAAAACTTATTCTGCTAAACCCGCAGATATCGAGAAAAAGTGGTTCGTGATCGATGCTGAAGGCATCGTTCTCGGTCGCTTGGCTGTCGAAGTCGCAAATATCCTGCGCGGTAAAAACAAAGTAACATTCACACCACACATGGATTGTGGTGATAATGTTATCATCATCAATGCCGAGAAAGTCGCCCTTACAGGTAACAAATTGGCTGACAAAAAGTACTACTGGCATACTGGCCACCCTGGCGGTATCAAAGAACGTACAGCTGGTCAGATCCTGGACGGTCGCTTCCCTGAGCGTGTTGTTCAAAAAGCTATCGAACGTATGGTTCCTAAAGGTCCTCTCGGTCGTCAGCAAATGCGCAACCTTCGCGTTGTTGTTGGTCCTGACCACAATCATGAAGCTCAGCAGCCAGAAGTTCTGGATTTTGCTTCTAAAAACACCAAGAACAAGAGGAGCCAGTAACAATGGCTGAAGAAACCCTCAACTCTTTGAGTGATCTTGGCGGTGCAGCACCTGCAGTCGAAGATACAACCGCAGTTGTCGCCGAGCCAAAACTAGACGCACAAGGTCGTGCTTATGCTACTGGTAAGCGTAAAGACGCCATTGCTCGTGTATGGATCAAGCCAGGTACTGGTAAAATCACCGTAAATGGTCGCGAACAGGAAGTTTACTTCGCGCGTCCAGTTCTACGTATGATGATCGCACAGCCTTTCGAAACTGTTGAGCGCGCTGGTCAGTTCGACGTCGTTTGCACAGTTAAAGGCGGTGGTCTTTCTGGTCAAGCTGGTGCTGTTCGTCACGGTATCTCAAAAGCTCTTACTTACTTCGAGCCAGGCCTTCGTCCTGCGCTTAAAGCACGCGGCTTCCTTACACGTGATGCCCGTGTTGTTGAACGTAAGAAATACGGTAAGGCGAAAGCCCGTCGTAGCTTCCAGTTCTCCAAGCGTTAAGCTTCGAAGAACAGAAGTTCAAAAATTCGAAAAGGGCTGTCATTTTGGCAGCCCTTTTTGTTGGATTATTCTGTTTCGTTAAATAGATTAAAGTAAACGATAAGGGCAGGTCGAATATCTAATTGCCGAACATTTTATGTGATACTTACTTAAAAGATAAGAAAAACCATCCGATAATAATTTACTATTTGGATGAGGGCCTATAACAACATGCTCTATTGGCAATATAATATCTCCTCTATTATCCTTACCAAATATATCTAACTTCATTTTGTAGTAGGGGATCAACATCGTTTGTGTTGAACGAATATCCACGTTTTTGTGATTATTTGAAGTTGGTGCAGATATCATCCGCCATTCTTTTTCTTCCCTAAAAGCTTTGTGTTTAAAGAGTGCGGCCCACTTATAAAACTCCTCGTAAAACCCCGGAGAGAGATCATCCAAAATATCTGGGTTTGATACAAAAATTTCCCTATAGATATTTAGTATACGCCTTATTATTTGAATTTTTTCTGCATCATCATAAATGCATTTTCCAATTATAAATCCGTTCTCTGTAGCTACATCTTTCAGCTTGTCAAATTCAAAACCTAAAACGAACCCATGAGGTAGGCTATAAGCACGCCATTGGCTTAATAAATCATCTTCTTCTGAAAACGACAAAATATGGATATTTAAACCTTCTATATCTCTAGTCATTGTTTTTATTTTATCAAAAAGCTCTTTTGCGTCTGGATGAGCTCTTGCCTGTTCATTACATAGGCGATCTACAATCTCTATTGCATGTATAAACTCTTTATAGTCGTTCATGTATTGTATTTTTGAAGCCCAAAGCTCTTTGCCAGTAAGGATATTTTTGGTGTTATCTATCCCTGTATAATGAAATAAAAATCGTCGCGTTGCTGTATCGCCAAAATACAATTCAGGCCTTTTATCTAAATGCATTTCTAAAGGTGTGGACAATTTAAGCCTCAAAAAATTACAGTTAAATGGAAGTTTAAAAAAATGTAAATTCGCTATACTGTAAATGATTTAACCGTAATTGTGGTAAAATATTGAAAGGCGAATCAATAATTTCTGCATCATGCCAAAGCTGACTGTATTTTTTATAACCTTAGGGCTTTTTATTAACTACACAAAAAGTAAATAGAGGGCGACCGCTGCCAAGCCAGTTCCCATAAAGATATTAAACAGACGCAGATGTTTTTCTGTTTGAACCAGAACTTTGGCTTGTCTTCCAACAACGGCCCAGGTGCCAACGCCAATAAAGCAAATCACAAAATAAAGACCACAAAAAAGGAAAAGGCTCGAAGGATCACCTTTTGTCGTAAAAGCCGTGACCCCCGAGATAGAAGCAATCCAGGCTTTAGGATTTAAAATGTTGAGCAGCATGCCCTGATAAAACCTCGGCTCCTTGCTTTCCTCAAGAGAGACAGTACCTTTTGCAAACGCGATTTTATAGGCCATATAGAGCATAAATGCGGCACCGACATAGCCAATCGCCTTCATGAACTGGGGAAACAAGTTTGTTAGCTCTGCCGCGCCCAAACCAATGGCAAAAAGCAGCAGGGTAAAGCCAATTGTCGCCCCGGCAACGAACGGAACGGTTCGATAGACACCGTGGTTCAGCCCGGATGTCATGGTAATAACGTTCACCGGCCCCGGTGAAATGGACATTGTCAGGGCGTAGGTACACATAGCAATAATTATAGACATGATCTCAAAGTACTCCTTAATCAAGGTACTATAACCCTATTAACAACAGCACACTATGTGACGCAGTTGGATTTAACTGTTCGATATTTTTATGTAATGTGAAGCAGAAAATCTTTGCACAATCAAAGCCGCATTCATAAAAAAATGCTACACCCGACAATTAAGTTTCATCGATAAGAGACTAATTTCAATCAACAATATAGGTTTGACCTGTTTGCATGCCTTCGACAGACTTACTATAGGCAAGCGCAGCTTTGTCCGCATCAACAGGAACGTAGCCCCGGAAGTAAGGACCGTAGCTGTTCATCGCTTCTGTAATGACTGTTGGACTCACGGAATTAATGCGAACCTTGTTGGGCATTTCCATGGCGGCAGCTTTTACAAAGCTATCAATCGCACCGTTGACCATTGCCGCCGAACTTCCCAAACGTATGGGATCTCGGTTCAGTATACCGGTACTCAAGGTAAAAGATCCGTCCGGTGTAATGTAATCACGCCCGATCAAAACAAGATTGACTTGGCCCATCAATTTGTTTCTGATCCCGACCATATAGTCTTCTTCGTTCATTTCCATAAACTCACCAAAATGAACGGAACCTGTTGTAGAAACCAGCGCATCAAAGCTTCCGATAGAGGCAAAAGCGGTTTTGATGGTTTCTCTGTCTGTGATATCAATCTGTAGATCACCCGTGGAACGGCCAGCCGTTATAACTTCGTGACGAACAGACAGTTCTTTGTGTACGGCTTTACCAATTGTACCGCTGGCTCCGACGAGAACGATTTTCATAGTAGTTTCCTCATTTGATAATCATTTTAAGAAATAGATCACTCACTGCTGGTAAATATATTGTTTTTATTTAAGATGATAATACCAACAATTATGAACAAATTGTTTTTATATGAATACTAATTATCATCATTTAGAGGCTATGGCAGTTTTTGCCATTGTCGTGGAAGAGGGGAGCTTCACCCGCGCTGCTACGCGCCTTGGCTATTCGAAAGCCCATGTCAGCCAACTTGTTTCCCGGCTGGAAAAACACTTCAACGCGCAATTACTTTTCAGAACAACCCGTAAACTGGACCTGACCGAAGCCGGAAGCGTCTTTTACGATCACTGTAAAGAAATCTCAGGAAGCGTGAGGAAGGCCCAAAAGGATCTTGAAGCTATAAAGGGAACAGTCTCTGGCTCTATTCGTTTGTCTGCACCCATTTCATTCGGGGAAGCTTTTTTAAGCGACATTACGCTTGGGTTTAATGCGCTTTATCCTGATGTAAAGTTTGAACTGGAACTCGATAACAAAATCAGGGATTTGCAATCAGAAAACATCGACATTGCCTTTCGTGCAACAACAACGATGGAAGATAATCTGGTGCCGGTTAAACTGGGTAACTGGACAGAATATATCTGTGCATCACCTCAGTATCTGGAACACAAGCCCGCTATCACAAAACCGCAGGATTTGTTGGCACACCAGTTGTTGTTAAATGCGAAAAAGCTAGAACCAACATTATGGCATTTTCAAAATGAAACAGAATCTCATCGTGTTTCCATAGAAGCAAAGCTGTGTGTTCATCACTTTCCCATGCTCAAGAAAGCCATTTTATCCGGTGGTGGGATTGGTAAGTTACCATCTTATCTGGCAGAAGAAGAAATCGCCCAAGGAAACCTGATCCGGCTTTTGCCATCTTATGGAACCAAGCTTTATCCAATTTTTATTGTCTATCCTTATCAAACACATCTGCCAATCAAGGTCAGAAAGTTTATAGATTTTGTGAAAGACTGGTTTTCTGAACAGGACCACTTTTTGAAATAGCCCCGATAAACAAAAAAAGAAAGCAACAAGAGATGGGGATAACCACATCTCTTGTTACTGAATTCCTTGATCAGCTTTCTTTTACTTTTACCCGTGACGGAAAGACTTTCCAGCCCAGGTTCACCGCAGCGGCACTGAAAAGAATAAACACAATACCCGTGAACTGAAGGGTACTCAGTTTTTGGTCATAAAAGACATAATCAACGCCTAGAGCAACCACCGGATAGATAAAGGATAAAACAGCAATTACCGGTGTCTGAAGTTTCTGGAAAGCCGAATACAGAATGATGTACATGAAACAGGTATTAATCAGACCAAGAGCGAGCAGATAGCCCCAAACTTTGGTATCAGTTAGTGTGGGGGCCGTTGAGAAATCAACCAAAGGGCTCAACATCACAATACCCAGGGTGACCTGAATAAAAGCAATCAGGTGTGGGCGCATGCCAGTTAACCGCTTGGTGATGATTGTTGTAATTGTATAAAGAATGGCCGCACCCAAGGCAAAACCTGCGCCTTCGATCATTGAGGTGTCGCCCTGAAAACTATTGGCATCAAGTTCAATAACAAAAATCAAGCCGAGGAAAGCGAGAATAAGCCATACAAACTTGTGAAGGCTGAACGCTTCGCCCAGAAACAGCGCGCCAAAAAGAACAAGAAAGAAAGGCTGCGTATGATAAATAGCTGTATTAATAGAGATCGGAGACAGCTTGAAAGATGTAAAAAGCAGGATCCAGTTACAAACCAGTGCAAAACCGCTTAAAAGCGCAAGGGTAATATTCTTTTTGTTCAGGGCATCTGCGGTAAAGTAACCTTTCCACCAGCAAAACAAACCAAGTCCGATTGCCCCGAAGACACATCTGAAAAACACAACATTAAAAGGGGTCTGTCCGGATTCAAAAACGAACAAGCCGATAAAGCCGGAAAGGAACATCGCCAAAGACATTTGGGCGACGCCAATATTCAAACGAAAAGCCGAGGCCATTTTCTTAACTTTCATAAACGATAAATTAGAATTTTTCCCGCTTTAGCTCGCTATATCATAAAGAGCAGTTTGCGGCGTTGTTTTCAATATGGGTTGCTATATAATTTCTGTAAAACAAGAAGATATTAGGCTGAATAAGTTTTTCTAATGCTAAAGCAACGTAAATTACCGCCGTTAAATGCAGTCAAATCTTTCGAGGCCGCAGCCAGAACAGGAAGTGTCTCCCTTGCTGCCGTTGAACTGTCCGTTTCTGCGTCCGCTGTAAGTCAGCAAATCAAAGGATTAGAACAGTGGTTAGGCATCAAACTTCTTGATCGTGGCCCCAACAGCTTTGCCCTGACAGAAAAGGGGGAAGAGTATCTAAAACAGCTTACAGTTATTTTGGATAACCTTGACGATCTTACGACAAGTCTTACGGGACAGGATAAAAAGAAGCTCCGTATTTCAACACTACAATCCTTTGCTGCCGAATGGCTTTTCCCACGCATAAAAAAATTCAGAGATGCTTACCCGAATATTCAGCTTGAACTTTTAACCTCTGATTATCTGAGTGACCTCGCACGGGAAAATATTGATCTGGCTATTCGCTACGGACCGGGAAGCTACAAAGGCGTTGTTGAAGAAAAACTTATGGACGAAATGATAGGTCCTGCCTGTCATCCTGATTTAATGTCTGAAGATAAAAATCTTTCTGATTACACGCTTTTAAAAGATTCCGGCGGACCAGAAGGCATCAAACTTTCTCTCGAAAGGTGGCTGAACCATACAACCGGAAACATTGGCATAGAAGGTGATAGTATTGCCTTTAGCGATACGCACCTTTTGATTGGCGCAGCCCGACAAGGGCAGGGAATAATGCTGGGCCGATCCGTTCTTATTGCAGATGATTTTGTATCGGGAGATCTTGTTCCTGCAATGAGTGACTGGAAACAATCTCCTTTTAGTTACTATCTAGTACATTCAGAATTACGGGAACCCTCGCAATCAGCAAAAATTTTTCGTAGATGGTTACGTGCGGAAATCAAAGCCTTTGAGGCCGACCTTCCTTCTGTTCTAAAAGTAAGCTAAACAGGTTATTGGCTTAATATATGCATGTAAAAAACACAGCTTCTTTGCTCTTATCATAGAACATTAGGTCTAAAGACTATATGGGCCAATAAGGAATATGAAAATGAATTACAAAGCGATCTTGTTAATGCTTTCTTTTTCTTTAGCGAGTTGCGTCACAACGCCAGCTGTCGATGACACAAAAACCTACTACAGTGATCAAGAACTCATCGCCGCCGGAGCAACACAGCTAATGGGCTCTGATATTGTCGGGGCCTTTTCTGGAAATACCCTGTACGGCAAATATGTGGATCATACAAAATCTGAACAAGACCCCAACGCTAATCGTTGGGTAGAGTTTCTTTCTAGCGATGGCCGTGTCGCCTATTACGATTTCACACAACTTGTTCAGGGTACATGGCAGATACGAACGAACCTAATCTGTTTTAATTATCAGTTTGAAATTCCCCAACCAGAAAACTGTTTTGTAGTCTATGGTTTGGGTGACCGACATTTCTTTATCTCAACCCGACAACAAACAACAGGCGATGTTGTGACAATGGTTCTGGGGCGTAAAAACGGTAACGCTGCGGGATTAGAGCTGAAATAACAACTGATAAAATACACTAATAGAAGTGCTATTTAGCTTCCTCATATGCTTACAAGAAATCAGCTATAGCTATGACTTAATAAGCTCGCGCAAAATTAGCTGATCAATATTCTCAAACACCCCCATAGCTGTTGTGTTCGATCACTTACTTAGCATGCATACGAATATCTAAGTTTCTGTATTGAAATACAAAAAATAATGTGTAGTTATAAGGCACGTATTATTATTTTTGAGGTTAATCCAATGTCGATAGGCAAAAGAATTTTTATTGATGGCGAAGCTGGCACGACTGGCTTGCAGGTCCGTCAACGCCTGGAAAATCGGCAAGACCTTGAGATACTATCGATTGCACCTGAATTACGTAAAGACGCAACAGCAAGAAAAGAACTGTTAAACTCTGCAGATCTTGTCATTCTGTGCCTGCCGGATGCAGCGGCGATAGAAGCTGTGTCGTTGGTTGAAAATCCGGATGTCTGCATTATTGATGCCTCAACGGCTTATCGTGTAGATCCAGACTGGACTTACGGTTTTCCAGAAATGACCAAAGGTCATCGGGAAAAGATTGCTAGCTCTAAACGTGTGAGTAACCCGGGTTGTTACCCAACCGGTGCTATTGCGTTGCTGAGGCCTTTGATAGAACGAAACATTGTATCCAAGGATGCCTTGATTAATGTACAGGGTGTTTCCGGCTACAGTGGCGGCGGGAAAGCTCTCATCGAAATTCACGAAGACGGAAAAGCTGAACCATTTGGCACTTATGGTCTTTCCCTACAGCACAAGCATGTACCCGAAATGACGCAGCACAATGGCTTAACGCATAAGCCATTGTTCATGCCGTCTGTCGGTGACTACGCCCAAGGAATGCTGGTTTCAATTCCACTACACTATGCCCAGATGAAAAGTGGTGTAAGCGGCACCTTGTTACGGGAAAACCTCGCCGAACATTATCAAGACAGCCGCTTTGTGAAGGTTAAGGACCTGAACAATACTGATAATCTAGAACGTGCAGCGTTTTTACGACCTGATGCTTTAAATGGTAGTAACGAGCTTGAACTATTCGTTTTTGCAAATGATGCAACAGAGCAAGTGCTTCTGATCGCACGTCTTGATAATCTGGGTAAAGGCGCATCTGGGGCTGCTGTACAAAATCTCAACTTGATGCTGGGCTTGGCAGAAGACGCTGGCCTTTAGGGTGTATGAACATATAGAGGTCATTGACCTTTGAGTACCAACAAATTCAAGGCAATAAAAAAGGACGGGAAACCGTCCTTTTGTTTTTCCGAATTAATTCTTAGCTCTTATCCAACCGGATACCATTGTTGGCAAAGGCGAGGGCCGCGGGCCTCTTTGTTGCCATTGATACCAAACTGCAGCATTTTTAATGTTCTGTTCGCCAGTTCACGAATATGAGATTCTGGAACACCTGCGCGACTTAATTTAGAGCGGGATTTCTTTGCTCTTTCATTATGAGCCGCAGACTTTTGAAGCTGATTAACTTTGGTATAGGCCTTTGCAAGGCAAACTTGCTGTTGATACCATCTTGGTTCGTTGAACTGCGCATAGCTTGGTGTCGAAAACGCAAACGTACTAATGCCAATAGCGGCAACAAGTGCAAAAGTGGCGAAACATTTGGTGCCTTTAGGCATATTTTCTGCTCTCCAGCAAAGGTCAAAACTTAATCACATGGTCTTATATATGGTTTCCAGGTGATTTAAAAATGGTAAAGATAGGACAAAGTAATTTTTTATATCGCACTTTTTTAATTTTGTTAACAAAATATTTTGCCCAAAAACCTGAACAGAAAGCGAAACATAACGTGTCTGGTATCATAAAGTCTTATCGTGGAATAACCCCACGAATTTCAAAAGATGCATTTATCGCAGAAAACGCGGTTATCATTGGCGATGTTGAAATCGGGGCAGGGGCGTCCATTTGGTACAATTGCGTTTTGCGTGGTGATGTAAATTCCATAAACATAGGCGAGAACACCAATATACAAGATGGTACAATCATACACGTCAATCACGACCGTACAGGTGGTGATTACAGGGAAACAGGCGGCGGTATTCCAACCCGGATTGGCAACGGGGTTACTGTGGGCCACATGGCCCTCTTACACGCCTGTGAAGTTGAAGACGATGCCTTTATCGGCATGAGATCAGTAGTTATGGACAAAGCTATTGTCGAGACAAACGCCATGGTCGCAGCCGGGGCGTTGGTTACCCCAGGTAAAGTTGTCCCAACAGGAGAGCTCTGGTCTGGTTCACCCGCAAAAAAATTCCGCGATTTAAAACCTACAGAGCTGGATGAAATAAGATACTCCGCAGCGAATTATAAAAAATTGAGCGAAAGTTACTGAAAGTATAACAACCGCTTAGATAGGAAAAATAACGTCCACTTGTACGCCAGTCATATCTTCTGGGTCGCTTAAGAGCACTTCGGCACTATGGATTTCTGCAACACGTTTAACAATCGACATGCCAAGACCTGATCCGGTTTCTTCTTCCCCTGCACCACGTACAAATCGATCAAAGATATAATCCCGCATGTATTCAGGTATCGGGCGTCCAGTATTCTTAATTCTTAATGTATGTTGCGAATCATTAGAAAACACTTCGATAGAAACCACACCATTTTCAGGACAATATCTAACAGCATTATCTATCAAGTTACGGCACAAGATCCCAATTGCGGATGAAAGTCCTTTTAAATGACATTGATTGGGCATCGAAACCCTAAAATCGATTTCTTTCTTGCTGATTTTATTACCGAGCTCAGCAGACACATTTTGAATAATCTTACACAGATTAACGTCCTTCAATTTCTCTTGCGCTGTTTTGGGATCAAGTCGCGCAAGAGTTACAAGCTGTTCGACAGTATGTGTAGCCCGGTCAACCCTTAGAGAAATAGCCGCGAGGCCTTCTTTTTGGATTGGGTCGTTTGTTTGGCGCTCTCTTAGTTGTGCTTCTGATTTAATCGCCGCCAAAGGCGTAAGTAGCTCATGTGCAGCATTAGCGGTGAATTTTTTTTCACTTTCAAGCGATGTGATAAGTTCAGTTTCATTCCGCTGAATAACCTCATAACATAAGTTAATCTCATCAATCAGTGATTTGATTTCTATGGGATTTTCATCATATTTAATGATCGATCTATCTCTACCTTCTCTGGCTTCAATTTTACCCGATATATTAATAATCGGTGTAATACCTTTTTTTATTCCCCAAAAAATACAGACAAAACTCAGAGGGAGAACGACAAACACATAGGGAAAATATTCACTAATAAAAATAAAAATAACCAAGCCAAAAGGAAAAATCCCATCGAAGGCGAGCTCCATATCTTCCGTCGCAACAGCCCAGGCATTTTTCCCCTTAATTTTAGTCGCATGGGTCAACCAAACGATTTCATCATCCTGCTCTGGATCAAAAAAGGAACTCGGCCCTTCCTTGGTTGGTTCAGGCATCGTGGGGCTTATATAAGATTTGATAATAATTTCACCATTATACCAAATTTGATAGCTACTATCGGAAGCAATTCCAGCATCAATAAAGCTTGGTGGGTTTTGTGAAATTTGTTCTAACCAATTAGCCAAAGCCTGATCATTTTCATCAAAATAACTTAAGGGTAGCGCGCTGGCTAAAATTTTACTTCTGACTTCAAGCTCATCTTCGGTCAGAGTTACAACAAGTCCCTTCAAACCAACGATAACGGTTGCAAAAACCAACACCCAAGTAAGTAAAGTGATTGAAAGAGTGTAATAATAGAGCCGTGTTTTAACGGAAAAAAACGTCATACACTTTCAACCTTATACCCGACACCGCGAAGGGTAGAGATTATATCCGATCCAAGTCGCTTTCTTAATCTGGAAATCTGAGCTTCTATGGCATTGGGTGTCACACAATTATCCCAAGTGTAAGCGTATTCTTCTAGCTGGGATTTAGAAACATAACGCCCAGCATTTTCCATTAACTTTTTCAGGATAATAAACTCAGTCTTTGATAATTGAATTTCAATACTACCAAGTTTGACTTCGTGTCGATCTGCGCACAAGCTTAATTCACCTATTGTAATAATGCTCGACGCGCGAACTTCACGTCGCCGCCCCAAAGAACGAAGTCGAGCAAAAAGTTCATCCAGATCAAAGGGTTTTGTCAGGTAATCATCTGCACCGTTATCCAAGCCTTCTATTTTTTCCGATGTTGCAGTACGCGCAGTTAACATAAGCACAGGCAATGTAATACCTTTATTTCGTGCTTCTTTCAGGAAATCGATACCCTGTTGATCTGGCAACATCCAATCCAGCACGATAAGATCAAAAACACTGACCTCGAGAGCAAGAGAGGCATCCTCGGCTGACTTGACCCATTCACAAACACTTCCGTCATGATGTAATGCTCTTTCCAGTGTTGCCCCTAATTGCGGATCATCTTCGACAAGTAACACTTTCATGACTTAACTTTCTCACGCTGAATTTGACACACCTGAGTTTGGCACCCCTGAGTTTGGATGGGTGATCTTGGTTTATCACCTTTCACAGCATTCCTAAAGAATGAGATAATACGAGAGAGATCAAGACCTATTTCATAGAGTGAAGGGATTAATAACAAAGTAACAAAGGTTGCGAGTATAACGCCAAATGCCAGGGATATAGCCATAGGAATAACAAACTGAGCCTGATAACTTGTTTCGAACAAAATTGGCAACAACCCCAGAAATGTTGTCAACGATGTCAGAACGATTGGCCGAAACCTAGAAATACTACCATGTAAGATCGCAACTGAACTCTTCACGCCCCTTTGCTTCAGCTTATTAATCTGATCAATCAGAACCAGGTTATCGTTTATTACGACACCTACTGCGGCAAGCACCCCCATGACTGAAAAAGCATTAATCTCTAGACCAAAGACGTTATGCCCTAAAATAGCACCAACCAAGCCAAATGGAACTGCTGTCAAAATAATAAAAGGCAGCAGATAAGAATTACTCCCAATCGCCAAAATCGCATAGATGACAAAAAAGAAAATAACATACAGCTTGAATGATTCTGAAAGGAACTCATCTTCCTCTTCCGCGTCACCATCCAGTTTGTAGCTAAAATTTGGATATTCACTGCGTATATCTGCCAGATAGAGATCGTTAATTACACTCAATAGTTCAAAACGTGTCCACTGGTCTTCATCAAAGTTGACATTGATTGTTGCTATTTGCTGGCCGTTGATACGCTCAATATAGCCCGGTGTTTTCGCATCTCTAAGCTTTGCAATGCTTGTAAAAGGAACCAGAACATCCTGATCCGTAATTTTCACAGGGAAGTCTTCAATATTTTCGACATACAAACGTTCACTGTCCGGAAGACGTAGATTAACGTCCATGGTTTCCATAACCCCAGGGAGTCGATCCACACGTGTACCGTAAAAAGCATCAGAGAGTTGATTGCTGATACTACTTACATTTGTCCCAAACCGCATCCCCTCGGGTAAAAGATCAATGAGAAACTCTTTTTGTTCTGCTCCTTGCGTAACCGTAAAATTAAACACCCCGTTGGTTCCGAGTAGTTTTCGTTTCAGCGCCTTAACATGTAATGTTATTTGTTCAGAATTATTCCCGAAAACTTTCAACGAAATGCTATTGGCATCACCATCTTCACTTGAGGAAAAACTGATCTTTTTTGAATTTGCAATAACACCAAGTTCTTTTTGCCATCTAGCTTCGATCTCTTCGACAGGGATTGTTTTTAGGGTATCAGAATCAAGCTCTACCAACATATAAATATCATTATCCGCGATAAATGATGCTCTGTTTTTTATCAGTGCTGATAATGAAACATCATCTTCGTGCGTAGCATCAAAATCGGATATTATTGCAGGAAGTACAGCCTCAAAAGATTTTTCAAGGTGCAACATTGTGTCGTGCATTTCATCTGCTGTGGTTCCCCGATTCATAGAGATTGACGAGATAATCTGCCCTTCGACCATATTGGGGAAAAGCTGCATGGGAACTTTACCCGATATCACTAATCCTGCTGATAGAACCGCAACTGACAAGAAGATCGACAAGGTAAAATAACGCCAGACAACAGCTCTTTTAAGCAAAGGGCGATAAAATTTCAGGATAACTACGCGCAATCCCTTTTGAAACTTTCTGCGCGGCATTTTAATCAGGTGACTAAACCGACTGTCACTCCTGGGCTTAAATGTAACCAAATGACAGGGTAAGATCAGGAGTGATTCTATGAGTGAAAAACAAAGGACAGCAACAATGATAAAAGAGATATCAAAAAGAAAACTGCCGATAATACTCTTGAACATTAAACCGGGAACCGCGGCAGCAATCGTCGTGAGGACACCAAGAAAAACAGGCTTCCAAACATCTTTCACGCCTAGAAAGGCTGACTTTGCGCCGGGGCCATTTTTCTGCTGCCTATTGTAAATACTTTCACCAACAACAATTGCATCGTCGACAACAACCCCGAGGATCAACAAAAAAGCAAACGTCGACAGGTGATTGAGAGAAATATCAAACACGGGGAGGAGCCAGATGCCTCCAGTGAAAGAGATAACAATACCTGTGCAGACCCAAAATGCGAGCTTAAGATTAAGAAACAGGATCAGCACCACAAATACCAGGCACATACCAACCAGAGCATTGTCGAGTAACATGGTTAGACGCTGAGCTATGTCCTTGCTGTCATCTAGCCAAATAGCGACACCAACATTTTGCGGTAGCCTATTTTTGATCTCATTAATTTTACGCCCTATTTCACCCCTTACACCAAGAAGATCCTGTCCTTCAGAAATAAAAACCTCTAATCCAGACGCATTTTCTCCGTTAAAACGGCTAATAAAATTCACATCTTTACGGTCAAATTTTATTTCTGCTATTTCGCCCAAGAGAATTTTTTCACCTGTTTTTTTATTCACAACAGCAATGTATTCAAAATCATCCGGGTGATACGCTCGTTCATTACCTCGAATAGAAATCTGATTACTGCCGTGCCCTATAGAGCCAGCAGGTACATTTACCGAAGCAACAGAGATCGCATTGGCTATATCTTTTAGGCTAAGGCCCGTGCGCTTTAAATCATCAGATGATATTTCTATGGATATTTCACGTTTAGGCGCAGAAAAAAGTTTTACATCACTCGCGCTGGTTTCACTAATAAGTTTATTTTTTACCAACTCACCAATACGGGTCAGGGTTTCCAAATCAACGTTTCCATGGATAGCAATATCCAAAATACGATCTTTATCTTTGGTTTCTGTTATTTGGGGGCGTTCAATCCCTTTGGGTAACGTGCCAAGTGCATCAATTTTCCTTTTGATTTCAGAGACTTTTTCATCAATATCAACATCGGAATAAAAAAAGATTGTTGTTGTCCCAATTTCTTCAACAGCGAAAGAGTAAACGTTTTTTATACCCTCTATATTTTTGAGCGCATTTTCCACGGGAACAGATATATTTCGGGCAATAATTTCAGGCGTAGCACCGTTGTATTCGACTGTTATATCGACAGCGTTTAGTTTCGCAGGCGGAAATATTTGTGTTTTAAGGTCAAAACTGGCGACGATTCCTCCCAGCAATATAACTGCCATTAACAGATTGCTGGTAACAGGGTTTTTGACAAACCAATGAAGTATTTTATTCATTGATCAAAATCACCTGATTGTTATTACTGTCAAGGGCAGGATTATTGATAGCTAAACTTTTGATAGAATCTAATTTTCCAACCGCACCATTTGAATTAGTTCTGATTTTCATTCCTTCGACAAAAATTTCAGGTGGCTGGATTAAAATTTTTGTCGGTAATTTGATATCTGCCGTAAAATATATCTGTCCCGTATCTTTGTGATGGATATCGATTTTTCGTTGGCGAACAAAATCATCCTGATCAACTTCAAGAATACTATTTCTCATATAAAGGGCACTCGCGGGTATCCGATACATATTCGATATTGTTTCAGACTGTATTTCAGCAAAAACAAAGGTACCGGATAGTAATGGATCTAAAGAAAAGTTTTCCTCAGAGTTTACATTGGCAATCAACATATACTGATTGGTTTGTTTTTGAATTTCTTTTTCCATTCCAATAACTTGACCAGTCCAATGCTGATTATCTTTTCGCTGAGGATCTCTTATAACGATGGCTGTTGATTGAATACTCTCTTCAGAGAATGAAAGACTATCCAACTGACGACGGGTTACAGGCAGCCTGACTTCCAGCAAGCGATCAGAAAAGAATTTGGCAACATTCGTCCCTGAAGAAACATACTGTCCGACAGCAGCGAGCTTTTCTCTTATAGCTCCATCGTAGGGCGCAACAATTGTCGTCCGTGAAAGTGCTAATAATGCTTTTTTCTGCTCTGACTTTGCCGCCTCAAGATTGGCCTTTGCTTCGTTTAACTGTGGTATTCTCAAGGTTAGGGGTGAGGGAGATCCTTTACCGTATTTTTTCCACTCTAATTTTGCGAGCTTTGATTCTGCTTGTTCTTTGATCAGCTTCTGTTTTGCGCTGGCCACATTGGCCTTAGCTGTCGCCAGGGATAGTTCATAATCGCGCGGGTCAATTTGAAAGAGGAAATCTCCCTTCACAAAACGATCACCAACCTTAAGATCCGTTGCTGTTTTTGTAATAATGCCAGCAACCTGTGTAGTTAACGTCGTTTCAAACTGTGGATGCACAACACCTTGGGTTTTGATGTTAAAATTTGTATGCTTCTCAACAATATTGTAAGTCGATAATTTTGGTAATTCCGGCTGTTTTGATATCTCGGCTACGACCGGTTTTTCATCCTCAATGACAATCAAGGTCAAGAATATTGATACTGTCAGAATCAAAACTGGAAAAATTAATTTTAACAGTAAAATCGTTGTCTTCTTTAATGATAAATCGAAGGTCATCACAAATTCCAGTTATCTTCTGCCATCTCTGGGTCAGCCAGTTCAGGATCAGATAAAACACTTCTTTGCAACGGAGTGTTATGTCCACCAAGGGCCAGGTAAAGATTTACCCGAGACAGAAGCCTTTGTTTCTGAATATTAATAAGCCTGGATTTGCTTACAAAAAATCTCTGCTGTGCTTGCAACAAATCCAGGATAGGAATCAAACCGCTATAGTATTTTTCACGTGAAAGGTTTTGGCCTTGCTCTGCCATCAAAGCCGCATGGCTTAGCTCTTCTTCTTGTTTTTTGAGATTAATTTCATTTCCCAGATAGTTTTCAACCTCATCAAAAGCCTTCAAAGCAGTGTTCACGTACTCTGCAATAGATTCATCTTCTATCGCCTTGTTTTGTGCGATAACTGCACGACGTTGCCCTCCATCATAGATAGGCTGAATAATGTTACCTGCGATAGATGCAACAAGGCTGTAGGGATCAAAAATATCACTCAATTTTCTATTCTGATAACTCGTACTATGCGTAAGAGATAATCTCGGCAATCGATTGGCTTCCGACGCATTCAGATTGTGATGTGCTGCGATAATTTTCTGTTCAGCAACGAGTAGATCAGGACGATGAACCAATAAATCAGACGGAATACCAGCAGAGAAATCGGTTACAATTTTTGGAAATTCTTTCGCGCTTTTAATTTTTCCGGAAGGATATCTCCCCAGAATTAACTCTAATTTTCGAGTAGCTTGTAGTTGTTCATTAAGTTTTGATGTTAACGTTGCATCTGTATTTGCAAGATCTGTTTCCACAAGACGAAGATCTAGAATAGACCCAATTCCCTGCTGATATCTATCTTGAGTCCGTTCCACAACTTCTATCAAATTGCTCTTTTCTTGGCGAGAAATATCTAGCTGTTGCGCCAGAGCAATAAGCTCAATCCATTGCAACACAATACGTGTCGCAACTGACAATTCAGCGAACTCAACATCGCTTTGCCTTTGTAACAGGGCGCTATAAGAGGCTTGTGATTCGGACTCTAAACGACCCCAAACATCTATTTCCCAAGAAATTCTTGCTTCTGCTTTAAAAGAGTTCTCATAGCTTTTAATTCGTTCACCACTCAGACCTTTTGAAGAACTTTTTGTTCTACTGGCTTCACCGGATAGATCGATCGTTGGAAACAGGGCTGATTCGGCTGCGTGATACTGAGCAATTTGCTGTTCTAAACGTGCTCTGGTAAATTTTAGTTCCGGGTTATTCTTCAATCCCTCAACAATAAATTCACTAACTTTCTGATGGAAATCTGGCGTAAACCATGTTTGGGAAACTGCAAAAACAGTGTTCCTATCAACATTAGATGTTTCCAGAGAAGACCACTGATCTGCGACCTTAGGCAACGTCGCTTTATAATCAGGAAGATCTGTCGAAATGATACACCCCTGCACAGCAAGGAAGCTCATTGCGGCAACAACTCGGGGAAGGTGAATTTTAGATAATATAAACCAGCACATAGGCCTAAGATAAGACCCGAGCCTGACAAAACACTGACAATAGCAAACAACTATTAAATCAGCGTTTTGTTAGAAGCTTTAGTAATAGTTAGAAAAGATATTCACCTGCTTTATCGGGATTTTACATAACGCCCCGGAGCAGGTTCGATTATCTTTAAAGCATTATCTTTAGACATTCTCTCACCAGGAGTTCGGGCCGGGACAAGCTTTCCGCTTTTCTTCTGCGCCCATTTTGCCCAATGAGGCCACCATGATCCCGGATGTTCTTTTGCAGCCTCAAACCACTGATCAGGATCATCCGGGGTGTCCGAATTAATCCAGTGAGAATACTTTTCAGCAGCAGGGGGATTGATAATACCGGCAATATGCCCAGACGCGGCAAGCACAAACTCTTTTTCGCCAGAAAAATGTCGCGTATTGGCATAGGTGGATTTCCAGGGAGCAATGTGATCTTCTTTTGCAGAGATCATGAAACTTGGAACATCAATTTTACCCAAATCAATCGGTACACCGTCTAATATAATCCCACCGGGTTCGACCAGTTTATTATCCAAATACATATTCCGAAGATAAAAAGAATGCATCTTCGCTGGCATTCTTGTTGTGTCAGAGTTCCAATAGAGTAAATCAAAGGGGAAGGGGGTTTTACCGCGCAAATAATTGTTCACGACAAAAGACCAGATAAGATCATTGGCCCGTAACATATTAAAAGTCGTCCCCATTTCAGCCCCATCGAGATATCCTCGATCCGACATTTTCTTTTCAAGTACTTCCATCTGTTCTTCATCAATGAAAACTCTAAGCTCGCCCGCTTCCGCAAAGTCCGTCATTGTGACAAAGAATGTACCACTTTTGATACGCTTATCTTTCTTTTCCGCCATGTATGCGAGGGTAGAAGCTAGTAGTGTCCCTCCCAAACAATACCCAATGGCGTTTACTTCTTTCGTGCCCGTTGCTGTTTCAATGGCATCAAGTGCGGCAAGGGGGCCGCGGAGCATGTAATTTTCAAAAGAGTAATCGGCCAAACTCTCATCCGGGTTCACCCAGGAAATCATAAAAACCGTAAAGCCTTGTTCCACAGCCCATTTAACGAAAGAATTTTTAGCTTTGAGATCCAGAATGTAGAATTTATTGATCCAGGGAGGGATGATCATAAGGGGGCGAAAATAAACCTTCTCTGTCGTCGGGGCATATTGAATAAGCTGCATAAGCTCATTCTCATAGATAACGCTACCCTCTGATGTTGCGATGTTGTCACCCAAGACAAAAGCATCTTCATCCGTCATTTTAATGCGACCCTTTTCCAGATCGGAAATTAGGTTTTCTAAGCCTTGTAGTAAATTTTTGCCTCCTGATTCTGCCGTTTCCCGCAAAATTTGGGGGTTTGTCATCAAAAAATTACTAGGGGAAAGCGCATCCAGAAACTGTTTCGTATAAAAATCGACCTTGCGTGCATCTGTCTCGCTCAGGCCATCGACATCCTTAACAGAACTATGAATCGTATTTGCCGTTAAAAGATATGATTGCTTTATAAATTTAAAAAAGGGGTTTTCTTCCCACGCTTCATCTTGGAAGCGTCGGTCACCTTTTTTCTTTTTATGGACTTGATTTTCTGAAGACGATTCTTTCGCCGTTTTTGATTTATTTTCCTCGGATTGATTATCCGGGTTAAAGAAATTTTGCGAAGCTTCCAACCAAAGAGAATTATATCCCTGCCATAAATCAGTTTGTAGCTTTATCGCTTTTTCAGGATCCGACCAGAATTGTTGCGACAATTCCCAGAATGCTTTGCCAATCCGCATGGGATCAGGCTCATTATCTAGAGTTTTCACGCTTTGGTTCATTAAAAAGCGTTCAATCATTGCCTGAGATTTTTCAGAAATTGCTGTCATTGTTTCAGTAATTTCAGAGGGGTCAGGTAGCTTTATTCCCTCGGGGTGTTGATCGACCATCCAGCTTTCCCTATGATCTGTTTAGTCTTTTTATAGAATAGTATATCGCCTTGTAGCTCTTTCAATGTTATACACCCATTGTTACAGCTGGAAGCGCAAAGAACAACAAGTGAGGTCAATTTCGTTGCTAAATACATCTATTCAGTTGTAATTTTGATGTATGTGTATCGATTTATTTGACGTTTGCATGGGGGAACGGTCTTTAGTTATGGCCAAGGACAAATATATGCCAGAGTTGAGAAAACGTAGTGTATACCGCTTTGGGGGTAAAGGTCGCATTGTAGGAGCACTTGTGCTTCCATTGATGCTTGCAGCCTGTTCTTCAACACCGGATTGGGCGAACCCTATCGCTTGGTTTGATAGTGACGAACCGGAACAGCCCACACAAGTCACAAATGCCGAAAATGTCGTGCCAGCCGAAGGATTTCCGAATCTTTCAAGTGTACCCGGCGAATCACCTCAAACGACATCTGGCGATTATAGAACCCAAGTAGCTGAAGGTTTGGTCGCAGACCGTAATAATGCGGAATATAGTGATCAACCATTAACTGCTAGGTCAACACTTGTTCCTGCTGCACCTCCACCAGCTGTACCGCAAGCACCCTCTGTTGCACCAACGACACCACAGGCTGCAGCTCCGGTTGTACCAAACACAGTGCCAGCATCACCCCAAGCCGTTCCCGGTGCATCATCGCAAACAACTGTTATATCATCTCAGGGTGCCGCTTTGCCGCCCGCGTTTCCAAACGGCGCACCAGCATACGCACAAAATCAATACACTGGACCACAATACAACACGCCAAGCTGGGGCTCACCTTACGCACAACAGCAGGGTTACGCAGGTCAAGCCGCATACGGATCACCCTATGCCGCTCAAGCTGGCGGTCAGCTCGTCGCAGTGATTTACTTCTCGCACGGTTCTTCAAACCTGAACAATCAGGATATTCAAGTCATTCGTGATGTCGCTGCATTGTACGGACAACGCGGCGGAGCCATTACCGTTCTTGGGCATTCAAGTTCCAGAACACAGCTAACAGACGCATTACGTCATCAGCAGGTTAACTATGAAATCTCTGGACGTCGTGCCGAGGCTGTGACGCGCGCCTTGCAAAACTCTGGTGTTCCCGCGCGTCAGATCATTACAGATGCACGATCTGACAGTAATCCTGTTTTCCATGAGTTCATGCCAACGGGTGAGGCAGGGAACAGACGCGTAGAAATATATGTAAACTAGACACATTATTCAGAGAAATTTTTGATAAATTTCTCTGAATAAAAGCGCATAAAACATTGGTCACGGAGCTGGTATTCTGCTATCTGCTTCGTGGCCTTTTTTATAGAGGCCAATCACCTTGGTCAGAAGAGAAAAGAATATCTTTATTTCTTTGATCAAATAAAGACAACCCAGCAATTTCGAGTTGAGAATGGATCAGGAATTTCACCGTATAAAACGTTTGCCGCCTTATGTATTTGCAGAAGTTAATGCATTGAAAGCAGCGGCACGAGCGGCGAAAAGGGATATTATCGATTTTGGCATGGGAAATCCTGATCAGCCCCCACCACAACACGTTATCGACAAACTAACCGACGTTGTTCAAAATCCCAGAGTACACGGGTATTCTACATCTCGCGGTATTCCCGGTTTAAGAAAAGCAATATCAGCATATTATGATCGACGCTTTGGTGTTGATATTGATCCCGAAACAGAAACCATCGTAACACTGGGTTCGAAAGAAGGCCTCGCCAATCTGGCACAGGCGATCACCAGTCCGGGTGACATTATTCTGGCTCCAAACCCTAGTTACCCGATCCACGCTTTTGGATTTATCATTGCTGGCGCTGCCATCAGATCTATGCCGATGACGCAGAGCGGGAATATTATGGAGCAGTTGGAAATAGCTGTTCGACATTCCGTTCCCAAACCTTTGGCTATTATCCTGAACTATCCATCAAACCCAACAGCCGAAGTCAAGGATTTGGATTTTTATGCAGAGATCGTGGACTTCTGCCGTAAGCACGAAATCTATATCATTTCTGATCTGGCTTATGCCGAAGTTTATTTTAACGATACACCACCACCATCAATTCTTCAGGTTCCCGGCGCAAAAGATATTGCCGTAGAATTCCTGTCCATGAGCAAGACATACTCAATGGCAGGATGGCGCGTCGGATTCTGCTCTGGAAATAAAAAACTTGTTGCCGCACTGACCCGGGTTAAGTCCTATGTTGACTATGGTGCCTTTACGCCTGTTCAGGTCGCCGCAGTGTCTGCTCTCAATGGCCCACAGGAATGTATCGGTGAAATGCGCGACCGCTATCGTGGTCGCCGGGATGTCTTGATAAAAGGCCTCAGTGCAGCAGGGTGGGATATACCAAGCCCCCCCGCGACAATGTTTGCCTGGGCACCTTTACCAAAAGAGTTTGCTCACTTGGGATCAATGGAATTTTCCAAGTTATTATTGGAACATGCTAATGTAGCGGTTGCCCCCGGTGTCGGTTTTGGCGAGTATGGCGAAGGTTTTGTCAGGTTGGGACTCGTAGAAAACGAACAACGTACGCGTCAGGCTGTTAAAAACGTCAAAGCCATGATGCAGAAAAAAGACACTATTCTTGAACAAATTAGTAAGCGGAAATAAATCGTGAGTGAACCCCTTAAGATTGCGATCGCCGGATTAGGTACCGTTGGTACTGGAACCGTCAAACTTATTCAGGATAATCTAAACGTGCTTGCCCAACGTACGGGACGAGAAATGTCTATCGTTGCTGTATCAGCACGTAGCAGAAAAAATCGCGATTTTGATATGAGCGATATGACCTACTACGACGACGCAGTGGACATGGCCGAAAACTGTGACGCTGACGTTCTTATGGAACTGATTGGCGGTTCCGAGGGGATCGCAAAAGAAGTCGTGGAAGTATCAATCGCAAAGGGACGCCACGTTATTACCGCGAACAAGGCGCTACTAGCACACCACGGGACTGAACTTGCCAAATTGGCAGAAGAAGCTGGGGTTGCTTTGGCTTACGAAGCTGCCGTCGCTGGCGGAATCCCAGTTATCAAAGGGCTTCGCGAGGGTCTTGCTGCAAATTCTTTTGATCTTGTTTACGGTATCCTCAACGGTACGTGTAACTTTATCCTCACCAATATGCGTGAAACAGGTCGCGACTTCGAAGAAGTTCTTTTTGAAGCTCAGGAACTTGGTTATGCCGAAGCAGATCCTAGTTTTGATGTCGATGGTGTTGATGCTGCACATAAGCTATCACTCTTAAGTTCCGTATCTTTTGGCACCGAGGTTGATTTTGACGCTGTTTACATAGAGGGCATCAGAAATATCTCGGCACTTGATATTGTAAATGCAGAAGAGCTCGGATACCGCATTAAACTTCTTGGCATTGCCCGTAAGACAGAACATGGCATCGACCAACGTGTTCACCCTTGCATGGTTGCAAAAGATCAACCGATTTCTTCTGTAGAAGGCGTTTTGAATGCTATCGTCTGTAACGGAAATCACGTTGGGACAACAATGTTCGAGGGCGCAGGCGCAGGCGGAGGTCCAACAGCTTCAGCCGTTGTTGCTGATCTCGTAGATATTGCCCGCGGCACTATTTTGCCAACTTTCGGTGTTCCGGCCAACGCGCTTGAAAAACCAATAGCCCAGCCGGTAGAAAAACGCGAAGGTTCTTATTACCTGCGTTTACAGGTCGAAGATCGCCCCGGCGTAATCGCAGATATATCCAACATTCTCAAGGACGAAGATATTTCTGTTAAGTCACTCATTCAGCATGAATCTAACCCCGGAAAGTCAGTTCCGCTTGTGATTACAACACAAGCTACGGTGGAAACGGCAATGAGCCGATCTCTTGAAAAAATCTCGCAACTCGATTGCGTACTAGAAAAACCAAATATGATCCGGATCGTCTCTCTTTAACAGAACGATCTGAAAGCAATAACCGTTCACTATTGAACGGTACCAAAGTCAGAGGACAAAGATATGGAACGCAACCTGGCCCTAGAGACCGTAAGAGTCACAGAAGCTGCCGCACTGGCTTCTTCCCGCCTTATGGGGCGTGGAGACGAGAAAGCAGCTGATCAAGCCGCTGTAAATGCTATGCGAGACGCTTTAAACGGCTTAGCGATTGACGGAACCGTTGTTATCGGCGAAGGCGAACGTGATGAAGCGCCAATGCTTTATATCGGTGAAAAAGTCGGAAAGGGCGGTCCAGGCATTGATATTGCGTTGGATCCCTTGGAAGGTACAACACTGACAGCCAAAGGTGGCCCCAACGCGATGTGCGTTATTGCTATGGCTGAATCAGGAAACTTCTTGAACGCACCAGATACCTATATGGATAAGATTGCCGTTGGTGCCGGACTTCCAGAAGGCGTCGTTGATCTTGATGAGACTGTTGTAAACAACCTGTCCAATCTGGCAAAGGCAAAGAAAACGGACATTAGTGATCTGGTTGTCTGCATTATGGATCGCCCACGTCACGAAGAAAAAATCGCACAGGTTCGCGAATGCGGTGCCCGTATTGTTCTTATTGGTGACGGCGATGTCGCCGGTGCCTTGGCAACCAGTCGTTTTGATAGTGGCGTTGACCTGTTCATGGGGGCAGGCGGCGCACCAGAAGGCGTTCTAGCTGCTGCGGCTCTTCGTTGTACTGGCGGTCAGTTCCAAGGCCGTTTACTCTTTAGAAATGATGATGAAGTTGCCCGTGCACGTCGTTGGGGCATTGAAGATCTCGACCGTAAATACGAGATCAACGAACTTGCCAAAGGTGATGTTATGTTTGTTGCAACAGGCGTAACAGACGGTAGCTTGCTTCGCGGCGTACGTCGTTATCAAGGCGGTGCAACGACACAGTCTATCGTGATGCGTTCCAAAACGGGAACATCTCGCGTGGTTGATGCTACTCACAACTTCTACCGTAAAACATGGTATGACAATCTGGGTGTTTAAAACCTTTATCAGATAAGCAGAAATAAAAGAGGCGCCGCACTGGGCGCCTCTTGTTTTTTATGGGAAGCTCGGTAGGCTGAGTACGTAGGCAGTCTTTATTTCCTTAAACATTTTAATTGGTCGGTTCATTATTATGCAGGGCAAAGAACGTGATACTTTTCTGGGTATCGAAAGCTCTATCACAGGCAAGCGTTGGGAAGAGCGTTTAAAAGACCACCGTTCGGCTCTTGCTCTCAGTCAACGTCTAGGTTTACCCGAAATTATAGGCCGATTACTGTCCGCCCGTGGCGTCACTCTGGATACAGCCGAAGCCTTTTTGAAACCAACCCTTAAAGACTGGTTACCGGACCCATCTGTTTTAAAGGGAATGGACGACACAACAGCACGACTTCTCAAGGCTCTGGAACAAAAAGAAAAGATCGCTGTTTTTGGAGATTATGATGTAGATGGAGCAACTTCCTCTGCTCTTCTAATACGTTACTTTAATGCAATAGGCGTTGAAATTGCCGTACATATTCCAGATAGAGTAAGTGAAGGTTACGGCCCCAATCTTCCAGCATTGTTAAATTTGCAGAAGCAAGGATGCTCTCTCGTCATTACAGTGGACTGTGGTACATCGGCTTTTGAAGCTCTTGAAGGTGCAGAGCAAGCAGGTCTCGATGTCCTAATCATTGACCATCACGAGGCTGAAGCGTTGTTACCACCCGCGGTTGCCGTTGTGAACCCCAACCGACAGGATGAAACTCGCGAATACGGATCTCTTGCTGCGGTGGGTGTGGTTTTTCTGGTTCTTGTTGCTCTAAACCGACGCCTGAGAGAAACAGGGTGGCTCAGCGAACACAGTATAAGAGAGCCCAATCTTATGTCGCTTCTGGACCTCGTTGCTTTGGGAACAGTCTGTGATGTTGTTCCGCTATCAGGACTAAACAGAGCCTACGTCAGCCAAGGCGTCAAGGTTCTGGCCAAACGACACAACCCCGGTATTGTTGCACTATCAGATGTGGCCAAACTTTCTGAGAAACCTGACAGCGGACATCTAGGCTACACCCTAGGTCCTCGTGTCAATGCAGGTGGACGTGTTGGACAATCTTGGCTCGGCGCGAAATTACTTTCGACAGAAAATGCTGACGAAGCACTTAAAATAGCATCACGGCTGGAAGAATATAATTCAGAACGTAAAACAATTGAAACAGACGTCCTCGACCAAGCACTGGGTGCCGTTGGGAATGAAACGGAACTAAAAGGCATTGCCATTGCGTCCGGTGAAGGGTGGCACCCCGGTGTTATAGGTATTGTCGCTAGCCGACTTAAAGATCGTTATAATATGCCGTCCCTTGTCATCGCCTTTGATGAAAAGGGGATTGGCAAAGGATCAGGCCGTTCTGTCCCCGGCGTCGACCTTGGCGCTGCCGTCATTGCTGCACGTCAGGCAGGCTTGCTTGAAAATGGCGGGGGACATGCCATGGCAGCAGGTCTGACCGTTCACAAAGAAAACTATACAGAACTTTGTGCCTTCTTATCAGAACGCCTCTCTAAAGCGTTGTCTGAAGTTTCTTTTACACCTAGCATCGGTATAGATGGAGCACTTCAACCTGGCGGAGCCAGCACGGATCTTATCGATTTACTGGATTCATGCAGCCCCTTTGGCGTTGGCAACCCTCAGCCTAGGTTTGTGTTACCTTCCGTCCGTGTTTTACGCCCTGGTCTCGTTGGTGAAAGTCACGTCAGATGTATTCTAAGCGGTTCTGACGGGCGGACCATCAAGGGGATAGCCTTTCGATCCCTTGATAATGAATTGGGACAACTGCTTTTGAATACAGGGGGTATGCCCATCCATGTTTGCGGTAAACTAAAACGTGATACCTGGTCAGGACCAGATGGTGTACAATTAATTATAGAAGACGCCGCACCAATAAACGGGTAAGATAACTGAATGAAGCAATCGTTTCTTTCTAACAAACGCTATTCTTTTAATTGTTTTCATTCCTTAGGCAGAATAATTTCTGCCTTTTTTTTAACTGTTTTCCTTATATCAGCTCCTTTCCCAGAAAAGAAAGCCTTTGGGCAAGAAGCCGTTCAAGTTGATTTGGAACTCGTTCTGGCAGTTGATGCCTCTACAAGTGTTTCCGCCCAGGAATTTGATCTTCAGATGCGGGGAATTGCGCAGGCCTTTCGCGATCCCTCTGTCGTGCAAGCCATTGCCGTTGCCGGGGATCGTGGCGTAGCTGTTGCTGTTATCCAATGGGCAAATAACCTTCTGCAAAAAGTTGCTGTCGACTGGTTCTTGATCCGCGACGAACAAAGTGCCGCCGAATTTGCAGATATCGTTGACGAAACACCCAGATATATTTTTGGGGGAGGGACTTCTATTGGTGGGGCCATTACCTATTCGACCCGTCAAATGGAAATCAATCCCTTCATTGGTGCCCGCAAGGTTATCGATATTTCTGGTGACGGCCGATCCAATCAAGGGGCGCCACCTGAACTTGTTCGTAATCAATCCACCACACAGGGTATTGTGATTAACGGTTTGACCATCAACAATGAAGATCCCTTTATTGATCGGTATTACGAAAAATTTGTTATTGGGGGCACAGGAGCCTTTGTTCAAACGGCAACTACCTATGAAGATTTTGGCGCAGCGATGAAAGAAAAGCTGATCAAAGAAATCGGTGGCGTGCCCGTCGCGCAAAAAGCCAATGAAATCAAGCTAGCAAAACAATAATAGACAGCTAATTTAAAAAAAAATCACAGAATCGAAAATACCTACTTGCCAAGGGTCTCTGAAATCGGTAAATCCTTGCTCACCGAAAGATGACCCCTTCGTCTAGAGGCCTAGGACACCGCCCTTTCACGGCGGCAACACGGGTTCGAATCCCGTAGGGGTCGCCATTCGGTTCAAAGCCGCTTTATAGCGGCTTTTTTGATTCCTGAACAATTTAGCAAAACCTTTGTAGATATTAGATGCCCCCTAAGATGGATACGCTTGTATCTCTATATTTAGTGTAATTTTATCAGATATAAACGGCAGCCCCTTGGTAATACCAAAATCAGACCTGCTAATCTCTGTGTTCACACGATAGCGTTGCTGTTGTACTGATACCCCTTTAGAAGCCACTATCTTTGCCACCCATCTTATTTCTTTTGTAATTCCATGAAGAGTGAGGGGGCCAGTGATTATAATGTCATCCTGCGTGGTCCATTCAAAGCTGTTGCTTCGAAAGCTTATGGTGGGAAACCTCGCAACATTAAGGAAATCATCACTTTTCATTTTTGCTTCAATGTAAGTGCTATCGTTATGAACAGATTCCGATAGCACTGTAATATTGATAAAACTCAGATTTTGACTATCCCTACTTATGATTGCTTTACCATTAATCGTTCCAAAGTCACCCGTGATCCTTTTCAGACCTAAAACCTTCAAACCAAACCCAATTTTTGTATTAAAACTATCAAATACGTAAGAATTTTCAGTGGCCTTTGTTTGTTCTGGAATGACGGCTATCAACAAAAAAATCAATAAGCAAAACAGAGGTTTTTGTTTGAATAGCCTCAACTCCGTAACAGTAGTTACATACATAAAAACCTTTCCAAGGAGCCCTTACTGTTCCCCTATACCTTCTATCGAAAATATTATTCTGACTTCTTCACCAACAACATTTGTCGCTAACCACTGACCAGAACCAATATTGAAATCAAGCCGGGATACAGTAACAACACCAGACGCTAACAATTTATTCGAAACTATTTGTGCCTTGAAAGGCAGGATAATACCTTTTGTTACACCATGCAGGCTCAATGTTCCAACTGCTTGATAACCATCACTCGACTTGATTATTTCTGAAGTCTCGAAAAGAGCTTGAGGATATGAAATACCATCCAAAAAAGCAGCGGACTTAATAACCCTATCCCTATCAATTGATTGCGTTGAAAGAGATGCAATCTCAACCACAACACGGATATGACTTGTAGCAAGTTCGTCAGGATGAAAGTTGATAGAAGCCTGGTACTCTTCAAAGAGTCCTTCAACACCAAGACCAGATTGAACGGCGACAAAGGCTAGTTGGCTAGCCTTGCGGTCCAGTTGCCACGATGGAGCAGAAAAAACATCTGCCACATATGAAGAGGTACTTACAAACACAAAGAAAAACAGGCAAAACTGTTTAACAAAAGGATTTCTTGAAAATCGAAAACACAACATGATAATCCAATAATATAACTTTAAGTAAAAACACACAATGATATCCTACCTAAGAAATAAGAAGACAGTTTATCAAAAAAAAGCGTCATCAAGCCTTTGTGACGAGTAGTTATCTTCTTGGTGATATAGATTTATGAAGCTGTATTATACCTCTTTCAGGGAAACTTTATGCAAATCAAACATCTTCTAATATTACCTATAGTATTTTTCTTAATCTCTTGCGGCAGCCTTATTCCATCTAATCACCAGCAAACCCAAGTTTCAGAATGGAGAGAAGGGGCCTATCAATTAGATCCAGATCACGCCAGTTTGATTTTCTCTCTCAACCACTTAGGGTTTTCTGATTATTATGGAAGGTTTAATACTCTTGAAGCTTCTTTGGATTTTAATCCGCGCGAACCTGAAGCAACAAAGCTTTTTGCTAGAGTAGATATAAAAAGTCTGGATGTTAACAACGAAAGCTTTGAAACCGAGTTGAGAGGAAGTAATTGGTTTGATAGCAAAAACTATCCTTTCGCTTACCTCGAAAGCACAGAAATTACCCCAGTGAGTGATTCAGAAGCTGAAATGAGGGGAAACTTAACCCTGAAAGGCGTAACAGCACCAATTTCAATGACCATAAAATTTAATGGTGGTGCTATAAACTTTCTTACAGGCAAATATACTTTAGGTTTTTTCGCTACAGGTACAATTAAACGATCAAATTATGATATCTCTGATCTTGTCCCCGCGATAGGTGATGAAGTGACACTTCAGATTTCCGCGGAATTTTTACAAAAATAATCAATTAAAACAGATCGAAGAAAACCATTAAACATCCCGTATTTTGGGCGAAAACGATGCTAGAAGTAGAGGGGATAATATATTTGAGAAGCCATCCATAATTAAAAGAATCAGATGTGTCTTATAGATAAATGACATTAAATAATGTCGAAAAAGATTCAACAAAAAGTAAATTATAAGCCGTATTTAGCTGAAGATATTCCTTCAATATAACTTGCCCGTATTTTTGCAATGGTTCCATCTATTTGCATATTTTCCAAGGTTTTCGTCAATTTTAGGACCAAGGGTTTGTTTTTCTTATGCAGGTAATGAAACAACGGATAGGTTTGTATGACATGATAGTAGACGGGCCTTTCCATTTCCGTCTCAAAGTCTTGAGCGAGTTTTATGCTGGTAAGGCGAGCCAGAATAATGACATCACATCTATTCAAGCCCAAATTATAAAAAAGATGTTCATTTGAATTACTGACGTCAACCTTCATGTTTTTGGTGCCCGCTTCGGCAAACTTCACCCCATTTCGAATACAAACGCGGTATGGCGCTAAACTTTCCCATTCTTGCAACGATATTTCAGAATTTGTTGTTATAGCAACGCCTTCCATAATCCCAATGGGTACAGGAACCATAATGAGGTTCTTGTATTTCAAATGAATGTCTTTTATTCGATATAATTCCCCATCAACCCTACCTGAGTTAGCAACAGCTAAAGATCTCGCGGCAGGTAAGTCGGTAAACTTTACGTCTAAACCTAATCGCCTGTATGCTTCTTTCATTACCTGTTTACTAATCGTCGCATAGGAAGAGTTTTCTATACCGGTAAAGGCGAGAGGTTCTTGCGCCAGTATAGAAGTTGGCCAAAGTAAAAAGAGTAAGGGTACTAACTTATAAAGCTCTTTTTTCATTCCGATTGCTCACCCTCATTAATCAGATAAGTCCATAATAGTAACATACTTTACAGACATCAGAAAACTGTGACCCTTTATGCTTGGGCGAGTATTTTTTATTAATTAAAACTTTTAGGCACAAAAAACACTGTGCCTATAAAATAAACACAGTGTTTTTTTGTATATTTCTTAGCGCGCCTTAAGACAGCGAAAGATTTGAAATCAAATCACCCAATACTTGCGCTTTAGCCAATACATTAGAATGGGTATCGATTGCGCAATACCAATCAGAAACCTTTCCGAATGCACATATTAGATTAGTATTATCAGGGGTTAGCACAGCGACAACCTGTTCGCCATCTTGTGTTGCCAATGGTAAAACTTCACCAATGTGGCCACTTGCTATATTGTCTTTATAAAAAGACTGAATTAATTCAACATCTTGTGGTGACAAGCTATCACCATTTACGAGTACCTTGGACATACTTTGCCTCTTTCATCTAATACTACCTGTATTACGAACAAGATAATGGCACGAAATTTATGACCAAAATCTTTACAAGAGGCAAAGTTTGTTAATTTTTTTCTTATGACAGCCCAGCAACATGATGCTTCAAATGATCTTCGATAAAGGACGCCATAAAGAAATAACTATGGTCATAACCGTCTTGCATTCTCAATGTCAGTTTTTGACCTGATTTTTCACAAGATTCCTGTAAAAGTTCAGGCTTTAGCTGTTCCACTAAAAACGTATCCGCGCTTCCCTGATCAACAAGAAGAGTGGCATTCGATGATGATTCTTTTACCAGCTCTGTTGCGTCATATATGGACCATTTGGACTTATCTGCCCCCAAATACCCACCAAACGCTTTTTCCCCCCATGGGCAGCTCATCGGTGCACATATTGGTGCAAACGCAGAACAGGTTTTAAAAAGATCTGGATTTTTCAGATGAATTGTCAATGCACCATGCCCCCCCATGGAATGCCCGGTGATTCCCTGCCTATTCATATCTGCAGCAGCAAAATTATTCGAAATAACTTCTTGTAATTCCTGCGTTATATAGCTGTACATATTATAAGAACCGGACCAAGGATCTTCCGTTGCATCCAGATAAAACCCCGCACCAGAACCAAAGTCATAGCTGTCATCTTCACCTGGTATATTTTGATTACGTGGGGATGTATCAGGTGCAACAAAAATCAGACCCAACTCACTTGCCATTCGTTGTGCACCCGCTTTAACTGTTACATTATCTTCCGTACAGGTTAATCCCGAAAGATAAGTAACGACAGGAACTTTCTTTCCATTTAATGCTGCGGGCGGCAGGTAGATGGCAAAACGCATTGCCCCGTTACACACTTTTGAAGCGTGAGCGTAAACGCGCTGAAAGCCACCAAACATCTTGTTTTCGCTAATAAGTTCAAGATCGGTAATGTTGAGTTCTGTCATGGGAAAGAAACCTGATAACAATAGAAGAATACTTTAAGACAAAAGAGAAGAGGGACCCTTCATAAAGAAAGGTCCCTCAAGTGTGCATGTAATTAATACAGCACAACAGATCTAATTGATTCACCACTATGCATTAAATCAAATGCAGAGTTAATATCGTCCAACGGCATTGTATGGGTGATCAAATCATCGATATTGATTTTGCCGTCCATGTACCAGTCAACAATCTGTGGCACATCTGTGCGCCCACGAGCACCACCAAAGGCAGTTCCTTTCCAGACACGTCCTGTCACCAATTGGAACGGGCGGGTCGAGATTTCCTGTCCCGCACCGGCGACACCAACAATCACAGAAACACCCCAACCTTTGTGGCAACATTCGAGCGCTTGACGCATGGTGTTCACGTTACCGATACACTCAAAAGAATAGTCCGCGCCGCCGTTTGTCAGATCAACAAGCGCCTCGACAACATCACCGTCAATATCTTTTGGATTAACAAAATCTGTCATCCCAAATTTTTCGCCGAGTGCCTTGCGGTCATCGTTCAGATCAACACCGATAATCTTATTGGCACCAACCATCCGGGCCCCTTGGATAACGTTCAAGCCAATGCCACCAAGGCCAAAAACAACAACATTTGATCCTGGCTCAACCTTGGCCGTGTTGATAACCGCACCAACACCCGTAGTAACGCCACAACCGATATAGCAAACCTTGTCAAAAGGCGCATCTTCACGAATTTTTGCTAATGCAATTTCCGGAAGAACACTGTAATTCGCAAAGGTTGAACAGCCCATGTAATGGTGCAACATTTTTCCATCCATGGAGAAACGACTTGTTCCATCCGGCATAAGGCCCTGACCCTGTGTAGAACGTATCGCCTGACAAAGGTTGGTTTTTGGATTTAAACAATAATCACACTCGCGGCATTCCGGCGTATAAAGAGGGATAACATGATCGCCCTTTTTCAAGGAAGTTACGCCCGGGCCAACATCAACAACAACCCCGGCACCTTCGTGCCCCAGAATTGTAGGAAAAAGACCTTCAGGATCTGCCCCGGAGAGAGTGAAATAATCTGTATGACAAACACCCGTTGCTTTCATTTCAACAAGAACTTCCCCATGGCGAGGTCCTTCCAGTTGAACAGTTTCAATTGTCATAGGCTTGCCAGCACCCCAGGCGACCGCAGCACGAACATCCATAATCTTTCACTCCCTGATAACTTCGGTAAATTTATCTCTGTTTATTCATTAACACGACTGCCATGGATGGCAATAAGGAATTAATCAATATAAGGTATGACGACATAAACACGTTTTTTCATGTCATTTCCCGACAACATTTGTCGTTCAGATACTATATATAAATCGATCCATATGAAGTACAGATCTATAGGTATTTTATAACAAGGTATTGGTATGCGTTTCAGGAGCCAGTTAATGAACTTTCTAATTTTTGCAGCAACATTCTATACACTGGTACTGGTCGGAATGTATCTGTTGCAAACAAAGCTGGTTTACCCTGGTTCAGAAATACGCGCCAAGCCAGAACTATACGGCGGAGTAGGGGTTCAGGAAATTACCCTAACAACATCTGATGGGATAGAGCTGACCCATTGGTACCAGCCAGCCAGAAAGCCGGGCTATCCTGTAATTGTTGCCTTCCACGGTAACGCAGGACATACAGGTGACCGCCTGCAAAAACTGTCTTACTTAACGAAACTTGGATACGGCTTGTTTCAAGTCGAATACCGTGGATACGCTGGTCATGACGGAACACCTTCAGAACAAGCTTTTAAAAACGACGGCTTGGATGCAATGGAGTGGTTAAAAAGCCAAGGTTATACCGATGAACAATTGATAATGTACGGAGAATCTTTGGGCACTGGAATGGCGGTCTGGCTTGCTTCACGACATGCCGTCAAAGCAGTTGTACTCGAAGCGCCTTATAGCTCTATTGCTGATGTCGCCCAATCAAAATACTGGTTTTTACCTGCAAGGTTTCTATTGAAGGACAAATGGAAATCCCATGAAGCAATAAAAGACGTCAAAGCCCCTGTCTTTATTTTTCATGGCGAAAAAGACGGCGTTATTCCTGTTCAATTTTCTCGTAAATTATTAAATGCAGTCCAAGGTGAAAAGCAGGCAACTTTTTTTGAAAAGGGATTTCATATGGACCTTTATGACCATGGTGCTGAAAAAGACGTGACGGCTTTCCTAGAGAAATATGTAAGTCCTCAGTAAATAAAAATAGACGCACAGTTATACTTATGATCGGATACTCTAAGCTTCTTTGCTAATCACCTCATCAAATCGCGCAAAAAAATCATCTGCGAGTTTTTGTGCGGTTTTTGTTACCAGTTTAGAAGCCATCTCTGCGATTGTTCCCTGCATATCGCCGCTGGCATGAAATTCCAGTAGCGTTTTATTATTTTCTATAGGGTGTAGGGTTACATTTGCCCGCCCTTTGGCCATTCCAGCCAATTTTCCTTTACCTTCAGCGGACATCACATAAGAATTTGGCGCGTTAATATCTGACAAGGAAATCAAACTTTCTAATCGAGGCCTTATAAAACCTAATTTAAAAGAAAAAATCGCTGTAAATTCTGTATCCGAATGACGGATAGCTTCGTCACAACGGGGAATAGCCTGTCTTAAAATCTGCGGATCATTCATCCCGGCCCACACCCTGTCTCTTGGTGCGTTAATTATGTAGCGGCCATTCATTTCCATTAACTATTCATCCCAGAAAATATAATTAAGAAGATTCCATAAGAAAGGGGAGCAATTATGCTCCCCTTTCTAAATGCTATTTCTGTGCGCCGTATACAAGATCCGGCAAGAAAGTAGAGATGATAGGTACATAGGTAATCAATATCAGGAAGACCAGTAAAATCATCAGCCAAGGCAAGGCTGCTTTTACAACCTTTAGAATTGGCATTCCCGTTATACCAGCCGTCACAAAGAGGTTCAGGCCAACAGGGGGGGTAATCATACCGATTTCCATATTAACAACCATGATGATCCCCAGGTGAATAGGATCAATACCAAGCTGCATAGCGATAGGGAACAGAATGGGTGCCATAATCAACAGAATAGCTGATGGTTCCATAAAATTCCCGGCAATGAGCAAGAGAATATTCACAACAATTAGGAACATCCAAGGCTCAAGGCCTGCTTCAAGAATAGCATTGGTGATCGTTTGCGGAATACGCTCGGTCGTTAGCACATGGGCAAACAACATTGCATTCGCCACAATGAACAGCAACATGATTGTTACTTTGGAAGCTTCCAAAATGGTTTTGCGAACATCTGCATCAAACACGCTCTTTGGAATAGCAACCAAATAGTCGCTCACACCAAGATCCGAAGCCTCACGCCCTTTAAGCGGCCCCATATCACGGTAGACAAAAACAGCGATCACAAAGGCGTAGACAGAGGCAACAGCTGCAGCTTCCGTTGGGGTGAAGACACCACCATAAATACCGCCCATGATAATCACAATGAGCATCAGTCCCCAAATTGCATCACCAAAGGCAGCGAAGACTTCTGCACTCGTGGCTCTGGGGAGACGAGGGAGCTTCTTGACACGTGCGGCAACATAAATACCAATCATCAGCATCAAGCCCGCAATCAGCCCCGGAATAACGCCTGCCATAAACATACGACCAACAGACACATCCGTAGCAGCAGCATAAACAACCATCACAATTGATGGCGGGATAAGGATACCAAGCGTACCGGCATTACAGATTACACCAGCTGCAAACTCTTTTGAGTAGCCAGCCTTTTGCATACCCGCAATAACGATAGAACCAATAGCAACAACAGTAGCCGGCGATGAACCTGAAACAGCAGCAAACAGCATACAGGCCAAAACCGATGCCATTGCCATACCACCTTGCAAGTGCCCCACACAATCCATTGCAAAGCGGATTAATCGACGAGCAACTCCGCCCGTTGAAAGAAATGCGGATGAGAGGATAAAGAAAGGGATAGCCAACAGCGTATAGTGTTCCATTGTCTCAAAAAACTTGAGGGATATGGAACCAAGAGAATCATTCGAAAAGAAAATGATCGTTGTCAGACTTGCCAAACCAAGGGAAAACGCAATCGGCGTCCCCAACAACAACAAAAGGAACAATAGAGTAAAGAGAACAAGAATGGCCATTATTTCTGTTCCTCACTCATATCGTCTTCTTTAAACTGCTCAATAGCATCCTTACTTTCATCTCCAAGAATTGAAAAGTCGCCTTTGGCAGTAAGAATACTCAAAAAAGCCTGAAGTAACCGAAAAATTACAAGTCCCATACCGATGACAAGAATAGATAAAAATAGCCATTTTTGTATGGGCATATCATGGGTCTCAATGCCAATTTTTTTTAATTTACCGACATAGATCCAACCACCGTAAAACATGATGCCTGCATAAATGACCGAAGCTGTAACAGCTAACAAACCAAAAATCCGTTGAACCGGTGTTTTGAACAGCTTTACAAAGGCGTCGACACCAATATGTATATGTGTTTTCACACCATAAGAGATACCGAAAATAACAAGCCATGCGAATAGATAGGTCGTTAGCTCCAACGCCCACAAAGCCCCGCTGTTAAAAACATACCGAGCTACGACTTGCGAAAAGGTGACCAGGACCATCGCTGCCATTAGTAGGGAGATGAAGCTTTCCTCAATTTGCGTAATAAATTTGCTCATGGGACTTTGCTTCCAGATAATAAAAGGGGCTTAACTGCTGCCAGTAAGCCCCTATATTTGAGAAATCAAACGATTTTCAGATCAAACTTGGATTAGTTTGAAGCCAGGGCTGCATCGATCATATCCTGACCAATATCACCAGAGAACTCTTCCCAAACTGGTGCAAGTTTTTTACGCCATTCAGCTTTTTGTTCTGCAGTTAGAGAGCGAACAACACCACCAGCATCAATAACTTTTTGCTTGTTAGCCTGGTTAATTTCAGCAGAGATTGCATTACGCTCTTGAGAAACTTCTGCAAGAATACGTTCTAGATCAGCACGAATATCGTCTGGAAGACCATCCCAAAACTCAGATGATGTCACGATTAAGTAATCAAGGATACCGTGGTTACTTTCGGTAATTCCATCTTGAACTTCGTAGAATTTTTTGGTGTAGATGTTGGACCAAGTGTTTTCCTGACCATCAACGACACCTTGCTGCAAAGCACCATATACTTCACTAAACGCCATTTTTTGCGGGTTTGCGCCAAGTGTTTCAAAGTTAGCAACCAAAACATCAGATGTTTGAACACGGAATTTCAAGCCATCAGCATCTTCAGGCTTGATAAGAGGCTTGTTGGCTGAAATTTGCTTCATACCATTATGCCAATACCCAAGGGCACGAAGACCACGGTCTTCCATTGCGCCAAGTAATTCGTGACCTTTTTCACTGTTTTGAAAACGATCAACAGCCTCAATATTGTCAAATAGGAAAGGCAAGTCAAAAATGCGATATTTTTTAGTGTATTTTTCAAATTTTGAAAGTGACGGCGCTGCCATTTGAAGATCACCGAGCAACAATGCTTCCAACGCCTTATCATCATTATAGAGGGTAGAGTTAGGATATACCTGAACTTCAACCTTACCTGCTAATTCTTCATTAACGCGTTTTGCGAAAAGAGCAGCAGCTTCCCCTTTTGGATGGCCAGTTTCTTTTGTCACATGACTGAGTTTAATAATGATAGGTTCTGCCTGTGCAGCAAAAGCTGAAAGTGCAACACCTGCAGCTGCCATAAGAAGAGTAAGTTTACGCATGAGTATCCTCCCATAGGATAATTATTTTTTTTATAAACTGAAACTACAAAGAACTTTGTAGATAACGATCACTCATTACCAGTCAGTATAACAGCAAAGCTTATGCCAAGTTAACATTTCTGTAACCATTTGATATATATTAATTTCTCTTAACCCTCGCTAAAGGATTAGCAAGTATCTGCCGAATTCAACCCAGCACATCGGCAAAAATCCGCCGAAACATGTCAAAATACATAATTCAGCATTTACTCATGATCACTTCGTTTAAGACTATACTTGGCCATCTTTTCATTAAGTGTACGCCTTGGAATGGAAAGCTCTTCAATTACTGCTGATACATTTCCTTTATGCCGTCCCAAAGAAGCAAGTATAACATTTCGCTCAAATAGACGTACCTGTTCTATAAGAGGGAGGGATGTTCTTGCCTGACTTTCTTTTTCACTGTTTAAAATGATCGATAGTTTTTCCTCAGGAGGGCGTGTCGATAAAGCATAACGCTCTGCAGCATTTCGTAATTCGCGCACGTTTCCCGGCCAATTATGGGCCATAAGACTGGCTATACCTTCGGGGCCAGGCATTTCGATTTCCCTCCCGAAAGTCTCGGCTGCACGTTTTGCCAAAAGCTTGAATAAAATTGGCAAATCATCTTTACGTACCCGTAGGGGTGGGATTGCCATCACGAAAGTTGCAATACGGTAATAAAGATCTTCCCGTAATCTACCCGAGGCAATCGCATCTTCGGGCGGTTCCTGAAGGGCTGCTATTAATCTGAATTGAACAGGTCTGGCAACGTTTCCCCCCAAAGGCGTCACTTTGCGCTCTTCCAAAGCCCGCAAAAGCTTAGCCTGGAGATCCATTGGCATCGAGGACAATTCATCAAGGAATAAAGTACCACCATTTGCTGCCTCCAACTTTCCCATTCTTTTTGCTTGCGCCCCGGTAAAAGCTCCTTTTTCATGACCAAAGAACTCGCTTTCCGCCATTTGCTCAGGAATAGCAGCACAGTTAACGGCAACAAAATTTCCGCTGGGGTTTTCACCAAACTCGTGAAGACAACTGGCAACAACTTCCTTTCCGCTACCTGTTTCGCCTTGAATGAGAATGGAAGCATTGGTTGGGGCAATATCGATGATATCCCTTTTAAGTGCTCGCATAATCGGGTTTGCACCGACCAAACGTGCATCAAGCCCTTCGGCGGCAACAAGATCTCGTTTCAGTGCACGGTTATCTAGAACAAGAGCACGCTTTTCCAATGCTCTTCTAACGATATCCAAAAGATGTTCTGGCTCGAACGGTTTTTCGATAAAATCATAGGCTCCATTTCTCATGGCCTCGACAGCCATTGAAACATCCCCGTGTCCCGTTACAAGTACCACCGGAATATTGGCATCTATATTTTTTATCTCTCGTAACAAAGAAAGTCCGTCCATTCCCGGCATTTTGACATCTGAAATTACAATCCCCTGATAATGCCAATCCAGATTTTCAAGTGCTGATCGTGCATCTTGGAAGTCGTCAATTTCAGAGTGTCCAGCCAGCTCAAGCCATTGTTTTGTCGAAACCCTTATTGCTCTTTCATCATCAACAAGCATAACCGGACCATCAATGACGGCTTGATCATTTTGCTCTTCAACTTGTGCCATTTATAAAATCTACTTTTCTATATAACGGGGAAAAGACAGAACAAAACACGCTCCGCCATCTGAATTATTAGACGCCTGTATCTCACCTTTTAAGTCTTTTATAATGCCATAGGTAATCGACAGGCCAAGTCCCAGACTTTCATTATTCGATTTTGTCGTAAAAAAAGGGTCGTAAAGTTTACTAAGGACATGATCTTCGAAACCAGTTCCTGTATCAGAGACAACCACATTAACACGGTCCCCAATAATCGAAGCTTCAACATGCACAACTTTCGAACCTTTAATTCCATCCATTGCATCAATGGCGTTTCTATATAGATTAACAAAGACTTGTTCTAATCTTGTCTCATCACCTGCTATCAGCATCTTTTCCGCGGCCGTATTTATCAATACATCGATGCCGTGTGCTTTAAAAACCGGTTGCACCAGATGAGAAGCTTTATTTATTGCTTTTCCGACATCAGTTGGCCTTATTTTTAACGAAGACTTCCGAGCAAAATTTTTCAACTGCCCTGTAATCATTCCCATTTTTTCAGTTAAAGACGATATTTCAGTCAAAGATTGATCAAGGTCCCAGTCTTTGTCCTCTCTAAGAAAGGATCCACAATTTGAGACATTGTTCTGTATCGCTGCAATCGGTTGATTTATTTCATAGGCAATCGCGGCTGACATTTGCCCCAATGCTGCGAGCTTACCTGCTTGTACCAATCCGTCCTGTGCCGCTCTGAGTTCTTTTTCGGTTCTTCTTCTTTCTTCAATTTCTATTTCAAGCTGCCGATTCATATCTTCCATCTTTTCGGCCTCTAAAGCCCGGCGGGCTGAAATAACCTTCTGACGTCGCTCTCGTATAAACAAGGCAAGCACGAGTAACGTGATCATAACCCCAATACCTATCGCAACAATTGTCCGTTGGTTTTCGGTAACCGGACCGATAGAAACAAGATAATGAATTTTCCAATTTGTATTTTCTACGCTCTGAATAGTTTCCAGGTATTTTTCACCATCAACTTCCGTGGCAATGTCACCAGCGATACCCGTTTCATCCGTACTAAGTATTTCGAATGTGGAATCTCCGTACTGTTTAATACGTTTCAGTTTTTGTAATTGCGTATCAGAAATTTTCCGTAAACTCTTGTAAAGCCATTCTTTTTTACTTGCTAAAAAAATAATTCCGTTGTCGTCCGTAATCAATACATTCTCACCACCGTCATTCCACTGTTGCTGTAAGGGTGTCAGATTTACTTTAACAACCGTTGCGCCAATAATACTGTTATTTTCATAAACAGGATGAGACATAAAAAAGCCCGGGATGCCGGATATCGTGCCGATTGCAAAAAAACGACCTTCGCGGCCTTCTATCGCATCCTGAAAATAGGGCCGAAAAGAATAGTTGTGTCCGACAAAAGTCGTATCATCCTGCCAATTTGATGACGCCAGTGTATTTCCCTGCTTGTCCATAATGTAAAGGACATTGGCTTCGGCCTTATTATTCGTTTCTGCAAGATATCTACTAACCTTATTGGCAAAGAACGTATCATTTGGAAAGGTTGTAAGAAGATCTTTTACATCTTCATTTCCCGATAACACAAAGGGAAGATATCGATACTTGTCCAACTCACCAAGCAGGTTAGATTGGTAGAGACTTAACCGCTCTATGGACGTTTCTCTCAGCTCCAATGCTGTAGAAGCGCCTAACCAATAGCTTGCTAATCCAATCGCTAATCCACTGCTGGAAAACACAAAGATCCATCCCCATATAATTTGCCGAGAAAATTTATAAGCAAACGCAAACATGTAACGCATCAGACCTATGGAAAATTGATCACTAAACAAAGAGAAATGAGGAAAGCCCTAGTTAATCGTTAATCCACTAAAGCACGAATACACTAAACCCTGCGGGACACATTAATAACACATGAATTTACCAAAATAGATACAAGACGACTGTCCCCTCATAACTTTATAACCATGTCCATTAAACAACTTTCATGGGCTGGTCATGACAAAAACAAATAAACATCTCGCAATCATCTTAACAGCAACGCTTTTTCTCGGCGCCTGTAGTGGCCTATCCAACACACAGCAACGCGTTTTAAGCGGTGGTGCTATTGGTACTGGTGTTGGGGTGGTTGGAACCGCTGTCACAGGAGGTTGCGTGACTTGTGGTGCTGTTATTGGTGGTGCAGTAGGGGCAGGAGCAGGATATCTTGTTGACCAGCATGAAAAAGGGAAACTTCCTTAAAGAATAAACTTACTCCACTCATTTTTAAAAAAGTATTAAGCCAATCCCAGATGACAAGGACACTGCGGTTTTCCAGTACTTCACTATGGGCCACAAGCCAGTAATCACTTTGCTGGCATGTGATTTCCTCTGACACACGGACAAGTCCAACATAGTCTCTGGCATAACCGTTTGTCCACAAAATCAATCCTGCAACCGGTAAGCTCAACAATCAACACATTGCCTATTTCGAAAAGCAACATTTTAAAAGACATTTGTTTGAGTGAAGATCAGTTACCGGCCTCTTATGAACAAAAACTCGATAAATATGTTACTGAACGACGGAGGTTTTATCCTAGATCGTGGTATTAAACCGTGAAATTCAATCAAATTATATCCGAGAAAATCTATATTGACTTATTGACCATCAGCTCTTGTTATGCGACAGCCTTTAATTAGGATAAAAAGTATTTTCGGATATACTCCATGGCCTTGGCACCACTTACCTTTTCAACAGATAATCACGGTTGGGCAGAACTTCTTCCCCACAGACAACCAACCAAAACATTAACAGGTACTCATCGCGTGCCCTGGGTTGTAATCGGCGCTGGAGTTACCGGTTTATCCGCAGCGAGAAGGTTAGCTGAAAACAACCCTAACGATCAGGTTCTTCTGCTTGATGCAAGACAGTTGGGGCAGGGTGCTTCTGGCCGAAATTCTGGTTATGCTGTGGCCATAAGTCAATTTTCAGGAGCCTTCGACAAAGAGCAAGAAAAAAACTATCGTCGGATAGCGAGAATTAATGCCCAAGGACTTGATCTATTACGACAACAGGTAGGTGATCTGGGAATCAATTGTCAATGGCAAGAAGATGGTTACTATCACACGGCAGCTGATGCAGCATCTTTAAAAGAGTACGATAATTTCAAAGATCACCTGAACAGACTCGGTTACGAACACACTCTTTTAAATAAAGACGATTTGACAGACCGACTAGGCACATCTCTCTACCAAGCAGGCATTCATGTTCCCAAAGGTGTATTATTACAACCTGCCGCTCTTGTTCATGGCCTTGGTGATAACTTACCAGCAAACGTTACGCTCTATGAAAATAGCCCTGTATTAAAAATTAATCAGGGTGAACCTTGCCATTTAGAGTTAGAAAACGGGCAAATCACGGCAGATAAAGTCATCGTAGCAACCAATTACGAAGCCCCTAAACTAGGCTTTTTAAACCGCTATATCATGGGAAGCACATTATCTGGTAGTTTCACCCGTCAACTAACAAATGATGAACTTTCTAATCTGGGTTCCCTTAAAGAATGGGGTGTTCTTTCCCTTCATAGCGGCGGGGCAACAGTTCGGCTAACCCGGGATAAGCGTATTTCCCTTCGAAACACGGCCGAATATCATGGTGCTGTCCTAATGTCAGATACCTTCCTATCCAAGCGACAGGATATTCATCGCGCCGCTTTCGAGAAACGTTTTCCACAGCTCTCGCACGTACCTTTCGAATTTTCGTGGTCAGGCGTTGAAGGGATAAGCCAAAACTTTACAAATTTCTTTGGCAGACAAGCGCCCAATATCTATCTAGCAGGTGGATATAATGGATCTGGCGTTAGCAGAGGAACGGCTTTTGGTGCCGCCTTAGCTGACTACGCCTGTAATATTTCATCAGACCTTGTCGATGATTGTTTAGCTTCAGCACCAGCTACATGGATCCCGCCCCGGCCTTTTCTTGATATCGGCGCTTTTTTCAAAGTAAAGATGCGTTTCATAGGCGTCGGTTTAGATAGATAATCAAGTTTGTAAGAAGAATTAAAATTTTTTCACAAGACCAATCCCTTATGAATATTGATTCACAGGAACTGCTGTTATGAAAATTTGTTTTACTGGGCTGGCTTATAAATCCCTGACTGACCTATAAATCAAAGATAAAGTCTTCTCGTGGAAACTTAAGCTCGCGTGTTCATTTTAAATTTCTTTTCAAAAAAATCGATCCAAGCTCTGGCTTTTTTTGTTAGACCTTTTCGGCTTGGATACAGCACGTAATAGCTTATAATTTTACTCTGCCAATCGGGTAAAACCTGCACGAGCTTGCCCTTATCAATTGCGTCCTGAATAATGTATTCAGGCATGAGCGAAATCCCGCAACCATCCTCGACCATAGAACGTAATGCTGTGAAATCATTGATTGTATTGTTTGGCATCACATCCAACGAACGCAATTCACCGATTTGATTTTCAAAGATAAATTGCTTTAAATCATAGCTATCGCTCATCATTAACAGCTTGTGATCAGGCAACTGATTTAATGAAGTCGGAGAGCCGTAATTTTTTATATAATCAGGTGAAGCACATAGTTTTGCTCTCGCTTGACCTATGCGCTTTGTCATCAAGCTCGAATCCTTTTGTTCACCTACTCGGATCACTAGATCATAGCCTTCTGTAATCAAATCAACATGACGGTTACTTAGATCCAAGTTAATCTTAATATCAGGGTATAACTTTGCAAATTCTCCAAGGTATGGCGCAACCAGGTACTGTCCAATTGCAAAAGAAACACTTACCCTCAGATTTCCGCGGGGCGCTTCTCTCATATTATTTATACTCTCTATGGCACTCTCAGATTCCTCTACAACACGCCGACAGTGATGAAAGAAAATTGTTCCCATTTCAGTTAACTGAACCGCACGGGTTGTTCGTTCTATAAGGCGGACGCCCAAATCGCTTTCCAAGGCTGCGATACGGCGACTTACCCGTGATTTTGGAATATTCAAAACCCTTGCAGCTGCTGAAATGCCTTCAAGCTCTGCCACTTTGGCAAACAACACCATATCATTCAGATTTATCATAAAAGATCCTTTGTAACTTCGCCACCAATCGTTCCAATTACAGAACAGTATATCTTACTTTTAGATCTACAAGAAAAAAATCAGAACAATTATTTAAAACATAAGTTGTTGATCAAAGACACAACAACACACTTTGTTTTAGTTAGCGATCACCTAAAAAAGGTCCGAATAATGTCGAAGGACAATACAATGAAGATTCTTGCTTTTGCAGCCAGTAGCAGTACCAAATCTATCAACAAAGCACTCATCATCTATACAGGACAGATATTCGAGAAAAAGTATGAAAACGTAGAGGTAGAGGTTATTGATATTAATGATTATGAAATGCCTCTGTTCAGCACAGACAGAGAAGATGAACTTGGCCATCCCCAACAGGCTCATGACTTTATCAAAAAGATCAAAAATTCGGATGGGTTGATCATCTCTTTTGCAGAGCATAATGGCTCTTACACTGCCGCATACAAAAACCTATTTGACTGGGCTTCACGTATAGAGGTTAAAGTTTTTCAAAATAAACCGTCATTGTTCTTATCAACCTCGACCGGGCAGGGTGGCGCAAGCAGCGTTCTCAAAGCAGCTGAAAACTCAGCACCCTTCTTTGGCGCAGATTTGAAAGCGACACTTTCAATTCCAAGTTTTGAAGATAATTTCGACAGAACCAACAATCAGCTGACAAATGCTGAGCTAAAGAAAAAGTTAAATGATGCACTCTTTAAATTGTGTATGTAATCCAAGAGCCTTGATCTTTTCCTTGTAGAGATTTATCTCATTACCATAAGGAAAAGAGCAAGGTTTCACATTGAAATAAGAATGACTTAAGAACAAGAAATGTCTTTAAACATTAATACCCAGTTTTCACCTTCCAATGACACACCTGTTTTAACCATTGGTTCTTTTGCGACACTATAAAACCCGAATTCTTCATATAGCTTCCGAGCCGGATTGATATCCCGCACGATGACACTTAATCGTTGATACTTTGCTTTAATCGCACTTTCTTCTACAGCGCAAAGAAGTGCGAGAGCAGCTCCTTTTCGCCGAAAATCTGAATAAGTGGCAAGAATATGTACGTTCCAAGTACCAACGGCTTTTTGTTCCAATAATGCAAGGGGAACAAATAAAGGCGGGATTTCATCATCATTAACGATGACATCTTTATCTTCTATGGGGAAACTAAAGATAGCCGCAATGACTTGTCCTTTACTATAAGCAGCTTTCGCATGCTGATAAGAAAAAGAACCTTCATTTCTCTTTACGCGCCGTACGCCAACATCAAGGGCTGTTTCATTTTCTTCACGCATTTCCTGCCATGTAATTTGGGTGAGCCCATCACTTGCTATCGTTGCTAATTCAGCAAGATCTCTTGCGTCATTGTAAGTAGCTGGTTTTATTTGAAATTGTCTATTATTCATGTTCGAAGATTTCGTTTAGTTGGATGATAATTAGGGCTACGATAATTAGTTCACAGAGCGAATTTGATAAAGCTCAGCAAAAGGAATGACGATACGAGGATTCCTTTGAATTCTGGACCGTAAACATATCCGTAAGCCTAAAACGGTTACTGTCAGACTTACGGATAAATTATAGTTCAGAAAATTACTGACGAACCGAACTATCGCGCCCAATTTGTTTTGTTATCAGCATGTGTTCGCAAATAAGCACCCGCTTCAAAGTGCTTGTCATAAAAATCTGTATCTAGCTTATGAGCTTGAAGATACATCAAGGTAAAAATGGCTGGTACTGTTGCTGGAAAACGTCCGAATGTATTGTATATGTAATCAGCCATAGCCACGACACAATCAATCTGTTCTTGACTGAAACTCGCGGCACTTGATCTGATCGTTTCTGTTTTTTTGTACGGCCCTTTTGTATTAACATTAAAGGGTCCTCCCAATCCAAATTTACGCTCAACAACAGACATAACCGCGGCACGCATATCAGGAAAATGAGGTATTGTATGCCCCTCGAAATGTCCCTCTAAACCTGTAATATGAGGAAAGGCAGCTCCATCAAGCATATCATACCGAAACCCCAAACCAGGAACCTTTGGATCTCCGCTGGCACCTAAAATGCTGAAAGGGTTAATACCTTCATACATCCAGCCACCTAACCCAAGCGCCTGAAGCATTAAAGCTCCGGCATAGCATGACGTAGAAGTTTCGACGGTTACCTCAGTAAGTGCCAACTGTTCTACGTAAGAAAGGGGGAATGGGTTGTTGATATCCACAACCTGACGAAATTTATCCATACCCGGAATAGCTCTACCATTCACATCATCAATCAGACATGCACCATTTTGAACCAGATAACACAAAACCAAAATCATATGCTGGGCTAAATCAGCTACTGGTATAATCAATGTGCTCCCTGGTACATTGGCGCACCATTCATTGTGAACCTCCATATGCTGTGGTTCTTTGGGAATATTTAAACGCCCTTCGCCAAGCTTAACGATCCTAGCCTTGTGAGTATCGAGGTACGACTTAAGGTCAATGTCTCCGTTACTTTCTGGGATCATATCCCGGGTCGGCATCATATAGCTTCCGTTGTCATCCGTAAAAAATATCTCAGATGTGTGAAAACCAGCAGCAGAGGGAAATGTTCGCCCCCCGGCAGCGCCAGCATAATTAGGGATATTGGGGGAATAAAATCTATTGTGAGGTATCAAATTTGACCAACCTGTGTTCCCTGAAACAGTAGAAAGAAGGAGCATTTGTTCCATTTCACTCAAAGATTCAGGCTTTTCAGTTGACTGATGTGCAAGGGGGCCATCAGGTATTATAGCACCTTTTGCAAAGCGACGAGATCTTCGGCCATGGATTGCTTCAATCAAAGGAAAGTTAATGGCCTCTTCTAGTCCTTTCGGATAGTCCGAATAACTGTCCAACAAAATACGTCCTTTCTTTTTCATTTCTCTTGCAGCCGAAGAAAACCCGGTAAAATTCAAAGTGATGCCTGCACTTAAGAGTGAAGCGCCCAATAATTTTCGGCGTGTTGTCTCAAACATTATCCTTCTCCTTCTGAACGTTAGACCAACTGCCTATCCGGCATAAGGATCTATCGCTTATGAATGGTTATTTTATGGATGTTTTTCACACCAAACGATTCCCAGTAACTTTATCAAGAATAGTTCCTGTAACTTGTCAGGCCGCTTGAAGTGGTGTTTCTTTCCGGCAAATAATCTGCCACTGCTGAAACAATATCGTTAGAGCTAAAATTGACAATAACGTGTCATATGTGACAGAAAACTGAATGCCTATTTCAAAAACCACGCAAAAAGTAACAATCGGCTTGCTAGCAGTGCCTGAATCTTCGGCAGCTGTTATATATGGACTACACGAAGTCTTCTCATGTGTTGGAACCATATGGGAAGGTCTCACGGGACAGAAGACACAAAGCAGGGAGATGCGGCCCCTTATCATTGCCGAAACAACAGAAACAATAATTACCAAACTTAAAGTCCCTATAGCGCCAGATGCAACCTTTACAGATCAGGCCCGAATGGATGTGATAATTATTCCTGATCTTTTTATTGAGCCGGATAAACAAGCTAACTGGTACAGCGCGATAAACTGGCTTAACTCTCAACGAGAGAAGGGAGCTGTGATTTGTTCTGTCTGCACTGGTTCTCTATTGCTCGCACAAACTGGCTTATTAGATGGAAGGGAAGCAACAACACATTGGAGTGCCTCAAAAACCTTCAAAATCCACCACCCTAAAGTCGATTTAAAAATAGAGCGGGTACTGGTCCCATCAGGGCCTGAACACGGTATTATAACCAGTGGTGGATCAGCCTCTTGGACAGACTTGTCCCTTTATTTAATTGCACGGTTTTGCGGAGAAGAAGAGGCAAGAAGAATTGCCAAGATCTTTTTGTTTGGAGATCACAGTCAAGGACAGCTTCCATTTGCTGCTATGGTTCGCCCCAGACAACACACCGATGCAACAATTTCAAAATGTCAAACATGGATAGCTGATCACTATGATGTAACAAACCCTGTTGCCGAAATGACCACATTATCAGGACTAAATCCCCGAACATTTAAAAGGCGGTTTCATGCATCAACAGGATACAAACCAATAGACTACGTTCAGTCACTGCGGATTGAAGAGGCAAAACACGCACTGGAAACGACCATAGACACTATTGATGATATCTCAGAACAAGTCGGTTATGAGGACGGCAGTTCCTTTCGACGTTTATTCAAAAGATTAGTGGGAATTTCCCCAAATGAATACCGTCGTCGCTACAGATATACCAAAATATGATTGTAGCACCGGCTAACTGTTCCCAGGATTTCGCCTCAAGATACTCATTTGTACGAATATCGCTATCAAAAGGGCCAGTTTAAACTCTCTCTAGAAGTATCAGTAATTGAGACATAAAAAAATAGTGAGCCGGATTTACATCAACGGCTCACTATTTGAATAATGGCGGAAGGACAGGGATTCGAACCCTGGAAGGGCTTGCACCCTTGCTGGTTTTCAAGACCAGTGCATTCAACCGCTCTGCCATCCTTCCATATATCGCCCTGAGAGTTATATTTTACTATCATCTCTCGGACGGGCTCTGAAATATCTCCATTTGAACGTAGTGTCAAATGCTTAGATAAGAAAAAATGACATTTTTTGTTTTTTCTTCCAAAAAATAAAAAAGGAGCTGCCTAGCTCCTTAATCTTTCATTGGACGGAAGTGTATTCAAGTACGGTCAATCACCAGTTCTTTTTATCATCTCGATAATCTCTACACACAGCCGATCTTCTTTGATCATAACCTCACCACGTGCGATCATCTGGTCATTTATCGAGATATCAATCGTATCACCAATATATTTATCCAACTCGACAACCGCACCACGTCCCATTTTCAACAATTGACTTACGGGCATTTGCGCTGTTCCCAGTATCGCGGACACTTCCAACCCGACCCCGTGAACCGCGGGGACATTTTCATCATTTACGGGTAACGCGGCCGCCGGAGAAGCTGCTTCTTCGGGCGGAGAATCGAACATGTCATCAACGTCATCGTTATTCATAGCTTCTTCATCAGACATGAAGTGACCTTTATATATAATTTACCAGTGATTAGAATACGCTTGCTCGCGCATCTTAGCTATCAAAATAATTCGCAATAAGAATTCGGGTTTCAGGATTCATCTCAACAAAAACCCCTGCGAGTGTTTCTTTGTCAGGTTCAATCCTAACAATAATAGATTTACAATCAAATTCTAGGGTGCCGCCATCCAGCTTCAAACAAAAGTTGATCGTAATATGATCCCCACGCAATAGTGGTCCGTCATAACCAGTTATAGCAAATCCGCTAGAGCTCCAATTGTCCAATGGATAGGCAACGTCGTAAACGGTAACAGTACCAGAAGCTCCAAACTCGCGACCTTCACGGCGCACTTCTTTCTTTCCAAAAAGCTTATCTAACAAATTTTTGATCATGCCCAAGCGAGATCCTTAAATAAATTAACAATATAATAAGCAGTAAGGTCTCATAAAAATGAAAACAAGATATTAACTCTACGTTTTCTTTTAGCAGTTATATTTATTTTCATAAATTAAAAACACCAGAAAAGTAGTGTTATGCTGGAAAAAGCAAAGAAAGTATTAGCGACGGTAATTATCTCGACCGCTTTCGCTCTGCCTGCACACAATAGTGTCGCGCAGAACGGTTACTTAAGCCCTAATAACATTACGCGTAAGCCCTTGTTGAAACCGGGATTACCAAGCCAGCAGTTAAAAAAAGAACGCTATTTGGGAAGCCGTCTAATCTATAGTACAAAAGATCCGCTGTCAGAAATTTTCACAAAAGATCCTGGATTAAGCAAAGCCTGTCGACGAGGTCGATTTAAACAAGTAAAATCGATGCAATACATTGCCGTCGTTGATGGTAGAAAATACGGCGCGGCATTGTATCAAAGAAATATGCTCCATGACCCCAAAAAGCTTGCCAAAAAGGATCGAATTTACCTGTTTAAAGGGCAAGGAACGTCGAACTGTCGCGTGTTTCACAAAACAATATAAAACCCAGAGAAATTTAAGAAAAATATACCAGAGGGGTATAATAGAAATATAATTGTAAACAAGGTGGCCTTTACTGCCTGAATTCGGATAAAGTTCTCTCAAATTCCTTTGAGATCATCTTTCGCGATTCGGAGCTTACTTTGTTTTTTTCATTACGCAGAACCTGTAAATTACAGAAAACATGCAAAAGCAGTCCAAAACTTACGTTCTGCGGGTATCTTCTTTCTACGGTTATTTCTGTTTCATTCCTAATTCCAACGGCACACGCTCAAACAGTTGAAAGCACACCGGAACCAATTGAAGCACAAATATCATTTGAACAATGGCTTAACGAATTCAAAGTAGAAGCAAAAAATAAGGGGATCTCTGAGCAAACCCTTACCAGAAGTTTTACTGGCATCGAGCCGATCCCAAAGATTATTGAATACGACCGAAGGCAACCAGAATTTACGCGTACGTTCTGGACCTATCTGGATCGGGCTGTAAACACTCAACGCATTAATAAAGCGCAACAACTTCAGAAAACTCACAAAGAACTACTGGATAACATCAGCAAAAAATATGGGGTACAAAGCCGCTTCCTACTCGCGTTCTGGGGGCTGGAAAGTAACTTTGGTCAACATACAGGCGGATTTTCTGTCATCGCTGCCGATGCTACACTTGCATACGACACACGGCGTAGTGATTTTTTCAGAACCCAGCTACTTGAAGCTTTACGCATAATAGATGACGGCCATATTACACCAGAAAAAATGCAAGGATCATGGGCTGGTGCCATGGGCCACCTTCAATTTATTCCCTCGACATATAATCTCTACGCAGTAGACGAAAATGGCGACGGTCGTAAGGATATCTGGCACAGCCTGCCAGATGTTTTTGGATCCGCAGCTAATTACCTTGGCCAAATTGGTTGGGATGATGAATATACTTGGGGCAGGGAGGTTCAGCTCCCTAAAGATTTCAACTGGGATTTAGTTGGCCTTAATACCAAGAAAACCCTTTTGCAGTGGCAACAAGCCGGCGTTAGAAAAATAACAGGTAATAATTTGCCTACACTTGAATTAGAGGCATCTCTCATCCTTCCATCCGGTCATAAAGGCCCCGCCTTTCTTGTATATAATAATTTTCGCAAAATCCTGAACTGGAATAGATCTATTCTTTATGCCCTTGCTGTCGGCCATCTGTCAGATCGGATTGCAGGCAAGCCACCTCTTATTTCACCGAGACCTGTCGAAGAGCGCCCCTTACACAGAACAGAAATTGAAGAAATTCAAACGCTTCTCGGTAACCTTGGGTACGATGTGGGCAAAGCCGATGGTATCATTGGCAGGAAAACACGCGAAGGTATTCGTAATTTTCAAAAGAAAGTTGGTTTACCCGGTGATGGATACCCCGATGAAGCTCTTTTACTTAAACTCAGAAACTCCTGAAAACCTTAAAACTTAATGAGCACAGAAGCATTGAATAAATTAATCACAGGGATCACACTGGATAAGATTGATAAGACTTCGATAGAAGCATACAATCTTATCCAGTACATGTATGGGGGTCTCAATGAGCTTAAATAAATTACCGAAAATTGCAGCATGCCTGACGGCTATAGGTTTAGGCTTAAGCGGGTGTGCAGAAATTGAGCTTGCGTCTCATGCCACCAAAACGATTACAAGAAGTGATACCCCAAAAACTATTGGGCGCTATAAAGTCGGCTCACCCTATCAAGTCAAAAAGCTCTGGTACTATCCTGCCGTTGACTATAATTACAGTGAAACTGGTATAGCGTCATGGTACGGCCCTGGGTTTGATGGTAAAAAAACTGCCAATGGTGAAACCTATGATCAATATGCGCTTACCGCTGCCCATAGAACTTTACCCATGCCTTCGCTTGTACGTGTGACAAACCTTGGAAATGGACGCTCAATAAAGCTGCGCATTAATGATCGGGGACCATTCTCGAATAATCGTATTATTGATGTATCCCGTCGTTCAGCCCAACTTCTGGGCTTTGAACTTCAAGGTACAGCTAAAGTCAAAGTTGAAATACTGGAAGAAGAAAGCCGTCAATTAGCCGCCCAAGCTCAGGGAAAAGACTACACACCTCAAGTCGCGTCAAATGAGAATACAACACTCGCGGCACCAACTGAAACGGTAACAGCCGAACCTCTGGATGCTCCGGCGACGTCTTCCACAGTAACAAGTGAGACATCTTCACCGATTGAGACAGCAAGTATTGAGCCTACCGTAAATTTTACCGATGGCGTCGTGTCACAGACGCCTGTTGCACCAACTAGTATCTATGTTCAGGCGGGATCTTTTCTGCAGGTTCACAATGCAGATCGCCTTCGCGCTCGTTTATCTCCACTCGGGACTGCTCAGGTAGCTAATGCAGCTTTAGGGGAACGTACTTTTTATCGTGTTCGCCTTGGACCTTTGACGAACGTGCAAGAAGCCGACAATCTTTTGAAAATATTACACGACAATGGGTACAATGATGCCCGTGTAGTCGTTGATTAATAGTTCGGGATTAATATTCCAGCCAATTATTTTTGGCTGGAAGTCATATTTTCTCCACAAAAGATTCGTAACAAATTAACTACCAAAGAAACCCTCAAGACACTCAGGTCAGATCATTGCAAAACAAAATGAATTCAAATTTTAGATCTTCAATAAAATCTATATTATTCGGTGGCGCATGCCTCGTAGCGCTCTCTCAATCGGCCTTTGCTATTGAGACATCAGCGCGAGAAGCCTACCTGATTGATTACACCACCAAAACGGTTCTGATTAATAAAGACGCCGAAGTTTCTATGCCCCCGGCCTCTATGAGTAAAATCATGACCGCCTACATGGTCTTTGAACGCCTGAAGGATGGTCGCCTTTCTTTGGATGACAAGCTACCAGTGAGTGAAAAAGCCTGGCGAAAAGGCGGATCAAAGATGTTTGTCGAAGTCGGCAAAGAAATATCTATTCATGATCTTTTACGCGGTATTATTGTTCAGTCAGGAAATGATGCCTGTATCGTTGTCGCAGAAGGTCTTGCCGGGTCGGAAGAAAATTTCGCATTGGAAATGACGGCGAAAGCACGCGAAATTGGCATGGAAAACAGCACCTTTGCCAACGCAACAGGGTGGCCAGATCCAGGCCAAAGAATGACAGCAAAAGATCTTGCTATTCTAGCTGATCGTATCATTACTGATTTTCCTGAATTTTATGATGTCTATTCAGAAAAATCCTTTACCTGGTCAGGTATTACGCAAGGTAATAGAAATCCATTACTCTATAAAAATCTAGGGTCAGATGGCCTAAAAACCGGCCATACGGAAGAAGCAGGCTATGGTTTAACAGCTTCAGCCAAGCAAGGTGACCGCCGTATCATTATGGTTTTAAACGGCATGGGAAGTACAAAAGAACGGGCAGAAGAATCTGCGCGTTTGGTTTCTTGGGCCTTTAGAGAATTTGATAACTTTGAACTCTTTAAAGCTGGAGAGACAGTTGATACAGCTGATGTCTGGCTCGGAAAAGAAAAAACCATTGATCTGGTGCCAGAAGAAGATCTTCTCTTAACACTCCCTCGGAACGCAAAAAACAAAATGACTGCAACAGTTAATTATGTTGGGCCGATCCAGACCCCAATCGAAAAAGGGGAAAGGCTTGGAACCTTAACAATTACAGCACCAGAGATTGATACTGTAGAAATCCCCCTTGTTGCTGCAAATTCAGTAGAAAGAGAAGGCGGCTTTAGTCGTATTGTTTCTGCTCTAAACTATTTGATTTTCGGAAAATCATAACCCCGATGTCCAAAGGTTTTTTTATATCCCTAGAAGGTGGAGAAGGGGCGGGAAAAAGCACGCAAATCAAACGCTTATCCCAACGTCTTGAGAATCTTGGTTACAAAAACACTTGCACAAGAGAACCAGGCGGCACGCCCGGTGCCGAACTTATCCGAGACCTGTTAGTTCGGGGCGATGCTTCACGCTGGACGCCCAAGACAGAGGCCCTTTTGATGTTTGCGGCACGACAAGAGCACGTTGAAAAGGTCATAAAGCCCACTCTTGGAAAAGGAGAGTGGGTCATTTGCGATCGTTTTGCAGATTCTTCTGTAGCCTACCAGGGAATAGGACATGGATTAGGCGCAAAAAAAATTACCGATCTGCACGAATGGGTATTAGGTGATTTTCAACCTGACCTGACCTTAATTCTCGATTTACCCGTTTCCGTTGGACTAGGACGCACAAGAGGACATGACCTTGGTGAAAATCGTTTTGAAGGTATGGAAACATCCTTTCATGAACGTATGCGCGATGGCTTCTTATCAATCGCAAAAGAATCCCCAAGTCGCTGCATCGTCATTGATGCCACACAATCCCTCGATGACGTAGAAAATTCGATATGGAAAGCTGTCACCGATAAGTTCACGGGTTCTTTCAATGGCTAAAGCAACCCGAAAAAAAATACAACCAGAACCTGATCTCATTGATCATCCCAGATCGACACAAGATCTTATCGGGCACACTCAGGCAGAAGAAACCCTTCTTCGAGGGTTTAATTCAGGTAAACTTCCGCACGCATGGATGCTCACTGGCCCCAAAGGCATTGGCAAAGCAACGCTTGCGTATCGCTTTTCTCGCTTTCTTATGAATCAAATAAACGAAGACGAAAGCAATAGTCTATTTGGTGATAGTAGTGCCCTGCCGACAACATTGGATATTGGTGCTGATAACCCTGTCTCGAAAAGAATTGCAGCCAGCGCGCATGGCGATCTCGTCACCCTTGAATTAAGCCCGGATGAAAAGGGTAAAATGCGAACAACAATTCCCGTCGATGAAGTTCGCAAAATTGTTAACTTTTCCCACAAGACATCTATTGAAGGTGGCTGGCGCATTGTCATAGTTGATGCTGTTGAAGAAATGAATGCCAACGCAGCAAATGCGCTTCTCAAAGTTCTGGAAGAGCCTCCAGAAAAAACTGTATTACTACTAATATCCCATCTTCCCGGGCAAATTCTACAAACAATCCACTCCAGATGCTGTCATCTTCCGCTCGCACCACTGCAAGAAGATACCGTTATTTCGTTACTTAAAAATAAGGCGCCAGAGCTTTCAGATGAGGATGCTGTTCAGTTAGCCAAATTATCCGAAGGGTCAGTCGGAAAAGCGCTGGATCTCTGGAAAAGTGGAGGCCTTGACCTATATCGAGAGATGATATTTCTCCTTTCTACCCTGCCAAATCTGGATATGGTTAAGCTCTATGCCTTTGCAGATAAGCTTTCAAGTGCTGATCCACTTGCCTTTAAAACCGGGATGGAGTTGTACCTTTGGTGGCTGGCTCGCTTGACCAAGACAGTTGGGCAAGGCGCTATGCCTGATATGGTTATTCCTGAAGAGCAAGCATTAATCTCTGCATTAATTGAACGACATGGTCTTGCGCAATGGCTCGGCCTGTGGGAGAAGTGCTCGAAGAATTATGCCCGTGCTACTCGTGCTAATCTGGATAAAAAGCAGGTCGTTGTGACAACCTTAACGGAACTCCAAAACCTGACTGCCTGATTTAGCACGAGGTATCACGGCAAGTGCTGTTGATCAGGAGTTTCCTATGACTGGATCAGATAACGGATCCTATTATATCACAACGCCCATCTACTATGTGAATGATAAACCACATATTGGGCATGCCTACACCACACTCGCCTGCGATGTTCTTGCGCGTTTCAAAAGGCTAGATGGTTATGATGTAAAGTTTCTGACTGGGACCGACGAACATGGTCAGAAAGTCGAAACTTCTGCTGAAAAAGCAGGGATTGATCCACAAACATTTACGGATCAAGTATCCCAAAATTTCAGAGACCTGACAAAAGCCTGTAACTTTTCTAATGATGACTTCATCAGAACAACTGAAGATCGTCACAAGAACGCATGTCAAAAACTGTGGCAAGTACTCGAAGATAAAGGGTTTATTTATTTAGGCAGTTATGCCGGATGGTACGCCGTTCGAGATGAAGCTTTCTATACAGAGACAGAACTTACGAAAAACGCAGACGGGAAACGTATTGCGCCAACAGGCGCAGAAGTTGAGTGGGTGGAAGAACCATCTTATTTCTTCAAACTCTCTGCTTTCGAAGATAAACTGTTGGCTCTTTACGAAAATGATCCATCCTTCGTTGGCCCCGATAGTCGCCGTAACGAAGTGATCAGCTTCGTCAAAGGCGGCCTAAGAGACCTTTCTGTCAGTCGGACAACATTTAACTGGGGTGTTCAGGTTCCTGGTAATAATGATCACATCATGTATGTCTGGCTCGATGCCTTAACGAACTATCTTACGGCAGTTGGCTACCCGGATGAAACGGCGGCAGAATATCAAAAATTCTGGCCTGCTGATCTTCATATGGTCGGGAAAGATATCCTGCGTTTTCACGCAATCTATTGGCCTGCCTTCCTTATGGCAGCGGATCTGCCACTTCCAAAGCGTATCTTTGCGCACGGATGGTGGACCAATGAAGGTCAAAAAATTTCAAAGTCAGTTGGGAATGTGATTGATCCTAACGCCCTTATCGAAGAATACGGCCTTGATCAGGTTCGTTACTTCATGATGCGCGAAGTTCCCTTTGGGAAAGATGGTGACTATTCTAAACAAGCTATGATTTCCCGTATGAACGGAGATTTGGCAAACGACATCGGTAATCTGGCCCAGCGCGTTCTTTCGATGGTTTTCAAAAACTGCGAAGGAAAAATTCCCGAACACGGTGATTTTACCGATGCTGACAAAGAACTCCTTGATAGCGTTGCTGCGTTGCATGACAAACTGAGAAATGACTTTGACAAACAAAGCTTCCATCGTGGTTTGGAATCTGTTTGGAACGTTATATCAGCAGCGAATAAATATGTAGATGAACAAGCGCCTTGGGGATTGAAAAAAACGGATTTGGCTCGTATGGGAACTGTTTTATATGTTCTCACTGAGACTATTCGTCAAATAGCAATCCTTCTTCAGCCAGTGATGCCTGAATCAATGGAAAAGATGCTAAATCAGCTCAGTCTTCCTGCCGATGCGCGTACATTCTCAGATCTTAAAACAGCCCTTTCTACGGGTGTTGAAATAGACAAACCACAGGGCGTTTTCCCACGTTATGTAGAGGAAGAGGGGGCATAATGATTGTCGACTCTCATTGTCATCTTGATTATTTTTTAAAAGATGGTGATCTGGAAGATGCTTTAACACGGGCACGAGACGTTGGAATTGGCTGTATGGTTACCATTGGAACCAAGCTATCCACATTCGATACTGTTTTAGGCATAGCAAAAGCAAATAACGATATTTATTGCACCGTTGGCATCCACCCACATGAAGCAGGAACCGAAGGCCTTTCATCGCCGGATATCCTGATTGAAAAAGCCAAGGACCCCAAGGTAATTGGCCTGGGTGAAAGTGGCCTTGATTACTATTATGACCACGCCCCTAGAGACAGACAGCAAGAAAGTTTTCGGGCACATATCGAAGCTGCCAGAAAAACTGGCCTTCCCCTTGTTGTTCACACCCGCGATGCAGATGACGATACCATTGCAATTATGCGTGATGAATTCAACAAGGGTGCTTACCCCGCGTTAATTCATTGTTTTACAGCAGGACCTGAGTTGGCAAAAGCATCCTTGGAAATGGGCTTTTATATTTCTCTATCCGGCATTATTACCTATAAGTCCGCCGAAGATATTCGGACAACAGTTGCCGAAGCGCCACTGGACCGTTTATTGATTGAAACGGATAGCCCTTATTTGGCACCAGTCCCTATGCGTGGCAAAAAGAATGAGCCTTCTTTTGTTCGTCATACTGCAGAATCCTTGGCTAATATAAAAAAGGTAAGTGTATCGGAAATTCATTCAGCAACGACTGATAATTTCTATCGTCTCTTCACAAAAGCGCAAAGACCGACGGCAGCTTAATCATGAAAATTACAATGCTAGGATGCGGTGGTTCTGGTGGCGTTCCCATTTGTTCGGGTGCGTCCGGCGGCAATTGGGGAAATTGCGCCCCGGAAAACCCGAAAAACAGACGCCGCAGAGTTTCCATCCTTGTCGAGCATGAGGACACAACTATTCTGGTCGACACAGGCCCAGATCTGAGAATTCAACTCTTGGATGCCGGTGTAGAATATATTGATGCTGTCCTCTATACCCACGATCACGCTGATCATGTTCATGGGTTAGATGAACTGAGGTATCTGGCCTATAAAGCAGGCGGTCCGATCGAAGCCTTTATGGACGAATCAGATCGAGAAATAATCACCAATCGCTTTGCCTATGCGTTTACATCTTCATGTGATCCGGAAAGTACCTATACGCCTATGATGGATGACAAAACCATCGATGGTCCTTTCAAGATTGGCTCAATTGAAATTACACCTTTCTATCAAAATCATGGTAACACAAACTCTCTTGGGTTCCGTTTCGGTGATTTTGCTTACTCAACAGATGTTTTTGATCTTGATGGACGCGCCTTTGAAATATTAGCAGGTGTAAAATATTGGATTGTTGATTGCTTACGGTACGAGCCGCACCCATCACATGCCCATTTTGAAAAGACTCTTAGTTGGGTGGAACGTTTAAAACCTAAACGTACAATCCTAACTCATATGAATCAGCAAGTTGACTATGATGACCTCAAATCAAAATGCCCCGAAGGTGTTGAGCCAGGATATGACGGGCTGACGTTTGAAGTAAAATAGAGCATCATTCAAATACAGGCGATGACATTATTCATCGCCTGTATTTTATTTAATGACTATTCGTCAAACCAAAACCCGTCAGGCTTATAAACGCCTAGCAGAGCACCTGGCTCCCAGTTATAAAAACCATCTTCTGGGACATTCATTAGCTTATTGGATAGAGCTACGGGTTGAGGAATTCCAGCAACCAACCCAATTGTATAGGTTTCCTCACTATTTATTTCCAATATACGTTCCCATATTTCTTTCTTTTCAGCTGTTGTTTGCGCCCTGAACCAAAGTACATAAAGGTTGTTCAGTTCTTGGGCTTGAGTAATATCAACCTCTTCCCCAGCATTACCTTTTGTTTCTACATACTGTCCCCATTTAGGCCATTGAAATGATTGCTGTTGGCGCGGAACTAGCTCTGCAGGCGAAGAGTGAGGAGACAACAGTCCATTGAGGTTGCCGTACCAAAGAGACATGTTGGTTTCACCAGAAAAAATCCGGTTTCGCAAAACTTCCCTCTGAGAGGGTTTAGGGTAGAGTTTAACCCCGATCTTCAGCCAGGAATCAGCGATTAATTCAAGAATATCGGTTTCTTCGCTACTTTCACCGGCAGTTTCAATAATGATTTTCATCGGACGACCATCGCTTAATAAACGAAGGCCATCTTCATCTCTATCTGTCAGGCCGATTTCATCCAAAAGCATATTTGCTTTTTTCAGGTCAAATTCAGCCCATTTTTTGAAATGCTCTTCCTTATAAAGACTGCTGCTTGGCAACACTGTGTTATTACCTTCAAGCCCAAGCCCGTAATAAAGCACCTGATTAAGTTCGTAGCGGTTTGTTGCCAAAGAAAGGGCATGACGAAATCTTTTATCGCGGTTCAGTTTGCGCCACTCGGGGTCCTTGGCATTCAAATTTGGATAAAGCGCAAATTGTGAGCCACGAACGGTCTTCCAAAGGCGTACTGAATACCCATTTTGATCATCATTTCCTTTTAAGAAAGTATAGTCGGAAAAATTAAGCCCTCTGGATTGAAGATCAGAATCTCCGGAACCAACCTTTGCCGGAATTAATCCACCTCCGGCAACAGAAAGTATCAATTCATTTGCGTAGGGAAGCTGATGTCCCAGCTCATCAACTCTGTGATAGTAGGGGTTTCTTTTACCAACAAATCGCGTCGAAGGTGGTTTTACCGAATTAACCCAAGGCTGCAATGTCGGCAGTTTGGGGTTCGTAAACTTGTATTGCCTTGCTTTACGGTTATGCAACTGCACCCAATTACGCGCGCCAGCTTTGGTAACACGTTCTTGCAATACATCCGTATCCACATATTTTGCGTGAAACTGTTTCATGTAATGTGCGGGTTGGAAAAGATAAAGTGGGCGTGTCGCGGCCAAACTCGGAAGAAAGAAAGGATTAGGTACAGACCAGCTATAGCGAACTGTTATCTCGTCAATAATTTCTACTTTAGGCAATTCACCATCAACAAGTAGTTCCGCAGGCGGACCAAAAGGTCTTAAATTGCTATCATTGGCAACGTCTTCCCAAAAGTACTTGAAATCAGCTGAGGTAAAGGGACGACCATCAGACCATCTGTGCCCTTTTCGAAGTGTCATCGTAAAAATTCGACCTTCTTCGACATCAAGCTTATCTAAAATATCTGTGGTAAAATCCAAGTCTGGCGTGTAACCGATAAGTCGCGCGTAACCATAAACAGAAAACAGCCGGACGTCCTTTGATTTTGCAATCAGGCTTCTGATTGATCCGCCATATTTGCCAACTTCCCAATTTTGGTTTTGTTTTACAACATAGGGATTTTCAGGGACCCGTTTTGCAACAGGCGGCATTTCACCATTTATAACGCTGCTTTCAAAAATAGGGACTTCCCGAAGTAAATCGGAATTAAAATCAGACACCGGAGAAAGGTACGTTTCCGCAAGGCTTGGGGATATTCCAGCTACAAGTCCTAAAACTGCCAATGATCGTACTGAAGTTTTAAAAAATTTCCCTGCTATTACTTTCATTTTTCTCTCATCTTCACTAGAAACCGACTATTCTTCCTCTGATTTCCACATGTTATCTTAGGTCATCAATTATCCGATAGATAGGGTCCAAGCTACTTGCGCCAAGCTTCTCAGATCGATCCGGCGACCATCCTTCAAATTCATTTGGGGCATCAGCCGTATCCTTAAAGGGCATCTCTAGTGTCATAGACAAACAATCGTGCGTTTCTGCCGTGTTATTACTACAGATAGTTAGGTTAGCATTCCCAGGTTCATTCTGTGGATAACCATGAGTGGTCTGAAAGTCAGGGTTTGCTTCCATATAATAAGTTTGGAAACGGTTTAACAGATTTAACAGACGATCATCAAAAGAGGGAATACCGTGGGTTCCTGCAATGAAGTTATGAGGGATAGCTTCGTCACCATGAATATCGAACATAAGATCGACACCGGTTTCCATCATTTTTTCACGTACATAATAAACTTCGGGGCTTTTTTCTAACGAAGGTGCTTGCCATTCACGGTTCAGATTTGATCCAACTGCGTTAACACGAAGGTTACCCCGCCGACTTCCATCCGGGTTCATATTCGGGACGACATAAAAGACAGCCTTTTTTAACAACTCTCGAGCAATGGCATCATTTTCATCCAACAGCCGTCCCAGAAACCCTTCCATCCAGAACTCTGTCATACTTTCCCCAGGGTGTTGCCTTCCAATTACCCAGCAGGATTTTTTATTTTTGTCCGCTTCACCAATCGTTAAAAGGTCAATATCCTGACCATCAATAGTTTGCCCTAAAACATCGAGGTTAACACCTTGACCATGCTGAGCTTCAGCTATGAGATCGGCATGGCGTTCCATAGAGTAGGGGGCGAAATAAGCGAAATAGACTGAATTATACCCTGGTGTAAATTCAATCGTTAAAGTCTGCCCATCATACGACGTTGTGGGTACACGGAACCATGTCTCTCGGTCATATGAAGCAACAGCTTGATAGTTTTCCCATCCGCCGGGATAAGCCGCTCCACCTGCATTGAGAATTTTCAACGTACAATTTTGATCCAACCCACCACTCAGGCGAAAGTAAAACCACTGATAAAAATGAGAATTCGTATCTGATTCGATCTCTAACTGAATATCAGAAGGATTATCACAAGACAGGCAACGAATATTGCCTGCGTCGAAATTACTTGAAACACGGATCATTATGATATTTCTCGCTTAATTATACGCTTTTCTATTTGTGCTTCAGAATACCTGATAAGTAGCAAGCAGCAAGCTTTGTGTACCCCAGTTCATAAAATCTTTCCCTAAATGAAATTTGAATCAAACTTCGACGTAATAAAAAAATCATAATATTTTTTTTAAAATACTTCGCCAGTTTAAACACAACAAAAAACAATTCATTATATCTTTGATATCGAAACAAAATTTAAAATGTTTTAGCCTATTTTAATATATTTCCCCCCTTGAAAAACATTACCTACAATCCGATTTATCTGTGGCAAAATTGCGCACCCGATTGAAATTTGTTTCAACAACAGGTAGTGTATCGTTCTTAACTACAGAGAAAGGTAGTTGTATCATGCGTAAAAAGCCCACCTATTTACCAGTGATACTTAAGTCTTCTGGTTGGGTGTTAAGCCGAATTGGAACACTGCTGGCTACGATTTTTGCTGCTAGTGCATTTGCAACACTTCTTCCTATTCTTGGAAGAAATAGTCAGTTATTACTGGAACCACTAATGATGTCAGCCCTAGTTGCTGCAACAATAGCAATAAGCGGCTTTCTAATCGTCAAGTGGACTGAACACAAGTTTGGCGATCCCCTCAAGGATTTTCCAGCAACACTGTAGAATAAGTGTTTTCCGCAAATAATATTTCACTTTGGAAACAGGAAATAACCTATTGTTATTTCCTGTTTTTTTCATAAAAAATCATATCTATTAAATTGAATTTCAAACCTAGGCACAGATTTATGTCCTTTCATTACCTTCTGCATTATTCCCCACTAAACAATAACCTAAGATAATAGTTACCAGTGTTGACAATGCGCAGACAGGCAACCTACCATCGCCACCTAATAAAAGAACGAGTAAGCCTTTTATCTACGCACCTTCAAAAATATACATCTGATAGGAAGTTCTGATGAAACACCTAAAGAAAATCAGTCTTGCTGCCATAACCTCCATGGTCTTAGCCATGCCGACGATGGCAGAAACACGCATTACCTATAAATCAGCGAAAACAACGTCTTCCTACTATCAGATGGCTGTTCAAATTGCCGAGGCCATGAAATCCGGCTCATCTGGCAATATTGTGGTTACAGTTGAAGAAAGTCAGGGGTCCGTCCAAAATGTGATGGAAGTACGCGCCAGAGGTGAGGATTATGTTTTCACCACGCCACCCGCTCTCGTACGACTGGCCAAGGCCGGAAAAGCAATGTTCGAAGGCAAAGGCGACCCAAAATTTGGAGAGATCAGAGCTTTATTCCCTATTCCTTCACTCACAATGCACTTCGTCGTCTCCGAAAACAGTGGCATCAAAGATTTTGCAGGCTTGGAAGGGAAGAAAATCCTCTTAGGCAAAGGATCATTTGGGGCAAAAGAAGGCGCTAAATACCTCAAGCTTTTTGGTCTGGAAGGTAAAGTAGAACTCGCAAATGTCGAACTTTCCAATGCTGTTCCAGCCCTAAAAAATGGTCAAATTGATGGATTTGTAACCGCAGGCTCTTATCCTGCGCCAAACGTCATTGAGGCCGCAGCATCTACCGGCGTTAGCGTACTGTCCTTAACACCAGAACAAATAAAAGCTTCAAAGCGTAAAGAACTGACTATTCCTGCCGGAACCTATAGCGGGCAAGATAGTGATATAACGACAACCTCACTCCCTGTCGTAGCTTATACAACTACTGCCATGGATGACGAAACAGCCTATCAACTTACCAAAACCTATTGGGACCAAAAAGAAACTATGGGTCAGTCAGCGGCATGGTGGAATGGCGTTAGTAATGACTTACTGTCGAATATTGAGGGCAAAATCCATCCCGGCGCAGTTCGTTATTACACAGAAAAAGGTATAACGCTAAGCGCAGAACAACAATAACCAAATCACATTATAGATTTTCAAAAATCCCGATTGTATTGACCAGTCGGGATTTTTGTTATTTATACGCACAAATTCCTCTAACAGTGTAATCTCATGCCTGATCTTTCCTCCAAGTTCGCTCGCCTAGTCTGCTTTGGCTTCGCAGCCTCGCTCGTTATCTTTCATATTGGTTTGATTTTTTCAGGCTTGGTACCCAATCTCGTTAGCCGCCCTCTACATTTGGCATTTATTCTCCCGTGGGTTCTTATATTTGGTAATCAAGGGAGTTCGTTATCACGGGTCTTTGGAATTCTTTTTGCTGTGCTTGGTGTTGGTGCTGCTCTTTGGATCTCGATGAACCAAAGCATGCTTGGGGATCAATACGGATTTCTGGAAAATGACCTTCAGATTGCCATTGCGATTACCCTTCTTCTCGTCGTGCTCGAAGCTGCAAGACGGGCCATTGGCTGGCCCTTACCAATTGTCGCAGCGCTTGCGCTTTTTTACGGACTGCTGGGCCAATACATTCCCGGCGAATTTGGCCATGCTGGCACTCCTCTCAAAAGCTTTCTTGGCACCCTAACCATTGCCGAAGGCGGTATTTGGGGAAGTTTGACAGGGGTTTCCGTCAGCGTTGTTTCTATTTTTGTCATATTCGGTGCGGTCTTAAACGCAGGTGAAGCCGGACAAGGATTTATGAATGTCGCTGCCGCCGCAGCAGGTCGTTTAAAAGGCGGTGCGGCAAAGGTATCTGTGATCTCCTCTGCTTTATTTGGCTCTATTTCCGGTTCAGCTTCTGCAAACGTTGCTTCAACAGGTGCGATTACCTTGCCAGCCATGACGCGCCTCGGCTACCCCAAACGACTTGCCGCTGCCGTCGAGGCCGTTGCGTCTTCTGGTGGCCAGATTATGCCGCCATTAATGGGAGCAGGGGCCTTTGTTATGGTCGAGCTTACCGGTATTCCCTATACCAGTATTATGAGTGCAGCTATTTTACCCGCCATTCTGTTTTTTTTGGCCGTCTGGGTTGGGATTAACGCCTATGCACGTAATCAGAATCTCAAGGGAATAGAGGACAAGGACAGACCAAATACAAAAGACGTCTTTATTACATCTGCATTCTTTCTTGTTCCCTTTAGTGTCCTGCTTTTGGGTATGTTTTATTTTGGCTACACGCCTCAATACGCAGCATGTATGGCTATTATTGCAGGATTTTTGCTGCTCTTCATCACAAAAAAACTTATATTCGACCTAAAAGAAACTCTTTATCGATTTGAAAATGCTACCATTAATGCCGCCAAACAAGTATCCATGATCGCGGCGATCATACTCTGTGCCTCTATCATAATTGGCGTACTTTCAATTACTGGTTTGGGCGTTAAAATTACGTCATTGATCCTATCCGGGTCTGGTGGGTTGCTGTGGCCCTCGCTCTTTCTCACTGCTTTAGCCTGTCTTATTCTGGGTATGGAAGTTCCAACCACGGCAGCCTATGTGATATGTATATCAGTAGCAGGCCCAGCACTAACCCAACTAGGACTAGCGCCACTTCAGGCACATCTGTTTGTTTTCTGGTTTGCCTTGCTCTCCACAATTACACCGCCCGTATGCGGTGCAGTTTTTATTGCTGCAGGCATGATCGGGGAAAACTGGCTTAAAGTTGCTCTAACGGCGATGGCTTTGGGCGTCGGTCTTTATATAATCCCTTTGGGTATGATCGCAAACCCGGATATACTAAGTCTTTCTGACACACCGTTTAAGGCCTTACTCGCATTCCTACAAATTGGCCTTGGGTTAACCTGCATTTCTTATGGCCTAATTGCAGTAAAATCTGCTATCGGCAGGTTAAGCCTTATCTTGTCAGGCATAATAATTATCTTTGTTCCTAGCTTTGTCTAAACACTCACAGGAATCTCTTGGCATATTCCTCTCTATCAGAGCCGAATGACTTTCAAATCGTCTCGTAGAAAACTATCAAGTCGGATGCTGAAAGGGTGGTCAAAGAGCTACCGGATACGGTCATATATTCTTTGAATATGGGAAAATAAAGGTTCATTAACAAAGACACTATAGTAACCAATTTGGTTACAAAAGTATTGACTAAGTTAGAAGAGAAGAGGATTATCATGATGGATTGTTCCAAAATCGAACACATAATCCTCTTCGAGAGACCTTCCTTAGTTGCCGCTTTGGAAGGTTTTTCTATTTTACCAAATGATGTAAATAGAAATGAAAGATATAGTTAGTTGTAGAATTGCAACTAAAGCCATAATCTTTTGGTACTCATTCCAATCTGTAATTTTTAACCTCCTTTCTATTTCCTTTATATAATAAAATTATCATCCCGTTCGCTCAGAGCCAACGTCTAATAAAAGATCTATCATTTTTTTTAAAAGACTGATTTCTTTTCTGCAAGATGTTCGTACAATTTATAAAAATAATACTCTTACGTAACGCAACAACGACAAAACACTTGAGTTAATATCAAGATTAATTCAGGTGTTTAGCCACATAGATTTTTCTTTTGTTAACATATTAGGAAAAAATACATTTGGATGTTAAATGGCAACATGGTGGCTGATCTTGTCGCTTAAGTAACTTATCATTATTGACAGGATCAAGTTTCCTGAAGTACTGGTAACTTCTTATTCTACAGGAGTTACGGTTTATGGATTGGGAAAAAGTATTTGCCACGCGGTCTTCTCGTATGAAGGCGTCCGAAATTCGGGAGTTACTCAAGCTTCTGGACCAACCAGACATCATCTCATTTGCTGGCGGTATTCCTGATCCCGCGCTTTTCCCAACGGAAGAATTCCAGCAGGCCTTTGCCAATACATTGACAGGCGACAAACAGACCACGGCTTTGCAGTATTCAGTAAGTGAGGGTTACGTTCCCTTACGCCAGTGGATTGCCAAGCAGATGGAAGGGCTTGGTATCCCCTGTAGTATTGACAATATCCTAATTACATCGGGGTCTCAACAAGCACTGGATTATCTAGGGAAACTATTACTGTCGCCAAATGATACAGCACTCGTAACATGGCCAACCTATATGGGCGCACTTGGGGCCTTTAATGCTTATGAACCCCATTACGACCGCCTGATTGCGAACGGTAACCGTTCTGCAAAAGAATATCAGGAAGCCGCAGCGGAAAAGAATAGCGAAGTAAAATTCGCCTATATGTCCGTGGATTTTGCAAATCCAACTGGGGAAACGCTTGATCGTTCCGGCCGTGAAAAATTACTGGATCTTGCAGAAGAGCTTGATATCCCTGTTATCGAAGACGCGGCTTATCAATCCCTTCGATATGACGGTGAAGCAATTCCACCAATTCTGGCCCTTGATATTCAACGTAAGGGACATATCGACGAAACACGAACACTCTATTGCGGCAGCTTCTCTAAAACACTTGCGCCAGGTTTGAGGGTAGGGTGGGTCTGCGCCGCCCAAACAGTTATCAGTAAGCTCGTGTTAATGAAACAAGCCGCTGACCTCCATAGTTCTACAATTAACCAGATTGCCATTCACGAAGTCGCCTCCAAAGGTTTTGATAAACAGGTTGCCAAGATTTTCACAGCCTATTCGACCAGACGAGATTGCATGCTTGCAGCACTGGAAAAATACATGCCACAGGGCGTAAGCTGGACAAAACCCGAAGGTGGGATGTTTATTTGGCTAACTCTCCCCGAACATCTGGATGGTGCTGAGTTGTTGGCACAGTCAATCGAAACACAGCGTGTTGCCTTTGTTCCCGGACACGCGTTCTATGCAGATGGATCAAACCGCAATACAATACGTCTGAGTTTCTCTCAAGCAAACGAAGATACAATCAACGAAGGTATTCGCAGGCTTGGCTTATTGCTTAAACCCACTTGATTAAATAACGCCGTATAAAAAAATGAGGTGAGAACCAATAATCTCACCTCATCTTATCTATGGAATAACAATGCACTATAAATTACTTTTAAGGTATCGCTTACAAAAAATCTGTCTCTGATCTTAACAGAATTCAAGACACATAATCACCTTCAAACTTTTGTAGATTATCATCAATTTGATACCAATCAGGTTTTGATCCAGTATGAATATGTACTGTTGGACGTATACCGGGGTCATCATCCAATGCCGAGGCAGCAACGACATATATGTCACCGGTCGCCATATCGCCAAGTGAAGTACCGCATTTCTGACAAAAGCATCGTTCTAAATTCCATTCCGGATCAGTAGGGGCCTTAGCAATACTTTCTTGACCTGCCGTAACCCTTAGATCACCAGCTTTACCGATCAACACAGCAGAAAAAATGCCCGCCGCTTTTCGACACCTGGAACAGTGACAATAACTTAATGAAGATGGTTCTCCTGAAATTTCAAATTTCACAGTACCACACAGACAACTTCCATTAATCATCAGACTTTCTTCCTTACAATAGAGTCTAATAAATTTACCCCTACAAAGAACATACCATGAACATTTCGTTTGTAAAAGAAAAACCAAACCAGCTAAGAAAACATGCTTATGAAAGAGAAACCGTCGCGTGATAATATAAATTGACAGCATAGAGTAACGAGAGCAACGTCACCCGATTACCAAGATAATAAGATCGATTATGATGCTTGATTTCAGACCTATCCTGACCACATTGGGAATTTTATTATGCAGCCTTTCAATTCTGATGCTATTCCCGGCAGCAGTAGATATTTCAAAGCAAAACCCCGATTGGATCATTTTTTCTATTTGCGCAAGTTTAACAATGGCCTGTGGCGGCACACTCTACCTAAGCAACCGTACAAATAAAATTTATGAAATTAATATAAGACAAGCCTATTTGCTGACTCTTTTATGCTGGATTGTTGTACCCGGATTTTCTGCCATTCCATTAATTGGCCTCGATATAAGCTATACGGATGCTTTTTTTGAGACAATGTCAGCCATGACCACAACAGGATCGACTGTTTTAACTAACCTGGACAACTTACCTCCAGGTATTCTGATGTGGCGGTCTTTGCTACAGTGGATTGGCGGTATCGGCATCATTGCGATGGCAATTTTCATTTTACCATTTATCAGAAGCGGTGGTATGCAACTTTTTGCATTGGAAAGCTCTGACAATTCAGTCAAAGTTTTGCCAAGAGCATACCTTCTTGCTGTTTGGTTACTGAGCATTTACATCAGCTTGACCCTTATATGCATGGTTTTATTCTACTGGTCCGGGATGACAGTATTTGATGCAATTAACCATGCAATGACAACGATATCTACGGGGGGATTTTCTACTCACGATGCATCTTTTGGTTATTTTGAAAACGCATCGACACAATGGATATGCACGCTGTTTATGATTTTCGGGGCGCTACCTTTTACACTTTATATTCAATCAATTAAAAAAGATAAAACAACACTGCTTCGTGACCCCCAAGTAAAAGGATTTCTGCTCTTTCTAGCTGGAACATCAATTATATTGGCTCTATGGCTTACTTTTTCACAACATATTAATTTTTTTGATGCCTTAACTTTAAGCACATTTAATGTCGTATCAATCGTCACAACGACGGGTTATGCCAGCGATAACTATCTTGCGTGGGGAACAGCAGCAGGTAGTGTTTTTCTTGTCTTAACGTTAGTAGGGGGCTGTACAGGCTCGACGAGCGGCGCAATTAAAATTTATCGTTTTCAAATTTTATGGCTTATTGTCAAAAACCACACCCTAAGTTTAATGAGCCCAAACCGTGTTCTATCGCAAACTTATAACGGGCGAAATATAACAGAAGATCTTCAGCGATCTGTTCTTGCTTTTTTAGCCGTTTTTTTTACGACAACCTTTATCGCAACAGTAATTTTAGGGGTCGTTGGATTAGATCCATTAACATCCTTTACAGCCAGTGTCACAGCGATCACGAACGTTGGCCCGGGGTTGGGGACAATAATCGGGCCCGACGGAAACTTCGCCAGTCTTCCTGACATTGCCAAATGGGTTTTATCAATTGTAATGCTAATTGGACGCCTAGAGGTATTTACAGTGTTGGTCGTTCTAATGCCGTCGTTCTGGAGATGATCTTAGTACCTTGTAGGATTTGGAATCAAAACCTCCAATTCGCATAATGTATATTATGGAAAATATTATCAAGAAAGGTTTCCAGAAAACTTGGAATATTATTTCAGATGGCTTTAACCGATTGTTTCCACCTGTCATGGCAAAAGGATTCGCTCTCGCAGCTTAAAGTTCAGGTAGAGCAACAATATGGATAACTATTTTCGCCAAACATTTTTCAATCTAGACCCGGTATCTTGTCTCTCACTAGCCGATCACATGGAAACACATGCTAGAGTTTTAAGGCGTCATGCAGAGACGATTGACGCCAACAGAACAGCGGGTCTACGAAAAGAAATGAGGATTAAACGAGCCGCAAAACTGGCAATCGCTAAAGCAAAAACAGGCTCCACAGATCGTAGCTCGGTGTTCCGCGCTGCAATGACTTTTCGGCTTCCAATGGAAGTCGTTAAAGCCAATTTTGATCAACACGAATCCCTTCATTCCAAGCACTAAACTGATGAACGCCTTTGTATGAGAAAAGACAGATATCGCGAACCGTCCGCTTCTATTATCTGCGTCAAATTTCCACATTTATTCCGAAGTTTTAATGTATACAATGATCATTACCTAATCTGCTTTAACAAAGGTATTATTATGAAAGTAATTATTGCTGGCTCTCGTACAATTAATGATTACGACGCCCTTAAAAACTTTGTCGAGAGCGTAAGTTGGCCAATAGAGGAAGTGGTATCCGGTGGTTGCCGAGGCGTCGACATACTGGGCGAACAATGGGCAGAAAGTAATAATGTACCCAAAAAAGTGTTTCATGCTGATTGGGTAAAGTATGGTCGTGAAGCAGGTGAGCTCAGAAACCGGGAAATGGCAAATTATGCTGACGGATTAATTCTTCTATGGGATGGGAAGAGCCCTGGTGCGAGCTGTATGCTAAGGGAATCAGCCAAAGCAGGAGTAAGAATACACCATCAGATACATGGCTTCGATTGGCAAGAGATGGAGAAAACCGAGAAAGCTATCCTTGACTATTATTGGTCAGGCAAAGGACGTCTGGTCTTTCAACATAACCATTGGGAATGGGAAGCAGTCGATGAAAATGCCCCCATAATTCCGCAAGAAGCTATTAATGGTTTAATAGAACAAGGCTTTCTTGAAGAAGACACAATTACTGTCCTCAAGCCTGTTCGAGAAGACTATCACAGCAAATTTGCTTAGGATCAGTTGTTAATACGAGCCAATTTTAGTGCGATCGAAGAATAAGTTTATCCCCACGGAATTCAAAACTGGGGAAGCGCTCTAAAAATGCCATACCAAGCAACGATGTTGACATTGGTGCCTGATTTATAGAAACACGAACGTCTTGAAATTTTCGTTCCCCCAATGTCATGCGTTTAACCTGTGCTGAGGCCCCTCTTCCCTTGCCATTTGCAGTTTCAAAGATGCGGTTGAAAATCAGTTTATCAAAGTCAAATCCCAAACGTTGTGCATCCACAGGGCTTAAAACAATTGAACTCGCCCCCGTATCAACAAGAAACTTTACACGCTCGTCATCAACAAATATTTCTATGTAAAAATGCCCATCGCTGGCACGGGTAAATTCAAGATCACCAGCCTGATTTGTATAGGCTTGAGCAGGGACAAGATTGTTCGAAACCCGATCCACATTTCCAAAGACATCGCGATAGCTATAGCCAACAAAAAGAAGAATAAATATCGCTGCCCACAATCCGATATCACGCAAATATTTTGGAAGATCAGACTTTTGAAGCCGACCAACACCTAGAATTGACGACATAATCATGAGTAAAATCGCAAGACTTCGGACCAAATCTATTTGGTCATCATCTCTGCTAAGGGAGCCAGGAAAACGATCAGCAAGAAAAAACACCCCCAGACCAGTCAAAACAATGAGAATGATAAAAAGCCAAAAGGCTGAAATACCACCTCTCGAAGGTTTGCCCCTCTCCCCATTATCTGAGTTTTTCTGAAATGAGTTCGGTTTTCTCTCAACCATATTTCTTTTTGCCCTGCATAAATCAATATTTGAAACTTAGTACTTCACAAATAGGTATTTCTCTAAACGCTTTAAAGTAGCTCCTTAGGCACTTGATGTTAGAAGCTTTATTCCCAATACCCCCATCAAACCACCCGCAATTCGGTCAATTAAGCTCTTGGATTTTAAATACACTTGACGCGATGCCTTGGCTGAAAGAGCACAAGCCACAAGAACATACCACCCTGTTTCCACAAAAAGTAACGTCGGCAATAAAAGCGCCGGAAACCAGTTAGAGGTTTCTGCCGGCATAAAAACAGCAAAAACACCACTATAAATAATCGCGGCTTTGGGATTACTAATCTGAGTTATAAAAGCAGTATAGAAGGAACGCATAAGGCTTTGCCCAGCCTGAGGTTGTGATGCACCCTCTTCTTCCGAGACCAGTTTTTCCCTAGCTCCCCGCCAAATTTTTATTCCTAGGTAAAGTAAGTAAAAACCGCCAAAAATCTTAAACGAAAGGTACAACCAAACAACCTGCGTAAAGATAAGGTGTAATCCAAGCAAGGCCAAACCAGCAAAGACCAAAGCGCCAAGGCCCATGCCGACAGAAGCGGCTATTCCATGAGCACGTGAATTTACCAGAGAGATCCGAGCAACAACAAGAAAACTGGGTCCGGGCATCATCGCACCAATGATAACAACACCAACAATACTCGCAATAGCGAATAATTCACCCACAGCACTCTCCTATAGATCGTTTCTTTTCTAGAATTTTATTTCTACTTCTATCCTAAATATTCTCTTTAAAAGAACAAATATTTGTAATTTATAACATAAAGAAAGGGCAGCTAAAAAGCTGCCCTCTAGATAATACGTTACTCTACTTTTTTTAATCTTTATTTAGATTGCCAGATATTCGTGTCGAAGTTCCTCATTATCCAGTACTTCTTGTGCAGTACCGTCAAAAACGACCTGTCCCATATCCAGAATAATCGCTCTATCTGCAAGATGTAGGGCAGCAATCGCATTTTGCTCCACAATAATGGTCGTAATACCGTGCGTCTTGATCTCCTGCAGAATTGATTCAATTTCATGAACAATCACAGGAGCCAAACCTTCGTAGGGCTCATCAAGTAACAACAGCTTAACATCCCGGGCCAATGCACGGGCAACAGCAAGCATTTGCTGCTCTCCACCAGACATTGTTATTCCCTCTTGATCTCGACGTTCTGCCAAACGAGGAAAATGCTGATAGAGGCGTTCAATAGACCAGCCAACAGGCTCTGCAATCTGTGCAAGTTGAAGATTTTCTTCAACGGTAAGCCCCGGAATAATCCGACGATCTTCAGGCACCAAAGCAACACCGTTTTGAGCAGCTTCAAAATCTTTCATGCGGTGAAGAGGCTTATGATCCAGCCATACTTCCCCCTGGGTTAGAACAGGATCAACCGCCCGGGCGATTGCCCGAAGAGTTGATGTTTTACCCGCGCCATTGCGTCCAAGTAACGCAAGGATTTCCCCTTCACGAACGTCAAAGCTTACGCCCTGAACGATATAGCTTTCGCCGTAATAAGCATGAAGATCATGAGCGGAGAAATAGGCCGGGGCCGTACCTTCACTTTTAATTGGTTGCATGCGGCTCATAGATGCGCCCCCCCAAGATAAGCTTCTTGAACACGAGGATCACCCTTAATACCTTCAGGACTACCCTCAGCAATAACAGTTCCCTGTGCCATTACACTTACTTTATCAGCCAAAGAAAACACCACATGCATGTCGTGTTCAATAATCACTTTGGTAATCCCTCTCTCCCCAATACGCTTAAGAAGATCAATCGTGTTGTTTGTATCAGCACGTGACATTCCAGCTGTTGGCTCATCCAACAAAAGTAGTTTGGGGTTTTGTACCAAACACATTGCGAGTTCCAGTCGACGTTTATCACCACGTGAAAGGCTACCCGCATGCATGTTGCGCTTATCAATCAAACCAACATCTTCGAGCATGTGTTCAGCACGTCCAATGATTTCACTGTCCTGATCCGCACGTTTCCAGCCATTCAGTTTGAAAGCACCATCGCGTGAAGCCAAGGTCGGGATAACCACATTATCCAGAAGCGACAGATCACTAAAAATCTCTGGCGTCTGAAACACTCGTGACACACCGGCTTGATTAATTTCATGTGGTTTAATTCCCAGAAGAGAATTTCCGTTGAAATTTACGCTGCCACTATCAGGAATTAACAGCCCAACCAAACAGTTCAGGAAAGTAGATTTTCCGGCTCCATTTGGGCCAATAATGGCATGTACTGAACCCTCTTCCACATCAAGCTCAACTTTATTGAGGGCCTTAAGACCGCCAAAGCTCTTGTTCACATCGCGAACTTCAAGAATACCCATAATATTATCTCTCTATTCACCAGGTTGAACTTCGGCAGAGCCAACAGAATCAGCTTCGCCATTGTTTTTGTTGTTCTTGTTCCGAATACGGTTATATATCCGAGTAAAGCCTTCGACCATCCCACCGGGTAAAAAGACCACAATCAGCATGAACAACATACCAAGTGTCAGATGCCAGCCCTCACCAACAAAAAGACTTAATATCGCAACGGCACCATCCTGAAGGATCTCTGGAAGGAAATCAAAAATACCGTGTAGAACATTTTCATTAATCGCCGAGAAGATGTTCTCAAAGTATTTGATAACACCCGCACCGATCACAGGGCCAATCAAGGTACCAACACCACCAAGAATGGTCATCAGTACAACTTCCCCGGAAGCGGTCCATTGCATACGTTCAGCACCGGCAAGAGGGTCAGTGACGGCCATAAGGGAGCCAGCAAGACCCGCATACATGCCAGAGATAACAAACGCGGTCAGTGTATAGGGGCGCATGTTCAAACCTGTATAGCTCATGCGGTTTGAATTGGATTTCACTGCCCTTAACATCATGCCAAATGGGGAACGGAATATCCGCATCGAGATATAGAACCCGATAATCATGAGTATGGCACAGAAATAAAAGCCGGAATAACCGCTCATTTCAATGCCAAAAAAGTTGGTCGGTGGAATTCCACTTGTTGGCGTAACACCAACAAGGCTATCCAAAGAACGAGGATCGTTAAGGCTAAGCTGTAGTCCGGTTTCTCCATTCGTAATAGGAGTTAGAACGGAATAAGCCAGATTGTAGGACATCTGGGCAAACGCAAGCGTCAAGATCGAGAAATAAATCCCGGACCGACGCAGGCTGATATACCCGATAACAACAGCAAACAAACCAGATGTAATAACGCCGAAAATAACCGCGGGGACAACACTCATACTTAACAACTTGAATGACCAAACTGCTGTGTAAGAACCGACGCCCAAAAACGCGGCATGACCGAAGGATAGATACCCAGTCAAGCCAAAGAGGATATTAAAACCAATTGCAAATATACCAAATATTGCAAACCGTTGAAGCAAATCGGGGTAACTCGCACCAATTGGCGCTAACCAAATTGGCATTGTGAGAACTGCAAGGGTAAAAATACCCATAAGCAATAAATCTTTACGAGGCGTAGCAGTAATCATTGTATTAGGACTCCATCACGCCTTTGCGTCCCATCAGCCCTCTTGGACGAACAAGAAGAATGACAACCGCAACAAGGAAAATAATAATTTGATCGATACCGGGGAGAATTTCTTTCACTTCGTTCATTGACGCGAACGATTGTAAAATACCCAAAAGGAAGCCAGCAGTAACCGCACCACCAAGAGACCCCATCCCACCAACGACAACAACAACGAAGGAAAGAACCAGGAAGTCCATGCCCAAATGGTAATCCGGCGGAACAATTGGTGTGTACATGACACCAGCCAATCCAGACACAACTGCCGCGATCCCAAATACAATCGTAAACCGTCGCTCAATGTTGATCCCGAGTAAGCCAACCGTCTCGCGATCTTGCATACCTGCACGCACAACCATACCAAAGGTCGTAAACTGTAAGAAACAGAAGACAGCGGCGATAATAATGCCAGCAAAGAGAAGATAAGTCAGACGCCACCAAGGGTAGATCACGGAATCCCCAAGCCCTATGGCTGCACCGATATCTGCAGAACCCGTTAAAAGTTCAGGCGGTGGCATTGGAACAGGATTAGCACCAAAGAATGCCTTAACAATCTCTTGCAACACAATCGCTAGACCAAAAGTCACAAGGATCTGTTCAGCATGGGTGCGTTTATAGAAAAACCTGATCAACCCACGTTCCATCGCCAAACCAATAAGAAGCATGACGGGGATAGCAAGTAAAATTGACAACGGAACCGCATAATCAATAATAGCGGTACCTGTTTCGCCAAACCATAATTCAAGGTATGGCACTTCCTTAAAAGCATCGAAGAAAGTAATACTTTCATCTTTAACTTGTTTGGAAATGGTCAGAATTTTTTTCAGGGTAACGGCACAAAAAGCTCCGAGCATAAACAGTGCTCCATGAGCAAAGTTAACAACTCCGAGCGTACCGAAAATCAGTGTTAATCCTAAGGCAATAAGGGCGTAAGATCCGCCTTTATCCAAGCCATTCAGGACTTGCAATACAAATGCATCCATCGTTCTATTTTCGCTGCTGTTTATCTCTTAAGAAATTACACAAAGATCTTAAAGAGTTATGCATTCTGACACGCGGCCAGAACCTACATAAATTAAAGTTCTGGCCGCTCCGAAGAACGGCCAGATTTAAAGCGGGGCTTCTTAAACCTCGTATGGTCCGAGATCACCGCCAAAGATGGCTGGATCGTACTCGACCTGTGCACGCGGAACTTCTTTCACAATTTCAAGAAGATCAAACTGCGTTGACGGGTTAGCATTTCCGCGCACGACAAGAACATCTTTAAAGCACTGGTGATCAGCAGCACGATATTCAGTCGGGCCATTCCCCATACCGTCGAATTCAAAGCCTTCAAGAGCTTTAATAACCTCTGGTGGGTAGAATGTACCAGCCATTTCACAAGCATTCGCATAAAGCAGTGTCTGAACATAACAAGTATGAGCAGCCTGTGATGGCGGGAAGCCGTATTCCTGACCAAAGGATTTAACAAAGGCCTGTGAACCAGCATCTTGAAGTGCCCAGTTCCAGTTTGTTGTTCCCAAGATCCCTTTAATATTCTCACCAGCACCCTGCGCCATCAAACGAGAGAACAGAGGCACGATGATTTCAAAGTTTTTACCATTCACCTGTTTGTCACGAAGGCCAAACTGTACAGCCTGTGTCAGAGAATTGATCATATCCTTACCATAGTGGTTCAGGATCAACACATCTGCGCCAGAATTAAGGACCGGTGTGATATATTGAGAAAAATCACCTGCGCCCACAGGCGTCTTAACTGTATTTACAGTTTCCCAGCCTAAAGCTTCAGTTGTGTTCTTGATCGACTCTTCCTGTGTCCAACCCCAAGTATAATCAGCAGTCAGATGATAGGCTCGACGCGCTGTCCCCATTTCTTCCTTAAGAACAGGGCCAAGAGCAGCACCAGACATATAAGCATTAAAGAAATGGCGGAAGCCATAACGGCGTTTATCTTTACCAGTAGTGTCATTTGAGTGTGTTAAACCACACATAAAAATAACACCCATCTCTTGTGCAAGAGACTGAGTAGCAATAGCAACGCCAGATGAGGAACCACCAGAGAACATAGTTACGCCCTCTTTTTCGATCATACGCTTCGCAGAAGCACGGGCAGCGTCTGATTTTGTTTGGGTGTCACCTGTAACGTACTCAACTTTTTTACCAAGAATACCATTTCCTTTAAGGGAACTTGGTTTCATGGTTGTTAACATTCCCCCGTCACCTTCACCATTCAGGTGCTTGACAGCCAGCTGATAAGCGCGAAGCTCATCCGCGCCCTCATCCGCATATGGACCAGTTTGTGGTACGTTGAAACCAAGCTTGATAAAAGATTGGCTACTTGGATCATTTCGGAAATCAGCAGCATAAGCGCCTTTCACGAAAGAGTATGGCGCCCCACCACTAAAAACCGCAGCGCCCGCACCTGCAGCAGCTGCACTGGTTAATAACTTACGACGGGATAGTTTAAATTTATTTGTTGTATTCGTCATGACAGTATTCGTCTCCCAAGAAGTATACTCATGCTGTTCTTTTGTGCTGGATCGCACTAGTTGCTTTTATCGGCCAGTTAATTTTATTTCGCCGTTGTGAGCAAAATCATCCTCTTGTTTCGCATTAACAACAATAGGTCACCATAAAGTATCTCAAGTTTATGTTATTTATTTTACTTATTTCAAATCTTATTTGTAAATTTTGAAAACAAAAAGAAAAGCCTGTGGCTTAAAAGTATATACCACAGGCTTTTTGATGAGAAAGATCTTAACTTAAAGATACTTTTATTCGTTAACAGATCTTAAACGACCCAAGAATTCATGCACTTTATTTTCCAACTGTTCTGCTTCTTCGGCAAGACCGGAGGCAGAATTTTGCACCTCTTGAGCTGCTGTACCTGTTGTATTTGCAGCTTCACGGACCTGACTAATGTTAGAGGAAACCTGATCCGTACCATTGGCTGCCTGTTGAACAGACTTGGTGATCTCTGCTGTTGCAGCCCCTTGCTCTTCAACAGCGGATGCAATAGCGGTTGCAACTTCATGGATAGAATCAATTGTTTTTGAAATACCATGTATTGCGGCAACAGAATCACGTGTCTCACCCTGAATAGAGCTGATTTGACCAGAAATTTCTTCTGTCGCTTTTGCCGTCTGATTTGCGAGAGATTTAACCTCAGAAGCAACAACGGCAAAACCTTTACCAGCTTCACCAGCTCTGGCGGCCTCAATAGTCGCATTCAAAGCCAAGAGATTAGTCTGCTCTGCAATATCATTAATCAGCTTCACAACTTCGCCAATCTTATCAGCCGCATTTGCAAGACCTTCAATTTTCTGATTGGTTCTGGATGTTTCTTCAACTGCATTACTTGCGATATCAGCAGAACGTTGTACCTGACTGCTGATTTCATTGATAGATGCAGAAAGCTCCTCCGTCGCCGCAGCAACTGACTGTACATTTGCCGAAGCATCTTGCGCAGCGTCTGTGACAACGGCTGCCTGACTTGATGATTGTGCAGCTGCATTCGACATTGTTTCAGCCGAAGAACGCATTTCATGGGCTGAACCCGATACGGAAGAAATAATCTGACCAACAGATGACTCAAAGTCGTTAGCCATCTGCAACCGTGCCTCTTGACGCTCTTCCGATGCACGTTTTTCAGACTCTAGCTTTTCTGCTTCCATCTGACTAACACGCTCAGCATTGGCCTTAAACTGTTCCAGCGCACGATTAATATCACCAATCTCATCGCCACGATCCTGTCCTTGAACTTCTATATTATAATTCCCCTTCATGAGGGAGGTAATAACTACCATACTACCTTTCAAAGGATTACGTATCATAAAGCGGGAAATAAGAAGGAGCGCAACAATCAAAACCAAAAGGAGAACAACTCCGCCGATAACAGTATATTGTTGAACGGCTTGAGCCTGTTGAGTCAGTCGACTAATTGGAACATTGACAAGAACTGACCAAGGCGCTTTTGAATCCCTGATCTGTACCGGTACAAAAAGACGATACAAATCATTATCTTCCTTACCGTAGACATCACCCTTTCCAATTAAAGGTGACGCCTCACCAAAAACAGGGTTCTCTGCGTTTAAATCTTTTCCAAGTTCTTCCTGTTTTTCAAACGCAACCCATTTTGCCTGATTAGAAATCAGATTAACTGAACTTCCCTCACCAAAAGGCTGTATCTCATTAAAAGCTGCGGACATATCATTTAGGCTCATATCGACACCAACAACACCGATAAATTCGCCTGTGTCATTTAGAATAGGATAAACAAATGACGTCAAAAGAACGTCAACACCATCAATATCATAAACAATCGGCTCCATAATAATAGGCGCTTTCGTGTCTCTCGGAATAGTGTAGTACTCTGAAAAACTCGTCAGGAATGACTGTTTTATACCTTCTCCAAAATTGTAATAATAGGTTGCGTAGCGGCCATCTTCACCATTATAGCCTTCTTTAGAATCCTTATACTTATCATCATTGCCATCAAGCGCATTAGGCTCAAACCCCGCCCATGCACCTGCTAAGTTTGGATTACCTTCCAAAGACTGCCACAATACATTATGATAAGCTTGCCGATCATCAGGATTGGTCGCCTGAATAGCCTTAAAGGACTGCACAATCGTATGGGCGACAGTCATTGCCTGATCTAGTTGATTTTTAACTTTTTCAGCTTCAACCTCACCAATTTCTTGGGCTTGTTCCAGTGTAAGATCACGAACAGTTGTCTGCATTGTCCACGACATTAAGAAAATACTAATCGCGAGACATATAAAAACAATTAGTGCGCTTGTTATTGTTAACTTTGCGCTCAAAGATAATTTATTTAGCATATCGGTTGTTTCCATATTCCCCAAACAGCCAGACACGATAACGCTCTATGAAGCTATCGTGACACAGCAAGATAAATCTTATTACTGCTGAATTACTAAAAGGGAAGAATAACTTCTGGGTATTAAAAAGCGGTAAATTAAACCCGCAGATTCTCCTACACTTCTGCCGCTTTTAACTTAATTGTCTTCGCTCTCAGAACATCGGTACATAAAAAACTTCAACGTAGATGAAATTTGATTACTTTATTTTTTGCCCTATCCAAATCTGAGCATTAAATTATTGTCAGGTTTCTTAAATTCTTATGGTGCTTTATGAGTAAACAAATTCCTGATGAAACAAAAAATGGTATCTCTCGCCTCATAGAACTTATGAAAGATCTAAGAGATCCGGACGGTGGTTGCCCATGGGATATAGAACAAAATTTTCGTACAATTGCGCCCTACACCATCGAAGAAGCCTATGAAGTTGCCGAGGCAATAGAAAAAGATGACCCCGCTTCGATCAAAGATGAACTCGGCGACCTTTTATTACAGGTCGTTTATCATGCCCAAATAGCAAAAGATGAAAATCTATTTGATTTTGAAGATGTGGCTCAAGCGATTACAGAAAAGATGATAAGCCGACACCCGCACGTTTATGGCGATATCTCTCACGATAATGTTGAAGAACAAAAACTCGCGTGGGAAGAGCTGAAGATAAAAGAGCGCGAAGCAAAGCAAGGAAAAGTAGAAGAAAGTGTATTAGACGGCATCACAGTCGGCCTGCCAGCAGCCACGCGTGCAATAAAACTTCAAAACCGAGCTGCCAAAGTAGGATTTGATTGGCCAGACATAAACCCGGTTATAGATAAAATTCACGAAGAAATTGATGAATTAAAAGAAGTCATACTTTCTGGGAAAGAAATTGATCACGACAGGGCAGAAGATGAGCTTGGTGATGTTCTGTTTTCCGTCGTTAACTTGGCGCGACATCTAAAAATAGATCCGGAACAAGCCCTTAGACGTACAAACCAGAAGTTTGAAAACCGATTTCGCAATGTTGAAAAAACCATCAAAGATAACGGTTTAAATATCAATGATACATCATTGGAATACATGGAAAAGATATGGAAAAACAGTAAAAACCAGTAACAAATCAAAATGACAACAATAGAAACATTAATCTTTTATCTTAACTCTCTTCTTTTAGCAAAATCATCTGTCGATAATTCATGCTTACAATATTTTTTCTTCAAATATTTGTTGTGATAATAAGCTGCATCATAGTCATATACGGACAAGCTAAGGATTACTTTGCCGCGTCCTGTTGTGTTATATAGAGGCAATATAAACCTCCAAGAATAAAGCCTTTCAACGGGATGATCTAATTGTGCCGTAACACATAAAGCATTTTTAGATTCAAATACATGATCCCATTCAGATTTTATTTTATCTGCGAGATTTTGTTCATATACCTCTGATAACAAAGAGTTTTTTAAATTGGTCGGATGTGAGTTATTAACCATTTCCCCCGATAATCGGCAAACATAATCATCTTTTTCGCGATCATAAGCGAATACAGCCAAATGCGAGAGTGATCGGGGAAATTTAAACACATCAAGATCCTCCATCGAAGGAATTACTCCCTTCAATAAGCGATAATCACTCCACCAACTCAAAACACCATCACTGATTGGACATTTGAGAGCTTTTGAAAAAGCATCGTTATTTTTTAATGTATCAGACAAGCAAAACAAACCACATTAAAACTGGCAACGTAATTATTGACAACGTTGTGGAAATAACAACCAAACTAGCCACCTCCTCTGGCTCTCTTTCATACAACTGAGAAAAGAGATAGCAGAAAACTGCAACTGGCAACGCGCATTGTAAAATAACCACACCGGCAGCCACTCCTTCAAGCCCTAATAACCAAACGATACCTAAACCAACCAGAAAGCCACCTCCTAGTCGAAAAATTGCCAAGGCAACACTTCTCCCAAGATTAACCACCTTCAAACTGGCCAAAGAAACCCCCAAGGTAATGAGCATTAATGGTATGGTTAGGTCACCAATGAGTTCTGTCGTATTCAAGATCCACTCAGGAACGGTAAGATCAGAAACCAATACGATTGTCGCGATGATTGTTGCGGGAATAATCGGCATCCCAATAAGAGATTTCACCGAAAACTCGCCAGAAACAAAGGCAACACCAATTGTTAACTGTATAACAACATAAACAGCAAAGAACCCTATTGCTAATGCAAGCCCCTCTTCGCCAAAAGCGAGGAGACAAAGAGGCAACCCAATATTACCTACATTCGGCCAGGTCAAAGATTGCAAATAAGTACGCTGAGAAAGCCCCAGTATTGCGAGGAAAGCACTTCCTGCAACGGCAAAAATAATATTAGCCAAAGTTGCAGCACCACCAATCGCCACAAGAGCATCCATCGACAAATCAACGGTTGCGAGTGTATAAAACACCAATGCTGGCGTACTAAAATAGGTCACCAAAAAGGTTACCATAGGCGTATCAAACTTACGGCCAGCTTTGGCCCAAATAAAGCCTATTGATATACAAATTAAAACGGGAGAGATAATCCCTAGTATTTCAGCTATCATTTTTTGGAATCTTGTCTAGAAAGGGAGTTACACAATTCCAATTAAATTCAAGTATGTCAAAGAAAAGCCGGATAAAGCCCGGCTTCAATATTAATATTTGTCATATTATGAAAACAGGATTTTAGAATCTACAGGTGCTTCATCTCTTTTCTTTAGACCATAATCCCGAACGACAGTCGCAACGCGTAACCTGTAATCAGAAAAAACACCTTCTCGCCCCTTTGATTGTGTCTGGCGATGATCAAAGGAATTACGCCATGCCGTGACAGCAGCTTCATCACGCCAAAAAGATAATGAAAGAATTTTCTGATCATCCACAAGTGACTGAAAGCGCTCAATAGAAATGAACCCATCAACATTCACAAGCTTATCCTTCAGATCCGCAGCTAACGACAAGTAGTGATTTTTCTGTCCCTGCGCAGGGATTACTTCAAAGATTACAGCAATCATAATGCAACAAAATCTGCATGAGGTAAGGAAGCATTCTTCAGAAAAATACGGTCTTCTCTAACAATAAACCTCTCCTTTTGAGCAAATTCATAATTTGCTTTCCCAAGAGGATGTGCCATTAACCTCTGACGGTAAACCTCATATGCAGCCATACTCTCTATGTTGTAAATACCATAGGCCGTTGTTGTCGACCCTTCGTGCGGAGAGAAATAACCAACGAGATCTGCCCCACACTCAGGAATAGCCTGTCCCCAATTTTGAGCATAGATGTTAAACAGATCTTTTTTATAGGGATCGATTTCATAGGTAATAATACACGTAATCATTTTAACCTCTTATCATTTAGATAAAAGAGTATTACCATTATTAGATACTAAAATGTTTCGTCTCAGAACGAAGTATGAAAAATATTATTTTAGATCACTTAGCTTAAGTGCTGAACAATCTGTGATGTATTTCATCCCAAAGCTCTTCATTTGGCGCCAATAACAACCCCTGCTTATTGTAAGAGCTGAAACTATAAGCAGTACGGTCGAGACAAGCTCCGTGTCCTCCCGCCTCTCGATGAATAAGCTCACCTGGTAAATGATCCCAGGGCATTAACCGGGTAAAAAAAGCAAACTGGGTTTTAGACGTTGCCAGACGTTCATAGTCAGCTCCTGCACAGCGCAGGGTATTAACTGTGTTAAGTCTAAATCTGTTTTTATCCAATGATTTTCGAATAACAGGGTCCTGATCTTTTGATCCATGAAATGTCCCGACACTCTGATCTAAAGCCTTTATAGACCTCGTAATATCTAATCGCTGTCCATCCCAAAAGGCTCCTTCTCCCTTTCGGGCTTCCAACATGCTTTTATCGACGGGACTTAATATCCAACCAGCAACTGTCTCCCCCTGATAGAGCAAAGCCAACATGGTTTTAAAAATATCCCGACCTCGCGCAAAATTATTTGTGCCGTCAATCGGGTCAATTACCCATGTCAGCTCACGCTCATCTATTTTTTCGAGTATATTCGGGATGCTCGCGGCTTTTTCTTCACCAACAACCTGGCTGCCGGTAAATAAATCAATCAAACGTTTTTCAAGCAGGGCCTCGGCTTCAGTATCTGCAATTGTAACCGTTTCGCCGCCTTTTTTATATGAAACGTCACTTTCAGAAAGATTTCGAAATCTTGGAACAATTGTCTGTTCAGAAACTTCATTCAAAATCTCTGTAACCTTATCTAACTTAGAAAACATTACACAACCAACAGATTAGTTTTCAGATCAAGAAAGAGCATGTCATTTATGACTTGAGGCAATATTATCTATGCGATCCAAATGCTGTTGTTTTTCTTTGTCCGTAAGGAAAGACCCTTCAATAGAATTGCGACACAACACGGCAATATCGTCTTTTCTTAACGCCAAAGCTTCGGCAACTGAGAGAAAGTTTGCTGTCATGTAACCGCCAAAATAAGCCGGGTCATCAGAATTCACGGTTACCTTTAGACCTGCATCCATCATTTTTCTAAGCGGATGTTCTTTCATATCCGTTACGCCACAGAGCTTAAGGTTTGAAAGCGGACAAACAGTAAAAGAAATGCCTGACTTTGCCAGCTTTTGGGTTAAATCAGCATCCTCAATTGTTCTGTTACCGTGATCCAATCGATCAATCTTTAAAAGCTCGATAGCTTCCCGTACATATTCTGCTGGCCCCTCTTCCCCTGCATGTGCTACTAGCTTGAGGTCCAAATCGCGAGCAGCGTTAAAAACCCGCTCAAATTTTGACGGTGGGTGTCCCATCTCGCTGGAATCAAGCCCGACACCGATAATGCGCCCATCAAACCATGGCTTTGCCTCTTCAAGTGTTGTAAAAGCCTCTTCTTCACTTAAGTGGCGCAGGAATGACATAATAAGTTCTGAGCTCACGCCCAGCTTTTCCAGCCCATCATCTAGAGCACGTAGGATACCATTCGTAACAGTAGCGAATGCAACACCCCTGCTTGTATGCCCCTGAGGATCATAAAAAACTTCTACGTGAACCACACCCTCATCGGCGACTTTTTCCAGATAAGCAAAAGTCAGATCATAAAAATCCTGCTCCGTCTGAAGAACATTCATCCCCTGATAATAGATATCTAGAAAATCCTGTAAGTTTGAAAAATTATAAGCGTCTTTGATTTCATCAACGGATTGGTAGGGCAGTTCAATGTTATTTCTGGTCGCCAAATGCATCATCATTTCTGGCTCCAAAGAACCTTCAAGATGAAGGTGCAACTCAGCTTTTGGCAGTGCGTTGATAAAATTTCGGAGGTCACTCATATATTTTGTCCAATTAATTCTTTAATATTATGCACTAATTCTACCTCGTTATCCCTTTTATGAAAATAGACCGACAGGGATTTCTTTCTCTTATCACCGAACTCGCTTATCCCACTTTTGAAAAGGTAAACCTTTTATGGAAACACAAACAACTATCTGTGATTGGGCTGAAAAAACTTTTGGCCCCGTAAAAGACCCTGGCGACCTGTTAAAAAGAGCTTTACTAGAAACAACAGAATTATCTGAATCTATTGAGGAACATAATATCCAGGAGATAGGAAAAGAAACTGCAGACGTGGTAATCTTATTATACCGCTTACTTGATCAATATGGGCTGGACCTGAATAAAGCAATAAACGAAAAAATAGCGATAAACCGCGCCCGTAAGTGGGAAGCAAAAGATGACGGCACTGGAAGTCACGTTAAATAATTCAACGCCCCATTATAAGACTTATAATTGTAAAACCTATTTCAGGATAGGACAGACTTTACCATAAAAAAAGGGAGCCCAAAGGCTCCCTTTCTTGATAGATAAACGGTTGTTTGGCTGGCTTAGAAGCCCATGCCGCCCATACCGCCCATACCGCCCATGTCAGGCATTGCAGGAGCAGCAGACTTGTCTTCTGGCTGATCAGCAACCATTGCTTCGGTTGTGATCATCAGACCGGATACAGAACCTGCATCCTGAAGGGCTGTACGAACAACTTTAACTGGATCAATAATACCAGCAGCAAATAGATCTTTGTATTCGCCAGTCTGAGCATCGAAACCGAAGCCAGCTTCGTTTTTCTCAGTGATTTTACCAACAACGATGGAACCTTCGTAACCAGCGTTTTCAGCGATCTGACGAATAGGAGCTTCCAGTGCACGACGAACAACGTTGATACCAACGTTCTGATCGTTGTTGTCACCTTTAAGGTCCTTAAGAGCAGCAACTGCAGAAAGAAGTGCAGTACCACCACCGGATACGATACCTTCTTCAACAGCAGCACGTGTTGCGTTCATAGCATCTTCAACACGGTCTTTACGCTCTTTAACTTCGATTTCGGTAGAACCGCCAACGCGAAGAACAGCTACACCGCCTGCAAGTTTAGCAAGACGTTCTTGTAGTTTTTCGCGATCGTAGTCAGAAGAAGTTTCTTCAGCTTGTGCGCGGATCTGAGCACAACGGCCTTCGATCTGTTCGCGATCACCAGCACCGTCAACAACAACAGTCTCTTCTTTAGAGATGTTAACGCGTTTTGCAGTACCAAGCATATCAAGAGTAACGTTCTCAAGCTTGATGCCAAGATCTTCAGAAACAACTGTACCACCAGTTAAGATCGCGATGTCTTCAAGCATAGCTTTACGACGATCACCAAAACCAGGAGCTTTAACAGCTGCGATTTTCAGACCACCACGAAGTTTGTTCACAACAAGAGTTGCAAGCGCTTCGCCTTCAACGTCTTCAGCAATGATCAGTAGCGGACGACCGGATTGAACAGCAGCTTCAAGAAGTGGAAGCATTGGCTGAAGGTTTGTCAGTTTTGCTTCGTGAAGAAGAATGTATGGAGCTTCAAGATCAGCAACCATTTTCTCAGCGTTTGTTACGAAGTAAGGAGACAGGTAACCACGGTCAAACTGCATACCTTCAACAACGTCAAGTTCAGTTGCAAGAGATTTAGCTTCTTCAACAGTGATAACGCCTTCTTTACCAACGCGTTCCATAGCTTCAGCAATCATATTGCCGATTTCAGCTTCACCGTTCGCAGAGATTGTACCAACCTGAGCAACTTCTTCAGACGTTTTGATCTGTTTAGCAGAAGCTTTAAGAGCTTCAACAGCTGTAGAAACAGCTAGATCCATACCACGCTTAACGTCCATTGGGTTCATGCCAGCAGCAACAGCTTTTGCGCCTTCACGAACAAGACCCTGTGTCAGAACAGTCGCAGTTGTTGTACCGTCACCAGCTACATCGTTGGTTTTGGAAGCAACTTCGCGAACCATCTGTGCGCCCATGTTTTCAAACTTGTCTGCAAGTTCGATTTCTTTCGCAACAGAAACACCATCTTTGGTGATACGTGGCGCACCAAATGATTTATCGAGAACAACGTTACGACCTTTAGGGCCGAGAGTAACTTTTACAGCGTTTGCAAGTATGTCTACGCCACGCAGCATTTTATCGCGAGCGTCAGTACCAAATTTTACGTCTTTAGCAGCCATAATTCATAATTTCCTTTAATTTAGGGACCAGTAATATTCATGCTTATTTAAAGCCAATATTACTGAAGAATGCCCATAATGTCGGACTCACGCATGATCAGCAGAGTTTTGCCGTCAAGCTTCACTTCAGTGCCGGACCACTTACCATAAAGAACAGTGTCGCCTTCTTTAACGTCGAGAGGAACAACTTTGCCATCATCGGAACGAGCGCCACTGCCAACAGCAGTAACTTTACCCTGCATTGGTTTTTCTTTAGCAGTGTCGGGAATGATGATACCACCGGCAGTTTTTTCTTCCTGGTCAAGCGGCTCAATAACAACACGATCGTGAAGAGGTTTGAAGCTCATAGATCAACTCCATCAGAGTATATTAATACAAAAAATATCGGGCACTAAACGGTGAGAGATTTTTCCATTATTAGCACTCCCACCAATTGAGTGCTAAAAGCCATATAGATTGCAGGTAGTAGGATGTCAACCAATGGAGAAAAAAATAATTGAAATGACTTCTTATTCTTCCAGTTCATCTTCGATCGGATTTATACCGAACTTACTAATAAACTTATCTGCATCAGCCTGAAGAATAGACAGAGAAACCCAGACACCTTCTTCATGATGGTCTTGTTCCAGAACTTTGGCGTTATCATGTAACCACGATAACGCGGCACCATTCTCATAGGGAATTTCAAATTCATAAACAAGATTTTGCGCATCAAGTAGCTGCTCAACCATATGCAGGAATTCAGAACACCCCTCGCCCGTTATTGCAGAACAAAGAAGGGTCGTTTCCTGATGACCAGATTGGATCTCCAAAGAGGCTTTTATATCTTCAGAAAGCAAGTCCGATTTATTCCAGACCTCTATCATGTTACTTTGAATATCCGGATCTAATTCCAGATCATTCAAAACAGCCTTTACATCGTCTTTCTGAGCTTCAGAATCTTCGTGCGAAACATCTCTGACATGAACCAGTACATTTGCCTCTCTGACCTCTTCCAAAGTGGCACGAAACGATGCAATCAGGTCTGTTGGCAATTCAGAAATAAATCCAACAGTATCCGATAAAATAATCTCACGCCCGGATGGCAAATTAACCCGACGCATGGTTGGGTCCAGAGTGGCAAACAAAAGATTTTCAGCAAAAACCTTTGATTCAGTCAGTCGATTAAAGAGCGTCGATTTTCCTGCATTTGTATAGCCGACCAATGAAACAATCGGAAACGGTACTTTCCGACGCGCTGAACGATGTAGTTCGCGCGTTTTCTTTACCAATTCAAGATCGCTTTTCAAACGGACGATTTTCTCGTCAATCAAACGTCTGTCAATCTCAATCTGTCGCTCGCCCGGACCGCCCATAAAGCCTGCACCACCACGCTGACGTTCAAGGTGTGTCCAAGACCGCACCAACCTTGAACGTTGATAGCTTAGCTGGGCCAAATCGACTTGCAGCTTTCCTTCTTTGGTACGCGCGCGTTCTCCAAAAATCTCAAGAATAAGTCCGGTTCGATCAATAACCTTGGCTTCCCATCCCTTTTCAAGATTGCGCTGTTGCACAGGCGTCAAAGCTGTGTCCACGATAACGACTTCAACCTCATTAGCGTGAATGTAATCGTGGTACTTTTCAATAATACCAGAACCAAACAGAGTAGAAGGCTTTGGTCGCGCAACTGTAATGACTTCATGACGGATAATCTCTAGATCAATTGCCAATGCCAAGCCATAAGCTTCTTCCAACCGAGCTTCGGAAGAGCGTGTTGAATGAGAAGATTTTTTTAATTCCGGATGAAGTACAATGGCGCGGACCTGTTTTTTACGATCCACGCCATCATCAATAAATTTTGAGCCCATATATATCAGAAAAACCTATTACGGTTATGATTCTGCTCCGCCGTCGTCATCTTTGCCCGGATCAAATAATTGAACTGGTGACGCAGGCATAATTGTAGAAATTGCGTGTTTGTATACGAGTTGTGCATGTGCATCACGACGAAGCAATACAGAGAAATTATCAAACCAGGAGATAATACCTTGTAACTTTACGCCATTTACCAAAAAGACCGTTACCGGGACTTTATTTTTGCGAATCGTATTCAGGAATACATCCTGTACGTTCTGTGATTTTTCCGCGGCCATCGCGTTTAATCCCCTTATTAGTTTTTATTGCGTGTTTTTATTGGTTGGTATTGTTAGCTTTTGGGGTTGTGTCCAAAAATCAGACAAGTGAGATTCTTTATCATTATGCTGAGGAAATACAACCCCCCATCAACAAAGGACTTTAAAATATTCAAATTTTCTAAGATAAAAAGGTCTTCATTTCTCCGCAGGATTTAAAATGAAGTGCGGGTTTACACTCAATAAACTCTTCCGCTTTAGGAGGCTCTGGACGAACCAAGACCGGATAACAAGCACAATTACACGCACATTGAAGATCAATATCAGTATCTCCAACAAACCATACATGTTCATTCAAGGAAATATCACTACCCTTTAGCGCAAGATCCATTACTACAGGGTCTGGCTTATCTTTTTCTGCGTCATTAGCGCCGATAATGTTCTGAAAAAATTTGTCCCAGCCTAATTTCGATACTTCTTTACGCAGAATATATCCCTTTTTATTACTCACAATAGAAAGATAAATACCTTTGGACACCAAAAGCTCCAAGAGTTCCTTTGCATAAGGCAAAGGCGTTAAAACATCCAGGTGGCTCGCTTCGTATGTATCATAAAAAATTTTGGTGGCTGCATCGACTTTATCACCAAAAATCAAAGGGAAACTCTCACGTGCAGAAGCGCGAACCCTATCTTTAGCCTCTTCAAGTGTCCAGGGAACCATACCCATTTCTTCGAAAGTGACAGAAAGAGCGTGATGGATCGAAACCCAGCTATCAATTAATGTATTATCCCAATCAAAAACGACAGCTTTGGGGGAAGAAAATGTCATAAGTATTCTATATCTCTAATTTCATAAAAAAGAATATTGCATAAAAATGATTACTGGAGGCATCCTCCTAGAAAAACTCGAGCTTAACGGCAAACAGCTTTTCTATTTTTTTGACGGCTTCAGCAGCAGAGAAAATCACAACAAGATCATGTGATCTGACAATAGTGCCGCCTCGTGGGATGATTACCTCACCATCCCTAACAATGGCGCCAACAATAACACCCGGTGGTAGTTTTGCTTCTCGAATTGGCACACCCACTAAGCTTGATGTTTCGAGAGCTTCAGCCTCAATAACTTCACCAAGCCCATCAGCAATTGTATGTACTGAACGGATACGCCCCCTTCTAACGTGTTGTAATATGTTAGACACCGTAATATTACGCGGATTAACAACAGTATCAATACCCAGAGTGCTGATAAGTGGCGCATAGGACGTTGTGTTGATCAGTGTCACCGCACGTTTACAACCATGCCGTTTTGCCAATAGAGAGGTAAGGATATTCACCTCATCATCATTTGTAACAGCAACGATAGTTTCAGTCGTGGAGATATTAGCTTCGTTCAAAATTTCAGCATCAAGAGAATCACCATGAATAACAACAGTTCGCTTCAATGACTTGGCAACAAACTCAGCACGTTTTTTGTCCAACTCAATCAATTTTAGCTTCACTTGAGGGTGGTTTTCCTCCACAGATTTGGCAAGATATAGCCCAATATTGCCACCACCAATAATCACAACTCTTCTTGCTTCAGATTCAGCATGACCAAAGGCATCCATTGCCCTGTTGAGATGCCCATGATCAAGCACAAGATACACATCATCATCAGGACGCAATTCGTCATCAGGTGTAGGAACAAAGCCCTTGCCCTGGCGAAAAATGCCAACAACAACAACATTCAAAGTAGGGAAAAGCTCTGTTAATTGCCTAAGAGGGGTATGAATAATCGGTGTGTTTTCTGTACAGTGCACACCAATCAAGCTCACTTTGCCATCAGCTAACGGATAAACATCAAATGCGCCCGGTATTTGAAGACGCTTTTCAATGGCTGCAGCAACCTCAATTTCAGGTGAAATAATCACATCAATAGGCATGTGATCCCGTGTAAAAAGATCTGACCACATCGGATCTAGATAATTTTGCTCGCGGATACGGGCTATCTTTGTTGGCACGTCGAAGATCGAATGACAAATCTGACACGCGACCATGTTGACTTCGTCAGCATGGGTAACCGCAATAATCATATCCGCTTCAGAAGCACCAGCTTTTTCAAGGACATTTGGGTGCGAGGCAAAACCAACAACACCTTTTACATCCAGGGAGTCCGTAATCTTGTTTACCAAACCAGGATCACGATCAATCACAGTGATATCAGCATTCTCACTTGCAAGATAGCGGGCAATATTAAAACCCACCTGGCCAGCACCACAAATAACTACTTTCATAACAGGATCCTAAATCCGTAATTTATTCAGCTTCGGTCTGTCGAAATACCAAGAGTTCTTAACTTACGATGCAAAGCAGATCGTTCCATACCAATAAATGTAGACGTTTTCGAGATATTTCCACCAAAGCGCATAATTTGTGCCTCGAGATATCTCTTTTCAAAAAGCTCACGCGCATCTCTCAAGGACAACGACATAAGGTCTTCTTGCCCTGAACCACCAGATGAAACAGACGGAGATATTGAACCAATGTCAGGTGGCATCATCTCAGCTGAAATAACTTCATCTCCCTCACCCGGTGCCATTATCAACAACCAATCAATAACGTTCCTGAGCTGCCGAACATTACCTGGCCATTCATAAGCCTGAAGGGATGCCAGTGCATCCTGAGCCAAGGGACGCGCGGGTATACCATTCGTTTTCGCAGACAGGTCCATAAAGTATTCTATCAAGTCAGGTATATCATCCCGTCGATCGACTAAGGCAGGCACGACCAATGGCACAACATTCAAGCGATAATATAGGTCTTCTCTAAACTCACCCGCAGCGATCAAAGCCTGTAAGTCTTTGTTTGTAGAGGCGATAACTCTTACATCAACGTCAACTTCGACATCTCCACCGACCCTGGTAAAGGACTGTTCTTGTAAAACACGGACAATTTTCCCCTGTGTTTCAAGGGGCATGTCCGCGACTTCATCAAGCAAAAGAGTTCCCCCATGTGCCTGCTCAAAAGTACCAAACCTTATAGAGGTTTCCCCGTCTTCATCTTTGCTTTCTGTGCCGAATAATTCACTTTCCAACCTATCGGGATGCATTGTGGCACAATTCAAAGCCACAAAAGATCCGTTACTCCGCGCAGATTGTTGGTGTAATTGACGAGCAACAACCTCTTTACCTGCACCTGCAGGCCCGGTTATTAAAACACGGCTGCCTGTGGGGGCTACCTTATCCAACGCCTGCTGAAGCTGAACTACTGGGGCAGAAGAACCGATTAATGAGGACTGTACAGCCGCACTAACCTTCAAACGTTCATTCTCACGCCGCAATTCAGAAAGTTCTATTGCCCTATTGATTATTAAAAGCAATCGATCCGATTTAAATGGCTTCTCAACAAAATCAAATGCACCAATTTTTATGGCACTTACCGCAGTCTCAATTGTGCCGTGGCCAGACATCATAACAACAGGTAAATCACTGTAATCGTGTTTGATTGCTTCTAGGATGCCAATACCATCCAGTTCAGAATTATTAAGCCATATATCCAGTACAACCAAGCTAGGGCGACGGGCATGAATTGTCGCAAGAGCTTCCTGACTATTGGCAGCCTCTCTGACGACATAGCCTTCATCTTCCAGAATGCCACTTAGTGCCATTCTGATATCAGCTTCATCATCAACAATGAGAATTTCGCGGGTCATCTAATCAATCTACTTAAATTAGTTAAAGTATTTTATTTGCTGGTAATTGGGAAAACCAAGTGCACTTGCGCACCAATTATTTCCCCAGTTTGATCCAAATTATCTTCAAGGACAAGAGAGCCACCATGATCTTCCATAATTTTCTTAACAATCGCCAACCCCAAACCTGTCCCCTTCTCTCTATTCGTTACATATGGTTCAGTCAGCTTTTCACGATCTCCAGAAGGCAATCCCTTCCCTGTATCCTTAATAATGACAGAAATTTCAGTATCTGACTTTTCCAAAAATACTTTAATTGTTGCCTCTGTGCCCCTATTTCCTTCTTCCAGCTTCCCTTCGATAGACTCTCCTGCGTTCAACAATAAATTCGTTAAGACACGATTGATTTGCTCAGGATCACAGGAAAGAAGAATATTTTCGTCAGGAACAATCGTTTCAAAATCAATTCCTTGTTGCGCGGTATCCTGTAGAAAAACAGATTCTTTAATAAGCTTAGTCAAATCGGTTTCTTTCATTTTGGGGACAGGCATCCTCGCAAATGAAGAAAACTCGTTTACCATTGTGCCGATGTCAGTAACATGACGAATAATGGTATCAATACAAAGTTCAAAAGTCTTTGCGTCACTCTCTATCTCTTTGAGATATTTCCGCTTTAGCCGCTCAGCAGAAAGCTGAATTGGTGTAAGTGGATTTTTTATTTCATGGGCAATACGTCTGGCAACATCAGACCAAGCCGCTTTGCGTTGAGCAGAAACCAGTTCAGTAATATCATCAAAAGTAATTACAAAACCAATAATTTCAAAATCATCTCCAAGCTCTGCAACGGTACGCAACAACAAGGTACGTTGTACACCGTTTTCTTGGGTATAGGGAATGTGTTTTTCTACCGGACGCAAAGGTCTTGATTTTGCCTCTTCCACAAATTCAGCAACTTCCGGCATCACCACAGAAATGTGCTGCCCGCGAAGTTCGGCAAATTGATCAACAAAAAATGCTGACGCAGATCTATTAGGTAGAGTGATTTCTGCTTTTGCATTCAAACCAATCACACCAGCAGTAACCCCGCCGAGAACAGCTTCGATAAACCTTGTACGTTCATCCAATTGAGCGTTGGTGCTCATCAATTCCTGTTGTTGGCGCTGCAATTCCCCCGTCATCAAATTAAAGGTTCGAGACAAGCGTCCGATTTCGTCATCAGATTTATTCGAAATAACCCGTGTCTCGAGATTACCTTCGCGTACCTTTTCAGCCGCAGCAATCAAGTTTCCAATCGGTCCCGTCAGATTATTGGAAAAGGTTAGTCCAACCCACACAGAGGCCAAAAGGATCATCAACGCAACAATCGCAAAAATCATCGCAAAGGTAAGAACAAAGCCAGAGCGTTGTCCTTCAAGATCAGTATAGAGAGCAACAGCACTTTTTGCGCGATCAATATGTTTTAAAATGTTTGGATCAATCGGGCGACCAACGATCAGGAATGATCCATCAAATCCACCAAGATAAACAAGCGCACGAACGCGATCATTATTTTCGGCATTGAGAATAACAACCTCACCATTAATCGCATTATTTATAGCAAAATCAGGTATTTCTGGTGCAAAATTAAGTAAAAAACTAAATGCAGCTTTTCCCTGAACCTGACCCGACTGATCAAAAACAACCGCTTCGGTTAAATTAAGACGATTAGCTCGATCAGTTAAAAAGGCATCAAATTGATCTTCATTCTGTATCATCAGGTTTAAAGACTGCCCAAGGTCGAATGAAATGGACAAGGCATCAGCAACAATACCTTGTTGGTGCTCGTTGAGATAAGATTCAGCAACTGCGTATGACTCCTTTACTGCAGTGCTCACTTTCTCATTAAACCAGCCCTTTAACCCAAATTCAAAAAAACCAACAGAAACCACGGCAACAATGATGGTTGGCGTTACAGCGACCAGACTAAATAACCCAACCAGCCGAGAATGTAGCTTCGAACCAGCAAGTCCCCGTTTTCTCTCAAGCCACAAAAGAACAAGCCGCCTAACAACAATTGCTAACAAAGCCATCAACAGAATAAAATCCGTCGTCAGCAAAAGAAGAATGAATTGCGGGTCATTTGCCTGGGAAAGGTCACCAGAAAGAGCAGAAAAGGTTGTAATCCCACTAATACTGGTGGCGATAAACAAAATAATCGCAAGCTTTCTCTCCAGACCAACACGCTTTGCCCAAAGAGATGCGTTTAACCAAAAGCCATTATTTTCCACACCTGCATCACTTTCAGATACAGAAATCTGATCATCCTGTGTCTGATCAATCATTACTTAGCCCCCTTGATCACCGACACATCCAACTCTTTAATTTTTTTTCGCAAGGTATTTCTGTTTAATCCCAAAAGCTTAGAGGCTTGTATTTGATTACCGTTTGTCGAAGCCAGTGTAAGTTCAATCAAAGGCTTTTCAATTTCTTTCAAAATTCGATCATACAGTCCAGTTGCCGGTAGGTCAGGAAAGTGGGCAGCAAAATATTCACTGAGGTGCCGCTCTACAGCCTCACCAAGAGATTCATTTAATGCAGGCGCAACAGTAGGACTTGCATGATTTTCTTCAGTACTTGCCCCTTTGGAAATAAGACTAAGCTCATGCTCAACTATATCATGTGAAATAACATCCTGACTGTAGAGAACAGTTAAACGTCGAACGACATTTTCCAGTTCACGAATATTACCGGACCAATAATTGTTTCTTAAAGACGCCATAGCACCTTGGTCAATCACCTTACCAGGCAAACCTTCCTGCTCACACAACCGTAAAAAATGCGATACCAGCTCGGGTATGTCTTCAGCTCGCTCCCTTAGTGGCGGCAACCTCAACGGCACCACACTCAGCCGATAGTACAAGTCTTCCCTGAAGTTTCCCTGCTCGACCATTTGTGCAAGGTCTCTATGTGTAGCAGTGATAATACGGACATCTGCCTTTATAGGTACACGTCCGCCAACTGTCGTAAATTCATTTTCCTGTAAAACACGCAAAAGCCTTGTTTGAGCTTCCAGCGGCATATCACCGATTTCATCCAGAAACAAAGTCCCACCAGCGGCCTGCTCAAAACGCCCAGAATATCGCGCTGTTGCACCTGTAAAAGCCCCTTTTTCATGCCCAAAAAGCTCACTTTCAATCAACTCTTTAGGAATGGCTGCCATATTTACAGCCACAAAAGGTCCGGCTTTTCTTTTCCCATAATCATGAAGAGCCCGCGAAATCAACTCCTTACCGGTGCCTGATTCTCCTGTCACCATCACGGTCAGATCCGTCGCCATCAACCGGGCCATAACCCGATAGATTTCTTGCATAGCAACAGATCGCCCGATCAAAGGAAGCTGTTCTTCCGGGTTGTTATCAACTTCTGCAACGATTTCGGCAGGCTCTGAAAGTGCTCGTTTAACAGTTAAAGATAACTCTTTGAGATCAAAGGGTTTTGGCAGGTACTCAAATGCGCCACGTTCTGTTGCTTTTACGGCTGTTAATAGTGTGTTTTGCGCAGACATTACAATAATGCGTAACTCTGGTCTGATCTTTTTTATTCGCGGAATAAGATCCAGACCATTTTCATCCGGCATCACAACATCAGTGATTACCAGGTCGCCCTCACCTTTGGCTACCCATTGCCATAATGACGCCGCACTACTTGCTGCTTGTACACGATACCCCTCTCGCCCTAATGCGTGCGTCAGAACAGTTCTTATCGCCTGATCATCGTCAGCAATCAAGATAGTCGCATCACTCATGACAGGCCCCTTAAGTCACTATCAGTGTGGTTTATTTTTTTATTTCTTAAATCTTTAGGCACCAGCGGCAGGCTAACGGAGAATTTAGTGGACCTTGGTACACTTTGCAGTTCAATAACCCCACCGTGCTCTTCAACAACCTTGGAAACCAGCGCCAAACCAAGCCCTTTACCACCAGATTTTGTTGTAACGAAAGGATCAAAAAGATGCTCATGAAGATCAGCAGAAATACCCGGCCCATTATCTTCAACCGTCACCAACAAAGGAAGATCCATACGCTCATTCCCTCCCTGTAATCGCATCCTTACACCTTGCTGATAACTTGTTGTTAAAGTGACATCGCCACCCTCTTTACCAAGTGCTTCGACAGCATTTTTAATTAGATTGAGAAAAGCCTGTATCAGAAGATCCCTGTTCCCATATACCTCTGGAAGCGAAGGATCATATTTCTCGGTAAACTTGACGTTCTGCCCAAACCCAGTTTCAGCAAGAAGCCTTACATGGGCTAAAACCTCGTGAATGTTAACCGCCTCCCGCTGCATTGGGCGGGTATCTGAGAACATCTCAATACGGTCAACCAAGGTAACGATGCGGTCTGCCTCATCACATATCAGCTTGGTGAGTTGTCGATCATCCTCACCTGCACTTAACTCCAACAATTGAGCTGCGCCCCTAATGCCGGATAGCGGGTTTTTTACTTCGTGGGCAAGCATAGCCCCCATAGCCGTAATTGACCTTGCTGCATTACGATGTACAAGTTGATGGTCAATTTTTCGGGCGATAGACTGCTGTTGAAGCGTGACAACACTAAATCCCGGCCTGTCATGCATCGGTGATATAACAACGGCAACTAAATGTGTTCCAATTCTTGGTGTTTCAAGTCGCACGCCATATTCAGCAACAGAACTCTCTTCTCTTTGGGTCTGTTCAATCAAATGAACTATCTGAGAATCTTCCGAAAAGTGAGTACTTAAAAGGCTACCAACCAAAACCACCTTACTCGATTGCAAGAACTGTTCAGCAGACTGATTAACAAATACAATCGCCTTGTCCGGTCCAACAACAAACACCGGATCCGTTAAAGAATTCAATACGCTTAGAGATGCTGAATTTTCGTCAAGAGACAAAGGACCATATCTATCTGACGCTAACGCCACCTTTTGCCTCGAATCACCGCTTACAGAGCTTTTGGTCATGCTGCTTTATCAATGTGCGGTTGGAAATATTCTCCCAACATATTGATTACGACGTCTGGTTCATTAACTTTATTTATTTCAGCCCGAAAAGAAGCTGAGTCAGGAAGCCCCTTACAATACCAAGCCAAATGTTTTCGCGCGATAGCAACCCCCTTGCGTTCACCATAATGGGATAACATCGCGTCATAATGCTCACAAATAAGTTCGTATATTTCTTTTAAGTCCGGCTCATCAACATGCGTTCCATCGCGCAGATACTGACTGACTTCGCGCAAAAGCCATGGCTTGCCATAGCATCCCCGACCAATCATCACACCATCAGCACCAGAAGACTTCATTGCCTGTTTAGCATCTTCTGGGGTTAAAATATCACCGTTAATTACAACGGGGACTTTAACTGCATCTTTGACAGCACGCACAGCTTCCCAATCCGCTTCCCCTTTATACATCTGGTTTCTTGTGCGACCATGAACGGTAATCATTTGAATACCGACGTTCTCTGCACGCTTTGCCAGTTCAGGGGCGTTCCGGTTGGTGTCATCCCACCCCAACCGCATCTTAACAGTAACTGGCACATCAACTGCCTTTACTGTGGCGTCCATTATATCTTCGGCCAGCACCTCATCTTTCATAAGAGCTGATCCCGCATATTTGGAAACGATCTTTTTAACCGGGCAACCAAAGTTAATATCGATAATAGCTGCCCCACGATCGACGTTCATCTTTGCAGCTTCAGCCATTATGCTTGGGTCACACCCCGCCAATTGCACAGCCATAGGAAATTCCTCAGCACAATTCGTACTTAATTTGAGTGACTCTCGACTCTCTTGAAGCATCGCCTTGCTGGCTATCATTTCTGAAATCACGAGCCCTGCACCATAGCGTTTGACCAAACGTCGATAAGGCATGTCTGTTACACCAGACATCGGAGCGAGTAAAACTGGGTCCTCGATCGATATCGGACCAATTGAAATGCTCATTCGTTGTGCACCATCTACAATCGCCTAAGATTTAGGCATCTAAGAAAAGCTGGTTATACAGCCTTTCCACGCTTATGCGAAGGGGAATGTGTAAATAAAACCCGCTGAAAATTTGATTTATCAAGCCAGTAGAACGTCTGTTACAAACTTCACCCCCGGATAGGCAAGGGTCAACAATAGATAAACCGCCAGAACAAAACGAACAGCACTCTGCCCGCGTATACCAATAAATTTGTGCAATATTAAAAGAATGGCAATAACAACAAAAGCGATGAGCGCAAGCAGAGATTTATGATCCAACCCCAAAAAATGACCTGATGCTGAATACTGACGGGCAAATCCTGTCAATATCCCCAAGCCAAGAACAACCTCGGCCATCGTCAATAAACTTACCTGGAATCGATCAGCATCATACACCGAAGGTAACTTAATTAAAAACGGGCTTTCGACCTTCTTTAACTTCAAAGCACGTTCTCTTAACTGTACTGATACAGCAGAAATAGCGGCCAATGTACAAAGAGCGTACGTCAAGATAGATGCCAAAATGTGCAGCACCAGCCAGTTGTCCATACTTTCGATAGGATTTGCAGTTGCTGATTGCCCTTCCCAAACAACTGCGAATACACCAAGCACAAACAGATAGGGCGCAAGTAAGAGAGCGAGTTTTTCAAACTCTTTTACCAGTAGAGAGAAACACAAAAACAACAACAGGCTAAATGATATCGTAATCCAAAGGGATATACTCACACCGCCATCCCAATGCCCCATGAGATGAATCATAGTGGTAAAGCTAGATCCAACCAGAGCAATAAACAATGCGGCTCTCATCAGAAAGGCAGAACTGTCCGTCTTTGATATCCAGGGTATCAATATCGCTGGCAACATCAAAATAAGTGCAAGCATTCCCCAAAAAACGGTCATAATCGTACCTTCTTACTAGACATCTGATTAGCCTTTGTTACATATCATTTTGTTACTACTGTAAATTAGCCTAAATTGGCAAGAATCGAAATCAGGAGAATACGCCTATGTCCGGAACCTGGGCAATCATTGTCGCCGCAGGCAGGGGCCGCCGTGTAGGAACTGACCTTCCAAAGCAGTATCTCAAGTTAGGTGATACCAGTATTCTTGCCCTGACACTCGATAATTTTTTTAAACACCCAGACATTGATGGGGTTCTTGTTGTCATTCACCCTGATGATGAAGATCTTTTTAAGCACGAGTGCCTTGAGTTTATTAACAAGGTCCGTATTGCTTTTGGGGGGGCTACACGTCAAGAATCAGTATTGAATGGCTTACAAGCACTAGCAAAAACAAGTCCCAACGTTGTCCTTATCCATGATGCTGCTCGCCCTTTTACCAACCATAACGTCATCAGTAATCTCGTTCATGCAGGCACCTCTGGAAAAGCAGCCATTGCTGCCTCGCCCGTTGTGGATAGCCTTAAGCAGGTTACAAATAACACAATCCTTAAAAATGTTGCCAGAGACGAACTTTGGCATGCACAAACACCCCAAGCATTTCCCTTTGATTTAATACGTGATGCGCATATAGCCACCAACAATCTGGAAAATTACACAGATGATGCCGCTGTTGCAGAAGCATTCGGTCATCAGATATCAATTGTAAAATCTGGCAAAGAAAATTTTAAAATCACGACACCAGAAGATATGATTCAAGCAACCATGATCCACAAGAACATGCAAACTAAAGAGCTAAATATGGAAAGCAGAACTGGCTTTGGATACGACGTACACTGCTTTGAAGAAGGTGATCACGTCACACTTTGCGGTGTTGATATCCCGCATACAAAAAAACTCAAAGGCCATTCCGACGCTGATGTTGGTCTTCATGCACTGACTGATGCGATACTTGGTGCGTTGTGTGAAGGTGACATTGGGACCCATTTTCCACCTACCGATCCGCAATGGAAAGGTGCGTTGTCAGACCAATTTCTCATTTTTGCCCGTGACCGGGTCCTTACTAGACAAGGTAAAATCATACATGTCGATGTAACTATTATTTGCGAAAAACCTAAAATAGGTCCGAACAGAGAAATAATGGTCACAAAGATGGCCGAAATTTTGGGCATCGCCTCCAGCCGTGTCAGTATTAAAGCCACCACATCTGAAAAACTCGGTTTTACAGGCCGGGAAGAAGGTATTGCTGCTCAGGCAGTTGCAACAATTCAACTTCCCTCTGACGACTAAACCAAATCAAACAAATTAACATTGTAAAGACGCGCATATGTCTCAAAAACAACTCTCATCTTTTCACCCTGCCGCCTTGATTTCAACTTGGTTCGGCGCAGGTCTTATAAAGTTCGCTCCTGGCACATGGGGCTCGCTAGCGGCCCTCCCTTTTGCTTGGTTTATTTCATATTACACAGGCTCTGTCGGATTGATCATTGCCTCTCTCATAGCTTATGGCGTTGGAATTTGGGCAAGCGGCCAATATTCAACGGCTCTTGGCAAAGAAGACCCCGGCGCCGTTGTTATTGACGAAGTTGCAGGCCAATGGCTTGCGCTAGCTTTTGTTCCCCTGAACCCTATTCTTTTTCTCATCAGCTTTTTGATCTTCCGCTTTTTCGACATCGTCAAAGTTTTTCCGGCCAACTGGTTAGATCAAAATGTCAAAGGCGGCCTAGGCATTATGTCTGACGATATGGTCGCTGGATTATACGCCCTGATAACATTTTACCTTCTTTATGAATTTATCCCCTATACTCGTGAGCTTCTAGAACGCTTTTAGGAAGCCATCATGCCCCTAACGTCTGAGATTGATACACTTGCTACGGAAATACTTGAACTCTGTCGTGCTAAAGGCTTTCAAATTGCCACCGCAGAATCTTGCACCGGAGGGTTAATTGCAGGCGCATTGACCGAGATTGCAGGATCTTCGGATGTCGTGGACAGAGGTTTTGTTACCTACTCAAATGAAGCAAAACATGAAATGCTTGGTGTCCGTACAGAACAAATATCGATGCACGGCGCTGTCAGTTCACCAGTCGCATCGTCAATGGCCGAAGGCGCAATGAAACACTCTAATGCTCAGCTAACAGTGTCTGTAACAGGCGTTGCAGGTCCCGGCGGCGGAACGTCACAAAAACCTGTTGGTACTGTATTTATCGGAACTGCATTAGAAAATGATCGTACCCTCTATCAAAGCTATCGATTTGAAGGTGATCGGACATCTGTTCGACAGCAAACTGTTCATGCAGCCCTTTCTTTCTTAAAAAACAGACTTTTATGAACACACATATTGACGAACAAACATCTCCAAGGGATCGCATTGCATCTCTTGCGGATGTCCCTCTTAGCCAACTTATCCTCGCATTTATTTTATTCTTGGTTGCCATCAAAGGCATCGCCTATTTCCTACCTGCTTTTTTCTCAGAAACAGAAAACGGTTCATCCATTTCGTACCCACTAATCCTTTTGGTTCTGATACAGAATTTACTTATTCTAATTATAGTACGAAATGTCCTGCTAAAAAAATACGGTCTGAACTGGCAAAACCTCGGATTATTACCAACATCTGTAAATTGGTGTTATCGCGCGGTACTTTTAACCTTACCGCTCGTCGCTACAGTTGGCATTGTAAATGTCGCGGCGACACAATTAATCAACACTGAATTCGTCAATCCACAGCTTGAAATGCTGGCACCTCAAGGGTTTAAGTGGGATGCTTATATTATAACAATGATCGCAACAGGCATTATTGCCCCCTTTGGTGAAGAGGTGGTTTTTAGAGGCGTCATTCTTGGATGGCTTGACCAAAAATTTGGTAAATATATCGCAATTTTGATCAGCTCACTGCTCTTTGCCTCAACTCACGGCATCCCTGCTTTAATCCCAGCACTAATGGTCGCCGGGATAGCTTTTTCCTTGATCGTTTACAAAAGCCAATCTCTTTGGCCAGCAATCATTCTACATTCGGGATTTAATATGTTTATGACAACAGCGCTTTATTATGCGCTTTCTCAGGGTGCAAATCTTCCCGGAACACAATAAAAGTTTACCCGACGTCTTCACACCCCATCACGCTGATATACATAAAAGAGTCTTTAAAGCTATTGAGTTTTTAAGCTGATGTGCAGCCTTCGCCATCATACGGCACATACAAAGTCGCAGCTCTGGCTTCAAATGCATGAACCATACGTCTGACAGCTTCATGGAAAAATGGCTCCATGATCAATTGCAGCATTTTTGATTTAAATTCAAAATCTACATGGAAATCGACAAGACACCCTTCTGGGTGCTCTTCAAAGATCCATGTGTTGGTCAGGTACTTAAAGGGACCATCAACATAAGCAACATCAATACGTAACTGTTCGCGATGAAGATCAACGCGACTGGTAAACTTCTCTCTGACCATCTTAAAACCGATGATTAGATCAGCAAATATCCTTGTATCTTGCCGACTCTTTATCCTAGCCCCCACGCACCAGGGCAAGAAATCTGGATAGCGCTCAACATCTGCAACCATTTCGAAAACTTGCTCTGGTTTGAACTTCAGTACTTTTTTTTCAGCGTGAATAGGCATTTTTAGTGTCCAAAATCAAGAACGAGACAGCTTTTCTTCTCTGGCTTTTCTTAATTCCTGAAAATCTTCGTCAGCATGATAGGATGAGCGCGTCAAAGGTGTGGATGCAACATGCAAGAACCCTTTGTTATACGCCATCTTTTCATAAAACTTGAATTCTTCCGGGTCGACAAAACGATCAACAGGATGATGCTTCGGCGTTGGCTGTAGATACTGCCCAATCGTCAGAAAATCCACATCAGCAGAACGCATATCATCCATAACCTGTAGCACTTCATCTTTACTTTCACCCAGTCCAACCATCAGTCCAGATTTCGTAAAGAGTGTTGGGTCAAGTTCTTTAGCGCGATCCAGAATTTTCAAACTGTGGTAATAGCGGGCACCGGGACGCACTGTGGTATACAAACGCGGAACCGTTTCCAGATTGTGGTTAAACACATCTGGTTTTGCCTTTACGACGACTTCCAACGCACCATCTTTGTGCCTGAAATCAGGCGTCAGAATCTCGATTGTTGTATCCGGAGCATCTTTGCGTGTCGCCGCAATCACCTTTGAGAAGTGCTCGGCACCACCATCATCCAGATCGTCACGGTCCACCGACGTAATCACAACATGACGCAACTGTAACTTAGCAACAGCCGCTGCAACGCTATAAGGTTCAAGCGGACTTAACGGATTAGGTTTACCCGTCGCGATATTACAGAATGAACAAGCACGAGTACAAATCCCGCCCATGATCATCATTGTAGCATGTTTTTTTGACCAGCATTCGCCAATATTAGGGCATGCTGCTTCTTCGCACACAGTATGAAGATTGTTATCACGCATTAGCTTGCGTGTTTCCTGATACCCTTTGGATACCGGTGCTTTTACTCTTATCCAAGAAGGCTTTCGCTGGATAGGAGAGTCGGGACGTTTGGCCTTTTCAGGGTGCCGCATCTTCGCACGGTCATCCTTTGTGGAAATAATACGCTCTGCGCGTTCTTTTCCCTCTAGCTGGGATGTTGTTTGCTCTGAAACCATGGTTTCTGTCATCAACTAACTCCGACCATTTCGCGAACCAATCCTACAATGGAAGAGGTTTACACGCCGTTACTAACAGGAAGGCAGAAAGCGCCTTCCTGTTACATGCTGCAATACATATGGAATTACAGCAAAATCTCAAGCTTTAAGATTGCCTGCGGCAAAATCACACCTAGAAGTGAATCGCCCGACCATAGGCATCCAGCACAGATTCATGCATCATCTCTGACAAGGTTGGATGCGGGAAGACAGTGTGCATAAGCTCTTCTTCGGTTGTCTCAAGTCCCATCGCGACAACAAATCCCTGAATAAGTTCAGTGACTTCCGCGCCAATCATATGTGCCCCGAGTAGTTCACCCGTCTTGGCATCAAAGATCGTTTTGACCAGACCTTCGGCCTCACCAAGCGCAATAGCCTTTCCGTTACCCGCAAAAGGGAAGCGTCCAATTTTAACATCTCGACCTTCTGCTTTGGCCGTCTGTTCGTTCAGACCAACAGATGCAATCTGTGGATGGCAATAGGTACAACCAGGGATCTTTGACTTATCAATCGGATGCGCAGACAAACCCGCAATCTTTTCAATACAAACAACACCTTCGTGTTCAGCCTTGTGCGCCAACATTGGCGGACCAGCCACATCACCGATCGCAAAAACACCCGGTACATTGGTGCGCGAAAACTCATCCGTAACAATACAGCCACGATCAGTTTTGATACCAAGGGCTTCCAAACCAAGGTTTTCGATATTCCCAACAACACCAACAGCGGAAATCACACGATCAACGGTGATCTGCTCAGTCTTGCCATTTTTCTCAAGTGTCGCAGTGACCTGATTGGATTTTTTATCGAGCTTGCTGACCTTAGTTCCTGTGCGGAATTTCAAACCATGTTTACCCAACTGCTTTTGGGCTAGCTTTGAAATCTCATCATCTTCCACGGGCAAGATTTTATCAACAACCTCAACAACCGTTACCTCGGCACCGAGTGTGCTGTAGAAATCGGCAAATTCGATACCAATAGCACCAGACCCAACAACCAACATTGATTTGGGCATCGTATCAGGACGCAAAGCTTCACGATAGGTCCAAACAAGCTTGCCATCAGGCTCTAATCCCGGAAGAGTTCGGGCACGAGCACCTGTTGCAATGATAATATTTTTGGCTGTTAAAGCCGTTTTTTTCTTATCTTTGCCTTCAACCGTCATCTTGCCAGCAGCGGTTAAAGTACCCGTGCCGTCAAAAACCGTTACCTTGTTTTTCTTGAGAAGGTGGCCAACACCGCCGTTAAGCTGCTTTGAAACACCTTTGGAACGCTCAACGATTTTTTGCAAATCAAAGCTGACATTTGATGCGGATAAACCATAGTCTTCCGCATGTTTCATGTTACGGTAAATTTCTGCAGATCGCAGCAATGCCTTCGTCGGAATACATCCCCAGTTCAGGCAAATCCCGCCAAGGAGATCTTTTTCCACCACAGCAGTTTTCAGGCCCAGCTGTGCCGAACGGATCGCCGCCACATACCCCCCAGGGCCACCACCAAGAACAATAACGTCAAAGTTAGTATCACTCATAGTTTCATCCCCCTAAAGAAGCATGGAGAGAGGTTCTTGGATCAAGGCTTTAAATGCGGCCATGTACTCTGCACCAACCGCACCATCGACCACACGGTGATCAACAGATAGGGTACAGGTCATCACTGTCGCAATTGCCAAGGCACCATCTTTAACGACAGGACGCTGCTCACCAGCACCAACAGCAAGAATACACCCCTGTGGTGGATTGATAATGGCAGAGAAGTCTTTAATACCAAACATACCAAGGTTAGAGATCGAGAATGTTCCCCCCTGATATTCTTCGGGTTTCAGCTTCCCATCACGTGCACGCCCGGCCAGATCTTTCATCTCGCTAGAGATAACACCAAGACCTTTATTCTGAGCGGCTTTAATGATTGGCGTGATCAGACCTGATGGTGTTGCAACAGCCACAGATATATCAGCGTTTTTGTAGCTAAGAATGCCTTCATCACTAAATGAGGCGTTTGCCGCAGGTACTTTTTTCAACGCCAGAGCCGCCGCACGAATAACAAAGTCATTCACGGAAATCTTCACATCACCACTTGCATTCAATTCTTTACGGAATGCGAGTAGCTTATCCATTTCACAATCAACCGTGAGGTAGAAATGCGGAACGGTCTGTTTGGACTCACTCAGGCGGTTGGCAATCACACGACGCATAGAGCTCAACGGCTCCAAATCGTATTCCATACCAAGCATATCAGCGAGTTCGCGTGCGTTTGGTCCCGATGCATCAGGCGCAGTCTTGGCCGGAGCCGCAGCAGATGCTCCTGCAGGTGTACTCGCTTTACCAATCCCCTGTTCCAGAGCGGACAAGATATCAGCCTTTACAATACGACCATGAGGGCCAGACCCCTTAAGGGCAGAAAGATCAAGATTTTCCTGAGAAGCCATGCGTCTGGCAAGCGGACTTGCAAAAATACGCTCACCACTTGCAGAAACAGGTGCTGGCCCAGTTGGCGTTGACGGTGGTGTTGATGGTAGCGCTTTCTCTGCTGTTGACGCAGCGGAAGCAGATTCTTCTTGCTTCGGCTCAGCCTTAGCGGCAGATGCTTCAGTTTCAGATGAAAAATTCTCTAACGCACTGGCATCTTCGTCTTCTTCCAGCAAGACAGCAATCGTCTGATTAACTGCTACACCTTCAGTTCCGCCGGGAACAAGAATCTTGGCAATTGTACCTTCCTCAACCGCCTCTACTTCCATTGTCGCTTTATCAGTTTCAATTTCGGCAAGAACATCACCGGAATTAACAGTATCACCTTCATTCACCAGCCAACGGGATAATGTACCTTCTGTCATTGTAGGCGACAGGGCGGGCATAAGAATATTTATAGGCATCGTATTTCTCCCCTGCTCTACTTATGAGCGATAGCAGACTTCTTTGGCCGAAGTAACAATGTGAGAACTCTGTGGTAGCGCAAGCTGCTCAAGGTTCGCGGCATAAGGCAACGGAACGTCAACACCCGCAACACGTTGAACAGGAGCATCAAGGTAATCAAACGCCTGTTCCATAACCATTGCTGAAATTTCAGACCCAACACCAGAGAAAGCCCAGCCCTCTTCAACCGTCACAAGACGATTGGTCTTACGCACGGAATTAAGAATGGTCTCGGTATCCAGTGGACGAATTGTCCTTAAATCAATAACTTCTGCAGAAATGCCTTCTTTCGCAAGCTCTTCTGCCGCTTCCAAAGCTTTTCCAACCATAATAGAGAAAGTCACGATAGTAACGTCAGTACCCGGGCGAACAATCTTGGCTTTACCAATTGGCACGGTCCAATCATCCGTATCCGGCACGTCAAAACTCTGTCCGTAGAGAAGTTCATTCTCCAGGAAGATCACCGGGTTCGGATCACGAATGGCAGACTTAAGCAGTCCCTTGGCATCTGCCGCAGAATAAGGGGACACAACTTTAAGCCCCGGACAATGCGCATACCAACTTGCATAACATTGAGAATGCTGAGCACCAACACGGGATGCCGCACCGTTAGGTCCACGGAAAACAATCGGACTGCTAACCTGACCACCAGACATGTAACGTGTTTTTGCTGCTGAGTTAATAATGTGGTCAATCGCCTGCATCGCAAAGTTGAACGTCATAAATTCAACAATCGGGTTTAGACCATAAAACGCGGCACCAACACCCAACCCGGCAAAACCATGCTCTGTAATGGGTGTATCAATAACGCGCTTGGCACCAAACTCATCAAGCAGCCCTTGACTGATCTTGTAAGCCCCTTGGTATTGAGCGACTTCTTCACCCATGAGGAATACTTTTTCATTACGGCGCATTTCTTCTGCCATTGCATCACGCAACGCTTCGCGAACTGTCGTGCTGATAACAGGTCCGTCCCATTCGCTCTCTGGCGCAACAGATTCTGCTTTTGGTGCTTCTGGTGCAGCCACATTGGCAGACTCGGATGATACTGCGGCTGGCTGGGATTCAGTTTGAGCAGCAGGTGCCGCAGCTGAATAATTACTGAGGTCCGCATCACTTTCGCCCTCTTCAAGAAGAAGGGCGATTGGGGTATTTACAGCAACATTATCCGTATCACCATCAACAAGGATCTTACCAATAATCCCATCGTCAACGGCTTCTACTTCCATCGTCGCTTTATCTGTTTCAATTTCGGCCAGAATATCACCTGATGATACACTGTCGCCTTCGTTTTTCATCCAACGCGCAAGTTTCCCCTCTGTCATAGTGGGGGAAAGCGCAGGCATAAGAATTTCTATTGGCATATTTTCTTCTCCGGAATGACGGACAGCTTACGCGTCAGCGTACACATCGGTGTAAAGTTCAGAAGGATCTGGCTCGGGGCTAGACTGTGCAAATTCAGCAGATTTGGAAACAATCGCTTTAACATCCTTATCGATTTGCTTCATACCTGCTTCGTCTATCACATTCTTTTTATCCATGACCGCGCGGAGACGTTCAATTGGATCGCGTTCTTCACGCACTTTTTGAACTTCTTCTTTTGAACGGTATTTAGCTGGATCAGACATGGAATGCCCACGATAACGATAGGTCATCATCTCCATGATGTACGGGCCCTTGCCACTTCTGGCATGTTCCACAGCAATCTTAGCCGCTTCACGCACAGCAACAACGTCCATACCATCAACTTGCATACCGGGAATTCCATAGGCACTGCCACGATGATAAAGTTCAGTGCTATTCGCAGAAGAACGTTCAGTTGACGTTCCCATGCCATAACGGTTGTTTTCAATGACATAAACAACAGGCAGATCCCATAAGGAAGCCATGTTGAATGATTCATAAACCTGCCCCTGATTCAATGCGCCATCACCCAAATAGGCAACATTGACTGCATTTTCGTCCAGATACTTATGAGCAAAGGCAATGCCTGTTCCAATAGGAACCTGAGCACCAACAATACCATGCCCACCATAGAAGCCTTTTTCTTCGCTAAACATGTGCATAGAACCGCCCTTACCTTTGGAGTATCCGCCGATACGCCCGGTAAGTTCAGCCATCACACCATCAGGATCCATACCACAAGCAAGCATGTGTCCGTGGTCACGATAAGATGTCAGAATCGTATCACGATCTTCTAACACAGACTGGATGCCAACAACGACAGCTTCCTGCCCGATGTAAAGGTGACAAAATCCACCGATCAAGCCCATGCCATACAATTGTCCCGCTTTTTCTTCAAAGCGGCGGATCAAAAGCATTTCACGATAAAAATCAAGGATCATTTCATTGTTAACGTCGGATGGAAGCGCAGAAGAGGCTGTCCGTTTCTTAGGGGCCCGTTTGGTGGGCGTTTTTTTAGTCGCCATGCGAGGTTTCCCGTTCAAGTTAGTGTTACGCACTAAGGGGTTTATGTCTCGCACCTAAAATAAGGGAAAAGTAATTTTATTACAATAGATTTTATGATCTTGATTTATAAGGATTTTTTCTACATTAACTGAAAATAAGTTAACCCAAGAAAGAATGCTGCATTGCACAATATTTAGTTAATTATTTTAGCGCTGTTTTATAACCAGATATTCGTTTTCGCGACCGTAATTAAGAACATCCCGCGCCCGTTCTTCCAAAAGGTCAGGATCCAAGTTATCAGGACGCAAAAGGGCAACCCTTGATTCCAGTTCTTGGCGATCACTTTGAACACCAACCATTTCAATTTGTTTGGCTTGCAGATTTTGGGTGAGATGGATCCACGCCCAAACCCCGCGATCACCTTCAATTGTGTGATACGCGAAATAAGCAACCAGTGACGCGCCCAAGACCTGCGGGATCACGACACGGGATCGTTTATGAATCTCTCTAAATAAAGACATTTACTCTAAATCAATTTTATTTGCATGCAGCCTAACTAATCTAACAGATAAAATAGTTATTGGGAATAAACAAAGCATTAATGCTCAATACAGAACACAAAAACACAATTGACATGGGTTATGTTATAACATAACAATTGTTCAAACGTCTGATTTGAGGTGATAATTATGAACAAACTAAGTGTAACAGTCCTTTCTGGTTTTCTTGGGGCAGGCAAAACAACCCTTTTAAACCAAATTCTCAACAATACGGAACTCGAAAGAGTTGCTGTTATCGTAAACGACATGAGCGAAGTGAATATCGACGCTGATGTTCTTCAATACAAAAATTCATCTCTTTCTCAAACGGATGAAAACCTTGTTGAAATGACGAACGGTTGCATTTGTTGCACATTAAGAGAAGATTTACTTCAAGAAGTCAATAACTTGGCAGGCTCCAATAAATTCGACCACTTAATTATCGAATCATCTGGGATTTCAGAACCCCTTCCCGTTGCAAGTACTTTTGAATTCAGAGACGAAAATGGCTTTAGCCTCTCAGATGTGACCACCCTAGACAACATGGTTACGGTTATTGATGCGGGAAATTTATTAAATGACTTCTCCTCTTCTGACCTGCTATGTGACACCGAAGAATCACTCGGTCCAGATGACAAACGCTCCCTTGTTAACTTGCATGTCGATCAGATTGAATTCTCAAGTACTATTATTCTGAACAAAACTGACCTCGCATCAGAAGAAACATTAAAAGAAGTTAGAAAAGTAATTAAGGCTCTAAACCCTGATGCAACTGTTTTTGAAACACAACAAGCAAAAGTCCCCCTAACAGAACTTCTTGATACACATCGTTTTAGCTTTGAAAAAGCCCATGAACACCCTCTTTGGGCAAAAGAACTTTATGGATACGAAAATCATGTTCCTGAAACAGAAGAATATGACATCCACAGCTTTGTTTATAGGTCAAAAAAACCGTTCGTTCCTGAAAAAATTGCACACTTCTTTAGCCAAAAACAAAACGGTGTCCTCAGATCAAAGGGTCATTTCTGGCTATCAAATCGACCAGATCAAGTTGGCGAAATGTCCCAAGCAGGAAAATACACTACGACGGAATTGATTGGTAAATGGTGGTCTTCTGTCCCCAAAAACAGGTGGCCAGACGATCAAGAATTCATCACACAAATTAAAAAAAATTGGGATCCCGCATTTGGTGACCGTCGAAACGAAATCGTTTTCATTGGTTCTCAAATGAATAAAGAAGAAATAATTAACCGGCTTAATGACTGCTTAGTCAAAGAAGACGAATTTCTTCCTGAAACTTGGCAATCGCAACATAAAGATTGCTTCAATCACTGGACTCAACAGGCCTGACGACAATAACATTCAAAAACCAAAGATATTTTTACAATGAGAAAACTTCTCCCTGCCCTATTACTTACCCTCCTCCCCACAACCAGCTTTGCGCATGGCATATGGATTACTGATCGTTTTGGCGAGCCATCTATCGTCTATGGTCATGGTGCGTCAGATGACTCCTATCAGGATGAAAAGCTGAAATCAGTCCAAATACACATGCCAGACGGCACAGTGAACACAGGGAAAACGCGTAAGACTGAAAGTTATATCAACATTAAAATTCCAAAGAAAACACAAGCTGTCACAGCCGTTTTCGATAATGGATATTGGACAAAAGACACAAAAGGAAAATGGCATAACCTAAAAAAATCACAGGTAGAAAATCCAGTATCTGCAGGACATTATTTTAAATACACCACGCACATTCCTCTTGGTGCAAGTGCCTTAGAAAAACCTCTGGGCCTACCATTAGAAATTTTTCCCCTGCAAAACCCGCATGATCTAGAGCAAGGAGGCAAGCTGTCTCTTCGGGTTCTTTTGAATAAAAAACCTGTAGAAGGATTGAAGGTAATCGCTGATTACGTCAATGACGAAGCAGCTAAGAAATTGATCACTGACGAAAATGGTGAAGTAACAATTACAATAAGGAACCAGGAATTAAACGTAATTGCAGTCTCGACAACCAAAGAACTCGAAGACAAAACTGATGCAGATAAAGAGGGTTATTTCTCTACCCTTTCATTTGCCTTGGAACATAAACACCATTAAATCCATTGCTCTGGTAGTATTTATCGGATCAAACATCATACCATAATAAAACAGGGGCCTCGGTTCACTCCAAGGCCCCTGTCGATCTTTTATATGAAACGGTTCCGAATAAATTCCAGTACCGCTTTTAATATATATTTAAATTACTTACGCAGAACGCTACGTCCAGCGTAATGGGCCATTGACCCTAACTCTTCTTCGATACGGATAAGCTGGTTATATTTCGCGATCCGATCTGAACGGGAAAGAGAGCCAGTTTTAATCTGCCCACAGTTCGTGGCCACAGCCAAATCAGCAATTGTGCTATCTTCTGTCTCACCGGAACGATGCGACATAACGGCTGTATAGCCAGCTTTATGTGCCATATCGACAGCTTCAAGAGTTTCAGAAAGCGTACCAATCTGATTGACCTTAATCAGGATAGAGTTCGCAGTATCCGTTTCCAGACCACGCAGGAGACGTTTTGGGTTGGTCACGAAGAGATCATCACCAACCAGCTGTACTTTATTGCCAATTGCTTGTGTCAAAGACTTCCAACCATCCCAGTCATCTTCGGCCATGCCGTCTTCGATGGAAAGAATTGGATAGCGGTTAACAAGGTCTTCAAGGTAACGAACCATTTCGTCAGCGCCCAGTGATTTTCCTTCACCAGACAGTTCGTATTTGCCGTCTTTGAAGTACTCGGAAGAAGCACAATCAAGTGCCAACATCACGTCATCACCCAAGTTGTAACCTGCGTTACCAACAGCTTTTGTAATAAAGTTTAATGCTTCATCTGTAGAGGCAAGACTTGGCGCAAAACCACCCTCGTCCCCAACATTAGTGTTATGACCGGCATCGCTAAGTGATTTTTTTAGCGAGTGAAAAATCTCTGCGCCCATCCGGATTGCATCAGAACCAGAAGCTGCCCCAACAGGCATCACCATAAATTCTTGAATATCAATAGGATTGTCAGCATGCGCACCGCCATTGATGATATTCATCATCGGCACAGGAAGGGTTCTCGCAAAAGCACCGCCAACATAACGGTACAAAGGCAGACCAGCATCTTCTGCAGATGCTTTCGCAACAGCCAAACTTGCGCCCAGAATAGCATTCGCCCCTAAACGGGATTTATTTTCAGTGCCATCAAGATCAATCATAACCTGATCGATCAAAAGCTGGTCTTCTGCATCCAAACCGATAAGGGCTTCAAGAATTTCTTCGTTTACAGATTCAACAGCCTTAAGAACCCCTTTGCCAAGATAGCGTCCTTTATCCTGATCGCGAAGCTCAACAGCTTCATAAATTCCTGTTGAAGCACCAGAAGGCACTGCAGCACGCCCAAAGGCGCCACTTTCCAAAAGAACGTCAACTTCTACGGTAGGGTTGCCACGAGAATCGAGGATCTCACGACCTTGTATGTCGATGATCGCCGTCATTTTATTCTATCTCCGTTAAGAAAGTTGAGGCGCAGAGAGGGGCAGGCCTCGGTATCATAATTAAGCAATAGACACAGGATGTGCTTTTGCCAGTTTGTCGAGTTCAACCAGAAGCGAAAGAAGCTCTGGAAGCTCTTGCACCCGGATCATGTTTGGCCCATCACAAGGGGCATTATCAGGATCCTGATGAGTTTCCATAAAGAGGCCAGCAACACCGACAGACACGGCAGCGCGGGCCAATACAGAAATGAATTCTCTCTGACCGCCAGAGGTCGCACCCTGACCACCAGGCTGAGCCACAGAATGCGTTGCATCAAACACAACAGGACAACCAGTTCCCATCGCCATGATTGGCAAAGAACGCATATCCGATACCAACGTGTTATACCCAAACGATGCGCCGCGCTCACACACCATTACCTTGTCATTACCTGAGTCGATAATTTTCTGAGAGACGTTTGCCATATCCCAAGGGGCTAGAAACTGCCCTTTTTTGACATTGATTGCCCGACCTGTTTTAGCAGCAGCAACCAATAGATCAGTCTGACGGCACAGAAAGGCTGGAATTTGCAAGACATCAACGACCTGTGCAACAGGTTCACACTGATGTGCTGCATGTACATCGGTAATAACCGGACATCCAAACTTGGATTTGATTTCTTCAAAAATAGATAAAGCTTCATCCATCCCAATGCCCCGAGAAGAACTAAGGCTAGTACGGTTGGCTTTATCAAAAGAAGATTTGTAAATAAGGGGAACAGAAAGCTTTTCACAGGCTTTGGTTAAGACCTCTGCCATTTCCAGTGCATGCGCCCTGCCTTCCATTTGGCAAGGACCTGCAATCAATACGAATGGTAAGTCATTACCAAAAGTAACATTACCAACTTTAACGTGTCGCGATTGAAGGTCTGCATGCACTGCCATAAAAATTACTTCCTATTCTTCCCTATAAATTACACCACCTAGTTCATTGAACCCAAGTTTTATCAACCCGAGACTTAAACAAGGCGAGACTGTTCTATCGCGGCTTTCACAAAAGAAGTGAAAAGCGGATGCGGTTCGAAAGGCCTAGATTTCAGCTCTGGATGGAACTGAACGCCAATAAACCAAGGATGATCTTCCAACTCAACAATTTCAGGAAGTTTACCATCTGGTGACAATCCAGAGAATTTAAGCCCAGAAGCTTCGAGTTTTTCACGATAGTTAATGTTCACCTCATAACGGTGACGGTGACGCTCTTCAACAAGTTCTGTGCCATAGGCTTCACGGACCTTTGATCCTTCGGCAAGTGCGCAAGGATAACTACCCAGGCGCATTGTTCCACCCAGATCGCTACCATACGAACGTTGTTCCATCTCGTTGCCGCGCGCCCACTCTGTCATGATACCAACAAGGGGCTCATCACACGGTCCAAATTCGGAAGAACTAGCATCTTCTAGTCCCGCAAGGTTACGCGCAGCATCAAGAACCGCCATTTGCATACCAAAACAAATACCAAAGTAAGGCACATTTGTTTTACGTGCAAAACCAGCTGCAGCAATTTTACCTTCAGAGCCACGCTCGCCAAAACCACCTGGCACCAGAATACCATGAACATTTTCCAGGGCTTCAATCGCCCCTTCGCTTTCAAAGATCTGTGAATCCAGCCAGTTGATTTTAACTTTGACGTTATTGGCGATACCACCGTGAACCAACGCTTCAGCAAGTGATTTATAGGCATCTAATAAAGATGTATATTTACCCACAACCCCAATCGTCACTTCACCATCAGGTTCACGAATAGTATTCGTCACCTGATCCCAACGTGATAAGTCGAGTTCTTTTTTCGGCTCAATACCAAAATGACGGCAAACTTCTTCGTCCAGACCCCGTTCATGATATGCCCGAGGCACAGCATAAATCGTATCAACATCAAGAGCCGGAATAACGGCTGTTTCGCGCACGTTACAGAACTGGGCAATCTTGCGAAGAGACCCTTCAGGAATTTCCTGTTCACAACGACACAAAAGCATGTCTGGCTGAATACCTACGGATTGCAATTCTTTTACAGAGTGCTGTGTAGGCTTTGTTTTCAGCTCACCCGCCGCTTTCAAATAAGGAATAAGCGTCAAATGGATAAACAGGCTGCGTTCACGCCCAAGCTCATTCCCGAGTTGACGAATTGCTTCCAAGAACGGGAGCCCTTCAATATCCCCAACGGTTCCCCCAATCTCGCAAAGGATGAAGTCTTCATCCCCCAGATCAGACATTACAAATTCTTTAATCGCATTCGTAATGTGCGGGATAACCTGAATAGTTGCGCCCAGATAATCGCCACGGCGTTCTTTCGCCAAAACCTCGGAATAGATTTTCCCAGTTGTTACGTTGTCACTTTTACGGGCTGATACCCCCGTATAGCGCTCGTAGTGTCCAAGATCCAAATCTGTTTCTGCACCGTCGTCGGTCACAAAAACTTCACCATGTTGATAAGGGCTCATCGTGCCGGGATCGACGTTGAGATAGGGGTCAAGTTTACGTAGGCGGACCTTGTAGCCACGCGCTTGAAGCAGCGCACCAACAGCCGCGGAGGTCAACCCCTTCCCTAAAGAAGAAGTCACACCACCGGTAATAAATATAAAGCGCGTCATGAAACTCGTTGTCACTTAATTCAGTTTCAACAAAACCGGGACCTTACTGGTCCCGGTCAATGATAGTACGTAACGGAAATAATCCGAAACTTATTCTGAAACCGGAGGAGCAACTGGTTGCTCAGTCTCGGTTTGAATTGCAGGAACAGTAATATCATCCGTAATAGAACTTGTTGTACGTCCTGTATCTGCAAGGATTGTCAGCAACAAACTAGAAGCAATAAAAGCTGCCGCCAAGATTGCTGTTGTACGGGTTAGCAGGTTTGCAGTGCCTTGCCCGGTGAGAAAACCACCAAAGCCGCCTGAACCACCACCGGAACCGCTTCCTCCCATTCCAAGGGCACCGCCTTCGCTTTTCTGCACAAGGACGACGCCAATAAGGGACAAAGTAATCAACAAATGAATGACCAAAAGGACGTTGTTCATCGTTAGTAGTCTCTCAAACTTTCCGGGATATACTATCCCTATTCAACACTAAACCACACACTCTAAATCTACCCAGAGTGTGTAGTTATCATGCACCTATTCAAAACTTAACAGGCTATTTAGCCTTTTCAGATCGATATGACCAGTGTCATCTAACACCAATCGCCCAAAAATCTTCTACTTTTAAGCTCGCGCCACCAACCAAAGCACCGTCAACATTAGACACAGCAAGCAGTTCAGCCGCATTTTCTGGCTTCACGGATCCACCATAAAGTATTCGAATTTTTTTTGCGGCATCTTCACCAAAACGATCATTTAGCAGACTGCGAATAAAATTATGTACGTCAGCAACATCTTCCGGCGTTGCTGTTTTTCCTGTACCAATGGCCCATACAGGCTCATATGCGAGCACAATATTATCCGGATCACAATCATCAGGCAGTGATTCTGTTACCTGCGCTTTGATCACGCTCAAAGTCTCACCTGATACACGCTCTTCTTCGGTTTCGCCAATGCAGATTATTGGGGTCAGACCTGCTTTGAGGGCAGCAGCGCTCTTAGCGTTTACATCTGCATTGGTCTCGCCGTGATCCGTACGTCTTTCAGAGTGTCCTGTTATGACATATCCGCAGCCAATATCTTTGAGTAATTCGGCAGATGTATCCCCCGTATGGGCCCCAGATACATTGGCATGACAATCCTGACCACCTACAGCAAGATCAGTGTCTTTTGTCAACGAGAGAACAGTACCAAGCAAAGCCGCTGGGGGACACACAACAAAATCAGACGATACAGAACCCTGGTTCAATTTCCCCAAAAGCCCTTCTACCAACTCGGTAGCAAAGGTTACAGATCCGTTCATCTTCCAATTACCAGCAATAAATTTGCCTGCCATATTCGATTCTCTCTGATTAGTAATGTGTAAATTATGGGCACATCTATACAGTGTCATTCGCAACAATCCAAGACTGCAGGATTTTTTAATATGAACAAGCCGCCTGATCACGACAAAGAGGTCAAAAACTTTGCAACATTGTAATATGGTGCATATTCTTGAAAAACCCTGTTGCCCAGCCTTTGCTCCATCCCTAAGATGCCCGGCACGATTATGTATACGAAATTAACTTTATAAAAATTTCACGGGTAAGTTATGGCTCATAAAAAACCAGGCCTTTTTAAACGTATTGTTGTTTTGGCTTTATTCTGTCTGTTAATCCTGAGTTTTGCGGCTTGGGGTATCCAGGATATTTTCCTAAACCTCGGCAACAATCAAACAGTTGCAAAAGTTGGTGACATTGAAATCGCCCAAGACGAGTTCGCAAGCGATTTTTCCCGTGAGACCAATGCTCTTTCGCAACAGTTGGGGCGCGCCCTTGATGCACAGGAAGCTCAGCAACTCGGCCTCGACAATCGCGTGATTTCACGATTGGTTGCCAGAGCGCTTTCACAAGTGCAATCGGACGAGATGGGACTAACTGTTTCGCGTGAACAACAGCAAAAAGAGATCCAGAAGATTGATGCCTTTAAAAATGAGGCCGGGCTTTTTGATGCAGCACGCTTTCAATCCACGCTCTATCAGGCTGGTCTTTCAGAAACAGCTTTTCTTGCTGATCTCAGCAAAGATATACAAAGACAGCAAATCAACAATGCCATCACAGGGGCAATTCCTGTACCGCAGAAAATGGCCGAACGTCTTTACAGCTATCAAACTGAAAAACGTATCGTTGACTATATCGAAATTCCCTACAGCAGATTTTCTCAGCTCGCGGACCCGACAGATGCAGAACTTGCATCGTACTATGAAGAAGAAAAGCAAAACTATCTGGCACCGGAATATAAATCAGTCAGCTACATCTTTCTTGATCCATCAAAAGCGGCCCAGAATGTTGTTCTGACAGATGATCAAATTCAAGAAGAATTCTTAGCACAAAAAGACAGTCTTTCTCTTCCCGATCGTCGTAAACTTGTTCAAATGCTGCTCAGTGACGAGACCAAAGCAAATGAAGCTTACGAAAAGATCCTCAATGGTGCTGACTTTGATGAAATAGCTACAGAAGTAACGGGCTCTGCAGGTATTGATCTTGGAGTGATGGAACAAGCAGATCTATTACCAGAACTACAAGACTCTGTTTTTGGCATGGAAAACGCAGGTGTTGTTGCTCCGGTTAAATCCCCCTTGGGCTGGCATATTGTTTCGGTTCTTGAAATTTCCCCAGCACGGGAAGCTCTGTTCGAAGAAGTAGAAGAGCAAATCAAAAAAGATGCCGCATTACGCATCGCAACAGATGAAATCATTTCCATAGCCAACCAGCTTGATGATGAAATTGCATCAGGCGCGACACTAGAAGAATCTGCGAACAAGCTTGGACAAGAAATACTAAGTTACGACGCAATTGACGCAGAAGGACTTGATCGCAGCGGCTTGCCACAACTTGGCTTAGCAGAAAATGTCCGATTCCGCGACGTTATTGCGCAGACTGAATCTGGTTCAGATAGCTTGCTCACTGAACTCGAAAATGGTGGCTATTTCCTTCTCAAAGTAAATTCAATTACACCTCCAGCACCGCGCCCCTTGGCAGAGGTAAAATCTCAACTGGTGAGTTCTTGGCTTGAAAACAAACGAAACGAAGAAGCAAAGGCTGTCGCAGAAAATCTTGCTGAAGAAGCTAAAAATGGCTCACCTTTGCAAGCTGTGACAGATGAAGCAGCTGAGTTAATCAAATTTGGTGTTGAGATGAACCGCTTCTCAGCAAGTATCGGTGAAGCACTAGCCCCTGCATTGGTAAGGGATATCTACAAGGCAGAAAAAGGTGACGTTATTACTGGTCAAGCCGACAAAGGGTATCTGGTTGTAAGGCTAACAGAAATTGAACAACCAGATTTATCAGCTGTTGCTGAGGAAATTGAGAGCACAAAGGGAGCAATCGAAAACTCCTACAAAAACGATATTTACGCACAGTATATATCTGCTCTTGAAAAAGACTTTGTTGTGGAGATCAATCAAAACTCAATCAATCAAGTTATCAACCCTTATAGCAATTAAAACTAACAATGAAGAATCCAGTTACATTCGAGGCGTTTTTAGAAACCTACAATCAACAGAAACCACAAGTCGTGTGGACGACCTTGATTGCGGATCTGGAAACGCCCGTTTCTGCCTTTTTGAAACTGGCAGAACGACGCGCCAATAGTTTCCTTTTCGAATCAGTCGAAGGTGGCAACACAATTGGACGCTATTCCTTTATCGGGTTTGATCCCGATTTGGTATGGCGATGTAACGGATCAAAAGCTGAAATTAATCGTCAATACCAAACTTCGCCAGATGCTTTTGTTGATGAGAATGACAAAGCTTTGGAAAGTTTGCGCAAACTGGTTGCAGAATGTAGGTTTGACTTACCCGAAGATTTCCCACCAATGGCAGCCGGTATTGTTGGCTACATGGGGTATGAAACGGTTCGTCAAATGGAACACCTACCAACGGATAACCCCGATAACTTGGGGCTGCCCGAAGGAATGTACCTACGCCCGACCGTAACAGCCATCTTTGATCGCGTAGAAGATCAGATTTTGGTCACAACTACTGTCTGGCCAAACGATACCATCAGTGCCCGCGATGCTTTTGAAGCGGCGCATAATCGATTGTCCGCCGTAACCGCTGATTTCAACGCGCCTTTGCAGCACAAACCAGAGGCATTTGAAGGCGATTTGGTGCTACCAGAAACAGCATCCAATCTTACTCGCGAAGAATTTCATGGAATTGTTGAGCGCGCGAAAGAGTACATTCTTGCCGGAGATATTTTCCAGGTTGTTCTATCACAGCGTTTCTCTGTACCCTTTACCCTTCCACCCTTTGCGCTCTATCGGGCCTTACGGAGATTGAACCCCTCTCCTTTCCTGTTCTTTCTGAACTTTGGTGATTTTTCTGTTGTTGGGTCCAGTCCTGAAATCCTTGTTCGTGTCAGGGATGGTAAAGTCACGATCCGCCCAATTGCCGGTACGCGTAAACGCGGCGCCAACTCAGCCGAAGACAAAGAGCTTGCTGCTGACCTGCTTTCTGATCCCAAAGAACTTGCTGAACATTTAATGTTACTTGATTTGGGCCGTAACGATGTCGGGCGCGTTGCAGAGGTCGGTAGTATCGAAGTGACCGAGCGCATGATTATTGAGCTCTACAGCCACGTTATGCATATCGTCTCTAACGTCGAGGGTACGCTCGATACAAAACGCGCTGATATGATTGATGCTCTCGCCGCAGGTTTCCCTGCTGGTACCGTGTCCGGTGCGCCCAAGGTACGTGCGATGGAAATAATCGACGAACTGGAACCGGAACGTCGTGGTATCTATGGCGGTGCTGTTGGGTATTTCGGTGCTGGTGGTGGTATGGATACCTGTATTGCTTTGCGTACGGCGATCGTCAAAGACCAAACAATGTATATTCAAGCTGGTGCTGGCGTGGTTGCGGACTCTGTACCTGAATCAGAATATCAGGAATGTCATAACAAAGCCCGCGCCCTTATCCGTTCGGCCGAAGAAGCCGTTCGTTTTGCAGCCCAAAAAAACAATATCTAAAAAGTTAAAAACACACATTCTAAAGCCATTTGAGACCTTTACTCTTTTGGCTTTTTTAATGCCATAATCCGAGAGATCGGTACAATATCAAACCCGCGGTCTTCGGCTTCCTTGATCCACTTATGTAAAACTTCAACCGTTGATTTATGCGGGTGACCGATTGCAATTGCATGACCATTCTTTATTGCGATGCGTTCGGCTTGTTTTAGCTGTTTTAAAATTTCCAGTGTATTTTTATAGTCATTATCAATGAAAACATCGCGTCTAAGAACAGGAACGCCCATAGAGACAGCAACAGAAGCAGCGACACTACTTGGAGAAGTCCTTGAATCCATAAAGAAATAATCTGTCCGCTCTATTCTGGACAACACAACTTCCATTCCACGTCTCCATCCTGTGAATTTGCTGCCCATATGGTTATTGATACCGATATAACCATCGAACTGAGACATACCCCATTCCAGACGAGCGAGGATTTCCTCATCACTTAATCCGGTCAACAGTGCTTTCGGACCAGGATCTGCAGAACCAAGTGGTTCCATAGGAACGTGTAACATTAACTCGTGCCCTCGCCGACTTGCCTCCGCAGCCATCGCTTTGACATCAGGAGCATAGGTCATAAAAGCCAAGGTGATTGCTCCGGGTAACTCTATGGCGAGTTCAGCCCCTCTTTTATTTACCCCCACATCATCCAGTACAATAGCAATCATGGGGCGGTCTGGCTTTATCCATTCTGTTTGAACATCAGGATCAACCAAAGGCTTTTTCTGTGGAGGCAAGGCAGCGACTTGATCATCCCCCACCTTAGATTGATCTCCCGATGCCGTTACAGATACATTATTTGTTTTCTTAGACGATTTTACAGGCTCTTTAGCCTCATTGACTGCATAGTTTTGAGTTATTGATTTTTGGACTAACACTTTTTCTGTCGACGCAGGATCCTTATCTTCAGAAACTGTAACGTTTGGGGGAAGATTAGACTGTTCATTGGTGCGCCCATCTTCCAAAACAGTATCACCAATAGAAATATCGCCAAGATTAATAGGGTGCGGCTTGTTTGAAGGTGCTGCGGCCAGAGCTTCCTGCTTGGCCTGTTCTTCTGTTAACTGAGGTCGAGGCTCAGGTGATACAGAGCTAACGTTGTCCTTTTGGAGAATAAGGACGGAAGAAACAGCCAAAGCAATAAAGAAAAGAAACCCAGCAGCAATAAACAAACTTCCACGATGGGAACGTCTGCTTTTATTCGACTTCTTTGGCAAAGGGCCTGTTTTTTTTGTCTTACGTTTTAAAGCCATGAATCCACTCTGTTCAGAGGGATTATATGTATATCAGCCTTACAGGAGTGAACAGTATAAACTCATAAAACTTGTCATCCGCCCTGATCTTGGTATATCGGCAGAATTCAACGATCAGTTTGGGCGAAATCGTTCAAAATAGGACAATCAGGCCGATGATCCCCCTGACATTTTTCGATCAAGTTGCTCAAGGTATCTTTCATACTTTGCAGTTCTGCGATTTTACGATCCATGTCCGCAACATGCTGCTTCGCCAGTTTTTTCACCTGTGCACTTGCTCTGTTGCGATCATTCCAAAGCATAAGAAGGGCAGAAACCTCATTTATGGAAAAACCTAAACTTCTGGCGCGCTGGATAAACTTAAGGGTTTCAATATCCTTTTCCTGATAGGCACGATAGCCAGAAGATGTTCTTCCAGCAGGTTCGATCAAACCAATGGATTCATAATATCTGATCGTTTTTGCCGGTAATCCGGAAACTTCAGCAACTTGACCAATTTTCATCATCAATCAATCCGTTTTAAAGAAGAATAAAGCGATAAAGAGCTAACCATGACAGTAACTGAACTCAATGCCATAGCCAGTCCCGCCAGCAAAGGACTTAATAAACCGGATGCAGCCAGCGGCAGGCCAATAACATTATAGACAAAAGCACCAATAAGATTATGCGCTATTTTGTTGTGTATAATCTGCCCTGCCCTAATCGTTTTATACACCAGATAGGGATTGCTCTGAATAAGCGATGCATCTGCAGTATTAATAGCAACATCACTACCATCGCCCATAGCTAGGCCAACATCCGCCCCCGCCAACGCAGGGGCATCGTTAATACCATCTCCAACCATAACAACGACTTCATTCTGTTGATGTAATTTTTTCAAGTAAGCCAACTTATCTTCTGGGAGAAGATTTCCCTCTACCTTTTCAATAGACAATTTCTCGGCAACCTTTTGAGCTGCCAGTTGCTGATCACCACTGAGCATAACAACAGAAATCCCCTTATATTTCAGGGCTTGAACAGTTTTAAGGGATTCAGACTTTATTTTATCCTGTAATGCAAAGCCGCCAATAACCGTCATAACATCATCGACTTCTTTCCTCGCAACCCAAACCATCGATGCTCCACGTGCATTATTGTCTTCGATAAAATCATAACAACGATCAAGCGCCACTCCGGCTTGTTGCATATAGCGCTCACTTCCCAGTAAATAGGTGGTACCAGAAAGCACTCCGGAAAGGCCGAGCCCTAGAACAGCTGTTATTTCCTCAAATTCCTTCGGTTTAATTTCATCATCAATGTACTCAACAATTGCCTTCGATAATGGATGCGCACTATCTTTCGTAAGCCCAAGAACCACAGATAAGGTTTCTGCATTATCTTTATCAACCGGATAGGTAGTTGCAATAACTTCCGGGCGTCCTTCGGTCAGGGTCCCCGTTTTATCAAAAACCACTGTGGTTGCTTTTGATAATTTCTCAATCACATCGGCATTTTTAACCAGAATCCCCATACGTGCGGCCTGACCACTCCCGACCATGATTGCCGTAGGTGTTGCAAGCCCCAACGCGCAAGGACAGGCTATAACAAGAACAGTAACTGCGTTGATAATCGCGATTTCTATACCAACATCACCAAAGGTCCACCACCCCAGAAAAGTCAGCAATGAGAGTAACAATACCCCGGGAACAAAGACGGCGCTTACCTTGTCGACCAGTTTCTGTATTCTGGGTTTGGTACTACGTGCTGTTTTAACCTGCTCAATAATCTGAGACAGACGAGAGCTTGTTCCAAGAGTTGTCGGAACTAGATGCAACACGCCTTCGCCATTCACCGTCCCACCAATAACCGAGTCACCTATGTTTTTGGCAACGGGCATTGCTTCACCTGTGATCATAGCCTCGTCAATCTGACTTGTTCCCTTGCGTATTTTGCCATCGACAGGAACAACATCACCCGGCCTGACAATAACAATATCATTGGCCAAAACCTTTACAGCGGGTACGGTCAATTGTTCTTCATCACGAAGCACTGTTGCATTCAACGGCTGAAGTCGAATGAGAGCGTCCAAGGCTTTATTGGTTTTACCTTTAGCTTTTTCTTCAAGAACTTTTCCCAAAAGAACGAGGGTAATGACCGCAGCCGATGCTTCGAAATATAGTTTATGCGCCAGATGTGATGACCAGGACATCCATTCAGAATAATCGCCCAGCATAATAAAAACAGATAATCCAAAAGCAGCAGATGTACCAATAGCGACAAGAGTATCCATATTGCTCTGTCCATACCTTACGGCCTGCCAAATTCCTTTATAAAAACGCGCACCTGCAAAAATTTGCACTGGTAGAGCCAAGAGAAACTGTATCAAAGGCGGAATGGAAAAGTTAATGCCAAATGGCAAGAAAGCCATTTGCCCCACCAATGGAAATGTTAAAAGCAACGCCAAGAGGAATAAGCGCATATCTGAAGTTTCAGGATCAATCGCTTCGCCACCAACTTCATTATATGGGTTTACTTCTGGCACAAGAGAAGCTTGATAGCCTTTATCGGCTAAGCTTTTTAACAATAAATTTTGATCAACATTGCCCGCCAAGGTCACGGTTGCTGTGTTACTCATCAAATCCGGGGACGCACTAATTACCCCCTCAACTGCGGTTAGCGCCTTTTCAACAGAACGAACGCACCCAGCACAGGACATTCCCTTAACAGTTAACTCAATGGATTTTGACATAAGAATACACGCTTCTGGTTTGCTAATAAGGTAAATATGGGGCTTACAGTTACAGGAAGGTCAAGCCATGAGTTATAAAAGAGTTATAAAAAAATCAAATCTTAAAATAAATCAGGCTTTTCCTTATTTCTTCGGCATAATCTTGCTGCTATAACTTTTGCAATCTAACTTTAGAAATCAGCGAAAGCCCGTGTACCGAAATGTTATTACTGATCGATAATTACGACAGCTTCACTTATAATCTCTACCATTTCCTTGGGGAGTTAGGCGCGACGATCTCTGTCGAACGCAACGATCAGATTTCTGTTGATCAGGTATTGGAGCTTAACCCGGAACGTATTGTCATCTCTCCCGGTCCCTGTGATCCCTCTTCAGCGGGTATATGCCTTGAGCTTATTGAAAGGGTAGCGGGCAAAATTCCTGTATTGGGTGTTTGTCTAGGACATCAATCAATTGGTCAGGCCTTCGGGGCAAATGTTGTTCGCGCCCCAAGCCCAATGCACGGTAAAACCAGCCCTATTAAGCACAACGGAAAAAGTGTTTTTAAAGGCTTGCCAGATCCGCTAACGGTCACGCGCTATCACTCATTGACAATTGAACCAGCCAGCATGCCTGATTGCCTGGAAGTTACGGCTTGGACCGAAGATGGCGTCATTATGGGACTTCAGCACAAAGAACTCCCGCTACATGGTGTTCAATTTCACCCCGAAAGCATTGCCTCTGAAAAAGGCCATGATCTCTTGAAAAATTTTCTGACGGTTTAACAAAGCCAAGCTTTGATTAAGTCTCATCGACTTGAACCATTAGAATAAACAATAAGGAGGCTTGTTCCATGTCAGGGGAACTAAGCAACATAAAATCATTTATCGCCTACGTGGCTGACGGCAACAATCTAACTGCCGAGCAATCTGAAAATGCCTTTGATCTGTTAATGACAGGTGAAGCCACTTCTGCACAGGTTGCCGGCTTTTTGATGAGCTTGCGAGTCAAAGGTGAGACTGTTGATGAAATAACGGGCGCGGCGCGCTCTATGCGCAGTAAGATGCTGACCATAAAAGCACCAAAAGGTGCCATTGATGTTTGTGGAACAGGTGGCGATGCAAAAGGAACACTTAACGTTTCGACTGCCACGGCTTTTGTCGTAGCAGGCGCTGGGGCTATCGTTGCCAAACATGGGAACAGAGCCGCTTCTTCTAAAAGTGGTGCTTCCGATGTTTTGGGTGCGTTGGGTATTGGTCTTGAAGCAAGTGTTGATGCCGTTGAAAAAGCTTTGGCAGAAAATGGCACCTCTTTTCTCGCGGCCCCTTTATACCACTCAGCCATGCGCCACGTTGGCCCAACACGGGCAGAACTTGGCACTCGGACAATCTTTAATCTTCTAGGCCCCCTCTCCAACCCCGGAAAGGTAACTCGCCAAATCACAGGAGTTTTCGGACGAGAATGGGTAGAACCGCTCGCAAAGGTATTACAGGCCATAGGACATGAAAAGGCTTGGGTTGTGCATGGTGCCGAAGGACTTGATGAACTATCGATTTCGGGCCTGAGCTATATTTCTGAGCTGGATCAAGGACAAATCAAAAACTTTGAAATAATTCCTGAAATGGCTGGGCTGGAAAGATCCCCCATAGAAGAGATTATTGGTGGCGATGCGGCCTTTAATGCCGCTGCAATGCGAGAAATGCTTGGCGGAACAAAGAATGCTTATCGTGATGCTGTAGTCTTGAATTCAGCCGGGGCATTAATCGTTGCAGGACTGACCAATGACCTCAAAGAAGGCGCTGCAATGGCAGCAAAATCAATTGATAGCGGTGCCGCCCTCGCAAAGCTTGACGGTTTGGCTTCATATACAAACAAGGAAACGACTTAGTGAGTGATGTTCTAAAACGCATTTGTGAAGATAAACTCGAATTTGTACGAGACAGAAAACAAAAAACCTCTCTTTCTGAGTTGGAAGCTAAAGCCGCATCCCAAGGCACTCCGCGCGGATTTTACCAAGCTCTGAAAACCAAATACGAGCAAGGCAAGTATGGCCTGATCAGTGAAATCAAAAAAGCATCGCCAAGCAAAGGCCTCATTCGAGCAGACTTTGACCCCGCATCATTGGCTAAAGCATACAAAGCTGGTGGTGCAACATGCCTTTCAGTCTTAACGGATGAACCTTACTTTCAAGGTGCCGATCAATATTTGCTCGACGCACGTGCCGCTGTCGACCTTCCGGCTCTGCGCAAGGATTTCATGCTTGAACCATACCAAATTGTTGAATCCCGCGCACTTGGCGCAGACTGCATTCTTTTGATTATGGCCGCATTAGAGGATCAACAGGCGAGCGAACTTGAAAACCTTGCTTTTGACCTTGGAATGGACGTGCTGGTAGAGGTTCATAATGCAGAGGAAATGACCAGAGCACTCGATACGCTTAAGTCTCCTCTTCTTGGCGTTAATAACAGAAACCTGAAAACACTTGAGGTTGATATTGCGACAACAGAAGAGCTGTCCAAGATGGTTCCACAGGACAAACTTCTTGTTGCTGAAAGCGGTTTATATAACCCAACAGATTTAAAACGGATGCAAGCAATTGGCGCGACGACCTTTTTAATTGGGGAATCATTAATGCGTCAGGAAGATGTTACGGCAGCCACCATTAACCTTCTAAAGCAATAGGCTCCGCTAATTCCCCGGAAACTGTTATGCGATCAATAAATTAGCAAAACTATAGAATGACTGAAATCGCAGACTAAAGTTGGATAAAGAGATGTCATCAGGAAACGAACTCACTCACTTCGATCAAGAGGGTAAAGCTGTCATGGTTGATGTTTCGGATAAAACCGAGACCACGAGAACAGCAACAGCCAAAGGGCGGGTATTGGTTCAACCTGAAACGATGCAACTTATCCAACAAGGCGGCTTCAAAAAGGGTGACGTTCTCGCCATCGCACGTCTTGCCGGTATCATGGGGGCAAAGAAAACACCTGATCTGATCCCTCTATGCCACCCTCTGATGCTAACATCTGTGAAAGTTGATTTCACTCTGGATCCGGATAATAACGCCATTGATGTTATTGGAACATGCAAACTTACAGGTCAAACAGGCGTCGAGATGGAAGCCTTGACCGCGGTATCAATCGCTTCATTAACTATCTATGATATGTGCAAAGCAGTTGATAAGAGCATACAGATCACCGACATAAGGCTTATCAAAAAAACTGGTGGCAAATCAGGAACTTACGAGGCTAGTTAATGATACAAGTTGAAGAAGCTTTAAAACGAGTTCTCGCGAGCTTTACCGAACTATCCCCCGAAACGGTTTCCCTTCACGATGGCTTAGGACGGGTTCTCGCAAAAGATATCAAGGCCAGATTAACACAACCTCCGACAGATGTTTCTGCCATGGATGGCTTTGCCGTTAAATCCTCTGACATTCAATCAGTTCCTGTAACACTTAAAATCAGGGGCGAAGCCCCGGCTGGTGGAAGCTACGAGGCTCAACTCCAAAACGGTGAAGCAGTTCGTATCTTTACTGGTGGCCCCGTCCCACTTGGGGCTGATTGTATTGTTATTCAGGAAAACACCGATCATGACGATAAAAGGGTCACTGTTAAACAAAGCGAAGAACCTGGTCGCTTCATTCGCCCCGCAGGGCTGGACTTTCGCAAAGGTCAAATCGGCTTAGAGCAAGGTACGCTACTTTCGGCACGAGACCTAGCACTTGCAGCAGCCATGAACCACCCCTGGTTAGAGGTATATCGGAAACCTAAAGTTGCCATATTGGCCACAGGAAACGAAGTTGTACTGCCCGGCGTAACACCCGGCCCAAATCAAATCATCAGCTCGAACACAACCGCTCTTATGTCATTTGTTAGAGAATGCGGTGGTGAACCTATATCGCTTGGCATTGCACCTGATGACAAAGAAGCTCTTTCAGCCATGGCCAAGGGAGCAGAAGGCGCTGATCTTTTGTTAACAACAGGTGGGGCCTCTGTTGGCGATCACGATCTTGTTCGTTCCGTACTTGGTGAACAAGGTTTGGAAATTGACTTTTGGCGAATAGCCATGCGCCCGGGAAAGCCGCTTATCTTTGGTAAGCTCGGGAAAACACCGATGATAGGTCTTCCCGGAAACCCGGTTTCAACACTTGTATGCGCCTACATTTTTGCCCGCCCCGCCCTGTGGAAAATGACTGGTAGAGATCCTGATAACTTACAGGTAGAAAAAGCTATACTCACTAAAGGTTTGGGTGAAAATGATAAGCGCCAGGATTATTTAAGAGCAAAGTTATCAACAAACTCATCAGGACAACTACAAGCGACGCCTTTTGAGCGGCAGGACAGCGCGATGTTAAATCTGCTCCGTAAAGCAGATTGTCTCGTTATCCGGGCTCCCTTTGCCTCACCCGCAGCCAAAGGAACAGAAGTAGAGATAATTCGGCTTTAGGCACAAGAAAAGACGCAAAACCTCTTGACCCGAAACGAGAACCAAAGTAGAACAAAAGATATGTTTTTGTTTTGTTCTACAGAAATCAAGTTCTGTATTTCGGGGGAATTTTAATGCTGACCAAGAAACAACGAGAGCTATTGCTTTACATTCGGGATCACTTGTCTCGAACAGGTGTTTCGCCTTCATTCGATGAAATGAAGGACGCATTGGCATTAAAATCAAAATCAGGTATTCACCGCCTAATAACAGCCTTGGAAGAACGAGGTTTTATTCGACGGCTTGCGCACAGAGCGCGAGCAGTTGAAATTTTGAGGCTACCAGAAGACTTAGGGCCTGTACCGCAAGCTCAGGAATTCAACGCCTTAAAACAGCAAAACAATCGCCTGCTTAATGAAAACATCGAAGCGGCCAATCAATCATCCGAAGACACCGTACAGCTCCCTCTTTATGGTAAAATTGCAGCAGGTACACCGATTGAAGCACTAAATGATCCTGATAATTACGTTGACGTTCCTTTGAACCTTCTAAACGGCGGTGATCACTATGCCCTGACTGTTGAGGGGGATTCAATGATCGAAGCAGGCATCCTTGATGGTGATACAGTTTTGATCAAAAGATGCGACACCATTGAAAATGGTCAGATCGGTGTGGCTTTTGTTGATAATGCAGAGGCTACTCTTAAGCATGTCAGACGCCAAAGTGGCAAAATAGAACTAGAACCAGCTAATGCTGCCTATGAAACTAAAATCTACGAAGCAGGCAGAGTTCAAGTTCAAGGCAAGCTTGTCGGCCTCCTAAGAACATATCATTAACAGTATCTTATTAGGCAATTTTAACGTTTTAAATTAAAAATTACTCACGCCTACTCCAAGGACGATCACCAGTAAACCCATTAACAGTTTGTATTTTCGGGGTACCCTGCATAATTGATATGCTATGCACCCCACCCTTCCTCAAGCCCCATTTATCCAAAGAAAGGGAACTATGGTCTGCGCCATTTTCCCGACACCATCGTGGAATTTTCAGCCCAGGCACCACAAGTAGTTGCCCCTGATTACACTCCTCTAAAAAAGCTGTACCGTTCTTTACAAAAGAGATTTTCACACCTTTTAATCTTATGCGGCAAGCTTCTTCGTCACATTTCAAATAGGTACGAGGTAACTCTTCCCAAGACTTAACGCTTTTTAGGGCAAGGTCCTGTTTCCAGATCCGAGCGACAAACCTCGACCGTCTCGTGTTGTTGAGATAAAGCGTATCATTAATAGCAATACCTATGAATTGCCCTTTGGGGTCAACTAAGATATCAGGATCAGAAGAAAACATATTGATAAAAATAACAAAAAACACGACAGGAATAATCCCGAACCACCTAAGTCTAGTTTTAAAAAGACAAAGCCAAATGCCACCTAATGTTACAATAACCAATGCAAGGACTGGAAAAGCACTTAACCTCCATTCTCCATAAGGAATTTGAGAAATGGCACGGGAAATCCATAATAAAAATTCAAAAGCATGCCCTAGTAATTGAATTGCCCATCCTTCAAATCCAAAAGGAAACGACACATAACATATCAAAACCAATGGCATGAGGATGAAAGCCGTGAAGGGAACGGCCACCAAATTAGCAAGGATTCCGTATAAAGGCAGGCTATGAAAGTGATAGAGAACAAAAGGTGCCGTCGCGATCGAGGCCACAAGGGAACAATAACAAGTAAGCTTTATCCCGTTTAGCATTTTTCCCACGAAATGCTGTTCAACATTTTTATAAGAATACCATTCAAAAAAAGCGACAAGCGCCAGAACCGCAGAAAACGACATCTGAAAACTGGCTGAGATCAAAACTTCAGGGTAGATCAGAAGCAAGAACAACGCCGCGACGGAAACCGTTCTGATGGAAAGGGCTTTACGATCGAACACCACAGCGCCCAAACTTACTGCTATCATAATAAAAGCACGTTGGGCTGACAGAGGATGATTAATGAGTAACAAATAAAAGAAACAGAAAACGATTGCAGCGACTGCCGCGATCTTTTTGATGGGATAATTTAATGCAAGACTTGGAAATAAAGCTAAGACAAAGCGAATGACAAAGAAAACAATCCCGGCCATCAACCCCATATGTAATCCGGAAATTGCCAATAAGTGGGCTAGCCCCGCATTACGAATTTCTTCTTTTGTTTCCTTAGAGAGTCCTCCTTTTTGTCCCGTTAAAAAAGTTACGACAAGATCCCTTTGATCACCTTCTATATATTTCCCCACATCTCGGACTATTGAATTACGAGTTTCTGCTATCATCATACTTAGGTATTCAAGGAGATGCGGACTTTCCTTCACGCTTCGCTCTTCGAGTATCTCTGCCTTGCCAAGAATATAACCAACGGCACCGATCTGTTGATAATAAGCATGTCTTGCATAATTAAAACCACCGGGAATACTCGGTCGTGCCGGAGGCTGGATAACGGCCAGAACCCTCACACGCATTCCGATATGGATGTCTTCCTGAAGAAGATTTGACTTTAATCGTATGGTATGAGGCGTACTAAGCCATTTGAAAGCTTTTCCCGATAGATTATCCAACAAGTACCTCTGCCCTGGGGAGCTTGGCTCTATCTGAACAACCCGCCCTTCGAAGTAACTGGGACCGAATTGCCGCTCAACTATCGGCGCAGCTATTCGATCAGTCCGATAGGTTGCAGCAACACCCCCCAATGAAACAAGAGAGGCAGCAATTAAAATATATCTAGTCAGTAAATAAGTTGCACCTTTGCCATTATTCCTATCGGGAGTAGGAAAAATATAAAACAGGGCAGCTATCGCGCTCAACAAAATCAAAAAAATAATGAGAGATAACAGTAAACTTGGCTCAAAAGGAAGCGAGAAATAAAGACCAATTCCTGTCCCAATAAAAACAGGTAACCAATTGGCAAACGCCCCCTGCTCTTTGGCAATCAACTCTGACAGCACGAAAAATATCCCCCCTCTCCCCAGTGTATTACAATAAAAGGGAAAAACATCATATTTCTTCAACTCAAACCAATTATGATATGACTTTATTTTTGTGCACGAATAACTCATCAGTGGTATGCTAAAGTTATACAAATTAAACCTGCCTATTTGCGAGATAGGCAACAATGTGTTAAACCTCGGCGAAACCCAGTCTTTGTTATCCAGGTCGAGAGTTTAGCAATACTTCGCAAACACCGGATAACCCTCACTAAGACTAGCACCCAAAACCTCTGGATTATCGGAAGATCTTCATGAGCCATCCCACGAAACAGGTCGTGACCCGTTTTGCACCTTCACCTACTGGATTTCTTCATATTGGTGGCGCACGCACAGCCCTATTTAACTGGCTCTTCGCCAAACATCATGGCGGAAAATATTTGTTGCGTATCGAAGATACTGATCGCAAGCGTTCAACACCGGAAGCTATCGAGGCCATAATAGACGGTCTGAATTGGCTGGGGCTTAACCATGACGATGAGATTACATACCAATTTTCTCGCGCTGAACGACACCAGAAAGTCGCTCAACAACTATTGTCAGAAGGCAAAGCCTATCATTGTTACTGCAGTCCTGAAGAGCTGACTGAAATGCGTGAGACCGCACGTGCCGAAGGTCGTCCAATGAAGTATGATGGCCGCTGGCGTGATCGCCCTGCATCTGAAGCACCTGAAGGTGTTAAACCAGTCGTACGCCTAAAAATGCCACAAGAAGGCGAAACTCTTATCAAGGATCTAGTCCAAGGTGACGTTACAGTTGCCAATAGCCAACTTGATGATATGGTATTGTTAAGAGCAGATGGCACACCAACTTACATGCTATCTGTCGTCGTTGATGATTACGATATGGGGATCACGCACATTATCCGTGGCGATGATCACCTGACAAATGCTTTCAGACAGACACAGCTGTTTAAAGCAATGGGGTGGGAACTTCCATATTTTGCACACATACCTCTTATCCACGGCGCAGATGGCGCTAAACTATCAAAGCGTCATGGTGCATTGGGTGTTGAGGCCTATCGCGATGAAATGGGGTATCTGCCCGAAGCCCTGCGCAACTACTTATTGCGTTTAGGCTGGGGACACGGAGACGAAGAAGTCATTTCTACCGAACAAGCAATTAAATGGTTTGATATTGATGGCGTAGGTAAATCACCATCTCGCTTTGACTTTGCGAAACTTGAAAATCTGAATGGCATTTATATACGTAATGCAGATGACAGTTATCTGGCTGATATTATCTCTCCTCTCATTTCCGCAAAAGAAGAGATTGCAATTTCTGCTGAAAAAAAAGATGTGCTGATCAAAGGAATGTCTGGCCTGAAAGAACGGGCAAAAACCATTATCGATCTCGCTGAAAGTGCTGCCTTCTACGTTAAAAGTCGCCCCTTGCAACTAAACGATAAGGCCAAGAAACTTCTATCCGACGAAGGCAAAGAGAACTTGAAGACGCTGTTACCTGTCCTTCAAAGCCTTTCTGCCTGGGAAGAAGACCTGCTGGAAAATTCAGTCAAGAGCTTTGCCGAAGAGAACGAACTCAAACTTGGCAAGGTTGCCCAGCCATTACGCGCCGCACTAAGCGGTTCTAATGTTTCGCCAGGGATCTTTGAAGTCATGGCAATCTTGGGCAAAGACGAATCAATCAACAGAATTACAGATCAAATTTAAGGTTATAAATAATTAAAAATATTGCAGCGCACAATTTGATCTTAAGTAGTAAAAGTATTATGCTGCCGCGCAACAAACCAGAATAATAACAAAGAGCAGAGGTTCCAAATATGTCAGATACCGACAACAAAAATAGCGTTACCGTTACGGACAACCGCACCGGACACAGTTGGGATATGCCGATCCTTCAGGGAACTTGTGGACCAAATGTTATCGATGTTAGGAAACTTTACAGTGAATCTGGTTGTTTTACATATGATCCAGGGTTCACTTCAACGGGTAGTTGTGATTCCTCTATTACCTACATTGACGGTGACAAGGGGATATTGCGCCACAGAGGATATTCTATTGAAGATTTAGCCTCTGGAAGTGACTACATGGAAACATGTTACCTTCTGCTGAACGGTGAACTGCCAACGAAAGCAGAATCTGACGAGTTCAAAAATCAAATCACCTATCACACAATGCTTCATGAACAGATGCTGAATTTCTACCGCGGCTTCCGCCGTGATTCGCATCCGATGTCAATCATGGTTGGTGTTGTAGGGGCTCTTTCAGCGTTTTATCATGACTCAACTGATATTCGCGACCCACAACAGCGTTTGATTGCATCACATCGTCTTATTGCGAAGATGCCAACAATTGCTGCTTATGCCTATAAATATTCTATCGGTCAGCCCTTCGTCTATCCAAAGAACGATCTTAGCTATGCCGAAAACTTCCTTCACATGACTTTTTCTGTTCCATGTGAGGAATACAAGGCAAGCCCCGCACTTGTTCGTGCGATGGATCGCATTTTCATTCTACATGCAGATCACGAACAAAATGCGTCAACCTCCACAGTACGTATCGCAGGCTCAAGTGGTGCAAATCCATTCGCTTGTATTGCGGCTGGCATTGCATCTCTTTGGGGGCCTGCTCACGGCGGGGCAAACGAAGCTGTTCTCAACATGCTTCAACAAATTGGACATAAAGACAATATTCCAAAATTCATCGAACGGGCAAAAGACAAGAATGACCCATTCCGTCTGATGGGCTTTGGGCACCGTGTTTATAAAAATTACGATCCACGCGCATCTGTGATGCGTGAATCCTGTCATGAAGTCCTTGAAGAGCTAGGTATCAACGATCCGCTTCTTGAACTTGCTATGGAACTTGAAAAAGTTGCGGTTTCTGATCCCTATTTCGCCGAGAAAAAACTATTCCCGAATGTTGATTTCTATTCAGGCATCATTCTCCGAGCGATGAACTTCCCAACATCTATGTTTACAGTTCTCTTTGCCTTGGCAAGAACCGTTGGATGGGTCGCGCAGTGGAAAGAAATGATCGAAGATCCAAGCCATAAAATCAGCAGACCTCGTCAGCTTTATCTTGGTTCTGATGAACGTGATTTTATCCCTGTAGAAAAGCGTTAAGTTTCATAACGCGACATTACAACTGTCAAATCATCTAGATAGTTAAAATTAAAAAAGCCAGCTGCGTATTCTACAGCTGGCTTTTTTAATCTCTCTTTTTAGGGCCTTATTTATTGATCTATTGCCAGAAAAGAAAAACCAAGATCAAGCCTCGCCAATCCCAATCACATTGCATAAGAAAATAACGGCGCATAAGAATAATAACGGCATAAAAAAAGCGGCCCCAAATCTGAGGCCGCTTTTCGTGAGAAAACAGAAATTATTAATGCGCCAAAATTTGGCTCAAGAATTTCTGTGTTCTCTCTGATTGAGGATTATTAAAGAACTCTTCTGGTTCATTTTGCTCAATAATCTCACCGCCATCCATAAAGATAACTCTATCCGCAACTTTACGTGCAAATCCCATTTCGTGGGTTACGCAAAGCATTGTCATGCCTGTTTCAGCAAGCTCAATCATTGTATCCAGAACCTCAGCAATCATCTCTGGATCAAGAGCCGATGTTGGCTCATCAAACAACATGATACGTGGGTTCATACAAAGAGAACGTGCAATAGCAACACGTTGCTGCTGACCACCAGAAAGTTGTCCGGGGAATTTACTTGCCTGATCTGGAATTTTAACACGTTCCAGATAGTGCATCGCAATTTCTTCGGCTTCTTTCTTCGGCATCTTGCGGACCCAAATAGGTGCAAGAGTACAGTTTTCAAGAACACTTAGATGCGGAAAGAGGTTAAAGTGCTGGAAGCACATACCAACTTCACGACGGATCGCATCAATGTTTTTGAGATTTCCTGTCAGTTCAATATTATCAACGATAATATCGCCCTGCTGATGCTCTTCCAAACGGTTGATACATCGGATCAATGTGGATTTACCTGAACCGGAAGGACCACAGATAACAATCCGCTCCCCCCGTTGTACGTTCAGATTGATATCTTTCAACACATGAAACTGGCCATACCATTTATGAACACCGTTCAGCTGGATAGCCACCTCATCTGTTTTTTTCGAGGTATTGGTACTTGCATTACTCATAATACCACGGGCTCCTTATCTTTTATGACCAGTGTGAAGTTTATTTTCAAGCCATAGGCTGTAACGCGACATTGCAAAACAGGATATGAAGAACAACAGCGCAATAAAGGCGTACGTTTCCGGTGCCAAACCACGCCACTTAACATCTGCAACAGCCACCAGACCAATACCGATCAAATCAAACAAACCGATAATTGAAACAAGTGTTGTATCTTTGTACAGACCTATAAATGTGTTCACAATTCCTGGAATAACAATGCGAAGTGCCTGAGGAAGAATGATCAAACGCATGGATTGCCAATAGCTTAGCCCCATAGCATCTGCACCTTCATACTGACCCTTCGGAATAGCCTGAAGACCGCCACGAATGACCTCTGCCATATAAGCGGAAGAGAACAAGGCAACACCGATCAAAGCACGAAGCAACTTGTCAAAGTTCACACCCTCAGGCAGGAACAATGGCAACATATTCGACGCCATGAAAAGAATGGTGATCAAAGGCACACCGCGAATAAACTCGATAAAGCAAACACATAGTGTTCTAACAATCGGCATATTGGATCGACGCCCAAGCGCCAACACAATACCAATCGGCAAAGAGGCAACAATACCAGTAACCCCCAAGACAAGGGTTAGTAACAACCCACCCCATTCATCAGTATCAACAGTTTCCAGTCCCCAACCACCGCTTAGGAGGTAAAAAGCAACAAAAGGAAATATTGCAGAGAACAGAAGAAACTTTCCACGGTGCGGTATATTGTCAAACAATACCGGAACTATGGCAACAACCATCAAGATAAAGGTTAGATTTGGTCGCCAGTATTGATCTGTTGGATAAAGCCCATACATAAACTGATGGAAACGATCTCCGATCACAAGCCAGCAGGCACCACCTAAATCACAATCTGCTTTCGTTTCCCCAGTAAAGGTTGCCCCCGTTAAGGTCCAGAAAATTATTGCAGATAAAACATGATAAAGGAAAAAGACAGCAACCAGTGTCAGAATTGTATTACCAACACTTGAAAATAGTCTTTTCTTAAACCATGCAATTAATCCGGCTTCGCCCAGAGGCGGAGGAAGATCAGGATGCTCACCAGGAGCATATTGTTGTTCAGTTACACTCATCTGCCCCTCCTACCTTTCTACCAAACTAACGCGGTTATTATACCAGTTCATAAACGCTGAAATCAGCAAGCTAATTGTCAGATATACGAGCATGGTAATAAAAATCACTTCGATCGCCTGCCCTGTCTGGTTCAATGTCACACCGCCAAAAGACTGCACAATATCCGGGTACCCAATGGCAACCGCAAGTGATGAGTTTTTGGTCAAGTTAAGATATTGACTGGTCATCGGAGGAATAATCACCCGAAGAGCCTGAGGCAAAATAATCAGGCGCATTGTCCAACTTGGACGTAAGCCCAATGCCTCTGATGCCTCCGTTTGTCCGTGAGAAACAGATTGAATTCCCGCACGAACGGTTTCAGAGATAAAGGCTGCTGTATAAAGACTTAGCGCGAACCAAAGAGCAGTGAATTCAGGCTTGATAACCACACCACCTTTGAAGTTAAAGCCTTTTAATTCAGCATATGCAAAATCGAGAGGAAACCCCGTTACAGCAAAAGCAAGAAGTGGCAAACCGATAATCATCGCTGTATTTGTCATAAATACAGGATATATCTTACCAGTAGCAGCCTGAGTTTTCTTTGCCCAACGCGCAAAAAAGATACTTGCAAAAAGAGCAAGAACCAATGCGATGGGCACAAGCATAAACCCATCACCAGGTAGCGGTTCAGGAACAATAAGCCCACGTTTGTTCAAGATGATAATATCATTAAACATCGTGATACTTTGTTTTACCGCAGGCAAAGCAAGGAAAATTGCATACCAAAGAAGAATTTGCAGCAACAGAGGAACGTTACGTGTGAATTCTACATAACAATAAACAATTCTACTCACCAACCAGTTCGGTGATAGACGCAAAACACCTAGGAAAACACCTAAAAATGTTGCTGCAATAATTCCCAAGAAGGAAACCAGAAGTGTATTGAACAACCCAACAAGGAATACCCGTCCATGTGTGTGTGTTGCTGTATATTCCATAAAGGGAGAAATGGCGATATCGTATCCAGCGGCAGCATCAAGAAAAGCAAAACCGGTTTGAATACCGCGTTTTTCAATATTATGAGCTGTGTTATAAACGATGAATACGAGGAATGCGCCTAGCAGGCCAATAACAAGAGCCTGAAAGAAAAGCGATCTAAACCGCTGATCCGAAAAGAGCGATGCTCCACCCGACCCACGGGCATTTTGTGCAGTTTCAGCCGACATACTGCCTCCTAAATGCTTATTTTTATTAAAATTAAAGCCTGTTTAGCTAAGGTAGGGCCACCAATTCTGGCAGCCCCACGCAAAGTTAAATCAGGCTTTAATGTCTCGACTTAGCGCATTGGAGGAGCGTAAAGAAGACCACCATCTTTCCATTGAGCGTTGATACCGCGCTCGATGTTTAGAGTATCAGTAAGGTTTCTTTTGAAAGACTCACCATAGTTACCAACGTGTTTAACTACGTTGTATGCCCATTTAGCGTCCAGACCAAGCTGCTCGCCCATGTTGCCTTCAGCACCGATAAGACGAAGAACAGATGGGTTTGTAGAAGAAGCCATCTCGTCAATGTTCTCAGAAGTCACACCAAGTTCTTCAGCAATAATCATCGCGTTAAGAGTCCAACGGGCAATATCGCCCCACTGTTGGTCGCCATGACGAACGAGAGGACCAAGTGGCTCTTTGGAAATGATTTCAGGAAGAACAATCTGCTCATCAGGAGCTGTTAGCGTAGAGCGAAGTGAGTACAGACCAGAAGCATCAGTCGTGTAAACATCACAACGACCTTCGTCATATACTTTCCCGCCTTCTTCAGCAGTTGCAACTGGAACTGTTTCGTATTGCATGCCCTGGGCACGGAAATAGTCAGCTAAGTTAAGCTCGGTAGTTGTACCAGTCTGAACACAAACAGAAGCACCGTCTAGCTCAGTCGCGCTGGAAACACCAAGTGATTTGTTTACGAGGAAACCTTGACCATCGTAGTAGTTAACGCCTACAAACTCGAAACCAAGGTTAACATCACGGGAAAGTGTCCACGTGGTGTTACGCGCAAGCAGATCAATCTCACCAGACTGAAGAACGGTGAAACGTTCTTTAGAAGTCGTAGGAGTGATTTTCACTTTCATTGGGTCGCCCAATACAGCTGCTGCAACTGCGCGACATACATCAACGTCAAGACCTTCCCAAACGTTTTCTGCGTTAGGAGCAGCAAAACCAGGTAGAGGTGTTGCGACACCACAATTAAGCTCGCCGCGAGCTTTAATGTCGTCAAGAGTACCAGCCTGAGCTGCTGTTGTCATTGCTGTGGCCGCTGCGGCCGCAAACAGGACTTTTCCGAATTTCATTTTTTGTGTCTTCCCTGCTGTTTAACACGTTTATTGTTTGTTTAAGACGCCGCAAACAGGACATCCCGATTAATTTTTCATCGGCATACAAATTGTTCACCAACGCAATAAACATGTATAACCAGTAACCTATCTAAGCCTCTCAGAAAACAGCATTTTTTACTTTGTTAGGGGACAATTCCCCTTGCTATTGAAAAAATTCTTATAAATCAATGAATTAGATACACATTACTTTTTCAAACTTTCTTCGTTTTCTGTAAAAAATTTGTACATACAGATTTCAAATATGGTTAATTTGTCTTTTTTTTTTGATTTTTTATCCTTAAAACGGCGTATAACCTCTTAAAAAAGAATCCTTCTGAATAGCTACACATCAAAAACCTCACCTTTCCGGCCTTCACAGAATTACTTGCAATCGTCTGCTTCTATCGTGATGCTGCCATTCACAAAATAACGTCCACCATAAATATCGTAATAGAGAATTCCTAATGTCGAACAATAAATATACCGCAGAAACTAAAGTTACCCAACTCGGGCGGGATCCTATGGCAAACTTTGGGGTCGTTAACCCGCCTGTGTATCATGCCTCTACCATTCTCTTTAAAGATACAGCAGAGATGGAACAAAGGGCTGCAACAAAGTTCGACAAAGGAACAATGAATTATGGGCGTCAGGGCACACCGACAATCTTTGCCTTAGAGAATGCGATTGCTGAATTAGAAGGTGGGTATGGTGCGTTTTCTGTCTCTTCCGGCCTTGCTGCCATTACGACAGCAATTTTGAGTGTTGTAGAATCCGGCGACCACATTCTGGTAACAGATTCAGTTTACGCCCCCACTCGTTTTTTCTGCAAAGACGTTCTTAAACGCATGGGTGTAGAAACAACCTATTACGACCCACTCATTGGTAAAGATATTGAACAGCTAATTCGCCCGAACACACGCCTTGTTTTCACAGAATCACCCGGTTCGCACACATTTGAGATGCAGGATATCCCTGCGATCACCAAAGCTGCGCACAATAAAGGCGTCTTGGTGATCATGGATAATACCTGGGCTACCCCCCTACTCTGCAAATCTTTTGAACTTGGTGTAGATATTTCTGTGCACGCTGGTACGAAGTATATCGTCGGGCATTCAGACGCTATGTTAGGGTTGATTATTACAACAGAAGAGCTCTATCAAAAAGTCAAAGAAACCACTTTCCACTTAGGACAATGCTCTGGCCCTGATGATGTTTACCTTGCCCAGCGCGGCTTAAGAACAATGGCCGTTCGCTTGAAACAGCATTATGAAAGCGGATTAACTGTCGCTAACTGGCTCTCAAAGCGTCCAGAAGTCTCTTCTGTTCTACACCCTGCCCTTGAAAGCGACCCTGGCCACCAGATCTGGAAACGTGACATGTCAGGAGCAAGCGGCCTGTTTGGCTTTATCCTTAAGCCAACGTCAAAAACAGCCGTCAACGCTATGATTGACAGCTTGAACCTGTATGGCATTGGTTACAGTTGGGGTGGGTATGAAAGCCTTATTCTCCCATGTGACCCCAGCTCTATTCGTACGGCAACAAAATGGTCCGCAGCTGGTCCGTTAATAAGGCTTCACATCGGCCTCGAAAACCCCGATGACCTTATTATGGATCTAGAGGGCGGCTTTAATAAATTATCATCCTAGGAATTTCATTCATGAGTAACACCAAATTGGATGCTCTTCTGTCGAGCCTCAAATTCAATAACCAAGGACTTATACCGGCCATTGCACAGGATAGTGAAAAAGACGACGTCCTTATGATGGCCTGGATGAGCAAAGAATCTATCAAAGAAACATTCGCCAGTGGCCGGGTTTGCTACTGGTCAAGGTCTCGCCAAGCCTTATGGAAAAAGGGCGAAACATCTGGGCAACACCAAGAACTCGTTGATTTCCTTATCGACTGTGATCGAGACACCGTATTGGTAAAAGTTAAACAACACGGTGTCGCGTGCCATACAGGTCGCCGTAGTTGTTTTTATTTTTCAGTTACTGAAAATGGCGAATGCATAGAAAACTCGGATATCGAGATCGACCCTAAAGATCTTTACAAAGGTAATCCGTCATAAAAGATCATCAATAATACAAACAAAATAAAAGCTGCCAGACCAATTCTGAGCAGCTTTTATTTTGTTTATTTCAGGAAATACGAGACTGCTAAAAAATCAAAAAAACCAGCGAGCTATCCAAAATATTAGCAGAGCATTAACTCATTCACTCTATCTTTGGCACCATATATTAATTAAAGATGTTAGGTGTGTGAAAATGAATTCGGGTTCTGTTATCAGCGAAGAAGAAGCAGATAAACTCGCTGAAGGCGAAATGTTGGACGAAGCAAGAGACGTGGCATCCAGCCTGGAAGTCAACCTTCAGCAAGTTCGAACAGGCGGACTGGATGGGAAAACTGCGGCTGAACGCTTAGCACAAGATTCGTCTAACCTAAGATTTAAGGCAAAATCAGTTAATATACCGGGCTTAGCGGCCATAACGCATAGGCTGGATGAATATCTTTCCGGCCTAACAGATCTTGAACCAAAACACATTCAAGACCTTCAAACCTATAGTGACAAGATTTCCGCGTTGCTTGATGGCGAAGCTTTACCAGCAGAAAACATTGCCGAAGTTGTGCGCTCTATGCCGCACCAGATTACTTTTAATGTCGAAGACATTGAAATTACAAACACAGAAGTTTTGCTTGTAATTCCGCAAAAAACTGCCGGTAAGGTTGTTGCTCGTGAACTCGCAGCATGTGGATATCGCGTTACGTCACTGACGGAACCTTTGGAAGCAATCACAATGATTCTAGAAACCAAGCCGGATCTCGTCATAACCTCAATGGTTATGCCACGACTTGGCGGGGCTGATCTTGCTTGCGCCTTGAAGGCAATGCCATCAACCAAAAAATCCCACGTCGCTGTGTTGACAAGTTTGCCATCTGATCACCCAGATATGCAGGAATTACCAATGAATGTCGGTGTGATTCGTCGAGGGACAACCTTCGGTGATGACCTTGCTGACGTCCTGCAAAAATTTAATATTACATAAAAAATAAAATCAGACATTGCTCATTTAGAACCGCACGTTATGTATAAGGGGAAATTACCCCGCACAATGTGCGGTTTTTTTTATGGATAAACACTTTTTGAAGGAGAAACACCATGTCTGACCAAGTACGTGCATCACACATTCTGCTAATGTACGAAGGATCTATGCGTTCTACAGCGACACGTTCACAGGAAGAAGCTCAAACTCTTATCCAAGACCTGAAAACTCAGGTCGAAGCCGGTACTGCATTTGCTGATTTGGCAAAAGAACATTCTGACTGCCCATCAGGCAATGAAGGCGGCGATCTCGGCCACTTTGGCAAAGGAATGATGGTTCCAGAATTTGAAGAATCCGCGTTCTCAATGGAAATAGGTGAAACCAGCGGTGTCGTTGAAACTTCTTTTGGTTACCACCTTATTCAACGCACTGAATAAGACAAAATTAACGAGATTCTGCACAAATTTATACTGACATAACTTGTATAGATGACAAAGGGGCAGACTTTGGATACGGATAAGACGGATCGTCGTCGCCATAAGAGATATCAAAAATCAATCCAGGCATTGTTAAAAATCAATGAGCATTGGGAAAAAATTGAATGTTTTGATATATCTGGTGGTGGAGTATGTTTAGATTCTCCAGTCCGTCCCGAACTCGGCAAAACCCTCGAGCTTCATATTGAAGGGTTTGGACGCTTTGAAGGGAAAACCATCCGGCATCTGGCAAATGGTTTCGTCATTCAATTCAGCTCCTCAGAACATATCCTGAACCAGCTCGCGACAGATCTCGACAACACATAAAAAAGCGGGGAAAATAACATTCCCCGCTTTTTTGTTTCACCAACGATGATACGTAATTATTTAATCAAATAACGCATCAATATCATCTTGCGTGATGCCTTCGTTTTCAGCCGAAGGACCGTTCATAAGCTGATCATCACCTTCGCGCCCATCTTCCGTCCCAACCGGCAAATCCATAAATGCTTCTGCCCCCCAAATATTAATCATCGATACAATACGATCTTCGATAAATCGAAGTGTATTGATAATCTTGGTCATTCTCTGGCCAGTAATGTCCTGAAAGTTAGATGCTTCTAGAATAGTTATGACGTTATTTGCTATTTTGTCACAAGCCGTTTGCACATCAGTATCATCGTGCATCAAAGCAGAAAGTTCATTTACCGTTGCCTCGATCTGCTCATTCGCATCCAAAATGCTATTTGTGGCTGTTTCCGTCGCCATAACAATTGCATCAAGCTCATTCGTTGACTGCGCAAAGGGATCATCAACATCATCAGGGTGTTTGATTTGGGCGATCTCTTTCTTCGTCTTCCCAATCATCCGAACCATTTGTGCAATTTCGACACGAACGTCTTCCGCATCGTTAAAACTTTTCTCTGCATCGGTTTGCTGAGTTGATGTATGCCGAACAGCTGCATTTGATTGTTTCAAAGCAACGATTTCGGACCTCAACTCATTAATAGATTCAAACAACTGCATGTTTGAAACATTCGCATTCGGTGACAATCCCCTACGAAGTCGAACTCCTCGTTCAGCAGCGTATTCTTTTCTTGGATCGTTATTAGTCATCTCTTACTCCCAAAAATCCCCCGTATTTGATGATGAAGATACCCGAACAAAATTAATGAAAATTGAATATGTTGTTATTTTAGCGTTTAAATTTCAGTTTTTTTTGACCAGTTGAACAAATTTTTGATCTTTGACAATAAGGATTAGTTGAACATATTAGCTTTTTGCCTCACCATAAGTACCCGAGTCCGAATAGATATCGGATTAAGGCAAAAAAGATTTTTATAACTGATAAACAGGGATTGGGCTCTCAAATGAAGAAGCTATTCCAGACGGCTGCTGCGTCAATTATTGCATTAACGGCTGCAGCCTCGCACGCAGAAGATATCAAACCAGCCGTAGTTTTTGATATGGGTGGTAAATTCGACAAATCCTTCAACGAAGGCGTTTATAACGGCGTTGAGAAATTCTCAAAAGAAACCGGCATTAAATATCGCGAGTTTGAAGTTACGAATCCTTCACAACGTGAACAGGCTATTCGTAAAATGGCACAACGTGGCGCGGACCCAATCGTTGGTGTTGGCTTTGCTCAAGGCCCTGCTATTGAAAAAGTTGCCAAAGAATATCCAGATATTCGTTTCACAATAATCGATTCAGTTGTTGACCTGCCAAATGTACAGTCCGTTGTCTTTAAAGAACATGAAGGATCTTTCCTTGTTGGTGTTCTTGCTGCAATGGCATCTGAAAACCAAAAAGTTGGCTTTATTGGCGGCATGGATATTCCACTTATTCGTAAATTTGCCTGTGGTTATGCTCAAGGTGCTAAATACGCGGTTAATTCTGCCGAGGTTTATAGCAACATGACGGGTACAACACCATCAGCTTGGAACGACCCAAGTAAAGGTAGTGAGCTTGCGAAAAGCCAGTTTGATAAAGGTGCTGATGTGATCTTTGCCGCTGCTGGCGGAACAGGTATCGGTGTTTACCAAGCAGCTAAAGATGCAGGTAAATACGCAATTGGTGTGGATTCAAACCAAAACCATATACAGCCAGGAACAATGCTGACTTCCATGACCAAAGGTGTAGATGTTGCTGCCTATAACGCATTCAAGGATGCAATGGAAGGCACCTGGAAACCAGGTCTTCATGCGCTAGGTCTTGCTGAGAACGGTGTAGACTGGGCCCTTGATGATAATAACAAATCACTTATTACCGACGCAATGAAAGCCAAGGTAAAAGAAGCACGTGATGGCATCGTATCCGGTTCCATTTCTGTTCATGATTTCACATCCGATAACAGTTGCCCTGCGCTGTAATTGGGTAACTGATTTGAAATCAGAATAATAATCAAGTACTAGGTTTTTCTATGAGCGTAGAACGCATCAAGGCCCAAGGGTCTGACGCGGTGGGGGGGCAATCAGCCCCCCCACCATCTATTGAACTGCCCGCTATTGAACTGAAGGCAATCAGTAAAAGCTTTGGCCCAGTAAAGGCGAACCAAAACGTAGATTTGAAAGTTCTTCCGGGAACTATACACGGCATCATTGGTGAAAATGGTGCTGGAAAATCAACGTTGATGAGTATTCTTTACGGATTTTACGAAGCAGATAGCGGCGAAATCCTTATTAATGGTCAAACGAAAAAAATCCACTCTTCCAGAGATGCGATATCCTTTGGCATTGGTATGGTCCATCAGCATTTTATGCTCGTAGAAACCTTTACTGTACTTGAAAATGTAATGTTGGGCGCCGAAGGTGCCCCTCTTTTGAACAAAAGTAGTCAGACAGCAAGGGAAGAGCTTCTCAAGCTTTCGAGAGAATACAGCTTGGCAGTTGACCCCGATGCCATGACAGGCGACCTCCCCGTTGGTCTTCAGCAACGGGTTGAGATTTTAAAAGCCCTCTATCGTGGTGCTGAAATTCTTATCCTTGACGAGCCAACTGGCGTCCTGACACCACAGGAAACAGATCAGCTTTTCAAAATTCTTGATATCCTGCGCAGTCGCGGTGTGAGTATTATTTTGATCACCCACAAGCTTCAGGAAATTATGGCAATTACAGATCGTGTTTCTGTTATGCGTGCAGGAACCATGGTTTCTGAACGCGAAACATCAGCCACATCCAAAAATGAACTCGCCGAATTAATGGTTGGGCGGAAAGTTCTTTTGGAAGTGGATAAAACTGACGCTAATCCTGGTGAAATCTTACTGGACGCAAAAAACCTCTCCTATAGAGAAGATGGCATCACTAAGCTGGATGATGTTTCTCTCACCCTTCGCGCCGGGGAAATTGTCGGTATCGCAGGTGTATCCGGCAATGGTCAAACGGAATTACTTGCGGCCCTTAGCGGTATTTGCCCCCTTCAGACCGGATCAATTGATATTGGTTCCGTCCAAATCACACCACATGCCCTCAAAAACCCAAAAGAATTTAGAGAGTTAAGTGTAGGCCACGTTCCTGAAGACAGACATCGTATGGGAATGGTAACCGCTTTTAATGCCCAAGAAACGGCGATTATGGGTTTCCATGAAGATCCTGCCTATAACGGTAAGATCCTCATGGACAATAAAGCTGTCCAAGAACATTGTACTCGGCTGATGCAGGACTATGATGTCCGCCCGGAAGATCCCAAGTTAAAATCAGCAAATTTCTCTGGTGGCAATCAACAAAAACTCGTTCTTGCCCGCGAAATGGACAGACGCCCCGAAGTCCTTCTTGTTGGGCAGCCAACGCGCGGTGTTGATATTGGGGCCATTGAATTTATTCATAAAAATCTGATCGCCATGCGCGATGCGGGATCTGCAATTCTTGTGGTCTCTGTAGAACTTGAAGAAATCATGTCACTCAGTGACCGCATACTCGTTATGTTCGAAGGCCGTATCGTTGGTGAAGTCGCTGGTAAAGATGCTGATGCACGCCAACTCGGCCTTCTAATGGGGAATGCAGGCACACAATCCAAAAGCTCTGAGCAGCAAAACAACAATAACACGACACACTCAGAGGAGATTTCGGCATGAGCAGTCCAAGTAAAGCGCTTCCCGCGTGGATTGACGTTGGTGTCATCCCTCTGATTAATATTTTACTCGCATTTTTTGTTTCAGGAATTGTTATTTTAATTATTGGTGAAGACCCAATAGAAGCAGTAAAAATTATAATCTACGGAGCTTTTGGGAATGACTATAATATAGGATATACACTCCATTATACTACGAACTTTATTTTTACTGGGCTAGCTGTTGCTGTCGCTTTTCACGCAAGCCTTTTTAACATCGGTGGCGAAGGGCAAGCTTATATAGGTGGGTTAGGTGTCGGCTTACTTTGCCTGGCTTTGGACCAGTACGTTCCTTTCTGGATTATTCTACCGCTCGCGATTGCGACTTCCGGCCTTTTTGGTGCAGCCTGGGCTTATATTCCTGCTTACCTACAAGCCTATAGAGGCAGCCATATTGTTATTACAACGATCATGTTTAACTTCATCGCATTTAGTTTGATGAACTACATTTTGGTAAATGTGCTTATTGAACCGGGACAAATGTCGCCAGAAAGTCGTGACTTTCTGGCATCGGCTCAAATGCCAACAATGCAAGAAGCCCTTGGATGGTTTGGAATAGAGATACAAAAATCGCCGCTTAACCTTTCAATTCTTCTCGCTCTATTTAGCTGCCTTTTTGTCTGGCTGTTCATTTGGCATACACGCTGGGGTTATGCCATTCGGATGTTCGGATTTAATGAAAACGCCGCAAATTATAGCGGCATAAACACTCGACGTTTAGTCGTTGGCACAATGTGTCTTTCTGGTGTTTTAGCTGGCTTTGTCGGTATCAACGAAATTATGGGGAACCATAACAGGGTGATGCTTGATTTTGTCGCAGGCGCGGGTTTCACAGGTATTGCTGTTGCACTGATGGGACGTAATCATCCCGTCGGCATTATTATTGCCAGCCTTTTATTTGGTACCCTATATCAGGGTGGCGCAGAACTATCCTTTGAAATACCGACCATACAAGGAGAGATGGTTAAGGCTATTCAGGGGCTGGTTATTCTTTTCTGCGGTGCATTGGCATACATGGCTCGGCCAACGATTGAACGCCTTTTCACAGCTATTGTTGCGAGCAACGGAACAGCAAAGGAGCAAACTAATGGATGATTTGCTCTTACTGCTTCTATCTACGCTCGACTCAACTCTGCGTGTATCTGCGCCGCTGGTGCTTTGTGCTATGGCGGGCATTTTCTCTGAAAGATCCGGTATCATCGATATCAGTTTGGAAGGTAAGCTTCTTGGTAGCGCTTTTGCCGCAGCAGCGGTGGCAGCAATTAGTGGGTCCGCATTTGTTGGTTTGGGTGCTGCAATCATTACCTCTATCCTTATGGCGCTTTTACATGGTTTCGCTTGTATTACGCATCGTGGCAATCAGGTTGTCAGTGGTCTTGCTATCAATATTCTCGCTTCCGGACTTACGGTTACCCTTGGCGGCGCATGGTTCCATAAAGGTGGTCTGACACCAACACTAAGCGGTGATGCACGCTTTTCACCAATAACGTTGCCCGGTGCAGATTTCCTGTCAGAGATCCCAATTTTAGGCTCCATATATGTTGAGTTAATTAGTGGCCATAACTTACTGGTTTATACTGCGTTCTTAGCAGTTCCTATTACTTGGTGGGTGCTTTACAAAACCCGGTTTGGCCTACGCTTGCGTGCTGTCGGAGAAAACCCACAGGCTGTTGATACTGCGGGTATTTCAGTTACGTTCCTAAGATATCGCTCGGTTATTATCGCTGGTATTCTATGTGGCATTGCCGGGGCTTACCTCTCCACTGGGCAAAATGCGGCATTTGGTAAAGAGATGTCTGCGGGACAAGGCTATATCGCCCTTGCCGCGATGATTTTTGGTAAATGGAAACCCGTACCGGGTCTTCTTGCTTGTATGCTTTTTGGCTTCCTTGATGCAATGGCTGTCAGATTACAGGGTGTCGCAATTCCAGGGATCGGCGAGATACCCGTTCAGTTTATGCAGGCACTACCTTATGTTCTTACCGTGATCCTGCTTGCTGGATTTATCGGTAAAGCTGTTGCGCCAAAAGCCATTGGTCGCCCGTATGTGAAGGAGCGCTAAGATGGAACGATCCGAAATAATAGCTCAACTTAGAGAGAACATGTCGCGGGCATACGCCCCCTACTCGAAATTTCATGTTGGATCTGTTATACGATCAACAGACGGACAGTATTACAATGGATGTAATGTTGAAAATGCAGCCTATCCGTTAGGTGTATGTGCCGAAGGCGGCGCAATCTCGGCCATGGTACAAAACGGTAGCCGGGAAATAGCTGAAATCTACGTCATGGGTGATGGCGATGCACTCGTTACCCCCTGTGGTGGATGTCGGCAAAAAATTCGTGAATTTGCAAATGCAGAAACTGAAATTCACATTTGCGGTCCCGAAGGACTGCGGAAAACCTTTACAATCGAAGATCTTCTTCCCCTTTCATTTGGACCTGATAATCTGAATAAATGACAAACCCAACTCAATCCTCGAACAGTGCTTTAGACATTATTCGGGGCCGCCTTAATGGCGTTATCCCAGAAGTAGCTATCATCCTGGGGTCAGGACTTGGCCCCCTTGTTGAAGCTGTAAAAGACCCAACGACAATTTCATTTAACGATCTCCCTGGCTTTCCGCGCCCCTCTGTAGAGGGACATGCCGGATCTTTGATCCTTGGGCAAATTAACGGAATAGAAGTTCTCATTTTACAGGGCAGAAGCCATTATTATGAAAATGGTGACGCCACTGGTATGCTGACAGCAATTGAGACAATCAAGGCCGTTGGCTGTCAGCAGTTGCTTCTGACCAATGCAGCTGGAAGCCTACGCGACGAAGCTGGCCCCGGAAGCTTGATGTTACTTACAGATCACATCAATTATTCCGGCATGTCACCCCTGATTGGTGCCCGTGGCAATGATCGTTTTGTTGATCTGACCGATGCTTACGATCCGGCGATACGGCAAGCCTTGAAAGCTGTTGCGGATCAAAATGAAATCAAGCTACATGAAGGTGTTTATATGTGGTTCTCAGGACCAAACTTTGAAACACCAGCAGAAATAAGAGCCGCAAAGATCCTCGGTGCGGATGCCGTTGGTATGTCCACTGTACCCGAAGTTATTCTGGCAAGGCGTGCAGGTATACCCACAGCAGCAATGTCCATTATTACGAACTACGGTGCAGGCATGGGCGATACGGCCCTCACCCATGAACAAACCATGCGCAATGCCAAGGTTGCCGCTGAAAGTTTAATTAAACTGGTAAGTAATTACCTAAAGAGTTTAGGATAAGATCATGACAAAAAATGCAAAATTAGCTTTAAGTCTGTTAGATCTCACAAGCCTTTCTGATGATGATACAAACGAAAGTATCCAAGCTCTCTGTTCAAAAGCAGTAACGCCTTTTACCTCTGTCGCAGCTGTCTGTGTTTACCCACCTTTTCTGTCCGTCTGCCAAGATGAGCTTAAGGGACAAGGTGTCAATTTTGCAGCCGTCGCCAATTTTCCATCGGGCGATGAAGGGTTGGAAGCGGCAATTTCACAGACAAAAAACATCATCGCACTTGGTGGTAACGAAGTTGATCTGGTGATCCCTTACAAAGAATGGATTTCTGGAAATAAAAATTCTGCACCAGAAATGATCCACGCGTGCAAAGATATTTGCGGGGATCAAGTTGCGCTCAAGGTAATCCTTGAAAGTGGTGCATTCGAAGACATGAATTGTCTTTACGACTTGAGTGTTGCGGCTATTAACGCTGGAGCTGATTTTATAAAAACCTCAACAGGTAAAACAGACGTGTCAGCGACAATCGATGCCGCAAAGTCCATGTTAAAAGCCATTAAGGATAGCGGTAAAAATTGCGGTTTCAAGGCGTCAGGCGGTATTCGAACGCATGCTCAAGCTGTTGAATACATAGAACTTGCACAAAGTATCATGGGCGAAAACTGGGTCTGTGCAGATAATTTTCGATTTGGCGCAAGTGGCCTTTTAACTGATCTATTAAGCGTCTTAGGTCAAACCACTGATTCTGAGCAAAAAAGCACCTACTAATGTTTCTACCCCAAGAAGTAATCCGAAAAAAACGCGAGGGGCACGAACTTAGCAGTGAAGAAATCGCTTACTTTGTCAAAGGAATCACGTCAGGCGATATGAGCGACAGCCAAATCGCCGCTTTGGCAATGGCTGTGTTCTTTCAGGGAATGAGTAATGCTGAAACCGTCAGTTTAACCCAATCCATGACTCAATCTGGCAATACTATCGACTGGTCTGAATTACGTGATTTGGGTCCGGTACTGGATAAACATTCAACTGGTGGGGTCGGTGATAAGTTAAGTTTGATGCTCGCCCCGATCATTTCCGCCTGTGGCGGTTATGTCCCTATGATCTCTGGTCGCGGCCTAGGTCACACAGGCGGTACACTGGATAAGCTGGATGCAATACCCGGTTACCAAACGTCGATTGATATTAACCGTCTAAAATCCATCACGAAAGCTGCCGGCTGTGCCATTGTCGGACAAACAGGTGATTTAGCCCCCGCGGACAAGCGTTTTTATGCGATCAGGGATATTACGGCAACTGTCGAAGCCATTCCCCTGATCACCGCATCCATCCTTTCCAAAAAACTATCAGCTGGCTTGGATCGTTTGGTGATGGATATCAAGGTTGGCAGTGGTGCCTTTTCCGGTACCTTGTCTATGGCTGAAGAATTAGCAGAAACTATTGTAAGCGTTGCCAACGGTGCTGGTTTACCCACAAGGGCCCTCATCACCGATATGGATCAAGTCCTAGGCTCATCAGCAGGGAATGCGCTGGAAGTAAAAGAGGCCTGGTCCTACCTATCAGGTGAGATGAAAGAAGAGCGTACCGATATTATAACCATGTCACTTTGCTCTGAGCTCTTGATCTTGGGCGAGTTGGCAACGACATACGATGATGCCCATCATAAAATCATGACTGTTCTATCCAATGGAAAAGCTCTTGAACAGTTCCAGAAAATGATTTCAGGCCTGGGTGGCCCTGTAGATTTTTGTGAAAAGCCTGATCATTATCTGAAATCAGCAACCTACTGTGAGGATATCTATCTGGATACATCGGGGTATATTGCCTCTATGGATACACGAGAGATCGGTATGGCCGTTGTTGCCCTTGGTGGCGGACGTTCCAAGCCGGGACAGGAAATTGATCATGCAGTAGGCTTTGATCACATAGCTCCTATTGGAACCCGGATTGATTCAAGCCGTCCTGTGGCACGTATTCACGCAAACTCAAAAGACCAGTTAGCGCGGGCAAAAGCTCAATATCTAAACGGTCTTACTGTGGCAGAAAAAATGCCTAATCAACAACACCCAATCTTAAAGTCATTAGTGAGCTAATATGGCTAGAGCCTTTATATTATTAATGGATTCATTTGGCATTGGCGGAGCACCGGATGCTGATAGTTTTGGAGATACCGGTTCAAATACCCTAGGGCACATCGCGGAACAATGTGACCTAGGGAATGCAGATAAAGAAGGCACCAGACAAGGTCCTCTTCATTTACCGAACATGGAAAGGCTTGGTTTAGGGCATGCTGCTTTTCAAAGTACAGGTAATTACCCCCAAGGTTTTAATCCTCAAACCAAGGCTATCGGGTTACATGGTGCTGCCAGCGAAATAAGTCAGGGCAAAGATACACCGAGCGGGCATTGGGAAATAGCAGGCGTCCCTGTGACATTTGACTGGGGATACTTTCCGAACAAAACGCCTTGTTTTGAAAGCTCGCTTCTGGACGACATTATCAAAGTCGGAGAGCTCCCCGGGGCCTTAGGCCTCTGTCATGCATCTGGTACTGACATTATTGCAAGGTACGGCCTAGAGCATATGAAAAGCGGAAAGCCGATTATCTACACCTCGGCTGATAGCGTTATCCAGATTGCAGCACATGAGCAAACCTTTGGCCTGAATAGGCTTATTGATCTTTGCGAAAAAATACGCGTTCTTGTCGATCCCTATAACATTGGTCGTGTTATTGCCCGACCTTTTGTTGGCGATACGCCTGATACTTTTATGCGCACAGGAAACAGGCGTGATTTCAGCGTCTTACCGCCTGCTTCAACCTTATTAGATAAAGTTAAAGAAGCTGGACGAGAAATGATCGCTATTGGTAAAATTGCTGATATCTATGCCCACCAGGGGCCAACACAAGTGATTAAAGCTTCGGGGCACGACGATCTTTTCCAACGCACGTTAGAACAGGTCGAAAAAGCGCCTGAGGGGGCCTTAACCTTCACAAATTTTGTTGATTTTGACAGCCTCTACGGCCACAGGAGAGACGTTATTGGCTATGCCGCAGCGCTGGAACAATTCGACAGAAAACTTCCCGACCTCATATCAATACTGAAAGACGACGATCTGGTCGTTATCACTGCGGATCACGGATGTGATCCAACGTGGCCTGGAACAGACCATACCCGAGAGAACGTTCCTATTTTGGCTTTTGGCCCGAAAATCACAGCACAAAACATTGGTACCCGGGAATGCTTTGCAGATATTGGACAGAGTATCGCCTCTTTCTTGGCAGTCGGTACTTTAGAAACAGGAAAGTCATTTCTATAACTTCTGGTTAATCACTTTTGGCTTTTCTTTCTGAGGAGCCAAAGGTCAAAGAAACAAATACAAAAACAAGCGAGAGATATAATGGTTCTAAAAGCTGAGTTACACGTACATCTGGAAGGAACGGCTTCTCCGGATCTTGTCAAACGTTTGGCACAGCGTAATTCAATGGACCTACCTGATGGCCTTTTTGATGCCGAAGGAAATTACCGCTGGACGACATTTTTAGAGTTTTTAAAAGCTTATGATCTTGCAAGTGCCGTGATCAAAACACCTTTGGATTACAGAGATGTAACCTACGAATATCTCAAACAATGCGCATCAGAAGGTGCCATCTATGTCGAAGTCATGTCTTCCCCTGATCACGCAGCTATGGCTGGTATGGGATACCAAGATCATCTGGATGGTATTATTGCAGGCATAACCGACGCCAAAAGAGATTTCGGTATCGTTGGACGTATTATTGTTACCTGTGTGCGCCACCTTGGGCCAGAACAGGCCGTTGAGGTCGCGAAGCAGACGGTTGCGGCCCTACATCCCCTTGTTGTCGGTTTCGGTATGGGGGGCGATGAAAATGCCCATCACCCATCTGATTTCTCCAAAGCTTTTCATATCGTCCATGATGCAGGGCTATCGTGCAATGTGCACGCGGGTGAAATGGCGGGGCCAGAAAGCATTATTGCCGCCCTTGATCATTTACCCATTAAACGTATTGGCCACTGCGTAAGATCTATAGGAGATCCCAATCTTGTCTCTCGCCTTATTGACGAAAATATAACTCTCGAAGTATGCCCCGGCAGCAACATCGCCTTGGGCGTATACCCTGAGTTTAGCGATCATCCCTTCCTAAAATTACGTGACGCGGGTTGCAAAGTAACCCTGAGTTCTGATGATCCACCCTTTTTCCACACATCAATTGGAAATGAATACGCCATTGCATCCAAAGAATTTAACCTAACTGATCAGGAGCTAACCGACATTACCAAATGTTCCATAGAAAATGCCTTCGCCGACCAAGTGACCATAGACAAATTACTGGCACGCCTATAGGTATGTCGCACACTCTCAACTTCTGTATCTGACGCATTTATGGCCAAACTTTATTTTTACTATTCATCAATGAACGCAGGGAAATCCACCGTTCTCTTGCAATCCAGCTATAATTATCAAGAACGTGGCATGGGAACGCTTTTGTTCACCGCCGCTTTGGATGACCGCTATGGCAAGGGAAAGATTTCGTCACGGATCGGATTGCAGGCCGAAGCATTGATCTATGGCAAAGAAGACGATCTGCTACAGATGACTAGGGATGAAATAAAGCAACGGGAAATCAATTGCGTTTTTGTTGACGAATCTCAGTTTCTGTCAAAAGCTCAAGTTTACCAAATCAGCGAAATCGTGGACGAGTTAAATATTCCTGTATTGGCCTATGGTTTAAGGACAGATTTCCAAGGCAACCTGTTCGAAGGCAGCCAACAGCTTTTGGCTTGGGCAGATGTGCTTAATGAACTCAAGACGATTTGCCACTGTGGAAGCAAAGCAACGATGGTCATGCGTGTGGACGAGAACGGCACACCGATTCAGGAAGGTTCGCAAGTTGAAATTGGAGGGAACGACCGTTATGTCCCCGTTTGCCGCAAGCACTTCAAATTAGAGGTTCTTGAACGGAATAAACCATACGAATGAGCTTCTTTCACTTGATATAGCCATCGAGTATTCTGGTATCGGCATGGATTAAACGGACCGCCCTCGTATTTTAGAACCCTTTGTTCAAATAGGAACATCCCAAACCACAGATGCATCCGGGCCTCTCGCTCACTAAAAAGCTCATCGAATTCCATCAGGGAACACTTAAGGTCGAAAGTATCTTGGGCAAAGGTACCAAAGTAACGATTACCCTGCCCAACGAACGGATCATTCAATCTTAAATCTCTGATACCTTCTTCCGATCTGAGTTAGTTTGCACCTTTATTATTTGGCATTGTTCAATTCATAAGATTTAGAAAAGCGATCGACTAAAGTACCATCTTTTAACGGAACTGCTTTTGCCGTCTGATAGGTCGTAAAGCCCACCTTTTCATAGTACTGAAGACCGCTGGTGTTATCGGCCCGAATGGTGGCGTTAATCGTAGAAAAACCTTTATGGATCAAATATGCGCAGCTTACGGGAAACAAAGCTTTACCGACGCCGTAAACACGAGGATGTACTCTGGCAAAGGTTCCGATGTCAGCCCAATCCTCTGGTAATTCCGGGTGCCGCCCCAGAACCTGAAATCCCGTAATTGAGCCATCTTCACCTTCGCTGACATGACAACAAATACAATGATCCCCGGTTAGAAAGTATTGCTTGAACTGATCAACGCTCAGACTTTCTTCCATTGCTGTCGTGCCACCGATTTCAATAATTTCGTTCAAAATAACACAGAGCTCTTCAGCATCTTCTTCACTTGCCAGCCTGACTTTAATGCTCACCCCACTCCCCCATTAAAATGATTATTCACATACAAGCGCTATGCTATAAGGAACATTCCCCGATTTACACCTTAATTTTCACAAAGCTTCTTACGGAAAATACGATTAAAGATACTGACGAAACAGCCCAGAATTTTCTAAACCTTTATCAAGCACATCAAAGCTGGAGTGAAGCAACCTTCGGCACAGAAAAAGGCCCCACTGGCCCTTTCCGTCACCTGATTGATGAGGCCGATTATGAAAGATAGAGACTTTAAAGTACGGGCATTAGGTGAAATTGCGATCCGGTGTCGCGACAAGAAAGCGATGACAAAGTTTTACGATGAAGTCATTGGCTTAGAACACCTCGCCGGAGACGTAGATGACCGGGTGACATTTTTCAAGATTGCAGAAGGGTTTGGCGGTCACACCAGTGTACTCGCCCTATTTCATCCCGACGAAATCACCGGAACAGACACCAGTGAGCACCAATTACCCCAAACCGGCGCAGGGTCATCGCTGCACCATATTGCCCTGTCATTACCGTATGAAGAGCAACAGGCCGTAATGGACTGGTACGAACAGATCGGCCAAGATTACAGAGTTCAATTATTCGACTGGATTGGATGGCGTGGAATTTTCACCCGCGACCCAGATGGAAACACAGTGGAACTGGTGGCCTACGATCCTGAATGGACAGCGACATGATCAACAATTTATATGGATAAACAACGTTCTGCGGCATTGCACCGAAAGGTAATAATTTTCATTACAAAACGCCGTTTAATAATGATTAACTCTCTCCCTCTTCTTTCCTATTTGAAACTTCCCAGTAGAGATATTTATGGAAAAACTAATTTTATTGACTATGCTTATTATTGGAATCACGTCACCTTCTTTCGCTCAGGATACGCAAGAAACAAGGATCGAAGCCGCAAATAGGTATGCAGACACAGTTGATTTATCAAAAATGATGAATGATTTGTCTATCGAAACGTCAAAAGCTTTACCTGCCGAAATTAGAGAACAATTCTTAACAAAAACTCATTTTTCTGAAGCTGACATTAATGAGATTCGAGAAATGATGCTGGAGCAAATGATCATTCATTTTACAACAAAAGAACTTGATGCTCTTGCCAAATTTTATGGTAGCCCTGAAGGTAAAAGCATTATCGTGAAAATGCCTGTATATTTTGGAGGAGTTTATCCTAAAATGCAGAAATTTATATTAAAAAAATATGCCCAATAAATCCCTTCTCATAACGTACTTACTCTGGCTGTTCACTGGTGTCTTCGGTGGGCATCGGTGGTATTTGGGCAAGCGATGGAGTGCTTTGACTATGAGTGTAGTTGGCACATACACTACATTCATCTCTTTGATTTTTTTAAGCAGAGAAAATGATCCTGCTGAGATCTATTATAAATTACCTGTAAAACTCGTAAACAAACCAGTTGATGCATGGGATTACATAGTTAATAGCAACCCGATTATTGGCTCATTGGTAATGCTTTTTGCACTCTTGGCTTGGTTAATTCCTCTTATTATGGCTTTCGACCTCTTCTGGATTTACTTCAAGGTCAAAAAGCATAACGCCACCCTCACGCAACAACAGATTAAGGCGTTCGATTAGCTCTCTCTCCTAGTCACATAATCCGGGATACCCATCTCTATATCGCCATGTGCATCCTATGACCTATTCTTGCACTACTTCCAAGCCTAGGAATGGTGTGATAGCAATCTTGAACGCTTTCTCAACCAATAGCAAAAAGGGCTAGAACCGAAATAGTTAAGTTTTGTTGGAACATTGTTTGACAAAGATCAGGGCCTTGTTGGAACAAACCGACAAGACCCTGTTTTCTTTACTTATTTTGGTGCGCCCGGCAGGATTCGAACCTGCGACCTACTGATTAGAAGTCAGTTGCTCTATCCAGCTGAGCTACGGGCGCTTTATTCTTTATTTTAAGGTGATTAGTGTGTCCAACGACCGAGGCGGGTGGTACTGAAATTATCGCCATATCCTTTGGGCTTTAATTTCCGTTCCTTAGGCTCTTCAACGCTGTACATAACACCTTGACGTTGTGCATATGCGATCGCTTCTTCTTTACTATCGAACCACATACGAAGTTGTCCGCGCGTATCCCGAGAAGATGTCCAGCCCATAAGCGGTTCAATCTCGCGTGCTGCGTCAGGTTCATATTCAACAAGCCAGCGTTTGGTGTTTGCACGACCAGACTGCATTGCATTTTTCGGCGGCTGATAAATACGAACTTGCATGTTTACCTCTAGTATCAGGTCTTCAGAAAACCAGCGATATAATTTTGCCAACGATATAATTTTGGTGGTCGGGGAGAGAGGATTCGAACCTCCGACCCTCTGGTCCCAAACCAGATGCGCTACCAGGCTGCGCTACTCCCCGTTTCCACGAACATCGTATAAGACAGAGTAACACGCAAGGCAACAATCTTTTTTTAAATCATTGTAATTTTCGCCTTAAAAGAGACAATGCGCTGAATAACTTAAGAAAGTCTTTAACCCCAACAGCTAAAAAAGTGGTGAAACAAAGTCACTTAACAAGCATCGAAGGTTCAGAGGTTCCCCTTAAGATCGTGTAGAGATAACAAGGTTTAATAAGCAGTTATGACAGAAAACGCCCTCGGATCTGATCTCTGGATCATGGCACAGGTCCGACAATCCAATCAAAATGGAATCCCGGCCATGATTATCCACAAAGGTGATCCCGATCGTGGGAGTTTGTTGCTGAAGATCAACCTTCTGGGACCGGGCTGTCAGGTATTAAGCCAAACACGAGATATAGACGGTAATCTGGCATGGCTTGCGGCTAATAAGGGAGACTTGATGGATGATTATGCCGCCCATGAATACGTCGAGCGCGCCGTAAGCCGCGACCCTGATCTTTGGGTTGTCGAGTTCGAAGATAGAAACGGCGTAAATCCCTTTGGCGGAGAAATTCTCTAACACCTTTTCTAACACAGGAGATTTACGCCATCTTGATTAGATCAATAATGATCTGGTCAATATTTGCACCATAGAGGAACTGACTCCTAATCAGTAGGTCGCAGGTTCAGCCCTTACCGTTCTCTGGTCGCCGTAAAGTTGAGCTTGGGGTTATCTTCCTGAATACGGCCCATGTCCCAGTGGTTACGGGCCATGTAAACTGGGCATCCATCTCTATCGTCTGCCAACGAGCCTTTGTTGCGATCAAGGAAGTGTTTCATCGCTGCGGCATCATCTGATGTCACCCAACGGGCGGTGACAAATGGTGCGGCCTCGAAACCAACATTAATGCCGTATTCCTGCTCTATTCGAGCCAAAAGGACTTCCAGCTGTAGTTGCCCGACAACACCAACAATATAGCTGGCGCCAATGATCGGGCGGAAGACCTGTGTGACCCCCTCTTCCGCCAAACTCTCCAAAGCCTTGGAAAGATGTTTGGCTTTGAGCGGATCATCAAGACGCACCCGTTGCAGGATTTCCGGCGCAAAGCTTGGAATACCAGAGAAGCGGATGTTTTCACCCTCTGTCAAACTGTCACCAACCCGAAGCGTTCCGTGGTTGGGTATGCCGATAATATCCCCCGGCCACGCCTCTTCTGCCAGCTCTCTGTTCTGGGCAAAGAACATGATCGGGTTATGGATACTCATGGATTTACCCGTACCCATCTGATGCAGCTTCATGCCGCGCTTAAACCTGCCGGAACAGATACGCATAAAGGCAATACGGTCCCGATGTTTCGGGTCCATGTTTGCCTGCACCTTAAAGACAAAGCCGGTAACCTTGCTATCGGAAGGTTCAACTTCTTTTGGTTCGGCAGGCTGCGTCGTTGGTGCCGGGGCAAACTGCAACACAGCATCCAAGAGCTGCTTTACACCAAAGCTTTTCAAAGCCGATCCAAAATACACAGGCGTCAGGTGCCCTTCGCGGTAGCTCTCCAGATCAAAAGCAGGATAACCATCCATAGCCAGATCTGCTTCTTCCAGCAGTGTATCGTATTGATCGCTTGGAATAAGATTTGGCAGTTCATCGCCGAGAAGCTCTGCCTTTACGGGCGTACCATAACTATCTTCCCCGGTAAAAGGGATCATTTCTTCACGGACAAGATCGTAACAGCCCTTGAACGTACCGCCACCACCGACGGGCCAAACCATCGGTACAGTATCAAGCGCTAAAGCTTCGGCAACTTCATCCAGAATTTCGAAAACCTCACGACCTTCACGGTCCATCTTGTTCACAAAGGTGATAATGGGAATATCGCGCAGACGACAAACTTCGAAAAGTTTGCGGGTTTGAGCCTCAATACCTTTGGCTGCGTCAATCACCATGATCGCAGAATCAACCGCAGTTAGCGTACGATAGGTATCTTCACTGAAATCTTCGTGGCCCGGTGTATCCAACAGGTTGAAAGTAGCCCCTTCGTATTCAAAGGTCATCACCGAGGTCGTAACCGAAATACCACGGGCCTGTTCGATCTTCATCCAGTCAGAATGCGCCCGTCTGTTCTCACCCTTGGCCTTCACCTGTCCAGCCATACGAATAGCACCACCCAACAACAGTAGTTTCTCTGTCAGTGTTGTCTTACCCGCATCCGGGTGAGAGATGATAGCAAAGGTGCGGCGAGCTTCGGCCTGTTTGGCAATTTCAGAAGACATGATTTTGTTTTTCTACCAATGTGTACACAAATATGTACACATTCCTGTAAACTTTAATATGCACATATATTATTCTGCCGGGACAATCTCTTTTATTCGCGTTGAGGTCAAGACCGAACAGGTTAAAGCGTCAGAAGAGAAATACTCTTATACCTATTTTGTCATGCCTTGCTCTGACCGGATCATATCCAATAACCCGGGAAATCGATTCTCGATATCGTCTATTCTCAATTGAGCAGCACGACTATTCCCACGATTAACCTGCCTGATAAGTCCAGACTCGCGCATTACCTTAAAATGATGCGTCGTTGTGGCTTTTGACACAGGCAATTCAAAAGAAGCGCACGTTCGCTCACATCCAACAGGTGCAAGTGATAACTCTCTGATCACTCTTCTGCGCAAAGGATCAGAAAGCGCTGATAACACATTACCAAGTTGCATCTCATCAACACTTGGGTGTCCTTCATCATCTGGCATTTTATCTCCGCAGGTATGATTTGACTCGTACCTTAAACACAATTAAGCATATAGGTATGAAATAAATCATACCAAAGGTTAAACCAATGTCCACGAATATTGTAATTGAACTCCCGGAAATTCTTCCCAACGAAAAGGTCCCCTATGCATTAGTGGGGCGTGTCCATGCCAAGCCCGAAATGAGTGATTTATTGGAAAAAAGACTATTAGAACTAGTTGAACCGACCCGCCGTGAAGAAGGCGCAATGCAGTATCATGTTCATAGAGATCGACATGATTTAAACCTATTTGTCTTCTACGAAGTTTGGCGCAGTAAGAAAGATTTAGAGGATCACCTGAACAAACCCTATGTACAATCTTTTTTAAAAGACAGGCTGTCTTACATAGAGGGTGATATGGAAATTACATGGCTCACAATGGCCAGTTCACACCCTTCCTAAAATTAAAAACGATAAAGGGGAACGTAAACGTCCTTCACGGCAACATCACAAATTTGTGTCCCCCTTTTGCCCACGGGGTAACTATCTACTTGTTTTAAAATAAATAATGGGCCCACCTAAAAAAAAGCCCGCATTCATCCAAAAGTTGAACGAACTTGGTTTAATTGAAATTTAAGATACCTAGCGCAATATATTAAGCAGAGCAGGTGCTCGCTCTAAATGGCACCCTTGAAAGGAGGCCCCTATGCTAAAGTATATCACTCTTGCTGTGATCGCTTTTACGGGTTTCGTTACAACAATACCAGCTTATGCACAAAATCAGTGCGATAAGCGCGATAGCATACTGGAAATGCTTTCTGATCGGTATAGTGAAAAAACTCAAGCTGTTGGCGTTACGAATAAAGGCGGTTTAATTGAGGTTCTTACCAACAAAGATGGTGGAACATGGACCATTATTGTGACAACACCGCATGGTATTAGCTGTCTGGTTGCCGCTGGTGAAGGCTGGAAGCAGCTAGAAAAAGCAGCTCTAGAGCCAGAAGTTTAGTCCAAGGATTAAGAAATAACCACTTCTGATTATTGCGCTATCTTTGTAACAATCGATGCTGTGCGATGTCGCCAACTTTGATGCCGAGCTGGAATGTCGTTCCCGCGTTAAGCTCTAACACTCCGATTACATCCTGATCAGAAGCGATAGTCTTTGTCGAATGAGGGGTCGTATTCTCTTTTATATAAACAACTTTACCTTCAGAGTTAAAAAACAACATATCTAACGGGATATAGGTATTTTTCATCCACATCGTGACATTGTTCGGCTTATTATAAACAAATAACATGCCCGCATTTTTGGCCATATTCTTCCGATACATAAGCCCTTGAGAACGCTCTTCATTAGTAGAAGCAATCTCGACGTTAAATTTATGGGCTTTCCCGGTTGCAGAAAAAATAGTCAGAGTATCTTTTTCAAATACAATTTGTGCGACACTGATACTGGTCGCAATAAAGATCATCCCGCACAAAAGAGTTATCTTGTATATATGTGTCCAAGTATAAGACATTGAGGTTACAATATTCCTATTAACTTCAGGATTCCTGTTATTAAGGGGCCTATTTTACAAATCTCTCATCATACAACATCAAAACCAAATACATTTGGTTGCAAATTCATTTGATTGACGGCACCTAATTTTTAAAACGCTAATGCCGGTATGAATTACAAATAAGCAATAAATACACCAATTACATTACCTTTAACGTTGCTATGACTTTAAAGCAGAAAGATCTTGTCTTTACCATAACATCTTATGTTAATATTAATTGAAATATCAATCTGTTGTCCCAAAGACACCGATGAGGAAGAAACCGATGAGTCACAAGAGCATCCTTGTTCACCTAGCCAATGACGATGAACACCAGACACGACTGGATGTCGCCCTACGCCTTGCCAAACAAAACAACGCTCATATATCGGCCCTCTTTATCACGACACCAATCGGTATGCCTGTAGAGGTTTATGGTCGCGGGGCGTCGGTTCAATACCTTCTGGATGCGACAAAATCAGCAGAGAACAGAGCTGATGAGCTGGAAAAAGAGTTTAAAGATATCTGTCATCGTGAAAACATTTCTCATAACTGGATCGTCGAAGAAGGCGACCACATCAGCCTTTTGGCTGACCATGCTCATGCTGCAGATATTATCATTGTTAGCCAACCAACATTTGAGCACTTCGAAGATCGTTTTAGAACGCGCCTTGTCGAAGAGGTCACCCTTCTCAGTGGCTTGCCTTGCCTTATGATTCCTCGGGGGTTTGACGCTTCAAAAGATATTGGTAAGCGTATGATGATCGCATGGAAAGGAACCAGAGAAGCTCTTCGTGCTGTGCGTGATAACTTAAGTGAGTTAAAAAAGGCCGAAAAGGTTTTCCTTTTGACAATTCAACCAGAAACAGAGGACGCCTTGTCTCTAAGCGAAGTTAGAAACTACCTCAAGCGACACAATATAGAGGCAGAAACTGTTAAGATTGCCCAAACAGAAAACTCTATCGGACAAACCATTCAAGATGCCGCATTGGCGCAATCTTGTGACGTTATTGTTTGTGGAGCTTATGGACATAGCCGCCTTCGGGAAATGCTTCTTGGTGGTGTCACAAAGCACCTGGTTAAAGAAGCAAAAATCCCTGTCATCATGTCTCATTAAAAACGCAACTAGGCGATTTCCAAAGGTTTCCTGGTATCAATCAGACATAAAAATTCGCAGAAAATGAGTATCTGACTATTTTTTCAGATACTTATTTAAAGCGCCCGTTACCGTGTCAGCAATTTGATTGTGTAGATTTTCACGTCCAACCTTTACATCAGATACACAAATTTCATCCCCTGCCCCCTCTTCTTTTAAGATAAAGGCACCCTTTGGCTTACAAACACTGAATGCACTAAAATGAGTGGCGTTTTCTATTCTTGTATAGCTTGAGTTTGGTATCTTTCTCGCAAGGCCAGATGCATTAAGGGCCCTTGGGATGGTTTCTTCTGATCCTAAATTTATAATGCGAACAGGAACAGTTATCTCTTCCAAACCTTGCTCAGAAAAGCTCGTCGTTAGTTCTGGATCAATAATAACAGCAGCTTGAATACGTTTATCCAAGTGTTTTTTGCCCAGCCCAGTTAAATCGATTGCGCGCAAATTCACATCAAACTTTTCAAACCACTTACAATCCATTCCCTCCTCAATTTCATCACATGATTGAACAAATCTATCCTTATCAATACGCGCACCAACAAGAGATAATACAGATGTCCCCCCCAGAAAGAAGCCTACTGCACCTATTCTTTGGCGATCAATCCGCGTACGCCAGTCAGGATTTTTTTCAATCTCGGTCAGAACGGTTGAAATATCGTTGGGACGTTTCCATAACTCTTGATTTGCAATTAATGCATCATCATACCCAAGAGCAGGCGCTTTTACATCAACAACGATAAACCCGTTTTTGACAAGTTTAGAAGCAAGCCAAGAGCTCTGGTTCGGTGCAGACCTCATCCCACCATGTGAGAGAAGCACAACAGGAAAAGTTCCTGAAATAATAGAAGCATTTTCTTGTGCTACAGTTCCTTCGAATACTGCATTTTGACCAACAGAAACAACTTCGCCACTTTCTCTTGCCGGGTACCACATCATCACCTTTAACGGTACCGTCCGTCCCGGAGATTCAATCGCTAACTCTTTGATCCCAACAACGGTTTCATCTGCCTTTGCCGCAAAACTCAAAAAAAATGACGAAACAGAAAAATAAACCAATATAACGAAAGAAATACGCAGCAACTTGAACCTCCATCAGAGCTTCTCAAAAAAAGAATCGTGGGTTTACCTTACCCAATTATTTCAAAAACACCGGGGTGAACCTTAATAGGCGCGGGAAAACCTTTGCCCAGGACCTTCATTCCATCAGAGTTTAATCCATCCTGGTTTTTATAGCCCTTGTTGACAACGGCATCATAAGCTTCTTTATCTTCCCAAACGACGATATTGATATAATTAATTTTATCATTTTGAACCGACGCCCGATAAAAAGTCGAGGAAACAAAACCTGGCTGCTTTTTAAAATAATCTATATACAGTTCACGTGTCTCAATTGCGATTTCCTCGTACCCTCCGGGTACTTCAATACAATTTATTGCACTGATTTGCGACATTACTGGATTAGCTTTCTTTTTTGAAATTCTTCCATTCGAAATAAGCCTTTATAAAGAAGGCAATAGCTCATCATATTAAATATTTTAGTTCAATAAAAGTTACCATTTTCATATAGATCCGACTGACGTAAAAAGCGCCCCAAAAAGGAGCGCTTTTTACAAAATCTACCTTAATTTCAAACTAGATAAAGAAGATAAAGGTCAGCACGACAAAGCACGGGATAAGAATTGCCCCAGACCATAACATGTACCCAAAGAAACTTGGCATTGGGACACCACTTTCTTCTGCGATGGACCGAACCATAAAGTTAGGTGCATTCCCGACATAGGTATTAGCCCCCATGAACACTGCCCCCGCTGAAATTGCCAGCAACGTATTTGAAAGCTCTCCGGTAAGTGTTGCAACATCACTCCCTGTCGTATTAAAAAACACGAGATAGGTCGGTGCGTTATCAAGGAAGCTTGAAAGAATACCTGTGGCCCAAAAATACATATAGTTTACAGGCTGTCCATCAGATGTACTGACAGATTCAACAATCATTCCCAAAGCACCAGAAGTACCGGCCTTCAAGATCGCAATTGCCGGTATAATGGTAATGAAAATACCAATAAACAATTTGCCGACTTCAAGAATTGGAAACCAATTAAACCCATTTTCTTTCCGGCTCTGATCGTTGGTAAGCCGAAGGGATAGATATGCCAAAAACAGCAGTATCGCATCGCGAACGAGGTTCTGGATCTCAACATGTACATGATAGATATTAAAAGAAATGCCCGGCTTCCATACGCCCGACATCAAAACAGCCGCCACAACACCGACTAAAAGCAAGAGGTTGATTTTACCATCCAGGGCAAAAGAAGCCTCATCAGCAGGCTCTACCGTTGCTGGATCAACGATGATAGGGCCTTCTTTGCTGTATAAAAAACTATCAAGCGCAAAATACACCAATAGAAGTACGATAGATAAGAATAACATCGGCAAGAACATATGCACTGTCGGCCAAAAGAAATCTACGCCCTTGAGAAACCCCAAAAAGAGAGGCGGATCGCCCAGAGGCGTCAAAGAGCCACCAATATTTGCAACAAGGAAAATAAAGAACACAACAGTGTGCGTTTTATGCTTTCGATGCTCCATCGCCCGAATTAAAGGGCGGATCAAAAGCATCGCCGCCCCCGTGGTGCCCATAAAACTGGCCAAGGTCGTCCCTATTAACAAGATAATGGTATTGAGTGCTGGTGTTCCCGTTAATTTTCCACGGACCCGGACACCACCCGCCACTGTAAACAAGCTAAATAACAAGATAATGAATGGAAAATATTCCAATAACCCAACGTGAAGAGTTTCATAGAGTGCGAGTTCGTAGCCAAAGAAAATAGTAAAAGGTACTAAGAAACAAACAGCCCAAAACCCGGATACTTTTCCAAAATTCTTATGCCAAAAACGTGGTGCGATTAACGGGAAAATCGCAATGGAAAGTAGCATACAAGCAAAAGGAACTACCCAAATCAGGCCAAGATCTTTTCCTTCAAGATGGGGTGCCCCAACACTTGCGGCAACAGATATACTGGGAATTATACCCACAAGAATCATTACGAAGCCAGATACGACGGCTCTGCTGAACCAAGGTTTAATTCCCATATTATCCCTTACCTGTGTTTATCTCGTTTACTAACGTAGAACCCGATATTTTATATTTTGTCTTATATTTACCAGCGTATTGAATTTTACAGTGTCCATTTTTTTAAAGACATTACACTATAAAAACAAGGTTTTGGTGTTACTTTAATTTGTACTCTGGATAAACAAATCAAGGGATTATCTCATTTTTTATTTTGTTAAAGAGAATGCACCTATAGCTCCTCAATTGATTTGTGATTACCTACCTATGAAGCAGAAATTCACGACATGCAGTCATTGATTGATAAAAAGTTGTTGCGGCGATCCTCTGTCATATGATTAATCCTGTAAATTAATCATATGTATGAAGGCAACATAATGACAAAACCAACAACCCTACCTGACATTCAAAAACGTCTGGAAGTATTGAGCCAAGAACTGATAACCCTTATTCAGCAATACCGACTAGATGCACAAGACCCACTGGATGTAATTCCCGTTGCACGACAAAAGGTATCAAAGAAAGAAGATTACATCCGGTTTCTGGAACTATCCTTGGAAGGCCGTCTTCTTGGGGAGGCAGCTCAACATCTTGAAACATCATCAGAAAAAACATAAATGGCACAAAAAACAAATAACGCTAACACCATTACTCACAACTATAGGAAATGATTCCTCTTTAAAACATTCTTTTATTAGCAATTTATTAAAACAAGAAAGATAAAAATATTAACACGTGACTGATTTATTGATATATTAAATTAACAGTCACTCATAAATACACCCTGCTATTAACTATATGCCGAATTATATTTTATTTTAATAGCATGTTATTCGACACTCACAGGCGAACACTTTGAATCAAGAGGGCGGTAAAGTATAAATTATTATCGCAACCATCAAGGGTAAGCATGAGAAATAAAAAAACACTTCCAAAAAGAATTACTGGTGTCCCCAACGCTGTTGATGTCCACGTTGGTCAAAGGTTACGGTTACGGCGTACCTTACTTGGCTTAAGCCAAGAAAAACTAGGCGAAGCACTTGGCCTGACATTTCAACAGATTCAAAAGTATGAACGCGGAACCAACCGTATCGGCGCAAGTCGGTTGTATGACTTAGCCCGAGTTCTAGATATTGATATCGGTTACTTCTTTGATGAAATGACAGATGAAGTATCCCATCGCTCCCCAGGTCAGATAAGAGGCATGGAAGCAGAAGGCGAAGAGCTCCCCTTTCAAAAGGATCCGATGGCCAGACGAGAAACCCTAGAATTGGTCAGGGCATATTACAAAATCGAAGAAAAAACGGTTAGGAAGCGCTTGTTAGACATGGCAAAAACACTTGGAAAAGTGGCAAGCGACCCATCTGAATCTGAAGATTAGCTCATGGGTTTATCCATCTACACTAGCCTCGGTAACATTATCAAGTACGGTCGATTAATATTCATATAACCTTATCAATAAAGCCTCTCAAGATGCCATTTTGGTGGTTTTATCAGATACAGAAAATTGCAACATCTAGTAATTTTTTGAAAGATTTTAGTAAGTTTTCGTTGCTAGAATTCTCACATGTATATTGACACGTACTTTTCATCTTTTGTCGACTTTCCCGGCAATTCTGCACCATACATTGGGACTTTTCGTCCTGATCTTGTTGCACTTTCAGTCGCCATAGCCATATTTGGCGGATGGGCGGGAATGATGTGTTTGGCGCGCGCCGAAAAACTTGTCATAAATAACGAAGGAACCGGGGCGCTTTGGAAAGTAGCTGGTGCGCTAGCCTTTGGCGGTGCAATCTGGGGCATGCATTTCATAGGGATGTTGGCTTTTTCACTTCCTTGCGGGATCACTTATGATTTCCTGACGACGTCCATTTCGATTATTCCAGCAATTCTTGCCAGTTTGACCGCGCTTTTTGTGGTCAGCCAGCAACGTTACAACCTTCATCTCCGTCTAGTGATTGGTGCTGTCTTAATGGGATCGGGCATCGGAACAATGCATTATGTCGGCATGGCAGCAATGCGCATGCCTGCCATTATCTTCTACGATCCACAATATGTGATTTTGTCCGTCATAGCTGCCGTCGTCTTGTCTTATATTTCTCTGGCTGTTGTCGAGTATGGACAACGCCAAACTTCTTATCGCTTCGCACGACAATTAATCGCCGCGACGACACTCGGGCTCGCAGTTGCGTCAATGCACTATATTGCCATGCAAGCAGCGATTTTCTATCCAATCTTAGAGGATATCGGTCCAACGGGCAGACTGGCCGATGTTGTTCTCGCAATCTTTGTTGGTCTTGGCACGTTGGTCCTTGCCGGGGGAGTTGCCACGGCAGCCTTTGCCGCTCGCTTGAAAGAAAGTGTCAAAAATCTGGCCAATGAAGCTCGTCGACGTACGGTGGCGGAAAAAGAGGCACGTGCAGATCAAGCACGATTACAAGCAATTTTCGATACAGCCGTAGAGGCCATTATCGTCATCGACAAACAGGGTACCATTCGCAATTGGAGTGAAGGTGGATATCGTATTTTTGGATATACCGCACAAGAAGCTCTAGGGCAAAATATTGCCATGATAACCAATGGAATCAGCCCCCAAGAACATCAAAAATATATTGAACGGTTCGAAGAATCACGTGAAGCCCGCGTTATTGGTATTGGTCGTGAGGTTTCCGGGTTACATAAAGATAAGACGGTTATCCCTTTGGAGCTGTCCGTTGGCGAAACCAAAATTGACAACGAGGTTTTCTATACAGGTATATTACGAGATATTTCAGTACGTAAAAAAATTGAACGTGAGTTAAGAGAAACAACCCGCGCCAAAGAAGCCAATGAAATGAAATCAAATTTTCTGGCCCATATGAGCCACGAAATGCGAACACCTCTAAATGCCATTCTCGGTTTTTCTGATATTATGCGGGCACAGACATTCGGACCAATTAGCGAAACGTACGTTGGATATTCAGAGGATATTTTTTCATCAGGGAACCATCTTCTTAGTCTTGTAGATTCTCTACTCGAACTGTCAAAAGTAGAACAGAATACTCAAGATTTGGAGCTGACAGATATCACGTTGCCCACGTTAATCTCGGATGCCATCAACATGCTCCAAAAACGTGCCAAGGAAAAGAGCGTAACGCTATCCGTACTGTTGGACAATGATTTACCAGAAACCGTAAATTCAGATCGAGGCAAACTATATCAGGTCCTGATCAATCTTATTACAAATTCGGTACAATACACACCAGCACAAGGTCGGGTCACAATTCGCGCGTGGCCATGTGATGAGCTCATCAAAATTGTTATTGAAGACAACGGGATTGGCATGACCGAAGAAGAAGTTGAGTTCGCAATTAAACCGTTTGGACAGGTCAAAAATGCCTTTACTTCTGACTTGTCAGGAACCGGGCTTGGTTTGCCTATCGTTCACGCATTTGTAGATTTGCTCAGCGGCAAGCTTGAGATCACGAGCAAAAAAGGCGACGGCACAAAAGTGGAAGTTATGCTGCCAATATCTTTAGAAAAGCAGCTTGCTGAAAGGCAAGCCGCCGTTGGATAAATTATCCGCATAGCAAGCTCTCCCCTAAACAATGTACATCCCAGATGAAAGTATCATTAATCTAAAAATCACTGGCAAAGCAGATACTACTGGTCAAAGTGCAACAGTTCTTCTCAAAATTTACTGTGCAATAAATTTACTGCGCAATAACTTGAAAGGCAGTTAACCAACCATAAGAAAGCACGAATAGGAAGAACCCAAAACTACCAAACGCCACCAAGCTGCTTAGTAAAAAATCCAACATTTTTGTTTCATCTTGCATATCAGGCTCCTCAGTTCAAACTCAATAAGAACAATATGTGAACATTTATGCACCAGCACATCAATTTCGTCAAGAACAAAAAGAGAACAAAATATATAAATTTACATCAAAAACATATAAAAGTATTATTTTTCAATAAGCTAAAAGAGATAAAAATATTTAGAAAACTAATCAGGCGTCTCTAGCAAAGGAACATAACGCTGAAGGCTGCAAGGACTAATCTTTAGCAAGGAATTTTCATTCTCACTGACAAGCTTGTCATAGAGGTTTTTGTCCGCATCAAGTTTTTTATTTCTTATTTTTTCACTCAAGCCTTCATCCCATGTCGGAAATGGATTGTGTTCAGGCTCAGCTTCCAAAACTGAAGAGGCAATCCATTCGATACGTTTAATTGCCTTGCGTAAATCTGAAGGTATCGGCGTATTATTTCTCTCATACTCAGAAGCGAGTTGATAAACCTGCTTGCTTAACGCTTCGACATATTTACGCACAGGTACTCTCCGCATTTTCAGAGAATGACCAGCTTTCAGGTGGTGTTAACTCTAATAACATTCGTTCAATTTCCAAAGGGCGAACCACCCCTGTTAATCCCAGTTCCAAATCCTTTTCACCCTCGACAAAGTTTCGATCTCCTTGTTGAGTTGCAATAACAAGCCACCTTATAAGTGACATAACCTCCCAAAAAAGGACGCGAGGTTCATCAACCTCAGATCTCGTCACAGAACTATATCCCTTATAAAAACTCGTTCTGCTTGATATTCCTCCTGCCGGCGTGTCTTCCATTCCATACCGCCAGCATTTTGAACAAAACCATCCGAGATCACTGTAGGGGTCCCCCCACCCTGAAAATTCCCAGTCTAACAATCCTGACAAACCATTCGATGTTGCCAAATAATTGGCAGTTCTGAAATCCCCGTGCGTCATCGTAATGATGGATGGCTCCATATGTTCCAATTGAGACTGGCACCACCGCATCGCCCACTCGGCTGGTAAAGAGATATCATTCCGGCTATCAAAAAAGTCTTGATACGATTTTATTTTCTGGTGGATTACATCCAGATTAGATTGCATAACCGCTGTCTGGCTATCCTTGGGTTGAATAGTATGAATTTTGGCAAGTTCACCCCCCAACTCAAAGCCCAGCTTTTCACCAATGTTAAGTTGACGAATTTGTTCAAAATCTGTTGTACCAGCCAAGTACTCTAAAAGAATAAAAGGCTTTCCTATTATGCTCAAATCCTCACAAAGGCAAAAAGGTTCAGGAACTCTAACGCCAGCCTTCCAAGCCAGAGACAGGAATTCGAACTCTTGCTTTTTAGATAGGCTACCCGGAATTTTTGTCTTAGCATCCGTCCGCAAAACAACGAAAAGCTCTTCGCCCTCAATAGAACGAAGTACCACTTTCCAGTTTTCCTGAATCGCACCTCCGGACATTGTGAACATCTTTTCAATGCGAAGTCCTTGACGACCCAACACCTTACACACAAATTGGGCTAATGCTTCGTTTGCTATTCTATTGCCCAGTGACAAATCCACGCCTTGTCCTTTAATTATCAAGTCAGGGGTCCTATATCTGGGTAACTCATAACAAATAGATCAGCACCAACAAAGTCAGAAACAGACCGAGACTTTTCAAATCACGCAATAAGGCCAATATCACCATGACCAAAACACCTATCGAAATCGATGTATACTCTGACCCTATTTGCCCTTGGTGCTATATTGGTTATAAACGCTTTCAAAAAGCCAAAGAACTCCGTCCGGATTTTGACGTGAAAATTCGCTGGCTATCCTTCCAGTTAAATCCGGATATGCCGTCAGAAGGGATGGATCGCCAAACCTATCTGGATACAAAATTCGGTGGTCGTGCCAACGCAACACAGTTTTACAGTCAAATTGCTGCAGCAGGAAAATCCGAAGGCATCGATTTCAAGTTTGATGACATCCAAAAAACCCCAAACACAGTTGAGGCCCATCGCCTTTCCCTTTTTGCAGCAACTCAAGGAAAACAGGACGAATTAATGGAATGCCTGTTCGAAAGTTATTTCCTTGAGGGAAAAAACATCGGAGAACGAGGTGTACTGATAAAAATCGCCACTGAAGTCGGCCTAGAAGGCGCAGAGGAGTATTTGGACAGTACACAGGGCCACGAAGACGTTTTATACACAGATCAAAACGCACGTAACCTTGGTCTCACAGGCGTTCCCTGTTTCATTGTTAACCGCCAACACATTCTTCCCGGTGCACAAAGCCCAGATACCTTGGCACAAATGCTGGATATCGGGCACCAGCAACTAAGTGAAGACAGTTAAGCGGGCGAATTAAAATTTGGCACCGTAAGGTATATACATCGCCAATCCAGGAGCGAACCAAAGCAGTACAGCTGTGCAAAGCATAATTAAGACAAAAGGCCAAACACCCTGAATAACTTCAGAGAGTTTGGCTTTTCCAACAGCTTGTACGACAAAAAGATTCATTCCCACTGGTGGCGTAATTAAGGCGCATTCGATCATAATCACAAAGAGAACACCAAACCAGATCGGATGAATTCCCATAGGCGCCAATGACTCAAATAAGACTGGCATCATGATAAGCAACATACTCAATGATTCCAGGAACAATCCCATGACCAGTAATACGATACAGATAATCAGAGTAAACAGCCACGGTTCAGAAAAAGCAGTTGCGACAAAGGTCGTAACATCCTGTGGAATTTGATAAATTGTAATCGATTTCCCAAACAAAGCAGCAGCAGCAACAATAAGCAGAACAGTCACCGTTGTTTTCATCGCGGCCATCGCTGCGGTATGAATATCTTCCAGAGTATTCTTTCTTTTTGCCAAAACAATCGCTAGCGACAAGAAGAACCCTACCCCCGCAGCTTCACTTGGGGTAAAAAGCCCCCCATAGATGCCACCAACAACGACAAACGCAATCAAAGCAACCGGAAGCGCGGCGATACTTGCAGAAATACGTTCTTCCTTGGTCGCTTTTTCTGAACGAATATAGTCTTTATTAAACCGAGCAAATCCAAAGCTATAGAGAATAAACATCCCGGCAAGGAAAATACCCGGGCCAATCCCAGCGAGAAAGAGATTTGGGATCGATGCTTCGGTTATGACCCCGTAAATAATCATCGGAATTGATGGGGGAATTAGAATACCAAGCGTGCCACCAGCGGCAACCAAGCCAAGGACAAAGAACTTGGGATACCCTCTCTTGGTCATCTCCACAATGACAACGGTCCCAACCGTTGCTGCCGTTGCAACAGAAGAACCAGAAATAGCTGCAAACAACGCGCAGGTCAGAACCGTCGCAATCGCCAATCCACCGGGCCAATGCCCCACCCAAGACTGCACAGCCCGAAACAGATCAGAACCAATCCCACCCACGAGCAGAATATGAGACATCAAAAGAAAGAGTGGTACGGCCAGAAGCTCAAAGCTATCAACACCAGATATCATAAACTGGCTGACCATAATCATCGGCAAGCCCTTGAGCCATAATAAAATAGCCCCGAGAGAAGCCATGGCAATTGCAACAGGAACGCGCAATAATAACAGGCCAATAAGGGAAAGAAGTATAAGGATGGTTTCCATAATATGGCCCTAGTGCGCTTGATCTAATTCGCTTAAAGTTTCTTCAGTTCCAGTACAGGTTTTATAGAACTCTGATAAGCATTGGAGAAAAAGGAATGTTAATCCTAGAGGGAGCGAAGTTTGAATAATCCACATCGGTATCGCCAGAACAGTGTCTGTTGTGGCAGAGGTTTTGAGTGAATAACCGATATCTTTAAAACTATTCACAGTGGCAACAATACAAAAGATTGCCGTCAACGAAATTGCAAAAAGATCCAAGCCCTTACGTAATAACGTACTCACGTTATCGCCAATAATATCAACGATAATCAAACTTCTTTTTTGCAGGGCAAAGGCAATGCCCAAATAGACACACCAGATTTGGGCAATCTGAGAAAATTCTTCTGACCATTTGGTCGGCATGCCCAGTTTTCTCATTACAACTTCATAAGTGATAAAAAAGCCGATCAAGAAGAAAAGCCACGCCGCAACAACACCTGCTGCGTTTGTAAGCTTATCTATTGCTTTAGAAAAGTGATTAAAGGATTTCATGATATCAAAGACTATTTATTGTCAGATACTTAAAAACGATAGAGAGGGATAAACAACATTATCCCTCTCTTGATAGTAACGTATTCACGCTAGGGTTTAGAGCTTACCTGCGGCCTCGACAATAGCTTTACCTTCTGCACCGGCTCGTTCAACATAAGCATCTACGACAGAAGACGTTGCTTTTTTCCATTCAGCGCGCTGTTCGTCCGTAAGTTCAATAATATTGATTTTATCGGCAAGATATTTGCGTGCTTCAGCTTCCTTGTTTGCAATCGAAGCCCGCAGTTCCTGTTCAACACGTTGACCGGCTTTCGTAATAATAGCCTGTTCTTTTTCAGACAAACCGTTCCAGACATCATTGTTAATAACAACAATGAATTCAATATCAGCGTGGTTTGTAAGGGTAAGGTGATCCATCACCTCATATAACTTTCTGGATTGGGCAGCCGTAATGCCGGTCATACCCGCATCAACTGTACCATTCTGATACGCCAAGAATTGTTTGGAACCAGACATAATAGTTGGCGCAGCATCAAGAGCTTCGATTGTATCTGAAATCGTTGCTCCGAACGACCGGATCTTCTTTCCTTTCGCATCTTCAGGAACGACAATCGGCTTATCCCCTTTTGTCAGAACAATAGCCCCACCAAAGGCTTGATACCACAGTGGTTTCGCACCTGTTTTTTCAATTGCAGGATCAAGGATCTGGCGAATAGAGCTACCCGGTGCAGTCGCGGCCTGTACTTTTTCACTGCTATCAAACAAAAACGGTACATAGAACGCATCAACGGCAGGAACAGTTCCCACAAAGCGTGTTAATGACGCAATGCCCATTTCAATAGCACCTGAAGCAACAGCTTGCGGAACCTCTTTATCCTTGAATAGCTGTGCAGAAGGAAAAACTTCGATTTTTAATTCGCCGTTTGATTCTTTTTCAACTTCTTCCTTAAAGCTGGAAATGTTCTGGCCCAGCGGATGTTTCAACGGAAGTTGTAGCGTTAGTCGAAGCGTCGTTTCCGCATGAGCAGCACCAACAAAAGAAGAGAAGACAGCGCCTGCGATCAGGCCGGATAAAATTTTTTTCATAAGTTTGATCCCAAGTGTTTATTATTTTTTTGATCTTTACGGACTTAGATTAGGTATTCCGCTACCTTTAATGAGGCTTACTGCATAATAGAAAAATTACCTTAAATCAATTGATTTGAAAATGAGACGCAATAATAATACTTCCCATAGGATTTTATTGTTTGATTTTATTAAATTACGAACACTCTAGTACCTTATTATTTTTCTGAGCAGGCTGTTTAGAGAATATCATACAGAAGGGGTTATTCGACAAATGCAGATCGCGATTATATCAGATATCCATGGAAACCTTCTGGCATTAGAAACTGTGCTTAGCGATATTAAGGGCCGTAAACCTGATCTTACCCTTAATCTGGGGGATTGCGTTTCCGGCCCCTTTTGGCCCAAAGAAACCTATGATCTTCTCAAAGAATTAAATTTGCCGACCGTACGTGGCAATCATGATCGGTGGCTCGCGGAACGCAATGCTTCGGAAATCAATCCCGGCTACAATTTCGCCTGTGAAAAATTGTCCGGTTTTGAAAAACAGAAGCTTGGCAACCTCCCTTCCCGACTGCATCTCGATGAAGATATCTTTGCGTTTCATGGCACGCCTGATGACGATACGAAATACCTATTGGAAGATAAAATTGACGGACGTCTGGCCTTAACCCATGGCAAAGACGTGCACAAACGTATCGGCCTGGATCATCAGGCAAGCTTGTATCTTTGTGGGCACAGCCATTTAGCACACGTTGCAATGGGGCCGAATAAAAGCACAATCATAAACCCCGGAAGTGTCGGTTGCCCTAGATACACAGATACGGACAATCCACTTGAAGCCGAAAATGGTATTGCGCTTGCTCACTACGCCATTGCCACAAAAACTAAGCGGCGTTGGTCTGTCGAACTTATCGCTTTGGACTATGATTGGTCAAAAGTTGCTGAACAGGCAGAACGAAACGGTTATCCGGGTTGGGCCAGAGTTTTTGCGTAGCATATTACGCCTTTGCCAGCTTAACCAACTCTTCCATCATCATCTTAACGCCTTTTAGACGGCTTGCGGCGTCATCCCATGCGCGACGATAGACCAGCTTGTGGTCGGGGCGAATTTTAACTGTACCGACTTGCTCTTGAATAAACATAATAAGCGCGGATGGATTTTCAAAGGTATCATTTCTAAAAGAAACAACTGCGCCTTTAGGGCCAGCATCAACCTTCTCAACACCACTTTGCTTACAAAGTCCCTTGATCAACATGACTTGTAGCAGGTTTTCTACCTCTTCCGGCAGGTCACCAAAGCGGTCAATAAGTTCAGCTGCGAAGCCGTCAATTTCGGACCGATCCGTCAAGGAAGATAAACGCCGGTAAAGACCCAAGCGTACATTCAAATCAGCAACATAACGATCTGGAATTAACACAGACGTACCAAGATTGATCTGCGGCGACCATGTATGATCTTCTTCACTATTCACTTCATCACTGCGCAACGTTGCAACAGCTTCTTCCAACATCTGTTGATAGAGTTCTACACCGACTTCTTTTATATGGCCAGACTGTTCATCGCCAACAAGGTTCCCTGCCCCACGAATATCCATATCGTGACTGGCAAGATTAAATCCAGCACCAAGGCTATCCAGCGTTTGCATAACCTCTAGACGACGCTCTGCTGTTTTACTCAACAACTTGCCAACAGGCAGTGTTAGATAACAATAACCCCGAATTTTAGAACGGCCGATACGACCACGGATTTGATAGAGCTGCGCAAGGCCAAACATATCTGCACGGTGAACCAGCATCGTGTTGGCGCTAGGAATATCCAGACCGGATTCAATGATACTGGTTGATAGCAAGACATCGTATTGGTGATCACAGAAAGCTGTCATAACGTCTTCCAGATCAGTTGCCGCCAACTGGCCATGAGCAACACAGATTTTCACTTCCGGTACAAGCTTTTCGAGGCGTTCCTTAAGCTCTCTCAGATCTGATAGGCGTGGGCACACATAGAACGTCTGTCCGCCACGATAATGCTCCCTGAGAATAGCTTCACGAACAATGACCGGATCAAAGGGCAGAACAAATGTACGTACGGCCAAGCGGTCAACGGGCGGCGTGGCAATCAGGCTCATTTCCTTAACACCCGACATCGCCATCTGTAATGTCCGCGGTATCGGTGTTGCCGTGAGTGTTAGAACATGCACATCAGTACGCAGCTCTTTCAAACGCTCTTTCTGTTTAACGCCAAAGTGTTGTTCTTCATCAACAATCAACAAACCAAGATCAGAGAATTTCATATTTTTAGCGAAGACGGCATGTGTGCCAACCACGATCTCCACAGTCCCTTCGGCAAGACCTTTTTTAGTCTCGGTCTGTTCTTTGCTCGTTGCCAAGCGAGATAACTGTCCTATGCGTACAGGCAAACCTTTGAAGCGTTCGACAAAGTTATTGTAGTGCTGGCGGGCGAGTAATGTTGTCGGCACGACAACAGCAACTTGTTTACCACTCATCACGGCAACAAAAGCTGCCCGAAGCGCAACTTCTGTTTTTCCAAAGCCCACATCACCGCAAACAAGACGGTCCATAGGACGCCCTGATCTCAAGTCTTCGAAAACATCCGCAATGGCGTTAAGCTGATCTTCTGTCTCCGGGTAAGGGAAACGCGCTGCAAACTCGTCATACAACCCATCTGGCACATCAATGGTTTCCGCTTTGCGCAAAAGTCGGTTCGCTGCAATGCCAATAAGCTGGTGTGCAATTTCGCGAATACGTTCTTTGACGCGTGCTTTCTTTGCCTGCCAAGCTGCGCCCCCCAAACGATCCAGTTCTGCACCACAATCTTCTGAGCCATACCGGGAAAGAATTTCGATGTTTTCTACGGGGACAAAAAGCTTGTCACCACCACTGTAAACTACCTTGAGGCAATCATGCGGTGCCCCGCCGACATCAACGGTTTCCAGACCAATATATTGTCCAATCCCGTGTTCCATGTGGACGACAAAATCTTTATCCTGAAGCGAGGACACTTCCCTCAGGAAGTTATCTGATTTACGGCGTCGTTTCTGTGCGCGAGCGAGGCGTTCACCCAGAATATCCTGTTCAGTAATAAACGCGACATTGGGGGTTACCACACCGCGTTCCAGCCCCAGTGTCAGGAACTGGACCTGCTTGCGCATGGTTTTCTTGTGGATTTTCCAATCTTTCAGAACATCGGTATTGGTCAAACCGTGCTCATGGAACATGGAAATAAGTCGATCGCGAGATCCGTCACTGAACCCGGTAACAATAATTTTTTTACCGTTTGTCTGTTGAAGGCGGATATATTCGCTGACCTCGTCAAAGACATTAACGTCTTCACGGTTTCTGGCTTCGGAAAAATCCTTGCCCTGCTTGCCTTCAACCTCAATCAGGTTTTCAAGATGATCAGGTAACGTAAAGCCCGAAAATTGTGTGACTGGCCTTTTGGATAGTATTGCATCCCAATCTTCAACAGTCAGGAATAAACGCTGCATTGGAACTGGTTTGTAAACCCAGCCACCTTCCGCCGTATTTTCCATCGTTTGCCGGGCTTGGAAGAAATCAGTGATGGACTCGATCCGGGCATCCCGCGCTTCTGAGGCTTGTCCATCCAGTGTAACAACTGCGGTTGGAAGGTAATCAAACAACGTTTCCAGATCACCATAAAAAAGCGGCAACCAGTGCTCCATCCCGGGATACTGACGTCCTTCGGAGATGGCTTCGTAGAGAGGATCATCCTTAGCAACGGCCCCGAAGGTCTCGCGATATCCCTTTCGAAAAGACTCTATTGTTTTTTCATCAAGAATTGCTTCACCAACAGGCTTAAGTTCCAGCCCCTCGGCATCACCCGTTGTTCTTTGTGTCAGCGGATCGAAATACCGCAAGGTATCCAGCTCATCCCCAAAGAAATCCAACCGCAGAGGCAGTTCTTCACCTGGTGGATAGACATCGACAATCCCGCCACGAATTGCGTATTCCCCTGCCTCGCTAACCGTTTCTGAACGCAGATACCCATTGGTGGAAAAGAATTTCACCAAATCTTCGTTTTTAATCTCCACACCGGATTTAGCCACAAGAGTTCTGTTTTTAAATAGCTCTCTTGGTGGGATCTTCTGAAGTGCAGCAGAAATTGTCGTCAGAACAAGACGGCCTGATTTTGGTGCAGGCGTTGCCAATAACTTTGCAAAAGCATTAATACGTGCAGCCAGAATATCCTTGTGCGGGCTCACCCGGTCATAAGGCAAACAATCCCAGGCGGGAATTTCAATAATCTCAATATCAGGTGCAAAGAATCCAACAAGCTCAGCAAGAACAGCCAGACGGTTATCATCAAGCGCAATATGCAAAACAGGTTGCGGTGCCAGTTCAACAACAAGCTCGGCAAGGAGCTGCGCATCATAGCCTTCAGGAGCTGATGAGATTTGGTAGTGATCGGCGGCTTGAAGTCGGGTCGCGAGTGTTTTCAATGTTGCAATTCTTTATATTAATCGTCGTTCTGAAAGCCTGAATATCGGCAATAAGACTTAACTCAACAAAAAAGTTATCGTTTATTCGGGGTGTATTTAAAGCTTAGCAAAGCATCAAGGACTTTGTTGTGCATATTTTCCGTTGGGGTCGAATTACCAATAATCCAGTCATAGAGCACAGGATCTGGAATTTCGAGTACCCGCTCAAAAAGGTCCAAATCTGTAGCATCCATATTACCAACGTTTTGATCAGCAAAGGTTCCAATAATGAGATCTGCTTCCTGTGTTCCACGGTGCCAGCTTCTGAATCTGAGCTGTTTACGCCTTTTGTCTAATTCAGCGTTGGCTGCCATCGTCATAAATCTCACCCGTCATTCAATTTAATACGCTTGTTCGTTTCGCTTGCACATTAAGCTGTGATATAGGAAACATTACTAGAACATTTAATAAACATCCGATTTAATTTCTGCAAGTTAAAGCCCGTGCGTCCAGAGATTCTCTTTCCACTTTTTACCCCAGTCTCAACTCTTCAAGGTGTTGGACCAAGATTAAGCACGCTTTATGAAAAGCTGGCTGGTGGACGTGTACTTGATCTTTGCTGGCATTTACCAGTGGGCTTGGTTGATCGTCGGTATTCCCCAACCATCGCCGATGCCATCTCTGATCGCGTTGCAACGCTGAAAATCACCGTATCCCGACACATCCCCTCTGCCAACCGTCGCAGTCCCTATCGGGTTATCTGCCATGATCATACGGGCGAGATAACGCTGATTTTTTTTCATGCGCGCGGCGATTATCTTATGAAACTCCTTCCAGTTGGCGAAGAACGTATCATAAGCGGTCGGCTTGAACGCTTTGGTGATGTGCTTCAAATGGCGCACCCGGACCATATGGTTCCGATAAGCGAAGAGGAAGATGTCAAAACAGTAGAACCCGTTTACCCCCTCAGCGCAGGCGTAACGCTCAAGCCACTTTCAAAAGCGATTAAAGCGTCCCTTGCTCTTGTTCCGACCATCCCCGAATGGCTTGATAGTTCTCTCAAAGAACAAGAAAACTGGCTCGATTGGTATAGCTGTCTTCAAAAGGTTCACCATCCCCAATCAGAAGATGAACTGACAGCCTTCTCTCCATATCGAAAGCGACTGGCCTATGATGAGCTTTTGGCAAACCAACTTGCCATTTCCCTTGTCCGGGAACAGCAAACAGCAGCAAAGGGGCGCATAATTAAGGGTGATGGATCTCTCCGAGAAAGAATGCTGGACATCCTACCCTTCAAACTAACGGGTTCACAGGATCAATCTATTCGCGAAGTTATTGCCGATATGGAAAGCACCAATCGCATGCTCCGTTTGGTGCAGGGAGATGTAGGAAGCGGTAAAACAGCTGTCGCGCTATTTCCCATGTTGGCAGCAATAGAAAGTGGGTCACAAGCTGCATTGATGGCCCCGACAGAAATTTTAGCCCGTCAGCACTATAAAACTCTACAACCTTTCGCCGAAAAGCTTGGAATTTCTGTCGTCATCCTTACGGGTAGAGATAAAGGAAAAGCACGCAAAGCCATTTTGGAAAGTATTGCTGATGGCTCGACACAAATGGTTATTGGTACACATGCCCTGTTTCAGGACGAAATAGGTTTTTCAGACCTTGCCTTGGCTGTCATTGACGAGCAGCACAGGTTTGGTGTTCATCAACGTCTTTCGCTTGCCCGAAAAGGCGCTGGGGTCGATATGTTGGTTATGACAGCGACACCTATTCCCAGAACACTCATGCTTACCGCTTATGGCGACATGGCTGTATCTCGCCTGACAGAAAAACCGGCTGGTCGACAACCTGTTGACACCCGGACAGTCTCCGTTGAACGGATTGATGATGTTATCAATGGGGTCGCCCGATCTTTGGATCAGGGGACAAAAGTTTATTGGGTTTGTCCCTTGGTTGAGGATTCAGACAAATCGGATCTTGCTGCAGCTGAAGAGAGATACCGGGAACTGAGCGAACGATTTGGCGACCGCGTAGGCTTGGTACATGGCCGCATGAAAGGCGCTGAAAAAGATGCAGTTATGGAAAAGTTCTCTAAGGGTAATGTTGATCTGCTGATTGCAACAACCGTGATTGAAGTTGGTGTTGACGTACCCCAAGCAACCATAATGGTGATTGAACACGCCGAACGATTTGGCTTGGCACAGCTCCATCAGCTTCGCGGACGAATTGGCCGTGGTAGCGAAAAATCAACCTGTATACTAATGTATCAAGGACCTTTAGGCGAAACGAGCAAAGCCCGGTTGAAAATCATGCGGGACAGTGATGATGGTTTTGTTATTGCCGAGGAAGATTTACGCCTGCGTGGTGCTGGTGAAGTCTTGGGGACGCGACAAAGCGGGTTACCAGAATTCAAGGTTGCTGACCTTGCCTGTCATGGGGAATTACTCGCAACGGCGCGTAATGATGCCAAACTAATCATGGATAAAGACCCAACATTACAAACCCCTAGGGGGCAAGCTTTACGCACACTGCTGTATCTTTTCGAGAGAGATACAGCAGTTAAATATCTAAAGTCGGGCTAAAAATTATGGCCTACGACGCAGCCTTTTGTGTTTCCGCGTCGTCACCGTTTTGATCCGCTGTAACATCAGTATTAACGGTCTCTACGGTCAATTTTTCCTGCTCTTGTTCCGGAGCATGATATTCAGGGGTAACTATTCCCCCAGAGACAACCATCTTAATGCCCTCTTCCACCGACATTGTCAGCATTCTTGCTTCCTTACGCGGAACAAAAAGCAAAAAGCCAGACGTTGGGTTGGGCGTTGTCGGCAAGAAGATATTAATTGATTCATCTTCAGAGATATCTTTGATTAAACGGTTAGAATCCCCAGTGTAAAACCCCAATGCCCAAGACCCCGGTCTCGGATATTGAAACAAAACAACTTCGCGAAACGCATTGGAATGATCCTGAAAAATCGTTTCAATAATTTGCTTAATTGCGCCGTAGACAGTTCGAATGACTGGCATTTGATCTAACAAACGCTCACTTATGCGTAACAACGTTTTTCCCACAATCCCTGCGGTAAGAAAACCAATCACCGTCAAACTTATAAAAATAAAAAACAGACCAAGCCCCGGTAATGCAAAGGGAAGATAGCTTTCCGGATTCCACTTCAACGGTATATACGGGCGCACCCAGCTATCGATTAAAATAATGATTTCCCAAGCCAACCAGAACGTAAGGCCTATTGGCGCTGTAACCAGCATGCCGCCAAAGAAATAGTTTCTCAGTTTCATGAAAACACTTGGTTTCTGGTATGCATGTGCTTCTTCAGATGCTTTCTTAGCTTTTTCCTCTAGTGTAAGCTTTTTGATTTCTGAGGGGGAAAGTATCCCACCCGAAATGACAAGCTTAATCCCCTCTTCAACTGTCATGTCCAGATGATGAACATCCTGTTTGGGGATAAAAAGTAAAAATCCTGTTGTCGGGTTTGGTGTTGCAGGTACAAAAACATTGACGACAGTGTCGTCTGTCAAGCTTTGTACTTCCCCCTTTGTCCGCCCGGTAATAAAGCCAACAACCCAGCACCCTCGATGAGGATATTCAACAAGTACGACCTCGTTAAAAGCGGTAGAATTTTGCGAAAGAACCGTTTCAAAAACCTGCTGAGTCCAACTGTAAACACTGCGAACCACGGGGAGTTTTTTAACGACTGCTTCACTCGCACGTTTCAGTAGCCGACCAATATAGCCTGCGGTCAAAAACCCTATTAGGGTCAATCCGACAATAATAACAAGCAGTCCTAAACCAGGAACACCAAAAGGAAGATAATTTTCAGGGTTCCATTTTAAGGGGATAAGCGGTGTTACCTGATTATCAACAAACGTTATCGCTCTCCAAGCAAGCCATAGTGTTATGGTGACAGGCGCAGTTATCAAGACCCCGGCAAGAAGATAGTTACTAAGTCGTTGCGCGAAGGATTGCTTCGACTTGTGAGTGGCTTTAACGCCTTTATCTTTCATATATTCAGGTTCCATTTAACAACTATTCAAAACACCATGACAGGCTGCCTGTGCTTTGTATTTAAACATTGCTTTTAAAGCCCACATTTTCAAGAAGCAAATTAGAAAACTCTGGCGCATCAGATAACCAACAGACAATCATCTAACATCAGAATGACTCTGCCTATGCGACAACAAATTCATTTATAAGCCATTCTTGAAATCCCCTCACCTTATGATTGTGTGCATTATGAATTGGGATCATAAGAAAATAAGCTAACCCAGTTATTCTAGGTTGATTTGGAAACGCCACTAACCAGCCTTGTTTAATTGCGGTCTCTACTAACAAAGAGCTTACCAATGCGACCCCTTGATCAGCCAACGCAGCCTGAATAACATGATGTTCAAGGTCAAAATATCTTCGATTTATCGCGTCTATTTTTCCGGCAACAACTCTATCCCACGAAATAGACGGCAAATCCTGGTTTTTCCATTTAGTCTCGATCAAACAAGCATCTTCTATTCTGGGCGTATTTTCTAGGTACCGCGGCGTGGCATAAGCCCCAACAGTCTCTGTCACAAGTTTAATTTTATGAAGAGATTCACCATCATCACGACCGTAACGAATAATAAGATCAATTCTCTTATCCCGGTCAAAATCATCTAGCTGCTCACCAGTTTTAACAACGACCTGAATTTGTGGATTAAGTTGATGAAACTTCTCAAGCCGGGGCACCAACCACATTGCCGCAAACGACGCCGTAGTACTTACTGTTAATGTTGTTTGTGTATCCGTTAATTCAGACACAACCGTCGAAAGTTGTTGTAAAGCTAGATAAGCTACTTGGGCGAGTTTCTCGCCTTCTTCTGTCAACTCTATTGCACGCGTTTTTCTTTCAAACAAAAGAGTACCAAGAGAATTTTCCAAGCCTCGAATTTGGTGCGACACAGCTGTCGGCGTAACGTTTAATTCGGATGCAGCAGCTTTAAAGCTCTTTAAACGCGCAGCGGAATCAAAAACCCGGATACTGTTCAAAGGGGGAAGATGAGAAAACATCCCTCACCTTATACATAAGTTTTTCTCACCTACAAATAAGAAATAGCCTTTTGCCAAAAGGACACAGATGAACAATATAATTTCATATTGATAAATTTACTACGCGATATGAGGAAATACTATGACGACAATTCTACATCTGGATAGCAGTGCACGCAGAACAGACAACTCTGAAGTAAGTTACAATTCTATCTCTAAAACCTTGGCTGCCGGATTTATCAAGGAATGGAAAAAACAAAGGCAAGTCGATACAATAATTTATCGGGATTTGGGCCAGACCCCACCAAACTTCATAAATCAAGATTGGATTGCTGCAGTTTTTACAGATGAGCAAAACCGGACAAACGCCCAAAAAGAGTTACTGACATTATCTGATACTTTAATTGACGAAGTGGATAGCGCCGACATCATCCTAATATCATCACCGATGTACAACTACGGCATGCCAGCAGCTTTGAAAGCTTGGTTCGATCAAGTTATCCGTATCCACAAGACCTTTACGTTTGACTTAGCGCGCGGAGACTACCCCCTAGAACCGATCATGTCGGGAAAAACATTGGTGTTAATCACCTCAACAGGTGAGTTTGGTTTTGAATCTGGTGAGATAAGAGAAAATATTAATCATCTTGGCCCCCACGTGAAAGTCATGAGTAAATATCTTGGTGTTGAAAATTTTCATGAAATTAGATCCGAATATCAAGAGTTCGGCGACGATCGACACACACAATCTATCGAAAACGCTCGCAACAACATCCTAAAGTTGGTCCACGATCTTTCACAATAGAACCAAATGAAATTTATCAAAACAGCTGGATAATACAGGAAATAGGACACGGTAATATTCAAGGAAAATGTACCAAGTCAAAACACTGAAAGGATTTTGTAGGATCAAAGAATATTAAGTCACGAATAGAATGGTGCGGCAAAGAGGACTTGAACCTCCACTCCCATAAAGGGAACTAGCACCTGAAGCTAGCGCGTCTACCAATTCCGCCATTGCCGCATCGCCTAAAAGCTCTGAATTCCCGATCAGGTACGTGCCCTGATTAAAGCAAATAATTTTGATTATCAAAATTCCTGGGGAATCATTAAGTCTTTTAAAGCAACAACATACCAATTTTGGTGCGGTCGAGAGGACTTGAACCTCCACGGGCTATTAGCCCATAACGACCTCAACGTTACGCGTCTACCAATTCCGCCACGACCGCATCGCTGTTGCTAATGGGGATATATACTGATCCATTCAGAAAGGGCAAACGAAAAATTTCAAAAAAATGAAATTTGTTGTGGATAAACCAAATGCTACCAATTTCCACAATACGAAAGAGAATTCATAAGCAGCTTCTAAAAGTTATCCCGGATGCTTTAAACAAAGCTATCCACAAACGAGAAACGAAAAAAAGCAGAAAAATTTCCCTCAAACGTACATTACTTATCTACGAACCTCATCTGGTAACATTTTGTTAACTTTCGTTAATTTACAAACTTGAAAGATCAGTTTTGGACACAGAAACATCACAACCTTTTTCTAATTAATTTTGATATGTTCTTTTTAACGCCCCGGAACGAGACGTTGGCCATACCATGCCTGTTCATGGTAACCCCCATTTGGCCGTCCCCCTGTTTTGTTCCGGGGCGTTTTCTATTTTCCAAGAAATTTCTATTTTATTCTGATTGAGCCATTTATTTGCTATGATGCCTTTAAAAGAGGATAGCGGGGCTAAATGTCTGATAAAAACATAAACATCAACCTAACGAAGGTAGCCACTGAATTGGAAAAGCGAAAAACAGAAATTTCTGATGTTCGCGCAACCAGCCAGCAATCCAGAGACGTCGTCGAGCTGGATCAGAGTAAAGTCGGTAGACTGTCACGAATGGACGCCTTACAATCACAGGCCATGTCTCTTGAATCTGAAAGACGCCGACAGGTAGAGCTAAATAAGATAGAGACGACTCTTACGCGGTTACAGAACGGTAACTATGGCTATTGCCTTCGTTGTGATGAAGAAATTCAGTTAAAGCGCCTAGAACTGGACCCAACAGCCACGCTTTGCATTGATTGCGCGACCAAAACAGACGATTCCTGATAACCGTCAAAAATAAAATACCCGGAATCAATCGTTCATGATTAAAGCCCGGGCATCATAAAGTAGTCGCTAAATCACAATTTGAAACACTTTTAAGTCAATGCAAAAACTGAACTTTATGCTCAAATAAAATGATTATCTTATTTTGGTAAATCGTCTGCCAAAATAGCCATATTAAAAGAATAGGATAGATCATCATCTTCCTCATCTTTATATATAACGCCAATGAACTCACCACCAAGACTCACCTCGATAGAATCAGCCTTCTTAGTTTTTCTATCAAGCGCAATTGCCTCGTTCCCAAAAGTCTGACGCAAGTATTTTTCTACGCTGGTAATTTCGTTGTTATCCACGCTTCCGATCTCCGACATTAAATTTAAAGGACCTGATTAACGAAACATCAGGCGAACTAAAAGGTTTTTTTCCCTTTAAATCACCAAAAAATTCCTTATATCTATTAACACTTAGTTAATGTGTTTGTGTCAGGATGCAACTATGAATATTAATGCGACATCTTTCCAACCCACAGTTCGGTTCTCTGAACCTGCTGCTGCTATTGATATCAGCGTTGCTGAAAAGAATTCACAAGCAGCTGTGGAAACGAAGCGTCCAGTTGAAAACAGCGAAGCATCTGCTGATTCTAAACAGTTTAATGCAAATCAGGATCGCGGCCAAAACTTGGACATACAGGTTTAAGTATATAAAGCCTTACGGTAAGAGCTGCTGTTTTTGACTTGAAGCAATAACCTGCCACTTTCGATTAACAAGCCTTTCCAGTGTAATTTTCCCTGTGTATGTTCCGTTAATCCATCCAGATTTTGGACGCTTCATCCCATTATAATACATGAATGACGCCTGATTATTCTTTAGAATTTTTTGGTTTGTTATAATCTCGCCCTTTGGATTTTTAAATTTCAATGTCAGGCGATCTGCAATTCTAAGCCCCCAAAGCTCCCCCCAGAATACTAAAAATTCAGGGTTCTCACTCACAGATATTCTTTTTTGTTCACTATGAAATGCCAAGAGCTTTTGTTCAGGAGGCTGACTGGCAAAACCTACATCAACAATTCCCGTGCTTTTATATTCAAAAAAATTTCCATCAGGCAAATTCCACAAAGAATTTTTCGTCGGGGTTATGCATCCTGAAGGCTTTTCTCCGGTGAACGGATCTATCAAGCCCTTATTATAGGACGTTTGAAAATGTAAGTGCGGAAACTCGGTTTTCCCACTTAAACCAACAATTCCAATGACATCACCAGCATTAACCTTATCCCCTGAAGACACAGTAACGGATCCCTTTTTCAAATGCGCGTAAGTTGTTTGCCATCCGTTCAGGTGATCTATCACAACGTTATTGCCAACCTCTTGCCGATATACAGCTCCATCACCCTTTAATATATAATCACCGTCACTTGCATCGCTCCTTTGATGCAAAACAATGCCATCGGCAACAGCTAGAACAGGAACCCCTTTAAGATATAAATCATACCTAAGAACCCTGAAATCGGTCCCCTTATGACGCTCATAGCTTAGCGTTCCACAGGTGTAGTCGCGATACCCCGTACCAGGACGCGCATCGACATAATTCTGAATGCTACATTCCAAAGGCACAGAGCAGTCAACAGGACTTATAAAACGTGGAGAGTTATCCGTGTCACCGACGGCCCTCCCCAATGATATAAAGAATAGCCCCGCAAGCACGATTCCTATGTAATATCCTGCGGACTGTCCCCTATCCTTCATAATCATAATAACCGGATAATACGTCTGAGGACTAACGCAGCACCGCCAGCGGTTTCTTCAAGGAATTTAATAAAGTCCATGGTGCTCTCTTCCCCCGCGAGATCACTCAGCGATCGTATGATAATAAAAGGCACCTTATAGTGTTCCGCCACCTGTGCGATTGCCGCACCTTCCATCTCAACGGCAAGGCCACCTAGCTCATTGCAAAGCCTGTCTCTCGCAACAGTACAGCCAATAAACTGATCACCTGTTAAAATAGTTCCAGACGTAATGACAGGTTTACGGGATTCCCCACCAGCAGCTTCCGCAGAGATCATTGGAAGATCGAAACCCTCTAGTTCTTGAAGTAACTTGTCGATAAGAATTACATCCGCGTCATAACCAAGCTTTTCAGTTGGCAGATGAATAGGTAAGTGTCCGGGTTGATAGGTCCTTAGCTTATCAGATACAATCATCCCATAATCGTGCTGGATAAGCTTGGTTCCGATAATAACATCACCAACCCCAAGATTTGGATCAACGCCACCAGCAACGCCAGAAAAGAGAACCACACGACAATTGAATTGCTCGATAAGCAAAGTTGTGACAACAGCGGCATTAACCTTGCCCATGCCAGCTTCGACAAGCACTGTTTCAACCCCATCAAGCCTGCCCTGAAAAAATGAAAAACCTGCGATCTGTTTTTCGCTCGTCTTTTCAAAAGCTGATCCAAAGTGTTGGATTTCATTTGGTATAGCGCAAATCAGACCAAGTGGTTTCTGGGACACGTTTTTATCCTTTTAAGCAAAGAGCATTTTTATCTGAGATACTTTATTCGAGCTATCGTAACAGACTTAAGTATTTTGACTTCCTCTAAAGTTATTATTCCCAGAGAAAGCAAACAAGGCTATTTCCAAAGAAAACGGACAAGAAAAGTTATGATCTTTGGGAAACAGAAAAACAAAACCCCGCTAAAAAGCGGGGTGTTTTATACAGAATGGTGGGCCCTACAGGATTCGAACCTGTGACCTGCCGATTAAAAGTCGGACGCTCTACCAGCTGAGCTAAGGGCCCATTCTGTAATATAGTAAAACCAGAATAATCTGGGGAGAATGGTGGGCCCTACAGGATTCGAACCTGTGACCTGCCGATTAAAAGTCGGACGCTCTACCAGCTGAGCTAAGGGCCCATTCTCATTTGCTTATCGACATTAAAGTGTAATGCGGTAAGCGAGGCGGAAGATAGAACCACTTATTGATTCGGTCAACAGCCTTTTTGTCTTCAACCGTAAAAAAAGGAATATTTTTAAATCAGGAGAGATGGATTGCGCTTAAAAGTCGGTTAATCCTTGGATTTACGCATAATTTTAAACTTCTCCTCCAATTTCGATTTCGTTGCTGGACTAACAAAAGAGGCGATATCTCCACCAAGATATCCAATCTCTTTAACAAATCGTGACGAAATAAACTGTTGTTTTTCAGAAGCCATCAAAAATACGGTTTCGATTTCAGCATCAAGACGGGCATTCATACCCGCCATTTGAAACTCATACTCGAAATCAGAAACCGCACGCAACCCCCGAAGAATGACCCCTGCACCAACTTCGCGGGCAAAATTCACCAGAAGATTGTCAAAGGGCAGCACTTCAATTTCAAACCCTTTGTCTCGTAAAGGAGCCGTATCGTGTAACACCATACTCACACGCGCTTCAGTACTGAACAACGGCCCCTTACGGTCATTGCGTGCAACGGCGATGACCAGCTTGTCAACGACCCGGCACCCACGGGTAATAATATCCATGTGCCCCTTGGTTACAGGGTCAAAGGTACCGGGATAAAGCCCAACGTGTTTTTTCGTCATGCCCTAAGCTCTTCTTCGTTAGGTTGCGGGGATTACTCCCCGCTTTTATCTTCACCAGATGCTTCAGGCGCGATTTCTGCGGCATCACTTTCTACCATATCAGTAGCTTCGACACCTTCTGGGCCTTCAGCTCCGTCGGCAACGGCACCTTCAAGATTTTCGTTTTCGTCATCTTCACCCTCACCGTCATCCGCCAAGCGTGAAACAGAAACGATTTTCTCATCATCTGCGACGTTGAACAGGTTAACACCACGTGTTGAACGCCCTGCAATTCTAACGTCGTGCACAGGACAGCGGATGAGCTTTCCTGCATCTGTTACCAACATAATGTGATCCGTCTCGTCAATAGGGAACACGGAAATAACAGTCGTTGTTTTCCCCTTGGCTCTCGAAAGATCAAGGTTGCCAATCCCTTTACCGCCACGGCTGGTCACACGGTATTCATAAGAAGACGAACGTTTACCCAAACCATCTTGAGAAATGGATAGAATGAACTGCTCTCTTTCAGCCATGCTATCAAGCTGCTCCTGAGACAATGTTGTCTCTAGTGCTGATGGATCAAACTCGCCCTCATCCGCATTTTCACTGCGACGTTTTGCACTTGCGTAACGAAGATATTGATCACGGGTATCTGAATCTGCATCCATGTGATTGATAATCGCCATGGAAATAACTGAATCACCCTCAGCGAGAGAAATCCCTCGCACACCTGTCGATGTACGGCCAGCAAAAACACGAACGCCATTCACAGGGAACCGGATACATTTACCACGCGCCGTAGACAGCATAATGTCATCGTGTTCAGTACATGTCTGCACACCAATCAGTCTGCTGTCTTCATCTTCTAGCTTCATGGCAATTTTACCATTTGCCATGACGCGCGTGAAATCAGACAGCTTGTTACGACGGATACCACCAGTAGATGTCGCAAACATAACGTACATTTCTGACCATGCTTCCTCGTTCTCAGGAAGCGGCATCATTGTCGATATCGTTTCGCCTGGTTGCAGTGGTAACATATTCACCAGCGCTTTTCCGCGTGATGTAGGTGTCCCAGGTGGCAGGCGGTAAACTTTCATCTTGTAGACCATACCACGGGAAGAGAAGAAGAGAACCGGCGTATGGGTATTACAAACAAAGATCTGGGATACAAAATCCTCGTCTCTTGTTGCCATTCCGGCTCGCCCCTTACCACCGCGACGCTGCGCACGATAGGTACTTAACGGAACACGCTTGATGTAACCGCCATGACTGACTGTCACCACCATATCTTCACGCTGGATAAGATCTTCATCGTCATACCCGAACACACCGTCCAGAATTTCAGTACGACGTGGCGTGGCATATTTGGTCTTCATTTCGATGAGTTCTTCGCGCAGGATGCCAAGAAGTTTTTCGCGAGAAGCGAGTATTTCGAGATAATACCGGATTTGATCCGAAATGTCTTCCAATTCCTTGGCAATCTTATCCCGCTCAAGGCCGGTCAATCTCTGTAGACGTAGCTCTAGAATCGCACGTGCCTGTGCTTCAGAAAGGAAATAGTTGCCATCATCATCAACATTACGGCCCGGCTCATCAATCAACTTGATAAGCGGTTCCACATACTTAGCAGGCCACGGACGGTCCATAAGCTGTTCACGCGCAATCACAGGATCAGAAGCGGCACGAATGAGCTCGATGACCTCATCAATATTCGCAACAGCAATCGCCAAGCCGACCAACAGATGGGCACGATCGCGGGCTTTATTCAGTTCAAAAATCGTGCGGCGTGTAATAACTTCTTCGCGGAATGCGATAAATGCTGAAATAATAGACTTCAGGTCCAGCAACTCTGGGCGACCTGAATTCAGCGCCAACATGTTTGCCCCAAAGGACGTCTGCAACGGGCTGTAGCGATAAAGCTGGTTCAGAATCACTTCCGGCTCGACATCACGACGCAGCTCAACAACGACACGCACACCGTGACGGTCACTTTCATCGCGAATGTCAGTAATGCCTTCGATTGTTTTATCACGGGCAATATCCGCGATCTTTTCAAGCATTCTGGCTTTGTTGACCTGGAAAGGAACCTCGGTAACAACAATCGCCATTTTATCCTTACGGATTTCCTGAACCTCGGCCTTACCGCGCATAACAATTGAACCGCGTCCCGTATGATAGGCATCGCGAATTGTTGTACGCCCAAGAATAACACCGCCCGTTGGAAAATCAGGTCCAGGGATAATCTCGTTTAGTTGATCAATGGAAAGGTCCGGATCATCCACAAAGGCACAACAAGCATCCAGAACTTCGCCAAGGTTATGTGGCGGAATGTTAGTTGCCATACCAACCGCAATACCACCGGCACCATTAACCAAAAGGTTTGGATAGCGTGCAGGAAGAACAATCGGCTCTTTGGTGGATTCATCATAGTTGTCCTGAAAATCAACCGTATCACGGTCGATATCTTCCAAAAGAGCCTCACTGGAAACGCGCTGCAAGCGAGATTCAGTATAACGCATCGCCGCGGGCGGATCACCATCCATGGAACCAAAGTTACCTTGGCCATCAACCAGAGGCAGGCGCATAGAGAAATCCTGCGCCATACGAACCATGGCATCGTAAATAGCCTGGTCACCATGCGGGTGATACTGACCCATCACGTCACCGACAATACGGGCAGACTTACGATAAGCTCTGTTCCAGTCGTAACCGGATTCCTTCATCGCGTAAAGGATGCGACGGTGCACCGGTTTAAGGCCGTCCCTGACGTCGGGAAGGGCACGCGACACGATAACGCTCATGGCGTAATCGAGGTACGATCGCTTCATTTCGTCTTCAATAGTTACCGGAAAAACATCCTGGTTATCGGATGATGTATCAGAGTTCGAAGTCACGTAATTATCCTGTTTCTGTTTAACAGAAATGCCTTCTAAAACCGTGAATAGCACAATGCCGGAACACAAGTTATTTCAGGCGTAAAAAAAATCACATGAAATGTAACAAATTCATCGCGTAGCCACAACAAAATGTGTGTAAAAAGAGAAGGAAAAATACCGTTCTACAGGATTGAATTTAAATAATTTTTTGATCCCAACCTCAAATCAACAAATTCTACTTTATTTTAATTTGTCAAGGGGCAAAATTTCACCATTTTATACGGCGCGGATCATGTCTAAATGCGGTATACCCGCATCGTCATAAGGTTCATCAGAAACCGTTACATAGCCAAGATTATTGTAGAACTTCTGTAAATGCTCCTGAGCTGAAATTTCAATACTTTCAGCACCCACCTGTTTGGCAATAAAGTCGTGTGCTCGCCCCATCAACTCAACAGCGATCCCCCGTCCTCTGGCTGCCTTCGAAACCGCGACCCGACCAATCGTGTAACAGCTATCATCTTTAGGATCGTTCTGAATACGGAGAACACCAACAACAGTGTCTTCGTCGCCATAAGCTAGCACATGCCAGGCAACGCTATCCTGTCCATCCATATCCCTGTACAGAGATTCTTGCTCCAGAACAAAGACATCAGAACGAAGCTGTAAAACACGATAAAGCTGTTCCTTGGAAAGCTGCTCAAAATGAAGAAGATCAGTTTTGGTCATTATATATTGAACCTACCATAGAAATAAAAAAGCGGCCCAAAAGAGCCGCTTTAATTGAATATATTCTAATATACTTAGAACGGGATCTCGTCATCGAGATCGTCAACTGGTGCGCTGCCACCAGTTGATCCGCCTCCAGAGGAGCCACCACCAAAGCCGCCGCCGTATCCGCCGCCGGAGCTACCGCTGCCGCCAAAACCACCGGCATCACCTCCGGAAGAATCACCAAAGCCACCGCCCTGACCATCATTACGGCCATCAAGCATTGTCAATTCGCCGCGGAAGTTCTGTAGAACGATCTCTGTGGTGTACTTTTCAACACCAGCGTTGTCGGTCCATTTACGGGTCTGCAACTGGCCTTCCAAATAAACTTTGGAGCCTTTGCGCAAGAATTTCTCGGCAACATCAACCAGACGATCATTAAAGATAACAACACGGTGCCATTCGGTTTTATCCCGACGCTCACCCGAGGTACGATCTTTCCAGCTTTCTGATGTTGCTATGTTCAAATTAGCCACACGCTGCCCTGATTGCATGGAACGGATTTCCGGATCACGCCCCAAATTACCAACCAGAATAACCTTGTTAACACTACCAGCCATGGCTTCGTCCCTATGATTTACTTTAGAATCTAAAAAATTTGATCTGGAACCCTATCAGTCGGGCTGCTCAGAGCCAACGTCTAATAGAAGATCAATCTCTTTTCTGCAAGATCTTCGCATTTTTCCGGAGAACTTTCAGCAAAATATTCATCTGGTTTTATAAAAAAGGATGCATTTTGTTCACTGTTCGTCCATATATATTCTAACGAGAACATTTGCAAAACATTTACAGGCGATAAAATGAGTTCAATACAGGAATCCCGCACTATTTCCGTACGTGGCGCGAGAGAACATAACCTGAAAAACGTTAGTGTTGATTTACCCAGAAACGAACTCGTTGTTATCACTGGCCTCAGTGGGTCCGGCAAATCGTCTCTCGCCTTTGATACCATCTACGCCGAGGGGCAACGACGCTATGTCGAATCCCTTTCGGCCTATGCCCGCCAGTTCTTGGAACTCATGCAAAAGCCGGATGTGGATTCTATCGAAGGGTTATCCCCGGCGATTTCAATTGAACAAAAAACAACGTCAAAAAATCCGCGCTCTACCGTTGGTACCGTTACAGAAATTTACGATTACCTGCGCCTTCTCTTTGCACGGGTTGGTATACCCTACTCACCAGCAACCGGCCTTCCCATCCAAAGCCAATCTGTCAGCCAAATGGTTGATAAAGTCATGGAGATGGAAAGTGGCACCCGCCTCTATCTGCTTGCGCCAATTGTACGGGGCCGCAAAGGCGAATACCGCAAAGAACTGGCAGACCTTCAGGTCCGGGGTTTTCAACGCGTAAAGGTCGATGGTGAACTTTATGAAATTGGTGACGTTCCCGCGCTGGATAAAAAGAAAAAACACGATATCGAGGTTGTTGTTGATCGTGTCGTGGTCAAGGACGACATCAAAACACGTTTGGCAGACAGTTTGGAAACTGCGTTGGGCCTTGCAGATGGCATCGCCTTTGCTGAAAACGCCAAGACAGGTGAACAGACAATCTTCTCGGCACGCTATGCCTGCCCGGTATCCGGTTTTACCATTGATGAGATTGAACCCAGATTGTTCTCTTTCAACAACCCCTTTGGTGCCTGCCCTGCTTGTGACGGGTTAGGAAAAACCCTTATCTTTGACGGCGACCTGATCGTACCGGACCAACGCATTTCCCTTAAAGAAGGTGCCATTGCCCCTTGGGCAAATTCGACTTCTAAATATTACCTCCAAACCCTGAAAAGTCTCGCTGAACATTATGATTTTCCACTTGATCTTGCCTGGAACGAACTGCCGGAGAAAATTAAAGCGCTGCTTCTGAATGGGTCAGGTAAAGACGTCATCGAAATGACCTACACTGACGGCAACCGCAGCTATCAAACTAAGAAACCTTTCGAGGGTATTATACCCAACATGGAAAGACGCTTTCGGGAAACGGACAGCGACTGGGTACGCGAAGAGCTATCAAAATACCAAACGAAACAGCCTTGCCAGACATGCGATGGACACCGCCTGAAACCGGAAGCGCTTGCCGTTAAAATTGGCAAAAAACACGTCGGAGAAATTGCCCAGCTTTCCATTGCCGAAGCCGAGAAATGGTTCAATGAAATTCCTAAGTTTCTCAGCGATAAGGAAAATGAGATCGCCGTCAGAATTCTCAAGGAAATTAATGAACGGCTGTATTTCCTTGTGAACGTCGGCCTTGATTACCTGACACTTTCCCGATCCTCGGCAACGCTGTCAGGTGGAGAAAGTCAACGTATTCGACTGGCTTCGCAAATTGGCTCGGGCCTGACCGGCGTTCTTTATGTTCTGGATGAACCCTCGATTGGTTTGCACCAGCGGGATAACGCGCGGCTATTGGAAACACTACGCCGCTTGCGGGACCTTGGTAATACCGTTGTTGTCGTTGAACATGACGAGGATGCCATTCGAACCGCAGATTATCTCGTCGATATGGGGCCACGTGCCGGAAAGCATGGCGGACAGGTTGTCGCCTGTGGAACGCCGGATGAAGTGATGGCAACAGAGGCAAGTTTAACAGCCAAGTATCTGACTGGTGAAGTCTCGATCACACTGCCTGAAAAACGCCGCAAAGGCCATAAAGGACAAAAGATTAAAGTTCTCAAGGCAAACGAAAATAACCTGAAAAATGTATCGATTGATGTTCCACTTGGCACTTTCACCTGCATCACAGGCGTTTCCGGTAGTGGTAAATCAACACTCATCCTTGAGACGCTGTATAAGGCCGTTTCGCGTAAATTGCATAATGCCAAAGGGCAACCCGGAAGCCATGATTCCATCGAAGGGCTAGAGTTCATCGACAAGGTGATTGATATTGACCAATCCCCTATTGGCCGGACTCCACGATCAAATCCCGCGACCTATACAGGTGCGTTTTCTCCGATCAGAGACTGGTTTGCCGGATTACCCGAAGCCAAAACCCGCGGTTACAAACCCGGACGCTTCTCTTTCAATGTAAAGGGGGGGCGTTGCGAAGCCTGTCAGGGCGACGGTGTCATCAAGATCGAAATGCACTTCCTGCCTGATGTCTATGTTGAATGCGATGTCTGTAAGGGCAAACGCTATAACCGCGAGACACTTGAAATTCTCTACAAAGGGAAATCAATTTCAGATGTCTTACATATGAATGTTGATGATGGATTGGAATTCTTTAAGGCGGTTCCTTCTATTCGCAACAAGTTAGAGACCTTGCAAAGGGTTGGCCTCGGCTATGTTCAGGTTGGCCAAGCGGCCACAACGCTTTCCGGTGGTGAAGCACAGCGTGTTAAATTAGCCAAAGAGCTTTCCAGACGAGCAACAGGGAAAACACTCTATATCCTCGATGAGCCAACAACGGGCCTTCACTTTGACGATGTAAAAAAGTTGTTGGAAGTCCTACAGTCCCTCGTGGATCAAGGAAACACCATCCTTTGTATTGAACACAATCTTGAAGTCATCAAAATCGCCGATTGGATTATCGACATGGGACCAGAGGGCGGTGACAAAGGCGGACGCGTTGTTGCCACAGGAACACCTGAAACCGTTGCAAAGACAAAAGGCAGCTATACAGGTGAATACCTAGAACCTTACCTGAAATAGCATAATAAAAAGGCCGGATAGAAATTAACCTATCCGGCCTTTTATTAGATTTGATTAATCAGTCATCCAAGCAATAGATTTCCCGGGTTTCTTCAATACCCCGTAGGGCGTGGTTTCCCATTGGTGTGCATTTACGTCCGGCGATTTCTGCAAACTCTTTACTCATCAAAATACGCTTACCAAGTTCTTTGGTCAGCGCTTCCAGTCTGGCGACTTCATTTACTGCAGGCCCAACTGTTGTGAACTGAAGACGATCTGGCAACCCAATGTTACCAAACATCACATTCCCAACATGTAAACCAAGACCAAAGGAAGCTTCACACTTGCCGTTATCGCAAGCACAGGCATTCAACTCTTTGATACGTTCTACCGCATCATAAGCAGCTTTAACCGCCATTTCCCCGGTTTCAGCCTGTGTTTTATCTTCAGTGAATGGAAAAATTCCCAGAACAGCATCACCGATCAACAACAGAACGTCGCCGCCATTATCAATAATGGCCCCCGCCGTACTTTCGAAATACCCATTCAGTAGATCCAGATAGTCCTCTTCCGGCATCATGTCTGCCAGCGCTGTCGAATTTCTAAGGTCACTGTACCAGATAACCGCGTGGATTTTTTCACCGTCGCCCCGTTGAATCTGCCCTTTGAGGACTCTCTGGCCAGCGTTACGACCAAGATATGTCGTAGAGATATTTTGGGCGATTTGCGATTTGATAATAACTTTACACGCGACAGCCAGACGGTTCTGGACTCGAATAAGTGATCGTATATCAGAATCACTAAACCCGGCTTTAATATCGCTTGCCCACGTTCCTAAAATGCCTCTTGATTCTGTATCCCCTGATGATGTTTCTTCGAAATGAATGGCGTAACAAAGCACATCTGTATAACCGTCATCACGAAGATCTTCCATTAGACGGAAATCATGAATAGATCCTTCACCAATTAAACGACGCCTTAAAAGACCGATATCTTTGCTGAGCATAAAATAAAACGGACTTCTGCGCCATTCTTCAGAAGCTGAACTTTCATGTGACATACCAACTGTTTTAACGCCATTGCCGAGTTCCCAAGTCAGGCCCACGGCACTGTACAAGGGGTGCAGAGTACGAAACGCAATATACCCGCGAGCAATAGGTAATCCAGCAGATCTCAGCCTTAGGCAGCAACCTTCAAATAACTGTTCGATCGTGGTATCACGAAGTGCCTGAGCCATAACCCAATCAACCACAGAGCCGATCAGACTGTCTTCGTCGCCACCACGCCTAACGCGATCATCTATTCGTTGCATGAAATAAAGAGCTCCGGTTTATTATGTTATTATGAATTATATAAAAGAAAATATGTTTATTTAAAACATATGGGTGCAAAGCTGCTTTTTAGTAGATATAACACAAAAAATTTTATTATTGCAGATGCAATGAATAGTAAAGAGACAATCATGAGCAAGAGTGACCTAAAAGAAATCCATGTTGTTGGCGGTGGTATGGCCGGAACGGAAGCAACCTGGCAGATTGCACAGGCAGGCATTCCGGTAATTCTTCATGAGATGCGTCCCGTTCGAAAAACAGAGGCACACCAAGGCGAAGGCCTCGCCGAGTTAGTCTGTTCCAATTCATTCCGGTCTGATGATTATGAGAATAATGCCGTTGGCCTGTTGCACGAAGAAATGCGCAGAATGGACTCTCTCATTATGTCCTGTGCAGCAAAGCATATGGTGCCCGCAGGCGGTGCGCTGGCTGTTGACAGAAATGATTTTTCAGATGAAGTCACCAAGCGCCTTGAAGATCATCCTCTCGTAACCATCAAACGCGAAGAAGTTTCTGCCCTTCCGCCAGAAGAGTGGGATTCTGTCATTATCGCCACAGGGCCTTTGACATCGGAAAGTATGAGCGACGTTATCGGCTCTATCACAGGCGAAGAATATCTTGCGTTTTTTGATGCGATCGCGCCGATTGTTTACAAAGAGTCTATCAATTTTGACAAAGCTTGGTTCCAATCCAGATACGACAAGGTTGGCCCCGGCGGCGATGGTGCTGACTACATCAACTGCCCAATGAATAAAGAACAGTACGAAACCTTTATTCGGGCACTAATTGATAGCGACAAAACAGATTTTAAAGAGTGGGAAGAGAATACGCCCTATTTCGAAGGCTGTTTGCCAATTGAAGTCATGGCGAGCCGCGGTGTTGAGACCTTGCGCTTTGGTCCGATGAAGCCTGTTGGCCTCACCAACCCGCACAGCGAGGAAGAGCCCTATGCTGTTGTCCAGCTGCGCCAAGATAACAAACTGGGGACCATTTATAATATCGTTGGTTTCCAGACAAAGATGAAATACGGCGCGCAAATGGAAATCATCCGTGCGATTCCCGGCCTTGAAGAAGCTGAATTCGCTCGCCTCGGTGGCCTGCATCGCAACACCTTCTTAAAGTCACCTAAGCTTCTTGACCATTCCCTTCGTATGAAACCAATGCCACGTCTCAGATTTGCCGGACAGATTACTGGCGTTGAAGGCTATGTGGAATCCGCCGCATCAGGCCTCATGGCCGGGCGATTTGCTGCCGCGGAACGTTTGGGCAAAGATCTGCCTGCGCCACCAATCACCACAGCGCACGGCGCACTGATTAATCACGTCACGGGTGGCGCTGATGCCAAGACCTTTCAACCGATGAATGTAAATTTTGGTATTTTCCCGAATATTCCCAAAGGGCCGGGTAAGAAACTTAAAAAGAAAGATCGCAAGCCGCTCTATTCAAAACGAGCACTAGAAGATTTGAAAACCTGGCTTGATGAAAATCAATAAGATTAAGAAGTCAGTTAATTCCTACAAAAGGTCGCTCCACCGAGCGGCTTTTTGTTTTATAGCATCGGGTTAATATCGACCAAAAATATTGGCCCACATAAGCTTCCATGATGCAGAGAATTTAGGGTGGTGGAGTGCCGCATCAAAAGGATCATAATTAGTGCTTTCAAGCCTTTTAATATATCCATCCGCCAGGACACCAATCAGCAAAGGTGATTTTACTGATTTAGGTATTTTTTTTGAAAAACTACGTGCCGTGGTCAAATGTACTTTAGCTGCCTCGGTCAAAGTCTTGCTAATTGCACACAACTCTGGTGAAGTTTTTAATTCAAAAAGTTCTGAAGTGCTAAGTCCGTACTGATTTATCAGAACCTGAGGCAGATAAACTCTTTTTTTCGCGGCATAAAAAGGGGTTGCTCGAATAATACCCAATACTCCCCAAGCAAGTCCCATGGAACGGCAAGTCTGTTCAACAACTTCCTTGATGTCATTGTCCAAATCAGCCTTATTAATTGTAATATCTGTTGCCAAGCTCAAGAGTGCAGAGGATGTTTTTCGGACATGCCGCTCTAAAGCACCAAGATCTTGCGGAACAGAGTTTTCCAGGTCGAACTCTCTGGCATTAATAAATTCATCCAACCTTTCACGCTTTAACCCGTGGTCTTTCACAGCTCTGGCTAAAGCCTCGACAACCAGATGTTTACGTGGTTTGCCCTCAAAGATTCCTTCAATAGCTTCACGCCACCATTGCAAGCGAATCATTCCTGTCAGCGGTTCACTCACAACCTCAGCTGTTTTGGCTATTTCCTGATTGAAAGCATAAAGCGCAAAAAGATTTTCGCGGACGGTATCATCTTTTGCAAAAAGACACGTTAAATAACGATCATAGTCGTTCTTCTTAATGTCTTCTCCGCAAAAGGATAGGCCAGTATCATTCGACATTTGGTTCGTGCCCGCAGAAAACTTTAATCGACTGCGATTAACGCAGCAGCAACATTCCGACCTTCAGAGAGAAGAACGTTATAGGTACGACAGGCCGCACCTGTATCCATCGCATCTACAATTAGACCTTTATCCTTCAGGCTATTGCGGAAAGTGGGGGTAATGAATTCGCCTTTAGCGCCGCACCCAAGAATCAACACTTCGATCACGCTCGCCTTTTCGACAAAGGAGGTAAGTGTTTCCAAAGACACATCAGAAAAACTTTGTACGTCCCAGCTTTCAGTCAAATCTGGTAGCACAAGAATAGAACCTTCATGGTAATGGTCGGACACCATAAATCGACCATTACCATACTTTTCGATAATCTGTTTGCCTTCTGGAATTTTAAGCGATATTTCCACGAAGGTTAACTCCTAACTGGCTTTGTCATTTTCCGGAACGAACTCGATCTTCTGACCATTTTCGTCCACAAGTCCTTCTTCCTCTTCTTCAGGAATAGACGATCTGACATTCGTAGCAAAAAGTAACGGAACAGCAAGGCCAACAGAGGAATAGGTACCAATGGTAACTCCCCAAATAAGGCCGAGGCTCAAACCTCTGATAACTTCACCACCAAACACAAATAGCGCTATAAGAGCAAGAAGAGTTGTAACAGATGTTAGAATTGTCCTGGAAAGTGTTCTGTTAATCGACATATTCAAAACGTCGATAACGTCCATCTTTTTGTAACGTCGCAATTCATCACGTACCCGGTCAAAAATAACAACCGTATCGTTAATTGAATACCCCGCAATCGTTAACACAGCAGCCAATGTTGCCAAGTTGAACTCATATTGGGTTAGTGCAAAGAAACCGATTGTCGTAATGATATCGTGTGTCAAAGCCAACAAAGCAGCAACCGAGAATTGCCACTCAAACCTGAACCAGATATAAAAAGCAATACCCAACAAGGCAAAAAGCGTGGCCAATGCGCCGTCTTCTTTTAGTTCGGCACCAACCTTTGGACCAACAAATTCGACACGACGATATTCTTCAACCGCACTGCCCAGCTCATCCTTTACCAGCTGAATAGCTTTCATCTGTTCTTTTTCATCTCCATCCTGTTTTTGGATGTTGATCAAAACGTCAGTTGGTGCACCAAATTCCTGAAGGCTAACTTCCCCCAGACCAAGCGCCCCTATTCTAGATCTGAGAGAGGATAAGTCAGCAGCTTCTGATGTTCTGATTTCTATCAGAATCCCGCCTCGAAAATCCACGCCAAAATTCAATCCGCGGGTTGCTACCAACACTAAGGACAAGGCAATCATTAAGGCTGAAAAAGCCATAAAGAGCTTTCTCTTACCCATAAAATTGATATTGAGATCTGTAGGAAGCTTTTTAATTAACGCCATGATTCCAGCCTCCTCTTATATACCAAGTGACAGCGGCCGACGACGGCGCAGCCAGACAACAATAAGTAATCGCGTAAACATAATCGCAGTGAACATAGACGTAACAATTCCGATGGTCAGGGTTACGGCAAAACCTTTAATTGGGCCTGTACCGAACTGGAATAACAAAACTGCCGCAATAAGCGTCGTAATGTTTGAATCCAAAATCGTTGCAATCGCGCGTTTGTAGCCCGCATCAACCGCCATAACCGGCCCACGACCGTTACGTATTTCTTCACGAATACGCTCAAAAATAAGGACGTTGGCATCCACAGCCATACCGATTGTCAGTACGATTCCCGCGATACCCGGCAGCGTAAGTGTCGCTTGGAAAAGCGAGAGCACGGCAACAATCAGGACGAGGTTCGCAATCAAGGCAATGTTCGCCATAACACCGAACAATCCATATGCAGCCCCCATAAAGATCAACACAAACACCAGGCCTATAATACTCGCGATTTTACCCGCATTGACAGAGTCTTCACCAAGTCCGGCCCCCACGGTACGTTCTTCGAGAATATTAAGTGGTGCAGGCAATGCACCCGCCCGAAGAAGCACAGCAAGTTCTTCCGCAGATTGCAGGGTGAAGTTACCAGAAATAATGCCGTTACCCGTTAGAATTGGAGACCTGATAACAGGGGCTGAAATAACTTTGCCATCCAAAACGATTGCGAAAGGACGATTAACATTTTCCTGCGTTACCCGTGCAAATCTTTGCGCACCCGTTGTATCAAAAGTAAATGAGATGACAGGCTGGGCATCTTGGAATGTTGACTGTGCATCGATCAGGTTTTCACCACTTACCATAACTCGTTTTTTAATAACGTAACGTTGCGGTTGCCCACTTGCCTGCGTTTCTTGCGACAGCATAATCTGTGAGCCAACAGGTGCCTTACCAGAATAAGGGTCAGCATTTTGATCAACCAGATGGAATGTCAGCTTCGCAGTTTTACCAATCAGACGTTTAATTTCATCAGGGTCTTTAACGCCTGGAACCTGAATAAGGATACGGCTTTCACCTTGTCTTTGCAGACTAATCTCTTTTGTACCTGTTTCATCCAAACGCTTGCGAAGGACTTCGATTGATTGGTTGATCACTGCGATCCTGCGTTCGCGCAAAACCTGATCGCTGTATTCAGAAATAACCTTGGCACCATCGGTCGAAATCAAAAGCCCCGGGTTGTTTTCGAAGATCATCTTTCGGACACGACCAACCATTTCCTCACTCGCATCGCGAAGCGTGAAGGTGGCGGCTTTGCCTTCGACACCGAGGTTCTGGTATCCAATGCGTTCAGTACGAAGATTTAACCTGATCCCCTCGACTAGATTGGTAAGCTGTTCTTCTTCCACAGCATCCAGATCAACTTCGAGTAAAAGATAGGAACCACCTTGTAAATCGAGCCCCAGATTAATCTGATCACTCGCGACCCAATCAGGGAAGGTTTCAAGAGTTTGTTCTTTGAACAAGTTCGGCATGGCATAAAAGATACCGAGAACAAGAACGCCAATAACTGCAAAAATTTGCCACTTGGAAAACTGAACCATAACGGGCCGTATTATCTGTTGATATATGAAATAAACCTGCTCTGGATATAGGGCCAGAGCAGGTAAAAACCACCTCTAAAGATGCTTTTCTATAAACTTTCCTTAAAACGGAAAATCCAGAAAAGGTTTAATCTTTAGATTTCTTGTCTTTTTTGTCTTTGTCTTTGTCGTCGTTAGCAGACTTATCAGCAGGCTCTGTCTTACTGACAACACTTGCGATTGTGCTCTGGATAACAGTGATACGAACGTTTTCAGCGATGTCCACCTGAACTTCGCCTCCGTCTTTTACTTTTGCAACGGTTCCAATAACACCACCAGCTGTGACGACTTTATCACCACGACGGATAGCATCAATCATCGCTTTTTGCTGTTTCATCTTCTTGCTTTGCGGGCGAATAATCAGAAAATAAAAAACCGCAAAAATCAAAACGAGTGGGAATAGTGTCGCAAACAATTCACTCGACGAACCAGCACCACCAGCTGCCTGGGCATAGGCTGTGGAAATCAACATTAATCCCTCCAAAAATAAAGAACTTGGAATCGGTTGCTTAGCAACCCCCAAAAAAAATTACCCGCGGACTATAACTGTCTGGCCCGGAAATGCAAACGAACAGAAAAACAAAGAAAACATCCCGGAATGACAGAGCATTTGACTGACTTAGGTCCGCCCGCTAGGGTTCGAAAACTGATCGACCGACAGGCTTAGCGCCGGAGTAGTATAAATGACTGATTCTAAAGACTTATACCCTTTACTTGAACGTATTGCTTCGGCACTGGAAAAACTATCTCCACGACAAGAAAGTGCGCCTGATCTTTCCCAGGCAGATGCGTATGTATGGCAGACAGAACCTGATGTTCTGGAAGCTGTTGAAGATGTGAATCGGGTTGATTTTGATCTTCTCAAAGGAATTGATCGGCAAAGAGAGTCTCTTTTGAACAATACCCTGCGTTTTGTAGAGGGGTATCCAGCAAATAATGCGTTGTTATGGGGTGCAAGAGGTACCGGGAAAAGTTCGATTGTCAAAGCCGTTCATGAAAAGGTGAATTCACTAGCGGAAGAAAATAATTTCAACAAAGTAACCCTTGTCGAAATACACCGTGAAGATATCCCGTCACTCCCCCGGCTTTTAAAGATTTTAAAAACATCAGAACGTCCTTGTATTCTTTTCTGCGATGACCTCAGCTTTGACACTCAGGACGATACTTACAAATCACTCAAGGCTGTTCTGGAAGGCGGTATTGAAGGTCGTCCGAAAAATGTGCTTTTCTATGCAACATCAAATCGTCGACATCTCATGGCCCGAGATATGATTGAAAACGAACGGTCATCAGCTATCCACACCTCAGAGGCAACAGAAGAAAACGTCAGCCTGTCTGATCGTTTTGGCTTGTGGCTTGGTTTCCATAATTGCGATCAGAACACCTTCTTTGCAATGATCGAAGGCTACGTGGAAAAGTACGGCATAAATATAGATCGTGATGCTTTACATGCCGAAGCGCGTGAATGGTCTGTTACCCGGGGATCCCGTTCAGGTCGTGTTGCCTGGCAGTTTATACAGGACCTTGCCGGAAGAATGTCCATCAAAATTCTATAGGCATGATATACCCATAGGAATAATCCCCATATACATGATACAACACGCTTCTAACCCAAGCATGAAGTAAGTTACAAAAACAGATTTAGTTCGTTAGCAGCTTGTTGGGGTTAACAGCTTCAGAGCCTTTGCGAATTTCAAAGTGAAGCTGAGGTTTGGAAACATTTCCTGTACTGCCAACTCTGGCAATATCCTGTCCTCTCTTCACGCGTTGGCCGCGTCCAACGAGTAATTGATCAGTATGGGCATAGGCTGTTACCCATCCATCAGAATGCTTGATCAGTAGCATTTGGCCAAAGCCTTTCAACTCACTCCCCGCATAAACAACGACACCATTTTCAGCTGCTTTTACAGACGTTCCTCTACGTGCAGCAATATTAATACCATCATTATGTATTCCCCCTTCTTTAGCACCAAAGGAAGAAATCACCTTTCCCTTAACTGGCCGTAAGAAATTGCTGAATGATCGGGGTAACGGCTTGGGAACCGGGCCGGTGAAGTTTTTAGGACTGGCAGGAATAGCGCTTCGAACAGGTGTTTTAGCCGAAGTCTTCGGAACTGCCGACGTAATATTTGGTCTATTGGTCGAAGGTGAAACACTTGCTGAACGTACCACATTATCTTGCCGTAATGCAGGAAGGTTCAAACGCTGCCCAACATACAGCGCATAAGGTGGATTGATTTTGTTAATCTTTACCAATGCTGTGGTTTCAACACCATACCGACGGGAAATGCTGTAAAGTGTATCCCCAGCAATCACAACATGCTCTTTCGAAACCGGTAGCTTGATAGCCTGTCCGACCAATAGCTTATAAGGCGGGGACAAACGGTTCAGAATAATAAGTTCACGAATAGAAACCCGACGTTTACGTGATATTGAATAGACCGTATCACCTCGATTTACGGTGTATTGAGTGGTAGGAATTTCTGTCTGATTATTTACAGGTTGCGAAGTCGCTCTCGCTTGTTTTTGGATCTCAGCAGTTGAACTGCTATGCTCTACCTGCCTTCTTGGGTTTCTTTTGGGCAGAGGAATATTTTCAGGTAGCAACGCCGGAATTGAAACACCTGCAACACGACCAGTCGTCTGCCCTGCTGTTGAAGGACGCGACGGCGGTGTTGGTTTTCTCTTGGGCAAGATTGACGGCGGGTAATTATAAACCGTCTGAGTTGGTGTTGATTTTTGTGTCGTTGTCGGAAAGGACGACGGATTGATCGTGCACCCGTACAGCCCTGCGCTTAACAGTAAAAAGCCTAGTTTCAAAGTAGGTAAGCTGGTCCGATTAAACATCAAATTAGTTACGAGCGTATTCCTGTACTACAACCACCAAAGCCAATTAGATGCCTTTTGGCATCCCGTGAACAAGAGGCACAAACCGTACCTCACCAAGGTTCTCATGATCAAACCCGTTTTCTGTCCGCGTAATTCTGATCAATTCCTGATTATTACCTTGTGACCCCAACGGTAAAACCAGAATACCACCTATTGCCAGTTGCTCAAGCAGAGCTTCGGGAATTTCCTTTGGTGCAGCTGTGATAATTATGCGTTCGAACGGTGCTTGTTCTTTCCATCCCTTGTAACCATCCCCCAACTTTGTGGTCACATTGTGAAGACGCAGGTTTGTAAAACGTTCTTCTGCCTCCCCCAATAGCTCACGGTAGCGTTCGATCGTATAAACACGCCGACATAAACGTGACAAAATGGAGGCTTGATACCCAGATCCTGTACCAACCTCGAGAATCTTCATTCTTTTCGTTACGGAAAGAGCCTGTGTCATCATGGCGACGACTTGTGGTTGGCTCAGTGTTTGCCCTCTGCCAATTGGAAGTGCCATATTCTCATAGGACTGATCCTGAAAAGGCCCGGGGACAAAAGCTTCTCTTGGAATACGCTCAATCGCGGAAAGGACGCCGGTATCAGAAATACCTCCGCGTCTCAATTCCATAATAAGTCTGATTTTGCGTGCTTCAAGACTCATGGGAATAGAGTTTCCATCTTTGACAACAGACCTTTATCTGTCAGATCGAATTTCAAAGGCGTTACTGTAATATATCCCTCAGCAATCGCCGTCAGATCCGCATTGGGAACCGATGTGTGATGGCTGACAAACTGACCAACCCACAAATAAGGTCGGCCACTGGGGTCATTTCCTTCGACAACAGTTGTTCCCTCGTCCCGATGCCCTTGGGCACAGACCTTGATACCTTTGACTTTATCAGCGGGAATTCCCGGGAAGTTCACATTGAATAACAGGTTTCCTGGCTCCCCCCACGTTGCGAGCCTTGCAATAACTTCAGGTGCAAACTTGGTAACGGTATCCCAATGAAAAAGACTTTCATCCTTATCATCCGGCCTTAGACTAAGAGCAACAGACCGGGCGCCAAGAATGGCCCCCTCCATTGCCGCAGCCACCGTGCCGGAATAGATAACATCTTCACCCAGATTTGCCCCGACGTTCACCCCAGACAGAACAATATCGGGTACCTTATCAACCATTAGATACTTCATGGCCATCAGAACACAATCTGTTGGCGTGCCATCAATAGAGTAACGCTTGTTATCAAGCTTGCGTTCCCGCAAAGGGCGTCTCAAAGTAAGAGAATGACTGCTGGCCGACTGTTCAGATTCTGGCGCGACAACCCAGACGTCATCGGATAATTGGCGGGATATTTCTTCTAAAACAGATAATCCTTTGGCGTGGATACCGTCATCGTTTGATAACAGTATCCGCGCATTTTTAAGGCTCTGTATCGTCTTAGTCATTCAAGAGGATGCTTTCTTTGCCCCCCATGTATGGTCTAAGCACCGCGGGTACAGCAATGGAACCATCAGCTTGCTGATAGTTTTCCATAACGGCAATGAGACAGCGCCCAACCGCAACACCAGAGCCATTCAAAGTGTGTACAAAAGCAGGTTTCTTCGTTTCAGTAGATCTGAAACGCCCGTTCATACGACGCGCCTGGAAATCACCACAGGTAGAACAGCTAGAAATTTCACGGTATGCATCCTGACCGGGCAACCAAACTTCGATATCATAAGTCTTACGCGCACCAAAGCCCATGTCACCTGTGCAAAGAACCACAACGCGATAATGCAGCCCCAGTTTCTTCAACACATCTTCCGCGCAACTAGTCATACGCTCTAGCTCATCATCGGATTTATCCGGGTGAACAACAGAAACCATTTCCACCTTATCAAACTGATGTTGGCGTAGCATACCACGAGTATCACGCCCGGCAGAGCCAGCCTCGGAACGGAAACAAGGCGTCAAAGCAGTCATTCGCTTTGGCAACTCATCTTCCTTGAGGATCTCGCCAGCAACCGTATTCGTCAATGGCACTTCAGCTGTTGGAATAAGCCAGAAACCTTCTTCAGTCTTGAAAGAATCTTCTGCAAATTTTGGGAGCTGACCCGTACCATACATCACATGATCACGCACAAGAACTGGTGGTATCACTTCCGTATAGCCGTGTTCATCGATATGCATATCAATCATGAACTGTGACAAAGCACGATAAAGACGAGCCACACTTCCCTTAAGAACAACAAACCGGGATCCAGAAAGCTTTGCCGCCAGCTCAAAGTCCATTTCGCCAAATTCTTCGCCCAGCTCAAAATGCTGCTTTGCGTCAAAGCCCAGCTCAGGTTTGTCACCAACAGTGCGCACAAGAACATTATCGTCCTCGTCTTCACCAACAGGAACATCGTCGTTTGGTCGGTTGGGAATACCGGCAAGGATTGTCTTAATCTGATTACCAAGATCAGATTCGGCAGTCTCTTTTTCAGACATACCTTCTTTGATACCCGCGACCTCTGCCATTAGATCCGACGCATCTTCGCCATTGCGTTTCGCAATACCAATTTGCTTTGATACTTCGTTACGGCGCGCTTGCATTTCTTGCAGCTCGGCCTGAAGCGCACGATGCTGTTTGTCCAGATCCAGAATCTGGGCAGACATTGGTTCCATATTACGGCGCTTAAGCCCTTCATCAAAAACTTCAGGGGTGTCGCGGATCAACTTTAGGTCATACATAGGTATCTCTGTCCTTGTACTGAGAGAGACAAAATTCAATTAAAACGATATACTTATCAACAGAGTACACTCAACGCTGAGATAAGCAAAATCTCGATGTCAAAGGCCTTAAAAGGGTTTGGTATCAACTGTGCAGCGAACGTACGACCTTAGTCAGGGGTTACGTCAGTCGACTCAGCTTCTTCTTCCTCGGCACGTTTGCGTTCTACCATTTTGGCCATCAGGATCGACACTTCGTAAAGAAGTACAATCGGAATAGCCAACGCCAACTGGCTCAAGGGATCTGGCGGGGTAAATATTGCGGCAACAATAAAGACACCAACAATCGCATATTTACGCTTTTCCGCCATCCCTTTCGACGACGCAATGCCGACTTTTGCCAACAATGTCATCAAGACGGGTAGCTGAAAACAGAGACCAAAAGCAAATATCAACTTCATCATCAGCGAGAAGTATTCATTAACTTTAGCTTCCAGTTCAATAGCGATTGAGCTGTCTGTACCTTCAACCTGAAACGCAAGAAAGAACTCTGCGGCAAGCGGGAAGATCACAAAATAAACCAAAGCCCCACCGACAAAAAACAAAATCGGCGACGCAATCAAAAACGGTGCAAAGGCAGATTTCTCGTTTTTGTATAAGCCCGGCGCAACAAACAACCAGATCTGAGACAGAAAGATTGGACAGCTGATGAAAGCCCCAAAAAAGAACGCGACTTTCACATAGGTAAAAAAGACCTCTGTCAAATCAGTAAAGATCAATCGCTGCTGACGATCACTGACCGAATTTTCGCGCATCACTTCTGCCAAAGGGGCAGCAAGATATTCAAAAAGCTGTTCAGCAAAAGCGAAACAGGCCAAAAAAGCGACCAACAGAGTGACGACACTCCATAATAATCGCTTTCTGAGTTCAATCAGATGCTCCAGTAATGGCATCTTCTGTTCTTCGGTTGTATCACTCACTGCTTAGCTGCTTTTTGAAGAAGTTGTATTATCTACCTGAACTGCTTCAGATTGAACTGTCTCTGGAGCTTTTTCAGGTTCTGTTTTTGTCGAAGGTGTATCCGCAAGCGGCTTTTGAACAGAAGCAAAGGGATTATGATCCTCTTTGTCTTCTTTTGTTATCGCTTCGACACCATCTTTGACTTCTTGTGACGTCTTGGTCAGCGCCTGTGTAGGATCAATAACATCTTCAACCGTTTTACGGATTGATTCGCTATTGGCCCCCTCCAGCGCTTTTCTCGCATCCTGAAGATCAGACTCACGAATGACGTCATCAACGCCGGATTGGAATTCCCGGGCAAGTCCCTTGGCCTTACGTACCCATTTAGAGACGGTACGAAGGGTATTCGGCAGCTCTTTAGGCCCCATTATCAAAAGGGTAAGAACTGCAACGACCATCATTTCCGACCAACCGATGTCGAACATTGGCTACTGCTCCTTAGGAATTACGGATCCCTGAACACACCCAAACACAAATACAAATCAGCTCTGAATAAGGCTGACTTATGCTTTATCTTTGTCTTCAGAGATTGTTTTGCTTTCTTCCTGATCAGAAGCAGCCGTATCTTTATTCTCTTCTTTTAGGCCCTTTTTAAAGGCTTTAATGCCTGAACCTGCATCGCCCATAAGTTTGCTGAGCTTTCCGCCCCCACCAAAGAGAACCAAAACAACAACTAAAACAATCAGCCAATGCCAAATGCTGAACGCACCCATTACTCTCTCCTTAGAGACAATTACCTTTAATCTGTAAGGGACTATGGCAAAAAGAAAAGGCGCAAGCAACGATTCATACGTCAGAGCACCGAGTGTTTTACATATGTTGAATTTTTCAGTCAGGCGTCTTTGCTGAAAAGACAAAGGTCAGGCGCTTATCCAATTCGAGAACACAGTCATTACCTGTTGCAGGAATCGTGTGATTATCAAGACGAGCTTTTACATAAAGATCATCATCTAACCCATTGGAAATTTTAAAATCTACTAAGTTTGATTTTCCAAGCATTCGCGATTTTAGGACACTGGCTTCAACACCTGTTCCATTCACTTTTTTGCCCAAGACAATCCCTTCGTGACGCACCAGCACATCCACAGCAGTTCCATGACGAAGATCAGGAACTTCGATCGCACCAAAAGGCGTGACAACGTATCCGTCATTACAAATTCCTTTAAATTCGTTCACTTCCCCAAAGAAGTGCGCAACAAAGGCATTCGCCGGATTACTGTAAAGTTCATTCGGTGGTGCAAACTGGATAATCTGTCCTTTGTTCATAACGGCAACACGATCCCCCATATACATGGCCTCTTCCGGATCGTGGGTCACCATTAAGGTGGCAATGTTATTTTCTTTGAGCACCCTCAGTGTTTCTTCGCGCACCTGATTTCTAAGCCTGACATCAAGACCGGAAAAAGGTTCATCCAATAAAACAAGCTTGGGGCGCGGGGCAATTGCTCTGGCTAGGGCGACACGCTGTTGCTGCCCACCAGACAAGGTATGTGGGTACGCATGAAGGTAATCAGCCATACCAACTTGCGCCAACGTCTCAAGAACACGTTCTTTACGTTCTCGACCAGAAAGATGCTTTAAACCAAATTCAATGTTCTTGGATACATCCAAGTGCGGGAAAAGAGCATAATCCTGAAAAACAAGACCGACGCTTCTTTTTTCTGGCGGCAAATCGGCTTTATCATCCGCAACAATGGTTTCACCCATTGTGATTTTACCGGACTGTAAAGTTTCTAGCCCGGCCGCCAATCGCAAAATTGTCGTCTTACCACACCCAGACGGTCCCAACAGGCATACGAACTCCCCAGCATTAATCGACAGATTAACATTGTTCACAGCTGGCAGGATGCCAAAATTATGGCTAACATTCTCTAAACAGAGGGCCGACATTTAGTAACCGTCTAAATTTAATACAATCTTTGCAGCAACCTCGCAGAACTGCAGTTAAAAATCAATATCAACTGACATCATAATCCAAAATGTCGCAGTAAGTTAATTGATTTCTTTCTTTTAAAGGTAATTTTTAAACAGGAAGTGAAGATTGTTCGCTTTCTTCATCGGCTAAATCTTCGCCAAACTCACTGCTCAGTCGATCATCGCTGCCTTCTTCATCGCCTGTTTCCAGATCAACACCATCACCGGATACCGATAGTAGATCACCATGATCGCCAAGGGCCGTAATTGCCGGCCTTGCGTCAAGAAGTCCGGCAACTTTCAATTCGTCAAACCCGGGCAGATCATCCAGGCTTTCCAAGGCAAAATTATCCAAAAAAGACTGACTGGTTGCCCAGGTAACAGGACGCCCCGGGGTTCGCCGCCGCCCCTTGGGTTTGACCCATCCAATCTCCAAAAGCGTATCAAGTGTTCCCTTGGATAAACTAACGCCGCGGATTTCTTCAATTTCTGCTCTTGTAACTGGTTGGTGGTACGCAATGATTGCCAGTGTTTCGACCCCCGCTCGCGTCAACGGTTTTGACTGGCTTTGTTCAACTCTCAACAAAGGCGCCATATCAGGTGCCGTGCGAAAAGCCCATCTGTCTTCAACTTTGATAAGATTAACACCACGATTCTCATAATAGGATTTCAACTCCTCCAGAAGAGGTTTCAAATCTCTGTCTTTCTGGAAATGCCTAGAAAGCTGTTCAATGGATAGCGGCTCCGTAGATGCAAAGAGCAACGCTTCCAAAAGTCGAAGATCATCAAAGCGTGTTTCCATCTGTTTCTCCCCTACACCTCATACAAACAATCCTCACCCCCGTCACTTTTCAGCTATCCGCGTCGTGCCGTCTTTGATAAATATCGGGCCATAGATTTCATCTTGCCTGAGATCGATTTGCCCTTCCCGACACATTTCCAAACTCGCAGCAAACAAAGAAACCACCGCCGATCTTGCCAAAATACCGCGTTCTACCTTAACCGGGAGAAATCGGCTGAGATCTTGCCAGTCAGGAATAGTCCCAAGAAAAGCTGATAGCCGCTTGATCGCGTCATCCACAGAATGAAGCTCCATATGTTCGATAAGCAAACTTTTTTCTTCTGTTCGCACCTGACTGTTTGCATAGGATTTTAGCAAATCAAAAAGCGATACATCGTAACTTGTTTTATTGATTACCCCGGTATTTTCCGGTAATCCCCGCGCAAAGAAATCAATGCCTAACTGTGGTCGCGACATCAAGGTTTTGCCTGCATCCTGCATCGCCTGCAAACGCTGCAATTGAAACTTGAGCGCGGCAGCAAGCTCAGCCCCGCTGGGCTCTTCTTCTCCCTCAGGTTCCGGCAGAAGTAATCTTGATTTCAAATAGGCAAGCCACGCCGCCATGACCAAATAGTCCGCCGCAAGCTCCAGCCTTAATTCATGCGCCTGTTGAATAAAATCTATGTATTGATTCGCCAGCTCAAGAATTGATATCTGGGTCAGATCAACCTTCTGATCCCGTGCCAACTGCAGCAAAATATCAATCGGTCCCTCAAAGCCATCCAACTCAAGTACAAGCAGATGTAGGGCTTTTACCCCCTCCGATTGTTCTGATCTGTCGTCTTCTTCAAAGGGAAGTGTTTCGGACACTGATTTCCTTAAACAGCTAGATGATGTTTAGATTTGCAATCGCTTGAAAGAAAGGAAGCATAGCATGAATAGATTTAACAATCACATAACTGATTAAATTCAGATCCATACCAATTTGGCGACCAATCATCGGTAGAACAAAAATCAAACCAATAAGAATAATCATGCCGTATTTTTCCAAACGGGAAAACGGAACAGCCAAAGATGTTGGCAAAAGGCCGGTCACTACACGACCACCATCAAGCGGTGGTATCGGCAACATATTAAAAACAGCCAATACCAAATTAACGAGAATCGCATTAGACAAATTTTGGGCAATCCATTGCCCCATATCCCCTGCTTCAGGGCCAATAAAAGATAGAAAAAAAGCTGCTATTAAAGCTATTAAAATATTTGATCCAGGCCCAGCAAGAGCAACAAAAACCATGTCTCTTTTAGGGTTACCCAATCTACCAAAAACAACCGGGACTGGTTTAGCCCACCCCAAAAGATAGGGAGAGCCAATGAATAGTAGCATACAGGGCAACAATATTGTGCCAAATGGGTCTATATGTTTAAGAGGGTTGAGAGTGACACGTCCTAACTTTGAGGCCGTATCGTCACCAAGAACACGGGCAACATAGGCATGTGCCGCTTCATGAAAAGTAATCGCAATTAAAAATGGCAGAGCCCATACTGATGCTTTAAAAAGAAATTCGTTAATATCCATAAATGTAAAGACCTGCATTTTATAATTGAACGGCTCAAAAAATCCTGAACCAATGGCTCTTAACTGACTAGGTTTTATGACCAGTAGGGAGAGATTATTTCTGTAAGCTCGTCGAGTGTTTCATTCCACTCAACATTACTATTTTGGCGAAGCTTCCAAGCCTGATCCAAACGATCCGACTTCGTGCTGTCGATTTTTTGCAAGCCTTTGGCAACGGACATCATTTCTTGCTGATCCCCATTACAATGCAATGCCAAGTCACAGCCAGCTGACAATGTTGCTTTGGCACGCTCTTCGTAAGTTCCCGCCATAGCCTTCATAGATAGATCATCAGACAATAAAATTCCGCCAAAACCGATCTCGTCACGAATCACTTGTTGGATCACTGTTGGCGAAACCGTCGCAATATGGTCGGGATCAATCCTTTCGTAGATTACATGCGCCGTCATCCCCCATGGGGCCGAATTCATAAGCTTGAAAGCCTTGATATCATGACTTGAAAGCTCATTCCGCGGTGTATCCACCCTTGGCAGTTCTTTGTGGCTGTCAACCGTCGCACGACCATGTCCGGGCAAGTGTTTGATGACAGGCATTATCCCGCAGTGAAGGAAGCCCTCGATAACCTTTGTTCCTATTGTCGCAACTTTCTCGGGCGTAGCCCCATAAGAACGATCTCCGACAATTTCATGTGCCCCCGGTATTGTCAGATCCAAAACAGGTGCACAGTCAGCGGTTACACCAAGTTCTTTGAGTTCGTAAGCGATCAAGCAGGCATTGAGATAAGTCGCTCGCAAGGCTTTTTCCTGATCACGATCAAATATCTGCCCAAAGATAGCTGCCGGCGGTGTCTTGCGCCAATGAGGCGGACGCAATCTCGCAACGCGCCCTCCCTCCTGATCAATCAGAACAGGCAGATCATCATTACCAGAAAGCGATTTCAGTTCAGAAATAAGGTTTCTTATCTGATCAGGGGTGTCACAGTTACGGGCGAAAAGAATATAGCCATAGGGTTTAACTTCAGAAAAAAAACCTTTTTCCCAATCGGTTAAGTTATGGCCTTCACACCCAAAGATAACTGAATTCAACCCCACAACCTCACTCCTGAACCTTATTTAACTTTTTTGACCAAACAATCGCGTTTGGCTGCTTTCAGTTTTGAGCAAAAATCACTCGCGGCTTGTTTATTTTCAAAAGGTCCTGTTTGCAGGCGATAGCGAACGCCAACGCCGGAAATAGACGCTTTTTCAATAATCGGCTGCTTACTGCCCAAAAGATCATTCAACTTCCGCTGCATGTTCTTCCATTCAGTCATTGCGCCATCTTTGGATTTCAAAGAAGCCAATTGTAGCACGTACTGACCAGATACCGGTTTTTGTGGAACAGTAGCCGGAGTTGTTATTTTTGGCTCAGCCTTCTTGGCAGTCGTGACAGAAGATGGTTCTGGTACCACAAGGTCTGGTGCTTTCGGAGCTTCCACTTTTTTGGCCACGTCTTCCTCAGATTTAGGAGCTAAAACGGACTCAACTTCAGACGCTTTTGGTTCAGGCGCTTTTGGAATCGAACTTCCCTCACCTGTATTGGCAAGAGATTGCTCTTCAACTTTGGTTGTTTCTATTTTTTGGGCAACGGATTGTGATGCTTTTTCAGTTGCCTCTACTGCCTGTGCTTCAGCCTGACTGGTCGCGGACTGGGTCGCCGTAGAGTTATCAACCTCTGGCTCTGACGCCTTGGGAGGCTGCGGTATTTCTGGTGGAGGTAACAGCTTTTCAACTTGTGCATTTCCGCTTGCACCGGAATCATTATTAAGAACCAGCTTGTCCTGATGAGGAATAACCATTCCCCCCGGTGATTCCGGTTTGGTCTTTTCCGGTGTTGTTTCAGCCTCTATGAGAGGAATAGCATCGGGTATATTGTTACTTGGCTTATTATCACCAAGCATAATCAAAATGCCACCGCCGACAACAGCAACCGCAATCAGGCCAAGGCCAATTGGTACAAGCTTTTTAAATAAACCAGCACCGGGATCATCATCAAAATCCAGATCATCTTCCCAATACTCTTCATTTGAAAAATCATCATGTATATCCTGAGCATCTTGATCTGTTGATACGCGCATGCTCTCGTTTTGACGCACTTTCTCAAAATCCTTTAGATCATCATCGGAAGAATTTGATGACATCAGCGCATCTCCTTAGCAGGTTCAATACCAAAGACGTCCAGCCCCGAAGCAATAACAAGGGATGTTGCCTTGACCAGCGCCATCCGCGCTTGTGTCAGATCCTGATCGTCAGTCACGATGAAACGTAACCGTGCATTATCTTTCCCTTTGGTCCAAAGGCCATGAAGTTCCCCCGCCAAATCATAGAGATAAAAAGCAATTCTATGTGGCTCATGTGCTTCGCCCGCACTTTCCAAAAGACGCGGCCATTCACAAAGCCGACGGATCAGGCTTAACTCACCCTCGCTGTTTAGCTGTGACAGATCAGCTTGCTCCAGAGCTTCTATAGAAAGATCCATATCAGGAAACTCGTTCTTCGAGTGCTTTAGGACCGAGCAGGACCGCGCATGAGCGTACTGAACATAAAACACAGGGTTATCGCGGCTTTGTTCCACAACCTTCACTAGGTCGAAATCAAGCGAGGCATCATTTTTACGGGTCAGCATGATGAAGCGGACAACATCTTTGCCGACTTCGTCAATAACGGACCTCAGGGTAATAAAGTTCCCTGAACGCTTTGACATGCGGACCATTTCACCGCCACGCATAAGGTTGACCAACTGGCAGACCTTGACATCAAGGCTACCCTTTTTCTCGGTCATCGCCGTGACTGCAGCTTGCATCCGCTTGATATAACCGCCGTGATCCGCCCCCCAGACGTTAATCATGGTGTTAAAGCCACGGCGATATTTGTCTAGGTGATAGGCCATATCGCCTGCAAAATAAGTCCAGCTACCGTCAGATTTTTTGATTGGCCGATCAACGTCATCACCGAAGTCAGTTGATTTGAAAAGTGTCTGTGGACGTGCTTCCCAATCATCAGGCTTTTTACCCTTGGGTGGTTCCAGCACGCCCGTATAAACTAAGTCGTTGGCTTCCAGAAACTTCATTACTTCGTCAACGCCACCAGCTTCAACCAAAGCGCGTTCGGATGAATACACATCCATCACGACACCCAGCGCCGCGAGATCGTCACGAATAAGATTCAGAAGTTGATCAATTGCAAACTTCCGAACTTCAGAGATCCAGTCTGCCTCTTCTTTACCCAGCCACTTATCGTCGTCTCTATCGGCCAGTGCTTTACCGACATCTTTCAAATATTCACCGGGATAAAAACCTTCAGGAATTTCACCAACATCTTCGCCCAGAGCTTCGCGGTATCGCAAATAAGCAGAGTTTGCTAAAACATTGACCTGATTACCCGCATCATTGATGTAGTACTCTTTGCAAACGTCATAACCTACCTTGGCAAGAAGTGCAGCAAGCGCATCACCAACAACGGCACCACGTGCATGTCCAACAGTCAGGGGGCCAGTAGGGTTTGCAGAAACGTATTCAACATTGACCTTTTCGCCCTGCCCCATATCAGAATCGCCATATGATGTTCCTGCTTTGAGGATCGTCCCAACCTGTTCGAACCAGAACTTTTCATCCAGACGTAAATTAATAAAGCCCGGCCCCGCAATCTCTACCGACTTGATAACATCCAGATTTTCAAGACGTTTCGCTAAAAGGCTCGCAAGGTCACGTGGTTTCATCCCCGCAACTTTGGAAAGAACCATGGCAGCATTGGTTGCAGCATCTCCATGGGAAGAGTCACGAGGAGGTTCCGCAGCAACGCGGCTGAAATCCAGACCCGTTGAGATTTCTCCGGCAGCAGCCATATCTTCTAATTGCGCGACAACTTTACTTCTTAAGTCTTTAAAAACGTTCATTTTATCTCAAAATCCAGATTAAAAATCTGTCTATGTTGTTCAAAAGCGTATCGGTCGGTCATACCAGCGATATAGTCTGCGATCAATCTTGCGCTACGCTTTGTTAGTTTAGTACCAGCTTCAAGACGCCAATAATCAGGAAGCTCTTCTGGGTGCTCTGAATAATGCGAAAAGAGGTTTCTCACAACCTGCTTTACACGTTTACGCATTTCTTTGACTTTTTCATGGCGATACATGTGTTCAAATAAAAATGCTCTTAGTTGTTTTTCCACCTCACGAAACTGATCCGAAAAAGCAACCATTGCCCTGTTTTGACAGCGAATATCAAAAGCGGTCTTCGGGTTTGCTTCCTTTAACCTTGTTTGCGTCTCAGACAAAACATCACTGATCATATAGTCAACCAGACGGCGTACAGCTTCGTGGACAAGGCTTTCAGTTTCAAGGTTAGGATATTTCTTCAATACCTGGCGGAATATATCACCAACCACAGGAATGGGCAAAAGGTCATCAACGGTAAAAAGCCCGGCCCTGATACCATCATCTATATCGTGATTATTATAGGCAATGTCATCGGCAATAGCCGCAACCTGCGCCTCAAGGCTTGCAAAGGAAGACAGCTCCAGATCCCGCGCGTTCTTACAATACTTTGACATGGATTCTGGTACATACTCTTCCCGGCTGTTCGGTCCCTCAATAGGGCCGTTGTGCTTTGCCAATCCCTCAAGGGTTTCCCACGTCAAGTTCAACCCGTTGAAATCGGCATAGCGTCGTTCCAGCTGCGTCACAATCCGAAAAGTCTGTTCGTTATGATCAAAACCGCCAAAGGGTTCCATCACATCATGCATGGCATCTTCACCAGCATGCCCAAAGGGAGTGTGCCCAAGATCGTGGGCAAGAGCAATTCCCTCGGCAAGATCTTCATTTACACCAAGCGTTCGACTTAATGACCGAGCGATCTGAGCAACTTCAAGGGAATGGGTCAGACGCGTTCGAAAATGATCCCCCTCGTGATAGACAAAAACCTGCGTTTTATATTGCAGCCGACGAAACGCAACAGAGTGGATAATACGATCCCGGTCTCTCTGAAAACAGGTTCTCGTCTTGCTCTCAGGTTCTTTCAGCAAGCGTCCTCGACTGCTTTCCGGAGACGATGCATATAATTTTTTCGAATCGTTTTTCGTCATAGGCAAAGACTAACCCGAAGAGAGACTTAGTAAAGCAAAATGAATTCATGAGTATTCATTGAACAAGCTTGCTCATTCAGAACAGAAATTCAACGCTTTAAACACACGATTAACAACTATAAAAAGCATCTCTTTCATAATATTTCTATTACTGGATGATCTGTCCTGATACAGTCCCCCAATAACATAAAAAAAATCCTGGGGGGGGCAGTGCTTTGTATCTTTTATGGCGGTGCTGGGGTGCTTTTGTAGCACTCTTAATTACAATATTATCTGTTCTTACAGTACTATCCATTCTGCAGCATAATTCTGTATTATCTAACCTTGTCCAACATCGAATAGCCGTTGTTGTCGAATCAGTCGACGATGCTCTGTCTAAAAATGGCCCTTCTGTTTCAAATCTCCCGAATGCGCGGCAGATACTGACGCAAGTAAAGGCGCTTGCCCCTGACATCAACGCAATCCACATTTTGAACGCAAGTGGTAAAATCGTTCACTCAACCGACAGAACGCAACCATTAAATCTCTCACAGGCGGAAATAAACCTGAAGAGAACGAGTAAAGATGAGACATGGAATAAAGAAACCGATAAGCATTTTTTTAGCTATAAAAAAATAAACAATACGAGCGGCCATTTAATTGGAACTGTCGCAGCAATTTACCCTAAAACTGGCTACAATATCACTGTCGCAAATTTTACCTTCATCGTGATAATTACAGCTTTAATTTTACTTCTACTATTTTCAGTGATTGGATTTATTGTCCTCAGGCTCCGACTTTCAGAAGCTGTAAAATCAGGTAATTTGTTAAAACAATGGTACAAAGCTCGGTCGAATGTTCCGACAGTTTATCAGATCCCAGAAGGCGCAAGAAAAGAACAGGTTAATCCGCAATTTATGGAGCTCTTAGAGAATCTGAACGCCGCGGATAAAAATTATGACCAAATAGATTCTCAATTAAAAAAATGGGAATCAGAGTGCCAAAACCAAAACGCCCCTGCGCCCAGAGTATTGCCTCAGAAGATTGTGATGAGCCCTCTTTTGGATATACGTCTGGGTATTGCTTACCAACGAAAGGTATATACTTGGATTATCGGCTTGATTATCGCTGCCACACTGTCTTTAGGGTTTGTCACATACACTTCCGTCAATGCCTCTCTCAAACCAGAAATGGTAAAGCGAACCGACCTTATTTCGCAAATAGCAACAAACAACATTCAACAAAATGTCACCGCTGGAATTCCCATAGCAAGCATAAATAACCTTGAGGAAGATTTAAACAACACCCTCACCCATTTCCCCGAGATATCCTTTATGGGTGTTGCGACAGGGAAATTTATTTTTACTGCAGGTGATTGGCAAAATCCATTTTATTCAACGACACAAGACGCACGTAAACTTCCCATCTATCCTATCGTCTCAGATGAAAAGAACGTTGGATACATTATCATTCGACCAGATGTAAATTATATCGCCAAGCAATTTCGTGAAGTTGCATTGGACCTAACTGTCATCGTTCTTGTTGTCTTGCTTTTTGCTTACGAGGTCATTGTTCTCGTAATGACGATGTCACTGAGCTCGCCCCTAAACAGACTTAAGCAGCTATCAGAAATGCAAGCCAACGGCGATTATTCCAGTGTTATTATTCCCCGACGCGGAAACTTTACAGAATACTTAATTACCCGGCTATCAAATAGGACGCATAGTATTCATAAGAGATATCAAGCTTTGGCAGCATATCTAAAAACAACAAAAACTAAGGCTTTCCTTCAAGAAGAACTGACCTCTATGGCTGGGAAATTTAAACTTCTGACCGAGGGGCCTTTGACACTGACTTATCCCTATAAAAACGATATCCGGCTTGCGCTCTTTTTATTCGCTGCCGCAGACGAACTCGCTTTATCTTTCTTCCCCTTGTTCACAAGAGCCGCGGAAAATCCTTTAACATGGATTGATCCGGCTATTGTCATTTCCTTGCCAATCGCTGGATATCTGATTGCTTACCTTTTTGCTGCCCCTTTTGCCCGGTCGCTAACAGGTAAGTGGGGTCACAAAAAAATGATCCTCGGGGCTCTAATTTTTATTTTCCTTTCAAACTTTGGGATGTTTTTTGCCACTAATGTATTGGAAATCATTTTCTGGCGATCTTTGGGGGGCATAGGATATGCCTTTGCCGTACTTGCTTGTCAGGATTATGTAATTGACTACGAACCCCGTGGTGAAAGAACCAAATCACTCGGTCAGTTCTCAGCAGCCCTTTTTGCCGGAATTTTTGCAGGTACAGCTTTGGGCGGCGTTCTTGCAGATCGATTTGGAACATCCATCGCTTTTATGTTCAGTGCTTTTCTTGTTGTCATATCCGCCATATTGCTAACCCGGATGATTCCCCCGGGGTTAAATACGAAAACAAAAGAAGAAGCTCCTCTGCGGTTCAAGTCCATAGCAGCATCCCTTAAAAATCCTCGTTTTTTTGCAGTGTGTATGGGGCTTGCTGTTCCACAAAGCCTAATGGACCAGGTTTTTATATCCTATCTCTTTTCATTACAGCTTGACGCGCTTGATGCCTCAACTGCAGATATAGCCCGACTTTTAATGGTTTACTTCTTTATGATAATGCTTTCGGGTACTTTATTAGGATGGCTAACCAACAGTAAAATAAGCGAAAGCTCTATTGCAGTGACAGGCTCCTTGATCACGGCTGCAGGCCTCATACTTACAGCATTTATGCCTTCGCAATGGACTATGTTAATCGCAGCTGCAAGCACCGGGTTCGGCCATGGCCTACTTCGAGGCCCACAAGTTGAACTTACAATGAAATTAGCCGAAGGAGAATTGAAACACTTGGGCTCAAACTCTGTCCTTGGCGCTCTACGATTATTTGAGAGATGTGGTAGCATTCTTGGTCTATTGATAATCGCTGCTATTGCGGGATATTGGGGATTACCAACTGCCATCTCATCAATAGGCGTTATCATTCTAGGTGGCTTAGTGATCTTCGTTGTTTATTACATCGGCACTAATTTCATTGATTTTTTAAACAAAAGAAAACTGTCTTCGAAATATGAATCTTGAAAAAATGAATAGATTTAGATGTAACGATAACCTATCTATATAGTCAGATTAACAACTAGCCTTCAGTATACTGCTTTTATAGATACAGAATTTCTAGTTTTCTGGATCGTAAACATTAATTGTAGGCTTACAGGTTATGAGTAGAATATGACAACAGATGATCAAACTCCTTATATCTCCTTATCAAGCAGTGCCGCAAAGCGGGTGGCTTTGCTAGCAGAACAAGAAGGTAAGCCGGACTTAATGTTACGAATAACAGTCTCTGGCGGCGGTTGTTCAGGTTTCCAGTATGGTTTCTCTTTTGACAATTCTGTTAATGAAGACGATAAAACATTCCAAAAGGACGGCACCAAAGCTGTAATCGACGAAATGTCTTTGGACCTTCTGAATGGCTCCGAGGTCGATTTTGTCGAAGACCTGATGGGTGCGTCTTTTCGCATAACAAACCCGAATGCCACAGCCTCGTGCGGGTGCGGGACTTCTTTTGCCATATAAATTGGTACCATATAAAAGTAACGCGCAGTTGTGTGTACCCTTCTAAATTTTAAATCTCTAGTGTGAGCCTTATCCAATGGTCAAGATCGCGACTTGGAATGTCAATTCCATTAACAAACGACTTCCAAATGTTCTCGATTGGATAAAAGCGGCCTCTCCTGATGTACTTCTGCTACAAGAACTAAAAACTGTTGCAGAAAAATTTCCCTATATGGAATTTGAAGAGCTTGGCTACCATATGGAAGTCGTCGGACAGAAAAGCTACAACGGCGTTGCGCTGATATCCAAAGAACCTATAACAGATGTCATAAGAGAACTGCCCGGTGATCAGGAAGATGATCATGCAAGATACGTCGAAGGAACCACCTTTGGCATAAGAGTTGCCTCTATCTATCTGCCCAACGGCAATAACAACAGTAATCTGACGGATGAAATCAAATTTCCCTATAAATTAAAGTGGATGGACCGTCTTAACACCCACGCCCAAAAACTATTAAAAACAGAACAACCCATTGTTCTTGCAGGGGATTACAACCTGATCCCAACAGACGATGACGTCTTTTCCCCAAAACGCTTTGAGGGCAGCGCGCACACCCATCCAAGTTCAAGAGATCGTTTTCGTGTGATGGAAAACCTTGGCTACACCGAAGCCTGGCGCGCACTCAATAAAGAAGCACATGTTTATAGCTATTGGGATTATCAGCGCAGTGCTTTTGATCATAACAACGGTATCCGTATAGATCTGATGATGCTGTCACCACAAGCCGCAGACATTCTAACGAGCTGCTGCATAGATAAAGATCCCCGTGGAAAAGAATCACCATCGGACCATACACCTGTGATGTGCGAACTATCTGCCTGACCCTGGGCTAATGACTTAGGTTAGCAATATGTTCTTTCCCCTATTTGATAACCTTCCAAGACTCCTTATCGACAAACCGTGGGTTACCATAGCCACCATTTTTTCTTGCTGCCTTGTTTATCTTATTCAAGCTATATCACCAGAACCATTTATGGCGCGAATGATATATGCCTTGGGCCTTATCCCCGACGTATTACTTGGAAACGCCCAACGCCCACAGTCTATTGATTGGGTCTCCCCCATATTCACTTTGGTTACCTATAATTTTCTGCATGGCGGCTTTATGCATCTTGCGGGTAACATGGTTTATCTTTGGGTATTTGGTGACAACATAGAAGACGCAATGGGACACCGGCGCTTTTTTGCCTTTTTTATCTGTTGCGGCATCATAGCTGGCATTGGACAAACCGTTATTACGGGGACATCTCAAACACCTATTGTTGGTGCAAGTGGAGCTGTCTCTGGTATTCTCGGGGCTTACTTGCTGCAATACCCGAAAGCAAAGGTTCTCATTCCGATTTTTATGGTCCCGATCTTCGTTCGCGCTTACCTGTTACTTATTTTTTGGATTGGCTTTCAAATTTTCTCAGCCTTTTTACCAGACCAATCCGGTGTAGCCTGGTGGGCACATATAATTGGATTTTTTGGCGGCATGGCCATATTTCCTTTTTTCCGACACAAAACCTTGCCACTGCTTTGTCCAGATGAACTTCCGCGCGGTATAAAAATACGCAATAAATCTAAATTTCACCGTGGATAAGTCAAGGGCCGGTACAATACCCCTAAAAACAAGCCCTCGCCTCACCTCATTTTCCTTCGATTTGGTAACTTTTTTATTCTTTTGCGAAATAACCATGGACGTGAGCCCATGGATTACCTAATTATCTTACAAGAAACTTAATTTAAGACACGACGTAACGTTAGGATTATTACTGTGCCTGAGTATCGTTCAAGAACCTCCACCCATGGCAGAAACATGGCAGGTGCCCGCGGCCTATGGCGCGCGACTGGTATGAAAGATGATGATTTCGGAAAACCGATCATTGCCATTGCCAACTCATTCACACAGTTTGTCCCCGGCCATGTTCACCTGAAAGATCTAGGCGGACTGGTTGCCGATGAAATCGAGAAATCAGGCGGTGTTGCGAAAGAGTTCAATACCATTGCTGTAGATGATGGCATCGCAATGGGACACGACGGCATGCTTTATAGTCTGCCCTCACGCGAAGTCATTGCTGATGCCGTAGAATACATGTGTAACGCGCACTGTGCTGACGCTGTCGTTTGTATTTCCAACTGTGATAAAATCACCCCGGGTATGCTCATGGCTGCAATGCGCCTAAACATTCCTGCAATCTTTATTTCCGGTGGCCCAATGGAAGCCGGAAAAATCGTTCTGGATGGAAAAGAACGTAAACTAGATCTCGTTGATGCCATGGTTGATGCCGCGGATCCAAACGTCAGTGACGAAGATGTCGCTGCGATTGAAAGATCCGCTTGTCCAACTTGTGGTTCTTGTTCTGGAATGTTTACAGCGAATTCCATGAACTGCCTGAGTGAAGCCATGGGCCTTTCTCTTCCAGGTAATGGCTCTTTGCTTGCAACACACCAAAGACGTGGTGAGCTTTTCAGAGAAGCCGGACGCCGTATCGTCGATCTCACAAAACGTTACTATCAAGAAGGTGATGAGAGCGTTACACCACGCGGCATTGCCACTTTTGAAACCTATCAAAACGCCATGGTTCTCGACATTGCCATGGGCGGCTCAACCAATACAATCCTTCACATCCTTGCGATGGCAAAGGAGGGTGGTGTTGACTTCTCCATGTCAGACATTGATGCCCTTTCAAGAAAAGTACCTCAGTTGGCCAAAGTCGCGCCATCCACAACCAAGTACCATATGGAAGACGTCCACCGTGCTGGCGGTATTATGGGGCTTTTGGCTGAACTTGATCGCTGCGGACTAATTCATCGAGATCGCCCGACAGTTCACGAAAAAACACTCGGTGATGCGATTGATAAATGGGACATCATGACCACTGATGATCCCGAGGTGAAAAAGTTCTATTCTGCGGCACCCGGTGGCGTACGAACCACGGAAGCATTCAGTCAAGATCGCTATTACTCATCCCTAGATGATGACCGTGCCAATGGCTGTATCCACAGTGGTGAGAATGCATTTAGCCAAGAAGGTGGTCTTGCCGTTCTGTTTGGAAACATTGCCTTGGACGGTTGCGTCGTTAAAACAGCTGGCGTCGATGATTCGATCCTGAAATTCACAGGAAGCGCACGCATTTTCGAATCCCAGGATGCAGCCGTAGCAGGCGTACTCAGCGGTGAAGTTGTCGCTGGTGATGTTGTTGTTATTCGTTACGAAGGCCCCAAAGGCGGTCCAGGTATGCAGGAAATGCTCTACCCGACCAGTTACCTGAAATCCATGGGACTTGGTAAAGCTTGTGCGCTTTTAACCGACGGGCGTTTCTCTGGCGGCACATCTGGTCTATCAATTGGTCACGCATCTCCCGAAGCAGCACAAGGTGGCGCAATCGGTCTTGTTGAAGCTGGTGATGCCATTGAAATTGACATCCCCAATCGGACAATTAACGTACTCGTCAGTGACGAAGAACTGGATATGCGCCGTAAAGCCATGGATGCCAAAGGCAAGGATGGTTGGAAGCCTGTGAAACCACGCGATCGCAAAGTAAGTTCAGCCCTTAAAGCCTACGCTCACTTCACAACATCGGCCGACAAAGGTGCTTATCGTGATGTTGATCAATACGACTGATAGATAAACATCTATCGTTAAGTAAAAAAGGCCCAGAGTTAATCAAAACTCTGCGGCCTTTTCTTTATCTGCAAGGAACGCTTTCTTAATTACCGAAACGCAAGAGAAATCATTTCCAGTAAGAAGTCCCTGCCCTTTTTATAAAGAACCTCTTGATCATTTCCTTTTGCATTTGCCAAGGGTGTCACCAGAGCTCTTTCAAAATGGAAAATTAACGTTCCATGCTCCTGAAGCTCATATTCCGAAAGATATGCCCCTTGATTAGCCATCAGCTTAGCTAATCGTTTCGACAGAAGAATACTATGATCAAGATCCAATTTCCTTAGATCTTCATTCATCCCCATGGCTTTCAGCAATCGATCCCGAACAATTAAATCTGTTTGAACCTGATTGAGAGCATCAAATATTTTACTAAAAAGCTTACGCCATCCCATCTGCCTGGATTGCTTCATTTCCATGCGATCAAAGACGTCATCCATTTCACTCAACCATCTTTGATAAAGGGCAAAGATAATGGCTTCTTTATTTGGAAAGAACTGATAGAGCGTTGCGATATTAACGTCGGCAAGTTCAGAAATACGGCGCGTGGTCAGCTTGTCCACACTGCTCGTTGTCAACAATGTTGATGCAGCAAGCAATATTCTCTGAACACGCTGCTTAGATCTTTGCTGGGCTGGCAACCGCCGCCGGACTAATGTAAGGCTTGGAGTCATCTCGTAAATCTTTGGTTATCATTTTTTATGAGAATACAAAGACCAGAGATATTTTTATATACGTAGATAAACGTACAATGCCTTAAAACAGCATTTTAGCACTGCCATTCAAATACAAGAAAGCCGCCCGAATGAGCGGCTTTCTTATGAATTTATCAAATATGACAAATATTTCTTTTAGAGATCGGCAATCCGCGCCAGCGCTTCATCCAGTTTTGTTTTCACTGACATGAACTCTTCCCGACGGGCTTTCTTTTCCTCAACAACTTGTTCAGGTGCTCGAGAAACGAAATTTTCGTTTGAAAGCTGCTTGTCAATTTTCGCAATCTCTTCGAGCGTTTTTTCCATTTCTTTATTCAGGCGAGCTGTCTCTTGCTCAACGTCAATGATACCTTCCAGCGGTAACGCGAAAGTCGCATCATCAAGCACAATCTGAATAGCTCCTTGCGGTAGATCTTCATCTGTAAAATCAACAGAGGAAAGACCAGCAAGCCACTTCACAACATCTTTGTACTGACCAATCTTAGCCTTGACTGCATCAGAACCGTCTTTGAGCAAAAGCGGTGCCTTTAGTTTTGGCGGGGTGTTGAGTTCCGCACGTGTAGCCCGGATATCAGAGATAAGCTTGATAACCCAATCCATCTCTTTATCAACATCAGCATCCGTATGGCGTTCGTCAAACTTTGGCCAAGACGAAGAAATAAGCGGTGTCGCCCCTTCATTGCCTAGGTTTTCCCAAAGTTCCTCGGTAATATACGGCATAATCGGATGTAACAAATGAAGTGTCTGCGCCAAAACCCATGCAATAGTTGCTTTGGTTTCTTTAGTCGTTGCCTCATTCCCCGCAGCCAATACAGGCTTTGTGAATTCCACATACCAGTCACAGTATTCATTCCAGAAAAAACGATAAAGCGCGTTGGCGGCATCGTTAAAACGGTAATCATCCAGTGCTTTGTCAACGGCCGCAGTCGCAGCAGCAACACGCCCGACGATCCACTTATTAATCGGCTCGTTACAGCTCAGCGGATCAAAACCCGGATCGTAAACAGCACCATTCATCTGGCTGTAGATCGATGCATTCCAGAGCTTGGTACCAAAGTTGCGATAGCCTTCAACACGGGATGATGCCAGTTTGATATCACGACCAGGTGCCGCCATCGCCGCAAGAGTAAACCTTAATGCATCACAACTGTATTCAGAAATAACTTCCAGAGGGTCAATAACATTACCCTTGGACTTGGACATCTTTTGTCCGTTTTCGTCGCGCACAAGTGCGTGGATATAAACGGTCTTAAACGGCACCTCTTTCATAAAGTGCATGCCCATCATCATCATTCTGGCAACCCAGAAGAAGATAATGTCAAAACCAGTCACCAACACATCACCGGGATAATAGCGCTCAAGCTCTTTCGTTGTTTCTGGCCATCCAATAGTAGAGAAAGGCCAAAGAGCAGATGAGAACCAAGTATCCAGAACATCTGGATCTCGGGTCAGTTCAACTTCTTTGCCAAATTTAGCAAAGGCAGCTGCTTTGGCTTCTTCTTCAGTTTCTTCGACAAAGATTTCACCGTCAGGACCGTACCACGCCGGAATTTGGTGGCCCCACCACAATTGACGGGACACACACCATGGTTGGATATTACGCATCCAATCATAGTAGGTGTTTTCCCATTGTTTAGGGACGATTTCAGTCTTGCCAGTTTCAACAGCTTCCAAAGCCGGTTTAGCAAGTGTCGCGGCATCAACATACCATTGATCCGTAAGCCATGGTTCAATTGGAACGTTTGATCTGTCGCCATAAGGAACAGAGTTCAAGTGGTCATCAATCTTGTCGAGAAGTCCAAGCTCTTCAAATTTGGCAACAATTTTCTTACGCGCAACAAAACGATCCAGTCCTTGATAATCATCCGGCGCATTTTCATTGATGTGCGCGAATTTATCAAAAACATTGATCATTGCCAGATTACAACGACGACCAACTTCAAAGTCGTTGAAATCATGCGCAGGGGTAATTTTAACAGCCCCAGAACCCGTTTCAGGGTCAGCATATTCATCCGCGACAATAGGGATTAAACGTCCAACAATCGGCAACTTCACCTTCTTGCCGATCAGGTCTTTGTAACGATCATCATCGGGATGCACAGCAACACCGGTATCACCCAGCATTGTTTCAGGGCGAGTAGTGGCAACAACAATGTATTTACCGTCTTCGCCATCAATGGGATAACGGAAATGCCAAAGCTTACCGTTACTTTCTTTTTGAACAACTTCAAGATCAGAAATCGCAGTCAGAAGCTTTGGATCCCAGTTTACCAAACGCTTGTCTTTATAGATCAGGCCTTCTTTATGAAGTTGAACGAAAACCTTACGAACGGCTTCTGAAAGCCCTTCGTCCATTGTAAAGCGTTCACGCGGCCAATCAGCAGAAGCACCGAGATGACGAAGCTGTTTAACAATTGCACCACCAGACTCTTCTTTCCACTCCCAAACAGAATTCAAGAATTTTTCACGACCAAGATCGTGTCTGGAAATTCCCTTTTCAGCCAGCTGGCGTTCAACAACCATCTGAGTTGCGATACCTGCGTGGTCAGTTCCTGGTTGCCAGAGAACATCATGCCCTTTCATGCGCTTATACCGAACAAGGACGTCTTGCAGGGTAAAGGTCAACGCATGTCCCATGTGGAGATTCCCCGTGACGTTCGGCGGGGGCATCATAATGGTATAAGGGTCAGACGGGGAATTAGGATCTGCGGAGAAAGCTCCGGATTTTTCCCAACGCTCGTAATGCTTTGCCTCAACTTTTTCAGGGCAATAGGTTTTGTCCAGCATTACTGGGTTCCTCTTAACTAAATATTCTATGTGAAATAATGCTAGCATTTGCTAGCAGTTTCGGAAGAAAAAAGAAAGTCCGAGCCTTATAAATCTTCGGCCCGGCGCACCATCTTTTTAATTTCTTCGCGGACAATCCGCTCAACCATAGGGCCTAAGCGGACATCAAGCCATGCTTTAAGCTCGGGGACGAGTGCTTCGCGAACGATATCTTCCAAGGTTTTTCCTGTACCAATGGCTAAGGAACGCTGCACAACAGCAGCACGCGCTATTTCAGATAGTGCCGAAGACGTTGAATCCTGAGTTTCTTCCTGAAGGATACTATCAGCATCAGGCGCATCAAGATCGATATCGTTACCAACATCAAAATTTTCAGATTCATCTAAGGGAGTTTCAGATAATGCAGCAACTTCGATCTCGTCTTCAACTTCATCAAAAGAAATATCGCCGATATCATCATCTTCTACAGACTCTAGATCAGATTCCAACTCAGGTTCGCCAGCTGCGGCTTCAACTTCAATCTCGTCATCTTCAGGCTCATCTTCTTCGGGCTCACCCATTGATGCTCTAAAGTCTTCTTCAATCGAATCTTCATCAGAAGCCGCTTCTAAAGGGTCCTCTTCTATATCAGACTCTTCAGGGGCAGACTCTTCGTCCTCAGAAACTTCATCGGTTAGCTCGAGAACATCATCCTCTTCTGCTTCAGGTTCTTCTGCCGCAGGCTCTTGTGCCTGAGCTTCTTCCCCCTCACCTTTGGCTCCATCACCTTCTGGATCGTCCTCGGAAATAATCCGGCGAATTGACGCCAGAATTTCTTCCATTGATGGTTCACCCTGGGCTTCTTGATCACTCATTGAAATGCTGTCCCACCGCTTCCTTAACTGCGAACACTACCTGTTACCAATACAATTTCGGTAATATACGTTAGATATTATTGAAAAAGAAGGGCTTTTGCACGCCTATTTTTCAATACCCAACCCAAACCACTTATCTCTCACGTTATTATAGTCTTCTGCCGGATCAAAGACATTAACAGGTAAACCAATATACTGTGCTGTCATTTGCCCCATAGAGCTCAAGACCTGATAAGTAGCAACAACTTCATCTCGTTGTGCTCTGACAAGATTAACCTGTGCATCCAGAAGTTCCTGTTCGGCATCAAGTACATCCAACACCGTTCTTTCACCAACTTCTTCTTCCTGGCGCACGCCGTCCAAGGCAATTTCAGCGGCATTAACGGAAGAGGTAAAGGATTTTATCTGTGCCTGAGAACTAATCAGATTTTCCCAGGATGATACGCCTTGTTGCTCAACCGCACGCATCTGCTCAACAATTTGGATTCTACGTTGATTTGCAGTTTGCTTAGCCTGACGCACCCGACTGCTAACCAATCCCTGTTGATAAATCGGCACAACCAACTGCGCCAAAATTTCACCGGATGTGCTATCAATATCCTCGCCAGATGTTTCGTCAGAACGACTGACCCGTCCGACCAATGATAGGTCCGGGTATAGTTCGCCAGTTATTTCCCTGACTTGGTTTTTGGACGCCATTTCATTGTATTTAGCAGCAAGAAGTGCCGGATTATTTTCTCGCGCAACACCTAAAAGTTCATCTTCACTTGCGGGTAAAACAGCGAAAGGATTAGGACGCGCCAGTGCTTCATCAGGATACTCGCCAACCACCTCTTCAAACACGGCCTTTGAAGAATTTAACGTTCCTTCCGAAGCAATGCGCTGAGCTGTAGAGGTCGAATATCTGGATTCTGCTTGTGCAACATCCGTCCTTGTTAACTCACCAACATCAAAACGATCACGTGTTGCTTCAAACTGTCTTGCCAGAACTCTTTCATTGTTAATATTAAGATCTAGAATAGCTTGATCCCGCCAGACATCCGCATAGGCGGTTACTGCCCGTAACAGAACATCCTGTTCCACAGAAGTAACAGACGCTCGCTCGGCAAGTACTAGATTTTCTGCTTGCTCTGTTGCCGCCTGAGTACGTCCTCCCTGATAGAGAGATTGCGTTACCTGTAATGTCGCATTCAATGGCTGTGTAGTATCAGTAGAATCTCCGGTTGGGGTGTCAGTATCAGTTCTGCGGACCCCAGCAGAAGACGTAATTCGGACATCAGGCCGCCAAGCAGATAGCGCTTGAGGAACACCTTCGTTAACAGATTTCAAGCCAGTTTGCGCACTAGACAGTGATGGATTGGTCTCATAGGCCTTAATCAAAGACTCATTCAGGGTTTGAGCCAGAACACCGTCGCCCCCAAAGCCGCCGGAAAGCCCAGTGTAAACTGCGACACTAACAATGGCACATCGACTTAAAAGCGCTTTTTTCGTGTTTCCGATAGATTTAATCATCACGTTGTCCAAAATTAATCCAATGCCAAACTTAATCTGATAACGGCCCCGCATTGCGCGGATACCTATATAATGAAATGAAACCGTATATGTGGTTTATATCTGTGTCTTTTAAGAGCATACAAAAAGTTATTAAACAGGTCACAGGCTATTTACAACTTTTTGTACATATAAAAACTGGCGCAAACTGCGCCAGCCTTCCTACAAGCTTTAACGTATAACCTTAGTGCGACCTGTCGTCAGAATATATGACCCAACATTTAAAATTGGATACATATTTGGTAGAGCATCAAAATCTATTAAAATAAAAATGCTTCTTTGGCTTCAAAGCCTGGTAACAAAGGTGTATTCGCATCAAAAATCACGCGACCGGAACAATTCCCTGCATGCTTTTCAATCAAGGTTGCATGCCCCAGCGTCTGTTTATTTCGGGCATTTACGTCCTGAACAACTGCAATCAAACGCCCATTTTCAGCCAATTGTTCTAGTAGAGAATCTGGAACTTCAGAAACGGCTCCACCAAAAACAATTAAGTCGTAGGGGGCTTGTTTCGGATAACCTTTAGTCAATTCAGCCTTAACAGCAACGGCATTTTCTGTTCCGTGCGATGCGAAGCGCTCATTCATCGAATCAACCAGCTCATCCGTATCTTCGATTGCCACAACAACACTGACAACTTTGGATAACACAGATGCGGTGTAGCCAGTCCCTGCACCAACAACCAGCGCCGTATCATTTTCCTTGGGATCAATAGATTGAAGCATACGTGCAAGAACCATTGGTTCCATCAAATAGCGGCCATGGTCCAGCGCCAAGTCTTCATCTACATAGGCAATAGCTTTTGAAGCTTCCGGTACGTATTCTTCCCGTGCCACATTTTCAAACGCAGACAACACACCGTCATGCGTCACCTTATTGGTGCGCAACTGGCAATTAATCATGTTCATGCGAGCTTGTTCAAAGTTATTCATCGTTAGAAACGCCGATTATCTGTAAAAATTTTGTGGGATAATAACCAAGTGACCCCAACCTTTCCAGATAAAGTATCCGTTTTTATTATTTTTATCTAGTTAACAAAGGTTCTAACAGGGCCTCAACCCAACAATAAGATCCCTTACCCCTACTTTTTACGCCTAAATTACATTGCCAACAGTCCCCCAGCATATAAATGAAACTGGAATCGAGATTGATCTCTTGACCTTAGCGATAACCACTACTATACACTGCGGAACTGCCAACGAATGAATATTCGTCAGGATGGCCCGGTGGCAGAGTGGTGATGCAGAGGACTGCAAATCCTTGTACGTCGGTTCGATTCCGGCCCGGGCCTCCAAAATATTCATCTTTATGATATCCCCTAATATTTAAAAATCATCCCGATACATAACCTCGATTAGCAGTGTGTTCTGTTGATTTTATGCATGCTGAATAATAAAACCCTACGCCGAATCTTCTGTATTAGGGTCGCCAGTGCTGAATTACCACCAGAGAATCAACAGTGTCAGATTAATCGCATCAGTATTTGATCAGAGTCTTATTACTAGGTAGATGCTTTTCAATCAGAAAACTATATCCGATTTTCTATCAGATATCGTGCGAATTATCCCCACTCTTGGTCTTCATCCTTTTGTTAAAAGCCAGAAACCAAGGATAAGAATCTATTTTTCACCTCAGATAAATCTAGCGAAGTCATAAGCGCCTCAAGCCTTTGATTTAAAAGGAACAAAAAAAATTAAAAAAAATGCATAAAAGTTATTGCCAGCATGTAACACCACTGTTATAACCCAACCCGTCGCCAACGAGGCGGCACAAACATTGATCCGCGATAGCTCAGTTGGTAGAGCAGGTGACTGTTAATCACCCTGTCGCAGGTTCGAGTCCTGCTCGCGGAGCCATTACAAAGACCCTAAGTTGTTGAATATCAACGACTTAGGGTTTTTTGTTACTTTGGATCTAAAAATTATCAAACGAAAAGCTAAAACACGTTTACAAACCTTTGCTGGTATAAGTCTTTGCATGCAAGCAATATTATAATTGACGACCAACCAAGTTTGCTGGATTTTGGCTACACAAATATACCCACAAAAAAGTTTAGAGCCTATAGAGAATTATAAAATGAAATATTGTATAGCCCTTATCTTTGTTTTTATCAGCGGCACTGCTTTTTCGACTGAAATCAAGACAGCAAATCAACTTTATCAAGCTTGTAAAACTGAACAAAAAGGCTGTGATACACACATACGGGCAGTTTACGATACTCTTGAATACAGAGAGTTAATGTGTCCGCCCGACAACATCACAAACAAAGAAGTAAAAGACATTATAGTCCAAGAACTTCAAGAAAACCCCCAAACCCGGCACAAGCCATCAATTGACCTAGTTATGGTTTGGCTTCTAAAACGTTGGCCTTGCACATAGGTATAACGTGGTGAGAGAAAAGCATCCCTAGTTTTTTATCTTAAATAAAATCAAAACCTTACTCAGACAAAAAAAGAGGCAGAAAGATAATAATAGATCTTTCTGCCTCTCATTGTATTAAGCCCCTGAAGGGCCTTTTATCTCGAAAAAAAATAGCCTTTACTTCACAGCTGTAATTTTATCATTTATTGCGTACAACACACATTCGTTATTAGAGGATTTGGCTTTACATATTTCAAGCGCAGTTAACTTCAATTTATTATAAGGAGCCACTTCCTGTGATCTCGCCCGCGCAGTTGTTCCATCTTTGCTAATCGCAAAAGCGAGATTAACATCATCATTTTTGATACTAACCAAGTCTAGATACCTACCAAATGCAGTTTTTTGTCCGGAAGTAATTTCAAATTTCTTAGGATCGTAAAGATCTACCTTGATTTCCGCTTCGGGTTTCGTCTTCTTTTCCCAAACAATTTCACCACCAAGATCGTAAACCTTACAGGGCTTACCATTTGAATACTTTTCACATTGCTTAATAGCTTTGGGCATAGATTGTAGTCTCGTACCGCGACATTGAATGTCAGGGCAATAGTACCATCCCCAGCTGGTACTCCCATCTTCGGTTACAGCAAAAACTCGCGGGTTAGATCTTAAGTATTTTTCATATGATTTTTGTGCACTAGAGCTCAACGTAATTGATCCGGATCCAACCAAAGAAGATGTCGTCGCCCCCTTACACCCCATGGTAAACAGTACCAAACATAATACGATCAGTCGTCTCATAAGTATTCCCCCAGTTTTAAGCTTAATTAGAAACTTGAAATGCCCTCAAAATATACCCTTTCCTTTACACAGAACAAGCCAACCAAACAACCCAAAAGAGAAACAGATCACAGTAAAACGTCTTTTACGGTGACAAATTCATTATACAGAGAACCACTAAATAACATTTTTACACTGATTACGATAAATTCAATTTTGCAATTTATCCCGAGAGTTATATAAAGATAAAAATTTATTAACTATAATTTCAGGCTAATGATCCGCGACAGACATATGGCACTCAAACTATTCAGAAGCTCAGCATTGGCTTTATCCATGGCGTTTTATATCGCCCCAACGGTATCTTTTGCTGATGGTATTCTTTTCGCCAGAACAGCACAGGAAGCACAGGATAATGGCAATCTGGAACTCGCTATAGAATATTACACGCAGGCATTGAATGAAGGTGATCTGTCAAAAAAGCATCAAGCTTATGTCTTAAACAACCGCGGCACTCTTTTTCAGGACCTAAACCTACCTATCGAAGCAGAACAAGATTTTATTCAGTCTATAGAGCGCCTACCAACCTATGGAGATGCCTACTTTAACCTAACCTCTCTCTACCTCGTTCAAAACAAAAATGACGAAGCTCTATCTTGGTTAAACAAAGCGTTGATTGAAATTCCCGAGGACGCTGAGCTTTTGTTGAAAAGAGGCGTTCTCTACCGGGAACAAAACGAAATTGAAGCCGCTCTTCAGGATGTCTCTCAAGCCGTATTGATAAAGCCTGAACTGGGAAAAATTTTAATCAACGAAAGTAACGTCTATCTCGGCACTTATATAGATTATGCGACAATCGATCATTTTATTACAATTTTATCAGAAGAACCGCCATCGCTAGATGCCTATATTAAACGCGCAAAGGCCTATCTCAGCACAGGCTTTCTTGAGCAAGCTTTGGCAGATGCCGAATACGTTATAGAATTAGAGCCAAAATCGTTTGATGCTTACCAAGCAAAGGCAATTATTCTCTTTTCACAAGGGGCATACGATAAGGCCATTCGCGCTTTTGATCTTGCCCTACACTACGCCCCAAATAATCCGGAAATCTTTTATAACCGAGGCCGTCTCTACAAGAGCCTCGGCGACAACAACAATGCTTCGTTTGATTTTCAAATGGCTTACAGTATCAACAGGCAGGAAAAAAAGTACCGGAGAGAACTAAAAGAACTTGGTCTCGTTAAATAGTCTGCTCGCTATTAGCATAAATTGAATTAACCCATCAGAAGAATTAATCAGCGACTATTATTTTGATCAAAAAGCTTGGCGATACGTCTTTGTTGGGTAACGCTGAGTGTCGGCCAGATTTTGTCCATATTTTCTTTGGCTTCTTTAGCGCCTGCCAAATACGCCCGCCCATACCAAATATACGCAGCTTCGTTCGGATCCAGTTCTTTTTTGGTTTTAGGCATCATGCCTTGAACATACATCCAGGCCAATAACTCCATGGCTTCTTTATCGCCTGAATTGGCCTGTTTATTGATCGTGATCAGGTCCTGCTTGTATAGCTTCCCACCTTGAACATTTCTTGCGGCACCTACTCTATTTTCCAGCACTTTCGCCGCCTTTAGCATTCTTTCTGCTTCGGCTTTTTTATTATCCTCTAGCGCATCACGATAAGTCGTGTAGGATTTATCTATGTCGATTTGTTCTGGTAGGTCTGAACACCAATCCGGCGGTGTATAATCCGCACCACATTGATCCCAATTTTCTAACTGCGAAGATTTATCCCAATTTTTATAGCCTGGTTTTTCAGATGCATTTACGTTCCCGGCATACGCAAAAAACAAAAGCGCGAGGGACAATAACCTTATAAAATGGGTAGGCATCTTCATCATATATAACATAGTTGTTAATTTTATCAGAACCAAAGCTAAGATATTGTAAACGAGAAACAGTTTATACCCAAGCAGTCGCAAAACACAAAAAAACAATAAGTTTTCGTCTTGGTTCTATGGTACTTCTTGATAAAGGGTACTCCCAGATTTCCTGATCTTTAGCGTCAGGTCTGCAATATGGAAGTTTGAATGAAAGAAGATAATGATCACAAGCTTGATCGTGTAAACCAGATTTGGGTAGACGAAGCGGTTGTTTCTCATCGTAACTATCTGGATGGGCGCGTCGGCGGAGCGCGATTATTCCTTTCTTTTAAAGATGCGAGAAAACTTAACTTTTCCGACCGTCAGCTCGACACAGCTGAAATGGTCGGTGCCGATTTGGTCAATACAAATTTCACCAAAACCAAATTGGAACGGGTCAACCTTTTTGGCGCTGACTTATCCGACGCAGTTATGAGAGGATGCTCACTACGAAAAAGTGACCTACGGGGTGTTTGCCTTGAGAATGCCGACCTGGAAAACGCGACACTATCCGGAGCAGATATTCGAAATGGCTTTATACTTATCAGAAAACCAGATGGTACCTATGTTCCGGTAAAACATGACGAAGCGTCCAATTTTGATGGTATTAACCTGAAAGACGCAGATCTTAGTGATGCCAAGCTTGGCCGAGTCATAGGCCGTAGAACAAACCTAACCAATGTAAATTTCAAGAATGCAGATCTGTCCGGGGCGGTAATGGCGAATTCTGACGTCAGTGGGTCTATCTTTACAGGTGCAGATTTAACCGATGCAGATTTTAGCGGCTGCATATTCCATGGCGCAAACTTGAGCGGCGCCCTATTGAATAACACCAATATGGAAGGCGCCGACCTAACCGCTGCCCATTTCAGTAACAGCGACATGACCTACGCCAATACTCATCAGGCCAGTCTGCCCAAAAGCATCGACGATCTTGATCGATCAATACGGGATATCCTCGAAGATCATCTCGTGTGGATCAACTCTCTTGGTCGTAAAGGAAAACAAGCAATTTTAACCGCATATGACCTTCAAGCCAACGATCTGGCAGGCATCAATCTTCAGGCCGCAGAGCTCTCCTTAAGCAACCTGTCCAACTGTACTTTCCTCGCCAGTCGCCTCAATATGGCCAATATGTCTGGCGTTATGGGCTTGAACTCTAACTTTAGCGATGCAGATTTACGTGGCGTGAAATTGGAAAAAGCCAATCTGACCGGGGCAAGCCTTCGGCACTGCCGCCTCTCCCCCATGATGATCCTAGGCACACAAGGCAATTCTGTATCTGCTAACCTTAAAAACTGCTGTCTTGATCGAACAGACCTTGAGAGCGCGAACCTACGTTATGCAAATTTAACTGGTGCTCGGGTTCGCTTTGCCAACCTGGCCAACGCTGATCTTTCAAATGCGAAATGTGTCGATGTTGACTTTACTGGGGCAGATTTGCGAAGTGCGAACCTTGAAAATACTGACTTACGTGGGTGCAAAGGCTTAATACTGGAGTAATCACACTGGTTTTCCGTATTATAATACAAACTACATTTTCTATTGTAATTTATAATCAGGGCCCCTAATTTCTCATCATGGATAAAACAGCGCATAAAATCGGCGAATTGAACGAATCTGGCCAAGTGGAAGTTATTGAGAAAGCGACCTCATTTAAAGGTTATTTCCAAGTTGACACCTACCGCTTTCGTCACTCTCTATTCAAAGGGGGCCTCTCTCAGGAAGTTCAACGGGAAATTTTTGAACGCGGTCACGCAGCTGCTGTGCTTCCCTTTGATCATAAATCAGGCGAAATTATTCTGATCGAGCAATTTCGCCCAGGTGCCTACGCAGCTTCTCAGGCCCCGTGGCTTTTAGAGGTTGTAGCTGGAATTATCGAAGAGAATGAAAACCCGGAAGAATTAAGTCACCGTGAAGCAATGGAAGAAGCCGGTTGCACATTAGGGCGCTTGAAAAAAATCGGAACCTTTCTAATGACACCCGGGGGAAGTTCGGAAACGATTACTCTATTTTGTGGTGAAATTCTGGATCACAAGAAACAAGATTCTTATGGGCTGGACCATGAAGGTGAAGACATACGCACACATACGATGAAAGCCGAACAAGGCTTTAGACTTATATCTGAAGGAAAAATTACCAATGCCATTACAGCAATTGCGCTTCAATGGTTGGAATTAAATCAGACAGCGCTTAGATCTGTATGGTCTAATGAAACGAAAAATGGCTAACCTCTTTAGTAAGAAATAAACAAATACGAATTCAACTTATACCTACGGACGACAAAAATGGATATTCGCGACGGATTTATTGACAGCATTGGTAACACGCCTCTCATTCGCCTGAAACGGGCGTCAGAGGAAACAGGTTGTGAAATCCTTGGAAAAGCCGAGTTCCTAAATCCCGGCGGATCCATCAAGGACAGAGCTGCTTGGGCAATTGTGAAAGACGCCGAAGAAAAAGGCATCTTAAAGCCCGGCGGCGTCATTGTCGAAGGCACAGCCGGAAATACTGGTATTGGCCTTGCCCTCGTTGCACGTGCACGTGGATATCGCTGCGCTATTGTCATTCCAGAGACACAGTCACAGGAAAAGAAAGATATGCTCCGCCTCAGCGGTGCGGAACTCTACGAAGTACCAGCGGCCCCTTACAAAGACCCGAACAACTATGTTCATTACTCCCAAAGACTGGCACAAGAACTCGCCGGACAGGAACCCAACGGTGTAATCTGGGCAAATCAGTTTGATAATGTTGCCAACCGTCAAGGGCACATTGAAACCACTGCCCAAGAAATTTGGAAGCAAACTGACGGCAAAGTCGATGGCTATGTCAGTGCAGTTGGTACCGGAGGAACACTGGCCGGGGTTTCAATGGGCCTGAAAGAGCATAACAAAAACATTCAAATCGCCTTGGCTGACCCTCATGGTGCGGCGCTCTATAGCTATTACAAACATGGCGAACTAAAATCCGAGGGATCTTCCATTACCGAAGGGATTGGTCAAGGGCGGATCACTGCCAACCTAAAAGGTGCCGTGATTGACGAGGCATTCCGTATTAGTGATGAAACAGCGATTCCCCTAGTATTCACCCTCTTTGAGGAAGAAGCACTCTGCCTTGGTGGTTCCAGCGGTGTGAACATTGCTGGCGCAATCGAACTCGCCAAAAAAATGGGCCCGGGCCATACCATCGTTACCATGCTTTGTGATTCTGGAACGCGTTACACCAGCAAACTTTATAACCCCGAGTTTCTGAAAGAACGCGGCCTCCCCGTCCCCAAATGGGTTGCTTAAAAAACTCAAGATCAACAAAATTCCCACGATTAAAGGCCGCTCATTAAGCGGCTTTTAATGTATCAGGACAATATTTTTAATAATTTACTCGCTAAAAACTACACCTTCGCGTAAGCGCATGATAACTTCATGCGAAATAAATAAGAAAAATCTACCAAACTCCTTTGAGGTACCCCCCCCCCATGGACTTGCTCTTTTACAAAGACGCGTATCAAAAATCATGTGAAGCAACTGTAACCTATTCTGAAAATGGTCACGTCCGTCTGGATCAAACGTTGTTTTATCCAACAGGTGGAGGACAACCTGGAGACAGCGGTTGGTTAGAACTTTCTGATGGCACAAAAAGTAAAATTATCGAAGCCAGAAAAGGTGAAAATCACGAAGATGTCGTTTTGCATCTTGAAGAAGGCGCCAATGCTCCACAGGCTGGCGACAAGGTAACTGCCTGTTTGGATTGGGATCGCCGCTATGCACACATGAAAATCCATTCCTGCCTGCACCTGTTGTGTGCCTCTGTCATAGGCGACGTGACAGGCGGCCAGATTAGTGATGTAAAAGGGCGTTTGGATTTTAACTTGCCCGACACGGCAATTGACAAAGCCGCTCTTGAAGAGAAAATCAATCAACTGATTGCCGAAAATCACTCGATAACGCAGGACTGGATTTCAGACGAGGAGCTGGATAATAATCCTTCTATGGTTCGAACAATGTCGGTCAAACCACCCCGTGGATCAGGTAAAATACGCTTGGTGAAAATTGGCGAAGATGTTGATCTGCAACCCTGTGGCGGAACACATGTAAAATCAACAGGTGAAATTGGCCCAATCAAAATTGGTAAGGTTGAAAACAAAGGCAAGCAAAACCGTCGTATCAGCCTGACATTTGCATCATAATAAAGAGAGAATACTACCTTGTCTGAAAAATTTAATTCTGTCGTATCAACACAGTGGCTCGCAGACCATCTAGATGCCCCAGACGTCAGGATTGTTGATGGCACTTATTACCTGCCCAATGAAAACAAAGATGCACGTGCTTTATACGAAGAAGCGCATATTCATAACGCGGTTTTCTTTGATATCGACGAAATTTCCGACAACGAAAATCCCCTCCCCCATATGATCCCAAGCGATATCAAGTTCGCATCCAAAGTAAGAAAACTTGGCCTTGGGGACGGCAATAGAATTGTTGTGTACGATCAGCGTGGCCTATTTTCTGCGGCACGAGTTTGGTGGATGTTTCGACTATTTGGACACAAGGATGTCGCGGTATTGGATGGGGGTCTTCCCAAATGGTTATCAGAACATCGTCCGGTTGACGACAATAGAGTTCACCCCGGTGAACGACACTTTACCCCGCGTTTCAATAGCTTTCTTATTCGCGATAAAGAACAACTTCTTCGCAATATTGAAACCGGAAAAGAACAGGTTCTAGATGCAAGGGCAAGTGGACGGTTTAAAGGGGAAGTGCCTGAACCCCGCGCGGGTATTCGCTCCGGCCATATTCCTGATTCGTACAATCTTCCCTTCACAAATCTCTTTAAAGAAGACGGCACCTTAAAAGAAACTCAAGAAATTAAAAGCGCATTTGAGGAAGCGGGAATTGATTACAGCAAGCCTGTTGTTACTTCTTGTGGCTCCGGCGTTACAGCGGCAGTATTGAGCCTCGGCCTAGAGCTAACAGGACACAAAAAAACATCGCTTTACGATGGATCTTGGTCCGAATGGGGACAGGAAGGTAACACGCCTGTTGTAACCGGATACCCCATCTAATTATTGAAATACCTATCGCTTATTGTTGTTTTTAAAGCTTCCGTACCATTAAATTTCAGTACGCCAAGAGCTGGACCATAAAATCAGTATTAGAATAAAACTATAAGATGAAACCAATCACCGAAAAAAAACGATCCGGTTCTGAAAAGCAAAAAACGATTAATGCCCGCTTTGTAACAGGAAGCATTCTTCGGCATGTGATCAATATGACAGCAACAACCTCTGTTGGTTTGATGTCGATCTTTTTTGTTGAGCTGGTTGATATGTATTTTATTAGCTTACTAGGGGAAGAATCTCTGGCGGCTGCAATTGGGTTTTCTGGTGCGATTACATTCTTCATTTTCTCAATAAGCATTGGACTGTCGATTGGATTAGCTGCTGTCGTCGCCCGAGTTATCGGGGCTGGTCAGGGTGACCAGGCAAAAAGAGTTATCTTTAACGGCCTTCTCACCTCTTTCGTTATGATGTCCTTAATTGCAGTTCCGGTTTATTTCTACACCGAGCAGCTTTTATCCCTCGTTGGTGCCGAAGGGAAAACACTGGAATTCGCAGTAAAGTATATGAAGATCACAGTGATATCTTTGCCAATCATTTCCATTGGTATGTCGATGGGAGCAGTACTACGTGCTGTGGGAGCAGCTAAGGCATCCATGATATCAACGGTGCTGGCTGGCCTAGTTAATATCATTCTTGATCCACTCTTCATTTTTACGCTGGATTTTCATATCGAGGGTGCGGCCTATGCAACCTTGGTTGCCCGCTTGACCATGGCAATCGTCGCAGCATGGGTACTTGCACGCCAGCTGGGTTTATCTGTGTTCAAATTTCAGGGCGGATTAAATCGCGATATCTCTTCAATTTCGAAGATAGCAGTTCCAGCAGCTCTAACTAGCTTGGCGACCCCTTTTGCCAATTCTTATGTCACAACATCAGTTGCAGAATTTGGTGCCGATGCGGTTGCCGGCTTGGCGATCATCGGACGTATAACGCCCTTTGCTTTTGGCGCCGTTTTTGCCTTGTCAGCCGCCATTGGTCCAATTGTTGGTCAAAATATTGGTGCCGTTCAAACCCAACGTGTTAAATCAGCACTTAACAGCTCGCTTCTGGTTATATTTGTCGTCGTTTGTGTAACATCACTCTTAATGACACTTTTTGCAGATACAATCGCAACAATCTTTAATGCCTCGGGCCTAAGCGCAGATCTAGTGGTATTCTTCTGCGTCTTTACGTCTTGGAGCTTTGTCTTTAGTGGTGCACAATTTATCGCAAATGCTGCTTTTAACAACATGAACAGAGCAACATGGTCGACATTTGCCAACTGGGCGAAAGCAACAGTAGGTACAGTTCCTTTTATTTGGCTTGGTGGTGAATGGGCCGGAGCAAAAGGTATTATCGCGGGACAGGCTATCGGATCTGTAATTTTCGGCTTTATCACGATTATCGTGGCTTATAAAATTGTGAGTTCTCCAATTAAAAAACCAAACAAACAAGATGACAGAACACGCTATTTCGGGGCATGGTTACCTGCTATATTACCTCAGTTCGGTTGGCAGAGATTCATGGAAGAAAGATGGAATGCGGACCAGCGTGATAAAAATAACGGTGACTAACTTTTAGCAATTTCGCCTAAACAACCAAGAGAATTAATAAAGAGAAAGATTAAGAGCATGACCGCGGCTCCTCAAATTGAAGTAACAATCTCTTTTCTCGAAATGTTAGAAAGACCTCACAATCTAAATTTGCATTCACCACAAGGGAAAAAAACATCCCTTATCCGTGCTTATAAACCAAATGTGTCCTTTTATCGTTATCTGTACAACACCATAGGGGAACCTTGGTTATGGTGGGAAAGACGTACGTTATCTGACGATGAATTATTGCAAATAATTCAGGATGAAAATGTAGAGATCTACGTTCTTTATTATGACGGTGTTCCCGCAGGATATGCAGAACTGGATAGACGTAACCTCAAAGAAATTGACCTCGCCTACATGGGGTTAATACCCGACTTTATTGGCCAAAAACTCGGTCCCTATCTATTATCATCAATCATTGATATTGCATGGTCATATGAACCCAAGCGTTTAACAGTCAACACCTGTAACCTTGATCACCCCAGAGCACTCAGCGTATATCAAAAGCATGGATTTAATATCTACGATAGAAACATCAAAATAATTGATGACCCAAAATTTAACGACACAACACAATAAAGGTATTCAGTTAACTGCCAAAACTCCACCATTGGCCACCAATTTATTTGGCCCTCTTTCGAGTGTTATAGTGCCATTAACAAAATGACGTTCATAGATTTCCTGGTAGTTACCGTATCTTTGTAAAACCCGATAAGACCAATTTGAATCAAGCCCAAGTTCTGTCCCAAAAGAGCCTTTGACACCAAGCAATTTTTGAACTTCGGGATTGAGTGTCGTTGAAGCTATATAATCAACGTTTTGAGCATTAATATCCCGACGCTCGCTTTCCATCAATGTATGTGCATAAAATTGCACGATAGTTTTCCAGTCCTCATCCCGAGATGAAACAATCATCCCTAAGCTATTATTTGAAGATGAAGAACTCAAAACGAGCGGATCAGGAAAGATCCCGGATATTTTTTGTAAAAAATAGATTGCTCGACCCTGGGCAGTGCCACGGCTCTGCATCCATGACTTTTCACAGCTTTAAATAGTTCGCCTTCAGACTTGTAACTCACAACCCCAAAGCTGACCTGATGTTTTTGACTGAATATCGCTAGGCTCGTTTTATCAACCCATTCAAGTGAGCAAATTTTCTTACCGTTAAGATCATCAACACGATAACCTTTGAATAGAATAGCGACATCAAGATTATTGAGAAAAAGCGTTGCAACGTTTTGATGATGCCCTTGATGTGATAAAAGTCGATTATCTGCCAATGTAATAACATCAACTTTTCCCTCAGCCAGGTTTCGGCCAGCATTGCTCTCGTTCAACGTAATTAATTTTACAGCACTTGGATCTGGAAACAGAGCCAATGCAAGACCGCGACACAGCTCTCTCCCCATATCATCTATTGGTGATTTGGAAAGAAAAGTCGTTTTGACAACGCCACACCGAAGATATCCCCGGTCCTCGACCCTGTCGCGAACCTCACCTGCATTTGAATAACTGAAGAGGCCAAGGTATCCAATAGCGATAAACAAAGGATACCAGATATATTGGGTAATATTTTGTTTCATGAAATCAGCGTTCAGCAACTCATAAATAGTTCAATAAATAGTACCCAATATATCACAAACTTACTTTTTCTCGATAAGTTCGATTTTATAGCCGTCTGGGTCTTCAATAAAAGCAATTACAGTAGAGCCGTGTGCCATCGGGCCAGGCTTTCGAGGAATATTGACACCTTCTTTTTCAAGTAACTCACAGGTTTTGTATATGTCAGGCACACCGAGCGCTAAATGACCAAATCCGTTCCCAAGATCGTAGGAATCAGTTTGATCCCAATTATGGGTGAGTTCAATAACAGTATTATTGTCTTCATCACCATACCCCAAAAAGGCTAAGGTAAACTTTCCAGAAGGGTAATCGTTTTTTCGCAGAAGCTTCATACCAAGATGGCGAGAGTAAAAATCAATAGATTTTTCAAGGTCCAAAACTCTGATCATCGTATGTAAAAACCGAAAGGAGGTATTTTCTGACATATTTTTTCCTTAGATATACAAGTATTTTGGTAAAAAATTAATGCTTAGCTTCCGCAATAACGGATAAAATTGTCTTTGCAGCTTTTGTACTCGGCATATCGTCCCCGGCTTTTAACTTCACAATCGCCTCTCGATAGCCATTGATCTGTTTTTCTCTTTTTTCTTTATCGTGAAAGAGAGAAGATATCTGCTTTACCAGATCAGGAACATTACACTTTTCCTGTATTAATTCTGGTTGGACTTCCCGGTCCAACAGAATATTGGCAAGACTTGCGTATTTTATCTTCACAAGAAATTTTGCCAGAAAAGCCGTAACCGGAGACACTTTGTAAGCAACGACTGTTGGTACATGGTCAACTGCCAGCTCCAAAGCAACCGTCCCCGAAGCAGCCAAAGCAACATCTGAACATTTAAATGCTTTATGTTTGCCCGTTACGCCTTCGATAACACGAACAGGTGTTGGCCAATTATCGGCTAAATCATCAATAGCAGAACGAACATTTTTCACTGTGGGAATAACACACTGTAAATTCGGTAGGGTTTTCACCAATTCCGCAACAGCGTCTTTAAATACAGGCCCAAGCCTTGCAACTTCGCCCCGGCGGCTACCGGGTAAGACTGTAAGGATTGGAGCCGTAGCATCAAGTGAAAGCTCTTTACAGATTTCAACTCTATCCAACACAGTCATCAGCTCACCTTCAAGAACAGGATGACCGACAAACGTTGTCGCCAAGCCATGCTTCTCAAAATACGGAGGCTCAAAAGGAAGGAGAGTCAGCAAATGATCTAGATATTTCGAAATCTTCTCAGCTCGTTTAGGCTTCCATGCCCATACCGACGGCGCGACATAATGGATAAGAGGTATCGATGTCTCTTTGAGGCCCTTGCTTACTTTTAAGCTAAAGCCCGGCGCATCAATTGTGATAAGGGCTGACGGCTTTGTTTCGAGAACATGTTCTTTGGTTTGCTTTATACGTCTTAAGATATTCGGTATATGGGGCAACACTTCGGCCAACCCCATAACAGATATCTCTGAAATCGGAAAAAGACTTTCCAAGCCTTCAGCGGACATCCGCTCGCCGCCAATACCAATAAATTGTATATTACCTTGCGTTTCTTCCTTTAATGCAGCCATAAGGCGTGCGCCCAGTTGATCACCCGAAGGTTCACCGGCGATGATATAAAGTAAAGGAACGTTGTTTTTGGGTTCAGTCATAATCAGCAGGTTCAATTCCTATAAGAAAGAGCCCTGCCTCATTGGCAAGTTGAACGACAGCATCCCGGTCGACAACCAAAGCACCGCCTGCTTCAATCGCTATCCCCCTTAGCCCAGCTTTAACAGCTCTTTTCACCGTTTCCACGCCAATCGTTGGTAAATCAGCTCGTCGTTCTTGCTGCGGTTTCTTTAGCTTAACCAAAACACCACCCGCAGCATCACGTTTTAGGTCGGCACAACGATCAATAAGTGCATCAGTTCCCTCAATCGCTTCCACCCCAAGGACAAGTCCTTGTTGTACGACAACAGATTGCCCAACATCAGCTAAGCCCATCAAGCGACCAACTTCAACGCCGCGCTTGATATCTTCGTAAGCTTGATCGTCAGGGGTATGTTCCCCATAAGTCTCTTTGGTTGCTAAAAGATCATGCAAAATATCATCAACCCCAATAAGGTTAAAACCTTCGGCTTCGAGGGCTGAAACAACCGATTTTAGTAACCCATCATCCCCGAGGCTCTTTGCGCCTATCTTTGCAAAAAATTGTAAGGCACGCCAGTCAGGACGAAGCTCTGCCATTGAGGGTCTTTTTACAGGCCCGATCATAACAAGATCTGTTACTTGTTGTTGTCTTAATGTAGAGAGAATTTCACCCGCAGCGCCCAACCTCGACCAAAAGTGATTTATGCCCGTGATTGTTTCATTATCTGTTTGACCTTTAAAGGCAACGACAAAGAAATCTCGTCCGGTCTCTTGGCATAATTTAATCAAACGCCGGGGAAGTTCTCCTCCCCCAGCTAAAATTCCAAGCTTGCCGGACATTTATTTCGGTTGGCAAATAGCACGCGAAGAGTCTGTACCAATAAAGTCCAGAACTTCTTTCGCAGTAGGATTATCAGAATAGGTTTTCTTTGCGTTTTCAAGGCGTTCAGAAAGCGTTCCTTCATCCGAGAAAAGCATTTTGAAAACGGATTGTAAGCTGGAAATATCATCACGTGGCACACCATGGCGTTTCATGCCAACAAGGTTTAACCCGCTCAACCTTGCGCGTTCCCCCATAACCATACCAAAGGGAATAACGTCATTTTCAACACCAGACATCCCACCAATCATGGCATTACGCCCAATCCGAACGAACTGATGCACAGCGGAAAGTCCGCCGATTATGGCATAATCATCAACTTCAACATGACCGCCCAATGTCGCGTTATTTACAAGAATAACATTGTTACCAAGAATACAATCATGGGCTATGTGAGCAGACATCATCAGAAGGCAGTTATCACCAACTCTCGTAACTAGCCCACCACCAGTTGTTCCGGGGTTAATTGTTACGTGTTCACGAATACGATTATTCTTGCCTATAACAAGCTCTGACTTTTCACCATCAAACTTTAAATCTTGTGGTTGATGCCCAATCGAGGCAAAGGGGAAAATAACGGTTCCCTCGCCGATAGAAGTATTTCCCGCAATAACAACATGGCTATGCAAAACAACATTAGCATCCAGTTTTACGTTTGAACCAACAATACAATAGGGTCCGATTTCAGCTGTTTCATGAACTGTCGCACCATCTTCAACGATAGCGGTGGAATGAATAGTCACAATCAGTCGTCCATAATCATTGCGGCAAATTTGGCTTCCGCGACAAGCTTTCCATCAACCATGGCTTTACCCTCAAATTTCCAAACCGCGCCACGGCTACGTGTTTTCGTAACATGAATTTTTAGTTGGTCCCCAGGTGTAACTGGCTTACGGAAACGGGCTTCGTCAACAGTCATGAAATAGACCAATTTACCCGCCGCTTCGCCATCTAGGGTTTCAACAACAAGTACTGCCGCCGTTTGCGCCATGGCTTCAACTATCAAGACCCCAGGCATAATAGGTTGTCTAGGGAAATGTCCCTCGAAGAAAGGCTCATTAATAGTTACATTCTTTAGGCCTACAGCACCTTCGTCTTTGATAATATTATCAACACGATCAATGAGTAGGAAAGGGTAACGATGGGGAATCATTTCCTTGATTTCAAGGATGCCTACAGAGCGTCCCTCACCCGTTGTTACAGCTTCTTCACTCATCTAACTACCTTTCTTCGTATTCAACTGTTTTTTCCACATTGCAACCAAACGGAAAAAATCTTTAATCGGTATAGCAGGAGTACCGGCAACGGCCTGTCCTGCTTCAACATCTTTGATTACAGCAGCACGTCCAGCTATTTGAACACCTGTTCCCATCGTAATATGGCCGCTAACACCCGATTGTGCACCCATCACAACATAATTACCAAGAACACTACTACCAGCAATGCCCGACTGAGCAACAACGACACACTGCTTACCCATTTGAACGTTGTGACCAATTTGTACAAGGTTATCAATCTTAGTACCATCGCCAATAATAGTATCAGGACCGGCCCCTCTATCAACTGTAGAGTTCGCACCAATTTCTACATTGTTGCCGATAATAACACGTCCAAGCTGAGGAACATTAACATACCCATCAGGTTCCATCGCAAAGCCAAAGCCACGGTTACCGACACGAACACCAGAATGAATTTCACAATTGTCCCCGAGAAAAGCATACTCGATGGTCGCATTTGCTCCAATCTTGGTATTATCACCGACTTTACAGCCATCATGAATGACAACATTAGGAGCCAACTGACATCCACTTCCGATCTCGACATTGTCGCCAATAACAACACCCGCCGAGATGACGCAATTTCCACCTATCGATGCGGATTGAGAAATAACAGCCGTTGCATGAATTGAATTGGATAATGTAACACCAGAAGGATAAAATTTTTGGGCAATCAAAGCATAAGATTTGTATGGCTTATCAGTCAGTATCAGCGATGCTCCCGTCGGAGCTTTCCCTGCAAACTTTTTTTCCAGAATGCAAACACCCGCCGACGTATCAGCTAAGACAGAAACGTATTTCTTATTATCTAAAAAACTAATTTCTGTTTTACCCGCGTCTTCTAAAGCACCGACGTCTGTAACAAGAAAACTCGGGTCTGAACCTTCAGAAAGCTCCCCCCCGACATAGTCACAGAGTTCTTGTAGAGAAAAAGGACCCGCATTATGAAAAAAACGAGAATCAGCCATGATATCAGGTGCTCAAATACTATTTTAATGTCAACGCAGGTAACGAAGCATTCAGCTTTTGGATAACTTCATCTGTTACATCAAGGCTACTCTGAGAATAAACCAAAGACGTCTTTGCCAAAATCAAATCTAATTTTCTCGCATCCACGATCTGATTAATAACGACATCAAGGTGTTTTTTGATTTCATTCAATCCAGAGTTTCTTAATTGAGTAAGGCTCTTGTTCCGTTCTTTAGCTTCACTACGAATCATTGCAGCTTGCTTATCCAAATCGGCTTTCTGTTGTGCAAATACTTCAGGCGCAAGGATAGATTTTTGCCTAACCAACTCCTGATGTTTGCTCAATAAACCTTGTTCTTTTTGACGAAACTCTTGTTGGAACTGATTCTTGCGTCCCACAACAGTTTGATTAACTTGCTGCATAGCCTTTGAAGATTGAAATACTTTTTTAGTATCAACAACTGCAATTTTAAGAGCTAAATCTTGGGCATTCGCACCAGATTTCACCGCAAATATTCCACCAAAGACAGCGACAACAACAAAAAGAGTGGCAATTTTTTTCATATAGATCATTACTTAAAAACTAGTCCCAAAGCTAAAGCTAAATATTTCAGTTTCATCATAATCTTCTTTTAATGCGGCAAAACCAAGATCCATCGCCAAAGGTCCAAAAGGTGAAGACCACGTCAGGCCAGTACCAAAGCTAACCCTAGGATTTGAAGAGTCATCAACACCAGAATCATTGCCATCAATGTTCCATGTTGCCCCAAAGTCAGAGAAAACACGTCCTTTAACACCAAACTGCTCAGGTAAGCCAAGCGGGAAAGTTAACTCAAGGCTTCCGTTATAGAAGTGTTTTCCGCCGAGAGCATCATCACTACCCTGATCACGAGGACCGACACCGCCAGATTTAAAACCACGAAGCTTATCACCGCCAAGGAAGAATCTATCAACGATACGCGTATCTTCATCTAAACCGATAATATTACCAACCTCTGCACGAGATTTTAAAATCAAATCTTCCGAGAATGAATAATAATTGGTGCCACCTAATGTGACCTTCAAGTGTTGTACATCACCACCAAGCCCAGCGAGCTCATTCTCAAGAGTCAGAAGATAACCATCAGTCGGCGTAATCCGAGAGTCCAATTTATCATAAGTTAAAGTTGAAGATATAGCTGATTTAATCGATGTACCTTCTTGTTCTTTAACAAGTTGAGCTGCGTCAGAATCAATATTCTCAATCTCAATATGTTCAAAACGATACCGTAAGACCTGACGCAATTCTTCTGAGAGGTCATACCCTATTCTAAGTGCGGCACCAGTCTTCTTCTCATCAAAGGCAAGACTGTCTTCTTCCCTTGTAATTCTGAAGATATCAAAGCCCGCTGCGATTTCTTTATCTAAGAAATAAGGTTCAGTAAAACTGATATCGGCTTCAGAACCAGATCCAGCCAAGGCAATATTAAATCGTAAATCCTGACCTTTTCCTAAGAGGTTTCGTTCCCGAATACCAATCGATCCAAGCGGACCAGAGGAAGATGAGAAACCAGCACCGAAAGTCAATTCACCGGTCGATTGCTCTTCGACATCAACTTTAATAACTGTTCGATCTGGTGTACTTCCAGGCTCATTATTTACTTCCACAGATTGGAAGAAGCCAAGCCGTTGTATCCGAGATCTGGACCTTCTAAGTTTCGAGCTATTAAAAGCGTCCCCTTCTACAAGGCGGAACTCTCTACGAATTACCTTATCCAGCGTACGGCTGTTTCCTTCGATATCGATACGTTCAACATATACTTTCGAGCCTTCAGAAATACTAAAAACAAGATCTATAATTTTATTTTCAGTGTCTTTTTCTGGCAGTGGTCTCACATCGACAAAAGCGTACCCTAGATCCCCGACTGCATCTGTCAGGTTATCAACGGTCTTATCAATAAGGTCTGCGTTATACCATTCATTTTCTTCAGGTAAAATTTGATCTTCAACAGTTGCCGGATCAAAATCCTTTAAGGCACTCTCAACATCCACAACTCCGAATTTATAACGTTCTCCTTCGGTAATGGTGAAAGTAACAACAAAAGATTCTCTGTTCGACGTCAGCTCAGCAATAACGGATTGAACCTCAAAGTCAGCGTATCCTTCTTTTAGGTAAAAGCGGCGTAATAGCTCTCTGTCAAAGGTTAGACGGTCAGGATCGTAAGTATCGCTATCAGACAGAAAGTTCCAAAAAACTGTTTCCGAAGTTGATACAATGTCCTGAAGTTTACCATCAGAAAACTCTCTGTTCCCGATAAAATTAACCGTGGTAACATAACTTCGGTCACCTTCAACAACTTCAAAAACCAAATCAACTCTGTTCTGTGGTAGCTGTATGACTTTTGGTTCAACCGTAGCGGCAAATCGACCAGAACGGCGATACAATTCAAGTAACTTTTGCGCATCTGCCTGCGCTTTTGTTCTGGTGAAAACAACCCTTTCTCTTAAAGCTGTCTCTGCAGAAAGGATTTCATCATCAAGACGTTGATTCCCCTCAAAAGCAATTCTGTTAATAATCGGATTTTCGACAACAACGACAATCAGATCACCGCCCTGACGTTTCAGAGAAACATCAGCAAAAAGACCTGTTGCAAAAATGCTTTTTAAAGATCGGTTCAAAAGAACGGGATCAAAGGTATCACCTGGGTTCACTTCCATATAGGAGCGAACGGATTCAGGTTCAATTCGTTGTGTTCCCTCGACAACAATATTGTCAATGGTACCGCCAGACATAAGGGCCTGGGCAAAAACTTTCTGGCTATTTCCAGCTTCTAAAACCAGAAATAGTCCCCCAATTAATAGCGAAAAAAGCGTCTTACGAAACACATTTACCCCCGGGTAACCCGCATGAACTTGATTTCACAAGCAGATTCAGAACGATTTATATAATCCATAAATCGTTCCAGGTCACAAATAACATTAAGCTCAATACCAGAGCCAGTCCAATTCTGAAACAATATTCTTGAGCTCGTTCATTTAACGGCTTACCAGAAACTGCCTCAATCATATAAAAAAGCAAATGCCCACCATCAAGCATGGGGACAGGTAATAGATTTAAAAGCCCCAGATTGATAGACAGCATTGCCATCAAACCAATATAATACTCTATCCCAGCCTCGGCAGCCATACCAGACATCTTGGCTATTTGAATAGGACCACCAAGTTCTTCCACAGAACGGTGCCCACTAAACATTTGCCCAATAGCTTTGAAGGTACCAACAGAGACGTCATAAGTCTCAACCACAGCTGCGCTAACTGCCGATATAAATCCATGTGTTTTTACCGATGATTGATCGCTCTGGATACCAATTAACCATCGTTTGGCTTCACGACCATTATGATCTGTATAGAGATCAACCTTTGGCTGAACAGTCAGATAAACAAGTTGATTATCTCTCTCAACAACAACATCAATTGGATCTCCGGACCCTAATTGAACAAGACGTTGAAGCTGCTCGAAACGATCTATTTCTGTACCAGCAGCTTCTATAATCTTGTCATTCGTTTGAAAACCAGCAGCCTCTGCCGCACTGTTCTCCATTACCTGGGCAACAATAGCAGATGAATAAGGCTGCCCGACAAAACTGTACAGTCCTGTTAAAAGAACAATAGCCAGAATAAAATTAGCAATCGGTCCAGCAGCGACAATAGCAGCGCGCTGGCCTAATGACTTCGCTTTGAAAGTTGTTGCAAGTTCTTCCGGGGATAAATCTGAATTTCCAGCTGATGTTGAGCTGCTAACATCGGCATCTCCAAACATCTTCACATAACCGCCCAGCGGAATAATGCTGAATTTCCATCGCGTTTTATTCTTATCGTAAAACCCAAATAACTCCGGGCCAAAGCCAACGGAAAAAACATCAACCTTCACTCCATTTTTCCGCGCAACCCAGTAATGCCCGAGTTCATGAAAGAAAACCAGAATGGTTAGAAGCACTAAAAATGCGAGAAGCGGTGTAATAAATCCCATTAGATATATCTTGTAACCATTGTCATTATAATCATATTACTCAAGAAGGACGGCATATTAGCCCTTTGCGCTCCTATTCAAAAGCTTTTTTGCAGAACAAATAAGTTAAAATATCAATTTATCTGCGCCCTGCTCCAATTCCGAACTTCCGCGTCCACCATTTTCACCGTTTCAAGTGAATTAATGTCTATCTTCTCAAAAGTACAAACTGCTTTTGCAACAAGTTCAGATATCCCCAAAAAGGGCATTCTTTTTTGTAAAAAGGCTTCGACCGCAATCTCGTTCGCAGCATTAAACACAATCGTTTTATGATTCCGAAGGGCTTCTCTGGCAATTTCTAAGGCAGGAAATTTATCGTGATCCGGTGTTTCAAAAGTCAGTTTGGAAATTTCCGCCAAATCAAGCTGCTTAACAGGGGTTTTCATTCTTTCAGGCCAAGCAAGTGCACAAGCTATGGGGGTTCTCATATCAGGGTCTCCCAACTGAGCAAGAACGGACCCATCAATATAGCTCACAGTTGAATGAATAATTGATTGCGGATGAATCAAAACCTTTATCCGATCCTCACACAGGCCAAACAAATAGGCTGCTTCGATTAGCTCTAGCCCTTTGTTCATCATTGTCGCAGAATCAATCGAAATCTTCGCCCCCATATCCCAATTAGGATGAGCAAGTGCTTGTTGAGGCGTAACCGTTTCCATTTCCTGTTTTGAAAAACATCGAAATGGTCCACCGGATGCGGTCAAAGTAATATGGTCGATACCAGATTTATTCTCAAAGTCGAATACTTGAAAGATCGCGTTATGCTCTGAATCCACAGGGAGCAGGGTTGCGTTATTTTTACGGACCTCCTCAACCATTAGATCACCGGCACAAACAAGTGCTTCTTTGTTTGCCAGAAGAATAGTTGCACCGCGCTTAATAGCAGTTAAAGTCGGCGCCAGTCCGGCAAAGCCAACAATCGCGGCCATCACCTGATCCGCAGGACGTGCCGCGGCTTCCAACAAAGCTTCTTCACCCGCAGCAACTTCTATGCTTTTTCCTGATAAGGCATTTTTCAGATCATTGTATGCCTTCTTATCTGCGACGACAGCCATTTTGGCATTAAGCTCAATAGCCTGCTGTGCAAGCAGATCAACATTCTTATTTGCGGTTAAAACCTCAACATCAAACAATTCCGGGGATCGCTTCAACAAATCAACGGTGCTGGTGCCAACTGACCCCGTAGAGCCCATGACAGTTATAGATTTTTTCACTACAGCACCTTTACCTTACAACGGTTTGAGTTTGATGTACGTCCATAAATACGACTGTATTAATACACAAGATGAATAAGAAAAACCAATAAAGAGCAAGCCAAAAGTCCGTCCACTCGATCAAATAGACCACCATGACCGGGGATAAGATTGCTGGAATCTTTGGCATCAAATTTACGTTTAATGTGCGACTCAAAAAAATCACCCATTTGAGAAACAACAGCCAAGCCAGCCCCGAAAAAACTCAGAAGGATCGGGTTGAAAAGTGCTGTTGATATAGCAAAACCAAAACTAATGGCAGCGGCAGCAATCATCCCACCAATTAAACCCGCCCACGTTTTCTTCGGACTAATACTTGGCGCTATTTTGGGGCCGCCGATCGATTTTCCTGAAAAATAAGCGCCGATATCTGTTGACCAAACAACAAGTAATATCCAAAGAACAATTTCAAACCCACTATCAGAGCCATTGCGAAGCCACAATAAGGAATAGGTTGTAACAGAAACGTATCCCAACCCTAAAGTTAACCAAAAAGCCTGAGGAGAATTCCGTTCAATAAACTTTGTATAGGTAAAAATAAGAACAGCGCACAGTAACAATACTGGAATGAAAAGCCCTTCAAACCCCAATGCCCCCAACACCAGCAACGTTGTTACACTGGCGACAAGCAACCACCCAGGAACTTTGATGTGACGACGTCCGGTTAGCATCGCCCATTCCCAAGAAAGAATGAGTGCGCAGAAAACAATTAATCCATCACTATAAGGAGAGCCGAAATAAACAGCGGCAAGAACTGGCGGGCCAAGAACAATTGAAGAAAGCGACCGAATTAAAAGGTCGCTCTTTTTAGGCTGTTTCGGCTGCGGATCCATAACGTCGCTCACGTTTTTGGTACTCCTCAATAGCCGAAATCAAATCTTGTTCAGAAAAGTCGGGCCAATATTTTTCAATAAAAACCATCTCGCTATAGGCAAGTTGCCAAAGCAGGAAGTTACTTATACGCATTTCCCCACTGGTACGTATAAGAAGATCCGGATCAGGAATATCCGAAGTATAAAGCTCTTGCTCAAAACAAGACTCAGTTATTTCGTCACTTTTCAGATCACCACGTTTAACTTTTAGAGCAATATTTTTAGTTGCTTCAACAATCTCTTGTCGACCGCCATAGCTCAAAGCCATAACAACCGTCATTTTTGTATTATCAAGCGTTTGTTGTTCAGCATCTTCAATCAGACGAACAATATCTGCTGCAAGTTTAGAGCGATCCCCAATGACCTTTAGACGAATGCCAGCTTTATGGAATGTTGCCAGTTCACTTTGTAGATACCTGCGCAACAACCCCATAATGTCATTAATTTCACTTTCGGGACGATTCCAGTTCTCTGACGAGAAGCTGTAAAAGGTCATGTAAGGAATACCAATTTTTATTGCAGACTTTAGCAGCTCTCGCAGGGCTTCGGCACCTTTACGATGCCCAAATGCTCGGGGCAAATGCCTAGCATTTGCCCAACGACCATTCCCATCCATTATGACGGCAATATGCTTTGGTATTCCTGTGGTCATCGCTAAATCAGAACAATCATGCAGATCTAAACCTGCATGATTTCCTCTTCTTTTTGCGCAGTTGCATCATCAATTTTCTTGATATGAGCATCTGTTATTTTCTGGATTTCATCGCCCCAGCTATGCATTTCATCCTGAGAGATTTCACCATCTTTTTCCATCTTCTTCAGGGCTTCCATACCATCACGACGAACATTCCGGACAGCGACCTTCCCTTGCTCGGAATACTTCCCTGCAATTTTAGTCAGCTCTTTACGGCGTTCTTCAGAAAGCGGTGGGATTGGAACACGAACCAATTGGCCATCTGGGGATGGATTCAAACCAAGTCCAGATTCTCTAATCGCCTTTTCTACAGCGCCAACCATTGATTTGTCCCACACCTGAACCGCAAGCATCCGAGATTCGGGCACGGTCACGGTCCCAACCTGAGTAAGAGGCATAGAAGCGCCATAGGCATCAACCATGATAGGATCAAGTAGCGCAATAGATGCACGTCCTGTCCGCAATCCGGTGAATTCCTTATTCAGTGCTTCAAGCGCACCATCCATACGACGTGATAAATCTTTAATGAGGGCATCTTGCGACACAGCCTATCCCCTTCTTATTTAATAATAGTAAAACAGCCTTTACCGCCAACGGCTTTGGCGAAAGAACCTGTTTCATAAATAGAAAACACAATAATCGGTATATTATTTTCCCGCGTCAGTGCAATAGCAGAATGATCCATGACACCTAAATCATCCGTAAAGACACGCTTATAAGAAAGACTTTCAAAGCGCTCTGCAGTTGGATCTTTTACAGGATCAGCAGAATAGACGCCATCAACTTTTGTACCTTTCAGCAATACTTCACATCCCATTTCCGAGGCGCGCAAAGCTGCAGCCGTGTCGGTTGTGAAATAAGGATTACCCGTACCAGCACCAAAGATAACGACCCGCCCCTTGTCCAAATGGCGTTCTGCACGTCTACGAATATAAGGCTCGGCAACAGTATCCATAGGGATCGCAGTTTGAACACGAGTTTCAACGCCAACCTGTTCCAAAGCATTTTGCATTGCCAGCGAATTCATCACGGTTGCAAGCATGCCCATATAATCAGCAGTTGAACGCTCCATACCCGCAGCCGCGCCGGAAAGCCCGCGGAAGATATTACCACCACCAACGACAACACAGACCTCTACGCCCATCGCGACGACTTCTTTAATATCTAGCGCAATCTGGTTTACTGTCTCAGGATCCAGCCCGAACTGGCCATTCCCCATAAGCGCTTCACCAGAAAGCTTTAAAAGAACACGTTTATATTTGGGTGCGTCTGTCACAGAGATCTCCTTTGTCCACTGCGATACCAAATCATCCTATTATCCGAACACTCTTCTAGCGTAAAAATGTGCTCGAAAAAAGACAATCCTAGTGGAAGCGAGTGATTTTGAATACAAAAATGGCCCCGACCTCTCTCCCCACAGGAAGAACAGATCGCGGCCAAATTCGTGATTTACTTAGTTACCGAGTGTCGCAGCAACTTCAGCAGCAAAGTCTTCTTCTTTTTTCTCAATGCCTTCACCAAGCTGGAAACGTACGAAACCAGTTAGTTTTACAGGAGCACCAAGTTCTTTAGCAAAAAGCTCAACAGCTTTACCGACAGAATTTTCACCATCGATAACATAACCCTGCTCTAGCAAGCATACTTCTTCGTAATACTTGCGAAGACGACCAACGAGCATTTTCTCGATGATTTCTTCTGGCTTACCAGAAGCACGTGCCTGATCAGAAAGAACTTCTTTCTCACGCTCAAGAGCAGTAACGTCAACAGAGTCACGATCAAGCGCCTGTGGGTTAGCAGCGGCAACATGCATTGCAACCTGCTTACCGAAAGCTTCAAGCTTAGCCGCATCGCCAGATGACTCAAGAGCAACCAACACACCAATTTTACCAAGACCAGGAGCTGTCTGATTGTGGATGTAAGAAGCAACAACACCTTCACTAACTTCTAAAGAAGCAGTGCGACGTAGGCTCATGTTTTCGCCAATGGTTGCGATGTTTTTAGTCAACACGTCAGCAACAGTGCCCTCACCACCTGGGTAATCAGCATTTGCAAGTGCCTCAACATCACCACCAACAGTCAGAGCCTGCTGAGCAACAGCTTTAACGAAAGACTGGAACTGTTCGTTACGAGAAACAAAGTCTGTTTCTGCGTTAACTTCCACAACAGCACCTTTGGCACCGTCGGTAGAAACAGCAACAAGACCTTCTGAAGCGACACGACCTGCTTTTTTAGCAGCGGCAGCAAGGCCTTTTTTACGAAGCCAATCAACGGCTCCTTCTAAGTTACCATCAGTTTCGGCAAGGGCTTTTTTACAATCCATCATGCCGGCACCGGACTGATCCCGGAGTTCTTTAACCAGAGCAGCAGTAATCTGGGCCATTTTCTATCTCTTTTCAGAAATTAAATATCAACATAGACACAAGTACGAGAACGGCGGCATACAAGCCGCCGTTCCAATCGTTCATTTGCGAACAGCTTAAGCTTCAGCAGCAGCGGTTTCTGCAGGAGCTTTCTCTTCAGAAGCAGCTTCAGCGGCTGGCGCTTCTTCAGCAGCGGCAGCTTCAGGTAGCTGCTCGGCAGGAGCTTCTTCAGAAGCACCGATATCTGCACCAGAAGCAGTCAGCTCTTGCTGAAGACCATCGATAACCGCATCGGCAAAGAGATCACAGTAAAGGCTGATCGCACGGATCGCATCGTCGTTACCAGGGATTGGGAACGTGATGTCAGCTGGATCAGAGTTCGAATCAAGGATACCAACAACAGGAATTTTCAATTTCGCTGCTTCAGCAATTGCCAGGTGCTCCTTGTTTGTGTCGATAACAACGATCACATCAGGAATACCACCCATTTCCTTAATTCCGCCAAGAGCGCGCTCTAGCTTGTCGCGCTGACGAGTAAGATTAAGAAGTTCTTTTTTAGTCAGGCCACCCTGATCACCATCAAGACGCTCATCAAGCTCTTTCAGACGACGGATTGAGTTAGAAACTGTTTTCCAGTTAGTCAGCATTCCGCCCAACCAACGATGGTTAACATAATACTGACCACAGCGTTTTGCTGCTTCAGCCATTTTCTCACTTGCCTGACGTTTTGTTCCAACGAACAGAACGCGACCGCCACCGGCAACAACTTCACGTGTAAAAGCAAGACCTTTGTGGAGCATTGGTACGCTTTGCTCAAGATCAAGAATGTGGATGCCGTTACGTGCACCAAAAATGTACTGAGACATTTTCGGGTTCCAACGACGAGTTGTATGACCGAAGTGAACACCAGCTTCTAGAAGCTGACGCATTGTAAATGTAGGAAGCGCCATAGAATAAAACCTTTTCTCTTCCGGTTAAACTTCCGCAGGCCGTAATCGCTATCCAAGATAGAGACACCAGAAACGACGAACAAACTGTTCTCGTTAGACCTACGTGTTGTTTTAGTGATGTTGCGGGTGATACTCTTCTAGAGCAAAGGATGCAAGTCTTTTCTCACCCATAAATGCATTCATCATAATTATATCATCAAAAGTATCATATATCAGGAATTAAACCTCTTCCAAATCGATGCCTTCAATTGCTTTGATTGCCTGACGAATAGAAGGCGAAACAGTATAGCCTTTTGGGAGTTCCAATTCCAGTTCCTGACCATCTTTCAGTCCCAAAACAACAGAAATACGCCCTCGGCCCTTTACAGCATGATTATCAAGTATCGTTTTCAAGGGCTCCAAGGGCTTATCAGAATTTATATATAGCTTAAGGCCCGTGTCTGTTAACGAGGCTGCATCATCAAGAGGTGTAACCGCCTGAAGAAGAAACCGGGGTTCGTCATCATCCGGCTTAACTTCCCCAGTAAGGGTCGCCAAGATGGGAACTTTACTCTCTAGGATTTCACGACTGGCCAAAAGTACATTAGAGAAGACCATGGCCTCTATCGTACCATGCGCATCAGAAATCTGTACAAAGGCAAATTTAGAGCCCTTTTTGGAAATTCGTTCCTGTTTACCGACAACAATCGCACCAATTTTAAGGGGACCACCCTGGCCTTTGTATTTCTTGGTTTGATCAATAGCCTCGGCAATATTGATCGCGCGCAAGCGTTTTAAAATCTGGGTGTAGGTATCAATTGGATGAGCTGAGAGATAAAAACCGATCGCATCAAATTCATGTTTTAGTTTTTCCAGTTCAGGCCAGTCTGGCACCTTAGGTAAAGACAGGTCAATCATGGTTGTATTATCGTCACCACCAAAAAGATTAACCTGATCGCTCTCTCTTTCTTGCGCTGCTGCGGAAATATTTCGAACAATATTTTCCGCGCCCAAGAAAACCTGTTGTCTATTGGGTGACAGGCTATCAAATGCACCAGCCTTAGAGAGGTTTTCGACCAGTCGCTTATTGATGGTTTTCGAATCAACCCGTCCGACCAAATCAGTCAGATCCTTGAAGGGACCATTTTCATTTCGTTCGTTCGTTATGTTCTCAATGGCTTGCTCACCAACATTTTTAACAGCCGCCATCGCATAGCGAACCGCTTTATTCCCGTCCTCTATGGTTTCAACCATAAACTCGGCATAGGACTTGTTGATATCCGGCACCAGCAAGGGGATCTCTAGACGCGACAGTTCTTGCCTGAAAATATTCAGCTTATCAGTATTTGAAATATCATAAGTCATGGTCGCCGCCATGAACTCAACGGGGTAATTCGCCTTTAGATAAGCTGTATGATAAGCGACCAGTGCATAGGCCGCGGCATGGCTTTTGTTAAAACCATAACCTGCAAACTTGTTGACCTGATCAAAGATCTCATCTGCCTTCGCGGCCTTAACGTCGTTTTTGACGGCCCCCTCAACAAAGATCTTTCGTTGCGCATCCATTTCTGCCTGAATTTTTTTACCCATAGCGCGGCGCAGCAAATCCGCACCGCCTAATGAATAACCGGAAAGCTGCTGCGCGATCTGCATCACCTGTTCCTGATAGATCATAATCCCGTAGGTTTCTTTCAGGATATCCTCGATCAAGGGATGCATATAGTCAGGCGTCTCTTCACCTTTTTTTCGAAGGATATAACTTGGAATGTTCTCCATCGGACCAGGACGATACAACGCCACGACCGCGATGATATCCTCGAACCTATCAGGTTTCATTCGTTTGAGAACATCGCGCATACCAGTGGATTCCAGCTGGAATACACCAACCGTATCTCCACGCCCGAGCAACTCAAAAGAAGCTTTATCGTCCAACGGCACTTCACTGAGGTTAATTTGTATGCCCGAAGACCGGATAAACTCGCAAGCGCGCTCCAAAACAGTCAAGGTTTTCAAACCTAGAAAATCGAACTTTACCAAACCAGCTTGTTCAACAAACTTCATATTGAACTGTGTCACCGGCATGTCTGAACGTGGATCTCGGTAAAGCGGTACCAGCTGGTCAAGTGGCCGATCCCCAATCACAACCCCCGCGGCATGGGTTGATGCATGGCGGTAAAGGCCTTCAATCTTTTGAGCAATGTTCAAAAGATTATCAACGGCTTCATCGGTACGGGCCATTTCTCTAAGTTGAGGCTCCTGCGCAATCGCCTCTGGCAATGATGTTGGTTTGGCCGGGTTATTCGGCACAAGCTTACTCAAACGGTCCACTTGTGGATATGGCATTTGCAGAACACGACCAACGTCACGGAGAGCTGCTCTCGCCTGTAACTTACCAAAAGTGATAATCTGCGCGACCTTATCTCGCCCGTACTTATCCTGAACGTAGGTGATCACCTTGTCGCGCTTGTCCTGACAGAAATCCACATCAAAATCAGGCATGGAAACACGTTCCGGGTTCAAAAACCTCTCGAAAAGCAAGCCCCAACGCAAAGGATCAAGGTCGGTAATCGTTAAAACCCAGGCCACGACAGATCCCGCACCTGATCCACGCCCGGGTCCAACTGGAATATTTTGTTCCTTTGCCCACATAATAAAATCGGCAACAATAAGGAAGTAGCCGGGGAAACCCATCTGTTCGATGATCCCCAATTCATATTCAAGCCGTTCTCGATAAGGCTTAGCCACCTCTTCACGCTCAGCGTCATCCATATCAGCCGTAAAGACGTGTTTTTCCAGACGATCATCCAGCCCGACCTCTGACTGATGGCGTAATTCTTCGGTTTCGGATCGGCCATCCCCCGTGTCGAACGGTGGCAAGATCGGCGCAATTGGTTCTACAAACCAGGAACAACGTTGCGCAATGACTAGAGTATTCTCAATAGCCTCTGGTATATCCGCGAAAAGCCGCTTCATTTCATCGGCAGATTTGAACCGATGCTCAGGCGTCAAGCGGCGACGTTCACTTTGAGAAACGTAAGCCCCTTCCGCAATACAAATCAGAGCATCATGCGGAAGATACATATCATCAGCGGCAAAAAAGGCCTCGTTTGTCGCAACCAACGGAACACAATGTTTATAAGCCAGATCAATCAAACGATCTTCAATTACTTGCTCTTCAGCTAACCCGTGGCGCATCAGCTCTACATAAAAACGGCCCTGAAAAATACCCGCCAATTGCGTAAAAATAGCCTCTGCATCAGCAGTTCTATTTTCCAGTAACAAACGTCCAACAGCGCCTTTCGGACCTGCACTCAAGGCGATCAAACCTTCATTACTACGCTCAAGATCGGCAAGAGTTACCTGTGGTGTCAGTCCTGTTTCTGTCTCCATAAAGGCATGAGAAATCAGGTGCATCAAGTTCATGTAGCCCTTTTGGTTTTGGGCAATGAGAACCAATTGATCAGGCTCGGGAACAATCGCACCTGTCCGCTTATCAGCATCGGGACGCGCAACCATTAACTGCGTCCCCATAATTGGCTGAACACCTGCACCTTTGGCTGTCAGTGAAAATTCGAGAGCCCCGAACATGTTACTACTGTCCGTAATTGCAGCAGCTGGCATATCATGCTTCTTGCACAGCTCAACAAGTTCTTTGGCCTTAATAGCGCCTTCAGACAGGGAATAAGCGGTATGAACCCGAAGATGAACAAAGTCGGCATACGCCATAAGGAAACTCTCAAATTAAATAAAACTGTAACGTCAATATTTCAGGATCAGCTATACTCCAGATAGCTTGGAAAAGGCAAAATAAAAACCCGAAGCCAACAGGTATCGAGTTTTTATTCATGCAAACAATTTCATATTAAAAACAATCTACTATGGCTTATTTTTAATATAAATTTTTAAGAAATTAATTTAGCGAACTTTACCATTCTCAAAATGAAGAACCCGATCCATACGGCCGGCCAGTTCATGATTGTGCGTTGCGATCAAGGCTGTAAGCCCCACAGAACGAACAAGCTTTAGCAACAGCTCAAAAACTCTGTTAGCCGTTTCCGGATCAAGATTACCTGTTGGCTCATCAGCCAGCAGAACAGATGGTGCATTTGCGAGTGCTCGCGCGATTGCTACACGCTGTTGCTCACCACCCGACAATTCCGCAGGACGGTGAGAAATACGCTCGGCAAGTCCTACCGTATCCAGAAGCTCACTCGCCCGTTTATGAGCTTTTTTATGGGATAGTCCGGTGATCATCTGTGGCAGGATAACATTTTCCACCGCAGAAAATTCAGGAAGGAGATGATGATACTGATAAACAAAACCAATCGTATCGCGACGGAGCGATGTTCTGTTTTTATCATTCAGAGAAGCTGATGGCGTTCCATTAACCAGAATGTCACCGCTATCAGGTTTTTCGAGAAGCCCCGCACTGTGTAAAAGCGTTGATTTACCAGCACCGGAAGGGCCTATCAGTGCAACCAGTTCACCCGGCCTGATATCAAAACTGACATCATTAAGAACATGAAGTTCTTTCGCCCCTTGTTTATAGGTTTTATTAACACCAACAAGGGATAGACCTTTCATTTCCTTATTCATAGCGAATTGCCTCCACAGGATCTAACCGCGCAGCACGCCACGCAGGAAAAATCGGGGCGAGGAATGAAAAGAACAAGGCCATACCGACAACCTGAAGCACTTCGGATGTCTCTACGACTGCTGGTAGCTTGGAAAGGAAATAAATCTCGGCATCAAAAAGATTGGTTCCGGACAAACCTTCCAGCCATTGCCGGATTGTTTCGATGTTTTCTGCAAAGGACAGACCAAGTACAAATCCAGCCAAGGTACCGATAACACCAATAGATGCCCCACTAAGGAAGAAAACCCTGAGGATCATTCCCCGCGTTGCCCCCATCGTTCGCAGAATTGCGATATCACGCCCCTTGTCTTTAACCAGCATGATCTGGCCGGAAACGATATTGAAAACAGCAACAAGGATAATAAGCGACAGGATCAAGAACATAACATTGCGTTCAACCTGAATAGCATTAAAGAAGCTGGCGTTACTTTGCTGCCAATCTCGCGTAACGATCCCTGTGCCTATTGTGTTGTGTATATCCCGACGCACCGCATTCGTCAGATCCGGGTTATCAACAAAAACCTCAATCGTATTTACCATTTCTGGTAACTCAAAAAAGATCTGCGCAGCATCAAGCGTCATGTAGATAAAACTGCTGTCGTATTCATACATCCCGATGTCAAAAAGGGCTGCAATGGTATAGGCCTTAAGGCGTGGAATAGAACCGAAGACAGTGACCGAGCTATTCGGGGATACCAGGGTAATTTTATCCCCAACACCGAGACGTAAACTTCTCGCCAAACGTTCCCCGATTACAACATTATCACCAGTAAAATCATTCAGCGATCCAGCGACAATTTTTTCCGCAATCAACTTACGTGCTTTGAGATCTTTTGGTGCCATGCCACGGACCAAACCACCCGTAGCTGTACCGCTGGCCGTGACCATGACTTGCCCCTGCACCTGCGGAGTTGCACTTGTCACACTGGATAGGGCGCTTATCCGTTCAGCGATCGTTTTATAGTCAACAAGATCACCCTGAACCCCGACCACAGCCAAATGACCATTAACCCCGAGTATCCGGCCAAGAAGCTCTTGACGGAACCCGTTCATGACGGACATCACAATAATCAAAGTCGCAACGCCCAAGGCAATACCAACTAGGGAAAAGCCTGCAATGACTGAAATAAACCCTTCTTTACGACGGGAACGGAGGTAGCGTAAGGCCACCATGCGCTCAAAAGCACCAAAAACCATCAACTATCTCTCTTCCCGTCTAAATCCTAAAGGCCTAATTTAGAAAGCGCAGCTTCCAATGTTAGCTCTTCTTTCTCACCAGTCTTACGATTTTTCAACTCAACTACGCCATTTTTAAGGCCACGTGGTCCGATAACCATCTGCCAAGGCAAACCGATCAGATCCATGTCTTTGAATTTAGCCCCCGCAGAGGTATCACGATCATCGTAAAGGCAATCAACTCCAGCAGTATTAAACTTCTGATAAAGATCATCACAAGCCTTGGCACAGGCTTCATCTTTGGCTTTCAGATTGATCAAGCCAACTTGGTAAGGTGCCACTGCTTCCGGCCAGATAATACCGTTTTCATCGTGACTGGCTTCGATAATAGCGCCCAAGAGACGGGAAACACCGATACCATAAGAGCCCATAAAGACAGGAACGTTTTCACCTTCGCTGTTAAGGACATAAGCCCCCATTGGCTCAGAGTATTTTGTACCAAAGTGGAAGATATGTCCGACCTCAATGCCGCGGCACTGCATTCTCTTGTCTTCAAGAACAGATCCTTCAAAGTCTTCTTTGACGTACATTTCATCTGTTGCCGCATAGATGCTGGTCCAGTCATCAACAATTGGCTGCAAATCACCGCTGTAATCAACATCAGCAGAAGGAGATGCTTTTTCCAAAAAGTCAGAGTGACAGAACACTTCGGACTCACCTGTATCGGCAAGAATGATAAACTCGTGACTGAGGTCTCCGCCGATTGGTCCTGTGTCAGCAGCCATTGGAATGGCCCGCAATCCCAGGCGCTCAAAGGTGCGCAGGTAGGAAACAAACATCCGGTTGTACGCGGCTTTGGCCGATTCAAAATCAATATCGAAAGAATAGGCATCTTTCATAAAGAATTCGCGACCACGCATCACACCAAAACGCGGGCGAACTTCGTCACGGAATTTCCACTGAATGTGATAGAGATTTTTCGGCAGATCTTTGTAGCTCTTTACCGCATTGGCAAAGATTTCTGTGACCATCTCTTCATTGGTTGGCCCATAGAGCATGTCCCGACCGTGACGATCTTCGATACGCAGCATTTCTTTGCCGTAATCATCATAACGGCCAGACTTGCGCCACAAATCAGCAGGCTGGATGGTCGGCATCAGGATTTCCTGCGCCCCTGCCCGGTTTTGTTCTTCGCGGATAATCTGCTCGACCTTACGAAGGACTTTCAAGCCCATCGGTAACCAAGAATAAATTCCAGATGTAGCCTGACGGATCATGCCCGCACGCAACATATAACGGTGAGAGACAATCTGTGCCTCGGTTGGGTTTTCCTTCAGTGTTGGAAGGAAATAAGCAGAAAGGCGCATCTGGATATCCTGGAATGCTATGAGATCAATAATAAATAAGGAACAATTCAGTTATAGGACTGAAAAGTATGCGGTCATATATATGGGATGAAATGGCACTTGTCCATGACAGAAAAACAAGCTTTTCCTAAGAAATTTTAGCCTGTTTATGATATCAGGCGATAACCACGAAACTACTCGCGGTCTAATATTTCCTGACACTTCAGGGATAACTCTCTCTGTTCTTCACTTTGAAGCCGCTGGCCATTGAAAAAAGCTTCGCCATTTTTGTGTACTTCAACAACACCGATCTCGGCATCTGCTTCAAAATTGGCTTTGTTTGCGGGAATATTATAGCGCTCGAACATATCAATAGTTATCGGAATTCGAATGATTTCGGGAAGAACGATTGGCTGTGCATTCAAATCCGCCGGGACAATTTTTTTCCCTCTTTTACTTACGCCGGGCGTATAGGCAACATCATCGCTTGGATGGTGTAACATCAAACGACGACAATCGTCTTCCTCAATCGTTATTACGCCATTTTCCAATGAACTTACTTCCGCGTACGCGGGTGGCGCCAAGATAAGCGCACAAATAGATGCCGACGCGAATGAACGAAAATTTTTAACCAGATAAAAACAATAATAACAATGCATTATCACACCATATTAAGAAGATGAGTCAAAAAAAACGGCCTGCTGGTAATAATATCAACAGGCCGTTTATAAATCTATAATGCTTTATCTATTACTCATTACAATTAATAGGCTAACTCACCAATTGTGATCAATTGATTAGTAATAACGTAATAAGCAACGCCCCACAAAACAGCTGCGATGGCACTCGTGATAAGGGCCTTACGCAGAAGCATCGGATTTTTCGGGGCTGAGGGTTCATGACCAACTTCAGGATTTTCTTCGGCTCGAACACCAAAGGGAAGCGCCATAAAAAATATCAACCACCAAATAATAACGTAAACAAGAATACCCGTAACCCAGTTCATCTTTAATTCTCTCTCAACCTAAGCCTGTTCCAGCTCAACAAGGGTTCCACAAAAATCTTTTGGATGCAGGAAAAGGACTGGTTTGTTATGCGCCCCTATTTTAGGTTCGCCGTCCCCAAGCACCCTAGCGCCTTCTGCTTTAAGCTTATCCCGAGCGATAACAATATCATCAACTTCATAACAGATATGATGAATACCACCTGCGGGGTTCTTTTCCAGAAAATTGCCTATTGGTGAATTCTCACCCAAAGGATAAAGAAATTCTATTTTGGTATTGGGAAGATTGACAAAGACGACTGTTACACCATGATCGGGCTGATCAACCGCTTCGGTCACTTCCGCCCCCAACACATCACGATACTGGGCAACCGCTGCATTCAAATCGGGAACAGCAATCGCAACATGATTTAAACGACCAATCATTGTTAAACCTCTTTTAATCCAGATAAGAAGCCAAACGGATAATATGTACATCCGTTACAGGCTTCTTATCATAAATTTTGCTAAAATGACGACGCACAGCGCGAATAGCAACTTCGCGAATAATACTGTCATTTTTCATTTCAGATTTTTTCAGTGTGCCAAAGATATCTTTCAGATAATCGATTGCGTCTTCAAAGTCCTCAAACTCTTCATCAAGATCAAGAATTCCCTGAACGGTCAATTGAGGCGTATCAGCCAGCATGTTTGCTTCATTGATAACCAGAGAAACAACCGCCGATCCGTTATACATCATTTTCTGACGCGCTTTGATAATCGGGCTATCAATTGGAATAAGGCGACGGTCTTCTATTGCGAGAAGCCCGGAATCTATTTCTTTAATCTTTTCTGCCTTACCTGGTGCCAGACGGATAAGATGACCATTCTTTGCCACGATCTGAGTTTTCACACCACATTCAGCAGCTAGTTTTGCATGGGCACGTAGATGCCGCGCTTCACCATGAACAGGCACAGAGACTTTGGGCTGCACCCATTCATAAAGCTTGCGAACTTCTTCTTTCCCCGGATGTCCGGATACATGAACATGTTCGTCCCGATCAGTGATCACCCGAACACCCAGTTCAGACAGATTGTTTTGTAATCTGAAAATTGATGTCTCGTTACCCGGAATTATTCTGGACGAGAAGATAATCGTATCATCTTCTTCCAAATATACATGCTTGAACCCATCCTTTGACAAGCGTGACAAGGCAGACCGTGGTTCGCCTTGGCTCCCCGTACAAAGAACAAGAACCTCGCCCTTGGGCATATAGGAAAATTCATCCTCAGAAAGTAAAGGAGCAACTGTTTTGAGATAGCCATTCTCACGAGCAGCAGCATAAATTCGGTGCATTGAACGCCCAAGAAGAACAACCCGACGGCCGCAAATCTCTGCCGCTTTCATAACAGATTCAACTCTTGCGACGTTACTTGCAAAACACGTCACCGCAACACGGCCTGTGCATTTTGCGATTACATCAATAAGCCCATTACGAACAGATGCTTCAGACCCAGATTCACTGGTAGACATCACATTGGTTGAATCACTGATCATTGCCAGAATATCTTCATCGGCCAAAGCCTGAAGACGCTTCTTGTCATAATGCGGGCCAACCAAAGGTTCAGGATCAAACTTCCAGTCCCCGGAATGAAAAACCGTGCCACATGTTGTTCTGATCAACAGAGAAGCCGGTTCTGGGATAGAATGGGTCATGGAAATCAATTCGATTTCAAATGGTCCCGCCGTAAAAGTACCTGCAACCGGGATAACCGTGATTTCGGCTTCATCTTCGATCCCAGCCTCAACCAATTTGGAATAGACCATAGATTTGGTGAAAGGCGTACAATAAATCGGACAACGCAATTCAGACCACAAATGTGGAACAGCACCGATGTGATCTTCGTGCGCATGGGTCAGAACCAATCCGACGAGATTCTCTCTCTGCTCTTCAATAAAGGTCGGGTCAGGCATGATAACATCAATACCCGGATACCTTGCCCCATCAGCAAAAGAAATCCCCAAATCTACCATCAGCCACTTACCATTATGGCCATAGAGGTTCAGGTTCATCCCAATTTCGCCTGTACCACCAAGAGGCAGGAACAAGAGCTCGTCTTTTTTAGCGACAACCGCTTTACGCATTTCTTACCTAACTTAAGTCTTTTGACTATTTAATTCATAGATGGCGATCAAGCCACGAAGAGTTACATCTTTATCAATATGATCAATGACATCGGTCGCCGTATCAAACAACTGAGCTAGGCCACCGGTCGCAACAACCTTTAGCGGGGTACCGTATTCATCGCGGATGCGTTGTACCATGCCTTCGACCATAGATATATAGCCCCAGAAGATGCCTGATTCCATGGCCGGGATGGTTGCTTTACCAATTACCTGTGAAGGCGCTTTGATATCGATCCGGGGGAGCTTTGCTGACGCCATATACAGCGCTTCAATAGACAGGTTAACACCCGGCGCTATAACCCCACCTTCATAGGCACCATCTGCACCAACAATGTCAAAGGTGGTGGCCGTCCCAAAGTCAATCAGAATAAGATTACCGCCATAGCGCTGATACCCGGCCACCGCATTCACAAGGCGGTCAGCGCCCGCTTGTTCGGGGTGATCGATATTTACTTTCAGCCCCAAATTAATTTTACCTAACTCAACCATTAGCGGCGTACAGGAAAAATAGCTCTGGCATAGTGTTTTGAGATTATAGTTTGACGCAGGAACAACATTGGCAAGGATCGCACCCGTTATGTCTTTTGGCTCCAGTCCTTTTAAAGCCATAAGCTGCGTTAACCAGACGGCATATTCATCAGCCGTTTTTTTACTGTCACTGGTCGCGCGCCAATAGCCTTTTTGGTCATGCCCGTCATAAATGGCAAAAACCACATTTGTATTACCTGAATCAATAACAAGCAGCATTATCTGTCTCGGTGTCTATCTCGGTTTCAAGAAGCAAAGAAGACGTCCCCTGCGGTAACCAACCGCTGTTTGCCATTTTCCAGATCCAAGTCCAGTGCACCATCTTTGTCGATGGTGACAAAGCGGCCGGAAAGTGTTTCGCCGGGAAGCCTGACGTAAATTTTTTCACCTAAACCATGTGCCTGATCCAGCCAAGCTGACCGCACACTATCGAAGCCCTCTTTCTTCCATAGTTTGTATCTGGCGTCAAAACTATTGATAAAGCTTTCCAACAATTTATCGGCTCCGATATCATCTGACAGCCCCTGTTCACGCAAACTGGTCGCAGGATAACGAGCATCATCCGGATAGTGTTCCAGATTAACGCCGATCCCCATGATCAGATAATCGAGCTCGCCAGAACGATCCGCTTTACTCTCAAGCAGGATACCGGACACTTTTTTACCAGAGAGCAAAACATCATTAGGCCACTTCAAGCCAGGCACAAGCTTACGATCCAGTTGACGTATGGCATCGGACAGGGCCAAAGATGCAACAAAGCTTAGGTTAGCGGCTTCAGCAATAGATTTCTCAGGGCGCAAAAGTGTCGAAAAATAAAGATTGCCGACAGGACTAACCCATGTTCGCCCTTGTCTTCCCCGGCCCGCAGATTGACGAAGGGCCCAGACGATTGTTCCGTCTTGGGCCCCCTGTTCAGCAAGAAGACGAACCTCATCATTTGTACTACCTACATCTTCTTTGCAGATCACTGCAAAAGAAGATGGAATGACAAGGGATGAGGTTCCCTCTTTCATATCTTTACCCGGCAAAGAGAGCCGAAGCAGCAACCGCTGCACCATCCATAATTGGTGATGAGAACAGAATAAAGAACACGACAAAAGCAGTTGTTACTGTCAATACCAATGTCATTTCAGCACCAATAGGTTTGTCGAAAGATCCACTTGGCTCATCAAAGTACATCACTTTAATAATGCGGAGGTAATAGAACGCTCCGATTACAGAAGTCAAAATACCAATCACAGCCAATGTTGTCAGTCCGGCATCAACAGCAGCAGCAAAAACCACGTACTTTGCAAAGAAACCAGCGAGTGGCGGAATACCAGCCATTGAGAACATAAAGATTGTCAAGGCCAGCGCCATCGCTGGGCTGGTTTTACTCAAGCCTTTGAGGTCATCAATCTCTTCGACCATGGTACCTTTCTGGCGCATGCTAAGAATACACGCAAAGGTTCCCATGTTCATGAAGATGTAAATCGTCATGTAAATGACAAGACCTTCAACACCCGCCTGCGTTCCAGCAGCCAAACCAACCAACGCATAACCAATATTACCAATAGAACTATAGGCCATCAGACGTTTGATATTGGTTTGCTTGATCGCAGCAAGAGAACCCAAAATCATGGATGCAAGCGCCACAAACACAATGATCTGTTGCCATTCCGCGACCAATGATCCAAATGGATCACTTAGCAATCTGGCAAAAAGTGCGATGGCTGCAACTTTTGGGGCAGACGCGAAAAAGGCTGTCACAGGGGTTGGTGCGCCCTCGTAAACATCCGGTGTCCACATATGGAATGGTACCGCAGAAATCTTGAACGCAATGGCGGCACAAACAAAAACCAAGCCAACAACAAGACCAACCTGTGGAGACTGATCTCCAGCAGCAAGGCCAGAAATAACAGTTCCCAGCGTGTCAAAGTCTGTGGTTCCGGTAAACCCATAGATCATGGAACAACCGTACAACAACATCCCCGAAGACAAGGCGCCGAGCACAAAGTACTTCAAGCCAGCTTCTGAAGAACGCAGGTTTTCACGGCGAATAGCAGCAATGACATAAAGTGCCAAGCTTTGAAGTTCCAGACCGACATATAGTGACATCAAGTCATTTGACGAGATCATCATCATCATGCCGAGCGTCGCCAAGACCATCAGCACAGGAATTTCAAACCTTGCCATGCCTTCACGTTCAACGAAGCGCTGGGTCATCAAAATACCAAAGCCAGATGCCGTCAAAGCAACAAGTTTCATATAGTTCGCATAGGCATCAACAACAAAGAGGCCACCGAATGCTAAACCTTGTTTTTGACCGCCAAAGAAGATCAGGCCGAAAGCGACAGCAATGACAGCAACCGACAAAGCCGAAACAAAACCAGCTGTTTTATTTCCTGCATAAGCTCCGTAAAGCAGCAGCACCGTTGCAGAACATGCCAGGAAAATCTCGGGCAATGCCATTGATAGATCTGTTGTGATCATCTTGATAGCCCCTCTATTGACCAAAGACCTGCGCAAACATCGGCGCGGCGTTCGAGGCTGCGATTGCAGTCTCATAGTTAGTGACAAGATTACTTACTGATGCAGACATGATATCCAGAAAGCTCGGCGGATAAATCCCCATCCAGAGTGTAAGAATGATCAAAGGTGCAAAGACAGCTTTTTCTCTCCAGTTGAGATCCAGAAGTGCTTTCACATCATCTTTTTCCAGTTTCCCGAAGATTACCTTGCGATAAAGGTAAAGCATGTAGGCTGCGCCCAAGACCATACCTGTTGCAGCAAGTGCAGCAACCCATGTGTTTGCTTTAAACGCCCCGACCAAAACAAGAAATTCGCCAACAAAACCACCTGTTCCTGGCAAGCCGACTGACGCAAGCATAAAGACCATGAACATCAGGGCATAGACAGGCATCCTGTCCACAACGCCACCATACGCCGCAATCATACGTGTATGCATACGGTCATAGATAACGCCAACACAAAGGAAGAGTGCCGCAGAAACAACACCATGTGACAGCATCTGATAGATTGCGCCTTCGATACCTTGTTGGTTCGCGGCAAAGATACCGATTGTCACATAGCCCATATGTGCAACAGAAGAATAAGCAATCAGCTTTTTCATATCTTCCTGCGCCAAAGCAACAAGTGATGTATAGATCACCGCAACAATAGAAAGCGTATAAACCAAAGGTGTGAAGTATACAGAGGCTTCAGGCATCATTGGTAGCGAGAAACGCAGGAAGCCATAAGCCCCCATTTTCAATAGAACCCCGGCAAGAATAACAGATCCAGCTGTTGGGGCTTCCACGTGTGCGTCTGGCAACCATGTATGAACGGGCCACATCGGCACCTTAACCGCAAAGGAAGCAAAGAAGGCTATCCAAAGCCACTTCTGCATTTCAGACGGAAAAGTGGTTGTCATCAACGCCGTGATATCCGTTGTACCTGCGAATGAATACATTGCCAGAATGGCAACCAGCATCAATACAGATCCTGCAAGTGTATAGAGGAACAGTTTGAAAGCCGCATAAACACGACGCGCACCGCCCCAGACACCAATGATCAGGAACATCGGGATCAACACACCTTCGAAGAAGATGTAGAAGACAACAATATCAAGCGCACAGAACATGCCGACCATCATGGTTTCAAGAATAAGGAAAGAAACCATGTATTCCTTCACACGTTTGTTCACAGCACCCCATGAAGAGATAATGCAAATTGGCGTCAGAAGTGTTGAAAGCAGAACAAAGAGAACAGAGATACCATCGACACCCATCCGATAGGACAGACCAAGCGAAGGCATCCATTCAACGTCTTCCACAAACTGGAACTCGGCAGTTCCACGTTCAAATCCTGTCCAGAGAAGAAGAGAAACCGCGAACGTCACCCCAGATACCCAAAGGGCAACCCAGCGTGAGTTTTTAGCAACTGCCTCTTCATTATCCCCCCGGATAAGAAGAATGATAAGCGCACCCAACAAAGGGGCAAAGGTCACAATTGAGAGAATATGATCTTGCATAGCCCTTAACCTGCGTTGGAAACGATATACCAGGTAATCAGGGCAACAACCCCGATTAACATGGCAAATGCGTAATGATAGACATATCCGCTTTGTAGACGGCTCGCTTTACCCGCAAGAATGCGTGTAAGCGAACTCACCCCATCTGGTCCGTAAGCATCAATTACAGCACCATCCCCGGATTTCCAGAGAAAGCGGCCAATCTTGACAGCAGGACGTACAAAGAGAAAGTCATAGAGTTCATCAAACATCCATTTCCTGTAAACGAAGGTATGGATTGGTTTGATGATTGACACGAAAGTCGCAGGAAGGCTTGGCACGAACATATAGAAAACATATGCCAGAACAATCCCGCTGATCGCTGCAATTAATGGTACAAGCTTCACCCATGTCGGAACATGGTGTGCCGCTTCAACCGTATCATTTGCAGCTAGAACCAGAAGTGAATCACCCCAAAATTCTGCTTTAAGATCACCCACGAAATAATTGTATCCCAACCACCCAGCAAAGAGAGCACCAACACCCAGAACAAGTAATGGGATCATCATCACCATTGGTGATTCGTGAACGCCCTTCATAGTGTGTTCATCCGCACGCGGATTACCATGGAAGGTCATGATCAGCAGACGCCAGGAATAAAATGCTGTCATAAAGGCAGCAGCTGTCCCCGCCCAGAAGGCAAACATACCCTGTGTGGAATGATCAGCATAAGCAGCTTCAAGGATAAGATCTTTCGAGAAATATCCTGAAAGCGGTGGAATACCCGCCAAGGCAATTGACCCGATCCACATAAGAAGATAGGTCGCCGGAATCATTTTCCAGATACCACCCATCTTACGCATATCCTGTTCGTGGTGCATCGCATGGATCACAGAACCAGCACCTAAGAACAACAGCGCTTTAAAGAAAGCGTGTGTCATCAGGTGGAAAATAGCACCACCATAAGCAGATACACCGATCGCAAAGAACATATAGCCAAGCTGTGAACAGGTTGAATAGGCAATTACGCGTTTGATATCAAACTGAGTCAGACCAATTGTTGCTGCAAAGAAGGCCGTTGCGGCACCAACGTAAGTAACAACTTCCAGCGCTGCAGGTGCATATTCAAACACAGGCGAGAAACGACAAAGCATGAAGATACCCGCTGTCACCATTGTCGCCGCGTGAATAAGCGCAGAAACAGGGGTCGGGCCTTCCATCGCATCAGGCAACCATGTGTGCAGACCAAGTTGAGCTGATTTGCCCATTGCACCAACAAAGAGCAACAGACAAATAATTGTCAGGGCATGCCCTTCATAGCCAAGGAATGTGAACTGAGCTGTCGATAGCCCCTCTGCCTGAGGGAAAATTTCAGCAAAGTTGACAGAACCAAAGAGGACAAAAACACCCATAATGCCAAGAGCAAAGCCAATATCAGCAACTCGGTTGACCAGAAACGCTTTCATCGCTGCCGAACATGCCGACGCCTTTTCATACCAGAAACCAATCAGCAGGTATGACGCCAGACCAACACCTTCCCAACCAAAGAACATCTGAACAAGGTTATCAGAAGTAACCAGCATCAGCATGAAAAAGGTGAAAAGTGACAGGTACGAAAAGAAGCGCGTAATTGACTTGTCTTCGGACATATAACCAATTGAATAGAGGTGCACCATTGACGAGACAACAGTGACAACAATCAGCATTACGGCTGTTAGTGTATCAATTTTCAACGCCCAGGATAGCTGAAAATCACCAGAATTAATCCAGGTAAACAAATGTGTTGTCCGCGCGTTTCCATCAATGGCGACATCAAAGAAAACAACGAATGATAAAACAGCTGATACAAGTAGTAACCCAGTAGTTAGTACTTGGGCTCCGCGATCGCCGATCCACTTGCCAAACAGACCGGCAATAAATGAACCTAACAGAGGGAGAAAGACTATAAAGTTTTCCATCGTCGGATTAGCCTTTCATCATGTTGATATCTTCAACCGCGATTGACCCGCGATTACGGAAGTAGATAACCAGGATCGCCAGACCAATCGCCGCCTCAGCAGCAGCAACAGTCAAAATAAAGACGGCGAAGACCTGACCAACCAGATCACCCATATGGGTAGAGAAAGCCACAAAGTTGATGTTCACGGCCAAGAGCATAAGCTCAATCGACATCATAATAACAATGACGTTCTTTCTGTTCAGAAAGATACCGAAGATACCTAGGGTAAACAAAACAGCCGCGACAACTAGGTAATGGGCTAGACCAATTTCTAACATGGTTAGATTCCACTCCCGCTGGATACTTTTTTGATTTCAACGGACTCTTCACGACTACGGTTGATTTGATCAGAAATAACCTGTTTACGAACACCGTCACGCTGACGGAGCGTCAGAACAATTGCTCCGACCATCGCAACCAATAAGATCAAACCACAAGCTTGGAAGAGGTATGCGTATTTAGTGTAAAGCACCTGCCCCAAAGCCCGCGTGTTATGAACAGTGTCCATATCGGGAATTGGCACAGCCGCCGTAGCCATAACATCAGGTGCTGTGAATGATGAAGACAAGATCACGACAAGTTCCATAAAGAGAACCAGACCGATAGAACCGCCAATCAGCAAATATTGCTTAAAGCCCTGTCGTGCACGCTCGATATTGATATCAAGCATCATCACAACAAAGAGGAAGAGAACTGCCACAGCCCCGACATAAACGACCACGAGGATCATCGCGAGGAATTCAGCCCCCATCAGCACAAAAAGACCAGCCGCATTAAAGAAACAGAGGATAAGGAACAGAACCGAATGAACCGGATTCTTGGAAGAAATCACCATAACTGCCGAAGCAATGGCAACTGCTGCAAATAGATAGAAGACGAGCGCCTGAACGATCATTTGGCTACCCTTTCTTTATAGGCCTGGTGTTGGCATATGATTTTTTTCATAAACACTTTTTTATCCCAAGCTTTTAGCGGTAAGGAGTATCCAACGCGATGTTCTGCGCAATTTCGGTTTCCCAACGGTCGCCATTCGCAAGTAACTTGTCTTTATCATAGAAAAGCTCTTCACGTGTCTCAGTCGCAAACTCAAAGTTTGGTCCCTCGACAATTGCGTCCACCGGGCAAGCCTCTTGGCAAAATCCGCAATAGATACACTTCGTCATATCAATGTCATAGCGTGTTGTACGGCGACTACCGTCATCACGCGGCTCAGCTTCGATTGTAATCGCCTGTGCCGGGCAAATAGCTTCGCACAACTTACAGGCGATACAACGCTCTTCCCCATTCGGGTAGCGGCGCAAAGCATGCTCTCCACGAAAACGGGGGCTAATTGGCCCTTTTTCGTATGGGTAGTTAAGGGTGACCTTTGGCTTAAAGAAGTATTTAAGCGTCAAAGCCATTCCGGAAAGCAGTTCGGTCAAAAGAAGACTGCGGACTGGGTTTTTCATAAAAGCCATCGTCCTCTATCTCTCCATATTTCTTTTTATTATTTTCTTTTCCATCACCAGATCTCCTATTGAGCCACAGGTAACAGGTCAAAACCAACCAGTACGCCAGCCGTCAGGAACACCCATAATAGGGAAAACGGCAGGAAAACTTTCCATCCCAAACGCATCAGTTGGTCATAACGGAAGCGCGGGAATGTGGCACGAACCCATAGGAAACAGAAAAGAACCATTGCAATCTTTAATGAGAACCAAACAGGACCAGGTATCCAGTTCAACGGCGCAATATCCAAAGGCGGCAACCAGCCACCAAGGAAAAGAATTGTAGCCATTGCACTCATCAGGATCATGTTTGCGTATTCCCCAAGGAAGAATAACGCAAAGCTCATGGAAGAATACTCTACCATGAAACCCGCCACGATTTCTGATTCGCCCTCGGGTAAATCGAATGGTGAACGGTTTGTTTCGGCCAGAATGGAAATGAAGAAGATCACAAACATTGGCAGCAACGGGAACGCATACCAGTTCAAAAGGCCGTAATTCCCTTTTTGCGCCATCACGATATCTGACAGGTTTAATGATCCTACGCACAAGAGAACGGTAACAATCACCAACCCCATGGAAACTTCGTAGGACACCATCTGAGCCGCGGAACGAAGCGCACCAATGAAAGGATACTTCGAGTTAGAAGCCCACCCCGCCATAATCACGCCATAAACACCCAGTGATGAGATCGCGAAAAGGTAGAGAATACCGACATTGATATCACTAACAACCAGACCTTCGCCAAAAGGAATAACGGCCCAAGCAACAAGACTCAGAATAAACGTAAGCATTGGTGCCATGATGAAGATGATCTTGTTCGATCCCGAAGGAAGAATAGTCTCCTTCATCATCAACTTGACCGCATCGGCAAAAGGTTGCAACGCACCAAAAGGCCCAACAACGTTTGGTCCTTTGCGAAGCTGCATCGCACCGATAACTTTACGTTCCGCCAGCGTAAGATAGGCCACCGCGATCAGCAAAGGACCGACAATTACCATAATTTGCGCAACGATCATGATCGTTGGCAGAGCGTATCCTTCCCAGAATTCAACCATTTGTTCCAGTAGCTCCCTGCTCTTTACCCAGTACAAATTGCTCTGTACAGGCAGACATCGTTTCAGATGAACGGCTGATCGGATCAGTCATATAGAAATTCTTGATGTTACTTGTGAAAGGATCAGAAGATAGTTTCCCCGTACTCTTTGCTACATCGCCCAAGCCAATTGTTGAGACTTGGTCAATTGCAGCAAAGACAGGATTAACGTCGATCATTCTTTGACGCAGTTGCCCAAGGTTATCATAAGGCAGTGCCTCACCAACCTGTTCTGACAATGCACGAAGAATAGTCCAATCTTCTCTGGCTTCACCCGGAGGGAACGTCGCAAGACGTCCCAATTGAACGCGGCCTTCTGTATTCACATAGGTACCGTTTTTCTCGGTATAGGCCGCACCCGGTAAAATCACATCCGCAGCCGAAGCGCCTGCATCCCCATGGTGCCCTTGATAGATCACAAAAGCATTCTTCAGCTTAGAAGTATCAATCTCATCTGCACCCAATAGGTAAACAGCTTTGATAGATCCTTTTTCAGCACCATCCAGAATACCAGCAACATCAGCACCGTTCTTACCCGGCACCAAGCCTAGATCCAGGCCAGCAACACGAGAAGCTGCCGTATGAAGAACATTGAAACCGTTCCAGTCATCCTGAACAAGACCGTATTTATCGGCAATTGCTTTTGCTTCAGCTAAAACTGCAGCACCATCATCCCGGGTCAACGCGCCCATACCAACAATAATCATTGGCTTCTTGGCGTCCTTCAGCACATCAGCAAAAGAGCTTTTACCAGATGTAACTTCTTTCAAAGTGTCCGGGCCTGCACCTAAGTACTCATATTCATAAGTCAGATCGGCTGCTTCACCGATCATACCTACTTTAAAGCCACCTTCTAGGAAGCGTTTGCGCAATCTTGCATTAATGAGGGCGGCTTCCCAACGTGGATTTGTTCCGACAAGAAGAACAGCGTCGGCTTCTTCAATACCAGCAATAGAGCTGTTAAAGAGATAGGTTGAACGATCATCAGCGCTCAACTTGGCGCCGTCCTGACGACAGTCGATATTTTCAGACCCTAGATTAGCCATAAAGTCTTTCAGAGCCACCATGGATTCTGCATCGTTCAGATCGCCAGAAATCGCCGCAATTTCATTTCCTTTAAGAGAAGATAATTTCCCTTTGATCGCGGCAAAGGCTTCATCCCAGGATGCTGCTTTCAACTTGCCATCAACACGGACATAGGGGCGATCAATACGCTGACGGCTCAACCCATCTGTAATGTAACGGGTTTTATCGGTGATCCACTCTTCGTTCACATCTTCATGGATACGTGGAAGAACACGAAGCACTTCACGACCACGAACATCAATACGAATGTTCGATCCGACAGCATCCATCACATCAATGGAGTTTACCTTTTTCAATTCCCAAGGACGGGCATTGAACGCATAAGGTTTGGACGTCAACGCACCGACAGGGCAAACATCAACCAGATTACCGGACAGTTCAGTATTAACAGCCTTTTCCAAAGTCGTGATCTCAACATGACCACCACGATTTAAAAGACCAACTTCTTCAATACCAGCAACCTCAGTCGAGAAACGCACACAACGTGTACACTGAATACAGCGGGTCATGATCGTCTTGATCAATGGCCCCATATATTTTTCAGTAACCGCCCGTTTGCTTTCTTTGTAACGTCCATGATCAAGACCAAAGGCCATGGCCTGATCCTGAAGATCACACTCACCACCCTGATCGCAGATCGGGCAATCAAGCGGGTGATTGATCAAAAGGAATTCCATCACCCCTTTACGGGCTTTTTGAACAACCTCGGTATCTGTCTTGATCACCATGCCTTCACCAACCGGCATTGCACAAGATGCAATCGGTTTCGGGGCACGTTCCATTTCGACCAGACACATCCGGCAATTACCGGCGACGGAAAGACGTTCGTGGTAACAGAAACGTGGAATTTCTGCCCCCGCAAGTTCGCAAGCCTGAAGAACTGTCAGGCCGTCTGCGACTTCAATCTCTTTACCGTCAATCGTCAACTTTGGCATCAGTCTCTCCTACTCCGCTGCCTGGCGCGATTGCTTGTATTCGTTAATCCGGCGCTCTAATTCCGGACGGAAATTCCGGATCAAGCCCTGGATCGGCCAAGCTGCAGCATCACCAAGCGCACAAATCGTGTGACCTTCAACCTGCTTTGTAACATCCCAAAGCATATCGATTTCTTCAACATCAGCTTCGCCGCGAACCATGCGCTGCATAAGACGGAACATCCATCCCGTTCCTTCGCGGCATGGCGTACACTGGCCACAGCTTTCGTGTTGATAGAAATGTGAAAGTCGGCAGATAGCTTCGACAACATCGGTGGATTTATCCATCACGATAACCGCCGCTGTTCCCAAACCGGATCCCGCTTCGCGTAGTGCATCGAAATCCATGGTCATGGTATCACACACATGCTTTGGCAGCATTGGAACAGATGATCCACCCGGAATTACTGCAAGCAGATTATCCCAACCGCCACGAACACCACCCGCATGCTTTTCAATAAGCTCACGCAGAGGAATGCTCATCGCTTCCTCGACGTTACAGGGCTTGTTCACGTGACCGGATATAGAGAAAATCTTTGTACCGGTGTTATTCTCACGGCCAAACTGTTTCCACCAATCAGGACCTCTGCGCAAAATGGTCGGTGACACAGCAACTGTTTCCACATTGGTCACAGTTGTTGGACATCCATACAAACCACAAGCAGCAGGGAACGGAGGTTTCAGACGAGGTTGGCCTTTTTTGCCTTCCAGACTTTCCAGAAGCGCCGTTTCTTCACCACAGATATAAGCACCGGCACCGCGATGAACATGCACGTCAAACGCCCAGCCAGAACCGCAGGCATCGTCACCCAGTAATCCATCTGCTCTTGCCTGCTCAATCGCAGCTTCCAATCGCGTGGATTCTAGATAATACTCACCACGAATATAGATGTAAGCCGTATGAGCGCCCATTGCGAAACCAGCAATCAGGCAACCTTCGATAAGCGTATGGGGATCATTACGCATGATCTCACGGTCTTTACAGGATCCAGGCTCTGATTCATCCGCGTTGACAACCAGATAACTCGGACGGCTCGGATCTTCTTTCGGCATGAAAGACCATTTAATGCCAGCCGGGAAACCCGCACCGCCACGACCACGCAGGCCAGAGTCTTTCATACGATTGACAATTTCTTCGCGACCAAGCGCAACCAGATCCTTGGTACCTATCCAAATGCCACGTTTCTTGGCACCTTCAAGCCCCCAGTCATCCTGTCCGTAAAGATTTTGGAAAATACGATCTTTATCATCTAAAAGTGGCATCATTCACCCCCTTTTAGGGTTGTACGCTCACCCTCTGGCGCAGATGTAAGACGACCAATTTGTGATCCGATTGGCACATCTTTGCCTGCGCGAAGCTCTTCCACAATTTCCATCATGCGTTCAGGGGAAAGATCTTCGTAATACCAATCGTTAATCTGAACCATTGGCGCATTACAACATGCGCCCATACATTCAACTTCAACAACCGAGAAAAGACCGTCATCACTGACGTCACCAACCTTACTAACGCCAATTTTATCCATTGCCGCTTTCAAAATATTGTCTGATCCGTTTAACCAGCACGGTGTTGTCCGGCACACCTGGATAAAGTACTTACCCACAGGCTTGAGGTTAAACATCGTGTAAAAGGTGGCAACTTCGTGTGCACGAATTGGCGCAATTTCAAGATATTCAGCAACATATTCAATTGCTTCAGGCGGTAGCCAGCCGTCGTTCTGTTTTTGCGCGATATAGAATAGACTAATGATCGCGCTGGCCTGACGGCCTTCAGGGTACTTGGCAACAATCTTTTCTGCTTCACGAAGGTTTTCTTCGGTAAACTTAAAGTCGCCTGTTTTGGCTTTTGGAAAACTACTGGTTTTCATCGGTCAACCTCGCCGAAGACGATATCCATTGAACCCAGAATAGCAACACTGTCAGCCAACATGTGCCCGCGGCACATATAATCCATGGCAGCTAGGTGCGCAAATCCCGGTGCTTTGATTTTACAGCGGTACGGCTTGTTTGATCCGTCAGCGACAAGATAAACACCGAACTCTCCCTTGGGAGCTTCGACCGCGATGTAAGTTTCACCAGCAGGAACGTGGAAACCTTCTGTATAAAGTTTGAAGTGGTGGATCAACGCTTCCATAGAGCGTTTCATGTCATCACGACGCGGAGGGGTAACTTTGTGATTTGGCGCAAGAACAGGCCCTTCGGGCATTTTCTCGATGCACTGCTTCATAATATGCAAGGACTGACGCATCTCTTCGACACGAACAAGATATCTGTCGAAACAATCACCGTTCTTCCCAACTGGAATATCGAAATCCAGTTCGTCATAACAATCGTAAGGTTGTGATTTACGAAGATCCCATGCGATACCGGAACCACGGATCATTGGGCCAGAAAGTCCCCAATCCATCGCTTCGTCAAAGTTCATGACACCGATATCAACTGTCCTCTGACGAAAAATCCTGTTTTCAGTCAGCAAACCTTCGAGGTCATCAATAAAGGACGGGAAATTCTCGCAAAATTCTGAAATATCAGACAGTAATCCGGCAGGAAGGTCCTGATGAACACCACCCGGACGAAAGTAAGCAGCGTGCAGTCTGGCACCACAAGCACGCTCGTAGAATTCCATCAAGATTTCACGTTGCTCAAAGCCCCAGAGGATTGGTGTCATAGCACCAACATCAATCGCAAAGGTCGTGATATTCAAAAGATGATTTAGAATACGACCGATTTCACAATAGAGAACACGGATATACTGGCCACGCTTTGGAACTTCGATATCAAGCATCTTTTCAACAGCAAGAGCAAAAACATGCTCTTGGTTCATCGGCGCGACATAATCAAGGCGGTCAAAATAAGGAATTGCCTGTAAATAGGTCTTATATTCAATAAGCTTCTCTGTTCCGCGGTGTAGCAAACCAATATGCGGGTCTGCCCGTTCAATGATCTCGCCGTCCATCTCCATAACCAGACGAAGAACACCATGCGCAGCCGGATGCTGAGGACCAAAGTTCAGCGTAAGCGGCTTAATCGTTGCTTCAGCCATTAAGCAGCCCCCTCTTCATTTTCCTGTTCGGCCTTTTCATCCCCTGGCAGGTTCACAATACCTTCCCACGGGCTGGAGAAATCGAAGTTCCGGAATTCCTGTGTCAGTTTCACGGGTTCATAAACAACGCGCTTTTGTGTCTCGTCATACCTGACTTCTACATAGCCTGTAAGCGGGAAGTCTTTGCGTAGCGGATGCCCTTCGAAACCGTAATCGGTCAGTATACGACGAAGATCCGGGTGGTTGGCAAAGAAGATGCCGTACATATCCCATACTTCACGTTCGTACCAGATCGCAGAACTGAAAAGCCCTGTCACGGATTCAACTGGCGTTTCATCGCTTGTTGAAAACTTGATCTTGATACGCTGATTATGGGTAAGAGATAGAAGACAGTAAACGAGTTCAAAACGCTCTTCTCTGGCCGGGTAATCGACCGCAGTCAATTCCACCAGCTGCCTGAATTGACAGTTTTGATTGTCTCGTAGGAACTTTATAACCTGAAGGAGGGTATCTGACTTTGCCCAGATGACAAGTTCGTCATTTCTAAGCTCAGTTCCAGTTACCGCCTCTCCCAAGGTAGTGGCGATAAAATCGCCCAAGTCCAGTAAAGCCTGATTCATATGGTTCACCAGTATTTAGGAATGCCCGAGATAGGCTACCTGCGGAATTTCGCGGTTCGTTTGATTTTCTTTTGAAGCTGTAGAATGCCATAAATAAGCGCCTCAGCCGTCGGCGGACACCCAGGAACATAAATATCTACAGGAACAACTCTGTCACAGCCACGAACGACAGAATAAGAATAGTGATAATAGCCGCCGCCATTTGCACAAGACCCCATTGAGATAACCCAACGAGGTTCTGGCATCTGATCATAAACCTTACGCAAGGCCGGCGCCATTTTGTTGGTAAGTGTACCAGCAACAATCATCACATCTGACTGACGAGGCGACGGGCGGAAAACCATTCCAAAACGGTCCATGTCATAACGGCTACACGCCGCGTGCATCATTTCCACCGCGCAACAAGCCAACCCAAAAGTCATCGGCCACAAAGACCCAGACTGTGCCCAACCTGTAAGCTGATCCATACGCGCCAACACAAAGCCACGTTCAGCGAGTTCTTCGCCAACGTTTTGCAGAACAAGATCTTGTTCCGGACCTGGCGGCAGCGGTGCCCCTTGCTTGAGAGCTGGATTAGAGATTACTCCCATTCCAATGCCCCTTTCTTCCATTCGTATGCAAAGCCAATCGTCAAAATGACCAAAAAGACCACCATCGACCAGAAACCAAAGAAACCGATATCACCCAGTGATACGGCCCAAGGGAACAGGAAGGCGACTTCAAGGTCGAAAATAATGAAGAGGATTGCCACTAGGTAGAAGCGCACATCAAAACGGCCACGCGCGTCATCAAACGCTTCGAAGCCACACTCATAAGTACTGATTTTCTCTGAATCAGGGTGCTGTTTAGCCATGATAACAGAAGCCAGCATCATTGCGATAGCCAGACCCACTGCAATTCCGAGAAAGATCAGAATTGGCAGGTATTCCGCCAACATCCCATCTAAGCCCATCTCTCCATACAATCTGCACGAGGGTTACCGCGCAAATCACCTTTCATGTCGAATATGACAAGAGGCCTTTATGGCCCTATTTTTTAAGTATGTATTAAATATCGCCCAAAGGCGACATAAGCAAACATAGAATCGCCACAATCCAGAAAAAATCGTATTATCCCAGTAGTGGAATCAAGTATTAACCGAAGAACTGAAGAAAACACATTCCGTTCTACAGGATAAACATTTGCAATGTCTTAAGGGATATAAGGAGTATCATAAGAAATGATGGCGAGGATGACGAGACTTGAACTCGCGACCTCTGGCGTGACAGGCCAGCGCTCTAACCAACTGAGCTACACCCCCGCAGAAGAGTGCCATCGGTGGACGGTTAAATGGCGAGGATGACGAGACTTGAACTCGCGACCTCTGGCGTGACAGGCCAGCGCTCTAACCAACTGAGCTACACCCCCACATAACCATCCCTGCGGACGAGGGTTTATTTAGTGTAGTACCCTGCCCCTGTCAAGCGACGGAATAGATTTTTGACAGTTTTTTTTTAGTTTTTTGAATAAAGCCTAAAATAAGAAGAAAATCCTTTAGCATCAATGATCTAACGAATCGATTTAAGAGCGGTAATAGTTGAAAAACTCGACCTCTCTTCCCCACATAAAAATATAGAATCGCGCTCCATTTTGTAGAGTGACTAATAAAAAATCTTTTCATACAAATCTTGAATACATTTTTTATATAGGAAAAAGTAACTAATAAGAAAATTACATATAGGTTAACAACACCCCATGATCGTCACGCCTATAAAAAGGTTTAACAAAACAACCACATAAAAAAATGGCCAGAGCATTACTCTGGCCATTTTCAGTTTCGATGTTAGCCACCGAAATCGTCTAACATAATATCTTCTCGGTCGACTCCAAGTTCAAGGAGCATGTTAATTACCGAGGAATTCATGACCGGCGGACCGCACATATAATATTCGCAATCTTCTGGTGCCGTATGGTTTTTAAGATACTCATCATAAAGCACGTTATGAATAAAGCCCGTGTACCCATCCCAATCATCTTCAGGCAAGGCATCAGACAACGCCACATGCCAAGTAAAGTTCGGAAACTCGGCAGCCAACTGGTTAAAATCTTCAACAAAGAACATTTCCCGTTTTGATCGAGCCCCGTACCAGAATGTGATCTTACGATCCTTATTCTTTAGACGCTTAAGCTGATCAAAAATGTGACTGCGCATCGGTGCCATACCAGCACCGCCACCGATAAAGACCATTTCCTTATCAGTATCACGAGCAAAAAATTCACCAAACGGACCAGAGATCGTCACCTTGTCCCCAGGCTTCAGGTTGAAGATATAAGATGACATCTGTCCCGGAGGAATACCTTGCGTACCGGGTGGCGGCGATGCCACACGGACATTAAGCATAATCATTCCACGTTCTTCCGGATAGTTCGCCATGGAATAAGCACGCTCAACAGGCTCGGCAACAGTCGATTCGAATTGCCAAAGATTGAACTTGTCCCAATCTTCCCGATACTCTTCTTCAACGTCGAAATCTTTATATGTCAGTTTATGTGCCGGCGCTTCGATCTGAATGTATCCACCAGCGCGGAAATTCACATCCTCGCCTTCGGGCAAATCAAGGATCAATGACTTAATAAAGGTCGCCACGTTCTCGTTAGAACGAACCGTACATTCCCATTTCTTAACACCAAAGACTTCTTCAGGAACTTCGATTTCCATATCCTGCTTAACTGCAACTTGGCAGGATAGGCGATCCCCGCAAGAGGCCTCTCGTTTAGTGATGTGGCCTTCTTCGGTCGGCAGAATAGAGCCTCCGCCTGAGAAAATTTTCACCCGGCATTGCGCGCAAGTACCGCCACCACCACAAGCAGAAGGCACAAAAAGCTTCTGTTCAGCCAATGTTTGCAACAATTTTCCACCAGCTGGAACCGAAATTGTTTTCTCACCGTTAATAGTGATATCAACGTTTCCGGTAGAAACCAGTTTAGAACGTGCTGCAAGAATAATCGTGACAAGCGCCAGAACGATCAGTGTAAAAAGCAGGATGCCTAATCCAAATGTGATCAATTGAGCCTCCCCTTTACAATTTCACGCCACTAAAGGACATGAAGGCCATCGCCATAAGGCCGGCAGTGATGAAGGTAATACCAAGGCCCTGAAGACCGTCAGGTATATCCGAATACTTTAGTTTTTCGCGAACACCAGCCATCGCCGTGATTGCCAAAGCCCAACCAAAACCAGAAGAAATGCCGTAGGTCGTTGCCTCTGCAAAATTATAGTCGCGCTCGACCATAAATAGCGAGCCACCAAGAATAGCGCAGTTCACTGTAATCAACGGCAAGAACACGCCCAAAGCGTTGTAAAGCGGTGGGAAATATTTATCCAAAACCATTTCAAGTATCTGAACCAACGCCGCAATAACGCCGATGTAAGAAATCAGACCAAGAAAGGTTAGATCGACATTATCAAACCCGGCCCAAGAAAGAGCCCCCGGCGCCAGAAGGTAAGTCAGGATCAGATTATTTGCAGGCACAGTAATAGCCTGAACAACCATCACAGAAATACCGAGGCCGATAGCAGTCGCGATCTTTTTCGACACAGCAATAAAGGTGCACATGCCCAGGAAAAATGAAAGCGCCAGATTTTCAACGAAAACCGCCTTTACGGCTAAAGAGATCAGCTCTTCCATTAGTGTTCCTCAACCACTTGAATTTTATAATCACGCTCTTCAATTTGCTCTGGTTTCCAAGCACGGAACGCCCAGATAAGCAGACCAATGACAAAGAAAGCTGAAGGAGGCAGTAGCAAAAGACCGTTCGGTACATACCAACCACCGTTATTCACAGTCTCAAGTATCGTCACCCCAAAAAGCGAACCGGAACCGAAAAGCTCGCGGATCACACCAACAAGCATCAAAATCAATCCGTAACCCAAACCATTACCAATTCCATCAATGAAAGACGCAATCGGCGGATTTTTCATCGCAAAGGCTTCTGCGCGCCCCATCACAATACAGTTGGTGATAATCAAACCGACAAAGACAGAAAGCGTTTTGGAAATCTCGAAAGCATAGGCCTTGAGAACCTGATCAACGACAATCACAAGTGATGCAATAATCACCATCTGTACAATAATCCGGATAGAACCAGGGATCTGATTTCGGATCATCGAAATAAACATCGATGCGAATGCTGTAACCGCTGTTACAGCAAGGGCCATAACAAAAGCCACCTGCAAAGAAGATGTTACCGCCAGCGCTGAACAGATACCAAGAACCTGTAGCGTAATCGGATTGTTATCGACCATCGGGTCGAGAATAAGTTCTTTAGGAGTCTGCGCCATTAGATCTCTCCCGCTTTAACTGATTCTAGGAAAGGAGCATATCCCGCCTTACCCATCCAGAAACGTACCAGATTATCTACGCCATTAGACGTCAGTGTTGCCCCTGCCAAAGCGTCGACATGGAATTCCTGACCAGCAGGCGGTGCCGTTTTAGCAACTGTAATCTGTAGCACGTCATTGTCATCATAAAGCTTTTTACCACGCCATAGTGATTTCCAGCGCGGATTATCAACTTCAGCACCAAGGCCCGGCGTTTCAGCATGACTGTAGAACTGTAACCCAAAAATATCGTTGGCGTTTTCTTCAACAGCAATGAACCCATAAAGCGTTGACCAAAGTCCATACCCATGTAGAGGTAAGATCACCTTGTCGAGACTGCCATCTTCATTACGCAGGAGGTACACAGTCACAAACTTGGCTTGCCGACCAATCGACGCCGGATCATCTGTCAATTCAACAGACAATTCGGGGGCATCTGCAGCAGCACGATCATCAAATGTGTTTACGTCGAATTGATCCGTAAATTCACCTGTTGCAAGCTCTAGCACATGTGGTTCGAAAACCTTGAAAGCCTCTGTCACATCTGTACCAGGACTATAAAGCCCGGCCACCTGCAGAATGTTGATTTGCTTGTCTTTAAGCTTGTTGATTTCCTGCACAGGTCTCAACGACACTGCAACAGCAGACACAATCATCGAAGCCACAAGACAAAGCGTTACTGCTACAACTACCGTTTTGCCCACTGAATCAGGGGGTGTATCAAGAAAACGGCGTAACAATCCAGGTTTTTTATTTTCGTCAGGCATTACGCTTTGCCCTCCGCTTAATATTGGCTTGCACCACAAAATAATCGATCAGTGGCGCAAAGACGTTTCCGAATAAAATGGCAAGCATCATTCCCTCTGGGAAAGCCGGATTAATTACCCGGATCATGACCACCATAAAACCAATCAACGCGCCATAGATATAACGCCCAACGTTGGTGTGGCTGGCAGAAACAGGTTCCGTAACCATAAAGGCAAGACCAAACGCAAAACCGCCCGTTACAAGATGCCAATACCACGGCATTGCAAACATCGGATTACTGTCAGACCCAACCCAATTGAGAAGCAAAGAAAAGCCGATCATACCGCCCAAACAACCAACAACAAGACGCCAATTGGCAATCTTGGTAATCAGCAAAAAGCTCAACCCAATTAAACAGGCCAATGTAGAGGTTTCGCCAATAGATCCTTGGATCGTACCAAGAAAGGCGCTTGTCCAATCAATCCCACGAGAAGCAAGTTCCGAGAATCCTTCAGAAGCGCTGACAGAAAGGGCCGTCGCGCCAGAGAAACCATCGACAGGTGTCCAAATAGTTTCGCCCGACATTTGTGCTGGATATGCAAAGTAAAGGAAAGCACGTCCGGTAAGCGCAGGGTTAAGAAAGTTCTTCCCAGTTCCGCCAAATACCTCTTTACCGATAACAACGCCAAAAGAAATACCTAAAGCAACCTGCCACAAAGGGGCGCTTGGCGGTAAAATCAACGCATAAAGCATTGAAGTAACAAGAAAACCTTCGTTAACTTCGTGACCACGCACCGTCGCAAAGATGACTTCCCAAATACCGCCAACAACAAGTGTTACGATATAAATCGGAAGGAAATAAAGCAGACCATGTAAGAAATTGGCTATCGGATTATTAGGGTCAAAACCAACCCCTAATAAATCAAGAAGCCACACCCGCCAACCGGACGAATTATGAACTTCCATTGCCGTATTCGTCTGAAAACCGACATTATACAGCCCGATCAGAATACAAGGGATCGTCGCAATGACCACATAGGTCATGATCCGCTTCATATCCACATAAGATCTTGCATGCGGAGCGACTTTCGTCACCGTTTTTGGCGTGTAGAGAAAGCTCTCGACCATTTCATAGATGGGGAAGAACTTCTCATACTTACCACCATTGGTGAAATGAGGCTCTATACGATCGAAAAAGTTGCGAATACCCACGAGATCAGCCCTCCTTTTCGATCTTGTTAAGGCAGTCGCGTAGCGCCGTGCCATATTCATACTTGGCTGGGCAAGCAAAGCCGACTACGCCAAGATCTTCTTCGTCCAGTTCTAGTGCACCGAGTGCCTGTGCCTGATCGGTGTCCATCACCAAAAGTGCACGTAAGAGCTGAGTTGGTAAATAATCCTGCGGCATAAGCTCTTCAAAAGTACCAAGCGGCACCATAGCTCTACGACCACCGTTGAGGTTTGACGTCAAAGCATAAAGCTTCTTAGAGAAAGCAGATCCCAATACAGGTTGTACTGAATATTTCGACGGCATTGGGAGAATCCAACCCATCGTGATCTGTTTTTCGTCTTCTTCGATCAATGTAATCTGACGTGCGTAGCGGCCAAGGTATCCATCTTCGCCCTCGCCCATACGCCCACTAAGAATTGACCCTGAAATCATGCGAACAGGCACATCACCGGGTATATCTTGGGCAATCAGATCTGCCATCGATGCACCAGAAATCGTGCGAACCAAACGAGGATTAGCGCAAAGAGGACCAGACAATGCAACAACACGGCTTGCATCATAACACCCAGTTGAAATCAACTTACCGATCGAAATGACATCCGAATAACCAATTGTCCAGACAGCTTGATCACCCTTTGGTGGCTCAAGAAAATGTATATGTGTTCCAGCCAAGCCAGCAGGATGAGGTCCTGAAAAACTTGCAACAGTTACGGCTGAAAGGTCTGAACCTGGAATATCAACATCTGGAGCTTGGCAAAGATAGGTTTTTCCCTCTGTAAGCAGTGTAATCGCTTCCAGTCCTTTGCGAAAATTCTCCGCTTCATCAGCAATGATCTCTGTAGGATCAGCCGAGAGCGGCTCTGAATCCATTGCCGTCACAAAAATGGCTGACGGTCTACTGTCCGGTACAGGAACCTTAGAATAAGGTCTCGTGCGAAACGACGTCCAAAGTCCAGCAGCACAAAGACGCTCAACCAAACCTTCCGCAGTAGAGACATCACCCACGCTAGAAAAATCAATCGGTTCAGCAGCCGACTCATCAATGTCAATTACGACACTGATCAAGACACGTCGTGCGCCTCGATTGATCGCTCTAATCCGACCAGAAACTGGCGACGTGATGAGAACTTCCGGTGTATCTTTATGGGATAGAATAGGGGTTCCTGCCGCAACGACATCCCCTTCCTGAACCGAAAGGCGCGGTTTCAGGCCAATATAGTCCGCGCCTAATATAGCAACGGAGCCAACTGTAGCAGGATCTTTGATTCCAGGCTCGGGTGCCCCCAGCACAGGAACATCAAGACCTTTTCGTAACGAGAATTTCGGCACGTTTATGCAGTCCTGTAAAAATTTTTAGCTCTTATGCGACAATTATGCGGCCTCTTAAAGTACTTTTTTGGGCACAAAGACTTAATTTTTTGTTGAATCTGCTATAAAACTCGCCCATAAGCCAATGAAACTAGCTTTTATATTAGCATGGAGGCCTTAATAGTGCCGGATAATTTCCTCATTTCGCGCCGTAATTTCATGATCATGCCTGCTTGCCTCGCTGCATTGAGTGCTTGCAAATTAGGGTCGTCATCATCGGTGTTAAAAGTCGCCGGTCTCACCATGGGCACCAACTACTCTATAGTAGCAGTCGATCACACACAGGCTTTATCAGAAGAACAGCTGCGTAAAGATATTGATTCAGCTTTGGTGCAAGTAAACACACAGCTATCTAACTGGGACCCTGCATCTGAAATCTCACGATTCAATGCCTCGACGTCAACCGACTCGGTCACTGTTTCTCCTGCACTTGCAGAGGTTATGAATGCTGCCAATTCCGTTCACACCGCAAGCGACGGGCAGTTTGATGTCACTCTCGGTCCATTGATTGATCTCTGGGGCTTTGGATCAGTAGGCAACACAGCACAGACACCGACAGCAGAGGCAATTGAGACTGCACTTCGTGCGTCAGGTCAAAGCCGGACCTTACGTGTTTCTGATCAATCGCTTCAGAAACAAACACCTGAAACAGAAATTTATCTCTCTGCTATTGGCAAAGGTTATGGCGTTGATGTAATTGCCCGTAAGCTTGAGAGCCACGGCATTAAAGACTTTATGGTAGAGATTGGTGGCGACCTTTACACTGCGGGCCTCAATCCAGATGGTACACCATGGCAAATCGGTATTGAGACACCAGATGCACATGACCGTACAATGCAAGAAGTTGTTGGCCTTTCAAACCTTGGCATGGCGACATCTGGTGACTACCGGAACTATTTCGAGCAGGACGGTGTGCGTTATTCACACATCATCGACGCTCAAACAGGTCGCCCTATTACTCACACAACTGCGTCTGTAACAGTACTAACAGAAAATGCGATGCTGGCTGATGCTTGGGCAACTGCCATGCTTGTCCTGGGTAAAGAGCGCGGTCTGGAAATTGCTAATAATCTTGATATGGCCGTATTGTTCATTGAACGTGATAACAATGCTACCCGTACTAAGTTTATCACAACGCCAAGCACGCGCTTTAGCGACATGCAAGCCTAGAGATTGGATAACTGACCAGTGGCTACCTTCTTATTAGCATTCGGCATCTTAGCCCTACTCGTCCTAGGCATGGCCATTGGTGTTATTATGCAGGGCAAGACGATTAAGGGCAGCTGTGGTGGCTTAAACGCCATCAGTGGCGCTGATCATTGCTTGGTCTGCAATAAAGAAGTCGATCCAAACAGTCCTCTTCGTGACAGACTAAGTTGTCCGCGCGCACGGGAAAAACAGAATCAACCTAGTTAGATAACGAACAGACTTCCTCGTCATAAAAATCCTCTCTAATTATCTGATTAGAGAGGATTTTTTGTATCTATTTTCTTGTCATAAAAAAATCTAGGGAATCTGTTTACTAAGATCCTGTTGTGAGAGGCACAAATCCTAATATCAATAGGCAACTTGCTGCAACAAGACCGGAAATCCACAGTTGCCAAGTCGGCCCTTCGGCTTTCCACACTCGGCGATATTTATAGCCAGCCATACAGGCGATTACGAAAATTAACGTCGCGCTCCAAGGGGCAAGAGTTATCGTGATCAAAAAGCAAGACTTCCCTAAGTAAATGATTTGTCTTATAGTTATTAAGCACAGTCCATAATGACAATCAAGTCAGGATGCTTTCTTATGCCAACGACCTATCAAGCACCAAGAAAAAGTGACAACCAGCAAAAAAAAACAGTTAGCCAGTCGGCGCAATCAAACTTTGCTGCCGGAACAGCCACCGTACAAAATATTATCACTAACAAAGGCGATGCTGTTTTTTCGATTAACCCTCAAGACACTCTCGGAAAAGCAGTCGAACTTCTCAGCGAAAAACGGATTGGGGCCTTGGTTGTTTCCGATTCTGGCGGTACGTTGCTCGGCATTCTCTCTGAACGAGATATTGTTCGGAAACTAGCAGAAACGCCCGGACGCACCCTACCCCATAAAGTCGAGCAAGTTATGACCTGTGAAGTAGAAGTATGCACTCGGAACGAAGCACTTGTATCCGTCCTCCGCCGCATGACAGACGGTCGCTTTCGACACATGCCAGTGGTAGAGAATAACAAGCTGGTAGGTGTCGTCACGATCGGTGATGTGGTGAATTATCGACTTAATGAACTAGAGTACGAGACCCTACAGCTAAAACAGCTGGTTGTTGGTTAAAGAGCGCACGTCGAGGGGTTAAAACTTACAGCCATGAGTGCTTTATCATGATGGTGTCTCTCTCTCCTCGAGCTATTTTTAATCCATCACCTTCACAGCAAGCCTAACGAACGTTTATTGGATTAATTACAGCTGGTTGATCGCTCTATTAAGAAAGCGATCAACCAGAATGAAATGCCAGAATGAAATGGATCGTGTAAAAGCTTACCGATAACTTCTAGAACAGCTTTTGATAATCAACATCAAAAGTACAAGGCACTGATTTATAGACGCAAAACGGCGCTTCAATTATTTGAAGCGCCGTTTTTATAAGACGTCTGGTGGGCGATGACAGGCTCGAACTGCCGACCCTCTCGGTGTAAACGAGATGCTCTACCAACTGAGCTAATCGCCCACCAGACGTCTCGTCTGATGAAGGAGCTTTTAAGGTGATTCGCGTTCCTTGGCAAGGGTAAAATTACACAAAATTGACAATAAACAAAAAAAAACCGGCTAGCTGATCGCTAACCGGTTTTTCATAAGCAACTACAAACAGTTATTACTTGTTTACAGCGTCTTTCAAGCCTTTACCGGCTTTAAATTTAGGCTGCTTAGAAGCAGGAATCTGGATAACCTCACCAGTACGTGGGTTACGACCCTGAGAAGCAGCACGTGCTGCTACACTGAAAGTACCAAAACCAACGAGACGAACTTCGTCACCACCAGTTAGAGCATCTGTTACAGCTTCGAATACACCGTCGATAGCTTTACCTGCATCGGCCTTAGATAGACCTGTTTTATCAGCTACAGCTGCGACCAAATCATTTTTATTCATGGTTGACCCCCCCTCTAATTATACGGGTAAGATTGAAAAAAAGTGTCTAACGACTTCTTGATTGTGGGGCAATTGTAGATCGCTAATGGCAGCGACGTCAATGCAAGAAACGTCCGAATCCCAAGGGTTTTGGTCGCATTTTATCTATCTTGCCCCACAAAAAGCACAACTAGTGCGTAATTACCCCTTCACGATCGCCTTCATGATGCTTTTCCGCATCACTTCCTTCGTTCCAATCCTCTATCGGCGTCAGATTCTCTGAAAGCGCCGCTTTAAGGACCTCATCGACCGTAGAACAAGGAATTACCTTGAGTCCCTGAAGAACATTATCAGGAATATCGGCTAAATCTTTCTCATTTTCCTGTGGAATAATGACCGTTTTGATATTTCCACGAAGCGCAGCCATCATTTTTTCTTTCAAACCGCCAATTGGCAGCACACGACCACGCAATGTTACCTCACCGGTCATAGCAACATCGTGTCGAATCGGTGTTCCAGTCAAAACAGAGACGATCGAGGTCACCATCGCCACACCAGCCGAAGGCCCATCTTTAGGAGTCGCCCCCTCTGGAACGTGTACGTGGATGTCTTTTTTATCGAATAGAGACGGCTTAATGCCAAATTCAAGACTACGACTCTTCACAAAATATTCTGCAGCCTGGATAGATTCTTTCATCACATCCCCAAGCTTACCTGTCGCAGAAACTTTACCCTTACCTGCAACAGTCACAGATTCGATTGTCAGGAGTTCACCACCAACTTCTGTCCAGGCAAGACCGGTAACAACACCGACAAGATCTTTCTGTTCAGCTTCACCGTAACGATAACGTTGAATACCTGCAAAATCACCAAGATTATCAACGGTCACATGAACTGCATCCGTTGTACCCATCTCAATTTCTTTAACAGCCTTACGCAACAGCTTCGCAACTTCACGCTCCAGACTACGAACGCCTGCTTCTCGAGTGTAATGCTGTATCAATTTGCGAAGCGCTTCATCATCAATAGACCACTCTTCTTTTTTGATACCATGATCTTTTAACTGCTTTGGCAACAAATGTCGGATCGCAATCTGCAACTTCTCGTCTTCGGTATAACCTGGGATTCGAATGATTTCCATACGATCCAACAACGGCTGTGGCATACGCAACGAGTTTGCAGTCGTGACAAACATCACATCAGAAAGATCATAATCAACTTCGAGGTAGTGATCATTAAATGTATTGTTTTGTTCCGGATCCAAAACTTCAAGCAAAGCCGAAGAAGGATCACCGCGCCAGTCATTGCCCAGCTTATCAATCTCATCCAACAGGAATAACGGGTTAGAAGATTTAGCCTTCTTCATTCCCTGAATAACTTTACCCGGCATAGACCCGATGTAGGTTCTGCGATGACCGCGCACTTCGGATTCATCACGTACACCGCCCAAGCTCATACGTACAAAATTACGCCCTGTTGCCCGCGCAATCGATTTACCCAAAGATGTTTTACCAACTCCAGGAGGGCCAACAAGGCAAAGGATTGGGCCTTTGACTTTACGCATCCGCTGCTGAACAGCCAAATATTCCAAAATACGTTCTTTGACCTTCTCAAGACCGAAATGCTCTTCATCAAGAACTTTTCCAGCATTGGGAATATCTTTTTTGATTTTGCTGCGTTTCTTCCATGGAATAGAAAGCATCCAGTCGAGATAATTACGAACAACCGTTGCTTCCGCAGACATCGGGCTCATATTACGAAGCTTTTTCAGCTCCGCCATAGATTTCTCTTTAGCTTCTTTCGTGAGCTTGGTTTTTTCGATCTTGTCTTCAAGTTCGGCAAGCTCATCGCGACCATCTTCGCCCTCGCCAAGTTCTTTTTGAATAGCTTTTAGTTGCTCATTCAAATAATACTCACGCTGGGTTTTTTCCATTTGGCGTTTAACGCGATTTCTAATTCTTTTTTCGACTTGAAGAACGCCAATTTCGCCTTCCATAAAGCCGTAAATTTTTTCCAGACGTTCAGCAATTGTCTCGCATTCCAGAAGTTCCTGTTTTTCGGAAATCTTCAACGAAAGATGTGATGCAACTGTATCAGCAAGCTTACCAGATTCGTCGATCTGGTTAATTGAGACCAAAACTTCCGGCGGGATTTTTTTGTTCAGCTTAATGTATTGCTCGAACTGAGAAACCACACTTCTTGAAAGAGCATCCAGCTCTCTTTCATCACCCTCGTCATCATCCAATGGCTCAGCTTCGGCCTGGAAGAAGTCTTCATTATCAGAAAATTTCGTAATCTTCGCACGACGAACACCTTCAACCAGCACCTTAACGGTACCATCAGGCAACTTAAGCAATTGAAGAACCGTACCGATTGTACCTACAGTGTAGATATCAGACGGGCTTGGGTCATCCTGGGATGCGTTTTTCTGTGTCACAAGCAGTATCTGCTTGTCTTCTTTCATCACATCTTCAAGCGCACGAACAGATTTATCACGTCCGACAAATAGTGGAACAATCATATGCGGGAAGACAACTATGTCACGTAAAGGGAGTACGGGATAAACATCACCGTGAGAAATTTCCAACATATATCCTCACAAGCTCGCTGGCTTAAAAACAGAGTCTAGGGGGTGATTTCTCACCCCCCATTAAATTAACAACTTTATATAGATAAGAACGGGTACGAAACCTTCAAGCCATTAAGCAAGAATGGCCTGCCAAAGTTACGCGTCCGTGCCGGTCTCTTCCTTGCTATCACCGTATATATAGAGAGGTTGCGCCTTACCGTTTACAACTTCACTATTAATAACGATTTCTTCGACACCTTTCAGGCTTGGTAGTTCATACATCGTATCCAGCAGAATACCTTCCATGATAGAACGCAAGCCACGTGCACCAGTTTTCCGTTCGATTGCCTTTTCAGCAATCCCCAAAAGAGCACCATCGGTAAAAGTCAGTGAAATATCTTCCATATCGAAAAGACGTTTATACTGCTTAACCAATGCATTCTTAGGTTCGGATAAAATTTCGACCAGTGCATCAGCGTCAAGATCTTCCAGTGTCGCAACAACTGGCAGACGACCAACAAATTCAGGGATCAGACCGAATTTCAACAAATCTTCTGGCTCAACTTCGCGAAGGATGTCACCCATTCTTCGTTCATCTGGCCCGACGACATCTGCACCAAAACCGATGGATGATCCTTTGCCACGACCAGAGATAATTTTATCCAGTCCTGCAAAAGCTCCGCCAACGATAAAGAGGATGTTTGTCGTATCAACCTGAAGAAATTCCTGTTGCGGATGTTTCCGTCCACCCTGTGGCGGCACAGAGGCAACAGTGCCTTCCATGATCTTTAACAACGCCTGCTGAACACCTTCACCAGACACGTCACGTGTAATGGATGGGTTATCAGACTTCCGGCTAATCTTATCGACCTCGTCAATATAGACGATACCACGTTGCGCACGCTCGACGTTATAATCAGCAGATTGTAGAAGCTTGAGAATGATATTCTCAACATCTTCACCAACATATCCTGCCTCAGTAAGCGTCGTCGCATCAGCCATGGTAAAGGGAACGTCCAGAATTCTCGCCAAGGTCTGCGCTAGAAGCGTTTTACCACAACCAGTTGGACCAACCAGCATAATGTTGGACTTGGCGAGTTCTACATCACCCGATTTATTCCCATGTGCCAGACGTTTGTAATGATTATGCACAGCCACAGAGAGCACTTTTTTAGCGTGTCCCTGTCCGATAACATAATCGTTTAACACATCACAGATATCCTGTGGCGAAGGTACCCCGTCACCAGATTTTACCAATGATGATTTATGTTCTTCACGAATGATATCCATACATAGTTCGACACACTCGTCACAAATAAAGACGGTGGGTCCCGCAATCAACTTGCGAACTTCATGCTGGCTCTTGCCGCAGAAGGAACAGTAGAGAGTATTTTTCGAGTCGTTATCGCTCGATTTTGACATTACGTATGAGCCTCGAAATCAATTCCCAATATTAGGTCATGTTGACAGACAGACCCGACCCGCACAATGGGAAAAATCCATGTTATAAGCAAAACACCTCGACAATTACCAATAAAGTACCTGTCTTTTATAATGAGGATAACAAAGCTTCGTTAATGAACTCTTCCCAGTGCCGATCAAATTATCAACTATTTAGATGCATCGCCTTTATCGCTCGCATCTGCTTCCCGGTGAGAAATAACCTCATCAATCAACCCAAATGTTTTTGCTTCATCGGGTGTCATAAAGTTATCACGCTCCATACCCTGCTCAATTATTTCAATTGGCTGACCACAGTGGTCGGCATAAAGCTTGTTCAAGCGAGATCTGGTATCAATGATATCTTTTGCATGAATCTCAATATCAGTTACCTGCCCCTGGAATCCACCAGAAGGTTGATGGATCATGATCTTGGAGTTTGGCAGGGCGAAGCGCTTGCCTTTAGCACCAGCCATCAACAACAAAGACCCTGCAGATGCGGCCTGGCCAACACACACAGTGGAAACTTCGGGTTTAATGTATTGCATGGTGTCATACATCGCCAAACCAGACGTCACCACACCGCCAGGTGAGTTGATGTAGAAAGAAATATCTTTCTTTGGATTATCTGATTCAAGGAACAGCAATTGAGCGCATATTAGGCTAGCTACCTGATCGTTTACTTGACCAGTCAGAAAGATAATTCGCTCTTTTAGAAGCCTTGAGTAGATATCATAAGAACGTTCACCACGGCTTGTTTGCTCAACAACCATAGGAACGAGTGTATTCATATATATATCGCGTGGATCACTCATAGCTTCCCCTCAACGTAATTCGCGTGTCACATATTAATTAACAAATTAAGCTCGTTAACTATATCTCACTAGAAAGTAATATGGGTTGCGCGAGAGATTCGCACAACCCATACAACACGTTTAGTTTTATTAAGGCGACCAGACCTTAAGCATCTGCCTTTTTAGCAGCAGCTTTTTTAGCGGGCTTTTTGGCCGGAGCTTTTTTTGCAGCTGCTTTTTTCGCAGGTTTCTTTTTTGTTACTGCTTCGTTTTCAGCTTCGATCTGCTTACGAAGATCATCAGGAGAAATGGATTTCTCAGTAACCTTTGCAAGGTCAACGATGAAATCAACAACCTTGTCTTCGAATACTGGCGCACGAAGGTTTGCCAAAGCCTGCGGGTTCTTTTGATAGAACTCGAAAACAGCCTGTTCTTGACCAGGATAGTTACGTGCTTCTTGAAGAAGAGCACCGTTCAGTTCTTCTTGAGTAACATCAATTTCATTCTTACCGCCAACTTCAGAAAGAAGAAGACCAAGACGAACGCGACGTACAGCAATGTCCTGATATTCAGCTTTTAGCTCGTCTTCAGACTTAGCAGCATCTTCTTCGTCAAGCTTGCCCTGCTCTTTGTCGGCTTCGATCTGTTTCCAGATACCGTCAAATTCAGCTTCAACCATTGCTTCTGGAACATCGAAATCATGGTTATCAGCAAGCTGATCAAGAACTTCACGCTTCAGATGAGAATGTGCTATGCGGTCATATTCAGCTTTAACCTGCTCAGCAACACGCTCTTTAAGTTTTTCGAGGTTCTCTTCACCAAGCTTTTCAGCAAGTGCATCATCAACTTCAGCAGGAACGGTTTCTTCGATATCTTTTACTTTAACTTCAAAGACAGCATCTTGACCGGATAGCTTCTCGTTGCCGTAACCTTCTGGGAAAGTAACATTTACGGTTACATCATCATCGATGTTTGCACCAACGACCTGCTCTTCAAAACCTGGGATAAATTGACCAGAACCAAGTTCTAGTTTGAAATCATCTCCGGCCATGCCAGGAAGAGCTTCACCACCAACAGTGCCTTTGAAGTCGATCGTCACCACGTCGCCATCTTTAGCTTTACGCTTACGCTTTAGCGGCTGAGTTGTTTTGTGATTTTCAGCAATCCGACCAAGAGATTCGTCGACTTCTTTCGCAGGAACATCAACAGAAAGTTTTTCAAGCTTCAGTTTGGCGAAATCCATTGGTTCGATATCAGGGATGATTTCGAAAGCAATAGAGTATTCTAGATCTTTGCCATCATCAAAAGAGGTAACTTCGATTTTCGGTTGCATCGCAGGACGCAGGCTACGCTCTGAAATAACTTCCTGAGAGGTTTCGTTTACCAATGCTTCAAGAACTTCGCCCATCACGGATTTACCGTAACGTTGCTTCATCAATTTCATTGGAACTTTGCCAGGACGGAAGCCTGGGAGCTTGACTTGAGAACTTAGCTCAACCAGACGACTATCGATTTTTGCGTCGATGTCATTGGCGGGAACGACCACCGTAAATTCGCGTTTCAGATTGTCCGCGTTTGTCTCAGTTACCTGCATTTGCCGGCGACGCCTTTCATTTTAACGTAAAAAAGACCTTGGAGGACAAAAGCAAGCTGCCCGGGCAGCGCTGGCCTTCCAGGGTCAAACAAATTAGTTTCGAGATGGTGCGGGTGAGAGGACTTGAACCTCCACGCCTCTCGGCGCCAGAACCTAAATCTGGTGCGTCTACCAATTCCGCCACACCCGCATTTCGTCTCGATTTGGAGGGGTTTAATACATCATTACGGAGGACGCAACTAAGACTTTTCAATTTTGTTGTTTTTTTTTGATTTTCTCATCACGTTTTTCACTGATCTGCCCAAAAACCCCAGAATACTGCCAATCTTGAGTTTTCCATCAAGAGCCAAAAACATTCTTAAGAATCTCTGTTGTTCGTGCCACTGGATTCTGCCGAATCTGCTCTTCTTCCTTTGCCAGATAATAAAACAACCCTTCCAGCGCCTTAGAAACAGTATAATCAGTCAGATCAGCCTTCACATCTGGTACAAAAGGAATCGCTTTGTAGCTGGAAATCATTTCCTCATAACTGTTAACCGCACCAACTTCTGAAAGTGTTCGGTCAATAATCGGTTTAAATTTCGCCTTTAACTCAGGGTTCATTTTTTCCTGAAAATACCTCGTGGCTTCGTCATTGCGTCCATTATAAATCCGTCGCGCATCTTCCAGCGTCATTTTAGAAATCGTATCAAGGAAAAGTTCACGAGCTTCCACCGATGCTTTTTCTGCGCCACGATTGAGCTTGAGTTCCAGATCATCTGCCATAGAAGACAGGCCGACGGTGCGTAATGCGCCCTGAACTTTCTTCAAGCTATCTGGTAAAGGAATATGAATGTTGCTATCCGCATTAAAACCATCTTGCAAGCTGACCTGATCAACAACGCGGGACGATCCGACCCGTAAAGCTTCCTTCAAGCCTGTTGAGATTTCTCCGACACTCAAGCTTCCCTGATTTTTCTCTTCCTGCTTGTTTTCCCCACCATTGAGTATTTTAAGCCCATCACTAAACAAATCCGCCTGCACAGGCAAAGTGAGAAACATAAACGATAAAGCAACAGAAACTGTAATGGATTTTTTGAACATAGAGACATTCCGAACCTGATGAAAAATGACCTAACTAAAGTTAGATTTTAAAGTTGTTTAGCTTAATTCTTGCTCTAGATGTGAAGAGAGAAGCGTAGTGTCCCCACACAAGGAAGAAGAACCGAGCTAAACATCTACACATATAACAGATTCGGAAAGCGCGTATATATACGTAAAACATTAAACGCAAAGAAATCACACTCATTAAAAAATATACAAAACACAAAAGGCCCTGAACATTCAGTTCAAGGCCAAGTAATCATATTCCCGACTATCTTTTAAATGCTTAGAGCGTTAAACCGCCTGGCAGTAACGCTCTGAAAAGCTAGAAAGGCCCAGTGTTCTAAAATCTTCAAATCCTGTGCTAGTATCACCATCAACAGAAATCGCAAAATGTACATGCGGTATTCCAAAGGTATCCTTCTTTACATTAATAACCTTAGCTGTCTCAACAACCCGATGAGGGTTCACATAGCGATATTTGTGACCAACTTTGACTTCATCTGAATCGCGCTTGAACTTATATAGACTATCAACGAATGACATAATTAAACCCTAAATACGAACACTTTCTATACATGACAATGCCAATAATCGCAGGTAGCTATTAAATAAAAGTAAATAAATAGATCAAAAACCACATATTTTTTTGTAACTCTAAGGGGTTACGGATTTATACTTATGACCCTAAGCTCCTAAAGGGCTCGACACTCTTCCCAATACAAGCAACGAGATCATCAGCAATCATGGTACCTCCGGCCATTTGCGCAGCATCACTATGCAGCCAGACACCAGCACAAGCGGCATCAAATAGAAACAACCCTTGCGCAAGTAATCCCGTAATAATACCAGCAAGTACATCCCCCGTACCGCCCCGCGCCAACCAATAAGGCGCGTTAGTATTGATGACAGCCCGACCATTCGGTGCCGCAATAATTGTATCTGCCCCCTTCAATACAACAATACATCCAGCCGCCCTTGCAGCTTCACGCGCCCGCTCTAGCCGGCAGCCTTGAACCTCAGGAAAAAGCCTTTTAAACTCCCCTTCATGGGGCGTAATGATGACTTGGTCATTCAACAAAGTTCGCAGTTGTTCAGGACTATCTTCGAAAACACTGATCGCATCAGCATCAAGTACCAAAGGGACAGAAGCGTTCTCCAGCACAGAAGAAACAAGAGACTTAAAAGCACTCCCCCGACCGGCACCAGGGCCCAAAACAAAGGAGCTAATTTTTCTATCCTTCAAAAACGCCTTTAGCGCCTCAGGATTTTTATGCGCCTCCACCATAAGGCTTGGAGAAGTTAGCGCATAAATTAATCTGTCAGCATCGGGACTAAGAACCGTCACAAGACCAGAACCAACCCGCAACGCTGACATCGTAGCCAAGCGCCCAGCACCGGACATATCACCACCCCAGACAAGGCTATGCCCAAAATGGTATTTATGACGGTCATACTGATAGCGAGGGATCTGATCACACCAAAGATCCGGATGGTTCTCCTGACAAACCAAAGACAAACTGGCCGTAACTTCTTCTGGAATACCAATATCGGCGACGATAATTTCACCACACAAATCAGCGCCAGGATAAAGACAATGCCCAGTCTTTTTTAGAGAAAAAGTAACGTTTTTTTCCGCACGAAAAGCGACATCACCAACAACATCACCCGTATCACCAGACACGCCACTTGGTACATCGACAGAAACAACACACTTCTCTCGCGACCACTCAACATAATTACAGCAGGCACGATCAAGGGGACGTGACAACCCCGCCCCGAAAAGCGCATCAATAATAACATTGGCTTGCTCAAAGTCTTCCACCCCCAGCTCAGGAACAACATTTCCTTGCCATTCCAGAGCAAAATGCAAGGCATCGCCCTCAAACTTTGATATTGGCAACATTGAATAGAGCTGAACCTCATACCCCCGCCCCCTCAACACCGCGGCGGCGGCGAAACCATCCCCACCATTATTACCAGGACCACAAAGCACAAGCACCCGCCCCTCATGAATGATATCGCAAACGGCCTGCGCAACAGCTTGCCCGGCATGTCGCATCAATGAAATTCCTGACACACCAGATTTTATCGCCAATCTATCCGCCTGATACATATCGCGAACACTAAGAAGAGAATGATCACCCCTACACATCATCAAAAGCCACAATCGTTAGAGAAATATTTCTAACTATTACCATATCACGAGTGTACTTTCAGCCATTGATATATATGCCCCCAAGACTTAACATCTGGTCAGAAAAGATTATACTGACTGCGTTACCACCAACAAAACCAACGCTAGAAATTACCTTTTGGGATTAAATTTAGGCTTTGGCACCAACAAACTACCAACACCATTATAGCCTCGGGGATTTTTCTTTGGCCTGAAGTTACGGTCATCCTTAAGCGGGCCAACCAATGCAACAACGTCCGCAGCAGCAGCAGTCGTCCCTGCTGGAACAGAATCTGGCTTGACCACAGGCTTTGGCTCGGGCTTAGTAGGGACCGAAACCTCTACAACACTGGTAGACACCTCTTCAGAAGCTGCCTCCACTTTCATATTCTCGACCTTTAAAGCAATAGCCAGATCTGAATCTTCAATGGCCTGCTCCCCAATAACAGGTTGTGCGTCTGCCTCTTTCACGGCCTCGGCTTTCAACTGCCCAAGTTCGGCAAGTTTATCAGATGCAGAGGTACTGCCATTTCTTGCAGCCGCCTGATACCACTTTTCAGCCACTTGATTATCAACTGGAACGGACAGACCAAGGCGATAGACTTCGCCCAAGGCGTATTGAGCACCAGATACATTATTATTTGCCGATTGATGAAACCAAAAAACTGCGCGCTCAAAATTTTGCGCGACGCCTTCGCCACGGAAAAGAGCAAGCCCCAGATTATATTGCGCCATCGGATGATCAGATTCCGAAGCCATGCGCCAATACCCGACGGCCTTTGCCTGATCAGAATCGACACCTTTACCCTGCGCATACAAACGGCCAAGATTGTTTTGAGCAGCAGCAACACCCTGATTCGCAGCAGCTTCGTACCACTTAATAGCTTCAAGATATTTTGGTTCGTTACCAAACTCTGGTGTTTCGTATAGCTTCCCCAAACTGTATTGGGCTTTTCCGTGCCCATTCTCTGCTAACGGCAACCAGAATGACAGAGCAAGCGCATGATCTCCCTGTTCAAAGGCCGTAACACCGTTCAAATAATCATCTGCTTTTACCATATGTAACGGTGATAGTGTCATTGCACTAACAAGAAGGACACGACTAAGGGTCTTACGCATACTATTGAAACCTACGAATCTAAATTACAGGTGTGAACCTACATATTAGATCAATATGGCTCAACAATGACCTTCACATTATGAACATTTATTTAGATGAAAGTTTCTTTCAGGATCTTATTTGCTCTGGAACATCCTTATCCGGATACAGTGCCAAACAGGTGTATTGGAGCAATTTTTCACGATTACCCGAAGACATTATAACGCGCACACCAATTTGATTATCCCGTTGCCACATAACCTCACCTTGAAATTCACCAGCAATGGAATGTGTCAGCGTAACTTCTTCGCCGATATCAGCCCCAAGATTTCCCTTGAGACAAAACCCACCAAAAGACAAATCAGCGATGGTAGTCATAACCGCTTGACCGTCTCTATCAACAACTTTTAGAGAAATGGGTTCAGAAGCCGGAAATCTGGGAGCCTGGCGTCTATCTTCACCAGCGATCGCGTTATTTTCCATTACACATGCCTTCATCAATGAAACAATTATGTCAAATTAATGATAAATCAAAACAACCTAATCAGTCGTTAAGAAAATAATGGTCGAAAATAAAATATCTGTGATCGACCAGCAGGCATGAGACACAAAAAAAGCGGCGAACCAAATGGTTACCGCGCACACCTAAAACCTAAGTTGACATGGGGTGGCTGAGGGGACTTGAACCCCCGACCCCCGGTACCACAAACCGGTGCTCTAACCAACTGAGCTACAGCCACCACAAGGTCAACTAGGTAACATATATTCGTTACCGATGAGCGAGCTTTTATACACATAGAGTGAAGCCGTCAAGCGCAACTGTACACACAAAGAAAATTGTTTTCACTCTCTTCTTCTTATTACGGTCACCCAGCAAGCCAGAATAAAAGTAAAACTCCCCTAAACCGTGATATACCGCTGATCGATAGAACTTATCAGGCACCAAGAATTTTCCCTTAATTCTACCTTTGCCTCATGAATAACGGATTCCTCACTCCGATCATATTCTCTGACCAAGCAAGATCACCAAAACGCAAAGCCCCCGCGGAACCCACAACCCCCTTAGCATAAGCGATCTCCGTCGAATCCTCACGCCACTCAAATGACGTGAATATAATCAAAGAACGCCATCAAACCTAAATTTTAGGCACATTGTGCGTAAAAAATAGGCACCCCGTCGAAAACATTTTTTTGACACCCCTAAAATTAGCCGTTTTAGAGTTGGCATGCATCATGCAATAAAGGGTGCATAACAATATGGACGAAAGAGCCGCCCCTTACTGATGCTGGAGCATTCGGACAAATGAAAAAGATCGAAGCGATCATTAAACCTTTCAAACTCGACGAAGTGAAAGAAGCCCTTCATGAAGTCGGCATTAATGGTATCACCGTTACTGAGGCCAAGGGTTTTGGCCGCCAAAAAGGCCATACAGAGCTTTATCGCGGTGCAGAATACGTTGTCGACTTTCTGCCAAAGGTGAAAGTTGAAATTGTGCTTGAAGACGAACTGGCAGAGCGCGCCACCGAAGCAATACAACAAGCAGCACAAACCGGTCGCATCGGCGATGGCAAAATTTTTGTTAGCCACATCGAAGAAGTAATTCGTATCAGAACTGGCGAACGCGGCGGCGACGCTATCTAATCAAATAACAACACATCCCATAAAGAAAATACTTTACTACAAAGGAAAGAGCTTATGGCTGACGTAAAGAGCGTCCTTGATATGATCAAGGAAAACGAAGTTGAATTCGTTGATTACCGTTTCACAGACCCACGCGGCAAATGGCACCACATGACAATGTGTGCTTCTGCTGTTGGAGAAGACGAGCTAGAAGACGGCATTTTGTTTGATGGCTCCTCCATCGAAGGCTGGAGAGCAATCAACGAATCAGACATGATCATCAAACCCGATCTTACATCAGCTGTTATGGATCCATTCTCTGCACAGGCACAAATTATTTTAACCTGTACAGTATACGAGCCAGATTCAGGCCTACTTTATAATCGTGATCCCCGTGCAACTGCTGAACGTGCCGAAGCATATCTACAGTCCACAGGCATCGGAGATACTGTTTATTTTGGCCCGGAAGCTGAATTCTTCGTATTTGATAATGTTCAGTTTGACACAAACAGCCACAGCACTTTCTTCCAGTTGGATGACGAAGAATCTCCACACATGACACGTGCCGAAATCGACGGCGGCAACTCTGGCCACCGTCCACGTATTAAAGGCGGCTATGTTCCTGTAGGTCCAGTTGATACTGGTATTGATCTTCGCGCTGAAATGACCACTGTGCTTAAAGCAATGGGCGTTGAAGCTGAAAAACATCATCACGAAGTAGCTCCATCACAGCATGAGCTGGGCGTTAAGTTCAACACTCTTGTTCGCGCAGCAGATGAACTCCAGATTTACAAATATGTCGTACAAAACGTTGCGCATGCTTATGGTAAAACAGCGACCTTTATGCCAAAACCAGTTGCTGGCGATAACGGCTCCGGTATGCACTGTCACCAGTCAATCTGGAAAGATGGTAAACCAACTTTTGCTGGCGAAAGCTATGCAGGCCTTTCCGAAACCTGCTTGCACTATATTGGTGGCGTGATCAAACATGCGAAGGCTCTTAACGCTTTCACAAACCCATCAACAAACAGCTACAAACGTCTGGTTCCTGGCTTTGAAGCACCTGTGTTACTTGCATACTCTGCACGTAACCGTTCTGCATCTTGCCGTATTCCACACGGATCAAACCCGAAAGCAAAACGCGTAGAAGTTCGTTTCCCGGATCCTGTTGCAAACCCATACCTGGCATTTTCAGCTCTTCTAATGGCTGGCCTTGACGGTATCCGTAACAAAATCCACCCTGGTGATGCGATGGACAAAGATCTTTACGATCTCCCAGCAGAAGAGCTCAAAGACATCCCAACGGTTTGCGGCTCTCTCAGAGAAGCACTGGAAGCACTGGAAGCAGACAACGAATTCCTTCTTGCTGGTGATGTGTTCTCCAAAGATCAGATCGAAGCATACATCAACCTGAAATGGGAAGAAGTACAGCGTTTTGAAATGACACCTCACCCTGTTGAGTTCGATATGTATTACAGCGCTTAATGTTGATTGTCCCTGGGATTTTTTTCTAAGAGCACTCCCTTAGAGGGATAATACATCAAACAAAAGCCCCCGAATAATCGGGGGCTTTTGTCATTATAGGTAGTTCTATCTACGTAAATCACTCAATTACAACTGAACGAAATTCTTCTTATCTCTTTAAACAGCTAGGTATGCCTTGGTGCACGGTCACTTCATATCCCCCGAAGTGACGCCCCCCTTTGCACGGGGTGTATCTAGCACCACCAGTCAAACTACCTGCCAAACACCAAGATTTAAGTTGCGACCAAGGCTTTCTCTTTTCCTTCTGCCAAAAGACAAAGCCTCACCATTTCCGGTAAGCTTCTGACATCCAGCTTTTCCATTATTCTGGCGCGATGAACCTCAACTGTTCGCGTGCTGATACCCAACTCATAGGCAATGACCTTATTCAAAAGCCCAAGAACAAGCTTATCCAAAACCTCTTTTTCTCGAGGAGTCAGTTTTTCAATAACATCAACAGCATGAGCTCTAAGCTCTGATTCTTCCTGCTGCGCTTCGCTTTGCTGAAGAGCGGAAGTCACAATCTCGGTGATTGCCGTATCAGAGAATGGTTTTTCAACAAAACTAAAGGCCCCGGCCTTCATTGTTTCAACAGCTTTTGGAATATCACCGTGACCAGAGATCATGACGACAACAAGATTACTATCTGAAGCTTTGATTTGTTTAAGCGCCTCAACACCATCCATTCCAGGCATTCTTATATCCAACAAGATACAACCAGAATGGCCAAGCAGGTTTTCAGAAAAAAATTCTTCCGCTGATGCAAAAGTCTGAATAGAAGCCTCAAAAGAGGACGTACTTAATAGCAATTCAGTAGATTCACGTACAGCATCGTCGTCATCAATAATGTATATATACATATCGTCTCTCAGCAAAACCGTTTGAACTCTGTCTCATTCTACAACAAACTATCAAACAGGTATCTAAATATTCCAAAGCCTTTCAGTCATTATTTACAACAATAAGAAAGACAACAAGTTCTAGTTTGCTTTCCTGATCACAAGCAGAATAGATTTGCCCCCAATAACCAGAGGACAGCTCGCGCTAGATTGCAAATAATATGATTATCGACCACAGTAAATGCTGACATTTGCGACCAAAGCCTTTTCGAAAACAACCACGATACTGGTGGTCGTTTTTCTTTGTGTGATCGCTCTCAAAGTATCAGATCCGTGGGCAGTACGAATTCTGCGCCACAATACCTTTGATGTGTTTCAAAAGATAAGCCCCAACCAAAGTGAAACTCAGAAAATAGTTTTGGTTGAGATCGATGAAAAAAGCCTCAAAGCGAAAGGACAATGGCCTTGGCAGAGGAATATTTTAGCTGATCTTACCAATAAAATCTTACAGCAATCCCCTCATGCTTTGGCAATAGATATCGTTTTTCCCGAACCAGACAGAACATCACCCAGTCTGATTATCGAAAACAATCCTGTACTCGCACAACAACTAAAACCACACAAGAAAGACCTACCCTCGTACGACGATATCCTCGCAAACGAGTTCCGTAATCATCCAGTTATATTAGGCATGGCGACGGGGTATGGCACAGATCAACGTGCGCCAGTTGAAACGACAACAAGTATAAGAATGTACGGGGGCGATGTCAGAGCAACTTTACCTCGGTTTAACTACCTTCTCAGAAATATAGAACCGTTAGAAAGAGCAACAACACAAGGAGTCAACAATCTAGCCCCTGAACGAGACGGTATTATCCGCCAACTCCCCCTGCTCTACAATGTGAATGGTACAATCATCCCGTCATTAGAGGTTGAAACCCTGCGTATCACCAATAATGCTGATGAAATTGAACTAAGGACAGAAAACAACAAGCTCAAAAGCATTCGATTAAATTCATTCGATTTAACCAATAGCAACCGCGGCAAACCCTGGATTTACTTTAGTAAATACTCTGATTACACCAAGGTATCTGCAAATGATGCCTTAACAGGTGCGATTGATGACAACCTCTTCAAGGATAAAATAGTTATCTTGGGGGTAACGGCTCTTGGCATAGCGGACTATACACTGACCCCAGTCGGATCCAACTTATCCGGTCTGACAATACACGCCCAAGCACTGGACAATATGCTTACCCATAGCCTTCTTACACGCCCATTTACTTATTTCTGGATAGAACTAGGCTATTTATTCTTAATCGGCATTCTTTTTCTTGTTGTTCACAAACGGCATGGTGCACTGGAACTTACAGTAACCTTTGCAATTTTGTGTTGGATAACAATACTCGTTTCTTCCGGCCTATTTGCCTTTAAGTCAACCCTATTTGATCCCTCCATGCCGCTGATATTCACATTAATTATGTTCATGGTTTCTGTCTCCTCTGGTTTTGTAACGGAACAAGCTCGCAGAAGAAAAGAAGCAAGTATTGCGACACAAAAAGAGCGCGAAAAAGAAGCTAGAATTAGAAAACTACAGAATGAGCTATTGCATACAATTGGCAAAAGCTCCGTTCAAAAGCTCTCTTCATCCATAGCACATGAACTAAACCAACCGCTTGCAGCCATCTACAACTTTACGAATGCAGCCAAAAAAATCCTGGAAAAAGACAATCTTGATCTGGATATGATCAAGCCTGTTTTGGACAAAATTCTAAATCAGGCTGACCGGGGAAATGAAATACTTAGAACGATCAGGGATGCAGCAGAAACAGGTAAAGCCAACCTTTCGTCACTCAATATCAACAAGATAATTCTAGAAGAGATTGAATTGTTTAATGATTCAAGTCTAGAGAAAAAAAATTATATAAAAACAGACCTTTCCATAGATATTTCTGAGGGAACAGCAAACGAAATTCAATTACACCAAGTCCTCCTTAACCTTATTCGTAATGCCAAACAGGCAACAGAAGAAGTCAATAGAACTGATCATGAAATACTCATTTCTACATGCGAGAACCCCAAAGGCATGATAGAGGTTGCCGTAAGTGATACTGGTCCTGGACTAACACCTGATCAGAAAAAAGACCTTTTCAAGCCCTTCTATACAACAAAAGAGCAAGGCACAGGATTAGGCTTGGCAATCAGCCGCTCTATTATAGAAGCTTGGGGTGGTAATCTATGGGTAGAAGACAACAAAAAAGGGGGAGCAACCTTCAAGTTTACTCTCCCCCTTTGTGACTAAAATGTATTTGTATGCAATTTTAACGCAATACCATATCAACCCTACGGTTAAATGCTCGACCACCTTGTCCTTCACCACCACCAAGCGGGTTTTCTTCGCCCAGTGACTTGATATCAATAGAGCTTCCATCAATTCCGCTCTCGATTAGCTTGTCCCGCAGATTACCCGCCCTACGAAGGCCAAGTTCTTTATTGTAATCTGAAGCGCCAATAGTGTCAGTGTGACCAATCAGGCTGATATCCACAGTTTCTCTTGTAGCAATTTCAGCTAAAACAGATGCAAAAATCACATTTGATTCCTCTGTTAGCTCTGCGCTATCAAAACCAAAGAAGAAGAAAAATGATAGTGGCTTTGGCGGTTGAGCTGCCTCTGTTTCAGCAACCAACTTGGCAACAATATCATTTGAAAGTTCTCTTGGTTTTTTAGGTGCTTTGTCATCTGGAATTTCTACGACGGTATTAACCGAAGAAATAGTTTGCACACCCGCATCATTTCGAACACTGACTTCACCAACACTCCCATCTTCCTCTGGCAATAGAATAACATAGTTACCACGAGGCGCCGAACAACCAGCGAGAACCAAGAACAAAATTGATAATAGGAATTTAGATATAAATTTAGGCATTAAACAATCCCCCTTTTCCACTGACATTATTCTGCACGTACAAACATCTTAGTGCCTCGAACAGATATCGTTCCGGCAGGCGTTGATATTTGTAAATCCTCATCTGGGTTTTTAGTCAGCTTTGCGATAATGCCCGAAATATATAAAAGCGTTCCTTCAAAAAGCTGAACAGCAAAAGCTAGCTTTTTGTTATCAGGATCGAATTCAAAATTATTCAGCTTCAGGGAAGAATTACTCCCCAAAGAAACAAGGGTGTTATCTCGAAACGAAACCCCTAACGACGATTCATTACGCGTTTTAACAATATCATCCTTGTACAAAGGGTCCCCGATTTGAAGAATCCGCTCGGCACCCGCACTTTCAACATAACAGGCACCATTTAATACCTTCACATAAGCTATTGCATTTTCATCTGCCTGCGCCACTGAAGTCGACGCAAACAAAAGCGACATAAAAGCCAATTTAAAAAATGACGAGCTTAATTTCCTGACAAGAAACATCGTTTCACAACCTTTTAGTTCTATAAAAAATTCAGGTACGTCTTAACGCAAATCAACCCTGTAATAACAAGTATCAATTCAACATCCTTGATATTACCATATCGTGTAATTCAACTTACATCAGTAACAAATATCAATCTAGAAGTATAAGAGAACAGCTAAATATTTTCGAACAAAAGCCATTACAAACATAATCTTTAAATTACGTACATATCAAAAAACCGTTGATGTAGAAATCTAAACATTATGCTCAATACTGAAACAATACTTTAACCATTCCCATAAATATTACTCAGTACATTGCCTTAAAATTTTCCGCTACAAGCAAAAGCTGAAATAAAAAGTATCCGCACAAACCATAAGTCTTTAATAATTTATTATGAAACAAACTGATACTTTTTAACAAAACATGGCAAATCTTCGTTTAAGTAGCGGTATGAATTTTAGTCATTTCTAGATTTTTGATTGGTTACAAATTCCTGCAATCAGGCCATTATAATCTCATGAATACACAGACTAAACCTTCAGATATTGCGTCCTCCACATCAAGCACAGGAAGTGAGATTCCCTTCTCATTCGATGAACTATTTTTTTCGAGAACCGATGGGCAAGGCATTATTCTATCAGGTAACAGTGTATTTCAACGTGTCAGTATATATTCATGGAATGAAATACTACACAAACCACACAAAATCATTAGACACCCTGATATGCCAAAAGCCGTTTTCTGGTTATTGTGGAATACAATTAAAAGCGGTCAACCAATTGGGGCCTATGTAAAAAACAAAGCAAAAGACGGGCGCCACTATTGGGTTTTTGCAATCGTCACCCCCATAGATGGAGGGTATCTTTCTGTACGCCTAAAACCCAGCAGTTCGCTTTTCAGAAAAATACAAGACGAATACATCACACTTAAAAAAATTGAGAAAAGTGATAATCCTTCTCCAGAAGAAAGCGCAAACTTACTATTGGCACGATTAAAAAAACTTGGCTTTCGGAATTACAATGCTTTTATGGCATCAGCGCTAAGTCACGAAATAATAGCACGAGACAAACAGCTAAAGAAGGGAGAAGACCCTTCTATTAACAATTTCAACAATTTGGTTGAATCAGCTCAACACCTATTAGATCACACGAAAGAAATATTTCATAACTATGAAGGACACAGGCACGTCCCCCTTAATCTACAGGTGCACGCGGCACAACTAGGCGAAACAGGTGCTGCTATCGGGGTTATTTCAAACAATTACACAACCATAGCAACAGAGCTTCAAGAAAAGATGACTAGGTTTATGGAATCTGGGACCCATGTGGCAGAAACCATAGATAGCGGTTTATTTCTAGCAGCAACAGCCAAAATACAAAGAGAAGTTGCGTCTGTTTTTAAACAGGCCCCCCCCAACGAAGGCGCATCACAAGAAAAAGAAATGATTAACCTTCAACAACAGCAACAAGCATATTCTCTCAAAGCCGCGAAGGGTCTAAAGGATATTTCCATTAAAATATCTCATTTTAAAGAATCTTGTCTAGAGATGCGGAAACTGACTGCAAGCTTGGAGGTAACGAGGATCATGGGCAAGATACAATGCGCTTCTTTAGACGCAGAAAACTCGAGTTTGCCAAACCTGATCAACGATCTTGGACAATTTCAAGACGCAATCTCTCATGGTTTAAAGTTAATTGATCAGGCAAACAAAACTATTGAAAACAACGTGAAATACATACTTGAATACTCTTAAATGGTTGAGTTTTCTTTCATAAAAAACCTTCACCTTTAAAAACCCCTGATCACAATCTCAGGTTGCTTTATAAAAAAAAATCACCCACAAACATAAAGCCATCAACTAATTTAAAGACACTTGCAAAATTACATGGTATTTTAATTAAAATTTATTCACAAATTTATATTACAGGTTTCAATGTATATTCCGCCTATCTACACACGGACGGGAACAATCATTACCCCTGAACTCCGCGCAGACCGGGGACCAGCCTTCAAGCCTGCGACACCGGATACAATAGAAGTACAGAAAATCAAAACCATAAATCCAGATAATTCTGGTAGTAAAAAATTACTCGCGCCGCCTACGGATGGCAGAGGAAGTCGAGTTGATATTTTGGTTTAGATAAAAAAGATCAAAATTTAAGGACGTCCCCATTTAATAACGCAGTTAGGGATATTTTAAATAATTGCCTTGTTTAGGAATAGCCACAGAAGGCTTGTTAGAGCACCAAACTTAGACAAAACACCGCCCCAGACATAACAAAAGCGCGGTCAAACGATCCGCGCTTTTGTTATGTGTCATTCTTTGCAATAAGTTATTAGGCCGCAATACCTTCCCGCCAAGCGGTAGAAGATTTGCATGTTTTGCAAATGCGTTCGCCAGGCCATTCGCTCACGAACTTTTCCCGACACTTCAGACAACTACGTTTTTTCTTTTCATACACCCGGTCAGAAACCGGCTTTGTATTGGACTGATCGCTCATTAATCCCTCCGTAGGATCCGGTAACTTAATAACCTCAAGAACCGTAGTCCTAGGTAAATAGATAATTATTTAAGTTCTTCTGCAAAAAAAAACAGAAGAAAAGGTCTCCAAAGCTCGTCAAGAGCCATCACTATCTGATACCCTATGGACAAATGCACAGGAAACAGAACTATTTCAAATCATAAAATAGCACTGTTCTATCTATACATTTTGTATAGCGTCTCAAATTGTGGCGATTCCGACAGTCGACTACATAGAGACTTATGTAGTAAGAAACGGAACGGAGACTCAAACAAAGGCACTTTGTGCATTGCACAAGTATTAAATAATGTAAGTGAGAAAAAAAATCAACTGCCGTTGTGTGAAATTTGACGATGTCAACGTATTTTTCCGTCGTTTTTTTGTAATAAATTATTCCACAACGAAAGGTTTTACCTGTCCTCCGTAACCATGCACGCTATCATGTGCCCTTATAAAAACTTTTTTTACACCCTTGGGAATCTGAACGCCAGACAAAGATCTTGTAAAGGGTTGCTCATTTTCATGCGGATGATGAAGCACGCGTGTTGCTAAAATGGTTTCGTCTTCGGTGATGACCTCCCAACGATTAGCATAGTGATCCCAACCTGTGTCATCGTGACGCACCGTCACATCAAAGCGCCAACCAAGATCGCCATCTTTGTAACCCTTAACATTAATAACATCTGCCTCGCCTGCAACCACAGGATTCAAAAAAGAAAAAAGCAATATAAGTGGCAACAGTACATAACGGAAAATGGCAGAAATTTTTTGCATAACATCCCCAAGAAGAATTCTATCTAACAATAACTGTTCGCTATCTATAACAGAGGCAATGCAGTAATGCTTTTCACAACCCAGTGAGTTTTATGAAATACAAAACCACAGATGAGAATCCAGTCACTGCCATCAAACATTACCAAATTCAACTTTGCCCCACACCTACCCTTTCGGAGTCTAGGCAATATACATCAAGAATAAAATGCTCTTGGACGAAACAAAACGTGAATACACTATCATCTGGAACTTGCCTTAGCCTGATCATCAACACATAATGTTCCCATGTCAGATCTATTTCAGTCAGCCCCCACAAATGAAACCACGGTTGATTATTCAGCCAAGGACATTCAAGTTCTCGAAGGTTTAGAACCTGTTCGGCATCGCCCCGGCATGTATATCGGCGGCAATGATGAACGCGCCATGCATCATCTTGTTGCAGAGGTTCTTGATAATGCCATGGATGAGGCAGTAGCAGGCCATGCAACACGAATCGATATTGAACTTGGTCTGGATAACCACATAACAATCAAAGACAACGGACGCGGCATTCCCGTCGATGCACATCCCAAATATACGGACAAATCTGCACTGGAAGTCATACTGACCACCCTGCACTCTGGTGCCAAGTTTACACAGGATGCCTATGCAACATCCGGTGGCCTTCATGGTGTAGGTGTTTCCGTCGTAAATGCTCTGTCTGATGCCATGTATGTTGAAGTCGCAAGAGATCGACAGCTTTACCGACAGGAATACAGCAAAGGTCATCCGCAAACTAAGCTGGAGTTGATTGGCAAAACTAACAATCGACGTGGAACGACAATTTCATTCCACCCGGACGCCGAAATTTTTGAACCCGGTTGTAAATTCCAACCCGCCCGTCTCTACAAAATGACGCGATCAAAAGCCTACCTTTACAAAGGCGTTCAGATCCGCTGGACATGTGAACCCTCTCTTGTCGAGGGTAGCAACATTCCCCCAAGCGAAGTGATCCACTTCCCGAACGGTTTAAAGGATTTTATTGATTCGCAACTTGGTGAACGCCCGGCCCTAACATCTGAATCCTTTGCAGGTGAAGCTGAGTTTTCTGATGGTCAAGGGCGGGCCGAATGGGCTATTTGCTGGCCCCGAGACGAACAAGGCTTCGTCAATTCCTATTGTAATACAATCCCGACACCTGATGGCGGCAGCCATGAAAGTGGCATGCGCTCTGGCCTCCTAAAAGGTCTCAAGGCATACGGAGAACTTACAGGAATCAAAAAAGCGGCCCAAATTACAGGCGATGATCTTCTGAACGGCAGTATTTCCGTTCTCTCCGTCTTTATCAGGGACCCGCAATTTCAGGGACAAACCAAAGATAGACTTGCCACACCGCTTGCCGCAAAACTAACCGAAGCAACAATAAAAGATCATTTCGATCTTTGGTTGGCCAGTAATCCTGAAAGTTCCAGACTGTTGCTGGAGCGTATTATCGAGCGTAGCGAAGATCGTTTAAGAAGAAGACAAGATAAAGAAACAAGTCGGAAAACTGCGACGCGTAAAGTTCGCCTACCCGGAAAACTTGCCGACTGTAGTAGCAACAGATCAAACGATACTGAAATCTTCTTGGTAGAGGGTGATTCAGCTGGTGGCTCTGCCAAGCAAGCACGTGACAGAAAAACACAGGCGATTCTTCCTCTTCGCGGAAAGATTCTGAACGTAGCCTCTGCGACAGCGGACAAAATAAAAGCAAACCAAGAAATCGCAGATATTAGCTTGGCACTAGGCTGTGGCACCAAAGGACAGTTCGATAAAGACAAGCTTCGTTACGAACGCGTCATAATCATGACTGATGCCGACGTTGATGGTGCTCATATTGCTTCCTTGCTAATGACTTTCTTTTATCAGGAAATGCCTGGTCTGATCGAAAGCGGTCATCTCTTTCTGGCAATGCCACCGCTTTATCGTCTCACACAAGGCAGTAAAACAGTCTATGCCATGGACGACGAGCATCGACTTGAACTGGAAAAAACAGAACTGACTGGGCGTGCGAAAATCGAAGTCAGTCGCTTTAAAGGTCTGGGTGAAATGCCACCTCGACAACTTAAAGAAACAACAATGGACCCATCCAAAAGAGTACTTCTGCGCGTTACAGTTCACCACAATGACGATTTTGACCCTGCCGAAAGCCAACGGGCCGCAGCGGACAGAGTGAATTGCCTAATGGGTAAGAAACCAGAACTACGGTTTAATTTTATCCAGGACAACGCAAAATTCGTTTCAGATATCGACATCTAATATAAACTAAACATTCTTTAATAAAAAAGCACTGCCATTCATCTCGATGGCAGTGCTATTTTATTTGAATTATGGTTGGCTCAATATGCGATAACCCCAACTTTGCCCCTTTTTTGTCACAAAGCCCCACCCTTTGGGCATAAAGCCGCGAGATAAGAATACAAAGAAACAAAACAACTTTATTCTTAGATGACAGGGCAGCGGCATGCTGAAAACAATCACAACGAAACAATTAAACTTTTCGATTAAACAACAATTTATCAGGGGTCTATTGGCTGTCTCTATAATTGTTATGGGCATAGGTCCCTCGGTTGCAAATGGACTGGTGTCTCCAAATGACATGAAAAGAGGCTCGTTGTTATTGAAAACAACGGAAGCCGGTAAAATGGTCGAAGCCATTCAGCTTGCAACCAATGTAGAGATTGACATCAACGGACCGATTGCCCGAACGAAAGTCACCCAACGCTTTAGAAACCCTTCTGATGGCTGGGTTGAAGGAACCTATGTTTTTCCTCTTCCTGAAACATCAGCTGTAGATACACTCAAAATGCAAATCGGTGATCGTTTCATCGAAGGCATTATCAAGCCCAAAGAAGAGGCTCGCAAAATTTATGATGACGCCAAAAGAGAAGGCAAAAAAGCCAGCTTGGTCGAACAGTTACGCCCTAATCTCTTTACCAACTCAGTCGCAAATATAGGACCGCAAGAGATCGTGGTTGTGCAGATTGAATATCAAGAGACCGTCAGGCAATCGAATGGCCTTTTCTCTCTCCGTTTTCCAATGGTCGCGGCTCCACGCTACAATCCCAAGCCACGCATCGTCGAAAGTGTAAACTTTGATAATAATGAACAGTGGGGGACAGTAAAAGATCCTGTTCCGGATCGTGAAGAGATAACTTCGCCAGTTATTAATCCGGCAAACCAGACTAAAAGCAATCCGGTGTCCCTGAATGTCAACCTGGCTTCCGGCTTCCCCATTGCTGAAATCAAAAGCCCATTCCATGACATTATAACAGACTATAAATCCAAAGATCAGGTCCAAGTCTCCCTCAGTGATCAAGTCGTCCCCGCAGATCGTGATTTCGAACTAAATTGGAAAGCTGAACCAAAGAAATCTCCAAGGGTTGCCCTATTTAAAGAAACAATTGGTCAGGATGACTATTTCCTCGCCTTTGTTACCCCCCCCAAATTAGCGCAACTTGCTCAGGATGAAATAACAACACCAGACAGGGAAGTTATCTTTGTTATTGATAACTCTGGCTCTATGGCTGGCCCCTCTATGAGACAGGCAAAGGAAAGCTTGCTTTTAGCTCTCTCAAAGTTGAGCGATCAGGACCGCTTTAACGTCATAAGATTCGATGACACCTACGAAGTCCTTTTCCCTTCAGCTCTTGAAGCCAATACCGGCAATCTTGATATCGCAAAAAGGTTTGTCTCATCACTCGAAGCTGATGGCGGAACCGAAATGTTACATGCGCTGGAAGCCGCCTTGGAAGATCAAACCCCGCACGAAAAATCGACTTTACGCCAGATTGTATTCTTGACGGATGGTGCCATTGGCAATGAAAAACAAATGTTTGATACCATTGTTAAAAAACGAGGTCGTTCTAGAATTTTTACCGTCGGTATTGGTTCTGCCCCCAACAGTCACTTTATGAACCGCGCATCCAGCTACGGCAAAGGAACCTTTACCCATATCGGATCAGAACAACAAGTCAGATCCCGTATGAACGAACTATTTACAAAGCTTGAAACCCCGGTGTTAACCGATCTTCAGGCAAACTGGCCAGAAAGTAATCAACCCGAGAAAAACAATGTAGAAATGAGCCCACGTCAGCTCCCCGATCTCTACAGTGGTGAGCCCGTCGTTATCTTGGCTAAAGCCAATAATATGGTTCGATCAGTCAAAGACACACTGGATGTTTCTGGACAGTTCTCAAACCAGCCTTGGACAATTAAATTACCCCTATACAAAGCACAGCAAGGCAATGGTATTGGCAAGCTTTGGGGCAGGAGAAAAATTTCAGAAATAGAAGGTCAGTATTTTCAGGCCGACAATTGGAATATACTTGATCAGGACATACTCAAAACAGCTATAAAATATGGCATAATCAGCAAAATGACGAGCCTTGTCGCTGTTGATATCACCCCGACGCGGCCAACTGGTACAAATTACAATAGTCAGAAAATAGCGTTAAACCTTCCTGCTGGATGGGATTTTGAAAAGGTTTTTGGACCAGATTACACCTCAGCTCCAGAATCGCTTGAAGATGCCAGCATTTCGTCTTTGCATACCCTAGCAGCAACCGATGCACCCCTTGCAGATCCGGCCCTTGCAAAAGCCAAATCCATTCCCTTACCTGCAACAGCAACAACAGCGGAATTAAAAATCATTCTTGGTATTCTTCTGTTACTCGCAACGGTATTCTTTATGTTGGTGTCACGGAAGATGCTGCCAAATTGGCTGCGTCCATAATCATGGCAATCCTTCACCGCTTAAAGCCTACGACACAAATCCGACCTCCCGCTCAAAGGCCCCATCAATATCTGGTAAGAGGAGTGAGAAAGCTCCTCTTACTCGCATTATTCATGGCTGGTTTTGCATTGCTCGGAGATGGTCTCTACATCAAATCAAAAGCAGTTCTAGCGCAACACTTGTTACAACAGGCCTGGCAGGAAACCTTAACCACTAAGACACCACAAAAAGCATGGTCATGGGCCGATACCTACCCTGTTGCAGAAATCAGCCTCCCCGATCTGGCTATAGATCCTGTAATAGCCTTACGCGGCAGTAGCGGCGAGGCCTTGGCATTCGCACCCGGTCATTTGGAGAACACTGCCCACCCCGGACAGCAAGGAACAGCCGTCTATGCCGCACACAGAGATACTCATTTTGCTTTTCTCGAAAACATAAAAGCGACTGACATCATCCAGGTGAAAGATCCCCAAGGACAAGATCATCGGTATAAAGTGGACAATATCCGTATTGCGAGATGGGACCAATCAGGCATTAACAGCCAAAACACTTCGAAAAGAATAGCCTTGGTAACTTGTTGGCCCTTCAATGCACAGACACCGGGACCGCTACGATATATTGTCGAAGGACATTTGATCAAAAACTCTACATCCGACTAACCGAACAATCGCTTTGCAAGAGAGTAAAACAAACTTGAAAGACTTAGTTTCGTTCAAGCCACGCCTGTAGAGTTTCATTCACCTTTTCTGGTAGCTCTATATTAGACAGATGCCCGCAGTCTTCCAAAATCAATAGTTCGGCATTTGGCGCCAAAGAAGTAATTTCTTCGGAACAGTCCACCGGAGTAATCAGGTCATCCCGGCCACAGATGACTTGAACCGGGCACTTTATTTTCGGTAAAAGACCCAAATGGCTTTCACGATCCAGAATAGCGGTTTGCTGACGTACGAAAGCTTCTTGCCCAACCTCTTCGGCCATTTTGTATATTTCAGACGTCAAAGACACATCATCCATTCGATTTGGATGAATAAGAAGTGGCATCAAGTGTGGCGTTACGCCCTTAAACTTTCCTCGCCCAGCTAATGAAAGTAAGCCACGCCTACGTCGTTTTTGTTCAGGACTATCCGCACGCGCTTTTGTATCAATCAACGCCAAGCGCTTTACCCGCTCTGGCGCAATCCGCATAATTTCGAGTGCAACATAACCGCCCATAGATAACCCGACGAGATTGAATTTGCCACGCACTTGCTTCAAAGCATGCAGCGCCAGCACATTTATGGAACTTGCTTGGGTTAGATCAGATACTTCGCAAAGATACTTGTCTTTAAAAAAGTCCAACTGTGGCGCCCACAGTCGTTCGTTACACAACAAACCTGGTAGAAAAACCAGACGTTCTTTTTCTGTCATAAAATTAATCGTTTTCTTTGAGTAGGCTGGATAATTTTTTAAATTCAGGCGTACCTGCTTTTTTCAGCATTTCAAACATTACCATCTCGCTCGAAACAACTTCAGCACCTGACCTGATCATACGATCCAACGCCAATTGTCGGTTCTCATTAGTACGCGAGCCAATAGCATCAGCCACAACAAAAACATCAAATCTGTCTGCCAGCAATTCTAAAACAGTCTGCTGTACACAAACATGTGCTTCAACACCCGTTACGATAACTTGGCGTCGCCCCGTTTCTTTTAAGGCGGACATAAAAGGTGCACAGCCGGCTGAGCTGAAAGAAATCTTTTCGAACACATTTTTTTCTGTGTAAAAATCACGTAGCTGTTCAACTGTATGACCAAGCCCTTTGGGATATTGCTCGGTCACCAGAATGGGCACAGATAATTCGGACGCTGTTTTTAAAACCAGTTCATTGGCTTTCAGGATCGAAGGGAGTTCAGGAATAGCTGGTGCCAATCTCTCTTGCACATCTATGACAACAACAACCGAATCTTCTGCAGACATCAACATCTTTAAAGTGCCTCTAACAAGTTAAGTATCCCCTTACTGACTTAAACATCACAGGGTTAAAATTAAACAATAATATCACTTTATACAGTTATTTGGCGATTTTCAGTACCTAAAACATAGTACAAATTGACTTTTTCAAAGCTTCCCGTATTATGCGCACGTCGCTTCTGGAAAGCATGCGTAAGTTTTTACGTATTTCTGCTTTTTTTGACTAACGCTCAACCGTAACTAAGGAATACATGAGCTTTTCTGATCTTGGATTAAATCCAAAGCTCCTGCAGGCTGTCGAGGATGTTGGCTATACAACACCTACGCCCATTCAGGAACAAGCAATCCCCTACGTGTTAATGGGTCGTGATGTAATGGGCTGTGCTCAAACCGGGACAGGTAAAACTGCCTCGTTTACACTGCCTATGATCGAAATGCTGTCCAGTGGTCGGGCCCGCGCAAGAATGCCGCGTTCTTTGATCCTGACACCAACACGTGAACTTGCCCATCAGATTTCGGAAAATTTCGAAAGCTATGGAAAATACAGCAAGCTTAGCAAAGCTCTCCTTATCGGAGGCTCTTCCTTTGCGGAGCAAACAAAGCTCCTCGAACGCGGCGTTGATGTTCTGATTGCAACACCTGGTCGCCTTCTCGATCTTTTCGAGAGAGGCAAGATCATGCTTGTTGATACCAAGCTGTTGGTTATCGACGAAGCAGACCGGATGTTGGATATGGGCTTCATTCCCGATGTGGAGAAAATTGTCTCTTTGCTTCCTCCGCTAAGACAGACACTCTTTTTCTCTGCAACGATGGCCCCGGAAATCAGAAAGCTTTCTGATAAATTCCTCAGCAATCCAAAAGAAATCTCTGTGACTAAACAGGCATCAACTGCCGAAACTGTCGAGCAGACGATTATCAAGATTGATGGTGGTCCGAAAGAAAAACGAGAAGCTCTGCGTCAAATCATGGCCAGTGAAGGTGAAATTCAGTCTGCGATTTTATTCTGCAACAGAAAAAAAGACGTGGATATTCTGAATAAATCTTTGAATGTACACGGTTTTTCTGCTGCAGCTCTCCACGGTGACATGGTTCAATCATCACGCATGGAAACATTAAGCGACTTTAAAGAAGGCAAAGTTAAGCTTTTGGTCTGTTCCGATGTTGCTGCACGTGGCTTAGATATTCCAGCTGTATCTCACGTATTTAATTTTGATGTTCCCGTTAATCCTGAAGATTATGTTCACCGAATTGGTAGAACCGGACGCGCAGGACGTGAAGGTAAAGCATTCACAATTGCTACAATTGAAGATTACAAAGGGTTACGTAACGTGTTGACGACCATCAATAGCGGTATCCCTGTCGTTTCTCTTGAAGGCTTTGATAGTTGGACCGACGAAGAAGCTGCGTCTTTGAAAGGCCGTAGACGTCGTCGCCCAACAAAAGCAACCGCAAAAAGTAGTGATGCTAAAGAAACAAAACCAAGCCGTCGTCGTAAGAAATCCGATGATGTTGCTGAGGATGTTTCAGCTGACGCTACGGCAACAACAGCTGTAGAAAACGGTGCAGACGAAAAACGTAGTGCGAAAAAACCAGTACGAGCTACCCGCCGCAAAACCAGACCTACCGCAGTTATTGGTGAGAGAGAACCTTCATCAGAGCCGAGCAATCCTACTAGCTCTTTTGGGGATCACACACCTGCTTTCATTCTTCGGGAAGCAAAGGTGGCGTAGAACGCTCACTCAAGTAAAATAAAAAAGGCGTTCATTTTGAACGCCTTTTTTATTTCCTGAATCAGATCAAATGTTCCAGGCTTTTAAACAATAAATATTGATGCTCTACAATAAAGTGGTATTCATTAAGAATAAACACCCTTCCTGCGTCGTTTCTACTCTTAAATCCGGCGCCCCAAGTTTAGAGCATCCGTATGAACAAAGATTCCGCCCTTCCTTTTGGCGTTCCCTACTCACTTTTTTATATCTTTGTTTTCATGACTATGGGCATTATCTTGGTGTTCTGGCCACTTTGGCTTTCAGAAAGAGGCCTTAGTAAGTCAGAGATTGGAAATATACTTTCCATACCCCCGTTCCTCATGGTGCTGGTTTCACCGGCCATCGCCTTCGTTTCAGAAAAAAGTGGCTATAGCAGAGCCGTACTCTTTGCAACGGCATTGATATCTTGCGGGTTCTTCTTTGCTTTTTATTTTGCTGAAGATTTTTATCTTTACCTCTTACTTCAAGCTGGTGCATCCTGTTGTTTTCTTTCGCTTATTCCTTTAGGTGATAGCCAAACACTTAAGGCAGTTCGACTTTATGATTTAAATTATGGACGGATAAGGCTTTGGGGATCTCTTTCATTCATTGTCACAAGTTTTGGCGTTGGCTACCTTTTAGATACCATCGATATTAATTGGACGCTTTGGCTCATTTTGTGCGCCCTTATTACTGTCGCATTCTTCAGTTTAATCCTACCTCAACTCCCTAAAGAGCAAGAAAAATCACAAGGAAACCCACGAATATTCCTCAGAAAACCAAGCTTCCTTTTTTTCATCTTAGGGGCGGGCATGATTATCGGCAGCCACGCTGCTTACTACGCTTTTGGTTCTCTCTACTTAACATCACTGGGGTACAGCAAAAGCCTAATTGGATTTATCTGGGCCTTTGGAGTTATGGCCGAAGTCATTTTATTTGCATTCAGTAACAAGCTGTTTAAAAGTGCGCGATCTTTACATCTAATCATTATCGGAAGTATTGCCGGTATGATCAGATGGGGGACACTCGGGTTTAGTGACAGCATGATTTTAATCATAGGCATCCAAGTTTTACACGCTCTTACATTCGGCCTAACCCATCTGGGGTCCATGTCATTTATAACAAAGCATGCCCCCAAAGATGTCTCGGCTTCTGCACAAAGCCTCTATTCCAGTATCGCCAATGGCCTGATGATGGGTTTATCAATTTTCGTCTCGGGCATGCTGTTCGATATTGACCCTTCATATGCCTTTCTTGCTATGGTGGGCATGGCAGCAACTGGCGGTACAATTATATGGATAGTTACGAAGATTGTACCACCGAGCGACGCCCCGCCGGCAAAAGAATATACGCATCAAGAACTACCTTGAACCGTAAAGAATTATTAGTATTTCCATAGTTACAATAGAGATGTTCTAATGTGTTATCTTAATAACATGAGAGAGCCGCGTTTTGATGGAAACTAAATCCGTATCTGTTGTTAATTTTATGGATCATAATTATTGAAATTACTTCCTAAACATGTCTTTGCTATTGCGTCTCTTATACTTATTTTTCCAGTGGTCAAGAAAAGCATTGCCGCCGAGAATCAACAAGTCACGATGGCTTGCAGCTCTTTTCCTCCCTATAAAATAGAAAACCCCGGCATAGGCCCCAAAGGCATAGATGTCGATATAATGCTGGAAATTTTCTCCCTTGCAGGGCGGGATGTTGAGTACACGTTTTACCCTTGGCAAAGAGCTTTAAAGCTTGTGCAACAAGGGAAAGTTGATGGGCTCTGCGGTTGTTCTTATCACCCGGCCAGAGATAAAGATTTCCTTTTCTCAGATATTCTTGGTTACCACAGCCAAGGGGTGTTCTTGTCTGAAGATGTAACTTTACAAAAGTTTGATTCAGTCCTCGACCTTAAAGGTCTCTCTGTTGCCAGTGTAAGAGGTTACACTGTGCACAAAGAACTTATAGACAATGGTATCAATGCCTACGAAGCATCAGATGACAACGAACTATTAGCTTTACTAGAAAACAAGCGCGTTGACGCCATTTATTCCTATAGGGATTCAGTATTATTTGCTTTAGCCAATCGTGAGAAAAAAGGGGCTGTAACTTACAAAGAGCTCGTCAGTCATCCTTATTATTTTTGCTTCTCTAAAAAGTCAGAAAAGGTTCAAAGCATCATTAATGATGTAAACCGTGGCCTTCGTACTATTAGACATAACGGCACCTACGAAAAGATCAGAAAAAAATATCAATAAAAAAGGCCCCAATAACGGAGCCTTTTTTCATTCCCACAAAAATTTAGAGCTTACTTCGTACCGTAAATACGATCTCCAGCATCGCCCAAACCTGGAACAATGTAGCCGTGCTCGTTTAATTTTTGATCAACTGATGCTGTGTAGACGGGCACATCAGGGTGGCCTTTTTGGAACTCTGCAATTCCTTCTGGTGCTGCCAACAAACATAGAAACTTGATATTCTTGGCACCATCTTTTTTAAGACGATCAATCGCAGCAACAGCCGTGTGCCCCGTTGCTAACATTGGATCGACAACAATAACTTCGCGATCGGCCATATCCGTTGGCACTTTATAGTAATACTCAATTGCCTCTAGCGTTTCATGATCACGATATAAACCAACATGACCAACACGTGCTGACGGCAATAGGTCCATCATGCCATCCAGAATACCGTTACCAGCACGTAAAATTGAAATAAAACAAGGCTCCAAGTCGCGAAGAACAGGGCACATTGCACGCTCAACCGGTGTTTCCACCTCACGTTCAGTCAGCACGAGATCCCGTGTAACTTCATAAGCAAGCAGGTGTGAAATTTCTTTTAACAACCGACGAAAATCAGGGGTCGCGGTTTCTTTCGAACGCATTTGAGTAAGTTTTACCTGAACCAAAGGATGCTCAACAACGATTACATTTGCGCTCATATTCATAACCTTTACGTCTGACTGTTTCATTCTCAACAAATTATTCTTGTTACTTACCCTTTTAAGTACTTTATGTCGAGCCCCCTCTATCCACGGAGCCCGTCAGGAAATTGGGGATATTATTGGATACCTAAAATGTGAGACTGAGAACTCACCCGAATAAAGATGCATTTCAAATACGACATTTTGTCGCGATCAAACAAGTATCCTTTTCCTAACAGTCTGGCTTTATTATATTTTCCAGACATCTAAGCGTAAGTTGATTAATTACTGAGCGTTACACGATATATTGGAACTGAAAAAAACTGTTAAAAAGAGGTTGCAATTTCGTTTTTTTGAGCTATTTAAAAAATCGGACCTTTTTAGTCCGGTATGGAGAAAAGCTATGTTCCGCCTTACGAGGTTAACAGATTATGCAGTTGTCGTTCTTGGGCAGATGTCTTCGCAAAAAGAGCAGGTTGTAACAGCCCCTCAGATTGCTGAAGAAACAGGATTGCCCTTACCAACTGTTGCCAAAATTCTTGGTCTGCTTTCCCGGCAAGGCTTAATCACATCCCTTCGCGGTGCGGGTGGTGGCTATATCAACCATCAGGATGCATCCTCTATTACTGTTGCAGATATCATTCAATCCATCGAAGGGCCTATTGCTTTAACGGCCTGTGTCGAAGGAGCCGTTGATAACTGTTCAGTAGAGACCATGTGCCCCATGCGCGGGAATTGGAACAAAGTAAATCAAGTTGTCGCTAACGCCCTTAAAACGGTAACACTCGCCGACATGATTGATTTTCAAGACAGTTTCATAATAGACAAACAAAAATCGGACGCGAGCTCGGCAGAGCTTACCTGATCAATTCAATAAAGTCCGATAGGAGAGTAAGAAAATGGCTGCCACACAAGAAACAGTCGAACAGGTCCAATCCCTTGAGATGGACAAATATAAATATGGTTTTGTAACAGATATTGAATCTGAAAAGGCCCCAAAGGGTTTAAGCGAAGATACTGTTCGTTTCATCTCTGCCAAGAAAAATGAGCCCGAGTGGCTTTTAGAATGGCGCTTGAAAGCTTATCGCCTTTGGCTGACGATGCCTGAACCCAAATGGGGAAAGTTGGAAATACCTGAAATTGATTATCAGGATTCATATTACTATTCTTCCCCAAAAAGTATGGAAGACCGCCCACAGAGTTTGGACGAAGTCGATCCAGAGCTTCTTCGCACATATGAAAAGCTTGGCATTCCGATTAAAGAGCAAGAAGTATTGGCGGGTGTGGCCGTTGATTACGTATTTGATTCTGTATCTGTTGCCACCACTTTCCGCGAACAGTTGAAAGAAGTTGGCGTTATCTTCTGTCCAATTTCCGAAGCAATTCAGGATTATCCGGAACTCGTCAAAAAATACCTTGGCTCTGTAGTTCCTGCTGGTGATAACAAACACGCCTGCCTGAACTCAGCTGTATTTACCGATGGTTCTTTTGTTTACATCCCCAAGGGTGTTCGCTGCCCCATGGAACTATCAACCTATTTCAGAATTAATGAACTGAATACAGGACAGTTTGAACGCACATTGATTGTGGCGGATGAAGGCTCTTACGTTAGTTATCTGGAAGGCTGCACAGCCCCTCAACGCGACGAGAATCAACTTCATGCTGCTGTTGTCGAACTGGTGACAATGGACGATGCTGAAATCAAGTACTCCACCGTTCAAAACTGGTATCCCGGCGATGAAGAAGGTAAAGGCGGTATTTACAACTTCGTGACCAAGCGCGGTATCTGTAAGGGTAAAAACTCCAAGATCAGCTGGACCCAAGTTGAGACAGGTTCAGCGATCACTTGGAAATATCCAAGCTGTATCCTTCAAGGTGATAATTCTGTTGGTGAATTCTATTCCGTTGCCATTACCAATGGTCGTCAACAGGCTGATACCGGCACCAAGATGATCCACTTGGGTAAAAATACAACTTCACGGATTATCTCTAAGGGTATCTCAGCCGGCAAGTCACAAAACACCTATCGTGGATTGGTTCGCGTCGCAGCCAAAGCCGAGGGTGCACGTAACTTTACACAGTGTGACTCGCTTCTGGTCGGCGAGACCTGTGGGGCACATACCGTTCCCTATATCGAGAGTAAAAACCGATCGGCAAGACTGGAGCACGAGGCAACAACCTCTAAAATCAGTGAAGACCAACTCTTTTACTGTCGTCAGCGCGGTATATCCGAAGAAGATGCCGTCGGTCTTGTTGTAAACGGTTTCTGTCGCGAGGTGTTGCAGGAACTACCAATGGAATTTGCTGTTGAAGCGCAACAGCTTGTCAAAATCAGTCTGGAAGGCAGCGTCGGATAACGAAGCGCCCTATTCCAATTAGTCACATAGATGAAAAGAACAGAGTAAAAAGATGCTAGAAATTAAAAATCTTCACGCAGAAGTCGATGGAAAAGCCATTCTGAAGGGCATTGACCTGAATATCAACAAAGGCGAAGTGCACGCCATCATGGGCCCTAACGGTTCTGGTAAGTCAACGCTTGCAAATGTCCTTGCCGGTCGTGATGACTATGAAGTTACCGAAGGCGGTATCTTTTTCGGCGGCAAAGATATTTCCGAGCTGGAGCCTGAAGAACGTGCTGGCGAAGGCATCTTCCTCGCATTTCAATATCCTGTAGAAATTCCAGGCGTTACCAACACGACGTTCCTGAAAGAAGCTCTTAATGCTCAGCGTCGTTACCGCGGTGAAGAAGAGCTGGACGGCATGGAATTCGTTAAAATGATCCGTGGAAAAACCAAAGAACTTGGTATTAAGGACGACATGTTGAAACGTGCCGTTAATGTCGGCTTCTCTGGCGGTGAGAAAAAACGTAACGACATCCTGCAAATGGCCGTTCTGAACCCTAAACTTGCTGTTTTGGATGAAACAGATTCCGGCCTCGATATCGATGCGCTCAAAGTCGTTGCCGAAGGTGTGAACAAGCTACGTGCTGAAAACAATGCCATTCTGGTGATCACGCACTATCAACGTCTTCTGAACTACATTGTGCCTGATCAGGTTCATGTTCTCGCGAACGGTAAAATTCGTCGTTCTGGCGGTAAAGAACTGGCACTTGAGTTGGAAGAAAAGGGTTATGCAGACTATTCTGGTGAGGCAGCCTAATGGTAACACTTCCATCAGATAAAGAGGCATTCATTGCCCACTATGACCAAAGCAAAGACCGTTTACCCGGAAACAATCTTGCATGGCTCAATGAAACACGGGCAAAAAACATCGCCCTGTTCAACGACATCGGATTGCCATCAGCGAAAACCGAGCTTTGGAAGTTCACCAGCCTTAATCCCCTGAAGAAACAGGCTTTCTCTGCGCCTGAAACATCAGAATTGGCAGCCAATGATGAACTGCCAAGACTTATGGATAGTACATCTTCTGTGCGCCTCGTCTTCATCGACGGTAGCTATTCCGAAGCTTTATCCGATAGCACCCTGCCAACTGGCGTTACGATGGAAAGCCTGGCGACAGTGCTCGACAACGGGAACAGTGATCTCGATCAAGCGCGTTTGTCACGTCCACGTGCAGAAGAGCAGCCGCTTGTTGCCTTGAATACGGCCCTTATGGCTGATGGATATATTCTATCCATTTCAAAGGATGTTTCTTTAGAGAAAACAATCGAAATTCTACATCTCGGCAGTAGCAAAGCTGAAAGCACGCATCACACCAGAAACATCATTTCTGTTGGGGCGGGTAGCAAGGCGACAATTATCGAACACAATGCAGACCACGGAGAAAACGTCTATTTCTCTAACGCTGCCACAGATATCAATGTTGATGAAAATGCGACGCTGCACCATTATCGTGTTCAGGAAAGTAACAAGTCTGCATTTCTGATCTCTTCAACAGAAGTAGACGTTGGCAAAGGCGCTACATACGATAGCTTCTTGCTGAACACAGGGGCACGGCTAGCTCGTTCAGAAATTAATGTTAGCCTGGCAGCAGAGAATTCCGCCTGTCATTTGAATGGCACCTATATGGGCACTGACGATCAGCATTGCGATATTACAACACGTGTTGATCACAAGACACCACATACAACCTGTGACGAAGTTATCAAAGGTGTCTTGGCGGGAAGTGCAAGAGGCGTTTTTCAGGGGAAAATCATTGTTCATGAGCAAGCTCAAAAAACAGTGGGCAATCAATCTCACCGTGCCATGCTGCTTTCTGACCGTGCTGAAGTGGATGTAAAACCTGAATTGGAAATCTTTGCTGACGATGTGATCTGTAGCCACGGTTGCACATCCGGTCAGATCGACGAAGACGCATTGTTCTATCTACGGTCACGCGGCCTTTCTCAGGAACAAGCACAATCTCTTCTTGTGAACGCTTTTCTGGCTGATGCCGTTGAAGCCGTTCAAAACGAAGATTTAAAGGATCTCTTTCTGGTGAGAATATCTGACTGGCTAGAGAACAATCCAAACAAACCCGCCTGATTTGAAGTAAGGGCATAAGGACAACACAATGAGCATAGGTACAGTAAAAAACGTTGATCTGGGAACCATCAAAGCTGGCGACAATTCGTTGCAGGCATTTGATGTTCATCGCGTACGCGAAGATTTCCCTATCCTTCAACGTGAAATCTATGGCCGCCCCCTCGTCTATTTAGACAGTGCTGCATCAGCACAAAAACCCCGTCAGGTTCTGGATCGGATGCAAGAGGCCTATGAAACTTACTATTCCAATGTTCATCGTGGTGTCCACAGCCTGAGTCAGACCTGTACCGAAGCTTTTGAATCCGGCCGTAATGCTGCGGCACGCTTTATTAATGCAGAAAGCCCTGACCAGTGCATCCTGACCAAAGGTGCTACAGAGGCGATTAACCTAGTCGCACAAAGCTATGGTCGGAATTTTCTGAAAGCCGGTGATGAGATCATCATTTCCCATATGGAGCACCATTCCAATATTGTTCCCTGGCAAATTCTCAGAGATCAAATTGGTATTGAAATCAAGGTTGTGCCGATTGATGGTGATGCAAACTTCCTGTTTGAAGAATACGAAAATCTCTTTACTTCAAAGACAAAACTGGTTGCCATTACCCATATCTCAAATGCTGTTGGTACGATAACGCCGATTAAAGATATTATCCGTGTTGCCCATGCTCATGGCGCAAAGGTTTTAGTTGATGGCTGTCAGGCTGCTCCGCATGCTCATATTGACGTGCAGGATCTCAATCCGGATTTTTACTGTTTCTCTGGGCACAAGGTTTACGGCCCCAGTGGTGTTGGTATCCTTTACGGCAAAGCAGATCTTTTGAATTCAATGCCTCCCTATCAAGGTGGCGGTGAAATGATTGATCTCGTTACCTTTGAGAAAACAACCTACAAAGAAATCCCGCATCGCTTTGAAGCAGGCACCCCGGCGATTGTCGAGACCATTGGCCTTGGAGCTGCTATTGAATATATAGAAGCTTTGGGCAAAGATAATATCGCAGCCCACGAAAACGGCATTCTAGCCTATGCAACAGAACGCCTCAGCAGAATACCCGGATTGAATATTATTGGCAGAGCTAAGGAAAAGGCCAGCATCCTGTCCTTTACGATGGAAGAAGCACACGCCCATGACATCGGTACAATCCTTGATCGCAGAGGCGTTGCCGTCAGGGCCGGTCATCACTGTGCCCAGCCCCTGATGCAACGCTTTAATCTACCAGCAACGGCACGCGCTTCCTTTGGTATTTACAACACCCGCGAAGAAGTTGATGCGCTCGCTGATGCACTTGAAAAAGTACGGGAACTTTTTAGCTAATGTTTGATGATGGAAAAAATTTAAGCGATTTTCTTCCTAAAGCAGAAGAAGGCTTTAAGGCTACAGCAGGTCAGCCATTGGCAGACGGAAAGTCCTTTGCAGGCAAAGATGACATTATTGATGCCTTCCAAAGCGTTCACGACCCAGAGATCCCAGTGAACATCTATGATCTGGGCCTCATCTATGGGCATGAAATGGATGAAAAAGGTAATGTCAATGTCAGCATGACGTTAACGGCCCCAAACTGCCCGGTCGCAGGGGAGCTCCCCATGCAGGTGGCCGAAGCTGTTGCCGCTGTGGAAGGCGTTGGGGAAGTAACTGTTATTCTGACCTGGTCGCCCCCGTGGAACCAGAATATGATGAGTGACGATGCCCAACTGGCACTAGGCCTGTTTATGTAAGCTTTTCTCATATAGCCTTTTTATCTGGGGCATTGCCCCCATATAGTGATATAGTACGATCAGAAACTGGAAATTAAGAGACATAATCCGATGATGCCAAAACTCATCACCCTTACAGATGCTGCCGCAAACCGCGTCAAAACGCTTATGGATCAAAGTCAGGACGAAGCTGTTCTTGGCCTGCGCGTTGGCATCAGTACCAAGGGCTGTTCCGGTCTCAGTTATGTCGTGGAATACGCCAAAGAACAAAAGAAGTTTGAAGATATTGTCGAAGACAAAGGCGTCAAAATCTTTATTGAACCAACTGCCGTCATGTACTTGATTGGTAGCGAAATGGACTTTGTTCAGGATAAATTCCAAAGCTCATTTGTTTTCAACAATCCAAATGAAGAAGGACGTTGTGGTTGCGGTGAAAGCTTTCACGTTGCTCCCGAAAGCAACAAAGCAGAGCTAATCACCTGATTAGTTTCCTCCTACCTGCACTCAGCACCTCAACCACCGTCGGACCTTTAACAAGAAACCCCAACTCAAATCATGTCTTATACATTTGACCCTGCCCCTGTTGTCACACTCCCCGTTGTTGGGTCAGATCAATTATTTCCTGTCCGGCGTATTTTCTGTGTCGGCCGAAACTATGCCGAACACACGAAAGAAATGGGCGGAGATCCTGAAATCGAAACCCCGATGTTCTTTATGAAACCGGCAGAGGCTCTCGTCGCAGAAGGCGGTTCATTTCCATACCCAAACGCAACAACAGATCTTCACCATGAAGTAGAACTTGTCGTCGCCTTAAAAAGTGGGGGCAGTAATATTTCACCAGAGCAAGCCAAAGCACATATTTTTGGATATGCAACTGGCGTTGATTTAACCAGAAGAGATTTACAAAAAATTTGTAAAGACAAACGTCATCCATGGGATGTGGCAAAGGGCTTTGAGAATTCGGCCCCTTGTAGTGCAATTACACCTCTCACTGAAGATCTCGCACTCTCTGGATCCTCTTCAATTTCTCTATGTGTTAATAAAGAGGTACGACAACACGCAACACTTGGAGACATGATCTGGTCGGTAGAACACATTATCTATCACCTCAGCCGTCTGTTTGATCTACGTGCTGGTGATATTATCATGACGGGAACGCCAGCTGGCGTTGGTGCAATCAAATCCGGAGATGAAATCACTTGCTCTATCGATGGTCTCTCGGACCTCTCCTTCAAGCTCACCTAAGACCTGCTGGCTAAACCGCACCTCAAAAAAACCTATTTATACCCTGCTATAGACAACAGCTTATCAATATCAACATTTTCTTCCATATGCTGCGCCAAGGCATCAAGAGTCATGTCGATCTCCTTTTCAAAGGATAAAGTGCTGGCTTCTCGTTTTTTGATTCGATTTAAAAAGGCGGTCCTATAGCTATCAGAAACAAAAAGACCGTGCAGATAACAACCCGATATCTGCCCCGAACTAAGTCGAACGCCCTCTTCCCTCTGATCGATAGAGAGCATCGGTAAAATGTTATCAGTTTGAGTTCCATCAACTTCGGTTACACCGACATGCATCTCATAACCCGTTATCATCTCTCCGCTTGCAATATCGCATCCTTTAACTTCCGTAAGTTTCTTGTCTCCGGTTAAAATAGTTGTCACTGGTAACAGTCCTAAACCCGGAACAGACGCAACTTCCCCTTCGATACCTTCAGGGTCAGTGATCAAGGATCCCAACATCTGATAGCCACCACAAATGCCGAGAACCTGGCCACCTCTTCGAACATGAGCCTGTAAATCAATATCCCAACCTTGCGCCCTGAAGAATTCCAGATCACCGATTGTTGCTTTTGATCCCGGCAAAATAACTAAATCCGTCTCAGCAGGAATAACATCGCCGGGATGAATAAACGTCAGCTCTACCCCCTCTTCCGCAATCAGAGGATCAAAATCATCAAAATTGGAAATACGTGAAATCAAGGGAACAGCAATACGAATGGTATCTTTTTCGCTTGCTCCATTACCAATAATCGAAACACCAGACTGCACAGACACCGCATCTTCATCGGGTAATTTACGCGCACCTTTAAAGTAAGGCACCACACCGAGCGAAGAAAAACCACTTTTTTCTTCGATAATACTTACACCGGTTTTGAAAAGACTGAGGTCGCCACGGAATTTATTTATAATAACCCCTTTAACCAGATCTTTTTCTTCTTTTTGTATAAGCGCACTGGTTCCAACAATGGATGCAATCACCCCACCACGATCAATATCACCAATAAGAATCACGGGCACTTGCGCAGCAATCGCAAAGCCCATATTGGCGATGTCACCTGATCTCAAGTTTACTTCCGCAGGACTGCCCGCGCCCTCAACTAGTATTATGTCTGCCTCAGCAGCAAGTCGTTGAAAGCTCTCTAGAACCGTTGGCATCAATTCATGGCGACGCCCCCAATAGTTACCTGTATTGGTATTCCCCCATATTTTCCCCTGTACAATAACCTGAGACCCCATATCTGTTTGAGGCTTAAGTAAAACAGGGTTCATATCCGTCGTCGGTTCAACACGACAGGCCTTGGCCTGAAGCGCTTGTGCACGACCAATCTCCCCACCACAAGGTGTAACAGCAGCATTATTAGACATATTCTGGGGCTTAAAGGGACGTACCTTCAGACCACGATTGGATAAAGCTCGGGCAATCCCAGCAACCAAAAGGGACTTACCCACATCAGATCCCGTGCCCTGAAACATGATTGCGACCGTCATAAAGCTTCCTGTTATTAAAATTGTCTGGAAGAGTTTACTTTTTTACAGAGATACACATGAAAAACTCGCCTTGAAACAAGAAAAACCCAACAAAGTAAAATTTACATAAAATTTTAATCTTATTAAACATTAATAACTACAAAATATACATTTACTTTAGAATTAATAAGTATAAATAAAATAAAAAGCATCTATTCTTTAAAAACTAAGAACTAATATTTTTCTTTACTATTTATTAATAGATGAATGACATTATCATTTCCAGTTTACGAGGAATAGGAGCCCTGAACATGCTTAACTTTACAAAAACTTTTCTTACTGACGAATCTGGTGCAACTGCTATTGAATACGGCTTGATTGCTGCGCTTGTTTCCGTTGCCGCAATTGCAACACTGGAAGCTTTGGGTACATCACTGAATACGATCTTTGGTGAAGCAAAATCTGCTTTGGACGATGCTGCTGACAAGGTATAATAATACCAACCTATTCATTCACCCTTCCAATGAACAAAGGCTCCTTCTTAGGAGCCTTTGTTCATTTCTCTGCCAATAATCCAATTATGTCTTGGCTTAATTTTCAATTTACGTTTGAAAACACTTCTTTTACAAAGCGTTTACCATATCCGCATAGAATGCACATATGATGGCACGCAAATTTATCCTGATACTCATAGCCTTAATGCTAAGTGGTGGTACCGCATTTTTAGCCAAGTCTTGGTTGGATGCGAACAAACGGCCTGTTCAATCGGCACAAACAGTCGCTGTGGCCCCCCAAGAATCCATTCAAATTTTAACTGCAAAAATAGATATACCCCTTGGTAAATTTATCAGTGAAGAAGATTTTGTGTGGCAGGATTGGCCAGAAGACTATGCATCAGACCATCATCTAAACAAAGATAACTTCAAAATAGAAGATCTCACTGGTCGCGTCGCCCGCAAAGAAATTTCTGCTGGCGAACCCATTAATGTTAAAAAATTTGTTCGCCCGGGAGAAAGAGGCTTTCTCGCTGCCGTGCTAAAGCCGGGGCATAGAGCCTTATCAATTCCAATTTCTGATGCCACCGGAGTTAGCGGTCTGGTTTTCCCAGGAGATCGAGTGGATCTTATTGTTTCACTTTCCATAAAGGACGACGAAGATAATTCTGGGACAACACGAAAAGCCAGTGAAACTGTCATGACCAATGTACGTGTTCTAGCCCTTGGTGCAGCAATAAACACACCCGAAGGAAAGAACAGTATCAGTGCAAAAACCGTTACGGTCGAACTAAAACCTGATCAGGTAGAAATTGTTACCGTCGCAAAAATCCTTGGCACAATTTCATTGGCCTTACGTCCCCTCGCAAAAGATGAAGAAGAGTTGCAAGAAATGATTGAAACAGGAAACATTGCGGCGGATGAAAGCCCCGAAAAAGGCGATAGCTATACTTGGGACTACGAAGCGACACAGGTATTAACAGGCAAGACGGGTGGATCGGCAGAAAGTTCGTTGGTTATTTCACGAGGAAACACATCAGTTAAGGCAGGAGGCGAGTAATGAGATTAGTTCGGGTTATTCTCTTGTGCCTTGCCAAAGCTTTAGTTATCGCGAGCTTGAATCCAATACAAGCACAATCTTTTCAAACTGTTGAGACCAATTCTGAAATCATGGAAATTGAGGTCGGCAAAGGCAATCTTATTAAACTCCCCCGTGCCGCATCTAATATCTTTATTGCAAACCCTGAAATTGCAGATCTGAATGTTAAATCAGCAAAGCTTGTTTACGTCTTTGGAAAAAAATCAGGTGAAACAAGCGTCTTTGCCATTGATACCAATGACCAAGTAATCGCCAGCATTCCAATTAAAATAACTCATAATTTAGAGCTTCTAAGAGAAACCTTAGATACCGCAATACCCGATCACAAGATACAAGCAAACTCAATCAACAATGGTATTCTTCTAACAGGACAAGTTAATAATGCTGTTGATTCTGATAGCGCCAAAAGAATCGCTGAACGCTTTATTGTGCCAGAAACAGAACAAATCATATCACAGATGTCTGTTCTTGCCTCAGACCAGATACATCTGAGAGTAAGAATTGCAGAAGTAAGAAATGATGTACTCAAACAGTTTGGATTTAATTGGACAGGATCAAGCTTTAATGACGGCTTGACGAATGCTGCTTTTAGCACAACGACATCATCAATATTAGCAACCAGTCCTCCCAATTTATTGGGGATCACATCAACAGTCGGTAAGTATTTCAATTTAAACGTCCTGATAGATGCTTTAGCTCAAGATGAACTCGTTACAATTCTTGCGGAACCCAATCTTACAGCTGTTTCTGGGGAAACAGCCACATTTTTGGCTGGTGGAGAGTTTCCAGTTCCTGTCGGGTCTAATGTGCAAGATGGCGTAAGGACAATATCAATTGCCTTCAAGTCATTTGGCGTCAGCTTGGCCTTTACTCCGACGATAATATCCGAGAACAGAATATCCCTGCGCGTACGCCCAGAAGTGAGTCAGTTATCTTCTGATGGGGCAGTCGTTTTATCTGACCTAGAAATCCCTGCCCTATCAACAAGAAGAGCAGAAACAACAGTAGACCTAGGGTCCGGACAAAGCTTTGCTATTGCCGGGTTAATTCTAAATAACCAAACACAAGTTGCGAATAAAGTCCCTGGTTTAGGCGATATTCCCATTCTTGGTCGATTATTTAAAAGTGAACGCTTTCAGAACAGTGAAAGTGAACTTGTTATTGTGGTTACGCCTTACCTGGTTAAGCCATCCAATAACCCTATAGCTCTTCCAACGGATCCTTACGTTGAACAAATAAATGCGGCAACGACACCGCAAAAACTTGAAACTCTAGAAACAACTACTTCGATTCAAAATAATGACACAACGACACCCTATCCCAGCACTGAGCCAACCTTTATTTTGGAATAGATAATGCAAACAACAATACCCAGAACGGCCAGCCTTTGGATAGCTCTTTCATTTTCAGCATTCACATTGGGGTGTGCCCAGCAAGAAGGATTTAAAACAATCCCTGCTGAACAACAAATATCTAAGGCTGCGGTTGATTTCATGGACTTGGGGCGATGGCGCCCAATTACCACCAGCAAACGAGCCAGCACACATAGCTATATCGCAACAGAAGGTTTTTATATCCCCGATGGATCTACCGACACTTTAGCCTTGGAAACGGAGTTACAGAGCTTTCTTCAAAGCTACAAAGTGAATACACGGGATGAAATTATTCTGGACGGTCTTCGCGATGGTACTGGCAAAAAAACACCTAATGCCGAAAGTGCCGTTAATCGCTTGAAATTCACACTTACAGAACTGGGATACAAAAGCAGCGTCGCCCAAAAACCCATCGCAATTTTTACTCAGGGTACACACAATGCTGCAATACTAATCCATAGGAAGGTTATTGTTCCCCCAGAATGCGCCATAAAACGCCACCCGAAAGGGACAAGACCTGCCATAAGAACATTCGGCTGTGCGCAAGAAGTCAATTTGGCCAATATGGTGGTATCGCCTGACGCTCTGGATGGAAGTAAACCGATCACGTCTGCAGACTCAACGGCTGTTTCTCTTGGGATTGAAAGATATAGAAAAGGTGAAATTACACCTCTAATAAGTGGGTTAAGTACAAGCGGCATTTCGGAATAGGGCACTAATGTAAAATGGCTTCAAATGAAATTGATGATATTTTTGGGGACTTAAATGAGGATCTCGACACAGCCGCCGAACTTGTTGCGTTTGTTAGTGATGGACAGACCCACGATGTGGCCCTAGCTGTATCAAGACAACTTGGTTTTGCCGCAGAAGTAAGGGATGGGCAGTGCCAAGATGCCATGTCTTATCTTGGTGACAACCCTGCCCCAAAATATCTGTTAGTCGATATAGGTAATGACGAATTATCTGCTGCTACGTCTCTATTTTCACTGATTACTGCTCTGCCTGAAAACACCAAGTTAATTTCAGTCGGATCGATAAATGATATCGGCTTTTATCGAGAAATGATCGAAATCGGTGTGTCAGAGTATGTACTAAAGCCATTAACAGAGAAAGCATTACTAACTGCGGTCCACAATGCTGATAAATCAAATGTCGTATACATTTCGCAAGAAGATGACGTCATTCCATCAGAGAACAATAAGACAATTGTCTTAGGCGTTCGTGGCGGGGTCGGCGCAAGTACTGTCGCAGTTAATTTAGCTTGGTTACTCGCCGAAGAACTAAAAATAAAGACTGCCCTTTTGGATATGGATATCGAGTTTGGCACAATCGCACTTACCCTAGACATTGAGCCAACCCAAGGACTACGAGAAGCACTAGAGAATCCAGAACGGCTAGATAGTCTTTTCATATCCAGTACCACGGCGAAGCTGTCTGAAAACCTTGCTATTATGGCAACTGAAGAAAATTTGACAGAAGATCTGTCATTTACCCAAGACGGGGTAGCTATTTTGATGGAAGCCCTCTCTCGGGAGCATCAGCAACTTATTGTCGACACGCCCAAGTCGGCAGTTAAGCTTAGAAAAGACATTCTATCCGAGGCGGGTACGGTTATTCTTGTGACAGAATACAATTTACCCTGCCTAAGAGATACCATCAGAGCCCAAAGCTTAATAAAAACAATAAATCAAGACTGTCGGGTCATTGTCGTTGCGAATAAAACAGGCAGTACTCAATCAGCAATTCCTGCGTCAGAGTTTGCAAAAGCTCTTGGTGTCAGGGTTGATATTGAAATTCCAGAAGACATCAAGCTGTCTATAAAAGCGGCCAATAATGGTAAGCCTTCTGTCGCGCTTGACCCAAAAGCTAAACAGTCAAAAGCCTTTATCAAACTCGCTAAACTTGTCGCTCCTACAGATAATACACAATCGAAAAAAGCTACCTGGCGTAAACTAATTGGTCTCTCGTAATGCAACACGAACAGAATACTGAGCAAGCTGACGGCAATCAACAAGACCAACAGTTTAAAGCATTACTAAAATCTAAGCTGGCAGATAAACCTGCCTCTGTAATGTCACGTCCAGAATTAAGCTTGAAAATAGGGCAAATAGTCACTGAAGAATTAGAAAATCAAAGCAGTGAATTTAACCTATTGCAAAGACGGGCATTGATTACGAATCTTATTGATTGGTATGTAACTGACGTTCGAAAAGAAGAAGAAAACAAGACCGAAGCAGAGGTTGTCCCTGTCCCATCCCTTTCTAAATTTGAAAGCAGGCCCTACCCCATAAACAAACCCAAGCAACCAAATACAAACACCGAACAGCAGGCCAGTTCAGCATCTGGTAATATTGAAGAAGCTAAATCGATCATACAACCCAAAGTAATGGACCGATTGGACATTTCTGCGGCCTCAAAGCTTCCAAAAGAAGAGCTTTCCAGCCAATTAGGTGAAATTGTTGGTGAAATTCTTTTTGAAGATAAATTACGCCTGAACGCGCCAGAGAAATCAGCAGTCATTGAGCTTATTCTTGCAGATATGCTCGGCTTAGGACCACTCGAACCTTTGCTAGCTGACGAAGGTATAACCGACATCATGGTGAATGGGCCGAACCAAGTCTATATTGAAAAAGGTGGTAAACTTCAACTTACTGACGTGGTGTTTAGAGATAATGACCATGTAATGAACGTAGCTAGACGAATAGTGGCTCATGTTGGTCGGCGTGTCGACGAAACCACCCCGCTGTGTGATGCCCGACTTGCTGATGGTAGCCGTGTAAACATCATTATTCCACCACTTGCTATTGATGGCTCGTCTATCTCTATAAGAAAGTTCGCCAAGCAAAACATCACCCTCGATATTATGAAAAAACAAAAAAATATATCGCCTGAGATGGCTACAGTGATGAAAATTGCTTCGCGAAGTAGGTTAAACATCCTGATTTCAGGCGGAACAGGTTCAGGAAAAACAACACTTTTAAATGCTTTGTCTCAAATGATTGATCACGGCGAACGCATCGTTACAATTGAAGATGCCGCCGAGCTTCAGTTGCAACAACCCCATGTGGTTCGCTTGGAAACACGCCCCCCCAACCTTGAAGGTGAAGGCGCGATTACCATGCGTGATCTCGTTAAAAACTCGCTCCGTATGCGACCAGATCGAATCATATTGGGTGAGATACGTGGGTCAGAAGCAGTTGACATGCTTCAGGCTATGAACACAGGACACGATGGATCCCTCGGTACAGTTCACGCCAACAGGCCAAGAGAAGCTCTTACCCGCCTTGAGAACATGGTTGGAATGGCCGGAATTAACCTCCCAGCCAAAGCTGTTCGCACCCAAATTGCTGATGCTCTTGATATGATTATTCAAGTCTCTCGAATGCGCGATGGTATGCGAAGAATTACTCATGTAACTGAAGTCATCGGTATGGAAGGCGATATTGTCACCACGCAAGATCTATTTACCTTCAACTTCTTAGGGGAAGATAAAGATGGGAACCTTACTGGTGAGTTTAAATCCACAGGCTTACGGCCCTTCTTCTTCCCGAAAGCAGAATACTTTAGCCTGGGTAAACACTTAATGGATGCCATGGGATGATCGGATTATTTCAAGATATAGCGGCGGGTCGCGCAACTGATTTGCAGATAATGACAGTAATTACCGTCATCTTACTCATGCTCATGATCTTGCTTTATCTAATTTTAAAGCCAGACAATAAACATACAAAAACAAGAATAAAGAACATTGTTAATAGTGCAAAAAATCAATCCCCATTACCCACAACACATCTAAGTATTCGGCGGCAAACCGAAGGTAGCGGGAATGTTAAACTTGACGAGATTATCAGGCACTTAACACCCAAGCCTGATTTGTTAAGAGAAAACATGCAAAAAGCAGGTTTACACCCCAACCTCGGTCGCTTGTTAATTATCTCAATTATTGTGGGTATCTTCTTTTTTGGTATCTTTCACATTACAACAGACAAACCGGTGATATTAAAAGCGCTATTGGCAATTATCTTTGGCCTCTGCGCCCCCCACTTTGGGCTTTATGTGCTTAAGAAAAGGCGTCAGAAAAAATTTCTAGCCCTTTTTCCTGACGCTATAGATCTCATGGTAAGAGCTTTAAAGGCTGGCTTACCAATTACAGAAGCAATTAAAAATGCGGGCGAAGAAATTGGCGACCCTGTTGGAACAGAATTGGTAAAAGTCACAAATGGGGTTAAAATTGGGGGTAAGCTCCCAGATGAACTCGCTAAGGCACAAAATCGTCTGGGTCTTCAAGAGTTTCAATTTTTTACCGTCGCCCTTTCTATACAAATGGAAACTGGTGGTAACCTATCTGAAACACTCGCGAACCTGTCCGATATATTGCGAAAAAGAAAACAAATGCACTTGAAGATTAAAGCAATGTCTTCAGAGGCAAAAGCATCCGCCTATATCATTGGCTCTCTGCCTTTCGTCATGTTTGCACTTATTCATACAATGAACCCTGGCTATACATCACAGCTTTTGACAGACCCGAGGGGGCATGTAGCACTGGGTATCGGGTTGTTTATGATCGCTCTTGGTTGTGGGGTTATGTACAAAATGGTGAAATTTGAAATATGAATTTATCAGACATCATCCCTGCCAGTTTCACTGAAGAGCAATTTCTAATCTTAAGCGCCAGCTTGACCGTTTTAGCGATATTTATTGCTATCTGGTATTCATTACTCGAAAGAGATCCGAGCACCAAAAAGACTGCAGAACTTGCTAAGTTACGAGATGGTTTACGCACTAGCTATCTAACCCCTAAGCAACACAGAAGTATAACCCCTAAATCAGAAAATCTAATGAGGCAGGTTGTTGATTTTTTCAAGCTGATGAAAAATGATCAAGCCGAAAAGTATGCCTTTATGCTTTCCAGGGCGGGGAAACGGACCCCAGAGGCACTATACCGCTATCTCTTTTTCAAGCTTATTTCTCCGATATGCGGAGCGTCCTTTGCCTATTTATATATCTATGTTCTCAAAGCAATAAACCTTGCCCCAATGGGACAGGCCGTCGCAACTATCGGCGCAACTTTACTTTGTGCAAAGCTTCCCGATATCCTTTTAAAAAATTCAATCATTAAACGCCAAGAAGTCATCCGAAAATCACTACCTGATGGTTTGGATTTAATGGTTATTTGCACAGAAGCCGGACTTAGCCTGGACGCGGCATTTGCAAGGGTATCAAAGGAAATGGCCGATGCAGCCCCAGAACTAGCGGACGAGCTATCCCTAACCTCTCTAGAATTAGGCTTTTTACCAGATCGCAAAAAAGCCCTTAATAACCTCGCCAGTCGTGTCGATATATCTATGATGCGAAGTTTGGTAAATGCTCTGATACAATCCGAAAAATTCGGAACGCCTTTATCGCAATCTCTCAGGGTAATGAGTAATGAACTAAGGCATGAACGATTGATGAAAGCAGAAGAAAAAGCCGCCAAGCTCCCAGCAATTATGACGGTACCAATGGTGATCTTTATTTTGCCACCGCTTTTTATCGTCCTGCTTGGTCCTGCTGTGATGAGAACATTGGACAGCTTTGTTAATCGTTACTAATCAACAAACGCCGTCCACGAGTAAAGTATGGCCTTTATTATATTTTAATTTTAATTTTAATTTTAATTTTAATTTTAATTTTAATTAATTACTTGGCTCTCTATAGGCTCCACAGGGCTTTTAGCCTTCGCCCTGACTGTGCTATCATTTACAGCCAAAGATGAGGGCTTAGTTGTTTCTGGTGTCAAAGAATTAAAGTACCGCATTCTTTTCGCCACATCTGCATCATCCATATCAATCCGCGATGTCTGCTCGGCGGCATCCAAATCACCAGAGAGAGTATAAGCCATGGCCAGTATCTGTCGATGCTGTACGGTTGCCTTAGGGTTTTTAGACAGAGGATACAAGATAGCCAGTGCCTCGTCATGGCGGCCTTCATATGACATTGAAAGCCCGTAATTACTTTGAAGGGTAAGGTTTTCCTTATCCATCTCTAATCCTGCTTTATAGTACTCTTGTGCGGTTTGACGCTCACCTTTCTTATCATAGGCGACCCCCATAGCATTCAATAGTTTGGTATTTTTTTCTACCGCGAGACCTTCAGAAAATTGCTCTATCGCAAGATCCAGCTGCCCCCTAGCCATAAAAGAAAGCCCAAGACCGCGTTTCGCTTCAACATTCTGTGGATCGACAGCTAAAACCTGTCGATATGCCTGCCCTGCAGCCAATGGCTCTCCTCTTTTATTGAGGATTGCTCCGATCCTAAGCATAGGTTGGGGATTATCGGGGTTCAGTTCAAACACACGCTGATAAAGTCCAATTGCTGTGCGGTAATCACCTCTATTATACGTCGCTTCAGCAATATCGAAAACCTGTTGGCTCTGTTCGTCCATCCCATTATCTTCAACGGGATCTACACTTCCCTGCGCAACCTCATTTTTGGGCAGCTTAATACCAACGGCGGATGAAATATTATGCATCACGGAACAGCCAGACAATACTACGGATATCCCCCCAAGGATAACTATCCTTTTGGCAAGTATTAAGGACATATCTTTTCTCCGTTCAGACGCACAAAACAAAACTCATGCTAAAGTAACGGAAATGTACTTAAACTTTCGTTAAGTAATACCGATCTAAATCGGCGTGCCGTTTGATAAATTAAGAAAACAGTCCATCAGAAAATATCAAAAAAATCATCTTCTTTTAGATACACAGAACCAACGAGGTGCTTTAAATGATATTCCGTGTCTACTTCCGGGCTTGGGGCAATATCCCAAATCCAGCTTGCCGCAAGCTTATTGAATTTCAGACCATAGAGCGCGTTATCCCTTATTTCGCCCTCTTCCATTGCTTTAATAGGTTCAACCCGGCGTTCTAAATCTGTTATTAACAAGACAGAAGAATCAGATTTTTCCAGCCACTTAAGGTGATCTGTTATGATCTTTCGACAACATTTTTGCAAATCACCATCATCCTCATCTACACCCGACTTTATGAGCCAGTTCTGAATACAGATCGGTAGTTGAGATAAAATATTACAAGAGATAACAAGGTCAGCGCCATCTAACAGATCGACTGGTGGCGTGCTTTGAATTTCTTTAACATCAAAATCTGAACTCAAAGATTCCAGGGAATCAACAAGCCCCGTAAGATCAGATTCAACCAATGTGATCTTCGAACTTCTCTGGGCTTTTTTTCGTATGGATCTCAAAAAAACAACATCGACCAGAACCACACGATCAAATTGACGTTCAAGTTCGTCCAAAGGGATATCGTATCCGGCCCCAGCCCCTAAAACGACGACCTTCGCGTGTTTAGACGCTTTATCAATTGCCGATACAATTTCGGACTTGGTATTTTCAAGATGGGACTTCCAGGCTGATTTACATCGTCGAAAGCGAGCGTCAATAGCAATCGCTTCGTGTAAATAGCCGAAGCGTTTGAATTTACCTTCGCATCTGGCAGAAAGAAAATTCAACGCTTCGATTAACATCCCTTAGCCTTAAGAACAGGGTAAATCAGGGGTAATCACAACGATCACCAATAACCTGGACAAAACCTTTAGCACCTGTTTTCAGGGTAAATTTATACTCAGATCCATTTACAACAATAGATTTGTGTAGTGGTAATTTACCCGACAACTTCACAGACTTACCGCCCAGAGTTGTGAAAACAAAGTCCAATGGCTTAGCCGGATCATACCATGCTTCGATTTTATCTTCGGCATTGTATGCTGACTCACCCTTCGCGGTAATGGTAACTCCACCACGCGCAAAACTGACGCTATCGTTTACCCCTGTATAAATCGGCGTGTTTACATAAAAGCGTTTTTCTTCAGGATTATTGTCACATACACGTTTATTTTCAGCGCTCGCAATCAAGAACTTAAGACGTTCAAGGGAAACCCCGTTCTTAATCTTTTCCTGCAAATCGGTCACGATAATCTTCAACTCGCCAGTTGGCACATCTTTTTGATATCTGTTCTCCCAACCGGCAGCAGTCTCTTTGGTCGCTTCCAGGTTACTATTAAGCTCGTCTCTTAATTCCATAAGTTCCTGAACGGTTTGTTCCAGCTCACTATTTTTATCGTTCAGGGTGATAACCTTACGATTTGCAAGCTCAAGCCCAGCCCGGTACGAGTACCAACCTGCGGCACCGACAAGAATTAAAGCTATTGTCCATTTGAAAACCGCCCAACGGAAATTGTTTGAACGACGGCGACGGGTTTCACGAAGACCGAGAGACATCTATATTTTTATCCATACTAATTGTGTTAAAATCAAGCTGCGCCTCTATTACGCGCCTAACCGTTGATATACAACAAACTTACTGAATGGCAACTCTAAATTACAGCTTTTGCCTCACTGAATAAAGTAAAAGGCTACAATAGTGCTCTCCAGTAGAAAAGATCGTGTTTTACCTAGCATAATAGTTATTTCGAAAAATATACCCAAGTTGTGTCCATTCCATGGCAAAATGGTGTAGTATGACGATATACCTAGAACCGCTGTTTAAGGGAACCGCCAATGGCAGATGAAGATATCAAGGAAAAAGTCCTCAATGATTTGAGATCTCTCCGTGGCAAACTTGATCCAAAAGTTTTAAAGGAAGTTGAGCTTCGAATGAACGGGCAGGTTCCCTATGACAAAGAATCAGCTAGAAAAACAGTCGAACTTTTTCTTCACGCCAGACATGATCAAGGCGCCTTTGCTGAAAAAGTGCTTAAAGCTTTAAAAGATAAAGACCTAGAGAAAGAAAAAGATCAAGAATAGTCTGCGCTCCAAACCTTCTAAAATTAATTGCGAACAAGGTTTTACAATTAAACATTCTATACCTACCGATGATTTTTTGGGGAAACGGATGACACGGCTTAACCTATTGCCTATATAACTCTTTCCGCAGGAGAGTTATGTGAACGAAACATCAAAATTCATTGCTATTATAGGGGGCGGCCCCGCAGGACTTATGGTCGCATACAAATTGTTAGAAATGGGCCACAGTGTTCATCTCTACGATGCCAAGCCCTCAGTAGCCAGAAAGTTCCAACTTGCTGGTCGTGGCGGCCTTAACCTTACACATAGCGAGCCACTCGATAAATTTGCCACCCGCTATTATGAAAATGTTCCCCTCTTCACTTCTCTTTTACACCAGTTCACACCAAATGATTTAAGAGATTTCTGTCATACCCTCGGACAGGAAACTTTTGTCGGATCCAGTGGACGCGTATTTCCAACAAAGTTTAAAGCAACAGAGATTTTGCGCGCTTGGTTATCCGACCTATCTGACAAAGGATTAAAGCTCTTTACCCGCCATAAGTGGATCGGTTTTGATGAGCAAAAAAATTTACTTATAGAAGACAGCGAGAACCAAGTCATTAACATATCGCCACAGGCTACGGTACTTGCCTTAGGTGGCGCCAGTTGGGGTAAATTAGGATCTAATGCTGCATGGGTTCCAATACTTACAAAAGAAAAAATCAACATAAAATCTTTAGAACCGGCAAATTGCGGATACGAAACACACTGGCCTCAATTGCTACCAGAAAGCTCTTTTGGCCATCCCCTTAAAAATATCTCTCTCACCCATGCTGATATAACAGTAAAGGGAGAAATCATGCTTTCTTCATATGGTCTAGAGGGAGGCGCAGTCTATGCGCTCAGCAAATCAATAAGAGAAGCAATAAACAGTCACCAATCAACAACAGCCTTCATTGACCTAAAGCCTAAACACAGTAAAGAACGACTGGCAAAAGCCCTCTCAGAGAGGGCAAAACATCTGTCACTTGGAAAGTTCCTTAGGCAAGAGATCAGATTATCACCTGTTAGCCTTAACTTGCTCAAAGCCCTTACAAGCAAAGAAGAGTTTAACAGCCCCCAGATCCTTGCAGAAAAAATAAAGGCCCTACCTGTTACTCTTAACAAGGCAAGACCAATAGACAGGGCGATCTCGACAGCTGGCGGTATCACCTTTGATTCTTGCACCGACAACTTAATGCTAAAGCACCTAACAGGTGTTTTTGTTGCTGGGGAAATGCTGGATTGGGAAGCCCCAACCGGTGGTTATTTGCTCCAGGGGTGTTTCTCCATGGCTGTACATGTCGCAAAAGGCGTTGATCATTATCTCCTTAAACGGCCCTAAAAAATCAAATATCAATAGATCTTCAGAAACAAAAAACCGGGAATGCTTAACATTCCCGGTTTCCTATATCACAAAATCTCTAAAGATTTTCTCTTTTACCCTTAGCCAAGGTCACCCCGGATCGCCTTTAGAAGGATCGCAGAATACTCTTCGGGTGTGAACTTGATTGGGTTGCCGCCAGCAGATGGATCCTGTGTCGCAAGAACACCGATTTCATCAACCTTGTCTTCATCAATACCAATCGCAGACAAAGCATTAGGAATGTCTAGTGTTGTGCGAAGGTCCATCACCCACTGCAACAAGCCATCAAAGGAAGCGTCTTTCAGATCAAGACAACGGGCAAGATAAGCAGCACGATCTTCGATCACAGAACGGTTCGCAATCAACACATATGGCATCAGGATAGCGTTCAACATACCGTGGTGCGCGTCATAAATCCCCCCAAGAGGGTGAGCTAGTGCATGCATACCGCCTAAGCCTTTTTGGAAAGCAGTCGCGCCCATGCTTGATGCAATCATCATATCAGAACGAGCAACCAGATCGGTTCCGTCTTCGACAGTTTTCACTAAAGATTTCTGGATCAGGCGAATACCTTCAACAGCAATACCATCAGCCATTGGGTGATAGCCTGGTGCACAGAATGCTTCCAGATTATGTGAAAGCGCATCCATGCCTGTTGCAGCTGTCAGCTTTGCCGGAAGACCAACAGTCAATTCAGGATCATCAATAACAACAGATGGCATCATCTTCGCATGGAAAATGATTTTTTTAACGTGTGTTTCTTCGTGCGTAATAACGGAAGCACGGCCAACTTCTGAACCTGTACCAGATGTAGTTGGCACTGCAACGATTGGTGCAATCTTGTCTGCATTGGCGCGTGTCCAGTTATCGCCAACATCTTCAAAGTCCCAAAGCGGACGATCCTGACCGACCATAAGGGCAACAGCTTTTGCAGCATCCAGACCAGAACCACCACCAAAAGCAATAACACCATCGTGTTTGCCTGCGTGATAGTAAGTAACACCATCCATGATGTTTTGACCGATAGGGTTCGGTTTGATGTCACTGAAGACATCACAACCAAGACCAGCTGCTTTACACGTTGCAACAACATCCGCAACCATTGGCAAGGCGGCAAGGCCTGCATCTGTAATAAGAAGGGGGTTGCTCATTCCAAGACCACTGCAGACTTCAGCAATTTCTTTGATGCGACCAACACCAAAACGAACAGTCGTCGGGTAATTCCAATTACCCTGCATATTTTCAATTTTATCGTTCACGGTTTTTCTCCGTATGAGGTGGAAGGCGTTACGTTTTTCACGTATTTGCTTATTTACCGAACCTTATGGCTCGAACGAAGATATCTAAGACAAAAATTGAACAATTACCAACAAATAAATCTTCAAGCATTTTCTTTCGTATGACTGGCTGTATCAAAGAAAAAGAAAACACTTGAAGATAACAGATTAAGGCACAGTTATTGTTTCACTTTTTCCATTTTAGGATCGAACAACGCGCTAAAATGTATTGCGCATTTATGGCGTGCTGTTCCTACTTCCAATTCATATTCTCCAGATTCTAAATAAGCGCGGTTGACGCCCTCATCATTACGCACATATCCGTAACCAATATTTTTGTTAACGGTATACCCAAAACCCGCTGAAGTTAACCAACCAACGCGCTTGCCATTGCGATAGATCGTCTCTCGTCCCAAAAGAATGACATCGGTGTCATCAATTGTGAAGCAACATAAACTCTTTTTAACGCCTTCTTCCTTTTGAGTTTCCAAGGCTTTTCGACCTTTAAAATCTATATCTTTTTTAAGCTTGCAAGCCCATCCCATGCCAGCTTCTAACGGTGTATGATCTGGGCCGATATCTGAAGCCCACGCGCGATAACCTTTTTCCAGACGGAGGCTTTCAATCGCCCGATATCCAGCATTGCCGATATCGTATTCTTCCCCTGCCGCCATCAAGGCCTGATAAACATTAATGGCAAATTCAGTTGGGATGTGGAGTTCCCAGCCGAGTTCCCCAACATAGGTAACCCTGAGCGCCATAACCGGAGCCCCTGCAACACCAATGGTTTGCATTGTACCAAAGGCAAAATTTTCATTGGAAAGATCATCAGAGGAAATCTTCTGCAGTACTTTTCTTGCATCGGGCCCCATGACAGAAAGAACGGAATAACCGGACGTTACATCAACAAGTTGAGCGTTTAATCCCTCTGGTATATTTTTTCTGATCCAGTCAAAATCATGTGTGGCGTAACCTGTGCCTGTTACAATATAAAATTCGTTTTCAGCAACACGTACCACAGTCAAATCACACTCAATACCACCGCGATCATTCAGCATTTGCGTATAGATCAACGCACCTGTTTTTTTAGAAACATCATTTGCACATATCCAGCTCAATGCTTTTTCAGCATCCGGCCCCACCAGTTTAAATTTAGCAAACGATGATTGATCAAATACAGATACATTAGAGCGAGTTAAGAGGTGTTCTTTACCAACATTCTCAAACCAGTTTTGGCGCTCGAAAGAATAGATATCTTTGGCCTCTTGTCCCTTATTGGCAAACCAGTTTGGTCTTTCCCATCCCAATTTCTCCCCAAAACAGGCTCCTTGCTTTTCCAAGATATCATAAAGCGGCGATCTACGATTAGGCCGCCCGGATGAATGCTCTTCAAAAGGCCAAGCCATTGTATAGTGTTTACCATAGGCTTCCAGAGTGCGTTTGCGGACCCAATCAGTATCAAAATGAGCGCGACCAAACCTTCTGATATCCACAGGCCACAGATCGTACGGCGGCTCGCCATTAACAACCCACTCCGCCAAAGCCATACCAGCCCCGCCACCAGCAGCAATACCGAAGGCGTTAAAACCAGCGCCAACAAAGTAATTCTTCAACTCTGGGGCCTCACCAAGAATAAAGTTACCATCCGGTGTGAAGCTTTCAGGGCCATTGATAAGCTCGCGAACACCCGCGGTTTCCAGTGCAGGAACACGCCCCAAAGCAAGCTCCATAAGCTGTTCGAAATGATCCCAATTAGAATCCAGCAAGGAAAAATGGAACTTTTCAGGGAACCCCTTTGTTGCCCAAGGAATACCGTTGGGCTCGTACCCGCCCATGACCAAACCACCGACATCTTCTTTGTAGTAGGTCAGACGATCAGGATCACGCAATGTCGGGAGGTCCGGGGTAATTCCTTCAATTTTCTCAGTAATCATAAACTGGTGCTCAACCGACACCAATGGAACGTTTACGCCAACTTTTTTTGCTTCTTGACGTGCCCATTGACCACAGCAGTTTACAACCTTGTCACAGGCAATACGTCCCTTTGAAGTAACAACGGCAACAACCTTGCCATCTTCCACTTCAACATCAAGAACTTCGGTATCTTCAAAAATTGAAACGCCGTTCATTCGCGCCCCTTTTGCAAGGGAAAGTGTTATGTCCGATGGGTTTGCCTGACCATCTGTTGGTAAGAAAGCAGCACCGACTACATCATCGATTGTCATCATCGGCCACAGTTCTTGCGCTTCCTTAGGTGTAAGCAGTTGCATATCCAAACCAAAAGAATGGGCAGTTGTTGCTTGACGCTTTACCTCTGTCCAACGTTCTTCATTACACGCCAGACGTAAACCACCGTTCATCTTCCATCCAGTGGCCTGTTCTGTTTCTTTTTCCAAATTCTTATAAAGGTCAACAGAATAACCTAGTAATTGGGTAATGTTGGCATTGGAACGCAGCTGTCCCACCAAACCTGCGGCGTGAAATGTTGTGCCAGATGTGAGCTTGCCGCGTTCGATTAGTATCGTGTCACTATACCCCATCTTGCCAAGATGATAGGCCGTTGATGTCCCGACAATGCCACCGCCAATAACGACTATCCGAGCATCTTTAGGCAGGGTATCAGATTTTGAATCGGTCATTTTAGTATCTCACTTTTTTGGAAGGCTTGAAGCTGTGCTTTGAATTTATCGAGGTTTTCCTCGGTATATTTTTGATAATCAAAATCGATATCAGAATGAATTTCCGACACCATACTCCACATAGTCTCTCGCAAGAGAGAGGCGCATTTCATCGCCTCGTATCTATGCAGAAGTTCATCCGTCACAGGACTATCGAAATAACTTTCGAGTACCCACTGTTCTGAAGATTTATCCAGTGCTGAATTGGAAACCAGCCCCCCAAGATCAAAAAGAGGGGAATTAAACCCGGCATAATCCCAATCAAATAGCCAAACCCGATTGCCATCATCAATGAAGTTTGCCGCCAACAAATCATTGTGCCCAAACACCAGATCCACCTTACCGACGGCTGCTTCCAATTCGGTCGCGCTATTCAAAAGCCAAGGTAGTTCATTGATCATCCGGCTCCGCCCTGCTTTCAAGGTAGCCGCATAATCCCGAATGACATGAAATACCCAGAACACAAGCGATGGTCCGCGTAAAAATTTTGGTATTTCAGTATGTGCTCGCCGTATCAGAGGAATAATTTTTTCCAAGTTATTCCGATCACGGACCATACTCTCATCAAAACAGGTTCCTTCGATGAAGCGCAAAACCATGATGCCGTTTTCAGCAAAAATCACTTCGGGTGAGATTCCAGCCTGAAAGGCTGCTTGGCTCGCCGCCAGCTCATTAAAGCGCATCACATGATGCACCGGGATGTCTTCCCCGAAACGAACGACGTATTTTCCCTTATTATCCTGAACTGTATAGTTGTGATTGGTAATCCCTCCCCCCAGAGGTTCAGGGTTAACCGCACCATCCCAACAGGGAAGCTGTATTATGATATCTTCTTTATTTGTCATCGGGTTTCCTGTCCCAATTCCCCGCCCAATCCAAGGCGTTGTTTAGCTTTACGAGAACCTGCGGCAATCATTCGATCCGCAATAATTGCGATAAAGGCAATGGAAAGTCCGGCCACGAGCCCACGTCCGGTATCTGCTTTGGTCAAGGCAATATAAACTTCCTGTCCAAGATCACGTGTTCCAACCAAAGCGGTAATAACAAGCATGGACAAAGCAAGCATAATTGTTTGATTTAGGCCGAGAAGAATTTCAGGCAGCGCAAGTGGCAGCTTAACTTTCCAGAGCAATTGGCGTCGTGTGCACCCTGAGGTTATGCCAGCCTCTACCAAGGACGATGGAATTTGCTGTATCCCATGTGTTGTATACCGAATGGCTGGTGCAATTGCATAGAGAACAACAGCGACCATTGCTGAGAAATCGCCAACGCGGAACAGCATCACAACAGGAATCAGATACACAAAACTTGGCAATGTTTGCAGTGTATCAATCACCACTTGTACGACACGACCGAGGCGATCGTTTTCTGCGGCAAAAATACCAACAGGAATACCGATAAGGCAGGCAATCACAACCGATACACCGCAAAGGTATACGGTAATCATTGCTTTTTCCCACATTCCAGTCGCAACAATAAACAGACTTAGAAGAAGCGTTAAAAGAAAGAGTTTTCTGCCTCCTAACTGCCACGCACCGACACAGAGCAACAGGATTGTCCAAGCCCACGGCATTTTGAGCAAAACAAGCTTCACGGGTACCATGAAATAAACCAGAACAATGGTTTTATAAGCTTCAAGTGCATCAAAGAAGTTGACATTAATCCACGCAACTAATTCAGCTAATGAAGACCCTACACCCAATTCCCAAGTATCGGGATAATTCTGAATAGCCGGAACGATAAAGCCAGATACAAGAGTAAAAAGAACAATAACTGTGACTGATAAAGACCACGGGTGCCGTCGGATAATATTTGCCCGCCCGTCAAGATGAATAGGCTCTGACCGAGCGGCAAATGCTTGGCTCAACCGATCAAGAGCAATCGCAAGGACAACGATACCAACACCAGCTTCAAGCCCGCCACCGATATCCAATCGACGTAAGGATGACAAGACATCATATCCCAGTCCCCCAGCCCCGATCATCGATGCGATAATGACCATATTCAATGACAGCATAATCACTTGATTGACTCCGACCATAAGACCGGGTGCTGCTGAAGGCACAAGTACCTTCCACATAAGCTGTCGCTTGGTACACCCAGCCATATTACCAAAGTCAATAATCTCGCTTGGCACACCTTTTAATGACATAATCGCAATACGCGTCATTGGCGGCATGGCATAAATAATGGTGGCAATCATCGCCGCCACAGGCCCAAAGCCAAACAAAAACAGGATTGGTACCAGATAGGCAAAAACAGGAATTGTCTGCATCAAGTCCAGAACAGGAGAGATTGTTTTCTCAAACCAAGGAAAACGATAGGCCCCGATCGCCAATAGCAACCCCCCGACAACACCAAAGGGAACGGCAATGACAATGGAGGCCAAAGTCACCATTGCACTATCCCACTGACCAAAAATAGCCAGATAGAGAAAACACGCCCCAATAAAGCTTGCGAGTTTCCAATCCTTGGCATAATGCCCCATTGCAACCACTGCCGCGATCACCGCAATCCATGACATGGGTGGAATAATTTGAATAGCTTGAGACCCTTGGCCTTCCATAAACCCCGTTGAAAAAAGACTTGTGGCAAAAGACAAGGGAAGATCAAGTAAGCCAGATATACCTCGTGTTAGTTCTTTGAAGGTAAAAAAGCCAAAATTAGCTTCCTGGACTAACCAATTCATAAAATCGGATATATAATTCTTTACAGGGATTTGTGATTTTCGCGGAATTTTAAACATCCACTTCGGAAACAGTCCTTTGCCTTCGAGATAGAAAAAAACTGTTACAAAAAGTGCCAATACCCAAAAAATTTTAGCAGAACCAAAAGGCCGTACATCCAAAACCTTATTCTTCATTGCTGAGATCACAACGACACCTCGCGCCCCACGAGAACGTCCATAACCCGTTTACGACTTAAAAGACCAACAGGTGTGTCATCGCCTGTTGTCACGACAAAAGGCTTATCAGAGCGTTCGATATCATCTGCGATATCAGCAATTACTGTGTCGTACGCAACTGTTCCCGACGTTTTAATTGAGGAATCATAAGATTCTTTCAACAAACCCGCTGTCAAAACCTTTGCCCTTGGGATGTGTTGCGTGAATTCTGCAACATAATCGGTCGCCGGGTTCATCACGAGATCTTCTGGCGTACCAATCTGTATCACCTTACCGTCTTTCATAATTGCAATTCTGTCAGCAAGACGGATGGCTTCGTCAAAATCGTGCGTTATGAAAACAATGGTTTTTTTGAGCACATTCTGCAGTCGGATAAACTCGTCCTGCATTTCGCGGCGTATTAGGGGATCCAACGCAGAAAAGGGCTCATCCAAAAACCAAATTTCAGGTTCAACAGCAAGTGAACGCGCAATACCAACACGTTGCTGCTGTCCACCGGAAAGCTCGCGAGGATAATAGTTCTCTCGCCCGGATAAGCCGACAAGTTCAATTATTTCCAGGGCTAACTTTTCACGTTTCTCTTTTGAGATCCCTTGTATTTCCAGAGGAAAAGCAACGTTACCTAAAACAGTTAGATGTGGTAGTAGCGCGAAGTGCTGAAAAACCATCCCCATTTTATGACGACGGATCTCAATCATTTCATCATCACTAGCCTTTAAGAGGTCTTGTCCATCAAAAAGTATCTCGCCACCGGTTGGTTCAATCAGCCGAGATAGACAGCGAACCAATGTCGATTTACCAGATCCAGATAAGCCCATGATGACAAAAATTTCACCAGAGTGAATATCTATATTCACATCCCGCACGCCACCAACAAGGTTAGCTGCCTTCAAATCACGCGACCTAGGTTTGTGATTGTGATTTACGAGAAAGTTTTTTGCGTCGGGTCCAAATATCTTCCAGACACCACGGCACGACAATTTAACTGATGAGCTCATACTCACAGGACCTATTACTTAAAAGATTTTATGTTTCGATATTCAATAATTGCTCGGGGATAAGAACGAGCAAGAAGGATTCACCCTCTTCCCCGAGCAATCTACATCTTATTTAATCCAAGATGCCCAACGGTCTTTATTTGCATCGACCCAATTATTCACGACGGCATCTATATCCTTGCCATCCAGATCGACCTCAATAATCATTTGAGACATTTCATCATTGGAAATGTTAAAGCCTTCAATTGCTTTATGAGCACCAGGCCATTTGTCCTTTACACCAGACCAAGCAACTTTCCAAATTGGTCCTGTCGGCTTACCACAGTCATAAGCGGCATCTTCGTTAGATCCCCACGATGGATCATTATAGCATTCCGCTGTATATTTTGGGAATTCGACCCACTCGCCTTCAAATTTAGCTGGTGCCCAGTGTGGTGCATAAACCCACAGCAGCACAGGTGCTTTTCTTTGATAAGCGGATTCCAGTTCAGCAAAAAGGGCTGCATCTGTCCCCGCATGAATAACTTCAAAATCCATCTCAAGGGCTTCGACACGCTCATCATCAAAACCACCCCAAGTTACAGGGGCCCCAAGATAACGACCCTTTGGTGCGGTTTCAGGTGTGGAAAAAGCCTCGGCACATTCATTGAGAGCTTCCCAATTCGGCAATCCTGGGCAGACCTCTTTCATATAGGAAGGATACCACCATTCTTCGATAGCCACCATACCAGTTTCGCCTAGGTTCTCGACCTTACCCGTTCCTGTGGCTTCATCCATCGCCTCTCGACCTGTGGTTTCCCAGATCTCCATAGCAACGTGAAGATCGCCTTCTTTGAGACCAGCGAATTGAGCGATATAATCAGCCTGAACATATTCAATATTATAACCGGCTTCTTGTAGAACTGACCCCATGATTTTGGTGGTCAGAAGCTGCCCCGTCCAGTCATGTAGTGTCAGTTTAATAGGATCATTTGATTCAACATCAGCAAAAGAAGCTGTTGTTGTAAAATTTGACAGTGCAAGACTTCCTAGTAAAGCCAATGCAAACCTTGATGTTTTAATCATAAACCTACTCCCTGTAAGGATTTCGAGTTTTTATTATTTATTTTGAACACATCAACACTTTCAATATCCAAAAATATCAACATACATCATCACAAGTCAACACAAAAACAACATTTTCACCAGAATCATAATGCCTTCTGACTACATTGTGGATTTTAAAGGATTTAAACAACGCCAAATAAAAAAGGCAGTTCGGAATAATCCAAACTGCCTAAACTTTAGATAGATGATTTTTAATAATTTACGACTAAAAATTTAAAACCTCAGACAGTCACAATCACTTCGACTTCTGCGTCTCGTAAACAGGCTGCCAAATCCGGATCAGGTTCGCCATCAGTGATCAGCACATCAATTACATTTAAAGGCGCGACCTTAACCAGACGAGATCGATTGAACTTACTCTGATCGACCACAACAATAGTTTTTTGCGCCTGTTCCATCACGGTACGTGAAAACTCGGCCTCTTCCAGATGATCAACCATCAATCCCTTGACTGGGTCCACCCCCCCCAGTGACAGGACAGCATACTTCACGTCAAATTGCTTGATAAAAGCTATTGCAGAAGGTCCAAAGGCGGCAGCATCATCGGCACGTAGCTCGCCCCCAGCTATATAAACTCTGTTCCCGTTGCGGGTTGCCAATGCTCGGGCCGTTTCGACGGAATTGGTCACAACCAGCAAATTTGAGTGCTCCTGCAGCGCATGTGCTGCAATAGCGGTCGTACTCCCTGTATCCAGGATCAATGAATCACCGCTCTGAATTATTTTTGAAAGCTCAAAACCAATACTTTGTTTGGCTTCGTGGTTTTCAACCATCCTGTGCTGAAAAGGAGGCTCATGCCCTTCATCAGGAACAATAATACCACCATGTACTTTTTCGACCAGCCCCGCGTTAACCATTGGCTTTACATCTCGCCGAATGGTCTCGTCAGATACCGAAAATTGGTTGGCAAGCTCAAGGATGGTACACAACCCTTTTTGCCGAACTGCTTTCAAGATTTCTTTTTGTCTTCTTGTTGGATGCATGAAACCCGCTACCCTCTCTCAACTGATTTAAGCAATAGGTTAATTCACACTAAAAATCAAATTCCGGAAATTACCCAAGCTTTAACCACCCCCTATCAAAGAAAACACACTCGAAGAACACGACCTCCTAACGACGTGTTTTATTCATGTTCTTTTTTGTTTTTGATGTCGGCTCTGCAATCAAGGGATCATCGGGCCAGTAATGTCGCGGATAGCGTCCTTTCATATCCTTTTTCACATCGTGATAGGTATTGGCCCAAAAACCGGCTAAATCACTGGTAACTTGTAACGGACGTCGCGCAGGTGATAACAAATGGAGACGCAAAGGAATACGACCGCCAAAGATTGATGGCGTTACGGATAAACCAAAAAGCTCTTGAAGCCTGACTTCAAGAACAGGCAGCATTGAATCACTATAGTTGATTCTGGCTGTATTCCCGGTCGGGAGCTCAATCCGGCTTGGGAAGTTTTCATCCAAGAACTGTCGTTTATCCCAATCCAGAAATGAAAGTAGAATACTTTTAAGATCTAGTGCCTGTAACGCCTTCAGTGTCGTGACATCATCAAGATAAGGCAACAGCCAAGTATCAACACTAGAGATCAAGCCAGCTGTAGAAAAATCAGGCCAATCAACCTTCTCTGCCAGCATCCCAGCAGAGATAACCCGACAGCAAAGATGTTCAAAGTCAAGACCAGGATCAAGGATTGTTAAGCCTCTCCCCTTAACTAACGTCAGAATTTCCTGTTTGATTGCGTCCCGATCTGGTTCCTTAACGCGCGTTGCCCTGAGAATGACCTCGCCAAAACGTTCAACCTTTTCCCCCAGAAAAACACCTTTTAAGTCATCCAGTCTCACCCGATCTTCGGACACGATGCTTTCAGCATGAAACTTCCGAATTTGACTATCAGGCACCTCAATAGCCTGATAGACTCGCGCTGAAGCCCCTGTACCTCCAATATTTGTCATCACAAGATAAGGTTTTGACGCCAAGGGATCCAACTCATCCAGCTCGGCCCCCTTACCGCCAGAGAGCTTAAAGCGACCAACTGCATTTTTGCGGAGCTTTCCAATGCGGTCAGGATAGGCGAGAGAAGCCAAACCTCCGGCATACTCTGTATCGATAGCTGTGCCCGGTTTCACACCCAACGCTCTGGCATATTGTTCTGCTGTGCGTTTGACTTGCTTCAAACGATAAGAATCAAATTTGAAACCTCTATCCATCGACTTTCGTGTAAAAGCATCAATCCGAACTAAAAGGTCAGTCTGCATTTTGGTCGATCCATCTTGCAAGATATCCCTTTCAGTTAACAACGCCGCCATAAGACAACCAAGCCAACCTGCGCCCTCTTCCTTCCCTCTGACAAGCATATGCGCAAGTCTGGGATGGACAGGAAGCCGGGACATTTTTTTACCGTGATCTGTAATGTGATCAGCCTGATCAATAGCGCCTAAAGATCGGAGCAGCTCCATCGCCTGCTTCCAAGATGATTTTGGAGGTACTGTGCACCAATTTAACTCTTCAGGATCTGTTGCCCCCCAATTGAAAAGCTCAAGCACAAGAGAACAAAGATCAGCTTCTTGAATCTCCGGCCGATCCTGTGACGTTAATGCGCCATTTTGGGATTCCGGCCACAACCGGTAACAAACCCCCGGTTCCAACCGCCCTGCACGACCAGCTCTCTGATCAGCTGACGCCCTTGAGACACGAATAGTCTCCAACCGAGTTAAACCTGAAGAAGGATCAAATCTCGGGCTTCGCCGAAAACCACAGTCTATTATTATTCTGATGCCCTCAATGGTTAAGCTTGTCTCGGCAATAGAGGTTGCCAAAACAACTTTCCGTTGCCCCCTCTCGACAGGTTCGATTGCTTTTCGTTGTTTCGCCATAGGCAAATCACCATAGAGAGGATAGACCTCAACATCGGCCGTCGCTGTCTTTGCGTTTAAGAGACTTTCTACCCGTTTTATTTCCCCAACACCGGGTAGGAAAGCAAGGATACTTCCCTCCTCTTCCTGAAGAACCTCTTCTATCTTGTCAGCCACATCAAACGGAATATTCTTGCGCTGCGTTTCTCGTCCGTAATTTATATCAACTGGGAAACTCCGACCTTCGCTTGTGATAATAGGGGCATCATTCATCAGATGAGAAACAGCCTGACCATCCAGCGTCGCAGACATAACCAAAATCCGAAGATCGTCCCGAAGTGCGGCCTGAACCTCTAAACAAAGTGCAAGTCCCAAATCCGCTTGCAAACTGCGTTCATGAAACTCATCAAAAATGACCAACCCGACACCAGATAGTTCAGGATCGTTTTGGAGCATTCGGGTTAAAATACCCTCTGTAACGACCTCAATCCTTGTTCCGGCGCTCACTTTCTTTTCCAGTCGGATACGATAACCAACCCTATTGCCAATATCCTCACCAAAAATCTCTGCCATTCTGGTCGCAGCAGCTCGCGCCGCAAGACGCCTAGGTTCAAGCATGATAATTTTTTTATCACCAAGCCAATCTGAATGAAGAAGATGCAAAGGAACCCCTGTTGTCTTACCGGCACCAGGGGGGGCTTGAAGCACAAGCGAGTTTTTTTCAGCAAGCTTTTGCGCAACTTGTGGAAGAACGGAATCTATGGGTAAGCCAGTCATAACAGGCTTATATCATTACTATCTCTGAGATATCTAGAACTTAGACAAGAAAAGGATTATGCGCTCTACCCAGAGATCTCGAGACAATTAGCTGTTCCATTGACCTTACAATTAAAGAGCTTGATAGCCTCATCCCCCTTTAAACGCGCTTCATTTTCAATACATTTGGACCAAATATCCAAGCTATCAAGAAAGTATGTCACTTCTCTTTTGCATTTCTCAAAATCTTTAGCGTCTAAAAACTGAATTTCAATATACTGTTTTGTACATTTTGGTGGGTCATAACTTGGCTTTTGGCACTCAGCAAGAACGGGTCCAACCCACAATACCCCCCCCATAATCAGCGGGAGATACATTTTTTTTAAAATACCAAGCATATCAAAATTTCCGTGGCTTCAGGACAAAAGGAAACCACACATTTCGTACGGCTATCTTTTTCTTAATATCCCAGAATGGTAAAGGAACCGATAACACCCAGGTTTCGCCCCTATATCCGTAATGAAAAAAGGGCACCCGAATGGATGCCCTTCTACAATCATCAGCGGTGCAATTAACCAGCTTTTTTTTCTGCTTCCTGACCACCGGGATTGGGACTAAAAAACTTCTCGTATTTTCCAGACAATCCATTGAATTCATCTGCATCAGCAGGCGGTTGTCCCTGCTCGGTGATATTTGGCCAGATCTCTGCATACTTAGTATTCATTTCCAGCCACTTTTCTGCTTCTGGATCAGTATCAGGCAAAATCGCTTCTGCCGGACATTCAGGTTCGCAAACACCACAATCAATGCATTCATCAGGATGAATTACGAGGGTGTTTTCTCCTTCATAGAAGCAATCTACGGGACAAACCTCTACACAATCCATGTATTTGCACTTGATGCAATTATCCGCAACGACATAAGTCATAACGCACTCCAGTGATCAGCCAATTGTCAAAATGACTGAAGAAAAAATTAAGACGCTTTGTTGTAGCCCAGTTCTTTATGGCTTTCGATCAACCGCTTACGCAATGAAGACACCGTTGTTTCACCATCCCCAGTAGGTTGGTAGAACACATTCACATCGGCTGACTTATTCCGGTTCAAAGAACGAAGCGTCGCATCACTTCCGATCTCAAGAGTATCAAAGCCACAGCGTTGCATAAGCTGGATCTGATCATACAACACATCACCAACAGCCCTGACTTCCCCTTCAAACCCATAACGCTCTTTTAGAATACGTGCATAGGAATAGGCTCTGCCATCGCCAAAGGCCGGAAAGTTCAAAGCAACCAAAGAGAGTTTATTTAAATCATCTTCGATCAACTCAGGCGACTCATTGCTCTCTAACAAAACGCCAAGTTCCAGACCGCGGTCAAGCAAAGTCTCTTTTTCACTGTTCCAGCGGTCAAGCGACACGATGACAGAAGTTTCGGCAGGAACTTCAGCCTCGTTATCCAGCTTGGTCCATTTATCAGCAATCTGACGTCCATCTTTTATGAGCGGCATTTTACTCTCTTTTCTTTCAATCTGCCTGACTAGTACGTCCTAAACACTTCTAAGGACTTTATGCTAGCGATGGCTAGGTTAAACTTTAATCAACAAAAGCTGGCTTGCTTATGCGGTCGTATTCCTTGCGGCACCTGTATCCAGAAAGTGAATACCACACTCGGTCTTATCCTGATTTTTCCAACGTCCGCTTCTTGGGTCTGCGCCTGCCTCAACCTTATCCGTACACGGCATACAGCCTACTGATGGATACCCATCAGCTTCTAGCGGGTGACGCGGCAGGTTATGCTTGTTGAAATAAGCCGTAATCTCATCACGCTCCCAATAGGCAAGCGGATTGATTTTAATTCGAGAGCCTTCTGCTTCAACAAGCTCCAGCTTGGCACGTGTTACAGACTGGAACCTCTTACGTCCGGAAATCCAGGCGTCAAGATCATCAAGCGCACGGTTCATAGGCTCGACCTTGCGTACCCAACAACACATATCTGTATCTTGATTCCAAAGGATACCTTTGGGGTCCTTTTCAGAAACCTTCGCTTCTTCGGGCAAGATCTGGCGCACATCTGTTAACCCCAGAAACTCTGTTAACTGCCGTCGATACCGATGGGTTTCACCAAATAATTTCCCTGTATCCATAAAGATGACAGGCGTATTTGGATTAACTTGAGCAACAAGATGCAAAAGGATTGCTGACTCTGTCCCAAAAGAAGAAACAAGAGCAACGCGACCTTTAAATTCATCTTCAATGAGTCGGACAAGAGCATCATGGGTCGACAAATTCCGAACACTGTCCAGCAATTCTGCTGCGCGAGATTTTGTCGTTTCCAAACGCTCTCGTGCGCTTCCTTCTTTTTGTAACAAGGTCGATGCCTTAAGCATAAAGTCTTTCCTTGAACGGAGCCATACCAACCCGGTTATAAGCATCAAGGAAACTTTCCTCGGCACCGTCACGGATTTCCAAGTAGGTGTTCACCACAGTCTCAACCGCATCGACAATTTTATCATAGGCAAATGATGGCCCGATAATTTTGCCGATCGCAGCATTTTCGTTCGCGTTTCCACCCAATGTAATCTGGTAATACTCTTCACCTTTACGATCCACACCCAAAATACCGATATGACCGACGTGGTGATGACCACAGGCATTGATACATCCAGAAATCTTTAGCTTTAGTTCGCCGATATCATACTGACGCTCTATATCAGCAAAACGCTTACTAATGGCCTGAGCAACCGGGATTGAGCGTGCATTTGCAAGGGCACAATAATCAAGACCAGGGCAGACGATCATATCAGAAATCAAGCCAAGATTTCCTGTTGCCAAGCCTGCTTCTTGTAAACCAAGGAAAACATCATAAAGATCGTCAAGCTTCACGTGTGGCAAAACAAGGTTTTGCTCATGTGTCGCCCGAATTTCATCAAAGCTATACTTTTCTGCCAGATCAGCAACAACTTCCATCTGATCATCCGTAATATCGCCCGGCGCTTCCCCTTCAGGTTTCAACGAGATATTCGCAATGGCATAGCCCGACTTCTTATGCGCAATAACGTTCGCACGCACCCAAGTTGCAAAGCCACGATCTTCAAAGCGTTTTACTTCGAACGAACGAGATGTCGCATCAAGCGTTTCAAAAGTTGGTGGCGCAAAGTAATCGTTAATACGATCAACTTCTTCCAACGGTAGATTTAACGCCGTATCTTTGATCCGGTTCCACTCTTCTTCGACCAGACGACGGATTTCATCAATGCCTGTTTCATGCACCAGAATTTTGATACGCGCTTTGTATTTGTTATCACGACGACCGATCTGGTTGTACACACGCAGAATGGCTTCAAGATAAGATAACAGGTGTTCCTTGGGCAGGAATTCACGAACGACCTTACCAATCATGGGTGTACGACCCTGACCACCACCAACGTGAACTTCAAAGCCAACTTCACCTTCATCGTTCTTAACAATCGCCAAGCCAATATCGTGAACACGAATGGCAGCACGGTCAGTTGTTGCCCCCGTCACAGCGACCTTGAACTTACGGGGCAAGAAGGTGAACTCTGGGTGCAGAGAAGACCACTGGCGAATGATTTCGCAGTAAACCCGCGGATCTTCAATCTCGTCAGCTGCAGCACCAGCATACTGGTCAGACGTTGTGTTTCTTATGCAGTTACCGCTGGTCTGGATCGCATGCATCTCAACTTCGGCAAGTTCTTTGAGAATAGCAGGAACATCCTTAAGCACTGGCCAGTTATATTGAATGTTCTGACGCGTCGTAAAGTGACCATAGCCACGATCATACTTGCGGGCAATATGAGCCAGTTTGCGCATCTGAACGGAATTGAAAGTCCCATAAGGAATAGCAACACGGAGCATATAGGCGTGTAGTTGCAGATAAAGACCGTTCATCAAACGCAACGGTTTGAATTGATCTTCGGTCAAATCACCTTCGATACGGCGTTCTACCTGATCCCCAAACTGAGCAACACGTTGTTGAACAAAATCATAGTCAAATTCATCATAGCGATACATTGCGTTATTCCTTAACTGACCCGGATGAAACTGACCCCGATGAATTCGCCGGAGTATTATGACCATACTCAACGGTTGGGCCTTTTGCCCGAATACCTTCCTTGACTGAAAGTGGCTGAAGACCTGCTTCATTGCGCCCCACTTTAATCAGGTAAGGACCAACAATAATCTGGTTCGCTTCTGCTTTTTCAGCCTCGGCCAACAACAATGCTTCGCCATCTTTATCTTCAACGGCCTTTGCAGATGAAAAATGATCTGTCCATTCTGCATCTTCACCAAAATAAACAACACCACCACCAAGCAGTCTGTTCGCAGTCATAATTTGCAATGACATATTCTTTACTCTCTCCAAAACGTGCCGCTTATTGCGCGGCAACGGCGACTTCATTCAAAAAGGAAGCCGTATTTGTATTTTCCATCGCAGCAGTCGTAATCTGCTGTAAATCTGATGTATCGGCATAGGCCGCAACTGATCCGATAACGATCAGTGAAGGACCAGTCACCTGATGTCGCTTAACCATCTCAGCAGCATCAAAAAGCTGTCCGGGAAGAACCCTTTGATCAATACGCGTACCATTCTCGATGATCGCAATTGGTGTCTTTGGGTCCTGACCGTGTTTAATCAAGCGATCAGATATTTGCCCGGCATTCTTAAGCCCCATGTAAAAGACCAATGTTTGGCGACTGTTGATCAAGCTCGACCAATCAGCTGCGGTCATATCATCACCCGTCTGCCCAGTCACAAAAGTGACCATCGATGCGTGTTCACGATGGGTCAGCGGTATGCCCGATGCTGCTGCGCAACCAACCGCAGCCGTAATCCCCGGAACAACATCAACTTCAATCCCTGCAGATTGCAGTACATCCATTTCTTCACCACCACGACCAAAAACAAATGGATCGCCGCCTTTCAGACGAACAACGCGCAGCCCCTTACGTGCTTCACGAACAAGAATGTCATTAATTTCGTCCTGGGTATGGCTGTGATGCCCCGGTTCTTTGCCCACATAAATACGATCTGCATCACGGCGCACATAGTCGAGAATTTCATCACTGATCAGTCGGTCATACACAACGACATCAGCCTGTTGCATAAACCTCATGGCGCGAAAGGTAAGAAGATCCGGGTCCCCCGGGCCAGCACCAACGATGGCAACATGACCAGTGGCATTTTCCTGTTTCCAGTTCCGGTTAATCAGCCCAAGCATACTCTCGCGGGCAGAAACTTCACGCCCAGACAGAACAGACTCAGCAATGGGGCCATCAAAGAAATTTTCCCAAAACTTTCTACGATCATTACCGCTGGATATGGTTCCCTTTACCGCCCCGCGAAAACTGTCCGCAAACGAGGCAAGACGTCCGAGCGCTGGGGGTAACATCCCTTCAATTTTCTCGCGAAGATTACGTGCAAGAATTGGTGCAGAACCACCACTGGAAATACCAATAACAATCGGCGAGCGATCAACAATCGCAGGCATGATGAAGTCTGACAGCTCAGGACGATCTACGGCATTAACCTTAATACCTTGTGTTCGCGCAGCCTTCGCGACTGCCGCATCAATATCTTCAATATCAGTTGCCGCAAAAACAAGGCTTGCGCCTGTGACGTCATCATTCAGGAATTTACGCGCCAGATGATCAACATCAGCCTGCGCAACCAGTTCCTGAATCTCTGGACAGAGTGTAGGTGCGATCACAGTTACTGCTGCGTCAGCCTTACGAAGCAAACGCAGTTTCCTTGCAGCTAAGTCGCCGCCGCCAACTAAAACAACTTTCTGCCCCTTAAGAGACAGGAAAATCGGAAAGTGATCCATGACACCCTCACACTTATTTCACACACAATCATGAGAAATTATTTTCTCAATCACATAAACTCACAGTGAATAGATGACACATTTTGAAAAAATTACAAGTAAAAATGAAATTTTTTAATATTTAACACTTTTTATTAGTTAAATACAATGCAGACGATGGAACACTCGATGAAACAGGAAATCATCTCTTGCACAGAAAAGAATTTATAACAACAAAATCAAATATTTAATTGAAAAAAAATTATTACGAAAGAAGAATTTTACCCTATAAAATAAAGATCTTATTGCCCTTCCAAACGAGAAAAACATAAATCCAGGAAGAAAAATAAATTTTATATCTACACTTTTTTTCGTGTGATTATATCACTTGCATTTATAATACACTTTTGATGTGTAATTATATCAAGCTCTCTTAAATCAGACGCCACTGTGTGCTTTATTATGGAGTATACAGCATTCAAAGATAACTCAGCAGCATCCATCTCATTTTGCCCAAGAAGTATTCTGGCTATAAACATAGCTGTAAAAAGATCCCCAGTTCCCGAAGGGCCATTTTGTAAGAATGGCGTAGAGTACAACATTGCTCCATCTGGACGAACAACCAACGTATGTGTTGTTTCTTCACCCGTAGAATCTGCTGTAAAATCTGCAGAAGTGACAACCACACAACGTAAAGTAAAATCATTCATGAGCTTGCGGGCAACGGCGACCATATCACCATGGTTCAGACAACTCGTTGCAGTAAGACTATCAAACTCAAATTTATTTGGCGTTATAATATCAGCCAAAGGCAACAGTTTATCTGTAATTAACTGCGGTATGCCCGCCTGAACAAAAAAACCTTTTCCAACATCCCCCATAACAGGATCAAGGCAATATAATCCCTGTGGATTACAGACTTTAGAGCGCTTTACGGCTTTCTCAATAACATATCCGTTCTCTAACGTCGCAAGATAGCCACTCTGAAACCCTGCACTTTCATGAAACGCACCGCGTTCTTCAAGCCCGGAAAACAGATCCTCTAAAAGATCACTCTCCACAGCCCTTCCATAAAAGCTATCGTGTGCGGGATGATTAGATAAAATTGTCGTTGGAACTGAATGCACAGAAACACCGAGCTTCTGCATCGGAAATGCCGCCGCAGAATTCCCGACATGCCCATAACAAACATGGGATTGGGCAGAAATAATTGATGGCATAGCTTTTCCCCTACATGAACGCCACAGGCATGACATGCCTTACCAAAAGCTCCCACGCCCTCAAAGAGACAAAAATTGTCTAAGATAGCGAGACAGGAAACCCTTCCGTTAGAGCTGCTGACTTCATAACCTTTTCTTGGTCAATTGTTTCAGCTTTTAACTCAACAACAAAATCCGGAAAATATTTATCAAACCAGCTCTTTACAGGTTCTAGAATACTATTTTGCAAAGAGCTATCCATCAAACTGCTGACACGCGTTACATGTCTCAGATAGGCATCCTTCTGGTCTCGAGAATAGAGACGTGTAAATAATCCTAAGACTTTAGCATGACGCTGTGCAGAAAGAACATAATACCAGGACATAAAGCCCTGACCCTCTTCACTATCCCTGTCAATTTTCATTGCTTTGAGATAACGGTCGATCATCCTTGTTCGCAGCCCCTCATTAATATCACGGCGGGCATCTTCAACCAGTGACATCAGATCATATGGCGCAACACCTAGCACAGCAGTCTGAAAATCCAACAAACCGCATGATGCAACACCATCACGTCCGTCCAAAATCATAAGATTATCAATATGAAAATCTCGTAAAACCAAAGTAGTCGGAAGCAGAGGAAGAGCGTTAAAAACTTTGCACCAGGAAGATATATAGGCTTGCCGCACCTCAGCAAACAAAGCTTCGCCCTTTACGCTCGGTATATACCAATCTGCCATAATAAGTGCTTCTTTTATCAAAAAAGCCAAGTCATAAGGCGGCATATCAATTTGAGCCAGCCTTTCGGATGAATGCATTGTAACCAATACATCAACAGCAAGCTCATAAAGCTTTTCTTCCTCCCACCCCGCATTCAAAAGCTTGGCGTAGGTATTAACACCAAAATCTTCCAACAACAAAAAGCCGTTTTCGATATCTTCATGATGAATAACAGGGGTCGAAACCCCACAGGATAATAAATGCCGCCCAACCTGCGCAAATACAGCAACGGGTTCCGCAATGCCCGGCGGCGCATCCATAACGATTTTTGTCTCATCGCCCTTGGACAACCTGAAATAACATCGCGCAGAGGCATCAACGGGCAAAGCCTCAATCGTTGCACCCTCCCAGCCTGCATTCCTAATAAAGGCGATTCTCTGTTGTTCTCTTTGATCCGGGGGAAAACTCACCAATAGCTCCACTTAACAAAACGCATGCATTCTCAATAGCTTTTCACCTTATATCCGAAACAGAAAAGGAAAAACAGCGGTTACGATATTCAGGATATTGACAAGATGTATAGACAAGTTATTTTGTATATACATATTCCGAAGTTGGAAAGTTGAACAAATGAAAAAGAACACACGCACAATCCGCGCGCCACATGGCCCAGAACTTTCATGCGAAAGCTGGTTGAGTGAAGCCCCACTTAGAATGTTGATGAACAACCTGGATCCGGATGTCGCCGAACACCCGGAAGAGTTGGTTGTTTATGGCGGAATTGGCCGCGCGGCCCGAAACTGGGAATGTTACGATAAAATCGTCGAGAGCTTAAAGAAACTCAAAGACGATCAAACGCTTCTTGTACAATCCGGTAAACCCGTTGGCATTTTCCCAACGCATTCAGATGCCCCTCGTGTTCTTATTGCCAACTCCAACCTTGTTCCAAACTGGGCGAACTGGGAACACTTTAACAAACTGGATAAAGCTGGCCTGATGATGTACGGCCAGATGACCGCAGGGTCATGGATCTATATCGGCAGCCAGGGTATTGTTCAGGGTACGTACGAAACCTTTGTCGAAGCAGGGCGTCAGCACTATAACGGTGATCTTTCTGGTCGCTGGATACTAACTGGAGGCCTTGGTGGTATGGGCGGTGCCCAACCTCTTTCCGCAACAATGGCTGGCGCCTCTATGTTGGCGGTTGAATGTCAAGAAGACCGTATTGATATGCGGATTCGCACAGGTTATCTGGATAAAAAATGTAGTGATCTGGATGAGGCGCTTAACATTATCAATGACGCGGTTGCCAACAAAAAAGCGATCTCCGTCGGCTTGCTTGGCAATGCAGCGGATATCTTTCCTGAACTCGTCAAACGTGGTGTACGCCCTGACATTGTAACCGACCAAACCTCAGCACACGATCCCCTTAACGGTTACCTACCGCAAGGTTGGACCTGGGGGGAGTATGTCGAGCGATCTCAAAAAGATCCCAAAGGCACAACAACTTCAGCAAAGAAATCCATGGCTGTCCAAGTTCAAGCCATGCTGGATTTCCATGCACAAGGCATCCCGACAGTTGACTACGGTAATAATATCCGTCAGATGGCCCTGGAAGAAGGTGTGGAAAATGCCTTTGATTTCCCGGGTTTTGTCCCAGCCTATATTCGCCCCCTCTTCTGTCGCGGTATAGGCCCCTTCCGTTGGGCTGCACTTTCCGGTGACCCAGAAGACATTTATAAAACGGATCAAAAGGTCAAAGAACTTATTCCGGATGATCCACATCTACACAACTGGCTGGATATGGCGCGTGAGCGTATCCACTTCCAAGGGCTTCCATCCCGTATTTGCTGGGTTGGACTAGGGCAACGTCATAAACTTGGCCTCGCCTTTAACGAAATGGTGCGTAATGGCGAGCTTAAAGCACCCGTTGTTATTGGGCGCGATCACCTTGATTCAGGGTCGGTTGCCAGCCCGAACCGCGAAACCGAAAGCATGATGGACGGATCTGATGCTGTGTCAGACTGGCCTTTACTTAACGCGCTTCTAAACACTGCGGGTGGCGCGACATGGGTATCCTTACATCACGGTGGCGGTGTTGGCATGGGCTTCTCACAACATTCCGGGGTGGTTATCTGTGCTGACGGCACAGAAGCCGCAGACAAACGATTAGGCCGCGTTCTCTGGAATGATCCCGCAACAGGTGTTATGCGTCATGCAGATGCCGGATACGAAATTGCTAAAAAATGTGCTCGAGATAACAATCTCGACCTTCCTATGGAGTCAGATAAATGAAATCACTAGTCCTGACACCCCGTCAATTAACCCTCTCAACTCTTCGCGCCCTTACATTTGATGATGTAAAGATCGAACTAGATCCCGCTTGCAAAGCGCAAATAGCAGCTTCAACCGAAACAGTTCGCGATGTGCTTAGAGATGGCAGAACCGTTTATGGCATCAATACCGGTTTTGGGCGCCTTGCCTCAACACGCATTGATGATGAGCAGCTAGAAGAATTACAGAGTAATCTTGTGCTGTCCCACGCGACTGGTATGGGTCCATTGCTTGATGATGAAGTTGTTCGCCTGATTCTTGCACTCAAGGTCACATCATTAGCCCAAGGGTTCTCAGGTATCAGACAGGAAGTTCTTGATTACCTGATCACCTTCTACAATGAAGGTCTTTACCCTTGTATTCCATCAAAAGGATCCGTCGGTGCCTCTGGCGATTTGGCTCCCCTCGCCCATATGTCCGCTTTGATAATCGGTGCAGGAAAAGCCCGTTATAAAGGCGAGATTATGCCCGCCAAAGAAGGTTTAGAGCGCATTGGGTTAAAGCCAATGGTTCTAGGTCCCAAAGAAGGCCTCGCCCTGTTGAACGGAACTCAAGTTTCGACAGCCTTAGCCCTTGTTGGCCTGTTCAGAGCAGAAAACCTGATGAATGCCAGCACACTTGTTGGTGCAATGAGTGTTGAAGCGGCCAAAGGATCACATGTTCCCTTTGATCCCCGTATTCAAGAAGCGCGGGGTCAAATTGGACAAGCTGACATCGCATCTGTTTTCAGAACAGTTCTGGATGGTAGCCCGATTAAAGACAGCCACGCAGACTGTTCAAAGGTTCAAGATCCCTATTCTCTTCGCTGCCAACCCCAAGTTCTTGGTGCCTGTTTGGACCATATGCGTTTTGCAGCCAGCATTTTCGAACGCGAAGCCAATGCCGTGTCTGATAATCCACTGGTCTTCACAAAAGAGGGCGACATCCTATCAGGCGGCAACTTCCATGCTGAGCCTGTGGCCATGGCATCTGACGTCCTTGCTCTTGCCATTTCGGAAATGGGCGCTTTGTCTGAACGCCGTATTGCTCTTTTGATGGACAGCTCAATGTCAGGATTGCCACCCTTCCTTGTTGCGGGAAGCGGCCTTAACTCTGGCTTTATGATCGCACAGGTTACCGCAGCAGCCTTAGCGTCCGAGAATAAATCCCTCGCTCACCCGGCCTGTGTGGATAGTTTGCCAACATCAGCCAATCAGGAAGATCATGTTTCCATGGCAACCTTTGCCGCGAGACGTCTTTCTGATATGGCAAAAAATACGTCCGGTGTTTTGGCTGTCGAGCTATTATCAGCAGCCCAAGGCATTGACTTTCTCAAGCCACTAAAGACATCACCAACACTTGAAACTGTTATGGTAAGATTGCGCAAAGACGTCGCCTTCTTCGAACAGGACCGTTATTTTGCCGACGATCTTGATGCAGCAGAAAACCTCGTATGGGATGGAACATTTAACTCAATTTCTCCACCCGATTTCCTGCCAAGCTTTGATTATAATGATAAATTGCTCTTTTAAAGTTCCAAATTGAAGCAACTTGTTGACACAAATACAGTGTATTTCCGGTTGAAGAGTAAGTTTCGACTGGAAATATGCTGTAAAACCATGCATCTATAGTTTTATTATTAATAATAACAAGAAACGATCAATAACGCTTAAAGCGTGCGGGGACATATAATGGATGCCGAGAGCTGCGATAAAAAAGTACCTCTTTACCAGAAGGTAAAAGAGTACATTATCAATCATATTCAATCTGGCCAGTGGCAACCAGGATTTCAAATACCGTCAGAAAACGAACTAACCCAAAGCCAGAATATGTCACGTATGACGATTCACCGGGCTTTACGGGAACTCACCTCAGACGGTTGGTTGATGCGTGTTCAAGGCGCAGGAACTTTTGTTGCAGAACCCCGTCCCCAATCCGCAGTACTTGCAATAAAAAGCATCGCAGAGGAGGTTAGATCTCGTAATAGCCAATATAGCAACGAAGTCATCCTACTTACACAAGAACAAGCTTCTGCAAACGTTGCGGGTGTGATGAATCTGGAATTAAATTCCCCGGTTTACCATTCTGTTATTCTTCACAAGGAAAACGGGACACCTATTCAGCTGGAAGATCGCTATATAAACCCTGCTGCAGCTCCCGATTATCTAAATCAAGATTTTGGCAACATCACTCCCTACGACTATTTGGTCCAAGTCGCCCCGCTGGATAATGCAGAACACACCATCTTTGCAGTTGCTCCTGAGAAAAATCAGGCTGAATTACTAAAAATCACCGAAGCAACACCCTGCTTGTTGCTAAGACGGCGTACTTGGTCAGAGGGAAAAACAGTCACCTATGCCAAACTCGTCCATCCCGGAGATCGATATAGTTTGGGCGGAACGTTTCAAGGATAGCTGTAGAATAAAAAACACTTTAACCTAAGTGATAAGCTATAGACCTTTTTTGATATCTCTCATCAAAAATCGGGCAGGATGTATTGCATCTCTGATATCCGTAGAAATCGGCAGAGCATCAAAGCCACATATCAATTTCACGAGATAATTTGCCATCAAAGGTGCCGTCAAAAACCCACGAGACCCAAAACCAACAGCACAAAACAGGTTTTCGTAATACTCCCCCCGTGGCCATGATGGCTTACTTTTTTGCCCATTCTTCAAGCCCGCATAATCATGACTATATTGCTGTTCCTGATAAACTGAACCGACAAGAGGTAACCGATCAAACGTTGTTCCCCGAACGGATGTCCGACCACCCAGATCAACAGGGTTTATTTTCTCAGAAATATCCGGAACAATTTCGTTAAGAAGTGACAAATTATGATCATGGCGCTCTGCTGTAACGGACTTGTCTTTGGCTTCATCATAACAATAGAGTCGCTCAAAGGTGGCTCCAAAAACATGCTGTCCTTTGATAGCGGGTGTAATATATCCGCTACCATTAACAATGGTCTTTAAATTTGCACTGACCTTGTTAGGCGGACAAGTACTAACCTGTCCCCGGTTCATAATCACTGACAAGCTTTCAGATTGTACGAAATTCCTTACATTAAATGCGTTGGCAAGAACAACGCTATCAAACTCAAGGGCCTCGCCAGATTCCGACATTGAGAGCTTCCATTTACGCTGTCCTTGATCTGTAAATGGCTCAAGTAATGTCACTTCACAATTGAGCCTGACATCAATCCCACGGGTTAAGGCCATGGCAAGAGCAGTCGTATTGAGGCATCCCGCGTAGGGATACCAGACACCCGGTGATATCAGATTAATACCAGCAATCTCAGAAGCACGACTTGCATCAACAATAGAAAAATGATCCTGTGGTAGAACGTTCGAGGCTACAAAAGACTGTCGACGTTGAAGTTCTTTGTCATCGCCAATAAGATCCAAAGATCCGCACTGATGATGCCAGATTTCCTGCCCTGTTTGTTCTTCCAGTTTCCGATAAAATCTCAAAGCGTAGAGATAACAAGATGCTAAGTACTGCCCCAATACAGTACCGTTACGCATCAACTTAGGTTCAAATACCGCAGCCGGATTTCCTGACGCCCCTTCGGCAATAGAAGATGCCTTATCAATCAAAGTAACATCGACACCTGAACGTGACAGGCTATAGGCCAGGCAATTCCCGACAATTCCAGCGCCAACAACAGCTACCTTTTTAGGTTTTCTTTGTACTATGGGGATATCAAACCAAGGTAGAGATCCGGGATAAAATCTTCTTTTGTCCTCATCAAATTTATCAGGCGAGAATACCCCAACGATGCGTTCTCGTTTAAAAGCGTACCCTTTGCATCTTTCAATCTTAAAACCAGCATCTTCTAATCCACGGCGAACATGTCCAGCCGCTGTAAAGCTGGCTAACTTTGCACCGGATTTGGATTTCGCCGCCAGCAGTTCATAAACCTCTGCATTCCACATATCGGGATTTTTCTTAGGAGCAAAACCATCTAAAAACCAGGCATCAGCCTGCCCCGAAAAACACGTTAGAACTTCCTTAACGTCGCCAAAGAGAAGAATGAGCGTAACATTATCTCGCTCAAACTCCAGCGTGTGAAAACCCGGGCTTAGATCTGGGTAAGCTTTAATAAGCGCATCACGATTTTCTCCAAGCTCATCCCAAGGCTTCAACGATTTTTGCAGCTGAGTACGGCTAAGGGGAAACCCCTCAACGGAAACAAAGGTTAGATGTTGATCTGGTCGAGAAGTTTTTTTCCATTCTTTCCAAGTGGTTAAAAAATTCAACCCCGTCCCGAACCCTGTTTCACCAATGATTGTACTTTGCTTGTTTTTCCAAAGTTCACTCCCTCCAACAGCGTTTAGAAAAACAAACGCGCTTTCCGCTAATCCATTAGAAAGAGAATAATACACATCATCATATTTGCTAGATACCGGAACAACATTATCCCGCCATTCCAGTTCGGCTGTACTAAATTCAGTCATTCAAAAAACCGTTAAAAGAGTTCATGACTTTTAACTTTTTGAGATATTAAAGAAAAGGACTGTAATCAGAAAACAAAAAAAGCCAGCTACTGTGGTCAGTAGCTGGCTTTTTTACGAAGTAAAAACCTAGTTACCAAAAAGCTTTTTCAAAGCATCTTTTGGCTTTTCAATAACTTCATCGACACCGCCGGCACCATCGCCAAGAGGTAATTTTACTCCCCCTTCGCCACTTGTAACACCTTCGATAAGAGCTGATGGATCTTTCAGTTGATCCGTCAAGGCTCCTGCAAGATCTGGAGCAACTTTAGGATTACTCCACGAGCCCGTAATCATTAACGGCACAGCAAGCCCTTTGGCACCACTATCGCCACCCTGCCCTTCAAGGTCACCGACAAGCTTTGGCTCTAAACGATAGTTCAAGGTTTTAGGCGGCATAGGAACAGTCCCTTTACCAGAAAGCCTGAACAAAGGCGCAATCATGCTCAAATCCTGGTTATTCACAACGCCCTGTTGAATAGTATAGGTACCAGATAACTCTGCAAAATCAGTAGATTGAGCTTCATCAAAAGAATTCTGCAAGGCATCCAATGATACATTACGGATCAAACCAGGAATATTCACGCCTTTAACAGCACCGTCCTGAAAAATGAAATCACCGGTTCCATTGAGATTAGAAACCATAGCCTTTTGAGAAGCACCCTGTGTCGTCAGATTTGCTTTGGAACTAAGAGTTCCCAAAAGTTTTTCGAAGTCAGCACTATCTGACAGTAATGGTTCAGCCTGAACACCGGAAAGGTCAAAATTAATTGCAGTTGTCGGCGTTGCTTTTGAGCTATCCAAAACAACTTTACCACGGGCTTGACCGTCATAGAGCGCAAGTTGTTTCAAGTCTGCGGTTAACTTACCACCTTGAAGCAAGATACCAAGTTCACTGACACCAATTGTAATCTTGCGGATTTGTACACCCTCGGATTTAAGGGCCAGATCAGCATTTACAGATTTCAAGCCAGAGAAATCAATTGGCGTATCATCCCATCCCTGATCAGCACTTGCACTCTGCGTTGTTGTCGCTTCACCAGATGTGTTTCCAGTAGATGCATCATCCTTAGCAGCAGTTTCAGGTGGCAAATATGGCGTGATGTCCAATACACCCGTAGAAAGCGCAGCAACTATATTTGGCACAGCACCAGAACTATCAATCTTCAACGCACCTTGTGCAGTTAAAGCATCAAATGCAAGAGATACATCATCAAACGCAACCACAGGACCATTTAGATCAAGCTGCCCTTTCACGGACAATTGGCCAAAGGTTTCTTCATTTTGACGCTCAATCGGTGCGCCGACCCAATCGGTCAAACCTTTAACAGATGGAACATCAAGATCAAGAGCGCCAGCAAGAGCAAAAGCACTTGCCTGTTGCGCTGTTCCATTGAAACTAAAGTTTACCGGGGATGAACTAACAGATGCTTCAAGAGCTGTACTTGCACCGTTCATCAGGCTTTCAAGATTAGCAATATCTGCTTTTAAATTAATCGTTTCTGCTTTCCAGTCCAAACGACCATCCACAGATAAAGGTTTGCTCAAGGCATCCAGAGAAATTTCAAGGTTTAACGCCTCAATATCTTCTTTCGTTCCTGAAGAGAGGTCTGTGAAGTGTAATTCACCATCTTGAATACGAACATCGCCTAGAGATAGTCCACTTAGGCTAGCACTGCTTCCACTTTCTGAAGTTTCAGAGCTTTCCGCCGCTGCAGTACCGCTTGCTGGATCTTGAGTTCCCTCAAGTTCCCAGTTTGGTTTCCCGTTTTTGTCAACTTCAAGGTTAATAACAGGCTTCACAAGTACGAAGCGATCAATAACAACTTCACTAGATAACAACGGCATGACCTGTAACTCGAGCGCCATTTGCTCAAGAGTTACCATGTCTTTACTCTGGCCCTGTTCATAGTTTGCCAAGGCAACATCGTTAACTTCAACGGCAACAGTCGGGAATAGGCTGAGAGAAATTTTCCCTCCAATTTTTAAATCGCGTCCCGTCGCCTCTTTCGCTTTTGCTGCAATTTCAGGCTTATAATCTTCAAGAGAAATAAAGAAGGGGGCAACCAATAGAACAGCAATGACCAACAGAATTAAGCCGCCGATTGATAAGAGTATTTTTTTCATTTTTTAGTCTCCATTACACGATTTGATAAAAATCATGCAAATGACACGATTATTGAAGGATATAGACGAATAACAATAAGGCGGTACCCGCATTAAGCCAGTACCGCCTTTTTATTCTGGCACAAATCAGCCAGACATGTGAATTACTTCACGAGTGTCACGACAACACGACGGTTTCTGAATTCAGAAATGCCATCACCTGTGTCAACCGCAGGAGCATTCTCGCCAACACCTTGGCTTTGAACGATAGAAGCAGCAACACCGTGGCTTTCAAGTGCGCTTACAACTGCTGCGGCACGTCTGTTAGCCAAGTTTTGGTTATAATCAGAAGAACCTGCTGTATCTGTGTGACCTGCAACAATCACTTTTGACGGTGAATGTTTTTTCACAGCTGCAACAATTACAGAAACTTCGGCCTGCGCATCAACCGTAAGCACATCAGAGTCAAAATCAAAATAAACGGCATAAGGCGCTGGTGCCGGAGCTGGCGCCGGTGCCGGAGCTGGTGCCTTCGCTTTTGGTGCCATTGCTGCATCAACTTTAGCCATAGCAGCTAGGAAACCGTCACGACATGCCGCGATATGGTCAGGCTGAATATTCTCTTCCTGCTCTTGTATCCAGCAATCGAACATAACCTGTGCGTTTGCAGCAGATGTTGGCGCTACGTCACCAGCACCATTTGCCAAAGCAGAAGCAAGGCGGTCATGTGCAGAAGAAAGGTCATCAACGAACTCTGCACCAAGATCCCAGTTAGCTACCTCTTCAGGAGCAACAACTTTACCATCCGCAGCGGCCAATGCTTTATTTGCAAACAGGTCGGAATCACCCCAATCCTGTTCGGATTTCTCATCACCAGAAAGGCCTACGTAACCTTTATATAACTCTCTTGTAAAAGAGGAGCCTGAAGGCTCTGCATCGCTGGCCATTTGATAACGATCAGCACAAGCAGATAAAGATACAGCCGCTACACCGGCCAACAAAGCAAACTTTAAACCCCGCATGATATTCTCCCTTGAAGGTTTAGATATTCATAAAAAACGAGACAAACAACAAACTAATTCAGGTACTAAATTATTTAGAACAATCCAAACTTAACTGTATGATATTTGCACAAATAAGAGTGAACATATTACCGCTTCTTTTTTGGAAATACTAGAGACCACATTCCCAGCCCTATTATTAACACAAAGAAAGTAACACAAAATCAGATAGATACCAAAAGGAATCAATACTTGTCGCTGTCAAAGCTTCTCCCAAAATCAGGCTGACACTAGAATGGAACAAACAAAACATCAACCTGAGGTAATTAAAAACATTGTTTGTTTAATGTCTTGTTAAGAAGAATACAGACCTAAAATAAAAACACATCTTGGTAAAATTACGTACCTGTATAACGTTGTTCTAATTATAATTTTACAGGTCCCTGATCTCTCATAAATTATTACGCCTTACTAGGAAAAGCTTATCATTCTTCTATGACACTTTCATTATCCTCTTTCTTTGAGAGAAAGAACTTACATCTGCAAAACCCTGAGGCGATAAAGATAACAACAAAAACAATCAAATATGATATTGTATTCCAAGAAGGTCGGGAAAAGGTCAGGAGAAATAAAAATGGAAACACCTCAAATAGCCGACACCACGCCATGCATTATCCAGCTAGAGGAAGGGAAAACTTACTTTTGGTGTGCTTGTGGGCGATCTAAAAAACAGCCTTTTTGTGATGGCAGTCATAAGGGAACCAATTTTCAGCCTTTATTATTTAAAGCCGACAAATCAAAAAAATACTTCCTATGTCAATGTAAACATAGTTCAAACAAACCTTTTTGCGACGGCAATCACAAGCACTTACTTTGAATAAGGAATTAATGCTCGCCCCTAAAGATTATAACTCTCATACTTTTGCCAATCAGCCTTTTTAATGCCTGACAAAAGTTCCTCCTGAGTAAGCAAGCCTGATTGCGTATCCATAACGGAAACAACAGAAGCTGAATTAATAGAGGCAGCTTTCAGCGCTAACTCTTCCTCTTCACCAAGACCTATAAAAGACGCAAATGTTGAGGCAAAGGAATCACCTGCACCCGCTGTCCCCATAACTTTTGCTTTTTGTGCTGGACAGAACATAATTTGTTCTTTTGTCCCTAAATAAGCACCTTCTTTGCCATTCGTGACTAACAATCTCTCTGGTCCAAGACTGTTAATTATCTTGGTAAATTCGCGGAGGCCCATCATTGTACCAGAGACGCCAACGCCTTTTTTTAATAACTCAGGAAGTTTTTTATCATCGGAGTAAGCACAAGGATGGATCGAATCAATCTCTGATTTCGCCGAGACAAATGGAACCAACTGCCCAGCTTCGACCTCGTTCATAACTAAAACGTCAATATACTGCAACGAGTTCCAAAATGATTGAGTTCTCGAAGAGAGTTGGCGAATTCCAGGGTTGGCAACAACAAGACTTCCTGCGGCCTTCGCCAATTTTACAATCTTTGGAAAGCAGTCCGCTGAAGCTCCACTCAAGCCCGTTACGTATGTAAGCTCGATACCTTCGAACATTTCAGGTTTGATTTCATCGGGAGTGAGTAACGTGTTGGCCCCACGCGCAACAAAAATCGTTGGGTTTCTGACATGCGAAGAAACCATAACCGCACAGCCTGTAGGCAAATCAGCATTAGATAAAACCCATTGGCTACCAATTGATTTTTCTTTCAAACGCTTCAGAACCATCTGGCCTTCGATGTCATCAGCCAATTTCACAACACAGGAAACATCTATGCCCAATTGCGCCATAGATACAGATGCGTTGATAGCACCGCCACCGGTGTGAGTTTCAATGTTCTCTGCATCCACTTTTTTGCCTTCTTCCAAAAGCAAAAAATTTGTGATTGCGTTGTGCATTGTCATACGTTCGATTTCATCGTCAGATACTGATGCGATAATATCGACAGTAGCCCCACCCAGTGTCAGTGCCTTCATTATACCCGTCCTACCTGTTAATCTTGCGCGAGAGACTTGCCTACAGAACCCAGCACAGAGAAAATTTCGTCCAGCTTTGTGCCGACACCTAGTTCAGCCTGACGCACCCATTTACGTGGGTCGTATTTGCTCTTTAGCGGCTTGCCTGTTTCTGGGTCGATCTGCGCAACAAATGCATTTTGGTTCGCATTTACATAAGCCCCAACAGGCTCGGAGTACGCGTACTGAAGATCCGTATCAACATTCATTTTAAAGACGCCGTAGGAAACAGCCTCTTTAATATCTTTCTCAGAAGAGCCCGATCCGCCATGGAAAACAAGATCAAGAGACTTGTCCTCTAAGCCATAACGATCCGACATTAATTTTTGAGAGTCTTTTAGAATTACAGGGCGAAGTTTAACATTCCCTGGCTTGTAAACGCCATGAACATTCCCGAATGACGCAGCAACAGAAAAATCCCCCAGCGGGTTTAGCTGTTCGTAAGCATAGGCCACATCTTCCGGCTGCGTATAAAGTTTAGGATTATCCGCACCGGTGTGCTCAGACCCGACACCATCTTCTTCACCACCAGTAACACCCAACTCGATTTCCAGGCTCATATCAAGTGGTGCCATTTTCTTAAGATAATCAGCACATGTACCAACGTTCTCTTCCAAAGGCTCTTCGGAAAGGTCGATCATATGTGATGTATACAGAGGCTTGCCATTCTTTTCACGGAATTTGGCACCTTCGGCCAACAGACCATCGATCCATGGCAAAAGACCGCGATTTGCATGGTCTGTGTGCAGAACGACACAAACCCCATACCCCTCGGCAAGAAGATGAACATGCTGCGCCAAAGAAACGGCACCAAGCACTTTCCCCTGAAGACCATCCGGGTAAGCCGCACCAGCATAAAAGCCTGCGCCACCGTTAGAAACCTGAATAATCACATCCGATTTGTTACGGGCCGCCGCCTCTAGAACAGCATTTACGGTACTACTGCTAGTAACATTTACCGCTGGCAACGCGTAATTTCCGGCCTTACAAGCCTTGACGAGTTTCTCATAGTCCTTACCGGTAACAACACCCGGGCGAAGTTTTTCAGACACCGCCGATCCTCCCTGTTTTCTAGATCACAAAACGCATATTAGCGCTTCAAATGTACGACTTGACCACTTCGAACCGATTCATCCGCAGCCAAAACAATTTTCATACTGTTCACAGCATCCTGCATGTGAGATGTCAAATCTAAATCGTCTATAATGGCCTTTAACAGGAAATCCTGCTCTCTTTGGCAAAGGGCATCATGATCTGGCTCATCATCCATTCGTATTAAATTGTCTTTATGGGTGAATGACTTATCATCATTTAGCTTTGCAGAATGACATAATAACGCGGATGTTTTGGTATGTGCATCAATATCATCAGATTCCATTGCTTTGTTTTGATCTTCCGCAACAATAGATACACAACCTTTGGGGCCAATCACATCCTTAACAAAGAATGCTGTTTCACTCATCATTGGCCCCCAACCTGCTTCATACCATCCCACAGATCCATCATCGTATGTAACTTGTAGTTGGCCATAGTTATACATGTCAGAATCAATTTCATCGCTTAAGCGAACACCGATTGCATGCACCTTGACCGGTTGGGCCTGTGTCATCAGACACATCATATCAACATAATGAACACCGCAATCCACGATCGGGGAAATGCTTTTCATAAGCTGTTTATGAACCTGCCAAGTTTCGCCACTGCTTTGTTGGTTAAGGTTCATCCGCATCACCAACGGCTTTCCCAGTTTCCGCGCCTGAGAAACAAATTCCTGCCACGAAGGATGATGGCGCAGGATATAGCCAATAACGAGCTTACGTCCTTTTTTCTGTGCAGCCTTGATGACACGTTCTGCTCCCGCAACCGTATCTGCAATCGGTTTTTCGAGGAAAACATGAGCACCAGCGTCAAAAGCCTTTAAGGCGTAAGATTCATGAGTATCCGGCCAGGTATTGATAGAAACAACATCAGGTTTCAAGAGATCAAGAGCTTCATCATAATCTGAAAATCGGTCATAGCCGGAAATCTCAGCAGGCAAAGGTGTCTTGTTATTCAAGCTGCGACTGCAAAGGCCAACAATCTCAAATCCATCCAGATGATGATAAGCCTTGGCGTGGGATTGTCCCATGTTTCCCAAACCAACGACAAGAACCTTCTGTTTATTGCCCATTACTCATTCCTTTATTAGATTCCGTTAACTTTTCAGGCCATCCATCTCCGTGTCCCGTCCATCAATCCAGGTATCAAGAACAAGCCCAGCATCATTCAATAGAACCATTGATGCCCTGTACCCCTTTTCAATGCGTCCGAGTTCATTCCCCAAACCAAGAAATTCAGCCGGGTACAAGGATGCCATCCGCAAAGCTTCATCATGGGAAAGACCAAGCATATCAACAGCATTACGAACCGCTGTTGCCATATCCAAATGCGCACCAGCCAAAACACCTTCAGCCGTAGTACAACGCCCCTCACGACTATAGATTTTTTGCCCGTAGAGTTCAAAAAAATCCTGATCACTACCCACCGTGGCCATCGCATCTGTCACCAACATCATCTTGCCACGCTTCTTGGCTTTGATCGCATTTCGTAATGTTGCAGAATGAACATGATATCCATCAACAATCAAACCACACCAGCTGTCATCATTATCCAGTGCGGCACCAACTGCCCCAGGTTCTCGACTTTCCATCGGTGTCATGGCATTAAATAGATGCGTAAAGCAGCTAAGGCCTTCTGAAAAAGCAGCTTGATAATCATCATAAACACCGGCGGTGTGTCCGGCAGCGACCAAGACCCCACGCTCAACAAGCTGTCGAATAATTCCCGATGTATTTTTTTCCGGGGCAAGTGTGACCAACGTCTTCCCCCCTTTAAGGCTAGACAAGAGATCCAAGGCATCAGCTTCCATAGACCTAATCTTATCTTCCTGATGCACCCCTTTTCTAACCTGATTAAGATAAGGCCCCTCTAAATGAATACCAAGAATACCAGGTTCATGATTATCAATAGCTTGCTGCATTGCCGAAACAGCAGATTCCATCACAGGGCGATCATCGGTAATCAGGGTCGGTAGCATTCCCGTTGTGCCAAAATGACGATGAGCCCTGGCAATGGATCGTAGCCCGCTTGGTGATGTATCCTGATTAAACATGACACCACCACCACCATTGACCTGTACATCAATAAAACCGGGGACTAGCTTTGCACCGTTTAAATTTCTGACACAATCCACATTATCGGGAATGGCGATAGACGTTCCGACAACCTCGACGATGGTATCATTGATAATGACTGTAGCTGCATCTATCCACTCTTCCCCGGTAAAAACATGTGCATTGGTCAAAGCCGTTTTCATCAAACCGTCTCCGTTACTTTTTTCAAATGACGGGGATTATCAGGGTCAAGACCACGCATCTGGGTGATTTTCTCTGCCATGACATAAAAGCTCTGGATCATCACGGGCAACTGACAAAAGGGATGAATATTAGTTTCAATCGGCAAGATACCTTTGCTCAAGCTCCCCTCTTGGACGGTAAAGACCGCACCGCCTTTTTCCCGGAAATTTTCAGCAAGCTCTCCGACTGAATCCCAAGACTGATCACGCTGCCTGAACAACAGTACAGGATAGCCATCTGCAACAAGTGACATTGGTCCGTGTTTTACTTCTGCGGCGCTGAAAGCTTCCGCATGAATATAAGATGTTTCCTTGAACTTCAGCGCAGATTCCAAGGCGACACCAAACCCGGGGCCGCGGCCAACTGTAAACAGATTAGAAGATGAAGCTAACAGCTCAACTGGTTCGGACCAATCCGCAGACAAGCCCCGATCCAATTGATCCGGAAGCCTTTCCAAAGCAGGCAACAAACCACTATCAAAATTCCAGATTGCACTCAGTTGAAGTAAAGCTGTTAAGGAGGCGATATAACTCTTTGTTGCCGCGACTGAGTTTTCTGGTCCGGCATGAAGCGGTAGAAAACAGTCCGCCAGAGCCACAAGCGGTGATGTTGCATCATTACAAATACAAAGAACAAAAGCTCCCTGTTCTTTCGCCTTTTGCGTTGCCTGTACCAGATCAGGGCTTTGACCAGACTGTGACACAGCGATAAACAAGCTGTCTTGTAACTTTAAATCTCCCCCATAAAGGGTTGAAACTGATGGAGCAATAGACACGACGGGAAGCCCAGTGCCAATTTCCAAGACATATTTTGCAAAGGCACAGGCATGATCAGAGCTTCCCCGGGCACAGGTTGAAATAAAGCGAAATTTCTTTTCTCGTATCCGTCTCGACAAATCTTCGAGAACATCTCGGTTGGCTTTCAGTTGTCTTGAAACAACAGCGGGTGTTTCCGCTGTTTCTTTTGCCATAAGGCTTATTTTATTCGTCATTATTCATTTCATTCGTATTAATCACGGCTATCCAAATAGAGTTCAGCAATGAAATCATAGCTGTCCCCACGATAATGAGATCGGGTAAATTCAATAGGGCGCATGTCGGGCAGGAAAGACCGTCTTTCAATGTAAAGGGTTGGCCCGCCAACCGGGACACCTAATAAATCGGCTTGCGTCGGTTGGAGCAGCTCAGCCCTTAGCCTCTGCAAGGCTCTTAGAGGTCGCAATCCGGATTTATCCAGCACACTGTATAGCGAGTCATCTACAACCAAAGGATCTGGCAAGAATTCCTGTGGAACGGTCGCCAACTCGATCGCAAGCGCTTTACCATCAGCGCAACGTATTCGGTGCAAGCGTGAAACAGCAACACCTGGTGATAAATTAAGAGCCATCGCTTCTTCTGGCGTCGCAAGCCCAGTTGCGCGCTCAACCCAAACCACAGATGGCTGCATCCCTCTGGCTGTAATATCCTCGGTAAAACTGGTCAATTTGGAAAGAGGCTGTTCCATTCTCGAAGCAACAAAAGTTCCTGCCCCGTGACGCTGAACCAGCAAACCATCCCTCACCAGCCCCTGCACCGCTTTGCGCACGGTCACTCGGGATACTTCCAGCTCAGACGCGATATCACGTTCACTTGGCAATGCGTCTTCAACCTTAAACGCCCCACTTTCTATTGCCTGCCTGATTAGCGTCTGCAATTGCTTATAGAGTGGCGTCGGATTATTGCCATCAAGTCTGGATTTGACTTTTAAAGCGCGAAAGGTACTTACTTTCATTTTGAAGCCTCCTGCTCATCAGAGGCCGATTTTCTTACCATTCTTATCGCACCATCCATCGCATCGCCGCGTGGTTTACTTAGAATTTTTTGGTATTTTTCTGGTAACTTAGGAGCAATACGTTTTGAAACGCCCCCCATAAGACAAACAGTCTCAACACCTCTATCAAGCAGAGCCTGTATCATACACCCTGCTTCATGCACGGATTTGGCGACAATCCTGCACGCCAGTTCATCGCCTTCATTAGCATGATCAAAAATAAGCGGCGCAAAAGAACCGTAGTGATGTGGTTCGGCTTCTTCTGCCCACTTAACCATCACTTGGCGATCATTCTTAAAGTGCGCCATAATGGCTTTAGTTAATGGCGTTTCCGGGCGACATCCTTCAGCTGCGAAAAGAGAACTACGAACAGCCGTTAAGCCAAGAACAGCACCACTGGCATGATCCGAGATTTCAAACCCCCAACCACCGACATTGATAACATCATCGTTAACAATACCGAGCCCACATGAACCGGTCCCCAAAATAAGAATACCACCATCTTCACCGGCATGAGCACCCAAACATGCCGTATAGGCATCGGTAGCCCCAGAAACTGATGCGAAAGAATGCGGGAAAGAAAGCATCGCCTGAAGCTCACTTTCCAATCCGAGACCCGCAAGCCCCAGCCCAACATGAAGGGACGCAAAATCTTCCCTGCCCCTACCAGATTGATGAAGCGCCTCAAGACAGGCTTTCTCAATTTCGTAGTAAACACGAACAGCTCCGAGCCTAGAATTTGACGGACCGGCAAAACCTTCACCCAGTATGTCACGATTCGCATTCTCAATTCGAACACGACAGCTCGTTCCGCCACCATCAACACCTGCATAGAGCATTTCGTTTGCCACTTATCACCCCAGAACCAATAACAGACCAATACATAAAACCAATCGAATACCAATTTACGGTATTTTCTAAGAAAGGTAAATTCAAAAGATTTTATTTTTTTATGAAAATTATATTATATATTATTTTATCACTATAAATCAGCATGTTAAACAAAACAAATGATAAATAATTTGTTAACATTTTCAAACACTATCTATAAAAATTGAAAAAATTGATTTCAAATTGGTTTCTTTTTGGTATTATCAAATCAACCATTCATGAATTTATAGGTTTAAAAGCTTGTCGAAAGATATCCAGGGTACAGAAAAACATAGCCCCCGTTATCATGGTATAGATACTTGGCCTGCTGAGGACATGCTTGAATCGCTATGGGCATCTCAGCTCAGAGCTATCTCTTGCATACAACAATCAATCCCGGAAATTTCTGCAAGTGCAGAAGCAATCGCCGGGCGATTATCTCACGGTGGACGACTTTTCTACATTGGCGCAGGATCTTCCGGACACCTTGCCATTCAAGACTGTGTAGAAATAAACCCGACTTACGGCTGGCCTCAAGACAAGCTGATTCCGTTGATTGCAGGTGGCAAAGATGCCCTTCTCGCCCCTATGGGCGGCGCAGAAGACGATGAAATAATATCTGTTGAAGCCCTCAACGAGCATGCAATAAATGCTCAGGATGTCATTATCGCCGTAGCAGCAAGTGGCTCTACCCCCTATACATTGGCGGCTGTAAAGCATGCTCGGTCACAGGGAAGCCTCGTAATAAGCGTTGCCAATAATCGACACGCACCGATTTATGATCATGCTCACCATTCCATCTTTTTAGATAGCGGCAGCGAAGTCATCGCGGGATCAACCAGAATGGCCGCTGGCACAGCACAAAAAGCAGCTTTGAACATGCTATCAACATTAACGATGACAAAGCTTGGTCACGTTCATGATGGTTTGATGGTCTCCATGGTGATCAACAATGAAAAGCTTGAAAAACGTGGTGCAGCAATCGTTCAGGAAATCACTGGAACCAACAGTGGAACAGCAAAAAAATGCCTAAACGATGCTGACAAAAACATAAAACTCGCGGTCCTTTTAGCTATGAACCACCCCAAAGCTGATGCAGAAAAAGCCCTCACCGATAATCAGGGCCACCTGCGACAAGCAATGGATCAACTTAAGTAACCTAATCAATAATCACACAAAAACCGGGAAAAACCCGGACTCTTTATTAACTCGGAGGATAAGATGAAAAAAAATAATCTAACATTGGGCACAAGTGTTGCTGCGATCGCTTTAGCAGCAGCTTCACTGACGCCAACTGTGTCTGCTTTTGCAGATGAACTGGTTATTGAAAGCTGGCGTACAGATGATTTGGATATCTGGGAAAGTCAGATTATTCCAGCATTCAACAAGTCACACCCAGACATCAAAGTTCGCTTCGCACCGTCACCGCCAACAGAATACAACGCCAACATGAATGCCAAGCTAACAGCTGGGACAGCTGGCGACCTTATTACCTGTAAGCCCTTTGACGCATCACTTGACCTATACAACAATGGTCATTTGACAAAAGTTGATGATCTTCCCGGTATGGAAAACTTCTCTGGCGTTGCGAAGTCCGCTTGGCAAACAGATGACGGCTCTACAACATTTTGCCTGCCAATGGCATCTGTGATCCACGGTTTCATCTACAACAAAGAAGCCTTTAAGGAGCTTGGCCTGGAAATTCCCAAAACAATTCCAGAATTTATGGCTGCTCTTGAAAAGATCAAAGAAGATGGCACCTATATTCCTATGTCAATGGGGACCGCTGACCAGTGGGAAGCAGCGACCATGGGCTTTCAGAATGTTGGTCCAAATTTCTGGGCGGGCGAGAAAGGGCGTAAAGGCCTAATCGACGGCACAGAAAAACTGACCGATCCTCAGTATGTAAAAGTGTACGAGCATCTTGCTGAATGGGGACCATATCTTGGCAAAGGCTACAAAGGTCAATCTTATCCTGATAGCCAAAATCTCTTTAGCCTAGGTCGTGCAGCGATTTACCCGGCAGGATCATGGGATATTTCAACCTTTAATGGTCAAGCTGATTTCGAATTTGGCGCGTTCCCACCACCCGTTCCGGCTGGGCAGGAAACTTGCTACATCTCTGATCACACGGACATTGGCCTTGGTATCAATGCTGCGTCCAAGAATGTGAAAGCAGCCGAAACCTTCCTTAGCTGGATGGCATCTGCTGAAGCTGGATCCATTTTCTCGAATGCACTGCCAGGTTTCTATGCGCTGTCAAAGCACGAGCTTACCATTAGCGACCCTGTTGCTCAGGAATTCGTAAGCTGGCGTGGCAAATGTGAATCTTCTATCCGTAACTCCTATCAGATCCTTTCACGTGGTACACCAAACCTCGAAAACGATCTTTGGAATACTTCTGTAGGTGTCATCAACGGCAGCATGACAGCGGAAGAAGCAGCCAAGAAGGCACAGGACGGACTTGCTAGCTGGTACAAACCACAGCAATAAAATTCTGCTATAATGAAACGCCGGCACCTAATCGGTACCGGCGTTTTGCATATAAACTACGTCCCAATCGAAGTGAGTACCTATCCATATGGCCTTAAATAACCAAAGGGGATCGTTCTTTCGAACACATATCTTAGTGTTCCTTTTGCCTGCGGCTCTGATATATACCCTGTTTATGATCGTACCGCTGATCGATACAGTCAGATACAGCTTTTACGGTGAAACGGCCGAGGGCATTACATCCTTTGTCGGTTGGGATAACTACATTCTCATTCTTACTGACGAACGTTGGTGGACAGACTTTAGTAATGCGCTGGAGAACAACTTTATCTTCTTTGTCATTCATATGTTCGTTCAAAATCCGATTGGCCTTCTCCTCGCTGCTTTATTGAGTCTGCCAAAATTAAAGATGGCGAACAGCTATCGCACCTTGATCTTTATGCCGACAATGCTCTCGGTTGTAATCATTGGCTTTATATGGAAGCTGATCCTCAGCCCACTTTGGGGCGTTGGCGATACTTTGGTTGGCTTTGTCGGAATGACAGATGGTCTTCCTGCCCTTCTAGGGGAAGAGTCCACAGCTCTGATCACCTTGTCATTCATTTCCGTTTGGCAATTTGTCGGTATCCCCATGATGCTGATCTATGCCGCCCTACTCAATGTCCCCGACGATTTGGTCGACGCAGCCATTGTTGATGGCGCGAACCAATGGACAGCTTTCTGGCGCATCAAGCTTCCTTTGATTTTACCAACAATTGCAATGGTTTCTGTTTTGACATTTGTCGCAAACTTTAATGCCTTCGACTTGATCTATGCAGTCAAAGGTGCGCTTGCTGGTCCAAACTTTGAAACGGATATCATGGGCACAATGTTCTACCGCACGTTCTTTGGTTATCAACTTCAACCCGGCAGTGCCACGTTGGGCGCAACCGTTGCCAGCTTAATGTTCCTAGTTATCCTTTGCGGTGTCATGCTTTATCTTTTTATCATTCAACGTCGCTTACAGCGCTATCAACTCTAGGAGGACGGACTGATGAAACTCACAAAACGCGTTGGCCCGTTAGGCGTTCATGCCGTCCTTATGTGCTACACCCTTATCGCACTGTTCCCGATTTACCTCGTGATCATGAATTCCTTTAAAAGCAAAAAAGGAATTTTCAGAGACCCACTCGCCTTGCCGACAAGTACAACCTTTGACCTCATTGGCTTTGAAAAGGTTATCGCCAGATCATCATTTGATGTCTATTTCACCAACTCCATATCCGTCACTGTCATTAGCTTGGTATTTGTTTTACTACTTGGCGCAATGGCGGCATGGGCCTTGGCCGAATACGATTTCCCCGGCAGTGATATGATGGCGCTTTATCTTGCCATCGGCATTATGATTCCCATCCGTTTGGGTAGTGTTAGTCTGCTGAAGATGATTGTTGGCATGGGGCTGGTGAACACCCTCACCGCTCTTGTTCTGGTCTATACAGCCCAAGGATTACCCCTAGCGATATTCATACTCAGGGAATTTATTGCGCAAATACCCAACGATCTCAAAGAAGCCGCCCGTTGTGATGGCGTCTCTGAATACAGAATTTTCTGGTCTATTATACTGCCGCTTATCCGTCCTGCACTGGCAACCGTTGCGGTATTCACCATGATACCAATTTGGAATGATCTCTGGTTCCCACTTATCCTTGCACCAAGTAAGGAAACAGCAACCGTGACACTCGGTATCCAGCAGTTCATCGGGCAATATGTTACAGACTGGAATGCAGTATTGGCATCACTGACACTAGCGATCGTTCCTATTCTAATCCTTTACGTGATTTTCTCTCGACAGCTGATCCGTGGACTGACATCGGGGGCAGTCAAATGACCTTGCATAAACAACAAACAAAAATCTTAAAAATACTCATGACGACATGCACAGCTGTGCATCAGGAGAGGTAGATTCATGGCTGATATCAAGCTTTCAGGTATCAAGAAATCCTATGGCAAAGCCGAAGTGCTGCACGGAATAGATATCGACGTCAAAGATGGTGAATTCGTGGTTTTTGTCGGCCCATCAGGGTGCGGAAAATCAACGCTTCTTCGGTTAATCGCTGGCCTGGAAACCATTTCTGATGGCGACCTCCAGATTGACGGCGAAACCGTCAACGACATGACTCCTTCCCAGCGAAAGATCGCCATGGTTTTTCAGTCATATGCGCTTTACCCCCATATGACTGTGTACAAAAATATGGCCTTTGGTTTGACCCTCGGCAAAAAAGGGCCTCTTGGGGGACTACTCGGTGGTGGAGAAAACAAAAAGCTCATTGATGAAAAAGTTCAAAAAGCAGCTAAAAGCCTGAAGCTGGAAGATTATCTCCATAGATACCCTCGTGAGCTTTCCGGCGGCCAACGCCAACGGGTTGCCATTGGTCGCGCGATAGTTCGTGATCCCAATGTTTTCCTTTTTGATGAACCATTAAGTAACCTTGATGCCGCATTACGGGTAAACACACGGCTGGAAATAGCCAAACTTCATCAAGATCTGGAGGCAACAATTATTTATGTTACCCACGATCAGGTTGAAGCCATGACATTGGCCGATAAAATCGTTGTCGTAAATGGTGGTCACGTTGCTCAATGCGGTTCCCCACTAGAACTTTACCACCATCCAGCTAATAAATTTGTGGCTGGCTTTATCGGCTCGCCATCTATGAACTTCTTAGAAGGCACCATTACAGCCGTTCATGCCGGAAGTCTTGATGTGCTTCTTGATTATGACAACAGTACTGCCAGCATTCCCGTTCACCCTGATGAAACCAAAGTCGGTGACAAAGTCACCATAGGTATTCGCCCAGAGCATATGAAGGAAGGTAATGACCAGTCCTTCAAACTCTCGGCCAAGGTAAACGTTGTCGAAAGGCTTGGCGAAGCCAGCTATCTCTATCTCGAAAATGGCGAGAACGATCCCCTTTGTGTGAAAACCGATGGGCACAGTATAACGAAAGCGGGAGACAAAGTAGAGCTTTGCGCTGACTTTTCTGCTGTCCACGTTTTTAATGCCGAAGGCAATGCACTGGCACGGACCACGAGTGATCAGAAATATATTGCGCCCAAACTAAGTGCATAAACGCACAACTATAAGAGTATATTTTTCTAAGCCCTGAAACTTATGAGAGTTTCAGGGCTATTTTTGTGGTATCATCACAAGAATAACAAGCACGTCAGATGTATCTTCATTGATCCATATCAAAGATAGTTTTTGCCCGATCTATAAGATGTACCAAAATAATATCTATAGAGACGACGAGAGAGATGAGACAGTTAACTGAAAACCAGCCAAAAACCGGACAAGATCCGAGCATAACAGTCACAGTTAACAACGGCCTTGGGAAGTACGATAACATGACAGATGATGCACAGTTATTTATTTCAAGCCACATCGCACAGACACCACCTGAATACCTTGAAGAAACTCTACGAGCAATCATGGAACACCCTCATGCAGATGTCCCCATGGTTGACGACAAGGGAAAGCTGGTTGTCCTTATAGACGCCCCCACAAGTAAAGATGCGATTAAAACCATAGAAAGCATTCAGTCTTTGGCAAATATCTATTCTTTCACGCCCGTCTACCAACACGAAGAAGTTTGAAAATTAAATCTGAAATTCAACAGATTAACTGAGGAATCTATGTCATGAAGTTATCAAGACGTGACTATATCAAGGCCAACGCCGTCGCTGTCGCCGCGGGTGTTGCAGGGATGACCGCACCAAGTGCTGCGAGCAATCTGCTTACTGAAAGTTCTAAAACAGCATTAACATGGTCCAAGGCTCCCTGCCGTTTTTGCGGTACTGGTTGTAGTGTGATGGTCGGCACCAAAGAAGGCAAAGTTGTCGCCACACACGGCGATGTTAAAGCTGAAGTCAACCGCGGTTTGAACTGTGTAAAAGGTTACTTCCTGTCTAAGATCATGTACGGGAAAGATCGCCTTAAGACACCCCTTCTTCGTATGAAAGATGGCAAATACCATAAAGAAGGCGAATTCACCCCCGTATCTTGGGATGTTGCCTTTGACACAATGGCTGACAAGTTCAAATCTGCCATTAAAGAAAAAGGGCCAACCTCTGTTGGTATGTTTGGTTCTGGCCAATGGACTGTCTGGGAAGGCTATGCGGCTTCCAAGTTGATGAAAGCTGGCTTTGCATCAAACAATATTGATCCAAACGCACGTCACTGTATGGCCTCTGCCGTAGGCGGTTTTATGCGTACCTTTGGTATTGATGAACCAATGGGCTGTTATGACGATATCGAAGCAACAGACACCTTTGTGCTCTGGGGCTCTAATATGGCAGAGATGCATCCCATTTTGTGGACACGTGTTGCAGATCGTCGCCTAAGTGCGCCAAACACCAAGGTTGCTGTTCTTTCTACCTATGAGCATCGCTGCTTTGATCTTGCCGATATTCCAATGGTTTTCACACCACAGACTGACCTTGCAATTCTGAACTTTATCGCGAACTACATCATTCAGAACGACAAAGTAAACCAAGACTTTGTTTCAAAGCACGTCAATTTCCGTCGCGGAAATGACGATATCGGGTATGGTTTACGTCCAGAGCACGAATTACAGAAGAAAGCGAAGAACGCAGATAAAGCTGGTGGATCTTCTGAAATGAGCTTTGAAGAGTTCAAAGCATTTGTTGCAGATTACACAGTAGAAAAAGTATCAAAGCTTTCTGGCGTTCCTGAAAATCGTTTGGTCGAACTCGCCGAACTTTACGCTGATCCTGATCGTAAAGTTGTTTCCTTCTGGACCATGGGTTTCAATCAGCACACACGCGGTGTTTGGTGTAACAACCTGATTTACAACATTCATCTACTTGTTGGTAAAATCTCTACACCAGGGAATTCTCCTTTCTCATTAACAGGCCAGCCATCTGCTTGTGGAACAGCCCGTGAAGTCGGAACCTTCTCACACCGTCTTCCTGCCGATATGGTGGTTACAAATCCAAAGCATCGCGCTGCAGCTGAAAAAATATGGAAAATTCCAGCTGGCGTTATTCCGCCTAAACCTGGCTTTCACGCTGTACTACAAAACCGTATGCTCAAAGATGGCAAACTTAATGCCTATTGGGTTATGTGTAACAACAACATGCAAGCCGCACCAAATTTCAATGAAGAAGGCTATCCCGGATATCGAAACCCGGAAAACTTCATTGTCGTTTCAGACCCTTATCCTACAGTAACTGCCGAAGCTGCCGATCTTATTTTACCAACAGCCATGTGGGTCGAAAAAGAAGGTGCTTATGGTAATGCAGAACGCAGAACGCAGTTCTGGCACCAGCTAGTGGACGCACCGGGCGAGGCACGTTCTGATTTGTGGCAGCTAATGGAATTCTCCAAACGCTTCACCACAGATGAAGTGTGGCCTGCTGACGTTCTAAAAGAGAACCCGGAATACAAGGGAAAAACTCTTTTTGAAGTGCTTTATCAAAACGGCAATGTAGATAAGTTTCCATTGGAGCAAACTCATAAAGATTATGCTAATCAAGAATCAAATGATTTTGGTTTCTATGTGCAAAAAGGTCTTTTTGAAGAATACGCAACATTTGGACGGGGGCATGCACATGATCTCGCACCGTTTGAAACTTATCATAAAGAACGTGGCTTAAGATGGCCTGTTGTTGATGGCAAAGAAACCAAATGGCGCTTCAAAGAAGGATCTGATCCTTACGCGAAACCCGGTAGCGATTATGACTTCTATGGTAAGCCGGATGGACGTGCCGTTATCTTTGCCCTTCCTTACGAGCCTGCAGCTGAAAGCCCTGATGAAGAGTATGATCTATGGCTATCAACTGGTCGTGTTCTAGAGCACTGGCACTCTGGGTCTATGACACAACGTGTGCCAGAGCTTTATAAAGCATTCCCAGATGCCGTTGTCTTTATGCACCCCGATGATGCAAGTAAGCGTGGCCTGAGACGCGGTCAAGAAGTGAAAGTTGTTTCCCGGCGTGGCGAAATAGTTACCCGTGTAGAAACCCGTGGTCGCAATAAACCGCCAAAAGGGCTGGTCTTTGTACCTTGGTTCGATGCAAGCCAATTGATCAATAAAGTCACATTGGATGCAACCGATCCACTGTCAAAACAAACAGACTTTAAAAAATGTGCTATCAAAATAGTTGCAACGGGGAGAGCATAAAATGAAACGCCTTCTTGTAAACATCACTGCTGCTGTCGGCCTTATGGCACTTGCAAGTACTGCTGCATTTTCTGATGGAGCGGCAACCTTGAGACAGGGGGAGCCTATTGCTTCAGAAGCAGGTGCCCCGAAAATGAATAAGGTGGAAAACAACGATGTAAAGCGTGTTCGAAACTATCCTGAACAGCCGCCGACCATCCCGCACCAAACCAGAGATTATGAAATATCTTTAAATGCGAACAAGTGCCTTTCCTGCCACGCAAGAACACGTACAGGTGAATCCCAGGCGCCGATGGTAAGCGTGACCCACTATATGGATCGGGACAATCAGGTACTGGCAACGGTTTCACCTCGTAGATATTTCTGCAATCAATGTCACGTTACTCAGGTCACAGCACCACCGCTGGTAGAGAACGAGTTCATTGACGTCGAACACATCATAAAGGGTGAATAGGCAAAACCATGTTGACACCTATCAAAAAATTATGGGGATTTGCCTGCAGGATCTGGTCCAGTGCCAATCGCCCAGCCAAGCATCTTTCTATTGGATTTCTAACCATTGGTGGCTTTGTCGCTGGTGTTATGTTCTGGGGTGGTTTCAACACCGCCCTTGAATTGACCAATACGGAAGAATTCTGTGTTAGTTGTCATGAAATGGGCGACAACGTTTTTGTTGAGCTAAAACCAACCATTCACTACAGCAACAGATCTGGCGTAAGGGCAACATGCCCGGATTGTCACGTTCCACATAACTGGACAGACAAGATTTCTCGTAAAATGCAAGCATCCAAAGAAGTGTGGGGCAAGCTATTTGGCACAATCAACACCCGTGAAAAATTCCAGGCAGAACGACGGCGCCTTGCTGGACACGAATGGGATCGTCTAAAAGCCAATAATTCACTGGAATGCCGGAACTGCCACTCTACGGAATCAATGGACATCACAGTACAGTCCACCCGGGCAGCCGAAGCACACCAGACATTCCTGTTTACTGGCGAGAAAACCTGTATCGATTGTCACAAAGGTATCGCACACGAACTACCGGACATGACAGGTGTTGAAGGCTGGGAATAAGAAATAATCTTATTACACAGATCTTACGATAAAACGGGCCTTTTAACGGCCCGTTTTATTGAGCAAATTAGCCACAAAAAAGCTCAGATGTTTCCATCTGAGTTTTTTTACTTACACAAACCAGTTTGCCTTTATTGTGTTGGTGGGCCTGAGATAAAAATCTGATACATCCAGATTGAAAAGCCATAGGCACCTACCAAGGCAATTGTTAGCGCAGGAATGAGACCTGCAGCCAGGAACATGAACAATGACACTTCTTGTGTCTTGGTTCTCTCATGTATTGCAGTTGGAGCTTCTTGCACGTTACATCCCTCTGGTTAACATCGGTTGAGAAAACGTCTTTGCAGACGCACGATAACTTATAAATCAGCTTCCGATAATACACTTACAAACAAAAACTATATTGATTCATATCAATTTGGGATCAATAAATCTATCTTGGCTAAAATTATAGCCTATAAATAGTTCTAACGATAAATCAAACGCGAATACACCGGAGACCAATTTATAAATATATTGAGTCCAAGCCTAACATGCTTGTCTATTGAAGCTCTATCTTTTATAAACTTTAGTTTCCTAGGGGTGCCGTATAAATACGGCTGAGATTGTAATCATTAAGTACAGGACCCTTCGAACCTGATCCGGGTAATGCCGGCGAAGGGATTGGAACATAAGCAATTTCTGTACTGAATCTACAACAGTCTGAATTTGTCAAAGCCTCCCCAAGCTCCCCGGATCTCCATTGTGACTCAAGCATCGGAGATCTATAGTATGTCGAAAAAAAATATTATAAATGAAATTACAACAGGCCCTCTAACAGCTTCCCAAAAAGTATATACGGCACCACAGCATGATGCTGATTTACGGGTTCCATTTCGTGAAATACAAACAAGTGATCAACAGGAACCCTTTGTACGCGTATATGACGCGTCTGGCCCCTACACCGATCAGCAACAAACAATTGATTTAAACAAAGGCCTTCCACGTCACAGATTGTCTTGGTTTAAAGAACGCTCTGTTGAGCAATACACGGGCCGAGACCTGTTACCAGAAGACAATGGCAAAGCACAGGGGGCTTATCTTTCTGATGCTTTCCCCCTCAAACATAATCCCTATCGCGGTACGGGAGAAAAGCCTCTAACTCAATATGAGATGGCCCGTGCCGGTATTATCAGCAAAGAAATGGTTTACGTTGCAGAGCGCGAGAACCTCGGCAGAAAAGAAACACACCCAAAAGCCCGACAATCCCTTGATCAAGGGGAAAGTTTTGGTGCGTCACTCCCCGAATTTGTCACACCAGAATTTGTTCGAAGTGAAATTGCAAAAGGCAGAGCAATCATTCCTGCCAATATTAACCATCCAGAATTAGAACCGATGATTATCGGGCGAAACTTTCTTGTTAAAATTAACGCGAATATAGGTAACTCTGCTGTCAGTTCTTCGGTAGAAGAAGAAATAGAAAAAATGGTATGGGCAACGCGTTGGGGTGCAGATACCGTGATGGATCTTTCGACAGGTAAAAATATTCATCACACCCGAGAATGGATTATCCGTAATAGTCCGGTACCTATTGGCACCGTTCCAATGTATCAGGCGTTGGAAAAAGTAAACGGCGTTGCTGAAAACCTTACCTGGGAAGTGTTCAAAGACACCTTGATTGAGCAATGCGAACAAGGCGTTGATTATTTTACTATTCATGCCGGAGTTCGACTTGCCTATATACACTTAACGGTCGATCGGGTAACTGGCATTGTGTCTCGTGGTGGATCGATCATGGCAAAGTGGTGTTTACATCATCACAAGGAAAGTTTCATTTATGAAAATTTCGGAGAGATTTGCGACATCATGCGCCAGTACGATGTATCGTTTTCTCTTGGTGATGGATTTCGTCCTGGGTCAATTGCAGATGCAAATGACCGTGCTCAATTTTCTGAACTCGAAACACTAGGTGAACTCACTCAAGTTGCTTGGGCTAAAGGATGTCAGGTTATCATAGAGGGCCCCGGGCACGTGCCGATGCATAAGATCAAAGAAAACATGGATAAACAGCTTGAAGTATGTAAAGAAGCACCATTCTACACACTGGGTCCATTAACCACAGACATTGCACCCGGTTATGACCATATAACCTCTGGCATAGGGGCTGCGATGATAGGTTGGTACGGAACATCAATGCTTTGTTATGTAACGCCAAAAGAACATCTCGGCCTACCAAACAGGGATGATGTGAAAACAGGAGTTATCACTTATAAGATTGCAGCACATGCCGCAGACTTGGCAAAAGGGCACCCTGCCTCGCAAATCAGGGATAATGCCCTCTCCAAAGCGCGATTTGATTTTCGCTGGGAAGACCAGTTCAATCTTTCCCTTGATCCAGACACTGCTCGTTCATTTCATGATGAAACACTCCCGAAAGAAGCGCATAAGGTCGCGCATTTTTGTTCCATGTGTGGTCCTAAATTTTGTTCCATGAAAATTTCTCAGGAAGTCAGGGATTATGCCAATAAGCTCAATGACAAAACCCAAGGAATGGCGCAAATGAGTAAAAAATACAAAGAAATGGGCAGTGAACTTTACATTGATATCAATCAACAAAGTGACATCACTAAGGAGCCTGTTTGATAATGAAAATTGAAATTATTGGATCTGGCATTGTCGGTCTTTCCTGTGCTGCATTTTTCGCAGAAAAAAAATGTGACGTTACCATTATCTCATCCAGTAATGGGCCAGATGAGAATTGTTGTTCTTGGTGGGCGGGCGGCATGCTGGCCCCTTGGTGCGAAATGGAAAGTGCGGAACCATTGATTGGTGAACTGGGCTTGGAATCTATGAAATTCTGGGAAAATTTCACATCCTCTTACCAAAAAAAAGGAACACTGGTTGTTGCAACATCTCGTGATTTACCAGACCTGAAACGCTTTGGCCGCAGAACAGAAAATTGGCAAGAAGTCAAACAAGATCAAATTGCAGTATTGGAACCCGATCTTGCAGACAGGTTTAGCTCCGGACTTTATTATCCAGAAGAAGCACACTTTGACCCCAGACAAATTTTGCCTGAACTGGTAAATTATCTTGAAAGTATGGGCGTTAAATTTCAGTCAAACACCTCTTTTTCAGCAGAAGAGCTTGATGCTCCCCCGAAAGCAGATCATAGGATTGATTGTCGTGGGTTGGCAGCAAAAGATCATTTAGATGAATTGCGTGGCGTAAAGGGCGAAATGCTACTGATCAAAAGCAATGAGGTAAAACTCTCTCGGCCAGTTCGTTTGTTGCATCCCAGAATTCCGCTCTATATCGTGCCCAGAGACAACGGACTTTTTATGGTCGGCGCAACAATGATTGAAAACGAAAATAGATCCGGCGCCACGGTTCGTTCCATCTTAGAGCTTCTATCAGCAGCCTATGCCCTACATCCAGCCTTTGGTGAGGCAGAGATTATTGAAATAGGTGTTGATGCTCGTCCTGCTTTCCCCGACAATCTGCCAAGGATAATTCACAAAGGTCATACCACCTATTTAAATGGTATGTATCGACACGGATATCTAGCTGCACCCGCAATGGCAAAACGTCTTGTGGAACAAGTCCTGCGCCTAAACTCAACAGATGAACATCCAAATGAACCTGCGCTATCAACAGGAAATATAGAATGAATATTGTACTAAACGGGCGACCTGTCGCGACACACGCCGCTTCACTCTCTGAGTTATTGGCAGAACAGGGATATGGAACGGCAAAAGTGGCAACAGCCGTTAACGGCACTCTTGCCCCGGCAAGTATGCGTCATGAACATAAAATTGAGGACGGCGATCAAATTGAGATCGTCGCCCCAATGCAAGGTGGTTGAGGATGACAATTAAGTTTTACGGCGAAGAAATAGCATCACGGTTTCTTATTGGCACAGCTCTCTATCCTTCACCGGCAATCATGCTCGAAGCCATCAAGGCTTCCAAAGCCGAAATCGTCACGGTTTCACTCCGCAGAGAGTCAGGCACAGAACAATCTGGGCAAAATTTTTGGTCTTTTATCAAAGACAGCGGTGCAAAAGTACTTCCCAATACTGCCGGGTGCAAAAGCGTTAAGGAAGCGGTTACCACAGCCCACATGGCGCGCGAAATTTTTGAAACACCTTGGGTCAAACTTGAAGTTATCGGTGAAGATGATAGCCTGCAGCCTGATGTTTTTGGCTTGGTCGAAGCTGCACGAATTTTGAGCGAAGAAGGCTTTCAAGTATTCCCGTACACAACGGAAGATCTTGTTGTGGCTGACAAGCTAATCGCCGCTGGTTGTGAGCTTTTAATGCCATGGGGTGCCCCTATCGGTAGCGGGCGGGGTTTGAACAATATCTATGGCCTTAGATCCTTACGGGCACACTTTCCGGACATTCCGCTGATTGTTGATGCGGGTATCGGTTTGCCATCACATGCAGCTGCCGCAATGGAACTTGGTTACGATGCTGTGCTGTTAAATACAGCTGTGGCAAAAGCAGGCGATCCTGTTCTTATGGCCAAAGCCTTTGCCCTTGCAATTGAAAGCGGCCTGCAATGTTACAAAGCAGACCCCATAGAAAAACGTGATATGGCGGCCCCTTCAACCCCCGTTGCGGGATTACCATTTTGGAACCAAGATCATGCTTAATCCCTTTTATCAAATTGTAGATGACGCACAGTGGTTGCCAAGGTTTTTGCCTCTGGGGCTTAAGCTCGTGCAACTTCGTATAAAAGATGCATCAGAAGAACAGATCAGAGAACAAATCATCTATGCTCAGGAACAATGCAATGAATACGGAGCACAACTGATCATCAATGACTATTGGGAACTAGCGATTGAACTTGGCTGTGATTTCATCCACTTGGGCCAGGAAGATCTAGATGATGCCAATATCGGCGCTATTCGAGACGCAGGACTAAAACTTGGCATCAGCACCCATGACGAAGGTGAACTGGAACGTGCATTGGACCTGGAACCTGAATATGTTGCATTAGGCCCGGTCTATCCGACCATTTTGAAGAAAATGCATTGGGCTCCGCAGGGGGCTGAAAATGTTAGTCGCTGGAAAGAGATGGTTGGCGATACGCCTCTTGTTGCTATCGGGGGACTATCCGTGGAACGTGCGCCAGATATCTATGCCGCAGGTGCCGATATTATCTGCGTTGTGACAGATGTTCTTTACAACGACAGCCCCGAAGAACGCCTTCAGGAATGGCTTGAGTTAAGCGCATCACAACTCGAGATAGATTAGCTTCGTAAAATAGCCTCACTCACAAACATGAGTGAGGCTATTTTATTAATCTTCTATGATTGCCAATAAATCTTTGGTTTCAACTTTTGATCCCGGCGCAACAAGAATCTTGTTCACCGTGCCTGACTTTTCAGCAAGTACAGAGGTTTGCATCTTCATCGCCTCAATCGACATCAGAACATCGCCCTGTTCGACCTGATCACCTTCACCAACAGATACCGTCACGATCAAACCCGGCATTGGCGCACCCAGATGATCCGAATTCCCTGAATCAGCCTTAGGATGAGCCTCTTTAGCAGAAGCCCTGCTACGATCCAAAACCTTCACGTTCCGGGGCTGACCATTGAGTTCAAAGAAAACAGTACGAACGCCCTCATCATCAGGATCACTGATCGCTCTGAAACGAATGATCAAGGTCTTGCCCTGATCAATATGAACAGAAAGTTCTTCGCCAACGTCCATTCCATAGAAAAATACCGGTGTTGGTAAAACAGAAACGCTGCCGAAATTTCGTTGATGTTGAGCAAAATCAATAAAAACCTGCGGATACATCAAGTAGGATGCAAACTCATTGTCAGTAATTGTTCGCTCTACTTTTTTCTCAACCTCAGCCCGTTCTGCGTCAAGATCAGCTGCTGGCATCAAAGACCCCGGACGCTCTGTGATTGCAGTATCGCCTTTGAGTACTTTTGCCTGTAAAGAAGCAGGGAACCCACCCACAGGCTGCCCCAAATCACCTTTGAAGAAAGAGACGACCGATTCAGGAAAGGCAATCTCTTTATCCGGATTTTCAACATCAGAACGGGAAAGGTCGCTTGTTACCATCATCAATGCCATATCACCGACGACCTTCGAGGACGGCGTTACTTTGACAATATCACCAAACATATCATTGACGTTGGCATAGGCCTTGGATACTTCCGGCCAGCGTTCTTCAATACCCAGAGATCGGGCTTGCTGGCGAAGGTTGGTATATTGGCCACCTGGCATTTCGTGATGATACACATCAGACGTACCGCTTTTGATATCGCTTTCAAAGCCAATATAATTTGCTCTCACCTGTTCCCAATAGCTGGAAAGTTCCTGTAGGGAAGCATCGTCCAAGCCTGTATCTCGCTCCGTATTACGAAGCGCAGCAGCAATTGACCCAAGACTTGGCTGAGATGTCAGCCCACTCATAGAATCAATGCAGGCATCAACCGCATCCACCCCTGCTTCGGCAGCAGCCATCACGGTCGCAGCAGAAATACCGCTGGTATCGTGTGTGTGGAAATGGATTGGTAAACCAACTTCGTCCTTAAGCGCTTTGATCAGAACTTTGGCTGCTGCTGGCTTCAAAAGGCCGGCCATATCCTTGATACACAGAATATGCGCACCAGCAGATTCCAACTCCTTAGCCATATTCACATAGTATTTCAGATCGTATTTGGGTCTTGAGGGATCTAGAATATCCCCTGTGTAACAGATCGCAGCCTCACAGATTTTTCCTGTTTCACAAACAGCATCCATGGCAACACGCATATTCTCAACCCAGTTCAGGCTGTCAAAAACACGGAATACATCCATTCCAGCATCTGCCGATTGCTGTACAAAATATTTAACGACGTTATCAGGATAGTTGGTATAACCGACGCCGTTAGAAGCCCTGAGTAGCATCTGCGTCAACAGATTAGGCATTGTGGCTCTGAGCTTCTCCAAACGTTCCCAAGGACATTCCTTTAAGAACCGCATTGATACATCAAATGTCGCTCCCCCCCAGCACTCCATAGAAAAGAGATTACTTAGATTTTCTGCATAGTATGGTGCAATAGAGGTTAAATCACTGGTCCGGACTCTGGTTGCAAGCAAAGATTGGTGTGCATCACGAAAGGTTGTGTCCGTTACCAATAATCGCTTTTCTTCCTTCATCCATTTTGCAACAGCCTCTGGCCCCTTTTGATCCAGGATCTGCTTTGCTCCATCGGGAATTTTATCTACTGACATAACAGGAAGACGCGCGACATGCGGATTTTCGGGGTGAATACGCCCCGAAACTTCATCGTTACCGTTCACCATTACATCGCCAACGAAACGTAACAGTCTTGATGCCCGATCTCGCCTTTTGGGCATGTGAAAGAGTTCCGGGGTATCATCAATAAACTTAGTCGTATATTCCCCGCCTCGGAACTTCGGATGTGATAAGACATTTTCCAAGAAAGTCAGGTTGGTAGAAACACCTCTGATCCGGAACTCACGAAGCGCACGGTCCATACGAGCGATTGCTTCATCAGGTGTCCCGCCCCAAGCAGTTACTTTTTCTAACAGGGAATCATAATGACGGGTAACAACAGCACCGGAAAAGGCTGTGCCTCCGTCGAGACGAATACCAAATCCAGTCGCGCCTCTGTAAGCCAGAATTTTACCGTAATCAGGAATAAAGTTGTTTTCCGGGTCTTCCGTCGTCACACGGCACTGAATCGCATTGCCATTAAGCTTGATGTCCTGTTGCACGGGGACACCGGAAGAGACATCGCCAATTTTGCCCCCAGCCGCAATTTTGATCTGTGATTGGACGATATCAATACCTGTAACGGTTTCCGTGACCGTATGTTCAACCTGAACCCTTGGGTTAACTTCGATGAAATAGAAGTTATCCGTGTCCATATCCATCAAGAATTCAACGGTTCCCGCATTGCCATAATGTGCAGTTTTCGCAATGGCCAGAGCTGCATCACAAAATGCTTTACGCTGTTCATCACTCAAATAAGGAGCAGGTGCCCGTTCGACAACTTTTTGATTGCGGCGCTGTACAGAGCAATCCCGTTCAAACAGATGAACGACATTTCCATGGCTATCGCCGATAATCTGAACCTCAACGTGACGCGCCCGGCGCACCAGCTTCTCAAGATAGACTTCGTCACTGCCAAAAGCCGCCAGTGACTCTCTTCGTGCTGCATCAACTTGTTCTAATAGCTCTTCAGCTGTTTCGATCACCCGCATACCGCGACCACCACCGCCCCAACTTGCCTTGGTCATCAAGGGGTATCCAATTGCAGCAGCCATTTTTGTGATTTCAGCATCATCTTGGGGCAAAGCAATGGTTGCTGGCATCACAGGTGCACCAGCCTTCTCCGCCAAATCGCGAGCCGACACCTTATTTCCAAGGCTGCGCATTGTATCACCCGTAGGACCCACAAAAATAATGCCCGCAGCCTTACAGGCATCAGCAAAATCAGGATTTTCAGATAAAAATCCGTATCCCGGATGAATAGCATCAACACCCGCTTCTTTGGCGACTCTCAGGATATCGTCAATGCCCAGATAGGCCTGAACAGGTCCCTGCCCTTCACCGACAAGATAGCTTTCATCTGCTTTAAAACGATGCAGGGCAAAACGATCTTCATTCGAATAAATCGCAACCGTTTCAATACCAAGTTCTGTTGCTGCCCTGAATATTCTAATAGCAATCTCACTGCGGTTAGCCACCAGCAATTTCTTGATTTTGTTATTTTTGAGATCACTCACAACTTTTCCCCTTGATCGGTAAGATTTCATACTGGCTATTTTTTTTAGTTGCTTTAGCCATGAATGATTTTCAGAAAGAGCTCACGGCTGCTGTCTCGGATGCGACACAGATGCAAACGGTTCAAAAGACAACAATCGTTGATAAAATCGCAAACATTGAAACATAAAGATTTCAGCTCAATATTTTTGATGTACATATCACAAAAAAACAGAGAGAAACATTAGGAAACGCTATAATTACAAAGATACCAAAGTTGTACTAGTACAATAACATCTACAAACAATTGAAAGAGAATATAATATCCATCCGAAATTCTTTTTTTCATATCGCATATTATGTGAATCAGACGAATACTGTATCAGTACTTAATGGGCATATCTTGAAAAAGACGATTTCTCGACAATTGGTTCTGATTCAACGATTGCTCCAAGTATCATATTTACCCTTTTTCCATCTGCGGCCAACGGTAAAAGCAAACGCTTGTATTTCCGATACTCTTTGTCTTCGACGCCCCAAGTCACTTCACAAAAATGAGGGCACCCAAACTCAACAACAGATTTAAAAGCATGGTGAATTGTTTCCAATTGCTTTCCAGAAAACAAGTTATGAATAAACTTTCCCGTACAATCCTGGCCCATAATTTCGGTCATGATTGATCCCCATAATCGATATTGGAATTGTGTTTCATTTTCTTTGTGGAGAACATCGACTAGGGCAATCCGACCTAACAGATCGGTGATATCAGCAGGGTTTATATGCTGACGACCGGGAAGCATCCTGCCGTTGGGGGTAACAGAACGCCAATAATCATAAAGGCGACAAAAGCTCTCTTCTGCCGCGGCTTGTTCGGGGAGTTCTTTTCCCCTGATTATATCTATCAACTATCTCATCCAAAGACAGAAGTAACCCCACCGTATGTATAGCATAATAATCACTAATAATAACTTACTTTTTAAATATGCTTATGGCGATGCGTTGCTCATTCATCCCAACATGCCGGGTTCTAAAACAAATTTAGACGTTTTGAATACTCAAAATTTTGAAGAAAAAATCTAACGTCTTTACGCACCCCAGAAGGGAATTTGATCAAAAACGATCAATATAGCGGTCCCTATAGAGACACCATAGGGTACGCCTCCATTCCTTTGGAGCCACTCTGGCAAAATAATATTAAACTTTGCCAAAAGATATTCAATTTGTGGCGCAGCTTTTCTTAACATCAAAATAAGAAGAACCTGTACTCCCCCGACTAAAGTCATAACCACAACAAAGATTGGTAACACCCCCAATCCCGTCCACAGCGCCAGACTTGCCATGAATTTCACATCCCCACCCCCTAAAATTCTGAACGCGAACAGAAGAAGACCAGCAACAAGTACAATCCCAAAAGAAATAAGATGATCAAGAAAAGGGGTCGGCATATTACTGCCAAGGTAGGCAACAGGGAAAAGTAAAATAACTGCCAAGGACAAAATGTTCGGGATCCGCATCTGAATAAGATCCATCAGCATTGCCAAAACAACAAATGCAACAAAAACAATTTTGGTTATAAATAGTGGATCCATAAACGCCTCAGCATGACTTCAGTTTATAGTTATTTATTCTGTACCGGACCAATCAAAAACTGTTCCACTAACGCCCTATATAATCATCGCACGAGAGTAAAATCATCGTTAAAATTCATACCATTATATTCAGGTAGTGTATTTTATTTTTATTGATTGAACGTCCAATTAAAATAAAATACACTACCTGATCAAAACATCAGCTACGCAGGACACCTAGAATGCCCAAAGTGGGAATGGAAGCCATACGAAAAAAACAGCTCATCGAGGCAACTATTTCCGCTATTCACGAGCGAGGTTATGCCGATACTACCATAAGATTGATTAGTCAAAAAGCCGGCGTTTCAACAGGTATCGTCCACCACTATTTTAAAGATAAAGATGACCTGCTTCGGGCAACAATGCAGAGCATGCTCTCTGATTTAAGGCTTTCTGTATTAAAATATTTGGAACAGGCAACAACACCAGAAGATAAGATTAAAGCTCTTATATCTGCCTATCTGGATGCTCATTTGTTCGAACCTGAAACAGTTTCTGCTTGGCTCGCTTTCTGGGCACATGTACCGCATTCTGAAGAAATGTTACGTCTTCAACATATTTATGAAAAACGACAGATGAGCACATTCAAACATATCTTTAAGATGATACTGCCCTCTAAAGATGTCGAAAATGCTGCCCTTGGATTAGTCGCACTAATTGACGGTTTGTGGGTTAGAACCTCACTTCAAGATCATACCAGTGGACGCGAAAAAGCACGTGAAGTTGCATTCGATTACTTTGAGATGCTGCTATACAAAGCAAATAAATAACAATCTTTTAGGCCAGACCTTTAGATTAAAATAACGAAGGGGGATATCCCCCTTGATTGACTGGAGTTACTAACAATGTCAGACGATACCTTTGACTACATCATTGTCGGTGCCGGATCAGCGGGCTGTGTCCTTGCCAATCGCTTAAGCGCAGATCCCGACAACTCTGTATTACTGATTGAAGCTGGTGGAAGTGACAGCTCTATCTTCATTCAAATGCCTACGGCACTGTCAATCCCTATGAATATGCAAAGGTATAACTGGGATTTTGAGTCCGAACCAGAACCCTATATGGATAACAGACGCCTTCACTGCCCTAGAGGTAAAGTGCTTGGCGGCTCATCGTCTATTAACGGCATGGTCTATGTTCGTGGCCATGCCTGTGATTTTGACGAATGGGAAGAGCAAGGTGCGGCAGAGTGGGGGTATAAAAACTGTCTTCCCTACTTCCAGCGGGCTGAAACATGGAAAGGTAGTCGCGACCAATATCGAGGCGACGACGGTCCGCTCGCCACCTGTAATGGTAACGAAATGCAAAACCCGCTTTACGAAGCCTTTATCAAAGCAGGTGAAGAAGCCGGGTATGGCCCAACAGAAGATTATAACGGTTACCGTCAAGAAGGTTTTGGCCCGATGCACATGACGGTTAAAGATGGTGTGCGTTGGTCAACGGCAAACGCCTATCTCAAGCCCGTTATAAAGCGTCCTAACTTGAAGGTCATATCAAACGCCCTCACTAAACGCATTATTATGGAAGGCAAAAAAGCAACAGGCATTGAGATAGAAGTCGGTGGTGTCAACCAAACGGTTAAAGCGTCAACCGAGGTTATTCTCTCATCAGGTTCTGTCGGTAGCCCTCAACTTCTGCAAATTTCAGGTATAGGTCCATCAGCCGTGCTGAAAAAAGCGGGTGTTGAGGTTATTCATGATCTACCCGGTGTTGGCGAAAATCTACAAGACCATCTGGAAGTCTATTTCCAGTTCCGGTGTAAAGAACCCATCACCCTGAACGGTAAACTGGATCTTTGGAACAAGTTTTTAATCGGCGCCCGCTGGATGCTATTCAAAAATGGACTAGGTGCAACGAACCACTTTGAATCCTGTGCCTTTATCCGCTCTAAAGCTGGTTTAAAATGGCCTGACATCCAATATCATTTCTTGCCTGCAGCGATGCGATATGACGGCCAAGCTGCTTTTGAAGGACATGGCATTCAGGTCCATGTCGGCCCGAACAAACCCAAAAGTCGGGGCCACATTCGCATTAAATCAAGTGATGTAAACGACAAGCCTGAAATCTTGTTCAATTACAACGAACACGCAGATGATCGCGAAGCTTTCAGAGCATGCATCCGCCTGAGCCGTGAAATCATGGAACAACCGTCAATGGCACCGTACTGCGAAGATGAAATCCAGCCCGGTGCTGCTTTGCAGTCAGACGATGAACTCGACGCATGGATCAGAAAAAATGCAGAGAGCGCTTATCATCCTTCCTGCACGTGTAAAATCGGAGCAGATAACGATCCGATGGCAGTTCTTGATAACGAATGTAAGGTCCGGGGCATCGAAAATTTACGCGTCGTAGATAGTTCCGTTTTCCCAACGATTACCAACGGAAACCTCAATGCGCCAACCATCATGGTCGCAGAGAAAGCAGCCGACATAATCTTGGGGAATAATCCTTTGCCAGCATCAAATGCCCCGACGTGGATTCATCCAGAGTGGGAAACTAGACAGAGATAAGTATCCCACAAACCAAATAAAAAGGCGGCACGTGCCGCCTTTTTCATACCCTATTCACTTAGGGTTATTTAACTGGACTATTTTGATGCTTTAAACACAGCCACAATCAGGTGAGCCACAGCCTCGCGGTGCTTCATGATTGTGCTCAACAACAGCACCCTTTTGCTCAGTTTCCAAACCTAAGCGGGCAAACAAAGCCATGTCTTCGTTTTCTTCCGGATTGGCAGTGGTCAAAAGCTTGTCACCATAAAAGATTGAGTTCGCGCCAGCCATAAAGCACATGGCTTGACCTTCGTCCCCCAATGAGCGACGTCCAGCAGACAAACGTACGTAGGATTTTGGCATCATAAGACGTGCAACCGCAACCGTCCGGATCATCTCAAAGCTATCAATACGCTGCATGTCACCAAACGGTGTTCCCTTCACAGGTACCAGCATATTAATCGGCACAGATCCCGGATGCTTTGGAAGATTAGCCAAAGCCATCAAGAGACCAACGCGATCTTTGCGTTCTTCGCCCATCCCGATAATACCACCGGAACAAACGTTAAGCCCAGCATCACGAACATTACCCAAGGTTTCGATGCGATCTTCAAAAGATCGTGTCGTGATAACCTCGGGATAATATTCAGGCGATGTATCAATGTTATGGTTGTAATAATCCAGCCCCGCTTCTTTCAGATTATCGGCCTGATCCTTGTTCAGCATGCCCAGCGTCATACAGGTTTCCATACCCAGATCTTTAACAGCCGTTACAATCTCGGATATTTTATCAATATCGCGGTCTTTTACATTGCGCCATGCAGCCCCCATACAAAAACGGCCAGATCCGTTTGCCTTGGCCTTTTTTGCATATTCAACAACTGTATCTTTATCCATCAACTTGCTTGCGCCAACATCGGTTTTATAGCGCGAGGATTGCGAACAGTATTTACAGTCTTCTGCACAGCCCCCTTCTTTGATATTCAAAAGCGTCGAGAGCTGTACTTTATTCGGATCAAAATACGTCCGGTGCATAGTCTGCGCACGGAACAACAAATCCATCATTGGTAAATCATAAAGCGCTTCGATTTCTTCCCGTGTCCAATTGTTTCGAACATCCGTAGATTGCGTGCCAGCACTATTTTTTGTTGCCGCCTCACCTGAAGAAAATCCCATAGAAGAAATGTTCACAGACTGTGGTACTTCTTCGGGTGCTGTAATATCAACTTCGTTATCCATGATGGATTTCACTTCCATATTGTTCTCTGACGCTGTTCTAGCCTGAGCCTGTCATCTCGGCAAGTATCCAAGCCTGTTGTCTTCGTATTTTATCGTAAAATCTGTTTTAGAGTATTGCCGAAAAGCGCCAACAAAATCTGCAAAAATCCATATATGCTTCTAGGCTTTTTCCAAACAATATCACGATAGAGAGTTTAGTTCTTCCATTGCCAACGCCATCGCTTTCCACGCGTCATCAATTTGCTGATCAGAAATGACATAAGGCGGTAAAAGATAAAGCACATTGCCTAGCGGACGGATTAACATATTACGATCCCAAAACCATTTTTTTAACTCCCCGCCAAGTGACGATGTATAGCCCCCATCATCCACAATCGCATCAAAGGCCCCGATCGTGCCCAGTATGCGATGATGACGTGTCTGAGGCAGCGCACGTATATAATCCATCCCCTTGTGATGGGCGGCTTCAATACGCTTAAAATTGTTCTGGGTTTCTGAACTTTGCAAAAGCTCGATAGATGCCAAAGCAGCCGCACATCCCAGAGGGTTAGCTGTAAAGGAATGCCCATGACAAAAAGCTTTATCAAAGGTTTCACCTAAAAAAGATTCATAAAGATGATCGGTAGCGACAGTCACTGACAAGGGCAAAAATCCGCCTGTTAATCCCTTTGAGATACAAATAAGGTCTGGCGTCACACCAATCTTATCACAGGCAAAATTAGCTCCTGTACGGCCAAATCCGGTCATCACCTCATCAAAGATCACCAGAATTCCCTGTGACTGGAGTTTCTGAACCACAGTCTTAATGAACTCGGGGCGCACCATACGCATCCCTCCTGCCCCCTGAACCAACGGTTCAAGGATCATTGCGCAGACTTCCTTGCCATGTCTTTCCAAGTGCAGATCAATCGCTTCAAGTGCCGCGTTTTCTTTGGCCTCGATCGCATCATCACCTTCCCAAGTATGCGGATAGGGCATGATATCAACGGAAAACAACAGATCTTTCCAGGCATCAAACATCTGCGAAGAAATACCGGCTGACATAGCCCCGACGGTATCCCCATGGTAAGCACCATCAAACGTCATAAAGCGTGTGCGCTTTTCCTGCCCTGTATTACGACAATGCTGGTAAGCAATTTTCATCGCCACTTCGACTGCTGTCGATCCATTATCTGAAAAGAAAACCCTATTCAGGTCACCAGGTAAAAGAGTGCTGAGTTGTTGTGCTAGCTTAACCGCTGGTTCATGTGTAAAGCCGGCAAAAATAACTTGCTCCAGCTTGTTAGCCTGCTCTGAAATTGCATTGGCAATCTTGGGATTTGCGTGCCCAAAAACATTCACCCACCAAGACGAGATATAATCAACAATCTCCCGGCCGTCTTTTGTTCGTAAAAGAACACCTTTGGCAGAATCAATAACTACAGGATCAGGCGCAGTTTGAGCTTGCGTGAAAGGATGCCAGACATGACGCTTATCCAGTTCAAGAAAGTTGCCAGTCATTATTTTTACCCTTCACACTATTTTTATTATCATTTTTCATTACAGATGATCTTAACTACGGCCCAAACTCGCTGAAAAACGCTTCAATCGAGGCAAAAGCCCTATGATGGTTTCCGGTGTTACAACCTCACATCTGGGCAACTCAGCAACGACAGCTATTTTACCATACTCCTCAATTGCTTCTCGATTGCCCTTGTTTTTAGGCCCGTTCATAATAACACCCGCCAAGGTAATTCCTCGACGTTGTAGGGCCTCAATTGTCAATAAGGTATGGTTGATTGTTCCCAATCCCGAACGCGCCACGATGACCACAGGCAAATTAACTTTCACCATCAAATCAGTCATCATAAACTGATCATTCAGAGGAACCAAAGCTCCCCCTGCTCCTTCGACAATCAGAAATTCATTCTCGGAAATCGAAGGCAACTCGATCTTGTCCAGATCAATTGTCTCTCTTACACGTCGAGCCGCTTCATGAGGAGATAAAGGGTCTGGAAAGCTGTAGGAACAAGGATAGATCTTGCGATACGCCCCCCCGGTTAATCGCTGGATTTCAGGTGTATCGTGATCCTGAACAGGTCCGGTTTGTACAGGCTTCCAATAGGATGCTCTTAAGCTTTCAACCAAAGCTGCAGAAACAAAAGTCTTACCGACCTCGGTATCCGTACCAGTGACAAATAAACCATTTATACTAGATCTTTTAATCGGACTATCCTGCATGCCTCACCCGGTTAATAAACACCTGTCGCAATAGATGTTATATCAGTTCTCGATATTTTTGCTGCACAGCACAAAAACCACATCATAATCAGCTTCAATGTGGGCGTCTGTAAAGTAACTTTCATATTTTTTTAGTAGAGTACGTAACTGTCTCACGCTAAGAGGGGACCTTCCAATGCGACTTGAGTGTGCCCCGATCTCACGTAGTGTTCCCAGGAAATCCAACCCATCCTTATGGCACTGCACAAATTTTTGTTGTCGCGTATCAACATGTAAGCCGCTCAGACAGTCGTGATAAAAAGCTGCATCGGGGAACTCAGGAGCAAGTCTTTCAATACCCAATTCACTTTGGCACTTGTGCCACAATCCAAACGTTTCTTGCGAAAGCGTGCTAAAAGCAAGCGTCCCATCAGCAGCCAAAAGATCACTTAGCTTTCCTAATGTTCCTTCGAGATCATGAAACCATTGAAAAGCCATATTAGAACAAATCAAATCAAACGGACCACCCAAATCAACAGCTTCCCCATCCATGGTATGGAAATGAATTTTGGAAAGATCAACCGCCTGCGTAAATCCAGAGGAGCTTAAATTTGGATTATATTCAGGATTTGTAATTTTATCTGATAAAGAGCTCTGACATTTGGCCAACATGTCAGCAGAGATATCGGTAACCCACCAATGCGCATCAGGATAGAGCTTGAGAAGTTCGCGAGTTAAATACCCTGTCCCACAGCCAATTTCCAATATACGCAAGGGTTTCTTGTTGTGAATTTTAGCTGCAATATGATCCGCTAAAACTTTCGCGGACTTTTGTTGCACTTCAGATTGCGTTTCATAACTTTGAGCCGCCGCACCAAAACGTCTGGCTAAATCTTTTTTCCAGGTAACTTCTATCATAGATCAGCAATTGCCCGTTTAATAACAGAACAACATGCCCCGGGATCAGTCAAAGGCAATAGATGCCCCTTGCCTTCAGTCCATTCTGAATTGCCTTTAAACAATTTAACAGTCATCGCCTCTGTAACAACCTGATCATCTTTATCCGCCAAGACATATGAACTCTTCTCCGTAAAATTCAAGCGTTGATCTTGATCACGCAAGAAATTAAGTCCCCATGTGAGTTTGGATAAGTCTGGCGTTTCCATTGTTCGGTGATCCGTTTTACCTTCTGGATCACATAATTTATGGAAAGAACTCAAAACATCCTTAGAGGCCTTAGGCAATTTGCGCAGCATGCGCTCAATAACTTTGGGATGCACACCTTCTGGAAAATCATCGCAAGCAGAAAAACGACTAAAGCCATTTATAAAAACCGACTTTTCCCACGTAATGTCATTCCGAGACAACAACCACTGACAGCCCATAGAATGACCGACAGCAATATCATAATGTCTTTGAGGGATACGTTCTGTTCCAGAGAAACCCAAGTCAACCTGATCACATGTAATATTGGATCCCAGTAATTTCACGACGGATTGCCATATATCTGGGCCATAGCCCCATCCATGAACGAATACAATCCGCATCACACTTTGCCCTTTGTACCAGAAATGTTTGCAACGCTTTGAATGATTACTTTCGCCAAACTCTCTACCTGTTTTTCCGTATGAACAGAGCTTAATGTAACCCGTAATCGTCCAGAACCTTCAGGCACCGTCGGCGGACGAATAGCACCAACCAAGAAGCCCTTTTCCTCAAGATCATGAGCAACCGCAAGAGTCTCCTCGTCAGGACCAATAATCACAGGAATAATTTGCGTAGATGACAGGCCCGTGTCTATGCCCTCGTTTTTAAGAAGGCTTCGGAAATTATCGCTACAATGTGCTAAATGCCTACGCTCGGCATCCATTTCTGGGACAAGATCGAGAGCTGCATCAATGGCCCCCAGCACCTGAGGCGGAAGTGCCGTTGCATAGACGAGGCCGCTACAACAATTTACGAGATACTCTTTCATGCTCTGCGAACAGGCTACGTAAGCCCCGTAACTTCCCAGCGCCTTGCCACAGGTGCCCATAATCAGCTCATTATCAGAGATCCCCCCGGCGCAAAGTCCCATGCCCTTCGTACCTAAAACACCTGTAGCATGCGCTTCATCTATATACAGAAAGGCATCATAGCGTTTTGCAAGCGACCTGATTTCAGGAACATCCAGCTGATCCCCATCCATGGAAAATACACTCTCCGTGACAATGATTTTGGCCTGTTCACTATTCTTGTGCTTTTCCAAAAGTTGCGCGAGATGTCCCAGATCATTATGGCGGAACCGGATTTGTTTTGCGTCTGAGGCCTGAATACCAAAATGAAGGCTGGCATGATTTAGTTTATCGCAGAAGAGTAATACTTCCGGTTTACCGACCCCGCCATGGAGCCGTGTATTTAACAAAGCAGCCAGAACAGAGGAATTTGCCTGAAACCCAGAATTCAAAAGCAGGGCAGATTCTGATCCCTTCAATTGCGCGAGCTTTTTCTCGATAAGGTCATAGGTAAAGTGGTTACCTGTTATCAATCGCGATGCACCAGTTCCAGAGCCATAGGCCTTTGCCCATTCTGCGGCACGCTCTCTAACTGTTGTATTCTGTGTTAACCCAAGATAATCATTAGATGCAAAGTTGAGAAGCTTCTGTCCGTTATGTTCGACATACCCGTCTTCCAACAGGTTAGAGCATTTAAGCTTCCGGAATCTCTGGCTAGGTATAGCCTGAAGATATGTATCAATTCTTTTGGAAAGGTTTGTCACCTTGAGCTACCTCAACAGGGAATACTCTACCTGGAGGACGGCAATCAAGTGACTATCCAACCAGCAATGCTTCAGCGCTGGTTTTAATATTAAATGCCTTCAAGAGCAACTCTTGTCTTAATCAAGTGTTGTGTTCTCTCACTTGGTCTTTACTTCTTCTGGCCCCGAAATCACAGCCTGTATCAATTTGATAGCAAAGTGACCTCAGGACCAGAATAAAAGTTACAAGAAGGCGATTAAACGCCTTGCTGTGGTCGCATGTCATCCGGGTTAATACCTGCGACTTCAACAGGTTTAGTCATGGCATCACGACGGAATGGTTCACCGAGTTCCTGATTAAGGATAACCTCAACAAAGGTAGTAATCCCATCCTTTTGCGCTTCTGTGGCTTCCTTCAATGTTGCCGTAAGCTCACTCTGTGTACGAACAGTAACGCCTTTTAAACCACAACCTTCTGCCACTTTTGCATAGCTTAGGTGCGGATCAAGCTCTGTCCCAACAAAGTTGTTGTCATACCAGAGGGTCGTATTACGCTTCTCTGCGCCCCACTGATAATTACGGAAAATAACCATCGTAATCGCAGGCCATTCGTCACGCCCAACAGAGGTCATTTCATTCATGCTGATACCAAAGGCACCATCACCAGCAAAACCGACGACAGGTGTATCAGGGCAACCGATCTTAGCGCCAATAATTGACGGAAATCCATAGCCACAAGGGCCAAAAAGGCCCGGTGCCAGATATTTACGGCCCTTCTCAAAAGTCGGATAAGCATTACCGATCGCACAGTTATTTCCGATATCACTGGAAATGATGGCATCCCGTGGCAATCCTTCTTGAATAGCACGCCAGGCCATACGCGGAGACATACGATCTGCATCACGGCGACGAGAATCTTCGTTCCAGGTTGTCCCCGGATCATCGTCCTCGTGATCCATGCTACTAAGAGCCTGTAGCCATGATGATTTTGTGTGGTGGATAAGCGCTTTGCGTTCTTCCCGCCCGTTATCACCAGCAGTCGGGCTCAGTTGAGACAGAATTTGCTGTGCGACCTGTTTGGCATCACCACAAATACCCACGGTGACTTTCTTGGTTAGACCAATACGATCCGAATTGATATCCACTTGAATAATACTTGCATCTTTTGGCCAGTAATCAATGCCGTACCCCGGCAGAGTAGAAAACGGATTAAGACGCGTTCCCAATGCCAAGACAACATCCGCCTTTGCAATAAGTTCCATCGCAGCTTTGGAGCCATTATATCCAAGAGGTCCCGCGGCCAAAGGATGGCTTCCCGGAAAGCTATCATTATGCTGATAGCCACTACATACTGGCGCATCAAGGCGTTCAGCAAGGGCCTGACAGTCAGCAATTGCATTCCCGATAACAACCCCAGCACCTGATAGAATAACAGGGAACTTGGCACCAGATAAAAGCTCTGCCGCTTTTGAGATCGCATTTGCACCACCGGATGGCAATTCAATATCAACCATCTGTGGAAGTTCAATATCAATAACCTGCGTCCAGAGATCACGTGGTACGTTGATTTGGGCAGGTGCAGAGCCCCGTTTTGCTTTTTGAATAACCCGGTTCAGAACCTCGGCCATACGGGATGCGTCGCGAACTTCTTCCTGATAGCAAACCATATCTTTAAACAGTGCCATCTGCTCAACTTCCTGGAAACCACCCTGCCCGATCGTTTTGTTGGCAGCTTGTGGGGTCACCAAAAGCATTGGCGTATGGTTCCAGTAAGCCGTTTTAATGGGTGTAACAAATCCAGTAATACCTGGCCCGTTCTGCGCAATACACATACCGATTTTTCCGGTTGTCCGTGTGTAACCGTCACAGATCATGCCGCCATTCGTTTCATGAGCGACATCCCAGAACTTGATGCCCGCTTTCGGAAACAAGTCAGAGATAGGCATAAAAGCAGAGCCGATGATTCCAAAACCATGTTCAATACCGTGCATTTGCAAAACTTTTACAAAAGCTTCTTCTGTCGTCATCTTCATTGTTATCTATCCTTATTTCAAAAATTATTCTCATCATTTAAGAGAAAATTCTCAAAGGCATTGACCAAAATATTGATCAATTCCAGCCGCTTATATGTTTCGACTTTTGCTTTTAAAGTTTTGCCCTGTTTTCAGAGTTTGTAAATTTACATCTTTAAATTTTCGCACTGAAGATCCGGGCAAAACGTAGGCTCGTCCTGTCTCCAGAAAAGCAACTATTTTCTGTTTCACATAGGTCCAGATTTACCCATCTATGATACCAGATTTTAACGAATCTTTTTACAGTAAATTGAAGCCCTTAAAATACGAGGAAAATCCTCTTAAAATCTAGGATTAGCACGCGTGATCAAAAGATAATTATTTCAAAAAAATTTGCTAAATTTGGAATAGATATCTCAAATATTAGCGATAAAAAAATGGGACTAACCCAAAGGCCAGCCCCGATAAAGTTTCATTTAGGAGACCTGTTAAATCTATCTACAGATTTTGGATAAAGCATTATCAATTGCTGTGACAATTTCATCCAATTCTTCTGTTGTACAAATCAGCGCAGGACTTAGACAAAGCGTATTGTTAAACTCTCTGAAGCTGCGATTGGTTGCCCCAATAATCACCCCTTGGGCCATACATTCACCGACAACAGCCTGCGTAATGCTTTCATCAACGGGTTGCTTAGTCTCACGGTCAACCACCAGTTCCAGCCCACAGAAAAGACCCTTACCACGAACATCCCCGATAACTTCATGCTTTGCCTTAAGCTCATGAAGCTTTCCAAGAAGGTAGTCCCCCATCTTGGTCACATTATCGAGCAGGTTTTCTTCCTCAATAATCCGCATATTTTCAAGCGCGGCCGCAGGGCCAGCAGTACAACCACCAAAGGTAGAGATATCTCTAAAATAACTCATGGGGTCAGAAGGATTATTCTTGAACTGATCAAAAACCTCTTCTGTCGTCACCGTACAGGAAATTGCTGCATAGCCAGAGGCAACACCCTTTGCCATGGTGACAATATCAGGTTTGATCCCATAATGCTGATACCCAAACCACTTACCTGTACGCCCCAAACCACAGACAACTTCGTCAATATGAAGCAGGATATCGTATTTTTTACAAATCTCCTGTACCTTTTCCCAATAGCCCTCTGGTGGTGTAATCACGCCGCCCCCAGCGGTGATTGGCTCCAGAACCAAGGCACCGACGGTATCTGGGCCTTCACGCAAAATGACTTCTTCAATGGCAAGAGCTGCCTTTACGCCATAATTACCATCATCCCCGTATTGAGAGCGATATTCGCAACAATGAGGAACCTCTACAAAACCTGGGGTAAAGGGTCCATATTGATCTTTCCTCTGTAACTGACCAGTAGAGCTTAAAGCTGTAATGGTTGTGCCATGGTAATCACGATCCCGGTAAAGAATTTTATGTTTCTTCCCACCGTATTTGTTATGCGCGATCTGGCGAACGATCTTATAGGCTTTTTCGTTTGCTTCAGACCCTGAGTTTGAAAAGTAAACCCGGCTCATACCCGGCATCTTGTCAATAAGGGCCTTGGCAAAATTTGCTCCGGGAATAGAACCGGCCGAGTTTGCAAAATAATTAAGTTTCACAAGCTGTTCACGCACCGCATCGGCAATCGTTTCCCGACCATACCCAACATTTACAGTCCATACACCGCCAGAGACAGCATCAAGATACTTTTTACCCTTGGCATCCCAAACGTTCATCCCCTTACCTTCAATGATAACAAGGGGGTCAACAGTTTCATAGCGTTTGTGCTGGCTAATATGATGCCATACATGAGCCCGGTCATTTTCAATGACCTCGCTAAAATCGTTCATTTGTTCTGTTAATGTCATGATTCACTTCCAACACTAAAGGGCCATTCTGTTCCAACAGATTGGGCCTATCCGATAATCCGGCTTCAACAAGTTAGCTGGGATAACCTAGCTGGGCCATTATGTAGATGCTTTCCTTAATCGAAGTGTCACACGCGTTCTCATTACTGCTATAGTTCCAGTTGAGCCAAATTGATAAAACCACTTGAACCAGAAACTACAATTTGGTGAGTCCAGATTTTACCATCCATAGAGCCTTGTGTGGTAACATGATAGGATGCGGCATAAATCGCTGTGATTCTTCCACGGCTTACCTTAGAATTTTAAGCCACAGAATTTAAAAATAATTCAAAAGCATAAAATTCTTGATATGAATGACTGCAGGGGAAAGGCCGATGATGCCAACAACCGTACATAGCATTTCGAAATATACAGTGCAGATTCTGAACACCAAATCTACCGCTGACAAACCTAAATCACAGATAATCATACGATTATTAAATGAAAAGGGTAAGGATTGTGGGCTTGCTGTATTCAAAGACTATGGCGATCAGAATGCCCAGAACCCTTATGGTGACCATAAAAAGGGTACTGCAACGGCCTATTATGATATCAAACATTATCAGGCATTCATCGAAATTCTCAGGATGGAAAAAGAACTCTTTTGGAAGATTGCTTGGCAACAAACTGGACCAACTAAATCGGTTTCAGATGTCTCTCTTGATACAAAGGAAGAGATTATCGGTGATCACTTTGGCAATGGTGGCGCTTAAAGCGATTTAAAACCTGATAATATCCAACAAAATAGCGGTAAAGATCTAAATCTTTACCGCTATTTTCTTTTACCAGATATCTCAAGCTTAACTATACTGGAGCCATTCCTTTATCTGCCATATCAGCGGCTCTTTTTGCAGCTTCCGCCGCTAATTCATCTCTTCGAACTTCACGTCGACGATAAATTTCGTGGAAAGTAACGCCTACCAAGGTAATCCCGACAATCACAACAGCTAAAGCACTAAGAGAAGGATCTGTCCCTAACCGAGCTTTACTTGCTAATGCAGTTGTTAACGTTTTTCCCTCTGTCATCGTAAAGACAGTTGTATTGTAGTTTTCAAAACTTGTTAGAAAAGCTAACACGGCTGCCGAACCAATTGCCGGTTTTAAAAACGGCAACATTATTTTCTTGAAAACTTGAACATTGGTAGCTCCTAAATCCAAAGCTGCTTCTTCCAATGTTCGATCAAATCTTTGTAACCGAGACAAGAAAATCAACATGCAATAGGCAGAAACGAAAGTGGATTGACCAACAATTGTTAAGAAGTAAGGGTTGTAGTAAAACGCCTCATAATCCTGACCTTGAATTGTGCCAATTTTATCCCAAAAAACCAATGTCGAGATACCAATAATAACACCGGGTGTTAAAAGAGGAGACACAACAATTGTATAATAAATTGGCTGTACTTTGCTATGAACTTGCGACATCAATAAAGCTGCCGCCAATCCAATAGGCACAGACAAACAAATAACCCCTAATCCTACTAATAACGAATTCTGAAGTCCTTCGATGATGGTTTTATCATTTGATAAAACAGTAAACCATTCGAGCGTCCCTTCCTGAAAAGGAATAGCCGTTGGAAATTTTGGCGTATTAAATGCTGTCATCCCCATTAGAATTAACGGACCAAACAAGTACAAGAAGAACATCGCAATATAAAATCGCACCAAATATTTTTGAATAAGATCAGAAGTCATTTAGCTAACTCCCCTAAATTAACCTTGAAATACTTCATGACTGTGAGAACAAACACAATACATGATAACAAAAATAGAAATGCGTATGCTGACCCACGTGTCCAATCACCAAGATTAAACCAGTTCGTTATAATTTGCGTAAACCACAGACTACTTGGCCCCCCCAGAATTTGAGGCGCAGCCAATGCCCCAGCGGTTAACATGAATACCATCGTACAGCCAGATGCTATACCCGGTTTAGCATAGGGCATGACAACACGATAATGTATACGAGACCATGAAGACCCAAGATCTCTCGCTGCTTCAATCTGATTATGATCTAGGCTTTCAATTGCGTTGTAGATTGGGAAGATCATCAACAAAATATATGCATAACTTAAACCTGCATACATCGCGATATCCGCTTTTACAAAATCAAATGGTTCGTCAATTATACCGCTGCCTATTAGGAAGGAATTAATCACACCACTGGATCCAAATAAAATTCTAAATGCAAAGGCGCGGAGAATTTCATTCACCCAAAAAGGTAACACCAAACAAATTAAAAGTAACCGTACTGTTCCGCCTTTGGCAGTCTGCGCCATGTAATAGGCAATAGGATAACAAAGCACAAAGGCTAACAGTGTAATACAAACTGATGCGATGATTGTTCTCAGAAAAACTTTTAGATGCAGAACATTAAAGTAACTATCATCACTACCACTGCCAAAAACCGCATAGCTATAATTGTTAAAGGTATAAGGAGTTTGAGAGTAATCATACCCTACATCCGCAGCAACCGTCCCATCATGGAATGAAAGTTCAACCATAAAGAACTGCGGGGCAACAATCATCACAACAACCCACAGTGTCACAGCAACGACAATATAAGTTGAGACAACGATACCATTTCGTTCAATAAATTTAACTTGTTTCAGATAATCCCAAGTAACAGAAATGCCTCTTTGAGCTGGCGCTACCACCAATAGAGATGAGAGAACCGCAAGAAAAAATGTTACAAAGATAGCAAAATACGGTAGATTCAAACTTTGCAATTCATCACTCATCAGCAAGATCTCCTTCAGGAAGAACAATCGCTCGATCAACATCAAAGTAAATTTTTGTTGTATCCCCTACCTTTAAGTGCGTTCCTTTACCCTCATTATTAACAGCAAACGATATCCGTTTGTCTGTCTCCCCTTCCATATGAATATGGATCGAAGGGCCTTCAAACTCTTCAGCAAGTATCGTACTTTCGATAACATTTTCAGTACGGGTAGTACCTTCTTCAACAAGCGAAAGAGCTTCTGGCCGCACGAACAAAATAGCGGCGTCGCCCACATTCATGTCCTGAGTGTTACGCCCTCTGAGCAGACCAAACTTGTTTTTGATCTGGGCATAGTCACCGTCAACCTTAACAACCTTACCGTAGAATGGGTTATTTTCGCCAACGAATGAGGCAACAAATGCTGTCTCTGGTTCGTTATAAATTGTACTACCATCACCTACCTGCTCAATAACGCCTGCAGACATAACAGCAATACGATCTGACATGGTGAGGGCTTCGCCTTGATCATGCGTAATATAAATAAAGGTAATGCCGACACGTTGTTGTATATTTCTCAACTCACTGCGCATATGCTGACGTAGTTTTAAATCCAGTGCCGATAACGGTTCATCAAGAAGTAAAACTTCAGGCTCAACAGCTAACGCACGGGCTATTGCTACACGCTGCTTTTGTCCCCCGGACAATTCAGAGACCATTTTGTCTCCCTGTCCTGAGAGAGCAATAAGATCAAGAAGCTCTTCAGCTCGACGACGGCGTTCAGTGTATTTCACGCCTTCGACTTCTAAGCCAAAGGCAATATTATCAGCCACAGACATCAATGGAAAAAGGGCTAAATTTTGGAATATTAATGCCGTTGGACGCTTGTTCGGTCCAATACCTCGCATATCGTTTCCATTGATACGGATTGTTCCTTCTGTGGGCTCGTTAAAGCCTGACACAGCACGTAAAATTGTTGTTTTACCACAACCGGATGGGCCAAGAAAACTGAAAAACTCACCCTTTTTAATTGCTAAATTAGCATCGTCTACAGCGGTAAAATCACCGAAACGGATTGTTACATGTTCTAAATCTACACCTGAGCTCATGAGGACCCCACGACCACTCTCTCGGGAAAGATAAAATCCCGAAAATAATTATTTTAAGGATGAAGAGGGGCACAGAAAATTCTGTGCCCCTTACCGAACTCACCTACAGGTTAAGCTGCCACGAATTTATCGCGGAACTCTGTACGAAGCTGTGCATACCAAGTTGGTTCAGCAGGCCACGCAAAGAGGTTATCCAAAGCATCGCCCGGATAAGCTTCAGCAAAGTTCTTTTTGGACTCTTCAGAAAGATGTGCATCGGCACCTATCACAGCAGAGTTATATCCGGTCAAATTCGCCGTCAGTCCACCATTTTCAGGGCGATATGAGAACTCCAAGAAGGCATAAATTTGGTCAATGTTCTTGGCGCCTTTTGGCATAGCAATACCGTCAACCCAAGCCAAAGCACCTTCTTTTGGAGCCTGATACTGAACCGGATTTCCCTCACCCTTAAGCGCAAGGATCGGACCATCCCAAGTTTGCCCCATAATAACGTCTTCTTGCATCAGGCCATTTTTTTGGCCATCAGCATCATTCCAGAATTTTTTGACGTTTGCTTTGCGATCAATACAGAATTTGGTGATCTTGGACCACACCTCTTTCATATCATCTTCGCTATTGTAAGCACGCTTCACATCACCTGGCGCAAGTTCACCAATGGTTTCCATGTAAAGACCAGCACCAAGCATCATAGAATGCGGGCGGCCCATCATTGTATTTTCACCACCATCTTTCCAAAGATCGCCATAACTAGGTACGCCACCTTCAGGTGTCCATTTATCTGTACGCCATGCAACGGCCTCGGTTCCCCATAACTGAGGGAGCCAATGAGACCCTTTCCCATCAAAATTCCAGTCAGTTTCACCCACTTTAGCCATTGCTGCGTTAACACGGTCAACCTTAACTTTGTTCATATCAAAAGGCTGCAACAGGTTAAGGGGTTGCCACTGTTGTGCACGCATGTTTGTCGGCGAAATAACATCAAAACCACGGCCGCGAGTCGCTCGAAGTTTATTGATAATTTCTTCGTTAGACCCAACACCAGTATGATTGATTGTAATCCCGGTTTCCTTCTTGAACGCTTCCTTAAATTCTTCGGGAAGGTAATCGGACCACATCATCACATTCAGCTCTCCTGATGAGGAAAGCGCACTTTTGATAAATGCGGGCGCTGCCAATGTTGAAGCGCCAGCGATTGCAGCACCTTTTAGAACTTTACGACGGCTTACTGTAGTTTTTTTAAGTATTGTCATTTTTTTCTCCCATTCTCCTTCATCTTATCAACGAGGAGGGTCCCTGTTCACAGACCTGAATGTGCAATTGTTTGCAACTCATGGCTGGTTAATGTTTATGACTTTAAACTTCACTTAAGGTTAACTTTAAAAGATAGACTTTCCTCGGCACCTCCCTGAGATTGGATTGTAAACGCGCGAAATAACTGGCTTTCTTTCAAAGCAAACAGTTTGATTATGATTGAGAACGATAAAAAACGCATAAGCTCTGTAAAGAAGCGGGTACACCAAAAAGGCTGAATAAGTATTTTTCTTGATAAAGCGCCTGCCATCACTAAGAAAATCCCCGAATGACATTTTGCTCTTGGGCAAAACCCATTTTTCGCTCCTCATACATAATCATTCACAATAAAACTGAACGACCAGTTGTACTTATCAATCAGTAGAACTGATTTTTTAGACTTATTATCTAAATCAATTCAAACGTTGACTATTTTCTTACCTTTGAAGAGCCAGAAAAAGGGATGTGGAAACTGGCATCAACAACGATAAAACAGTTAAAGTACTCGCCCCGTTTCACTTATTTATAAACCAAGAAACAGAGCACAAAAGAAGTAATCCTTTAAGAGCCACGAGAACTAAAATACATCATTTTGATGATTATTCCTAAATCTATTTATCAACAGGGTATTTCTTAAACCCAAAAATATCTCAGGAACCTGTTAGTAATTAAATCTGCATTTTTATTCAGAATAATTACCTAATCAATTCATTCGAATATCTTAATTCATTTGTTTAACTCAAAGTACTCCTCATGATTTTCAGATATTACGGTAAATGAATTAGCTGTGGATTATAGTACCAACAGGAAAAACTATATGAGTCCAACATCAAGGGGGTGATCAGAAGTAAGCAAAGAAAGTTGGCCTTGTATTTATTTACGTATCTCTAGCATAAAATCATCTACTTCTTTCGATAAAGACAATAGTTCTGCAGTCAACTGTTCTGAGGATGTAAGAACAACACCAGCGGCTTGGCCTGTCTCTTCAGAAGCTCGCATAACATCACTTATGTTTTTAGAGACTCTACTGGTTCCATCCGCAGCCAATCTGACATTACGAGACATTTCACCCGTCGCGGACGTCTGTTCTGTAACCGCTGCAGCAATACCAGCTGTAATCTCATCCACATTACCTACCGCCTTAGTCACTTTAGTAATCGCATCCGCAGCAACACTTACGGTATCTCTAATCGTTGTTACCTGAGAAGAGATATCGTCTGTCGCAGTTCCTGTTTGAGTGGCGAGATTTTTCACCTCTGATGCGACCACAGCAAAGCCTTTACCTGCGTCCCCTGCTCTTGCAGCTTCGATTGTTGCATTCAAGGCAAGTAAATTTGTCTGATCAGCAATTTCACTAATCAAATCTACAACTGCACCAATTTTCTCTGCGGCGTCTGAAAGGCTATCTACGGCACGGTTTGTTGCCTGAGCATCTGTGCTGACCTCTCTCGAAGCTGTTGCAGCCATTGATGTTTGACGGCTAATCTCTTCGATAGAAGCCGTTAATTCTTCAGAGGCTGCGGCAACAGATTCCACGTTTACGGAAACATCGGAAGATGCCTCTGATGCTTGTGATGACTTATTTTGTGCCTGAGTTGCCGTCGCATTCATTTGTTGAGCTGTTTGACCAAGTTGAGAAACTGACGTTTGAACGCTAGAAACAATTCCCTTCACTCGGATATTAAACTGATCAGCAAGTGCATCCATTTCCTCTTTGCGTTTTTGTTCAGCAATGGCTTTTGCTTCTTCGCGCTCTTTGCGCAAGCGTTCAACATGCTGCGCATTTTCTTTGAAAACATTCAGTGCAGAAGCCATTTCACCAATTTCATCTTGTTGGCCCGTTGGCACTTCAATGGACAGATCCCCTTCGGATATTTCTTTCATCGCCTCAGACAGGGATACTAATCGGGAAATAATCATTTTACTCACGACAAAATACATTACGGCTGCGGCAAGTGCGACAGAGATTCCAAGAATGACCAAAAGCCATATTTTTCCATCCGTAACCGCTTTACTTGAAAGCGTAACAGACGAGATTGCGCCATCTTCAGCTGATCCCGCAATCTTATCTACCAAGTTTTTGAGAGCATGAGAAAGCGCTGCATTATTAATCAGAAGTTGGTTAGAATTTTTATTTTCCGAGATTTGAGCAATTCGCAACGAAAAGACATTCTCTTCACCTAATAATAACGCATCTATTTTTTTCGCGAGTTCTCTAATTTTAATTGCTTCTTGCGATATATCATCACTGATAAGAGATATATTATCTTTATTTCTTCTCGCTGCCTCTTTGACTTCTGTCTCTGCGACTTCAATACGGTCTTGTTCCTGGTATGTCGCGACTTCTGCAAGTAAAGAAAAAATCTGATTGGTATCAACTTGCAGCGAAGACGAAACCTGACTTCGTGTGACAGATATCAGAATTTCAATTAACTGATTCGTAACGTCCGTGCTACCAAAAGAGGCATCGATCGTATCTTCAACGGTTTTCCTAGCCGCTTCTTGATAAGGACCGACAATCCCGTCGAACTCACGCTTAGTCGCCAAAAGTTCGCTCATCAATGCAAGACTACGTGTATTGAGATCTAATTGTTGAGCAACTGAGGAATTCAATCCCGACAAATTACCTTTTAAGTCTGCAGACGTTTGCTCAAGGAGTTTACTTGTCTCTGGATCAAAGCCGCTTTCATTCAATGCAACAATCAAATCATCAAGCAAAGCTTCCTTTTCCTGAAGAGAAGCAAAGACGTCGTTTTTTTCCTGTTGGGACTTAACCGTGATAAGAGCAGGTGCCGATGACGCAATGTTCGTAGCAGTTTCCGAAAGCTCTAAAGCAATCGACATTTGAGGAATACTTTTCTTTGATATTTGCTCGAAAGCACTACTTACACCATTAAAAGACAACCAGCTGACCAAGCTAGCGAGCAGCGTTGTGGAAACAATACTACCAACTGCCAACATAAGTTTTGTTTTTACTTTTAAAACCTGCTTTTTACCTGATGTTTTTTCGACGACATCATCCACATCAATCTCTGCATTAATCTCTGTATCAGACACATCTATCTCCTGTCAGGTTTTATAAACCACTAAAAGACAACATTATTTGGGGACAACCATACTCTAAATAGGGCCAATTCAATATATTAGTGAGTCCAGTCCAGAAGCATGCTATGCTTTAGGAAAAGATGGCCTAGATTAACACCCAATAATTTAGAGATGTTTAAAACGAATTTTGATCTCGAGTCTTGTGTCAGGGGGAATAAGAATTGGCGAGTGATATCCTTTTTCATTTAGAAAAGAAGAGCAGAGAGTCTCTTCAAAGTCAGCTTCGCCGCGCTATTCTAAATGCTATTTTGAATAGCACTTTGCCTGCTGGATTTAAATTACCTTCCAGCAGAAAATTAGCCAATGATTTGGGGGTATCCAGAAATACAGCTATTCTGGTTTATCAAGGGCTGACTGATGATGGTTATCTCGTCACACGTGAACGAAGTGGTATTTTCGTCAATGAAGAGTTTGTGGAAAGCTTAGAGCAATCCAAACTTTCTAGAAAAGAAGCAAAAGCGTCTGAACAACCCGAATATGAAAAACCGGAATGGACCAACCGCTTTTTTATGCGTCCTTCAGAACAACATTACCTGAATCTTCCCAAAGATTGGCAAGACATTCCTTTTCCTTTTGTTTATGGCCAGCCAGACAAACGCCTTTTTCCCCTTACTGCCTGGCGTGAATGTAGCAGGCTTGCCCTGAGTACACGGGATATGGCGGACTGGATTCATGATGATAAAATTTATGACGATCCCCAACTGATCGAACAGATAAGAACCAGATTGCTTCCTGCCCGCGGCATCCATGTATCCAGCGATCACATTCTCGTCACATTAGGGGGACAAAACGCATTGTACCTTCTCGCCGGTTTACTTGTCCGGCAACATACGCGTGTTGGTATTGAAAATCCCGGGTACCCAGACGCAAAAAATATTATGCGGCTTTTCACACCAAATATTACCGCAATCCCAGTGGACGAGAAAGGGATGGTCGTTGATGATCATTTGAATGATTGTAACTATGTTTTTGTAACGCCGAGCCACCAATGCCCGACGACGATTACCATGCCTCTTTCTAGGCGAAATCTCCTCTTGGAAAAAGCCAATGAACAGGACTTTCTCATTATCGAAGATGATTATGAGAACGAAATTAACTATTTCAAATCTGCGAGCCCTGCTCTAAAGGCATTAGATACAAGCGACCGAGTTATTTATACCAGTAGTCTCTCTAAAACTCTTTTTCCGGGCCTGCGCATTGGATACATCGTCGCAGCACCCGAACTTATTGAAGAACTTAAATTTTACCGCAGACTGGTTGTCCGTTACACCCCCAGTAACAATCAGCGTACCGTGGCGCTTTTCCTATCGCTTGGATACTACGACAGTCTTATTTATAGCCTGCGTCGTAAATGGCACAACAGATGGAATTCTGTTCACAAAGCATTAAAAACCTATATCCCTGAATGTAGCTATTCCCATTCTTCCGGGGGGACATCTTACTGGATAAAAATACCCGAAGGTATAAGCGCAAATTTGCTCGTCAAAGAAGCTTACAAAGATGGGGTATTAATAGAATCAGGAATGCCTTTCTTTCTGGAATCACCCGCGCCGGACACACATATTCGCATCGGTTTCACCTCTATCGAAAATGCAAAAATAGAACATGGAATCAAGCGGTTGGGAAAAACAATTGACCGGATGCTTAGAGAGAAAAAGACATCCCCCCGGCAATACAAATAGATAGCAGATAAACGAAGCCAAATTTTTGGACTCCTGTTGGACTCATCGAATGGGTCCAAATGGAGCTATCCTCAACCTCTAAGACTGGAAAGAATTACCTCGCAACTTATTCCGTTAAATTACCCAAGCAAAGCTCTGAGAATCAATCAGAGAGTTCTTCGGTTAATTGACTGGCATTATTTAACAAACGAGGAACAATTCATGTTGAGTCAGCAGCCAATAGAATGCCCCAATGCATTGCTGCATAATGCTGCTCAATATGCGCCAGCACGTACAGCTATCGTCAATGCAACCAGCCCCATCGCTATGGAAAGCGCCCACCTCGCCCAAAAGGCAGGATTGGTAGAGCCTGTTCTCGTGGGTGATCAGTCAATCATATCCCAATTATCAAAAGATATGGGGTGGGACCTATCAAAAATCGAAATTCACCACGCAGTAGATGAAGAAACTGCAGCCAAAAAAGCGGTATTTCTTGCGCGATCTGGAAACGTAAACGCAATAATGAAAGGCCAAATCCATACCGACGTTTTTATGAAAGCCATCGTAAACCGTGAAACTGGCCTCAGAACCGGGCGGCGCCTATCACATGCATTCTACATGTCAGTTCCGGGTTCTGATCGTACCATGATTATTACAGATGCAGCCGTTAACATTGCGCCGGACTTGGAAACAAAAAAAGCAATCATTCAGAATTCAGTTGAAATGATGCACGCACTTGGCAACAGAAAACCCAAAGTTGCGATCCTCTCGGCCACAGAAGAAGTAAACCCACAAATGCCGTCGAGTACAGATGCCGCGACATTAACAGAATGGGCGAAGGACGAAGTTTTAGACGCCTTTGTTTTTGGCCCCATGGCTCTGGATAATGCCATTTCCCCAAAGGCCGCTCATATCAAAGGCATTGATAACCCCGTTGCCGGCAAAGCGGATATTCTGGTGGTTCCAAACATAGAAACCGGGAACGCCATGTTCAAACAGCTTGTTTATTGTGACAGTGCGTGTGCCGCCGGAATTGTACTAGGGGCAAGTGTTCCCATCATATTAACCAGCCGTGCTGATCCCCCTGCTGCACGTCTTGCTTCAATGGCACTGGCTGATATTGTTGCCCATATTACGTAAAAAAAATGTAGATTTAATAAAATATAACAATCTATAGTTACTTAAAAAAACTCAAAAAAATAAAAATCACAACAGGATAGCGTCAAATTGGAGATGATTTATGGGCTTCTTCCCCACGTCCAAACAAGAGGAAGTTGATACTTCCCCGCATGTATCGGACGAAGTTAAGACCACGACATGTTATATGTGCGCCTGCCGCTGTGGCATCAAGGTACACCTCCGTGGTGATCAGATCCGTTATATCGAGGGCAATCCCGATCACCCAGTAAACAAAGGCGTCCTTTGCGCCAAAGGTTCTGCCGGGATTATGCAACACAATTCCCCTGCCCGTTTACAAAAACCACTTCTGAGGACAGGCGAGCGTGGATCGGGTGAGTTCAAAGAAATTGAGTGGGAAGAAGCTCTTGAACTTGCCGGGGGATGGCTTGGGGAGATCAGAGCAAAAGATCCCTCAAAGCTCGCTTTTTTCACTGGTCGAGACCAATCACAAAGTTTGACTGGCTGGTGGGCTGGAAAATTTGGCACTAGAAACTTTGCCGCCCATGGTGGATTTTGTTCCGTCAATATGGCTGCTGCTGGTTTATATAGCGCCGGAGGGTCTTTCTGGGAATTTGGAGAACCCGACTGGGATCATACAAAATACCTTTTAATGTTCGGCGTTGCAGAAGACCATGATTCCAACCCGATCAAAATTGGGTTGGGTAAACTAAAAACCCGCAAAGGAACCAAGTTTGTTTCTGTAAATCCGGTTCGCACGGGGTATTCCGGCATCGCCGACGAATGGATCGGCATTCGCCCGGGGACAGATGGTCTCTTTGTCTTTGCACTCATTCATGAGCTGCTCAAGGCAGAGAAGATCGACTGGACTTACATAACCCGTTACACAAATGCCCCTTGGCTTGTCATACAAGATCCCGGCGCTGCAAATGACGGTCTTTTTGCCCGCGATGCCGAGGGAAATCCGCTATGTTATGATGCCGAGACAAAAAAGCTCGTCTCATCAACAAACGTCGAGGCGAAACCAGCATTGGCTGGTGAATTCACGTTGCCAGATGGCCGCAAGGCTGTTCCGGCGTTTCACTTGATGGCTGATCGTTATCTAGATCCTCAGTACGCGCCAGAAGCCATAGCAGAACAAATTGGCTACAGCGCAGCAAACATTCGCCGTATTGCAGCAGAGATTGCGCATGTTGCTTTCGAAGAGACAATCGAGCTGGATGTATCCTGGACAGACTGGGCCGGACGTAAACAAGATAAAATGATCGGACGGCCCGTTTCCATGCATGCCATGCGCGGAATTTCAGCCCATTCAAATGGTTTCCATACCTGTCGCGCCATTCATGTCCTTCAAATGCTATTGGGCTCGATTGATGTTCCCGGTGGCTTTAGACACAAGCCACCCTTCCCGCGCCCCTGTCCTCCGGGACCAAAACCTGCTGGTCATGATTCCATCGCCAACACACCGTTACCCGGCATGCCGCTTGGGTTCCCGACGGGACCAGAAGACTTGCTGGTTGAACCCGATGGCACACCAAAACGCATAGACAAAGCCTACAGCTGGGAATACCCACTAGCCTCTCATGGCATGATGCACATGGTCATTCATAATGCTTGGAAAGGTGATCCCTATCCTGTGGATTTACTTTTCATGTATATGGCGAATATGAGCTGGAACAGCTCAATGAATGTGCCCGGCACAATTAAATATCTCACCGATAAAAACGATGACGGTAGTTACAAAATCCCCAAGATCATCTATTCAGATGCCTACCATTCCGAGATGGTGCCTTATGCAGATCTTGTTCTCCCCGACACGACCTATCTTGAACGGTGGGATGCGATTTCCCTACTAGATCGTCCAATCTGTAGCGCACATGGCCCCGCTGATTCCATCAGGCAACCCGTTATAAAACCCGATCGTGATGTACGTCCATTCCAGGATGTGTTGTTGGATCTGGGCGCACGGCTTGGCTTACCTGGCATGACCAGAGACGACGGCAGCGCCATGTACCCCGGCGGCTATTCTGATTACATCACCAACCACGAACGAACACCGGGTGTTGGACCGCTTGCGGGTTGGCGTGGAAAAGATGGCAATAGTCATGGGAAAGGAGATCCCAACCCCGATCAATTGCAGAAATATATTGATAACGGTTGCTTCTGGTCAGATGAATTCACCCCAGAACAATCCTATTATAAATTCGCTAACCGTTCTTATCTTGATCGATCCCATGAAATGGGCTGGATCCCCAATGCAGAACGCATTGTGATGCATATCTATTCCGAACACATGCAAAAATTCCGTCTCGCGGCACAGGGGCATGGTGACATCCAGCCGCCTGATGATCTGCGCAGCCGAATAGACGAGACATTTGATCCTCTTCCAATCTGGTACATGCCCTTGGAAGAAAAGGCTGTGGATGGCAAAGAATACCCTCTGCATGCTGTGACCCAACGTCCAATGCATATGTATCACAGTTGGGGGTCTCAAAATGCATGGTTAAGACAGATCACAGCTCAAAACCGTCTGTTCATCAATGAAGAAACTGCTGGGCAACATGGCATTGTCAACGAAGATTGGATCTGGGTTATCTCACCACATGGTCGCGTGAAAACACAGGTAAAATTGATGAGCGGCGTTAACCCTCATACCATCTGGACATGGAATGCTATCGGTAAACGTAAAGGCGCCTGGGGTCTGAATGATAAAGCACCGGAATCTAACCGTGGCTTCTTGCTAAACCATATCATCTCAGAACTGCTTCCACCACGAAAAGACGGCTATCGCTACTCTAACTCTGATCCCGTTACAGGTCAGGCAGCTTGGTATGATCTCAGAGTACGTATTGAAAAGTGCGACGCGAAAGAAGAAGGCCCGACAGAACCAATGTTTGAGGCTTTTGCCCCACTCCCCAATGCCCCTGAACAAATCGCTGTTCTACGTTACGGAGCTGACTTTGGGGACGACGTCCCAAGACGACAAGGCTCGACGCCTGATGATACATTAGCAGGAGAAAAACCATGACCTGTCTTCCGCGAAACGGTAGCAAAAAGAAACTCGGTCTGGTTATCGATCTTGATATCTGTGTCGGCTGTCACGCCTGCGCTGTAAATTGTAAAGAATGGAACACCGGTGGTCATTCTGCTCCCCTGACGGATATGGATCCCTACGGCGCCGATCCAAATGGTGTGTGGTTTAACCGTATCCATAGCTTCGAAGTCGTTGATGATGATAACGACAGTCGTACCGTTCATTTCCCCAAAAGCTGCCTTCATTGTGATGATGCTCCTTGCGTTACGGTTTGTCCAACAGGGGCATCCTATAAACGCGAAGAAGACGGCATTGTTCTGGTAGATGCGGATAAGTGCATTGGTTGCAAACTATGTTCATGGGCCTGCGCCTATGGTGCCAGAGAATATGATGAAGACGTGGGTATTATGAAAAAATGTACTCTCTGCGTTGATCGTATTTATAACGAAAACCTCCCCGAAGCATCCAGAGTACCCGCCTGTGTTTCGACCTGTCCGGTTGGTGCACGATCTTTTGGTGACCTGGGCGATCCAAACTCTGATGTTAGCAAGCTTGTGGCGGAGCGTGAAGGTTTTGATTTGATGGCAGAACTTGATTACAAACCCACAAATAAATATTTGCCGCCACGCCCTAAACAGAACGAGCATAGTATTTCGGATAAACCTGTAAGCCTCTCTCCTGTTGAAACTGAAAAAGCCGGCCTGTTAGCACGATGGGCTGACAAAGTCTTATCACTCTAGAAAGAAAGGAGTTTTCAAATGCATCCGGCAAAATCAGTTATTCTTTTCACAACCGCTTCAGGCGCAGGTTACGGGCTTCTTTTCCTTCTTATCCTTGGGCATATGCTTGGCGTTATTTCAACAGATCAAGCGTTAGCTCTCAGCGGATTTGGCACAGCCTTCATCCTTATTATTTTGGGACTTCTGTCTTCAACATTCCATCTCGGTCGACCAGAACGAGCTTGGCGTGCCCTGACACAATGGCGGTCATCCTGGCTAAGTCGCGAAGGTATTCTTGCTATCGTTACCTTCCTGCCCACAGGAATCTATGGCCTCTGGTGGGCATTTTTATCAAGTAATGAGTTTGCCCTTCTGCCGCTTATCGGCATCGCGGCGTTATTGTTATGCAGTGCAACCGTTTACTGCACATCAATGATTTATGCCTGCCTGAAACCTGTTGCAGCATGGCACAACAAGTTTGTACCTGCTGGCTACCTAGTATTATCCCTCTCGACGGGTGCCTTGTTATTGAATGCCATTTTGCATTTACAGGGTAAAAACGACCAACTGTTTGACATGTTAACCATCGCACTAATTATTATAGCAGTCGTACATAAGTTTTATTACTGGCAATACATCAATGAAAATACCGCCCAAAGCACTGTTGGAAGTGCAACGGGCCTTGGATCAATGGGTAAAGTTAGCCTTTTGGAAGCGGCTCATACCGAAGCAAACTACTTGATGAAAGAAATGGGTTTTAAAATTGCCAGAAAACACAGACAAAAGCTGAGAAATATCACCTTTATCTTTGGCTTTATTCTCCCAATCTTTCTGATTTCACTTTCAGGTATGCTGTCAAATGAGTTCCTGAGCAACCTTGCGATCATACTCTCAATACTGTCCGGCGCATTAGGAATTGTCACCGAAAGATGGCTGTTCTTTGCAGAGGCCAAACATACTGTGAGTCTCTATTACGGTGCAGAAAAAGTTTAGAACGCATCAGCCCTGGATGATGTCAACAATCCAGGGCTGATTTTTAATTACTTGGGTTCAAATGCTCAGACTTAATTTATTTAAGCAACGATATCTTTTTTTAACTCAGGCCTTCCAGATTCAGACGCCTTTGCAATTTTCTCTTGGGCAATAAGATCAGAGATCGTGCTTGTTGCGTCCTGCTCCCGATCCGCACGTTTGAAAATATCCAACAAAACGTCATAGATAGCGGCGACTTTTTGATCGACCCATTTTCGGTCATACTTTCCCTCAATTTCTGCAGCCACATTGATAATACCACCAGCATTAATCACATAATCCGGCGCGTAGAGGATGTTATGATCCCGTAGCAACATACCGTCAGAATCTCTGGCAAGCTGGTTGTTCGCAGCGCCTGCAATGATCTTTGATTTTAACTTGGGAATAGATGTTTCATTCAAAACTGCACCTAACGCACAGGGCGCAACGACATCAACGTCTGTAAAGAGTATTTCATCACAGGACACTGCTCTGGCACCGAATTCTTTAACGGCATGTTGAACAACATCTTCGTTGATATCGGCAATGATTAACTTGGCCCCGGCTGTGTGTAATTCCTTACACAAATGCCACCCCACATGTCCAAGCCCCTGCACAGCGACTGTTAAACCAGCGACGCTGTCTTTACCCAGTTGGTGTTTCACCGCAGCTCTGATACCGTTAAAAGTACCGCGAGCAGTGAAGGGAGAAGGATCACCACTCGCGGCAAGTCCAGAATTTAACCCCGCAACATGAGGGGTTTCCTGGGAGACAACTTCCATGTCTGAAACAGATATTCCAACGTCTTCTGCGGTAATGTATTGACCACCAAGTCCATTTACAAAACGTCCAAAGGAACGGAAAAGCTCTTCGGATTTGTCGGTCTTGGCATCCCCGATAATAACGGCTTTTCCTCCGCCCAGACTTAGTCCGGCCATGGCGTTTTTGTAGCTCATGCCTTTTGAAAGCCTGAGAGCATCGTTTAAAGCCGAACCGTTATCCCGATAATGCCACATACGGCATCCGCCAGCAGCAGGTCCCAGTGCTGTCGAATGGATTGCAATGATAGCCTTGAGACCTTTGGTTTCATCCTGACAGAATACCACCTGCTCATGGCCGGAAAAGGCCTCGTGATTAAAGACATCCATGTTCGATGTATCAGACATAATCTATTCCCCAGTTCGTCTTAACCAATCTGTTTGGTGACGCCTTTAAATCTATAAGCTCAAGCAGAACGGGGCGGTAAATGCATATGCGGTAATCACGTCATTTTATTGGATCAAAGCCAACACAGTGACGATTGAAGACCAAATCATTAATCAATGTCGATCACCATCTGAAATCCAATTAGCCAGCTTCCCGTAGCCAGTTTGGGGTATCAAAGTGATCAAAAACACAAACCAATGTGCAGCTCTCTCCCAGAAAACACATGCTTGAACATATGCCTAAGCATGCTTCTCAAGCTCTGTTTATTTCTGCCAATTATTATTGTTTTTTGGCTCTTATTATTTTGCTTCAAGCTGAAAGAAATGTTCTTTCTATTTTCATGATAAACTCTCTATAATAGCAATCTGATTTCAGTTATTTGAAAATATGAGAAATATTTATGCTGCCTAAGATTGATAATACGGATAAAAAAATCCTAAACATTCTTCAACACGATTCTGATATCAGCAATGCAGAACTTGCGAACAAAGTCGGTCTTTCCCCAGCGCCCTGTTGGCGACGGATAAAACGTTTGGAAGAAAAAGGGATTATAAAGCGCCGTGTTGCTATTATTGACTCTGACAGTCTTGGCTTAGAAATCGTCGTCTTTACCACTGTAAAAATCTCTGCACAGGCCCAGCACGGTCTGGAGGACTTTGAACGCCGGGTAAGCCGTTTTGACGAGATTACCGAATGCTATACTGTCAGTGGTGGCATGGATTATATTCTACGCGTTGTCACAACCGACATGCGTGCTTACGAGCGCTTCCTACGAGACCATCTGTTACAGCTCCCTAACATTGCCGAGGTTCATTCTAGATTTGCCGTTTCTCAGGTCAAATATACCACAGGACTTCCCCTTGATTTAGTTGAAACCAAAGCTTCTTAAATACACCCCTATTGTCATCCGATTATTTTTATTCTAGTGTCCGGCACAAGGTACACAGGGGTGCCTCACCGCCAAAAGTCACAACACTCTGTTATTATCGATGTAAATGATGAGTAATCACCCAAAGAATTCTCTGGATCGCTAGGAGCGGATAGATCCGGTACAAGGAGAAACTCTATGGCTGATATTATCCATGAGCTAAAACACAACGCCCGCATCCTTCACCGTAATATCACGACGGGGAAACAAGCGAGCCTTGCTTTCATTAAAAAGAACCCGGATTTAAAAAATCTGTCTGATCTCGAAATTATCGAGACCATAAAACGCAAGCATTGTTTGTCTCAAATTGCAAAAGTGCTTGGGTTTAAGGGCTGGTCACATCTATCTCAAATTATCCAGATGGACTCTGTCCCTATCCCGACAAGCGAGAGGTCAGAGCTTGATTATGGCAAACTTCTCTGCCCGCCCAGATGTATGCCCTATACAAACTTCTGGACCGTGTTCTACCCCGAAGCCAAAGAACACAGGTACCAGACCAACGGATACCTGTTGACCTATGGCACCCAGTTTTTGGTAACAGAACAAGATTATATTGAAACTCTGGGACTGGCCCCCAAAGATCCGGATTGGGATCTTATAGAACGAGACTGGGCCGATCCCAAAAACACAGAGGCCAGAGACGGCCTCTATCAAAAGTTGATTACTCATAATCTGAAAGATCAGGTTTGGTTATAATCAATACGGGCGAGAGTAATCTTTTTGATTACTCTCACTTCAGCAAAATTTTTACCCCAAATCTCTAAGTTCTCGTCGAATAATTTTACCTGTTGTGGTCATGGGTAGAGTATCGACAAAAGCGACTTCGCGCGGGTATTCATGGGCGGCCAGTTGTTTTTTAACAAAGAGTTGAATTTCTGATGCCAGATTATCATCCCCAAGAAAATTATCATTGAGCACGATAAAGGCTTTTACAATTTCGGTTCGTTGTGGGTCTGGTTTACCAACTACTCCGGCCATGCGCACAGCCGGGTGCCCCATCAAGCAGTCCTCAATCTCGCCAGGACCAATGCGATAGCCGGATGACGTAATGACGTCATCATCCCGCCCGACAAACTGTATCCAGCCCTGCGTATCAAGAATGCCTGTGTCACCTGTTAACAGCCAATGACCCGCAAACTTGGCCTCAGTTGCATCAGGATTGTTCCAGTACTTTAGGAACATGACAGGATCAGGCGATTTAACAGCTATATTGCCCAGAGTACCCTGTGGAAGGATTTCTCCCTCATCATTAACAATTGCCAGATTGTGTCCGGGAACCGCACGTCCCATCACGCCAGGCCTTGCATCCATAATTTTGGCACAGGAGGACACAATCATATTGCATTCTGTTTGCCCATAGAATTCATTGATTGTTAGCCCAAATGTTTTTTGCCCCCACTCCAGAAGCTCTGTCCCCAGAGACTCTCCACCAGAAGCAATAGAACGCATGTTAAGGTCCCAGCGAATTTCAGGGTCAGAAACGGACCGCATCATTTTCAGGGCCGTTGGCGGAATAAAGGCATTCCTGATCCCCTGTTCCGCGAGCAGATCGAATGCTGCCTCGGCTGTGAACTTCTCAAAACGTCTGGCAACAACCGTTACCCCGTGATGTAGCGCGGGGAGCAAGACATCCAGAAGTCCCCCAATCCACGCCCAGTCTGCGGGTGTCCAGATTTTATCGCCGGGTTGAGGAAAGAAATCATGTGACATCTCAACCCCCGGTAAATGTCCGAGTAGGACACGATGCGCATGGAGAGCGCCCTTTGGTTGCCCTGTCGTTCCAGAGGTATAGATAATCAAGGCCGGATCGTCCGGTTTTGTCTGGACAGGGGTAAAATCTGTGGAATGCGTCAATAAATCACGATGCAGATCCTCGGCTCGATCTCTCGCCCCAGCAGAAGCACCACCACCACCTGCAGAAGCCCCATCAATGGAATAGACGTGTTTCAAATCTGGCAATCGGTCTCTGATTTCATTAATTTTCTCGACACCAGCCTGATTGGTAATAACAACCCGTGCACCTGAATTTGACAGTCGATATTCCAACGCCTCAACACCGAAGAGCATGAACAAGGGTACCGCAATGCAGCCCATTTTGTAGGCCGCAATGTGCGAAAATGCTGTTTCCAAAGACTGAGGTAGTAAAATGGCAACTCTGTCGCCCCGGTTTATTCCCGATGACGACAAAAGGTTCGCCATACGATTTGAATAGTCTCTCAGATCACCAAAGCTATAGTCAGCGACATTGCCATCAGTATCCACAAAACTCAATGCCAAGCGATCCGGGGCGCGCTTGGCCCATTTATCACAGACATCAACACCGATATTATAACTATCTGGGATATCCCACTCAAAGGCACCTTTAACCGCGCGATAATCAGACCCGTAGCTTAACATGATCACCCCAAATTTACGTTATCGCCGAAAGGAAAACCAACGAAACAAAATGTTATTTATCGCTCTTTAAATGATTGATAATACCCGAAAAATCTACCCCGCTACCACCTGCATCATTAAAGCTTTGATAAAGCTCTTCTGCATGAGACCCAAGCGGGGTTGGCACACCAGCAGATTTGGCAGCGTCCTGTGAGAGTTTTAAATCTTTCAGCATCAAGGCCGCCGCAAATCCCGGTGTATAGTCATTATTTGCAGGGCTGGTTGGCACTGGCCCGGGAACGGGACAATAGGTGTTGATTGACCAGCACTGGCCCGAAGAGGTCGACGCAACATCAAACAGCGCTTGATGATCAAGACCCAGCTTTTCAGCCAAATTAAAAGCTTCTGATGAAGCAATCATGGAAATACCGAGGATCATGTTGTTGCAGATTTTTGCAGCCTGTCCATTGCCAGCACCGCCACAATGAACAATTTTCCCGCCCATAACATCCAGAAGCTCATGTGCTTGATCAAAGGCTTCTTTGGTGCCGCCAGCCATGAAGGTCAAGGTGCCAGCCGTTGCCCCGCCAACACCACCAGAGACCGGCGCATCGAGAGATAACATACCCGCTTTTTCAGCCGCGTCATGCGCCGTGCGTGAGCTATCAACATCAACGGTCGAACAATCAATGAAAAGTGACCCGGGTCTAGCGGCTTTCAGCGTAACTTCATAAACACTGAGAAGATGCTTTCCCGCCGGAAGCATTGTAATAATCGCGTCCGAAACAGCTACGGCTTCGTCAACATTCTCAGCAATTTCAATACCGTCTTTTCTGGCCTGATCTTTTGCTTCTTCGGACAGATCAAAACCTTTAACCACATAGTTGGCTTTCACTAGGTTAGCCGCCATCGGGCCGCCCATGTTACCCAATCCGATAAATGCTATAGTTTTCATGTTCTTTTCCTTTTCCGATTTACCGGATTATCCCAGATGACAGACCAAGTTCATTTGATCCCAGACTTGCAAAACAATCGCTCACCATTGCTTCAGGCACAGCTTCCAATGTCGCGGGGGACCAATTAGGATTTCCGGTTTTATCGATAACAACCGCACGTACACCTTCGAAAAAATCTTTCTGTTCGAACATGCGACACGCAAGGCGGTATTCCATATCCAGATCTTCTTCGATCCCGCCCAGCGTGCTGGCCTTACGAATAGCAGCCAGCGTTACCTTCATTGAATGCGGTGCGCGCCCAGCAAGATCTTTAACAATTTTGTGCCCTAAATCGCTATCTGTTCTTTCGGCTGCAGAAACAATTTCTTCGACAGAGTTATAAGAGAATATCTGATCAATTTGCCCTCTGATTTCAGCAAGCTGAGATTGACCGGAACTCACGGTGAAACTTCTGAGCAAACTATCAACATCAGCCCGCGCATCAGTACCGTAATCGGCCTGAGATAGTACTTCAATCAAGTTCGGCAGCTTGTCGCTTTGGATTTCTACATCTGCCAATCCGGCATAAATAGCATCCTGAGCCCCGATACGATGCCCGGTTAATCCCAGGAATGTGCCAACTTCACCCGGGGCATTTGCCAAAAGCCACGTTCCGCCCACATCAGGGAACAGACCAATGGCGGTTTCAGGCATCGCAATCATCGAACGCTCGGTAACGATGCGATTGCTACCATGAGCCGAAACGCCAACACCACCGCCCATGACAATCCCATCCATAATGGCAACGTAGGGCTTGGGATAATTGGCAATAAGCGCGTTGAGTTTGTATTCATCTGCCCAGAATTTTTGAGCAACACCGTCGCGTTCCTGTCCAGATTTATAAAGGGCGCGAATATCCCCCCCTGCACACAAACCGCGTTCACCAGCGCCATCAACAATAACAACCCTAACAGTTTCGTCTGTTTGCCAGCTTTCCAAAGCAGCCAACATTCCGTGAACCATATCCAAAGAAAGAGCATTCAAAGCCTTGGGCCGATTAAGCGTAATGCGTCCTGCACTACCTTCCTGCCGAATGATCAACTCATCTGTCATGCTCTGTCTCCTTTCAACAGATCACGAGATATAATCAGTCGCATAATCTCGTTGGTCCCTTCCAGAATTTGATGAACTCTTAGGTCTCGAACAATTTTTTCGATACCGTAATCCGCCAGATATCCATAACCACCATGAATTTGAAGGGCCTCATTTGCCACCGTAAAACCGGTATCTGTTGCAAAACGTTTCGCCATTGCGCACCAGCGCGTGGCGTCGTGTGTTTTCGCATCCAGCTTGGTTGCCGCTGTATATAAAAGCGTGCGGGCCGCGGTCAGTTCAGTTTCCATATCGGCAACTTTGAACTGTAATCCTTGAAACTGAGCAAGTGACTTCCCGAAGGCTTTGCGTTCGCCCATATAGCCAATGGCTTTATCCAAGGCAGATTGTGCACCACCAAGGGAACAAGCACCAATATTTAAACGACCACCATCAAGTCCCATCATGGCAATTTTGAAGCCCTGCCCTTCTTCACCAATCATATTGGCAGCAGGAATGCGCACGTCTTCCATGACGACGGTTCTTGTCGGTTGCGCTTTCCATCCCATTTTCTTTTCGTTGGCCCCAAAAGAAACACCCTCGGCATCTTTTGGTATCAGAAAGCAAGAAACACCACTTGCCCCATCACCGCCCGTACGGGCCATAACCAAGTAAAGATCAGATGTTCCCGCGCCAGAAATAAACTGTTTCGCACCATTAATGACAAAGTCATCACCATCACGAACCGCTTTGGTTTTCAAAGCTGCAGCGTCAGATCCTGCTGATGGTTCCGTCAGACAATAGCTGGCGATAAGATCCATGGTCATCATTTGCGGCAACCACTTTTGGCGCTGTTCTTCCGTACCAAAGCGGTCAATCATCCACGATGCCATATTATGAATAGAAATAAAGGCAGATACAGCCGGACATCCAGCAGAAAGCGCTTCAAAAATCAACGCAGCATCCAAACGTCCCAAGCCAGAGCCACCGACATCATCCCGAACATAGATCCCCCCCATACCAAGTGCAGCCGCTTCACGCATTACATCAACAGGAAAATGTTCTTTTTCATCCCATTCCAACGCGAAAGGTGCAATTTTGTCACGGGCGAAATCCTGTGCCATTTCTTGAATAGCACACTGTTCTTCATTCAGTTCAAATTGGCTCATCAGCTCATCTTTTATTCAGAAACAAAGAGAACGGGATACCCCAACTGCTATAACAGCAATCTGGAAGCACCCCGTATTTTTAGACTCAATCCATTGTTGGAATTGAGAACTCGGCACCTTCTTTCACACCAGAAGGCCAACGTTGAGTTACCGTCTTAGTCTTGGTGTAAAAACGAATTGCATCTGGTCCGTGCTGGTTCAAATCACCAAAACCAGAACGCTTCCAACCACCAAATGTGTAATAGGCAAGCGGCACAGGAATAGGAACATTCACACCAACCATACCAACATTCACTTTGGTCATGAAGTCACGTGCTGTATCACCGTCACGGGTATAGATCGCAACACCATTACCATATTCATGCTCACTTGGCAGACGCAGGGCTTCTTCATAATCCTTGGCACGTACAACCGAGAGAACCGGGCCAAAAATCTCTTCTTTGTAGATACGCATATCAGGTGTCACGTTATCAAACAGGCACCCGCCCATGTAAAAGCCTTCTTCATAGCCCTGCATGACAAAGTCACGGCCATCAACAACCAGCTTTGCCCCTTCTTCAAGACCAAGACCAACATAGCCCTTGGTACGTTCAACTGCTTCGGCTGTAACCATTGGACCAAAATCAGCATCGGGATCAGTCGACAGGCCAATTCTCAAAGCTTCAACACGTGGCGTTAGCTTTTCGATGAGGCGGTCAGCTGTTTCTTCACCCACAGGAACAGCCACAGAAATAGCCATACAGCGTTCCCCGGCAGATCCATAACCAGCGCCGATCAACGCATCCGCGACCTGATCCAAATCTGCGTCAGGCATAATAATCATGTGGTTCTTCGCCCCGCCAAAACACTGAGCTCGCTTACCCTGTGCGGTTGCCCGTGTATAGACATACTCAGCAATCGGTGTCGAACCAACAAAACCAACGGCTTTAATATCCGGGTCATCCAGAATAGCATCCACAGATACTTTATCACCATTCACGACATTCAAAATGCCAGCCGGAAGACCAGCTTCCAGCATCAGTTCACCCAGACGGAGTGGTAAAGAAGGATCACGTTCGGAAGGTTTAAGAATAAACGCATTCCCAGAAACGATTGCTGGCGCAAATTTCCACATCGGGATCATGGCCGGGAAGTTAAAAGGCGTAATGCCTGCGACAACGCCCAAAGGTTGGCGCATAGAGAACATATCAATGCCCGGGCCAGCACCTTCGGTAAACTCACCTTTTTGTAAATGTGGGATACCACAGGCAAATTCAACAACTTCTAGACCGCGCTGAATATCACCTTTGGCATCAGGAATTGTTTTACCATGCTCACGGGACAGCATTTCGGCAAGTTCGTCGTAGTTTTCCTGGCAAAGATGTAAGAACTTGAGCATCACACGCGCACGCTTTTGCGGGTTAGTTGCCGCCCAAGCTGGTTGTGCTGCTTTGGCATTTTCCACAGCAGCTCTTAATTCGTCTTCAGAAGCCAGAGGCACCTTCGCGGCAATTTCTCCGGTCATTGGCCAGAAAACATCGCTAAAACGTCCGGAAGTACCTTTTACTTTTTCGCCACCAATCAGGTGATAGAGTTCCGCGGTCATACCGCATCTCCTTCAAATAGTGATCGCGTCTGAACATATGTTGAAAACACAGAAATAGAACGCGGCAAATTGTTTAAAAGAGCATCTGCCTATAAATTCAAAAATCCAAATCGGATCATCTGAATAAAAGATGCCAGCTTCTTGATCTTGTCACATAGACTTGCATTGTTTTTTTTGCACAGCTATAGGTAATAGTGACAAACCAGTGTGCGAAAATACATTATGAACCCTACTTTTGACTGGAATGACCTCCGCCCATTCCTCGCCGTTGCGCGAACAGGAAAACTGACAATTGCGGCAAAACGCCTGAAAGTGGATCATACCACAGTCAGCCGACGTATTCAGGCCCTCGAAACCGCGTTGAACGCAACCTTGTTCGAACGCGGCCCCCAAGGCTATGCGCTCACAGAAATCGGGCAACGATTACTTGGTGCGGCGGAGTCCATGGAAACCATGGCAATGGGTGTTCAAAATGAAATTGCCGGAGCTGATCTAGATCTAACCGGGGCCGTCAGGATTGGGGCACCCGATGGTTTTGGCAGTTATTTTCTAGCGCCAAAAATTTGTGATCTTTGTCGATCACACCCGGGGTTGGAAATTGATCTCGTCGCAATGCCACGCATGTTTAGCCTTTCAAAACGCGAAGCAGACATCGCCATTGGCCTAAGCCGCCCGACAGAAGGACGTTTGCGATCCCGTAAACTCACCGACTATCGCTTGGGACTTTACGCATCGCCAGAATATTTAGAACGACGCGGCCCCATAACACATAAAGATCAACTGAAAGAACATCGTCTGGTGGGTTATATTGAAGACTTGATCTTCTCTCCAGAACTGAACTATGTCCCTCAAATAGGTAAAGAACTGCGTCCCCAACTACGCAGTACAAACCTGATCGCCCAGATGCACGCGACTTCAACAGGGGCTGGTATCTGTATCCTGCCCTGCTTTATGGCAGACAATCAGGAAAACCTTGTTCCAGTGCTGCGTGAAGAAGTCAACTTCATGCGGACCTTCTGGCTTATCTACCATGCTGACCTGCAAGGATTTGCCCGAATAAGAGCAGCCGTCGACTTCATCGTTGAAAAAGTAACCCGTGAGAGAAAAGTTTTCTTACCTGAGGCTTAAATCACGAGGAAATCTACGAATACACTAAGGTGCTTTGTTTCGAGCAAAGCTCTTTCCAAGAAAAAATATATTATCTCTAGATTTAATTATATATACTTAGTTATTCAGAAATGCGGTAGGTTGCAGTCCTGATTTTGCCCTCAACATCTTTAACAGAAACTTTAGTATCTTTTAGCGTAACAACTTGGCAAGTTTTACCTTTTAAAGGGCCTGTAGTCACATCACGACAAAATCGTGTACCATCCCAAAGCCATGTACCTTTGATTTCACCACTTGGCTCTGTTCCTTCAATAAGACCATCCTGCGTGAGTTTTAAGGTAACATCAACACGAGTGTTTGATAGCTTTTTCTCTACAACGACATCTCTAAAATGCTGTTCGCTAACAATGCGTTGCTCTTCAGTTGTTGTAACGCACGATGCGAGTGTCATCACAATACAAGCATTCAGTAACAGTGTAATTTTTCTCATAATTAAATCTACCCCATCTATTAATATGTTTATTAAATTTATCTAATTTAACAAGCATATAGCATGGACCAAATTACTTAATCAACAAGCTGGGTCCCAGCTAGATTATTCTATTTGATTAAGTGCCACCTACATTCATCACAGAGTATCGATGAAACAAACTTCACAGTTCAGATTACATAGTTTACGCTTATAAATAAGAAATGAACTGCCCCCCTCACAAAGATTGGGGCTTTCTTAAGAGAACAATTTAATGAAACTACTGACTGACAATGACCTTATCAATTGACCCTAAGTTCAAGAACAGTGTTTCACCAGTTGAATCATCTTCACCGTCGTTATCTGCCACAGCATAAACGATACCATCTGCAGCAACAGCTTACCTTAACGTTGCTCAACCTTTGTATTTCTCAAAAAATTTCTGTCGTTAGCAAGATCTTAACTTGTAGACGCCTAAATATCTATATCGGTTAATACCCCCTTAATAGGTATCAAATATAGAGGAAAAGGCTGTTAATGAAACCTACCCCTCCACAAGGGAACACTTAATGGATGCGGAGAATAAATTTTCTCTCAAAAATCTAACCCCAGCGTTATTACTGATTTTATTCAGCAGTGTCTATCTGGGGTATATGTATTTTCGCCCAGCAGAAAGCGTTCAACAAGTTGCGGTGCTGTTTTCACCAGAGCAAACTTTTCAAAAAAACATAGAAGCACTCGACACCATGGACGCCAGATTAGTCAGAATAGGTTATTGGGATAATTTACTCATTGTCGATTTTGGCAAAGAGATCTTAACAACGGATATACAGATTCCTTCAGCGGTTTTATTACTTGATGCCGTCGCGACAGGTAGCTGTTTCTTCACAGAAACATAAGTTCAATTACAAGAGTCTAAAGCCATGAACGACTTACAAACGATTAGAACCCGTGCTGCAAAGATGTTTATTCTATTCATTTTTGCGCACATCGTTTTGACACCAATAATAGCCGTCATTCTCGATGTCCCGTTTTTAGACGTTACGGTTATGACGATTGCGGTATCTCTTGCGGTTGGGCTTACGTGGAAATTTGCCGGGATTAACGCCGCCGCGACACACTATATCATCGCTGTCGGGTTAAGTTTGATGCCAGCCATCATAACCTATCTTTTCAAGGGACATCCTTGGCAAATTGACATCCATATGTACTTTTTTGCAAGCCTGGCTATGGTAACTGCACTTTGCAACTGGAGAGCAATAATCATCGCCGCAGCGACTGTCGCGGTTCACCATTTAGTATTAAATTTCTTACTACCCGTAGCTATCTTCCCTTCAGGGGCTGATTTTTTCCGGGTAGTATTGCATGCCGTAATTGTTATCGCGGAAACCGTTGTTCTTTTATGGTTGGCTATTAAGTTAGAAGCTGCGTTCAGCCAAGCGGCGGCTGCTTTATCTGAAGCGACCTTTGCTCAAAAAGAAATTGAAAAAACGCGCGAAGAACAATTATTGATTGAGCAAACAGCAAAAGAGAAAAATAACGAAGCTCGAGTACAGATGGCGAATGACTTTGAAGCATCTATCGGGCGCATTATTTCTTCACTGTCCGGGTCAGCAAACGGCATGAAAACGGTTGCCCAGGATATGTCCAGCGCAGCAACACAATCATCCAGCCAAACATCCGTCGTCGCAAGCGCCGCAGAAGAAGCATCAACAAATGTTCAATCGGTCGCGGCGGCGACAGAAGAGTTATCAGCATCCATTAATGAGATATCATCGCAAGTTCAGCGATCAGCCGACATAGCAAACAATGCGGTAGAAGAAGCATCACTTACAAATGACAAGATTGAAGGTCTGGCCCTCGCCGCGGATAAAATTGGTGAAGTCGTCAAACTTATTAACGACATAGCAGAACAGACAAACCTGCTAGCACTTAACGCTACAATTGAGGCAGCGAGAGCAGGTGAAGCTGGAAAAGGCTTTGCTGTTGTGGCATCCGAAGTAAAATCCCTAGCAAATCAAACAGCAAAAGCAACAGAAGATATTTCTTCACAGATCAATTCTATCCAAACTGAAACGAAAGATGCCGTATCAGCCATACAGAGTATATCTGGAACGATTAAGTCAATTCATGAGGTTGCAACGGCAATTGCATCAGCTGTTGAAGAGCAAGGCGCTGCGACATCTGAGATAACAATGTCTGTCCAGCAAGCTGCAAACGGAACAGAACAGGTAACATCTAATATTATACAAGTCAGAGAAACAGCAAGCGCAACAGGTTCCGCTGCTCAGCAAGTACAAAATTCAGCTTCAAGCCTGGCTGAAGAAGCTGGACAACTGGAACAACAAGTTATGAATTTTGTCGGACAGCTACGAACGTCAACATCTTAGTTAGACGGAAGTTCACACAAAAAAGGCCCTAACCACAAACCGTTAGGGCCTTTCTGCGTTAATCACCTTCAGTATTACTGACTGGCAAGGACCTTATCAATTGGCCCCAAATTCAAGAACAAAGTTTCGCCAGTTGAATCATCAACACCATCATTATCTGTCACTGCATATAGGGTTCCGTCAGCAGCAACCGTCAAGCCTTCAAGCTTGTCAGGCGTCCAGCCATTCGCACGGTTCAAATCAGCAAGAACATCTCTGATCAGCGTTTTACGTAAAACCGGAACTTCCTTCGCGCCAAGTTCAGCAGCGGCAGTGTGCTTAACAGATACACGATAAACGCGTTTGATCGCTGCATCCGGGCCGCCTTTGTTATCACGCTCGACAATCGCCAGATCACCGTTACCCAGACTGGTGATTTCACTCAAACCAACCCAGCCGCCAGCAGGGCTTTCAGGCTCGTCCAAACGATAGGCATTTACACCCCAGGTTCCTGCTTTCAAATCATGCGAGATGATCTTGGTATAACCTTTGGCATCATCTTTCCAGGCTCTTTGAACAGCGATATAAAGCGTATCATTGTAAAGTGTTACCCCTTCCAGACCATGCTTCCTCATCTGACTTTCAAGCTCAACAGGCAGGGGCACCTCACGGGCTACCTGCCCTGTTGGCAAGACGTGCAACAACTTACTTTCGCGCTTTTCGGGTTTACCCTCCGAAACAACCCAGAAACTACCATCCGGTGCGGCAACGATACCCTCAAGATCAAGGTTCTCAACAGGCTTCCCAGCTTTGGTAATACGACGAGACGAAACGATACGGGCCGGACGAGACGCCACATCAATTGTGAAGATATCCGCTGTGGAATAAAAGCTATCATTCACAGCATAGAGGATTGATGGATCGGTCGCATTAGCGGTTAGGCCTGATAGAGCACCCCAACTAATCGGTGTACCATTCGGCCCATCGACAGACACAATCTGCGGCAGACTTACGCCCTCATTACCCTGTTTATAAATCGTCAGGTTTGAGCGATAGCCGTCTTTAACAGCATCTTTTTCATTTGCGATAACAACAAGTCCACGCGATGGGATAGTCACAATTCCCTCGGGGCCAACACCGCCAGATGGCAATGCCTGAACAAAATCAAAACGATTGTTCAATCCACCAGCCGTTTTCACATCCTGATAAACACCAATAAGATTGGCACGTTCCAGCCCGACAAAAACAAGGCGATCCTCACCGTAAGTTCCAACAGTTACACCTTCGGGCTCTGTTCCCTTTTTATGAGACCGCTTTTCCGGATAGTGCCCCATTGATACAGCCAAACGTTCTGTCTGAGAACCACTGTCGAACAACACCGAACCTGACTTGGAAAACACGGTAAAGCCACGTGATCCACCTTCGTAATCACCTTCGTTTGCCGTTACAAAACGATCATCATCAATCCAAGAAACAGCATCTGGCTCGCGCTTAAGATCAAAAAGACTTTCAGTTAGGGATATTGCTTTATCTTTTGTGTTGTCAACACCAGCGATTGACGATGTACCAGCAGAATAGTGATTGACGACTTTGTTATTTTCCAGATCAACAATAACGATATGATTGTTTTCCTGAAGTGTCACAACAGCCTGATTAAGCCCGTTGATAGAAACGAACTCAGGCTCGGGATCAGTCGGCGCAATATCCGCGAGACCTGTTAACTCAGTAATAGCAGCATTATCACAATTTGAAAGCAACCCCTTATCATTCAAACGGAATGTCGCAAGATGCCCAGCCGGACTTTGCGGAATGACACCATCATTCAAGTCTTCATCCCGCTCGTTCTCAATGGCAACTGCAAGGTATTTTCCGTTCGGGCTAAGTGCAACACTGTCAGGCTGTCCGGATACATCACATTTCGCGACTATCTTATTGGCTTTGAGATCAACAATTGCCATATAACCAGAAGGCTTTACATAACTCTTAGAGGTATTAACCCCGACATAGGCATAGTTACCTTTAACAGTCACAGATGTCGGCTCACCACCAACATTTACAACGCCAGCAGGTTTGGGATTGGCAGGATCAAATATATCAACTTTACCGATCGCTTCCAGTTCAGAGTCCGTGTAAACAAGCATCGTTCCCTTCATCGCCGGAGCAACAATCTCAGCAACCGTTTCTGTCGCTTTATCTTTGCCTTTTGGCAGATTTTCATAAATTGGAAAAGAAGACAGGCGGCTAAAAGGTTCAACGGCAAACGCCGATGTTGCCAGACACATAGCCACAACAGCCAGACTTGCGGACTTACCAATATTTTTCATTACGTGACTCCCGATGGATTGTATTTATTCTCCCCTGCTATGCCGCGTTCTGATTTCAAAGGCATGACAAATTCATGTCAGTTTTTGGAAGTTCCGGTAACTTTCATATTTATATTTTCACTATTTCGGGCCATTGCGAACGACGTAGGGCAAAAATAAGTTCGCTTGTCCATTCTCCTTTTGTCCATACGTTTTCAACAAGATGTGCTTCTTGCTGCATATCAAGTTTACGTAACAATCCTGCTGATGCTTTGTTTCTCGGATCGCAACGTCCAATGATGCGATGTAAGCCCACGGCTTCAAAGCCAAACTGGATTAGTTCTCTCCCAGCTTCATAACCATAACCTTTACCTTGGTGTTGGGGGTTAAAAACAAAACCTATTTCCCCCTGACAAGATGCTTTATCATTTAGAACAAGAACAAGGTCCCCAACAAAAGATCCTGTTGCTTTTTCTTCAACCGCCAGAATAACTTTGTCACCATCCTGATCAAAGCTTTTCATGGCCAAGCGTTGATCAAGTTCAGCCTGTATTTCTCAGGAGTATAAGCACCTCCATAGAGATACCTCACCACCTCGCCCTGACTGCGCATATCATAAAGTGCTTGGTAATCATCTGAGGTAAAGCGACGTAACATTAACCTTTCAGTCTCAAAGCTCATCCGAACGACATCTACCGCCGATAACTTTGGCGGTGCCCCCGTTGAGGATACGCTTTTAGCCTTAGATAAGGTCTTTTCCTCTGAAGGTGTCATTTGAATTTTCCTATTATGTAGAATGAATATGCGGTCTAACGACAAGCCTAAAGGATCTCATCATAAACAGTACAGAAAAACCATTAGATTCTTATAAATCCAACAATATATAATTGTTTTTATTAATAAATTTAAACAGTATTGACGTTTACGTAAAATGCGAAAATACTATAACAATGACAAAACGACGCTACTACACCATTACGGAACTCACCACGGAATTTGGGATTACCACGCGTACTCTCAGATTTTATGAGGATGAGAAACTTCTCAACCCAGAACGGCAAGCTCGGAAGCGTCTATATACACCAAGGGACAGAACACGATTAAAACTTATTCTAAGAGGGAAGCGTCTTGGGTTTAGCTTGGCAGAAGTCAGAGAGATCATCGAAATGTATGATCATGCCCCAGGGGAGCGCGGACAGCTCGAGAAACTACAGGGGCGCATCACTGAACGACAGGCAGAGCTGGAACAAAAACAAAAAGACATTCTGGAAACTCTGGAAGAACTTAATCAGGTGAATAGCTCCGTTCAACAACGGCTCAATGAATTAAAATAAAACCCGAGCTAAAATAAAAGAACACAGGGAAGAACCGATGACCAAAACACACTTTGAACCTCGAAACCCGGGCTACGCTGATCTCATTCGCGATAGCTACAACAATACAGGTTTCGGCAAAACACTTGGTGCAGAGTTAACCGTCATTGAACCTGGCTATGTAGAAATGGAGCTGCCATTTCGTCCCGAACTGTCCCAACATCATGGCTTCTTTCAAGGTGGGGTTATCGGTGCCCTTGCTGATTACGTGGGGGGTTATGCCACCTACACATTGATAGAAGAAAATGATTCAATTCTGACAGTAGAATACAAAATCAACATGATGGCACCCGGCGCAGGAAAAAAATTAATTGGTAAAGGCACCGTCCTAAGAGCTGGCAGACGTGTTACAATCGCCCGCATGGATGTTTACGCCCAGCAAAACGATGATTCAGAAGTCCATGTTGCCGCAGCTCAAGGCACCTTTATGCGTATGGAAAACAAGCCCGACGTCGCCGCGACAATTGCAAAAATTCAAAAATCTAAAACAGCAAACTAAGTTTCCTCACTGGAGATAAAAATCATGAGTACAGGCCATAACTTCCCTAGTCTAAACTTCAACCTCGGTGAAGAAATCGACATGTTGCGAGATAGCGTCAAAGCCTTTGCTGATGCAGAAATCGCCCCCCGTGCTGCCGAGATTGATGAAACCAACGAATTTCCGATGGATCTGTGGCGCAAAATGGGTGACATGGGGCTATTGGGCATCACTGCCGATGAAAGCTATGGCGGCAGTGGTATGGGATACCTCGCCCATATTGTCACAATGGAAGAACTCAGTCGTGCTTCGGCATCTGTTGCGCTATCCTATGGCGCCCATTCAAATCTCTGTGTCAATCAGATTAAACGTAACGGAACGGACGCGCAAAAGTCCAAGTACTTGCCGAAACTGATCACCGGAGAACATGTTGGTGCCTTAGCCATGTCAGAGCCCGGTGCTGGTTCTGATGTTGTTTCCATGCGCCTTAAGGCAGAGAAAAAGGGTGATCATTATATCCTTAACGGGAACAAAATGTGGATCACAAACGGCCCAGATGCCGATACGCTAGTTGTTTATGCCAAAACTGATCCCGAAGCAGGGCCAAAAGGTATCACCGCTTTTATTATCGAAAAGGACTTTCCCGGTTTTTCCGTCGCCCAAAAGCTGGATAAGCTTGGTATGCGCGGCTCAAACACCGGAGAACTGGTCTTCCAAGACTGTGAAGTCCCGGAAGAAAATATTCTTGGTGACTTGAACGGCGGGGTACGTGTTCTCATGTCCGGTCTGGACTATGAACGTGCGGTTTTATCTGGTGGCCCCTTGGGTATTATGTCCTCTTGCCTTGATATCATTGTCCCCTACATCCACGAGCGGAAACAATTTGGCAAAGCCATCGGTGAGTTTCAATTAATGCAAGGGAAGATGGCCGATATCTACGCAACGTGGAACGCCTGTCGATCCTATGTATATGCCGTTGGGCAAGCTTGTGATCGTGGAGAGACAACTCGAAAAGATGCGGCTGGTGCTATCCTCTATTCCGCAGAAAAAGCCACATGGATGGCCGGCGAATCAATTCAGGTTCTGGGCGGCAATGGCTATATCAACGAATTCCCGACTGGCCGTTTATGGCGCGACGCCAAGCTCTATGAAATTGGCGCAGGTACCAGCGAAATCCGTAGATACCTTATCGGTCGGGAACTCTTTGGGGAGACAGCCTAATGTCTGTCATACGTTCTAAAATTTCGCCTAGATCAGAAGAATTCAAGGCCAATACTGCTCATATGCAGGGCTTGGTAGATAATCTGAACAACATCTTGGCTGAAACAGCAAAAGGCGGCCCGGAAAAAGCACGCGAAAAGCACCTTTCTCGTGGAAAAATGCTTCCAAGAGAACGCGTTGAGGCCCTGCTTGATCCCGGCTCACCTTTTCTAGAGATCTCTCCAATAGCTGCGCATAATATGTATGATGCCAACATCGCCGCCGCAGGGGTTATTGCGGGCATTGGTTTAGTATCCGGTGTCGAATGTATGATTTTGGCAAACGATGCAACGGTCAAGGGGGGGACTTACTATCCCATGACAGTTAAAAAGCATTTGCGGGCTCAGGAAATTGCACAGGAAAACAGGCTTCCCTGTATTTACCTTGTAGATTCAGGTGGCGCAAACCTTCCCAACCAAGACGAAGTTTTCCCCGATCGAGATCATTTTGGCCGGATATTCTATAATCAAGCCCAAATGTCTTCTATGGGTATCCCCCAAATCGCCGTTGTTATGGGGTCCTGTACAGCTGGTGGCGCTTATGTCCCGGCCATGTCTGACGAAACAATTATCGTCAAGGAGCAGGGCACAATTTTCTTGGGCGGTCCCCCCCTCGTAAAAGCAGCAACAGGCGAAATTGTCTCGGCCGAGGATCTTGGTGGCGCAGATGTTCATACTCGCCTGTCCGGTGTCGCGGACCATATGGCTGAAAATGATGCACATGCTCTGACCATCGCCCGACATGTGGTTGGTAATCTGAACTGGCAAAAGCCAAATCAGCTCAATCTGTCCAAGCCTGAAGAACCGCTCTATGATCCCAAAGAAATCTATGGTGTTGTCCCCAGTGACCTAAAAACACCCTATGATGTGCGCGAAGTCATTGCCCGCATTGTTGACGGGTCTCGTTTCGATGAGTTCAAAGCCCGTTACGGTACCAGTATTGTCTGTGGCTTTTCACGCATATGGGGCTATCCTGTCGGTATTGTTGCCAATAACGGTATTCTCTTTTCAGAAAGTGCCCAGAAAGCGGCCCACTTTATAGAGCTTTGTGCGCAACGGGGTATTCCGCTTGTTTTCCTACAGAACATTTCCGGCTTTATGATTGGCCGTAAGTACGAGACAGGCGGCATTGCAAAAGATGGTGCCAAGATGGTTACCGCGGTTGCGACAGCAAATGTACCGAAGTTCACCGTTCTGATCGGGGGAAGCTTCGGGGCTGGTAACTACGGCATGTGCGGCAGAGCTTATCAGCCGCGCTTCTTATGGATGTGGCCGAATTCACGCATTTCGGTCATGGGCGGCGAACAGGCTGCCTCTGTCATGTCCACACTTCGCCGTGACAATATCGAAGCAAAAGGTGGTAGTTGGTCAGCAGAGGAAGAAAAAGAATTTAAACAACCAATGCTCGACATGTTCGAAGAACAGAGTTCGCCTTATTACGCGTCTGCACGTCTTTGGGACGATGGTGTCTTTGATCCCGCTCGAACGCGTCGGGTCCTAGCCCTTGGCTTGTCAGCTTCCCTTAATGCACCAATAAAAGACACCAAGTTCGGTGTCTTCAGGATGTAATGATATGACCTATCAAACACTTGAAATAGAAATCAAATCATCTAATGCATGGGTTTGGATGAACCGCCCGGAAGTTCACAATGCGCTTGATGAAGTTATGATCGCAGAATTAACCCAGGCCTTTAATGAATTGGGTAAAAATCCTGACATCAGGGCAATTGTGCTGGGCGGTAGAGGCAAAAGCTTCAGTGCTGGTGCCGATCTCGGCTGGATGAAACGCGCAGCAAACTTTACAGCAGAAGAGAACCGGGTCGATGCTCTCAAGCTCGCCCACATGCTCAATACTATAGCAGAATGCCCTAAACCTGTTATCGCACGAGTACAGGGGGCCGCTTTTGGTGGCGGCGTTGGCCTGACAGCGGTGGCTGACATCGCAATTGCAGGGGAATATGCCAAATTTTGTCTGTCTGAAGTAAAACTCGGTTTGGTTCCTGCAACCATTGCACCTTATGTAATTGCCGCGATGGGCGAAAGACAAGCCCGTCGGTACGTCCTGACCGCTGAAATTTTTAAATCGGATAAAGCAGCCGATATCGGCTTTGTTCATGAAAGCTGTCTTGATGAAAAACTGGACCAAACCATAGAAGACCTATTGTCATCTTTGGCTCTTGCGGCACCTGACGCCCTCCATGTAGCAAAGGAGCTTATTAAAACGGTTAGTCATCGACAACCCGACGATACCTTAATGAATGAAACAGCTGAACTCATCGCTCAACAGCGGTTAAAACCCGAGGGACGCGAAGGTCTCAGCGCCTTCTTCGAAAAACGCAAAGCTTATTGGGTCGCCTAAATCGGACTTGGATCAGGAAGAATTGAATGTTTAATAAAATCCTTATTGCAAACCGTGGTGAAATCGCCAGACGCATAATCAGGACCGCACATCTGATGGGGGTAAAAACCGTTGCCGTCTATTCTGACGCCGACCAGGATGCGCCTTTTGTGCAGGAAGCCGACGAAGCAGTTCATATAGGCCCTCCGCCTCCTGCGGAAAGCTATCTTCTCGCAGATCGAATACTCGATGTAGCAAAGACAACAGGTGCTCAGGCTATTCACCCCGGCTATGGATTTCTTTCTGAGAATGCCAACTTTGCCAACAATTGTGCTCAGAATGATATTGTCTTTATCGGCCCGCCAGCATCGTCAATTATCGACATGGGGGATAAATCAGCTTCCAAACGCCTGATGCGAGAAGCCGGTGTTCCTTTATCGCCGGGGTATGAGGAAGAAAACCAAGACACGGCTCACCTTGTCGAGCAAGCAAAGAAAATTGGCTACCCTGTAATGATCAAGGCCTCTGCTGGTGGTGGGGGTAAAGGCATGCGGATCGTGCACAAAGCTGAACAGTTTGAAGAAGCGCTTGCATCTTGTCAGCGAGAATCAAAAGCAGCATTTGGCGATAACCGTGTTCTCATTGAAAAATTCATCGAAAACCCACGTCACGTTGAGATACAGGTTTTTGCTGATAACCATGGCAACACAATCCATCTGTTCGAACGTGATTGTTCTTCGCAACGTCGCCATCAAAAAGTCATCGAAGAAGCCCCTGCCCCGGGGTTAAGTGATGAAACCCGCGATGCCATGCACAAAGCTGCGATCGCGGCTGCAGAAGCTGTAGGATATCGTGGCGCAGGTACCGTCGAATTTCTTCTTGCCCCAAATGGCGAATTCTATTTCATGGAAATGAATACACGCCTGCAGGTAGAACACCCTGTTACAGAACTTATTACAGGGCTCGATCTTGTCGAATGGCAATTTCGTATCGCAGCCGGAGAACCTCTTCCCGCAAAACAGGATGAAATTTCACTATCCGGCCATGCTTTTGAAGCCCGGATCTATGCCGAAGATCCTGATAATGGATTTCTCCCTTCGACAGGAAAACTGGTTCGCCTGACATTTCCAACCGCCTCTGAAAACATCCGTATTGATGCAGGTGTCGAACAAGGCGGTGTTGTCTCCCCGCATTACGATCCTATGATTGCCAAGTTGATTACTTGGGATGAAACACGGGAAAAAGCATTGGATAGGTTAAGTTCAGCCCTGAACGACACACATATCGTCGGGCTTGAAACCAACGTTGCGTTCCTTAATCGACTTGCCAATGTGCCTCCTTTTAAAGCAGCCCAACTGGATACCGGTTTGATAGAAAGAGAACAGGAAAGCCTGTTCCCCGAGAAATCAACGGCTTCGGACCTCGCCTTAATCCTCGCATCTCTTGTGGAATTACAAGGACATACACCAAACATTCCTCAATCAGATCCTCATTCACCTTGGGGTTCCCAAGACGGATGGCGTTTAGGGGGCAGAGCACAAAAAAGACTACTCTTCATCGAGAACGATCAAGAACATAATGTCGTTGCGACATATCACGCAGACGGCTACAGCCTCTTGATCAACGAAAAGGAATACATGGTTTCCGGTCAGGTAAACAATGATAGAGTGACAGTCACGGTAGATGGTAAATTAACCAAGGCTTCCGTTATCTCTCACGAATTGGAACGCCATGTTTTCTTAGAAAATCAGCACTATCAGGTCCACCTGTTTGATCCATTGATTGCTGCCGAAAACCTGGAAGAAGATACTGGTGGCCTTCGTGCCCCAATGCCAGGAAAAATCATTAAAATATTTGCGTCTATTGACGACAAAGTAAATGCTGGTGATCCCTTGATGGTTCTCGAAGCCATGAAAATGGAACACACCATTGTTGCCCCAACCAAAGGCACAGTGAAAGCTTTTCTGGGGCAGGTAGATGATCAGGTCAACGAAGGTGATGTGCTGGTTGAACTGGATGGCGAGGAATAAAATGCACCCTACTCCCCCACAGAAAGTAAAGCTTGTCGAAGTCGGTCCACGCGATGGACTGCAAAATGAAAAAACACTGGTGCCAGCCGAAGCAAAGATTGAGCTCATAAACCGCTTGTCAGATACAGGTTTAACAGCAATTGAAGCATCCGCTTTTGTCTCGCCCAAATGGGTTCCGCAAATGGCTGATGCCAATGAAGTACTCTCTGGAATTACGCGCAAGCCTGATATTAGCTACCCAGTATTAACGCCAAATCTCAAAGGATTTGAGCGGGCGGTTGAAGCAGGTGTAAAAGAGATCGCTATTTTTGGTGCTGCTTCTGAAAGCTTCTCTCAGAAAAACATCAACTGCTCTATTCAAGAAAGCCTTGAGAGGTTTCTGCCCGTTGTTCAGGCGGCCCAAGAAAAGAGCATCAAAGTACGCGGTTATGTATCTTGCGTACTGGGGTGCCCATACGAAGGCCAGATTGCGCCACAAAAAGTAGCTGACGTTGCCAAAACTCTTTTTGACATGGGCTGCTACGAAATCAGTCTTGGCGATACCATTGGCACCGGAACACCCCTTGCAACTCAACAAATGATCCAAACAGTTTCAAAGTCAGTTCCCGTGGCAAAGCTCGCCGGACATTTTCATGATACCTACGGTCAGGCTTTGGCGAATATTTTTGCCGCTTGGCAGTGCGGTATTTCTGTTTTTGACGCCTCTATCGCAGGTCTCGGTGGGTGTCCTTATGCCCTTGGTGCATCCGGCAATGTTGCGACCGAAGATGTCGTTTATATGTTCAATGGCATGTCCGTTGAAACCGGAATCAACATCGATAAGTTGGTAGAAACGGCTTGGTTCATCGCCGATAAATTAGACCGTAATCCGAATTCTAAAATCTCTTTGGCAATGAGAAACGAATAATTCCATCTCTTTGTATTACGTAATCAAATCTGACCTTTGACAAGAGGAAAAAAGTTATGAAATTATCTGGTCTTACAGCGCTGATCACTGGCGCAGGTTCCGGATTAGGCGAAGCAGTTGCAAGGCATTTAGCTTCCAAAGGTGTGCATTGTGGCCTCATGGATCTCAACGACGAAGGGGTTAACCGTGTCGCTGAGGACATTGATGCCACAGCTGTCACAGCTGATGTCACTGATCCGGATGCTGTTATAGCAGCGGTCAAGATTATTGAAGATACGCTTGGTCCCATACGCATTGTTGTAAACTGTGCTGGTATTGCTCCTGGGGCAAAACTTGTCGGTAGAGAGGGCGCTCATGATCTAGATCTCTTCAAAAAGACAATCGACATCAATCTCGTTGGTGCATTTAACGTTATGCGTCTCGCCGCTGAACGCATGGTGCAATACGATGAGATTGATGGCGAGCGAGGTGTTATTATAAACACGGCTTCTATTGCAGCTTGGGAAGGTCAGATTGGTCAGGCAGCTTATGCAGCATCCAAAGGTGGTGTTGCCTCTTTGACCTTGCCTCTTTCCAGAGAGCTCGCCCGAAGCGCAATACGCGTCATGGCAATCGCCCCTGGCATCATGGAAACGCCGATGATTGCAGGTATGTCCGACAAGGTAAAAGATGCTTTGGTAGAAAAAAGCCTTCACCCGAAAAGATTGGGACAACCAGAAGAATTTGCAGGTCTAGTTGCACACATTTGTGAAAATGCTTTCCTCAATGGCTCTACAATTCGCCTTGATGGTGCTGTCCGCCTTTCCTAAATCAAGAACACCAACAACTTTAGCTGGGTAATACCCAGATCACAGTACTGGGAACAAAATCATGTCTGATCCAATCGTTATCGTTTCTGCAGCTCGCACCCCGATGGGGTCTTTTCAAGGAGCCTTATCTCCGCTTTCAACGACTGATTTAGGTGCAGAGGCAATTAAAGCTGCCGTATCAAGATCCGGAATTAACGCTGAAGACATTCAGGAAGTTATGATGGGGTGTGTTCTTCCTGCAGGTCTGGGCCAAGCCCCGGCGAGGCAAGCAGCCATCAAAGGCGGCCTTCCCCTGTCCGCTGGCTGTACAACTATCAATAAAGTCTGTGGGTCTGGCATGAAGACCGTTATGCTGGCACACGATGCCATTGCATCCGGTAGTGTCGATATTGTCGTAGCAGGTGGGATGGAAAGCATGACAAATGCACCCTACATCTTGCCTAAAGCACGCGGCGGCATGCGTATGGGACACGGCACTGTTATTGATCACATGTTTATGGATGGATTAGAGGATGCCTATTTTGACAAAGGCGGTCTGATGGGCACCTTTGCCGAAGCAACAGCAGATAAATACAAAACCACCCGCCAAGAGCAAGATGATTTTGCCATTGAAAGCCTCAACCGTGCCAAACAGGCAACAGAGGCGGGATACTTCAAAGACGAAATTGAGCCACTAACAGTCAAAAATCGTAAAAGCGAAACCATCGTTGAAAGTGATGAGCAACCATTTAAGGTTGATACCAACAAAATTCCAAATCTTCGCCCTGCTTTCCGCCCCGATGGAACAGTTACAGCCGCGTCATCATCCTCTATTTCTGATGGTGCAGCAGCCTTGGTACTAATGCGAAAATCCGAGGCCGATAAACGAGGTTTAAAACCTTTGGCGTCGATCAAAGCTCATGCAACCCACTCTCAAGAGCCTTGCTGGTTTACCACAGCACCAGTCGGCGCTATTGAAAAGGTTCAAGCCAAAGCAGGCTGGTCTACGAATGAAGTAGACCTCTATGAAATTAACGAAGCTTTTGCCATAGTAACACTCGCTGCGATTAAAGACCTAAATCTCGACCCAGCGAAGGTCAATGTCAACGGTGGTGCTTGCGCTTTGGGGCACCCGATTGGCGCTTCTGGAACCAGATTGATTGTCACCTTGCTACATGCTTTAAAACGCACAGGTGGTTCAAAGGGCATTGCAAGCCTATGCATTGGTGGCGGCGAAGCCACTGCTTTGGCGGTCGAACTTATCTAAAATCGTATAAGTCGATCCTCATAAAGAAGCTCAAGAAACCCGGTGTTTTGATTGTGTGGCACCGGGTTTAATTATCTTTTATCATTACGCTTAAACATTTTACGAATAATTAAGCCTTATACACGACCATAGATAGCATCATGACTTAACCACTATATCATGAGTTAAAATGGCTTGTTGTCACAACTCAACGAAAGGCCGCGCTTTCATCTGTTTGATGAAGGTCTATGGCACAGGTGAAATCTCCGTCTTCGAAAGTCGGAGATAATGATGCATAGAGCAATAACCAAAAGTATCCTGATAATATTTACGTTATGTCTTTGTGCGGTAATAATCTTCACCTACATAAAAACACAGCGAACCCACCCGGTTCAAATGCAGCAAATGAGTCTGATGCTGCAAGACTTGAAAACAAATGAAACGCATATCAATGAAGAAATTCTAAAACAACGTCTGGGAACAAGAACAGACTACGAAAAATATGACCAAGCTGATCAAGCCATCGACCAAACCCTTCGAAAAATAGAAAACAGTCTAGATGCTGAGAAGCTCAGGAATGCAGAGTTCCAAACCCTCTTCAGATCGTACAAGCGAAATCATATTCAACGGAAAAAAACCATTAAAATATTAAAAAACCAAAATGCACTCTACAAAGATATTGAAGTTTTTTTCCCTAAAACACTGATCACATTTTTAGAGAATTATTACGGTAATGACGATAGACAAGTCATTCAGAAAGACCTAATTAACCTAATTACACTCGTGAATAACACAAAAGCTTATAGTCCTGTAGAAATCAGAGCTGGTCTATCCAAACTGATAGATAATCTAAAAGAGCTTTCTTCAAGTCTAGATAACGTAGAAAATAATGAACTGAAAAACATTATTGATTCAGCGAGACAGCTAATCACGCTAGATAGAGAGCTTTCCGTACTCATAAAGGATCTTACTGATTCAAAAAATATCGCCATATTGAGCATACTGATTGAAAAACAAAACAATCAATTCAGCACTTATTATGAGGATGCCGAAAACAACACACGCATAATGCTCGCAAGCACATGCCTTTTAGTCTTGGGTATTGCCATAGCCTTTATCATCCTTTTTAAAACCACCAAATCACTCAATAAAGCCAAAGAAAACCTAGAAGCTCGGGTCCAAGAACGTACTGCTGAACTGGAAAAAGCTAAACACCAAGCTGAAGCTGCAAACTTGGCAAAATCAAGATTCCTTGCTTCTATGAGCCATGAAATCCGTACTCCGATGAATGGTGTTCTTGGTATGGTCAGCTCACTGTTAGGCAGTAACCTGACCAATGAGCAACACAACAGTGTCTTTACAATCAAAGAATCAGGAGAATCCCTTCTTTCGCTTCTTAATGACATTCTCGACTTATCAAAAATTGAGGCACAAAAAATTGAGTTAGAGAAAATTGATTTTTCACTAAACAGATTATTAGACACAACTGAAGCCCTCTGGGAATCAAGAGCCCGAGCAAAAAACCTCAGATTTCAGGTGTTAAATGCACCTGTAAACACTGATGTGATTAAAGGAGATCCCGGACGAATAAAACAAATTCTTTACAACCTTATTGGAAATGCCATCAAGTTCACCCAAACGGGTAAGATATCTATAATAATTGAGCAACTTGAAGCTATTGATAATAAAATAAAATTCCGTTTTGAGATTGAAGATACAGGAACAGGCATTTCATTGGAAAACCAAGAAAACCTGTTTAAGACTTTTTCACAAGCAGACACGTCAACCACACGCAGGTATGGCGGTACTGGCCTAGGGCTCGCAATATGTAAACAACTTACACACTTGATGGGAGGAGAAATAGGCGTTGAAAGTCTTGAAGGCATGGGATCTACGTTCTGGTTTACCATTCTTGTTGAAAAAGGTGACGAACAAAAAGTTCGTGCAGAGGAAGAAGCCGAACGGACACGTGAAGTAGTTCCAGAATACATAGGTCAGACCATTAAGATATTAGTTGCCGAAGATAATTTGATAAATCAGAAGGTGATTCAATCCCTTCTAAGGTCTTTGAATTGCAAACTGCATATCGTGAACAACGGTATCGAAGCTTACATGACGGTTCAAAAACAAGAATTCGATATTATTTTAATGGATGTGCAAATGCCACAAATGGACGGACCTACAGCCACAAAGCAAATTCGTAATCTTCCTGCTCCAACATCAGATATTCCAATCATTGCTTTGACTGCAAATGCCATGAAGGGTGATCGCGAATTCTACCTAGCCTCTGGAATGGATGATTATGTCTCAAAACCAATTGATCAAAAGGCTTTGATTGGCGCTATATCAAGATGGGTAAGTGCTGCGCATATTGATAAACCAAGTACGCCATCAGTAAAATCGACCGGACAGTCGGCCAAACTTAGCCAAGATGCCGAAGATGAAATCAAAAAGTTACAAAGTGATTTGGATAATATTCTGCCTTAAATATTTTTATGCACTTGTAATCGGTCGAGCGTCATGAATGACCTTGCCATCGTTGGGTAAAGTTCCAATCTCTGTATAGGCCACTTCTCCACGCAACCGGCATTCAGATCGAATGCTTTCCTCTAACCTTTCACGCAAATTTTCCCGATCGCAATCACTTGTGATCTCGCAATGTAAAGCCATGCTGTCACGTCCTGCACTCTCACTAACTTCCAAACGTGCTTTAACAACTTCTTCATGTTTTTCAACAATCCGTGCGATCTGTTCGGGGTGAATAAACATGCCTCGTACCTTTGTTGTCTGATCGGCACGCCCCATCCAGCCCTTAATTCGGCGATTTGTCCGTCCACAGGGACTCTGACCTGACATTAACGCTGACAAGTCCCCTGTCGCAAAACGTATGAGTGGGTAGTTCGGATTAAAACAAGTTACAATCACTTCGCCAACCTCCCCCTCTGCCACAAGGGTACCTGTACCCGGGCGTACAATCTCAACGATTACATCTTCGTCAAGAATCATTCCCTCAAGGTTTTCGCTTTCGTAAGCAATAAGGCCGACGTCTGCTGTTGCATAACATTGCCTTACATGAATATTTCGGCTTTCGTAATATCGCCTTAAATCAGGGAATAACGGTCCACCAGTTACCAGCGCACGTTTTATCGAAGATATCGGCGTTTCCAATGCATCAGCTTTTTCAAGTATGATTTTTAAAAAATCGGGCGTCCCCATATAGGCATCAGCTTGGAAACGATTGATTGCCTGTACTTGGCTTTCTGTTTGTCCGACACCCCCAGGGAAAACTGCACAACCTAATGTACGGGCGGCAAAATCAAACATGATCCCGGCAGGTGTAAAATGATACGCAAAGCAATTATGGGCAACACCACCTTTACGTAAACCGACGGCGTGTAAAGCACGAGCAACACGCCAGATATCACCATCAACCCCTTGTGGTTCGACAATAGGCCCTGGAGATAGGAACAGACGTGCCATCTCACCCGTAGAAACTTGCCCTAACCCACCAAAAGGAGATGCATCACTTTGCATCTCTATCAAATCTGATTTTCGGACAACAGGCAGCGCTGCAAGGCCAGTAATAGACGTTATTTGATCCGGCTCGACATCTGCAAGTGTCTCACAATAATATAGTGCTTTTTCTTTTGCCTCAGAAAGACACCTCTGCAGTTTTTGTAACTGATCATTTTCCCGCTCATCCTGGCTACGCGTTTCCTTATGATCAAAATAATCAGTCATTAAAAGTAATCCAATTCACGGCATTCATCAGGTTTGAAAGCAAAGCACATAAGAAATAATACTGTTACAGCCAGCGTTTACGACGTTTGAAAGATTTGATATTTTTAAATGACTTACGTTCGCTACCGCCGCCGCCAAGATAGAACTCCTTGACATCTTCGTTGTTCATTAGTTCTTCTGCGGTTCCATCGAGGACAATTTTACCGTTCTCCATGATATAGCCGTAATCCGCAGCCCGAAGCGCCATGTTGGCATTTTGCTCAACAAGGAGAACACTAATTCCAAGCTCTTCATTCATACGCTTGATAATACCAAAAACTTCTTTTACCAGAAGCGGCGAAAGCCCCATGGAAGGTTCATCCATCATAATAAGATTTGGGCGCGCCATAAGAGCACGGCCAATCGCCAACATTTGTTGCTCACCACCAGAAAGATACCCGGCCAGCCCTGTTCTTTCTTTTAACCGTGGGAAGTAATTAAAGACCTTTTCCATATCTTCTGCGACATTTTTTTGGGGCTGAGTAAAGGCACCAAGGCGAAGGTTTTCGATCACTGTCATATCCTGGACAATGCCACGGCCTTCCATCACCAAAAACGTCCCGTTTCGAACACGTTGTTCTGGCGACGTTTGGGTAATATTCATGCCATTATAAACAATATCACCGCGACTGACTTCACCGTCTTCGGATCCCAACAGCCCTGCGATGGCCTTAAGCGTCGTGGATTTTCCGGCCCCGTTTGCCCCCAATAGCGCGGTAATTTTCCCGCGTTCAGCCGTCAGGTTCAATCCTCTGAGCACCAGAATAACGTCATTAAAAACCACTTCAACATTATTAACGGCCAGAATGATTTCATCCTGAGTTTGGTTTTGAAGTTGAGATACAGAACTCATAGGGGAGATCCTTAGATTAAGGCCAGATTTCAAATCCAGATTTGTAAAATAACATGTAAAGAAAAGGTCAGGTCTAACCAATGGTAGACCTGACCCAATTAACGATTAGTAGCCAACCCAATCATCACGACGCGGCAGTGTCATTTCAGCAATCCGCTCAATATTCACAGCACCGTCTTCGAAAGATCCCTTGTTAATGGATACAACAGTACTTCCACGGTGATCTTCAGGAGACCAGCTTGATGGCAGGCAAACGCCTTCAAGGCCTTTAGGTGTCCAGTTCTGGTTCACATACATCCCTTTTTTGATGTTTTCACCCGTTAAACCACCGTTCGCCTTTGCCCATTCCATCGCTTCTTTCATGTAATAAGCAGAGCAAACACCTCGAATGTAGTGATGTGTTGGCTTTGCGTCTTTGGAAAAACCACTATCATCTGCAATTTTATAAACGAGTGCCATACCATCTGCAGCAGCATCCCAGAAAGGTGTCGCAGTCGGGAAGACATAGTCTTTTGCTTCTGCGGCTTGAATGGTCAGATAATCACCAGCCCAGACATTCCCCATATAAGTCACATCAGCGCCAACTGTGTTACAGGATTTAAGAAGAGAAATTACAGAGCCACCAAGGTTACCAATATAGGCATAGTTAGCACCTGATTCTTTAATGGTCAGGCATTGTGCTTTAAAATCACCAGGGCCAAGTGGTACGACAACAGGCGGAAGGACTTCAAGTCCTAATTCTGACGCGTATTCTGCACAACCTTCTTTTGGTGCATTTGGATAGGGATGATTATCCCCTGTGTGCACAAATTTTGGATCGGAAATCCCCTTTTCCTTGGCATCACCTGCCGCCCACTGAACTAGAGCACGACATGCATCGGTATAGGAAGGGCCATAAAAGAAGTTGTATGGTGCAGGCTTCTTCGTCTTCGGGTTCTTACCCGTCGGATCAGTCAAGTGACCGGAATATGATGCGGACCAAACAGGAACCTGATCTTTTGCAACGAACGAGATCAAAGCTTCGGTATCACCCGTACCCCAGCCTTGTAATGCAATCATACCTTTTGATTTCCACTTCTTGTAGTTCGCAATTGCTTGCGGAACTTTGTAAGCATAATCAATAGTTTCCATCTCGATTTTAGTACCATCAATCCCCCCAGTCGAATTGATGTAGTCAACGGCATCACGAACACCGGGACCATAAAACTTACTTACAAACGATGTCGGACCAGTGTAATCAACAAGATGGCCAACAAATACTGAATCTTCTGCCAAGGCTGGGCTACTAGCTGCCGCCAGGGCAAGTGTTGCGGCGAGAATACGCTGCTTCATGTCTTTCTCCCTTTTGGCGGCATCATTATTATATTTCCACCCCGGCCGCCGCGGGATGAATGCCTCTCTCTTAGTGAGAGAATGGATAAAGCTTCCAGCTGGCCCGTATAAGACGCCAGCGATGAATAAGTCCTTCTGGTTCAAAAATAAGAAACAGAATAATCACTGCGCCAACGGACATTTCTTTGATATAGGCCTTGCTTTGTTCTATGCCTTCAAAAACTACGGCTGCGCTACTGGCGATCTCTTCCATAAATTGAGGCAACAACAAGATGAAAATGGCGCCAAGTAATGACCCTGAGACTGATCCCAAGCCACCGATAATGATCATGGCCAAGAACTGAATGGACAACAGAATAGTAAAGCCTTCGACAGATACATATTGCAGATAATGCGCATATAGAGCGCCGCCAAGGCCGGCAAAGAAACTGGAAACCCCAAATGACATAATTCGGTAACGGGTCAGATTAATGCCCATAATTTCAGCAGACAGATAATGATCCCGAACCGCGACCAGTGCGCGACCATCTCTGGAACGGCGAAGGTTACTGACTGCGAGGAATGAGACGACTACCCAGAAAAGGACTAGGTAAAAATATTTTTGATCCGTATCCAGATCTATTCCCAAGAAGTTCACAACTTCAGCAGCAGACCCGTACGCCCCACCAGAAAACCAGTCAGCACGAGAAAAGAAATCTTGTAGGATGAACTGGGATGCCAAGGTTGCAATGGCCAGATAAAGCCCTTTGAGACGCGCCGCCGGAATACCAAATATCATCCCAATAGCCGTCGTCATCAACCCGGCAAGGGGAATACAAATAAACACAGGTATCCCGGTAGTATTGTTCAACCAGGCTGAAGCAAAAGCACCAAACCCAAAGAAGGCTGAATGCCCAAGAGAAATTTGCCCGGTAAAGCCAACAAGAACATTCAAACCAAGGGCTGCAATTGCATAAATACCGATCAAAATCATCTGACTGATATAAAAGTCATTAAACACCAACGGTGCAAACAACAGAGCAAAAATCCCGAGGTAAATAGCATAGCCTTCTACTCTGGTACGAAATAACGATGTATCGTCGCTGTATGTGGTTCTGAAATCACCACAAGGGCGCGGATGAGGAACATGTGACATAACTTAACCGCTCCCTTTCTTAGATGCGTTCGATATCTTTGGTGCCGAAAAGACCGTAGGGCCTTATCATCAAAATAATGATCAGCACATAAAACGGAGCAACGGTATACATGTTGCCGATGTGTAAGAATTGGCCATCAAAAAACTCTGCTAGATTTTCCAAAAGCCCAATGATGACACCACCAATAACGGCGCCAACAATTGAATCAAGCCCGCCAACAATGACTGCAGGGAAAACCTTAATTCCAATAATTGCCAATGAGTTTGAAACAGCATTCACAAGCCCCAGAACAACCCCGGCAATACAGGACACCAGCGCAGAAATAGCCCAAGCCATAGCAAAAACCTGTTTAACTGATATACCTAATGATTGGGCAACCTGCTGATTATAGGCCGTTGCGCGCATGGCCAGTCCATAGCGAGAGAACTTGAAGAAGTAGTAGAATAATCCCATGACGACGAGTGAAAGCACCAGTGACATGAGATAAGCTGTCTCAACCTGAAGCCCGCCAATCGATATGGTTTCATCGCCGAAGACAGAAGGAAAGCGCTCTGCTGAATTACCAAAGACCCAGTTCATCAGCGCCTGCATGAAAATGGACAATCCAATAGTTACCATAATCACAGAGATAATCGGCTCCCCGATGAGTGGGCGCAAGATAACCATCTGAACAAGAATACCAAAGACGGTCATGAAGCCCATGGCAAACAAGAAGGCCACAACAAAGGGTAACTGCCATTTCATGACAAAAAACCAACAAACCCATGCACCAAGAACAAGAAACTCACCTTGGGCAAAATTAACAACCTGTGTGGACTTGTAAATCAGAACAAAACACATGGCGACAACGCCATATAACAGGCCAACAATGATACCATTGATCATCAGTTGGAATAAAAGATCCCAGTTCATCTTAACGCCCCCCAGCCAGCTGTTTTTCCGGGCGAGGATTTGCATCATCCGACCCTAAATTTTCAATGTTAAGCGTGGTAACAATTCGCTGCTTCGTTCCATCCTGAAAATGAATAACCGTATCGATATCAACATGATCATCATCGGAATAAAGCCGGTCGATAATATCGCCATACTTATCGGCAATCACACCCCGGCGTACTTTACGTGTCCGTGTCAATTCACCATCATCTGCATCCAGCTCTTTGTACAACAACAAGAATTTTTTGATCTGTTGCGCAGGTGGCAAAGTCGCATTTACCATCTCGACCTCTTTACGCAGCTGTTCATAAACAACTGATTGCGCGGACAGATCTGTATAGGTCGTAAAGCGAAGGCGTCGCTTTTCAGCCCACTTTGAAACGATAGGATAACGAATACAAATTATCGCAGTCAGATAGGGTTTATCCGCACCAAGAATAACAGCTTCAGCAACATATGTTGAAAATTTCAGTTTATTTTCAATATATTGTGGCGAAAACTTCACACCAGATGTTGTACTGGCCAAATCTTTAATTCGGTCAATAACAACCAAATGCCCGTCATCATTAAAGTAACCAGCATCACCTGTTAGGAACCAACCATCGTCTCCGAATGTTTCTTTACTGGCCACTTCATTCTTGTAATAGCCACTCATCATATTGCCGTGATTAACGCATATTTCACCTAGACCCTCTTTATCCGGATTATCAATCCGGAGCTCCACCCCAGGCATTGGTGAGCCAACTGACTCGTGATTTACATCATCGGCCTTATGAATAGTGTGCGCCCCCAGTGCTTCTGTTTGTCCATAAAGCTGGCGCAAAGGAATTCCCATTGAGAGGAAGAACTTGAAAGTATCCGGCCCCATCGCTGCGCCACCTGTCGCGGCCGATTTCAGATTCTTAAAGCCGAGACGATCTCGTAAGGCACGCATCAACAACCATTCTGCAGCAGAAGATTTTTGGTCTTTTTCAAATGCTTCCAAAGCTTTTTTGGCGCCCCAGTCGTACATTTTTTGTTTCCAAGGACTTGAATCCATCATCCTTGCCCGGACATCCGCCGCAATCGTTTCCCAAACCCGGGGTGCTAAAAGGACAAAACTAGGGCCAACTTCTCGCAAATCAGCCATAACCGTCGATTGCTCTTCCGGAAAATTTACTTTCATCCGTGCAATTAAGTTCCAGGCCACCGAATACATCTGCTCCATCACCCAGCTCAACGGCAAAACAGCAAGATATTCATCGTCGGGTGTCTTGGGATCAGCACGCAGATAAGATGCTGCATGACCCAAAAACGCCCGGTGTGGCCACATTGATAGTTTGGGGTTAGATGTCGTTCCCGATGTCGTACAAAGCACGGCAACATCATCGGTGTCTGTCGCACTAATTAAAAGATCATAGGCATTGCTGTCTTTATCCAGCGATTTTTGCCCCAATTTTTCAAGATCTTCCAATGATATTAACCGGGGGTCATCGTACTTACGCATTCCCCTGGGATCTGTGTAGATGATATGTTTGACAGAAGGTATGCGGTCTTCAAGATTAAGAAACTTATCAACCTGTTCCTCATCTTCAGCGATAACTACCTTGGGCTCAGTATAATCAGTTAGATAAGCAATTTCATCTTCGAGAGCATCCCGGTAAATGCCCATACTCATCGCACGGCAAGCATGAGCGGAAATTTCACCCCAGACCCATTCGACCCTGTTATCACCAATCAGGACAACGGTGTCTCCTTGCCCTACCCCCAATTCGGCCATGCCAAGAGCCATACGCCCGACATGATCATTAAACTCTTTCCAAGTGAAACGGTTCCAAATTCCAAACTCTTTTTCACGTTGTGCGACTTCATTCGGAAAATGAGCAGCATTATAGGCAAGAATTTTAGGAAGTGTGTCATAAAGTTCGACATCAACCTGACCAGAGGCCGTTGTGTTCCAAGCAATATCATTTCCGACGATAACGTGCGCATTACCTACAACACTTAGATTTGGCTTTTTCTCTTTGTTACTCATAGTGCCGCCGCCTCTGCTTCCTCATCATGGAGCAAGTCATCTTCTTCCCCCAAATAAGCATGCTTAACATGTTCATTTTCCATGACTTCATCTGGCAAGCCCTCAGCAATTTTTTTACCGAAATCCAGTACCATCACACGGTTTGATATGTCCATGACGACCCCCATATCATGTTCAATCATGACCACGGTCACACCTAGCTCCTCGTTAAGATCAAGAATATAGCGGGCCATATCCTCTTTTTCTTCAAGGTTCATACCCGCCATGGGTTCATCCAGAAGAATAAGGTCTGGATTAATAGCAATCGCGCGCGCAAGCTCTACGCGCTTTCGTAAGCCATAAGACAAAGTACCCGCGGGCTCATTTCTCACATGCTGAATTTCTAGGAAATCAATTATATCTTCAACATCACGACGATGGCTCAGTTCTTCTTTTCGCGCCCCGCCTATCCAATAGAGCATACCAGTAAAGAAGTTATTCTTAAGAAGGTGATGGCGTCCCACCATGATATTATCCAGAACAGACATATGGCTAAAAAGTGCCAAATTCTGAAAGGTTCGGCCAATCCCCATAGCGGCACGATCATTAATTGACCGGCCGATAAGGTTTCTACCATTGTAGATAATTTCACCTTCTTGGGGTTTGTATCGTCCAGAAATGCAATTAAGCATAGAGGTTTTGCCCGCACCATTCGGCCCGATGATAGAGAAAACCTCTCCCTTACGGACAGAAAAACTCACATCTGTTAAAGCCCGAATTCCGCCAAAGCGAAGGTTAATACCATTCGCCTCGAGCAACATGTCGCCCGATTGAACCAAACAACTTCTCCCTGTCCGCGACAAAAAATGCCACTATCCTGTTGGCATCAACCGAGACACCCATTCATCCCGTGAATGGGAACTCATTGATGCGCCCTCTCTATGATCACAAAGGATCACGTCTCATCCTACTGAACAGGTTTATTTTTTTATTTCATCCAAGCGTTGCGATGCCACAGCGGTTACTCTTGCCATTTCAGAGAGAATCTCATCGATATCTTCTCGCTTCTCAACAAGCTTGGAACGATGTCTAGCAATACACTCGAGCAAACGTTGAATTTGACCACTTTCACCGGGTTCCAAATCATACATTTCGATGATTTCGCGAATTTCGGCCAAGGAAAACCCTAAGCGTTTACCACGCAAGATTAGTACTAATCTTGCCCTGTCACGCGAAGTGTATAACCTTTTCCGCCCCTCCCGGTGTGGGTTGAGTAAATTCTTGCCTTCGTAGAACCTCAAGGTTCGGGTTGTAATCCCAAACTCATGTGTAAGTTCCGTAATGCTATACAAGCCCTGTTCATTCATACTTCATCTTTGTAACATCTTACGTAAAGGTCAATTAATTTTTTTATCCATCAATTACATTTCAAAAGATCGAAACAGATATTCTTACGTCATCATTTTCAACACATCCGACATAAGCACTTGATAATATAATAAATTTTGTGACCCTAATAACAACTTAGCGTTACGATAACAGAATAATGACATCTGCTTATTTGCAGATAAACGAATAATTTCGCATCTATGATCTGCAAAATAGCAGAATCAAGTTTTGATTATGAATAAAAACTCATCATAAACCTATTAAACACAACAAAAATTACCCCTATCAACTTCACAAAATTTATTGAATTTGTAATTTTATTACTCAATATTCCCATCAAAAATAACCCTAAAGGGAAATGGACAGAAGCCAGATTACAAATTTAATATGCCTTCTATCCATTTTTAAACGCCCAATACTTTAGTTTTTCACCCCTAGCCTCCTACCAAAAGTGCTCTTGCCGAAATGGCCACTTTGGTGGGTCGGGGTCTGCAGGTAATCCGATGTCCTCACGAATTGACGCCGGGAGATCCCCAATATCAACAGCTGTAACTCTTGCCTTAAGGCGAGAAAAAATACGATTGAATAGCTTGATAACTCTAGCCATGACTTACTCCATAATTGCAAGCACGACTGTCGGTATTTAATAGTTACTCGTGTAACACCCAAAATTTACACATGACTCTGCCCGTAAAAGGCACTGTAAAGAGCAGCCCCTTCATATCTTCGCCAAATTTTGGAAAAGCAATTTCAGAGCAGTCAGACAAACAGCACAGAGTTCATGGTTGTGAAAACACAGATCCCATGCCTATGAAGGTCAAACGTCAAGAATTAAATAAATTATAGGTGAATAGGTGAAATACTATTTTTCAGACAGTCAGTGCCGAAAAGGTGTGGCACTCAGTGGATTTATGATTGGGTGCATCCACGAAATGCTGATCGAAAAACACGAGTAACATAAGCTCGGAGAGAACGATTCCCGAACACGCTCGTGCGGATATATGCAGAGGTGATAATACGGGTCATAAATCGTTCCTTGTTAAAGCTTAAAGTAGTTCACAGAAAAACAAATACCCGCCCTGGCTTTTTTTGCCAAGTGCCTAAATAAAATATAAAAGCAATTCACTGATACCTGTTGCACATCAGCAACATGTACCGTTGTAAAAATCACTCACCCCAAAATCTGACCAGACATCTCGAACCTTATTTTTAAGCACAAGTCATAGTCCAGATAGATAACTTTCTCTTCAAGTAACTGTTCCAACCTAGCCAGAACTTCTCGATCATGTGGTTCTATAAATCAACCTTAGTATCTTTGATTTTCTGCTCTGTTCACAGTTTACCCAACAACAGAAAAAAAATACGCTCGAAATCAATAAGGTAGAACACCAATTTCCCCATCTCATAATAACTCAACAACAAAGTACCTACCTATCAGTAGATATTTTCATTGACAAACCTCACAACATTCCCATTTTATAGAAACACAACGCCTACCTATAGATAGATTGGACAAATAAATGACGGATACTGCATCACTAATTATTGGCGGCTCAAGTGGCATGGGCAAAGCGGTTGCACAAAATTTGAGAGGCAAAGGGCAGAACTTGGTTCTTGTTGGTCGAGACCCCACAAAACTTGAAACGGTCAAATCTGAATTACAGCAAGATGGGTCAGGGCAGATCGACATACATGCCGTTGATCTTCAAAACTCGGGGCAAGTTGAACGATTCATTTCTACAATCAAAGCTGAAAAGCGCTATATATCACAGCTCGTCAATGCCGCAGGAACCTTCAAACCCGTAGCTTTTCTAGATCATGGACATAGCGATTTTGATAGCTATCATGAGTTAAACAAAAGCCTGTTTTTCATAACACAAGCAGTTGTAAATAATATGAAAGAACATAAAGGGGGCGCAATTGTAAACATTGGATCGATGTGGGCAAAACAGGCCATCAAAGCAACACCATCGTCTGCTTATTCAATGGCAAAAGCAGGACTGCACGCGTTAACACAACATCTGGCTATGGAGCTTGCAGAGTTTAATATCCGGGTTAATGCTGTTTCACCGGCTGTTGTTGTGACACCAATCTTTGGATCTTTTATCGAACCTGATCAAATTGAAGATACACTCACGGGCGGCTTCAACGATTTTCATCCTATTGGTCGTGTGGGAAGGCCAAATGATATTGCTGAAGTGATCAGTTTTTTACTCTCGGATGCTGCATCATGGGTTACGGGTGCCATCTGGGATACTGACGGCGGTGTCATGGCTGGCCGTAATTAATCCAGAGAACAGTTGTGCAGGAACAGATTTTGATTAATTCTTCAAATGGTATCTAAAGCCTGCTCCTCACATCTAATCTATACTTTGCAATCGGCATACATTCTTGATTATAAAAAATTCAAAACCGAAAGCTGCTCATGAATAAAACTCCCCTTATAATCATTGGCGGAGGTTTAAGTGGGCTATACCTTGCCTATCGCCTGGCAAAAGTTGGGAAAGATTTTTTGCTTCTTGAGGCACGTAACCGTTTGGGAGGGCGCATAAAAACTTCCGGCGTGCACGATCTAGGGCCGACCTGGTTCTGGCCTGGTCAACAGCAAATGATGAAGCTGTCTCAAGAACTGGATTGTCAGATATTCGAACAACAAAATACTGGCGACATACTATACGAAGATCCCAATGTATTTTCGGAACGCCTTCCCGGAAACCAGTATCAAATGACTTCACATCGAATTCAGGGCGGAATATCTAGTTTAACAGATAAACTACAGGCACAGATTCCCACTACTAATATTCTCCTGAATCACAAGGTAACTTCAGTCAAAAATCAAGATAACGACGTAAAAATAGATGCACAGAATAACGGCAACGACATCAGCTTTACATGTGACCACCTTGTTTTTGCACTCCCGCCCCGTCTTATTGAAGATAAGATACAGTTTTCACCAGACTTGAGTGATCATATTCGCAATGACATGCGTGCCATTCCAACATGGATGGCAGGGAACGCCAAAGCCCTCATTCATTTCCAGCGCCCATTTTGGAGAGAGCATAGTCTCTCGGGTCAGGCCTTTAGCCGCATCGGCCCCATGATGGAGATCCATGATGCTTCCTCACCAGTTCATAACTACGCGCTTTTTGGCTTTCTTGGTGCTTCTGGGGCACAAAGGAAAAATTTGGGTAAGACACATTTAAAACGCCTGATAGAAGAACAAATCCAGCGCCTATTTGGTCCTGAAGCGCCGACACCTCTTGAAATTACTATCAAGGATTGGGCCCAAGACCCATTTACAGCAACAATAAAAGACATCGAACCACTCCAGTCTCATCCCCAATATAGACATCCAGAAAGCATGCAGAATATTTGGCAGGGACAGATAGAATTTATCGGAAGCGAACTTGCCTCTTCTGAGGGTGGATATCTCGAAGGAGCATTGATTTCAGCCAAAGAAGCAATGGATAAGATTTCGACTAAATGGCTTAATCAATAACAACTTAGGCGAGATGACCTACATCCCGCCTAAACACCTAAAACCTATAACAGATACGATGATAAGGTCACTTTTGAGCTTCTGTGATTTTCTTCTGTTGCTCTCTGACCAATTGCTTTTCTTCGCGGCGTTTTTCTATTAGGGAGGCAACCTCGCCCCCAATATGATCAATCCCACGTTTTTCAGAGAGTTCGATTTGCTTCTCACGCTCTTCAAAACGTTTTAACTGCTCGTCAGTCAAACTCTCGTAGCAATGGTGACAAGAAACACCTTTGCGATAATGTTCACTTTGCTTGTCTTCTTCCGTAATTGGCATACGACAGGCAAAACACTGATCATACACACCCTTTTCTAGATTGTGCTTCACAGCAACACGGCTATCAAAGACAAAGCACTCACCTTCCCATAAAGACTCTTCTTCTGGTACTTCTTCCAGGTACTTCAGAATCCCGCCTTCAAGATGGTAAACATCTTTAAAGCCCTGCTCTTTCAAGTAGGCCGTTGATTTTTCGCAACGAATACCGCCCGTACAGAACATCGCAACTTTTTTATTCTTTGCATCAGCAAGGTTTTCCGCAACATAGGCCGGAAACTCTCTGAAAGTTGCGGTCTTTGGATCAATGGCATTTTTAAAAGTGCCAATACCCACCTCATAATCATTGCGGGTATCAACCAAAACCACATCAGGGTCAGAAATCAACGCATTCCAATCCTGTGGCTTGACATAAGTGCCAACGATCTGGTTTGGATCAATGCCTTCAACCCCCATGGTAACAATCTCTTTCTTGAGCTTTACCTTGGTGCGATGGAACGGCATTTCATCGTGATAGGACTCCTTGGTCACGACATTCTTTAATCGCTCATCGGCGCGAATATAGGCATGAAGTGCATCAATTCCTTCTTGGGATGACGCGACAGTGCCATTAATACCTTCGCGTGCAAGTAACAATGTCCCTTTGACATCGTGTTGCACCATAAAATTATGAAGGGGTTCACGAAGACTTTCAAAGTCTTCCAAAACGGCAAAGTGATACAGTGCCGAAACAACAATCTTTGACATTCTCTTTCCTTGTGCGGGCTGGAACGCAAAACCAGAGCTACAATATATGGCGGCTATATATCAAAGGCGTATAAAAACATCAAGAACATGCGACATCATGGCAGAGTTACGATATCCCTTTGCCTGTCCCCTCTTTTAGAAAAACACGCTGGGGTACATTCCGATCAGATTGTGTCGAGTTTATATTTCTTAAAAACAGCACCCTCTAATTCAATCTCTTCAATGAATTCTGCGCCAAGCCTCTTAAGAGCAGCCGTTTTTGTTCGAGATAATGGCAGTAAAAAAGTTACAAAGGGAATACGACTGTCTGCTTTTGCAAACGCCAGTGCTTTGCGGGTTATTCGTTGACCGAAACCAAAACATTCAGGCTTTAAAACCAACCCGAAATCCCATTCGCTGCCTTCTTTTTGAAATCCGCCCCAACCAACATAGGCGCCTTTATAAAATATTGCCCAATGACCAAGCCCATCCCGCCCCCAGCACTCTTCTTTGGCCTCAATGAATTTAATAAGAGCCTGCTTATCCCACGTGAATGTGAGTAAGGGCATATGCTCTGCAACACGAGGATCGGACATATGAGACATAATCTCATCTTCTGGAATATCACGTAATTGCCCAAAGCTGATATCATCATCAGGCTGGTCATCAGATTTCTGAGACATGTTTGTCTTAACTATTTCAATTATTCGAAAACATATTCAAACAGTTGAATGTTAAGGAAGCAAGTCGCGAACAACGCCCACCTCTCACGATTGAGTGAAGTTTGATTTCCCCAAAGCGCAGCCTAATTCTAGAACACCACCTAATTAAGGAACCCACCGAAGTTTTGATTTTTTTCAAAAACAACAGCAGTGCCGGTAGGTTGCGTACAATTGACGGCTATCTGCGAGATGCTATCGACCTGATCATTAAATTGGCGTTTCGTTGAAGTGAAGAAACGAGAAAGAATAAAAGTTCGGCGCTGTCCTTTTTGAAAAGCGACGCGTTCAGGTTCGTACCAAAACCCACTTGCCCCGTTAATAAGAACCACACAATCAGAAAGTGATTCACTGTTCGTGCTTTTGATAACAACACTTGTCCGGCTAAGAGACACAAGCTCCATATCGAAATCACCCGTCATGTCTTCACATCCCACAACAAGTAAACAGGGTAAGAAGGCCATACAGAACAATCGGAACAGATACATCATCATTCTTCGACACCAAAAGCTTACAAAGTACTCTTAGTGTAAGAAGACAAAGCTAACCTTGGATTAACTAACGATCAAATGATTGTATTTTCTTAAACTCACTTCAGAAAACCTAAAGACCCTTGGTTTGTTTCAAAAACCAACGCTGACCCCAGTGGTTTCTTACAGCTGACAGAAACCTGGGAAATTTTATCCACTCTATAGTCAAATTGGCGCTTACCAACACTATAGAACCGAGCTAGAGAAAAGGTGCGGCTTTCCCCCTTATTAAATTCTGATCTTTCTGGCTCGTGCCAAAACCCATTTGCTCCGTTTAATAGAACAACACACCCTTCAAGCTTTCGGGTATCCAGATTTTTCACCCCTATGTTCGTCTTGCTTAAACTCATCATTTTCATTTCGAAGGCATCGCCATTTTCTTTACACCCCAAAAGAAATGTAAGGACAAAAAGGACCACTACCGATTTTGATATTTTCCCCAATCTACCCCCTTTACGTACACAACCATTACTCAATAAACAAAAGATAGGAAAAACGACAGAAACTGTTTATTCTAATATCGTTAACAAGATGCAAAGCTTTGGAATCTTTTAAGAACCTTAACAAAGACTTTTTCAATGAATTTACGCCAGATGTTACCCTCAGACCATCCTGCACTGATAGAACTTTTCAAGGAAACGCCTGGTGTTACGTTACGCGATGCTGATTCGTACCAAGCAACAGAACGTTATTTGGAACGAAATCCCGAACTTAATTTTGTAATTGAAGATAAAGAGATTATTATTGCTTGCGTCATGTGTGGCCACGATGGCCGTAGAGGATACTTGCAACACTTAGCTGTAAAGCCAAATTACAGAAAATTAGGATTAGGTGAGAAACTTTTCAGGGAATGCCTCTCTAGCCTCTCAGAAATCGGCATCGATAAAACACATATTTTTGTCTTCAAAGACAATGGAATTGCCAATGACTTCTGGCAATCAAAAGGCTGGATATTAAGAGAAGACGTTAATCTCTATTCCTACACATCCTCCACCAGCACAAATGCCTAATCACACAGCCGGACAGTACGTGCTACTTTATTGATAAATAAACAAACCTTGAAAACAACAAAATTCTCCAAACGTTTAGGTATCCATTTTTTAAAGTGACAAATTTTAAATTTAAAAGCTTGCTTGCATTTAATATTTCTATTATTCTTGAAATATGGAAACATCAAATGCACTCATGATCTTCTCGGCAATGAGCCAACCTGTAAGGCTTGATATGGTCCGCATACTCATCAAGGCTGGGGATAGCGGTCTGTTGGCCGGTGAGATCAGTCAAGCGCTTGATATCCGCCCGAATACTGCATCAACAAATTTATCGATCTTAGTAAACTCGCAATTACTACGTAAAGAACGGCAAGGACGCACGATAAGATACTTTGTCGACTTTGAAGCAATAAAAAATCTTCTCACCTTCCTGATGGAGGATTGTTGCGGAGGCAATCCTGAACTTTGCCAATCTGTTATCGATAAAGTTGCCTGTGATAACAGAACGGGCTCGACACCTTCACTGAACCACACACAGTCCACCAAGTGAGAAAATAGGTATAAAATGTCAACAGAGAATAACGGTATCGGAATTTTCGAAAAATGGCTTTCCCTATGGGTTACTTTGTCAATAACACTTGGCATTGTTCTCGGCCAAACTTGGCCTGAGATCTTCAACCTTCTAACCTCATTCGAATATGCGCATGTTAACTTTGTCATTGCAGCATTGATATGGGCCATGGTCTATCCAATGATGGTATCGGTAGATTTTGGCAGCATCCGGTATGTCGCAAAGCAACCCAAAGGCCTTTTCATTACTTTGGTTGTAAACTGGTTGATAAAACCCTTCACAATGGCGGCTCTTGGCGTTTTCTTCTTTAAATTCTTGTTTATAGACCTAATCGCAGCACCTGATGCAGATTCATATATCGCCGGGTTAATATTATTAGGTGCAGCCCCGTGCACAGCAATGGTCTTTGTCTGGTCGCACCTCACCCGAGGTGATGCGAACTATACATTAGTACAGGTCAGTATAAATGATCTGGTTATGATCTTTGCTTATGCCCCCATAGTTGCCTTACTTTTAGGGGTAACAGATATCCCCGTTCCATGGGGCACTCTAATCCTCAGCGTTATTTTGTATGTCATCGTCCCCTTGATAGCAGGAATTATAACCCGAAAAATTCTGCTCAATGCAAATAAAACGGACGAAGCGGTTTCAAATTTCACCGCAGCATTAAAGCCCTTTTCTATATTAGGTCTTTTAGCCACTGTCGTTCTTCTTTTTGGCTTTCAGGGCAATGTAATATTAGCAAACCCAACTCTAATAATTATTATAGCCATACCTCTATTGCTCCAGTCATACGGCATTTTCGTAATCGCCTATTTTGCGGCCTGGTTTATGAAAGTACCCTATCGTATCGCAGCCCCCTGCGCCCTTATCGGAACATCTAACTTTTTTGAACTTGCCGTAGCTGTTGCCATTGGTTTATTCGGACTCAATTCAGGAGCAGCCCTGACAACCGTTGTCGGTGTACTCGTAGAAGTCCCGGTTATGTTATCTTTAGTTGCCCTTGCCAATAAAACCCAAGCCTATTTCCCCAGAAAATAAACAAAAAATAACCCGTACTGAAATCAGTTAACAAGACCTACAGGTTAATGAGATCAAGGTAATGAAAATCATTATTTATCATAACCCAGAATGCGGAACATCACGGAATGTTCTGAATATATTAAGACGATTCCACGGTGAGCCAGAAGTCATAGAATACCTAAAGACAGGCTGGAATAGTGAACATTTGAAAGGTTTATTCAACAAATCTAATCTCACGCCTCGACAAGCGCTGCGTACGACGAAATCCCCCGCAAAAGAGCTAGGACTGCTTAATCCAATAGTTTCTGATGACACCATATTCGAAGCAATGCTGCGATATCCTATTTTAGTAAATCGCCCGATAGTATGTACAGATAAAGGCACCTTACTATGCAGGCCATCAGAAACTGTGTTTTCACTGATAAACGCACCTTCTGGTTCAACTTACGAGAAAGAAGATGGTGAAATAGTCATCGCCCCTTAACAATCGCAATGCCTGAGTTTTTATTATTAAACTCTCAGCGGAACCAAATGCACCAACGACAAAGTCGAAAAGCACGTCAGTATTAGTATTATTCTCAAAATAAATTACTATATTTTTGAATAATCAATGGGTTGGTCCTTATCAAGTGTCCGCGTAATAGGCGGCATAGGATATTTCAACCCGGTTGCACAGTTATACAGAACAGCGCGATCTGTTTCTTTAATCTGGCCATTTGCCAAAGACTGCTTATACGCCGCATAGGTCGCGGCCCCTTCTGGGCAAAGTAAAACACCTTCCTTTTGAGCAACCTCTGCTTGGGATTGCGTGATTGCCTCATCCGTAACAGCAATTGCAAAACCACCACTTTCACGTACAGCCCGTAAAATAAGGAAATCCCCAACAGCGACAGGCACACGAATACCAGATGCATGGGTATAGGCATTTTCCCACAAAGGCGCGTGTTCTTCACCGTCTTCATAAGCCTTGACGATCGGCGCACAGCCCGTGGATTGCACAGCCACCATTTTGGGACGCTTAGATCCAATCCAGCCGATAGCTTCCAACTCTTCAAAAGCTTTCCACATACCAATAAGACCAGTCCCTCCTCCCGTAGGATAAAAAATAACATCTGGAACATCCCAACCGAGTTGCTCAGCAAGCTCTAGACCCATCGTTTTTTTGCCTTCAATACGATAAGGTTCTTTCAGAGTTGAACAGTCAAACCATCCGGTTGGCTCTTTTCCCTCCCCAACGATCTTACCACAATCATTGATCAACCCATTAACGCGATAGACCTTTCCGCCCTGATATTCGATCTCAGATACATTCACTTCGGGGGTATCATCGGGACAAAAAATAGTTGTTTCCATTCCAGCCCGCGTTGCATAGGCCGCCATCGCCGCCCCCGCATTACCATTTGTCGGCATAGCAAGACGGCTAACACCAAGCTCCTTTGCCATGGAAACTGCCAGTGCCAATCCCCGAGCTTTGAAAGAGCCCGTGGGAAGACGCCCTTCATCCTTTACAATGAGCTCCCCGCCCTTACCCGCCAGACTGGGTAAAGAAAGTAAGGGAGTCATAACTTCGCCAAGACTAACAACGTTTTGAGCCTGCTGCACAGGAAGGAATTCCCGATAACGCCAAAATCCACCTGGTCTTTGTGCTAAATCCTTTTTTGAAAGCGCTTTACCCAAAGCTTTCAGATCATAACGAACCAGAATAGGCTTTCCCACAGGAGAAAGACCATGCAACTGACCAGCTTCAAGCTTCTCCCCCGTGTAAGAACACTCAAGGTGCGTCACAAAATTTGGAAAATCATTCATAATTGCGGGATCAAATGAAGACTTTTTCTGCATCGTTTTTCCTGACATCCATTTAACTAATCAAAGTTCGTATTTATCGACATCAATCATGCCAAGATAAGACGAGAAAGCCTAACTCTTTCCAAACTTGTAAATGAAATTAATGGACAAATTCATTTTTACTTAAAAGAAAACTTCTCCCTAAAAAACTCCTAAATTAACTCAAAAAAACAATATCTTAACAAGACCCAATTCTCATTAACACATAAATACATATTCATTTTATCTTTAATAATTTTGAACTTATCTCTATGAAGATTTAACATGCAATGGCAACGCAATAAGGGTTCAAAAAAGATGGAAATTACCAAAGGACTAAATTTACGAGCCCTGGAAATATTTGTAACTGTGGTTGAAAAAGAAAGCATGTCAAAAGCTTCACAGCACCTTGGCATGACTCAGTCCTCAATTTCCCAGCACATCACCCAGCAAGAGAATTTATTCTCCACAGTCCTGTTTGATAGATCAATCCGCCCAATATCACTTACGCCCGCTGGTCACGTATATTATCAGCATGCACTGAAGGTACTCGAAACTGTCACTGATATGTGGGGTACCTTGCATAACCTTGATACTGCCCCCCTTAAGAAAGTCAGAATTTCTGTTATCGATACACTTGCAGATACTTTAATCCCTGAATTAACCCAATGCGTCGGAGAGCTTTACCCAAACGGAAGCGTTACAATCACCAGCGGACAAACCGACGATCACAGAGAAGCTCTCCTTAATCGAAAAACAGATATCATCATCACAATGGACCCAATGGATGATATGGACAAGATGGAGCGTTATCCACTTTACAAAGAACCCTTTGTTCTCGTTACCCCCCAAGACAAACCTGTTAAATTCATAAATAACGAAATACAGACATCAGGGTTGCCTTTTATTCGCTTCACCCCAAAGCTACCCGTCAGCAGATTAATAGAACAGCACCTAAGAAGACTAAAAATAAGACCTCCCTACCGCTACGAACTGGACACAACCCGTTCCATCATGCCAATGATCGCAGCAGGTGCAGGATGGACAATAACAACCCCCACTGGATTACTTGAAAGTCGCCATTTTCTTCGGGGAGTGTCTATTTCCCCCCTTCCCTTTACACCGCTTCACCGTACAATTTCATTAGTCGCCAGAGAGCACGAACTTGGAGACCTCCCCACACAATTGGCAAAAAAAGCTATTATGCACCTGCATCATACGACAAAATCTCTCTTAACGGCCTCTCTTCCAGATACTATCGAAGACATAATGTTTTACGGTTAGCATTATTTCACACAGCGAACTGAAAACTATATTCTTTTCATAAGCTCCCACAAATTCACACTTATAAATTGTGAATATCTGCTATTCACATTTCGAAGCGTTAAATAACTTGAAACACACATCAGCATAGTACATATCAGCATCAACCAAACCCTATTAGTCTAGTAACAAGCGAATCACCATGAGCTATATAAACGTAAAAAACATTATTTCTGCGGCTGCTTTTGCAGTGACAGCATTTGGCCTTTCCTTTGCCTCAGCCAACGCTGAAAACAACGAAAAGCTGTTATCAACAATCAAGGACCGCGGCACAATCCTGATCGGTCTGGAAGCAACTTACCCACCGTTTAACTATCAAGATGAAAACGGCGAACTTGTTGGCTTTGAAGTTGATGTGGCCAAAGCTGTTGCAGAACGTATTGGCGTAAATGCAGAATTTGTCCCAACAAAATGGGATGGTATGCTTGCCGGTCTGGAAACAAAGCGTTTTGATATCGTCACCAATCAAGTGACGATTACTGAAGAGCGTCAAAAGAAATATGACTTTACACAGCCTTATACCGTGTCTGGTATTCAGGTCATTACCCGCGAAGATAAACAGTCTGATTTTAATAGTCCTGCTGATCTTGCCGGTAAAACTGTTGGCGTAGGTCTGGGAAGTAACTACGAAGAGTGGCTCACCCAAAATGTACCGGACGCAAATGTTTCCACCTATGACGACAACGCTACAAAACTACAGGATCTACTTGTTGGTCGCTTGGACGCTTTCCTAAACGATCGTTTGGCCGCAACCTATCTTCTTGAAAATTCTGGCGGCAGAATTGTTGCGGCCGGAGAACCCTTTGACAAACAACGCATGGGAATTGCGCTTCGCAAAGGGAACACCGATCTTCTTGATGAACTAAATAAAGCCTTAGATGAATTGCGTGCAGATGGTACACTCGCAAAAATTTCCCAAAAATGGTTTAAGCTAGACGCAACCAAATAACCTTAAAATCAACCCCAGACTTAATTCGACATAACTATTCAGCCGACCTGAACAAACAACAACGGTAAATTCATGGATGCAATGATCGACCTTATCCTGAAATCAGTTCCCTTCTTAATGAAGGGAACTGCCTTTACCGTTGGTCTCAGTGCCGGGTCCATGATCCTTGGGTTAAGTCTGGGGTTTCTTATTGCTTTTATGCATCTCTCGCCATCGAGGTTAATGCGCTGGCCAGCAATGTTCTTTGTTTCCTTTATCCGGGGAACGCCGCTTATCGTACAACTTTTCCTCATTTATTACGGGCTGCCAGAGTTTGGGATCAGACTTGACCCAATTCCTGCTGCTCTCCTTGGCCTTAGCCTGAATGTTGGTGGTTACACAGGTGAGATTTTACGGGGCGCAATACAATCCGTGGATAAAAACCACTGGGAAGCTGCCTATTCCATTGGTATGACCCCGGCACAAGCCATGAGGCGCTCCATCTTACCGCAAGCTATCCGTGTTGCTTTACCTGCCCTTGGCAACACATTCCTCAGCCTCATAAAAGATACTGCGATTGCAGCGACTATTCAGGTGCCAGAACTGTTCCGTCAGGCACAGCTCATTTCAGCGAGAACCTACGAAGTATTTGCCATGTATCTCAGTGCGGCTGCTATCTACTGGATCCTCTGTATCATTCTGTCCCGACTGCAAAGCAAAATGGAACAACGATCAAACCGTCATATGAGGGCAAACTAAGATGGACCGTAATAATAAAGAGACCATGATCGCGGTCAAAGGTCTCAAAAAATCCTTTGATAACAACCACGTTCTCTCTGACATTGATCTGAATGTACACAAAGGCGAAGTTCTGGCAATTATTGGCCCCAGCGGATCAGGCAAAACAACTTTGTTACGATGCCTCAATTTTCTGGAAACACCAAATGGCGGTAACATTCGGATTTCGAGCACAACAGTTGATGCATCCCAAGATCTAAAGAGACAAAAAAAGGCCATTCGTGCGTTACGAAAATCCGCCGGCTTTGTCTTTCAGAATTTTAATCTCTTTCCACACAGAACCGTTCTGGAAAACATCACCGAAGGCCCGGTCATTGTGAAGGGTGAAGAACCGAATTCTGCGGCTAAAAAAGCACGTAAACTTCTAAAAAAAGTTGGTCTCGCGAATAAGGAAGACGCCTATCCTTCTGCGCTATCTGGTGGTCAACAACAGCGGGTCGCCATTGCTCGTGCGCTTGCCATGGAACCAGATGTTATCCTTTTCGACGAACCGACGTCAGCTCTCGATCCCGAGCTGGTGGGTGAAGTTCTTAACGTCATAAAAGAACTGGCGACCGAAGAACGAACAATGATTATTGTTACCCATGAAATGGCCTTTGCCCGCGATGTGGCAGACCGCGTCATCTTCATGGCTGATGGACAAATTGTAGAAGAAGCCCCCGCAGAAGAGCTTTTTTCAGACCCTAAACGCGAAAGAACCAAAAAGTTTCTAAAAAAGATACTGGAAAAGCAGTAATTCTGGGTAATCAGTAATTCTGGGGCTACTTCTGGGGCTACCGATTTTCTATCACTTGCCGACTTTTCATATCTTTATATTCACTGGCAAGGATTGCGTAGAATACTTCGTCCCACCATGTGCCGTCAGACCGTGGAATACACTGTAAAAATTCCCCTTCCCTACGCATGCCAAGCTTTTCCATAACCCGAAAGGAAGACGGGTTTTGAGGTTGAGCTGTAGCCACAATTCTATGAATTTCAAGCTCTAAAAATCCTACATCAAGCAGCGCGGATGCAGCTTCACTCGCATACCCCCGCCCCTGAAATTCAGGCAATATAAGCCAACCAATTTCCCAGGTCTTCTCTACAAACCAAGGATGAAAAGTCATTTCGCCAATGACAACATCGGTCACCTTATCTTCGACAACAAAATCCTTGGCATCCGCAGTCCCGGAAACACGAACATACTCTGCGTGTTCTTTATCGCTGTAAACACCAGTGGGAATCCACTTCCTCAGCTCAGGATCCTGGCTCATAGCTCTTGTCGGTTCCAGGTCTGTACTTTGGTACTGACGAATACGTAGTCTTGATGTTTCTAGCGGCAAAAGATCGAGAAAAGAAAAGGACATAAAGTATATATCTTTTAAAAACAGTAGATTTACGACGGCAAATTTGAAGAATTGATCGATGGAGGTATCGCATAAAGTGCATCAAAATAAATATTATTCATAGCCATTATCACAAATTTTCATTTAAAAACGCGCCCCTTTTTCCTATATCGTTATATACTACGCATTCTGGATATATTTACGCGTTAGACGCTATCCAAGAAAAGGAACAAAAATGTCCTATGTCGCAGAGCAAGCTGAAACAACTGATCTCATTTGGTCTTATATTCGTAAAGAAGCCAATGAAATGCTTGTCAAAGAGCCTGTTCTCGCTGGCTTTCTACAATCGTCTATGCTCAACCATGACAATCTGGAAGCAGCCATTGGTTATATGTTGTCGGAAAAGCTAGGGAACAATGCCGTTTCTGCGCGACTTCTCGGGCAAGTGTTTGAAGACGCCTTTTCAGCAGACCCTAGCATTGGTCAATCCATTCGCTCTGATATCATAGCCGTTTTTGAAAGAGACCCCGCCTGCACATCCCATCTGGAACCTTTACTCTATTTCAAAGGTTTCCACGCTCTGCAGTGTTATCGACTAAGCCATTGGCTATGGAATAATAACCGACAGGCACTCGCGCTCTTTTTGCAGAACCGGATCTCTGAGGTTTTCGGATTGGATATCCACCCCGCAGCCAAAATTGGCAAAGGCATTATGATTGATCACGGCACAGGTGTTGTCATTGGTGAAACCACCGTCGTAGAAGATAATGTTTCTCTGCTGCAAAATGTAACGCTTGGCGGCACGGGTAAAGGCACAGGCGACCGCCATCCTAAAATTCGTCAAGGCGCGCTTATTTGTGCCGGGGCCAAAATTCTTGGAAACATTGAAATTGGCGAATGCGCCAAAGTCGGTGCAACGTCAGTGGTGCTGGAAGATGTCCCCGCGCACTGCACAGCCGTTGGTGTTCCTGCAAAAATTGTCGGAAGCTGCTGCCCACAGCCTGCCCGTGAAATGGATCAAAGCTTACCCAAAGTTGATTGATCTCACTCGTAACCTTTGTAGGAATGCATTTTTAAAGGACAAGCCTTTACCTGTTTAAATAAATTTCTTGAACATCTTGGTTTGATCAAAGAGCTCTTCGAGAGTTTTCATCCTGCTCTTTGTTTCATCCCAAGTTTGGGTCTGAACACCTGCGATAACGGCTTCTACTAGGAAAAGTGTGACGACGAGGGAATCCCAAGCAGAGGGCACTTCGATACGCGAGTTCAAACTATAGGTTGCCAACTTTGCGGCCGGAGATCCCCATTGATCGGTAAAAAGCACCAGCGTCACACCACGCGCTTTGGCAACTTCAGCCAATCGCAGAATGTCGTGTTCGTAACGTCTGATATCAAAAGCGACCAGTACATCCCCCTTGTTCATGTTTAAAACATAATGTGCCCAAGTATTTGAATTTGGGGCAACAAGCGTTACGCCCGAACGCATTACCTGCATATGAGTGAAAAAGTTATCCGCCATAGAGCGGGTAATCCGCCCACCAACAACATGAATTTCACGGTTCAGATCTGAAAGTAAATCGACAACTGCATTAAACTCTTTCGGATCAATCTGCTTTAACGTTTGTCGCATATTCTCAGTAACAGCATCTGCAAAGCGGTTAAGAATATGCGTATCCGGTGCGCTTTCAGACCACAGATCATGCTTGGCAATGGGGCTGGATATGGTGGCTTTCAGTTCAATATGCAATTGCGCCTGCATCTGGGGAAATCCACCAAACCCAAGCTTTCTTGCCATTCTGGCAACCGTTGGTGTTGAAACACCGGAATTTTCAGAAACGGCGGTAATACTGCCCAGACCTGAAACGGGATAATCTTCTAATATGGCATTTGCCAACTGTCTTTCTGCCCGGGTCAAGCTATCGAATTGCTTACGAATTCGTTCAGCAACAGTCAGATTCTGATTTGTACCCATCTTAGGTTTCTATTCCATCCATAACGTTATCAGTACCCTGTAATCATACCAATAGGTTGATAATCAATACCTAGTCTAAACACAAATGAAGAAATTTCTCCATATTTTATTTCTCTGAAACAATATTTTCAGAAAATATCTTGACTTATTTTTCAATTCTGAAAATATAATTTCAAAAATAAGCTAATAAAATACCTGGGGTAAGGTTCTTGTCGAACGAGTTATTAAATTCCGTTGATAATTCTACACCTGAAAGTGTGGTCAAAACGACTAATCTTTCAGGCAACGGAGAGTATGTGATTATCTGCGAACATGCCTCTAACCATATTCCTTCTGAATACAACAAATTGGGCCTTAGCGATAGCGATATAAATCAGCATATAGCATGGGACCCCGGTGCATTGGCTGTCGCACAACATCTATCGAAACAACTTGATGCCCCCCTTGTCGAACAGTGTGTATCCAGACTGGTATATGACTGTAATCGTCCGCCCGAAGCATTGAACGCTATGCCATTTCAAAGCGAAATCTTTGAAATCCCCGGTAACGCGAACCTGAGCCAAGAAGAGCGGAACAAAAGAATAAACGGTGTCTATAAGCCTTTTAGAAATGCCGTGAGCAAATGCCTCGACCAAAAAACAGCTGACGGTCATAAACCTGTCATCATAACAGTTCATTCTTTCACCCCGATCTATAAGGGGCAGAAAAGAGACGTCGAAATTGGTTTTTTGCATGACAAAGACAGCCGTTTTGCCGACCAGCTGATCCAGTCTTTTGCGGCAGAAACATCAGATTATGTCTTGAGATTGAACGAGCCTTACGCCCCCGTTGACGGCGTGACACACACACTGACTGAACACGCCCTACCCAGGGGGTTAATGAATGTTATGCTGGAAATAAGAAACGATTTGATCTCTGATCAAAAGACACAAAAACAGATGGCATCCCTATTAAACAAAGCAATAAAAGAAACAAAAGAAGCTCTGGACAATCAACAAATTCAGACCGCTTCAACAACGAAACAAACGAGCCTGGGAAACTGAAATGCCCAATATAATAAAATCCTACGTCAAGGGGGTTGATACATTAAACCGGTTTACAGGGCTGGTTACGATGCATCTTATCTTCGTCATGATCGGGTTACTCCTCTATTCCTCTCTTTCCCGAACACTGTTTGATACACCTATCAATTCAGTCGTAACAATATCCCAGTTCCTTATGTCTGCTTACTACCTACTAGGTGGTGGCTTTTCCATGCAGGAAGATGCCCACGTACGGATGGATCTTTTCTATAGTAGATGGTCTTCCAAAGGCAAAGCCAAGATGGATGTTTTCACGTCAATTTTCTTGATGTTTTATCTCGTTATTCTTCTTTACGGTGCCGTATCCAGCACGATGTACACCATTGAAGTTGGGCAAAAGACTCGCACGTTGATTCAATACCCACTCGCACCAATTAAGATTCTCATGACTTTGGGTGTCTTGCTTATGCTTTTACAAGCAACTGCAACTTTCTTTAAAGATCTGGCCAAAGCCAGAGGAGTTACACTGTAATGAGTTATGAAATGATCGCATTACTGATGTTCTCAACCATGATGGTCATGATGTTAACTGGCCAACGTGTTTTTGGAGCTATCGGTTTTGTTGCCGCAGTTGCAGCGCTTTTTCTCTGGGGTGAAGGCGGCGTAGAAATGCCGTTCACAGCCGCCTCAAAATTAATGAGTTGGTATCCCCTTCTCACATTGCCTCTCTTTGTATTCATGGGCTACATGCTTTCTGAATCCGGAATTGCAAGTGATCTCTATAAAATGTTCCATGTCTGGATGGGGCCTCTTCACGGTGGTCTTGCGATCGGCACCATCTGTCTTATGGTTCTCATTTCAGCAATGAACGGCCTGTCTGTTGCCGGTATGGCAATTGGCGCAACCATTGCCTTGCCCGAAATGCTTCGGCGCGGTTATGACAAGGTTATGGTAACAGGGGTGATTCAGGCAGGAAGCTCGCTTGGTATTCTTGTTCCCCCAAGTGTTGTTCTTGTTCTTTATGGCATGATTGCCCGCCAACCCGTGAGTGACCTGTGGCTTGCCGGAGCAATTCCTGGCCTAATGCTGGCAACCATGTTTGTCGTCTATATCGTTGTCAGATGTCGCTTACAGCCAGAACTTGGCCCTGTATTGCCAAAAGAAGAACGTCAGATGCCGTTGGGCGAAAAATTAGCATTGTTGAAAGCCGGTATCCTGCCACTTTTAATCTTTGTATTTATGACTGGGTTCTTTGTCGCAGGTATCACCAGCCTTGTTGAAAGTTCCGCTGTTGGCGCGACAGCAGCGATGCTAGCGGCTCTCTTTAGAAAGCGGCTAACTTTTAAAGTCCTGGAAACCACAATCAGACAAACACTGGGTATCAGCTGTATGTTTATGTGGATTATTTTGGCCGCTCTTGCCTTTGGTGCCGTTTTTGATGGTCTTGGCGCCGTCAAAGCAATCGAGAGCCTCTTCCTTGAAAAATGGGGCCTAAGCCCTTGGGAAATCCTTATCCTGATGCAGCTTTCCTACATCGTAATGGGAATGTTCCTGGATGACACCGCCATGCTGGTGATTGTAGCGCCACTTTACATTCCGCTTGTTATCAGCCTAGGCTTTAACCCAATTTGGTATGGCGTGCTCTATACCATCACTGTTCAGGTTGCCTATATGACACCACCTTTTGGTTACAACCTTTTCTTAATGAAGGCCATGGCGCCACCTGAAATTTCACTAGTCGATATCTATCGCTCGGTGATCCCTTTTGTCCTGATCATGATTTTCGCATTAGTGATTGTTATGTCATTCCCTGAAATTGCTCTTTGGTTACCTGAGTACGTCAAAGACTAAACACGGGATGATGCAAAGTATGATTTTTGACAGGAGGTTAAATAAGTAAAAAGTGAAGACTAAACTACACGAATAAAGTGAAAGAGCTTAAACCGCTCGAGTTTTCTCGGGATATTAATAAGTTTAAACAGGGAGTATCTATACGATGACGAATAGACGCGATTTTCTAAAAAAAGCTGGTATGGCAACCGTTGGTGCCGCTGGCGCATCTGCTTTGGCAGCACCAGCTGTCCACGCGCAATCCACAATCAAGTGGCGCCTGCAAACTTATGCTGGCCCAGCTTTGGGTGAGCACGTAATCAAACCAGCTATTGATGCTTTTAACAAAGCAGCAAACGGTGAAATGGTTATCGAACTATTCTATGCTGATCAGTTGGTCCCAACGGGCGAGCTGTTCCGTGCCATGCAAAAAGGTACAATTGATGCGGTTCAAAGTGATGACGATTCAATTGCTGCACCTGTAGATGTATCTGTATTTGGCGGATACTTCCCATTCGGCACGCGTTACAGCCTTGATGTACCAGTTCTTTTCAATCAGTACGGCCTGAATGAAATCTGGGAAGAAGCTTATGACGAAGTTGACGGCGTTAAATGGCTGTCTGCTGGAGCATGGGATCCATGTCACTTCGCTACCAAAGACCCGATCCGTAGCCTTGCTGACCTAAAAGGCAAGCGTGTCTTTACCTTCCCGACAGCGGGTCGCTTCCTGTCCCGTTTTGGTGTTGTTCCTGTAACACTGCCTTGGGAAGATATCGAAGTTGCCATGCAGACTGGTGAGCTTGATGGTATCGCTTGGTCCGGTATTACCGAAGATTACACTGTTGGTTGGGCTGACGTGACTAACTACTTCCTCACCAACAACATTTCTGGTGCATGGTGTGGTTCTTTCTTTGCGAACGAAGACCGTTGGAACGAAGTGCCTGAGCACCTCAAAACACTCTTCAAACTCTGCATGGATAGCTCACACTACTACCGTCAGCACTGGTACTGGGGTGGCGAAGCACAGCTCCGTACCGAAGGTTCAAAGCTTGAGCTTACAACTATTCCTGATGACGAGTGGGCAACTGTCGAAGCAGAAGCTTACAAATTCTGGGACGAGATCGCAGAACAGAGCGATCGCTCCAAGCGTGTTGTTGATATCCTCAAGAAATATGCAAAAACAATGGAAAAAGCTGGTAAACCTTACCGTTACGGCTAACCCCATCGTTACAATGTCACAGCCCGACAACCCGGGCTGTGACACCTTTATAAACATTTAAAATAAGAGTTTAGCTATGTCCGGCAATCTTTCCTTTGAAGATCTTAATAAAGCCGTCTCCAGCGGCGAGATTGACACCGTCCTTGTATGTCAGGTCGATATGCAGGGTCGCCTTATGGGCAAACGGTTCCATGCTGATTATTTTGTCAATGGTGGCCACAAAGAAACCCACAGCTGTAATTATCTTCTGGCAACAGATATGGAGATGGAAACAGTAGAGGGCTATAAATCCACCAGTTGGGAATCAGGTTATGGCGACTATACCATGAAACCGGACCTCAGCACTCTGCGTCGTGTCCCATGGCTCGAAGGCACAGCCTTTGTCATGTGCGATATGCTAGATCATCACACTCACGCAGAAGTCCCGCATTCACCGCGCGCTATTCTCAAGAAACAGGTCGCCCGCTTGGAAGCAATGGGGATGAAGGCCTATATGGCCTCTGAACTTGAATTTTTCCTCTTTGAGAACTCTTTTGAAGATGCCCAAAAAGGCGGATACCATTCATTGGAAACTCTTGGGAAGTACAACGAAGATTATCACATCTTTCAAACAACCAAAGAAGAAGGCGTTATGCGCGCGATCCGTAATGGATTGCATGGTGCCGGTATTGTGGTTGAATGCTCAAAAGGCGAAGCCTCTGCAGGGCAGGAAGAGATCAACGTCAAATACGACGACGCCCTGATTTCAGCCGATAACCACGTTTTCATCAAGAATGGCTGTAAGGAAATTGCTTGGCAAAAGGGCAAAGCCCTCACCTTCCTAGCCAAATGGCATAATGATGCAGCCGGCAGCTCTTCCCACGTGCACCAGTCACTTTGGTCTGCGGATGGCAAAGAAGCACTGTTCCATGATCCGAATGGTGAATACGGCATGTCAGAACTGATGCGTCAGTATGTTGCTGGCCTTCTGCACAACGCCAGCGATCTGACCTATTTCCTCGCACCTTACATCAACTCCTACAAACGCTTTGCCGAAGGTACCTTTGCCCCGACAAAAGCAATCTGGAGCAAGGACAACCGTACAGCTGGCTATCGCCTATGTGGCGAAGGCACCAAAGCTATTCGTATAGAATGTCGTGTCGGTGGTTCCGACTTAAACCCATACCTCGCCATGGCAGCCTTACTGGCAGCTGGTATTGACGGCATTGAAAACAAACGTGAACTTGAAGCCGAATTCAAAGGCGATGCCTACGCATCCGAAAATGCGCGCTCTATCCCCAATACTCTTCGTGGTGCAGCCAAAGCCCTGAACAAATCTGCCATGCTGCGTGCAGCCATGGGCGATGATGTCATCGACCATTACACCCGTGCAGCAGAATGGGAACAAGAAGAGTTTGACCGCCGCGTCACCGACTGGGAAGTCGCCCGCGGTTTTGAACGCGCATAAGAAAATAAACACAAACACCATCTTAAGCGTCTGAGCAAGCCGTCTTCCCAAACAAATAGCAAGCCAGACGCATAGCCCTCACCTTCGTGGTGGGGGCTTTTTTTTGGCGCACTAAACTCGCATTTGATTAAGCAATATCAGCGAATATATCTTTCTCGACCTCGCTCAAAGACCTATTTTCAACATTCTTGCTAAACCAGATATAAAAACAGCTCCCAAAATCGGGGCGAGAACGAACTTCTATTTCAGCCTGAAAACGTTGTAAAATTCCATAACTGACAGAAAGACCAAGTCCTGTACCGCTGTTTGAGCTGGTATAAAATGGATCAAAAATGCGAGGTAAAATCTCAGGGGTTATTCCCGAACCATTATCACGGACCACCAAAAGTACTCCCTGATCTTTCCAGTCCCTAGTCCGGATTGTAATAGTTCCATTTTTAGCCGAAGCATTCGTTGCATTCACAATTAAATTAATCAAAACCTGTTGAAATTGTTGATGATTTCCCCCAACACTATGCCTTGCTTTCAAATCAAGCTTTAAATCAACTTCTTTACGATCAAGGTCATGTTGAACCAAGACGCGCGTATCTTCAACGACCTGATTAATATTCACTGGCATCGGATGGTTTTGGAAATCAGACGGCCTGGAATACTGCAAAAGGTTATTGATGATAGAACGGATACGATACACCTGTTGAATGATTAAACGCGTTTCCTGTTCCACACATGCAGCATTTTCTCCGAGTTCTGATGTCATTAAATCCATGTTACCAAGAATAACGGCTGTTGGATTGTTTATCTCGTGTGCAATACCTGCCGTTAATTCACCTATAGCTGCCAACTTTTCTTTGCCGACTAGCTGTTCGCGCGTTCGTTCTAGTAGTTTAATATTACGCTCAAGCGCTTTTGTACGCTGCTGTAGCTGGGACGTTCGTTGGTCAACTTTACGCTCTAGCTCATCAGCACCTTCTTGAATTTGGTCTCGTTGATGCTGAAGTTGATCAAGCAAAGCATCAAATTGATTGGCAAGCGTTGCTACTTCATCTTTTGCTTTAATCCACCCGATACGAAGATCATCACCCTTTTGAATGCGCTCAATAACATTAGCCATCGCCTCTATTGGTTTGAAAATAGAGCGGGCTACAAACATCGCGCCCACGACACAAAAAAGTGTCACTGCGATAAAAAGCAAGAGAAGCTTAAACAGCCCTTCTAAATAGGCATCAATAAAAGGAGCTTCCAGAAACCCTGCATAGAGCATACCTACCCTTTGTCCGTTCACATCGACAATTGGTTCATAGGCAGAAACGTACCATTCACTGACCACAAAAGCGCGGTCAATCCAGCTTTCGCCTTGATCTAAAACCTTGTTCCGTACTTCCTCTGAAACTCTGGTACCCAAGGCTCGCTTTGACGGGGATTGTAAAAGTCGGGGAACATTTGTGTTTATACGAACATCTTCGAGAAAAACCGTAATGGTTCCCAAGCTATCGTCAGCAAGACTTCCTTTGCTATAAACGATATCTCGCAATCGATCGACAAAGGCAAAATCCTTATTCACCAGAACACCACCAACAAGAAAGGCTTCTGTTTTTCCACTCTCATCACGAATTGGATAATAGCTGTGTATCACCATCCCCCTGTTTTCAAAGGTACGCTCTGTTGGTTTGGCATAGGGTGTTGGTATCAGGGGCAAATAAACTTCTTTTGGTAAATTCTGATTAATAACCCTCAATTCTTCAGCACTAAAAATCTCAATGCCCGTCGAAGGTCCCTTTTCCAAAGATATTTCAAGCAGGGAACTCTTTTTATAATTGCACTGACTTGGATGCCAATAATTACACCCTTGCTGATCAACCAGATAAATAAAGTCAAACCCCTCTTGCTGCTGAAAGCTTTCCAAAAGCGGGCTTAACAATTTCTGTTGTTCTTGTGCAGACAACTTGTTTTTTAACGCGGCACGAAAAGGATAAGATTCAGCAACTAAAACCAGTTTAGCCAAATATCCTTTTTTCGCTCGTAAAAAGGATTCATGTGCAACAGATAGATCCCCTGTCACTTTCATAAGAAGCTGGCGATAGCTGATCTCGTTACTCCAAATATACGCCATACCAATTACGGTCGGCATAACAATCAAAACTGGCATCAAGACAAGAAACAGCAACTTATAGCGCAGACTTTGTGTTATGAGCTTATAAAGCCTCTTAAACACTTTCACGGCCTTTATGTTCAAGCTCTTCCCAAAACTGGAATTTCCGCGTCAACGTCTTTCGGGATACACCTAATTTTTCTGCCGCCTGTGTTTTATTACCGGCCATCAAAGCCAGAACTTTCTTAATGTGATCTTTCTCTATTGCCTCCAGATCCCAGTGTGCAGGATACCCCAAACTGCTCTCAGCCTGATCGCCTCCTGCCTTCAAAATATCTTTGGGGAACAAACCCAGTAATAAACACCGCTCAACTAGATTTTTAAGTTCACGAATATTACCTGGCCAGTCATGTGCCTCCATCTCAAGCCAATCAGCCTGATCAAAAGGAATTGCCTGCATTCCCAATTGACGCGCTAACATCTTTGAAAAGTGTTGTACCAATGGGATAATATCTTCCCTTCGATCTCTCAAAGGCGGTATGGCCAACTTAACCACGTTTAAGCGATAGAAGAGATCTTCCCGAAACATTCCCTCTGCTTTCGCTTGTTCCAGGCTACGGTTTGTTGCCGCAACAATTCGTACATCCACAGAGATTTCTTTCTCGCTACCCACAGGACGAATTGATTTTTCTTCCAAAACTCTTAAAAGCTTGGCCTGTAGAAGTAGTGGCATTTCAGATATTTCATCCAAAAACAAAGTACCACCATCCGCATAGGAGAACAGACCGTCCCTCGCCCTTTGTGCCCCTGTGAAAGCCCCCTTTAAGTGGCCAAAAAGTTCTGACTCAATTAATTCAGAAGAAATCGCTCCGCAATTTACAGGAACAAACGGACCTTTTCGTCCGCTTTCCTTGTGAATTGCACTGGCAACCAATTCTTTTCCTGTCCCTGTTTCTCCCTCTATCAAGACAACAGACGGTGTTGGAGCCAACCGGGAAATCATCTTACAAAGCTGTAAAAATAAAGCGCTCTGACCAATCATGCCCTCTGGAGAATAAAGGTTATCTATTCGCCTTTGCAGAACAAAATTCTCACGCATCAAGCGGCGCTTTTCAACGCATCGCTTTACAGTAGATGTCATCTGTTCCAAACGAAATGGCTTCAGGATAAAGTCTGATGCCCCCAAACGCAGGGCGTCGATCGCCTTATCAACATCCGCAAAGGCGGTCATAAAGATGACATCGGACATCCAATCTTGTTCGACAAGTTGTTTAAGCCAATCAACCCCGGAACTTCCGGGAAGACAAATATCGACAATTAAAAGATCAAAATGATGTTGTTGTCTTAATTCTTCTGCTTCTTCTGCTGAGCAAGCAACATCCACATGACTATATGTTTTTTGAAGAGACCTTTGTAAAAAGTCCCGAATGCCAACTTCATCATCCACGACGAGTATAGAGTAAGTTGTTTTCGTCTTTTCCTTATTCCCCTTCTCTGTAAGAAGAGAATGATCATCCCCATTGATACCGCCTGCTTTTTTCGCCCGAGCTGAGTGCATTGCCGTATAATCCCTGTATTATTTTAGACGGCATTTAACGGTATTCGTAGGTGTACCAACCTGTCTAATATATTTGTTTTTAACGATTTTTGAGCCACTTGTCATCTTCGTACGTCGCAATCAAGGTTGGATGTATTGCATTTTATGATCGGCAAAAAACGTCGCCGAGACAAAATGTCCCCATCTAAAATCCAACTGCACCAAAATGTCTCATATTCGATAATCCCGATCACTCCATAGATAAAACAAAACTGAGGTAAATAAACCCTTTCCCCAGCCTTATTACACATTGGCACAACACTTGCGCTAAGAAGCAAAGATCACGTGATAACCAAATCAAATTAACACCATTACGAGATCTATTAACAGGGAGCTGCTTCGCGAAGAATCCAATAATAGTCGAAGCTGAAAATAATAAATAAAAGGAGATTTCGCCCATGTCCCGTTTCATGGCCATGTTAAATAAAGAGCATATAATTGCTAAGCCAGGGTTTAATCGCTGGCTTGTTCCCCCCGCATCGATCGCAATCCATCTGTGCATTGGGTCTGTTTACGCCTGGAGTATTTTTAATGCTCC
>NZ_JBLWTH010000003.1:0-545351 GCF_048270245.1 Kiloniella sp.
AAAACGATACGACTATCGGCGCTACCGTCACCGTTACTGTCAAAGGTCAGAACAAAGTCATTGCCTTCCAGTACCGGGGTTGCTGCCGTCGCATCAAAATTCAGGGTTGCTGTTTGACCACGCTCCAAAGAAACGGTCTTGGTTTCACCACCGGCTGGCGCTGTAATTTCAATTGTAGAAGCTGCTTGACCAACAAGAAGGTCTTGGCCTTCTTCACCTAAAACGGTTTTGTTGCCTGTAGTTGTAAAACCTTCAGTCATAATATTAGGACCCCTTATCCTCGTTTTTAGCAAAACAGACTGGCAGCATTTATTCCGGTCAATCTGTTAAAAACAAAAAAATTATTAAAATTTATTGCCGCTAACTATACAGACTAGGAAAGTAATCGCAATTACGATTCATAAAAAAACTACATCAATATGTATGATTTATTGGCACAAGAAAACTTTTTGACTTATACACCTCATGATTCCATCACGATTATCTTACCAAGTATCTGATTCGCAATCATACCAGCGAACTTGCCATTACTGACAGTAAGACGCATGATCACCCAAATAATAACCTTTACCTTTGGGGATGTATAAACTGTGCACACAATCGACTACTACTATTCAACGCGTTCAAACTTCACTTATCTAGGTGCTGCCCGCCTGAATGCCCTGGCTCAAAAATATGACTGCAAAATTATACATCGCCCCATCGTGCTCTCTGTAACAATGCCAGCAATAGGTGGACTTCCCTTTGATAACCGCCCCACGATGCTAAGGAATTATGCCATGAACGACGCATTGCGGTGGGCAAAATATCTTGGTATTCCCCTACAGCGTGAACCTATCCATCACGATGGCCCCGTAGAATTACCTTCTGGAATTGTCATTGCCGCCCAGCGTGCAAAAGAGCGTGGGGAAAAAGGTGATCTGGATTTACTAAGCCTCAAGGTCGTAGAAGCTCTTTGGCGATATGATCGCGACATCGCGGATAAAGAAGTTATTACAGAGCTTTGCGAAAACGCGGGCTTTGGTAACGTGACAAGCCTTATCAATGAAGCACTTTCACCCGCAGTTCAGGCCGAACTGGAACGCAACTGTAGGGAAGCCATCATGCGCGGTGTCATTGGTGCACCAACTTATTTTGTCGATGGAGAGAGTTTCTACGGACAGGACCGTTTGGATTTTGTTGAACGTGCTTTATCTACGCAGCTCAAAACCGTGGAAAACTAGAAGAGGAAAAAATGCATATAGCGCCAGAGGATTCCTCGTAAAAAGATGCTTTGTAAAAGCCACCCAAAGCAATGAAATTTCGCATTGATTTCGACAGAGCACAGCTGGGTCTGCCGACAGGCTACAGTCACGCGGTTACGATTTAATCAGGCGTTTCTAATCTCCGGCTCCAGTCTTCAACTTCCAGACGGGATAAACGCTTTTGTACCAGTACATGCCAATTCTCAGCCAACTCTTTCAGTAACGCGAGTGCCTGTAAATCTCTCTTATTAAGAGTATCAACATAGAGAATTTTTTGAATACGCGCTAAAGTCCATTCTGGATTAGGACGCTCAATCAAGGTTAGTAGGTCTCCTTGCTGAACAGACCCTTCGTCCAGAACACGGTAATACCATCCGGTTCGCCCCGATTTTTGGACAGCAGCAGCCATTTTGGGATAAGAAAACCGCACATTAAGCTTCCAACATGGTTGACGCCCCTGCGAGATCTGAACCGTCGCTGTACCAAGCTTAAAAATATCCCCAATACAGACATCCTGCTCCTGCAATCCAGTAGTGGAAATATTCTCCCCAAACCCACCAACATTTAAAGAATTAGGATTAATATCCGGGCATTGATCAAGCCACGCCTGATAATGATCTCGCGCATAATGATGAAGTGCTTTTTCTGGCCCACCGTGATGTCTTGGGTCTGCTTGCTCATCATCGGCAAAACCAAGGCTGGTGATCTCCAGCTTGCCCGAGACAGGTATTTTTCCAATCGCACTGGGTTGCCCCTTCGGACCAAAAGGAACGGATTTCCCCGTCAAAATATTTTCGACAATAAAATTCGAATTGGCCATAGGCTTAGGTCTCAACTTTGAAAGTCAGCATTATAAGGCGGGTTAGAACTTAGCTAAAAGCACCCTATTAAAACAAAGTCATACAAAGGCCTGAAATCAATTCCAGGCTTTTGTAATAACAACGTTACGTCAACATCATTTTTAGTACTTTTGGGTCAAGCATTTTTGGCTGGTTCAGTATCGGTAAACCGAACAGGTTTCCCTTGAGGATCGCCAATCAACTCACCGTCTTTCATAACCACTGATCCACGGATAATGGTTGCCATTGGCCACCCCTTAACCGTTACGCCTTCAAAAGGCGACCAGCCACATTTGTATGCTAGCCAATCTTTGGTAATGGTTTCTTCCTTGTTCATATCAACAATCGTGAAATCAGCATCAAAACCACAGGCAATGCGTCCTTTACCCGCAATATTATAGATGCGGGCCGGACCAGATGCTGTCAGATCAACCAACCGTTCTAACGACAGGTTACCCTTGTTCACATGATCCAGCATCAAAGGCATCAGTGTCTGCACACCGGGCATACCGGACGGTGATGCAGGATACGGTTTTTGTTTTTCTTCCAGTGTATGCGGGGCATGGTCTGACCCAAGCACATCAACAATACCTGTGCGAATACCTTCCCACAGGCCTAGACGGTGTTCTTCATCCCGAATTGGCGGGTTCATCTGAGCAAAGGTACCAAGCCTTTCATAACACTCGGGTGCGCTGAGCGTCAGATGCTGCGGGGTGGTTTCAACCGTCACCAGATCTTTGTTTGCCGCAAGGATCGGCATTTCATCTTTACTGGTGATGTGTAGCACATGAACACGACGACCAGTCTGACGCGCAAGGCGACAGATGCGGGTTGTTGCCAGAACAGCCGCTTCCGGATCTCTCCAGATCGGGTGCATGGTCGGCTCGGCACCATCACGCACCAGCGCAAAACGCTCTCTTAAACGGTTTTCATCTTCGGCATGGACCGGACAGCGGCGGGTTCCGTTTTTCAGGACCTCAACCAACAGGCCTTCGTCTTCGACCAGAAGACTTCCCGTAGAGGAACCCATAAAAATCTTGATCCCGGCACAACCCGGAAGCTTTTCCAGCTCAGCAAGCTCATCCACATTCTCTTCGGCAGCCCCGATAAAGAAAGCATGATCCGTCCAAGCTCTGTTTTCACAACGGGCCAACTTGTCCGCAAGCTCCACAGGCCCAAGCGTATTGGGATTTGTATTTGGCATTTCAAAAATAGCAACGATACCACCCAATGCCGCAGCAGCCGTACCACAAGCCAAATCTTCTTTATGTTCAAGCCCAGGCTCGCGAAAGTGAACCTGGGTATCAATGGCACCAGGCAAAACATGTTGTCCAGTCGCGTCATATTCTTCCTTTGACGTCGCACCATCAAGATTACCGAGAGCAACAATGCGCCCACCCTTCACACCGACATCAATTTTCTCGGTCCCGTTGGGCGTGACAACATCACCGCCCTTAATGATCAGGTCGTAGCTTTTGCTCATGAAGCAATCCTTTTTTCTTGCGCTAATAGTTTGTCAAAGAGGCTTATGTAATTTTGCACACAAGCCTCTTCGGTATAATCTTTTTCATAGGTCTCAAAGCCTGCTGCTGTCAGGCGCTCGGCCAGACCTTTTTCATCCATCATCTGCGTGATAGCCGCTGCCATTCCTTTATAATCATCAACAGGTACCATAAGTGCATCACGATTGTCAGTGGCCATTTCTTCCGGTCCGGCTGTACGCGTTGTCACTAGGGGTGTCTTTGTAGCCCACGCTTCGATCATCACAGACCCAAAGGGCTCAAACCGCGAAGGGAAAACACATATATCAGCAGCAGCCAACAATGCACCACGGTCATTGCGCCACCCTAAAAAGCGAACCCGATCAGACACCCCAAGTTCTTTTGCAAGCGTTTCCAGTTCTTCTCGCAAGGGACCTTCACCAGCTATCCACACATAAGGGCGGGTTTCAATTTCCACAGCCCGCAGCAAGATATCAAAGGCCTTGTTTTCATGCAGCCGTCCCAAAGCCAACAACACAGTCGCATCATCAGGTGTGTTCAGGTCCGATCTGCTTACGGGTAAAGCATCAGCTTCTACCGAGGCAAAATTAGGGACATGATGAGATCGTTCAGCGGGCCATCCTACAGAGGTTAGATAGTCCACAATATCTTTCGTGTTACCAATCAAATGGTCACAATGCTTATAATTCTTGAGCTTGTAATAACCACCCAACCGGGCAATATGTAAAAAATCACCCTTGGGACAAAGGGACGTAGCCCGGTTCATAAAAGTCATAACCACATCTGGCTTGAATTCTTTGATTTTCTGCTTTAGCCCTTTTTTCGTTTTGAAATCAAAAAGCTTACCAAAGGGAAGAACCTGTGTCTCAATGCCGGCAGCTTTAAACAAATTAATACGATTATCGTTCTGTCTGAGAACAGCATGAGTTTCAATACCAGCACGATGAAAAGCAAGCGCCATATGAGTATAAAAGGTTTCTGCACCACCTTCCCCCCCGGCACCCAATACCAATAGGACCTTCACCTTGTTATCACTCCTTGCCACAATCTGCACATAAACCTGCCAGACCACTGATCAAAACATGTGTGCGTTCGTATTAAAAATAATCTCTATAGAAACTAAGGTTAAACTGCCTCCTGTTTAAAGGAATTCCCCCTAAAAACAAACTGTATCCCGGCAATAAATCAGAAATAATATATCGGACTATTAAAAAAGAATTTTTGTGACCAAATTGCGGCTTGGCCAAAAATATATATAACCAAACAACAATTTCAGCTAAGCTATTACACTATAAGGTTTTCATAATGTTATTTTCCGATTACACCCTTTATTCTAAATATATGTTATGGTTGATAGAATAATTTTTACCTCTGAAGAGAACTCGCGGCATAAAAACGGGCAAAGCCCTGCTGTTACGATAATATTTATACAAACCTGATTAACAGTGTGTTTGAACAAACAAACTTACATGGTAGAAGCGTGACTATTGAACGCCCTGAAATAACAACCGAAGACCCCGACCTTGTTGCTAATGACGACATGACAAGCGTCGGAGAAACAGTGCCAAAACCAGGAAGCCCCAAGCGTGTTTTGGTAATAAAGCTCTCTGCATTTGGTGATTTCATTCTCTCAATAAGGTCATTTCAAGCCATCAGGTCGCATCACCCTGATGCAGACATAACACTGCTCACAACAAAACCCTATGTCGCATTAGCCAAAGCCAGTGGCTGTTTTAATTCTGTATTGATGGACAGTAAGCCCAGAATATATGAAATCCCGTCTATTTTAAGACTTCGCAAAACCTTGCGTTCTTTCAAATTTGATCGTGTTTATGACCTGCAACGAAACGAACGAACGGGATTTTATTACAAGCTTTTCCCAACTAAAAAACCCGAATGGGTCGGCAACGTTCGGGGCTGTTCACACTATTACGAAAAGCCTGACAACGGTGTTTTCCACATCGCCGTTCGTGAAAAAGAACAGCTTAAAACGGCTGGCATTACAGATGTAAGACTACCTGATTTATCTTTCATCAAAGCTGATATCGAAGACTTGGCTCTGCCAAGATCCTACGCCTTACTTGTGCCCGGTGGTGCCCCACACCGACCAGAAAAACGATGGCCTGTAGCACGTTATGCCGAGTTGGCAGATCACATGACGCATTTAGGAATCACACCAGTTCTTATCGGAACGGAAGCAGAGCGCATAGAATGTGACCAGATTAAAGAGACTTGTTCTGCAACCCTTAATCTCTGTGGAAAAACCAGCCTTGAACAAATCGGCGTCATCGCCAGAAAAGCTCAATTTTCAGTCGGCAATGATACTGGCCCCATGCATCTGATTTCTGCTTCTGGCTGTCCCGTTATTGTTCTCTTCTCACATGCCTCGGATCCAGACAAAATTTCTCCCATCGGTCCCAATGTGCAGATAATTCAGGAAGATGACTTACAAGACCTTAAACTCGAAAAAGTAGCAGCTGCCCTTCCCGCGGCAAACACTGACTAAACTTATACAACGTCCAAAGACACCAACTGAATAAAATAATTCCCCAAATCACGACACTTAAAAGGACCATCATTGTGGCGTCAACAATTATGACTTTAAGCGATCAGCTTCGTATCGAGCTTTGATATGGGAAACCATGGGATAAAGCGCCGCAAAAGTTGCAATAAGAAAACCGTAGCCCCCTTCACGATACCCCTTTCGGCTAATAAAGCAGCGCCAAAACCGACTTACGATACGACGTGCATTATGAGGCATTGTTCCAATGTCACCATTATCCAGTAAATCTTTTGCTCTGGCCGTTGTATAGGAATCAAAACGCCGGATCATGTCAGATATGTTGTCATCGACATAGTGTACCAATCTGTTTTGTAACTTAATGCCCCGGCGCGCACCTTCTTTCCAGTGCAACTTAGGATGAACCCTATCACTTCCCCAGCGCTTAACGCCTTTTCGACATAAACAAGAAGCTGAAGCTTTGCCAAACTGTGCCCCCCATCCATACCTTACAAGATTACCACCGACATAATTATCCACAGGGATTAAAAAATAATCGGCATCGTTCTTTTGTATGGTAGATCTAATTTCTGTGGCCAATTCAGGGGTAATATGCTCATCCGCATCAATTTCGAGAACCCACTGCCCGCGGCATGTATCATTACCCATATTTCGCCGGTCACCTTCTATCGGCCAACCACCTTCAACAATACGATCTGTGTATTCCAGAACAATATCTTTTGATCCATCAGTACAGCGGTCAAGAACGACAACAATTTCGTCGCAGAACTTAACCCGTTCGAGACAATCACGAATACGCGCCTCTTCGTTATGAATAACCAGCAACGCAGATAATTGAATATCAACTTTATTATTTAGCGAAGAAGAAGCGACTGAAGACATCTATTTTCCGTTACTTAACTTGATTAAATCTCAAGAGTTATCCGCATTACCCTTACCACGGTTGTATAATTCAGCAGCGGCATTGACAACCATATCCAACGTTAACGTTTTCATATAACTTTCGACACCGTGGCTATAATCAAAATCGGGATGGTGCGTCATCTCGTAATATCCTTCAGGCGTTCGAATACACGCACAATCTGCCCCCCAGGGATGATAACGCCATTCAGGACTGGGGCCGAATAATCCCAGTGTTTTAACCCCTGCCGCCGCCGCAAGGTGCATAAGTCCGGAATCATTACCAACAAAAAGATCACTACGTTTCAAGCAAGCCGCAGCCGTCACCAAGTCATAGCCAATCAAGTCGACAACCCTCTCTGGCGGTAAAGCCGTCAACACAGATTTAATCTGTTCACGCTCGTGAGGTGCCGCCAAGACCATTAGCCGTGCGTCCGGAAGTACCCCTTCTGCACCTGTGAGGGCATCAATCAATTCAATGAAATTTTCCACAGGCCACTGTTTACCACTCCAGTTAGCAGCGGGACCTACGGCCAGAATTTTTGATCCATCAGGAACCAACTCTACAGCTTTTTGATTATGGCTGTCGTCAGTCCAAACCACAGGGGACGGTGGTTCAACACTATTCAGGACTTTAGAGAGCTCAACAATACGATGAACCTTGTCATCCTTGGCAGAGTTAACCAACCTGCGGCCGGTCCACAGGAAATAACTAATGCCAGTTCCCCGCATGTCCACGACAACGTCCCAACGCTTTTTCGCACAACGCGCCCATAGCTTTAACCAATGAGCATGGTATTTCTGTTTTTTAAACGCGATGATTTCTTCCAGTCCGGGCACAGCCTCGTACAAAGAGGCAGACGCTTGCCCAACGGCAACGGTCACCTTTGCCCCCGGATATTGATCCAACATCGCCTGTAAAACACCATTAGACAAAACGGCATCGCCAATCCGGTTAGACGTAATAAAAAGAATTCTCAACGCAGTCGTTCCAACAGTGAGTGAGTAAATCAAGTGTAGATGATTTATAGCAAGCTTACTCTTTCATCAACACTTCTAACACCTTATATATCATACTACATGACTCAAGTTAGGTGACGATCCTGACAAAACGTTCAGATGTTGTCTTCATCAGACAACTATTTACAGAGATTGAAGAAAAAATGAGTAACACTGCCGCGACAATACTTGAACACCGCACCGTCCTGAAACTGGATGGTGAAGACCTTGTCCCTTTTCTACAAGCAGTTGTTACTCAGGATATAAGCTTGGTAACGCCAGAAAAGTCGGTGTGGTCAGCGTTATTGACGCCACAGGGGAAATTTTTGCACGAATTTTTTGTGACAACATCCCCAGAAGGCGGGCTTCTGCTCGATTGTGAAAAAGATAGGGCGCCCGATCTGTTACGACGCCTCAAGATTTATAAGATGCGTTCAAAAGCTACACTTGAGCCAACAGACGATCAATATACGGTCCTTGCGCTACAAGGTTCTGATTTATCTGAGACGCTAGGACTTTCAAAAAACAAAGGCGCCAGTAAAGAAATTTTAGGTGGCTGTGTTTACATCGATCCTCGTCATCAAGCCATGGGCGCAAGAGCCTGTATTCCGACAGAAAACCTTTCAAAGTTTATAGAAAAATACGACCTTATAAAAAGCACTCTTGAGACGTATGACCAGACAAGGGTTACCCTTGGCGTTCCCGATGGTAGCCGCGACCTTGAAATCGAGAAATCAATCTTATTGGAAAACGGCTTTAATGAACTCGGTGCCATCGATTGGGACAAAGGGTGCTATATCGGGCAAGAGCTCACAGCCCGAACCAAATATCGTGCCCTTATAAAAAAACGCCTTGTACCTGTAAAGTTAACGGGCCCTATACCCGAGATAGGGACAGATATTACAATTGCGGGCAAAAATGTCGGTATCCTCAGGTCTGTCTACGGTAATCAGGGCTTGGCGACCCTAAAAATCGATGCTTTTGGCTCTGATCAGCTACTTTGCGACGCAGCAAATGTAACACCCCAGCTTCCGGAATGGATAGAAATCGACGCATGAGTAAGCTTGATCAAAAATTCAAGCAAAATACCCTAACCGATAATGAAGCCTCTTCTCTAATTGACTTGGTAAAGTCATGTTATGAAGAATACGCAGATCGTGGCGTTATATTTGATATCCGAGAAGAGTCAGATCTTTTAAAGCCTGCGTCTTACTTTAAGCTTCATAACGGTCAGATTTTTGGAGTTAGCACCTCAATAGAGCCTGATAGATTAATAGCAGTTTGCGGGTTCACACAATCAGATCCTGATTATTTAAAAACGCATTCTATGGAGTTAAAGAAACTTTATGTTTGCCCTGACTATCGAGGATGTGGCCTTGCACAACATCTTGTGAAAGAAGTTATTAAGGAAGCCAATATAAGAAAGGTCTCTGAACTCTTTCTTTGGACTGACACACGATTTACAAAAGCACATCAATTGTACAACAAGCTTGGCTTCATAAAGCAAAAAACGACCCGGAAATTATCAGATAAAAGTAATACAGAAGAATTCTGCTACCGCTTAGCTATCTACTGAACAAAGTTGTTTCAATGCCCTGAAGCGCTTGAAACTAAGTTAAGTATCAACACGCCACCAATGATCATGCCAATACCAAGCATGCCAGCAAGATCCATTTTTTCGCCATAGATCACCATGCCAAGACCCGCAGTTAGAACAATTCCTGCCCCAGACCATACTGCATAGGTAACCCCGATTGAAAGTTGCCGAGTGACAATAGACAACAGATATACTGCAATTAAATAACCAACAACAGAAACAGTTGTTGGCCAAGGCTTTGTGAAACCATCAGCAGCTTTTAATGAAAGTGTGGCAACGACTTCACTTGCAATGGCAATTGCCAAAAACCAGTAAACAGACATAAATTTCGCCTTGAGAAAAGAAAGAACGGCATAGGAATATAGAGAAGCAAAGAGCCCTCTGTATAGAACGGCACGGTAACTTAGATCACAAAACGGGATATAGAACTAGCTTGTTTGCGGCACTTCGATCCAGTTTTCCAAAAACGTTCTCAGCTTCATTATATCCGGCCACCCTGCGACAACATCGATTTTCATTTGCTCTGCCCGCTCCAGATCATGATCAGGTAAAGAACGATAACTGAAAATCGCTGTCTTACTTGCAGGCGCCCCCAAATCCTTTAACCAGTCAAGTTTGTAAAGCATGGTGCTTGAAGGTCCAGAAGGGTGAGATCGTGGATTAAAGTAACCCGTTTTACATTCAACGAGATAAAGCCGATTATTACAAAGAAATGCGATATCGATTTCGTTTCGCGAACCAGTTGGCGATTCAATATTCAGACCACAGGCAATGTCCCCGATCTGGACGGGATAGTTCTGTTCTGCCCAGTCTCGTTTCAGTTGATTGACAACACCATACCCGTATAATTCGAACCACCCTCCCCTAAGGAACCTTGCGGCCTCTAGCCCTCTGAAGACCAAGTGCTGCTTTTTCCATTCCACCAGTCCAGTCTCGCAGAAGTAATCAACCATTTGCTCAAAATCCGGGTTCTTCATCAACTTATGTGAAACAGGGCCAGCCCGATAATAGCCCTCGTTTCCTTTTGCCCGGCTCATATATCCATTAAACGCCCCAATGACCGACGAAAATTTCTTCACATTTTCCGCCATTTTACGACCAAGCACCATCTGACGTTTATCCAACGTATGCCGTATTGGTTTTGGCGCGACTACTTTAAAACCATTCCCAGACAGTACGTCTTCAAGTAAGGCATTATCGGGGATATCAACTGTATTCCCCACCTCACCATTTAGCCATACAATCCGGTCGTTACGCGCGTCCACCAAAAATGCAGGTAAGTGATTGCGCATAAATACGGACACCGCGGCCAAACTTAATGCTTTTCCCCCACCAGATGCGTTCAGAACCGTTGATCGTTTTTCTTCTGGCGAGAGCGTTTCAAAAACAACTGAAATTTGTCCAATAAGATATGACATATCAACGGGGTCAATGCCGTCATCGATCGTGTGTATATCCACAACAAGTCCATGCCCCACCAACGTTTCCTTAAGGTATCTCGCTTGATCAAGATGACGATTATCACACAATAACAAAACCCGTTTTGGTGGGAAAAAATCATTATCTGCGATGTCGGCAAGGGCCGGATTTAGGTTTGGTAAGCTGGTATCAGACACCAAACAGATGTGCACAGGCCCTGTTTGAGTAACCGTCATACGCTTAGAGCAAAATCGAGTTTTGTCCCCATTACACCCAACAAATCAAAGGGCGAAACGCCATCCAGCTGTTCCGGAAGGAGATCATTTTTTTGAATAAACTCTATTCCCTTAATCCCAAAATTATCCCTCAAGCCTTCAAACAACCATTCCTGCGCTTGTTTTTTGCGCCTTATTGAAAGTTCCCCCGTCTCAGTCATCCATTTATAGTGTTCATCCAGAAGAAATAACAACGCCTGTACATCATCCGCATTGGTAGATGATAGAGATAAAATCTTTACGTCCCACTGATCTTTGCGTTTTACAGCCAGCGATAAAGCACCACGCAAATCGGCCTTGGCTCTTTCTGCGACCTTTCCCAAATCAGCTTTGGTCACCAATGCAATATCAGGAATCTCTGCAATACCAGCTTTCATAAACTGTAGCGAATCACCCGATCCCGGCTGAACGCAAAACACAATTGTGTCCGCAACACTTGAAACATCGGTTTCAGACTGACCAACCCCGACAGTCTCTATCAAAACGATATCAAATACAGCACGCATTAAAACCATTGCAGCAACGGTATGGTCAGACAAACCGCCCAACCGTTGTCGCGCAGCCATTGATCGGACAAAGACGCCCTGATCATCCGGATCGGTAGAAAAGCGTACCCGATCCCCGAGGAAAGCCCCCCCGGACTGTTTAGAGGACGGATCAATCGCAATCACCCCGACGGTCCGATTGGTCTGACGATAGCGGGTAATCATTTCAGACAATAAAGTCGATTTCCCCACGCCCGGCGGCCCTGTCACGCCGATGACCTGAGCACGGGGTTGACCATAACATTCACTTAAAAGAGGCAACATCGTTTCATATGACTGTTCCAGTCCCGAAAGAGCACGAGAGAAAGCCAGCTTACCGCCGTCCTGCAAAGTTGTCAGATCCGGTATCACACACTCTTTCATGATCCAATTTGCCCTTTAGTCCTGATCCACAAAATACAATGCTAGCAAAACCACTTTGGGTGAGCATTAAATAACGACGCCCTTTGCTTATTTCATTATAAATTCCTAGAATAAAAAAACACCCCGAAAGAAAAATGACCAAGAAGGCTAGGGATGATAGACGAACAAGGGATACAATATGGTGACGAAAGTAATCTTGCCGAAAAGGTTGCAAGCTTGCTTCAAGTGGATATCGCTTCCGTAAACAGTGAAGAGAACAGTCCTCAAAAGCCACTCTTCAGTGCAAAAGATTTCTCTGTTTTCGACCACCTGCATTCCAGAGGCCGCGCCTCAACGCAGGAATTGAGTGAATATCTATCCGCACATCCCGGATCGAAACTTTTGGATATTGGTTGTGGCATCGGTGGCCCGGCCCGTTTCATTGCCGAAAGATTTGTTTGCAAGGTTCATGGCATTGATCTGACAAAAGATTTTTGCGAAACAGCCGTCTTGCTAAACCGCTTGTGTGGGCTTGATAGCCGCATCCAGATCACTCACGGTAATGCATGCCACATGCCCTATGATGACAATTATTTTGATACGGTCTGGACACAACACACATCCATGAATGTTGCTGATAAACAAGCCTTCTATTTAGAAATAAAACGCGTTCTCAAACCCGGTGGCACCTTTCTGTTTCACGATATATTTTCCAACGATAATCCAGAAACAGATGAAGACCGACAAATATATATGCCTGTTCCTTGGGCAAGCCAACCCGAACATAACCACCTCGTTGCCGGAGAAGTCATTCGGGACATCTTAAAGGATCTAGGGTTTCACCGGGAAATCTGGACGGATGTTACCGCAGAAACACACCTGTGGTTCCATAACTACAACGCTGCAACCAATGATCAAAACAAACTTTCAAAGGCGCTAAACCCGACACTCTTTATTGGTAAAAATTTCCCCGAACGCGCCAAAAATTTGAAAAAGAACCTGGCGTTAAATAAAATCTCTGTCATTCAGGGCGTCTTCAGAAAAGGGTGATTGACCCTTTGTATCACTTAAAACAACAGTAAAAGTACAACATCAAGATCTGGCATTTCTGCCACTGAATATTCTACAAGTTAAAAACCCACAATTTAAAACAAAGAAAAGGCATAAAAATGCTAACACCTTTCCATATTGCAGTTCCCGTTCGCGACATTGCCGAAGCCAGAGAATTTTATGGTTCAAAAATGGGATTTTCCGAAGGTCGTAGTAGCGACAAATGGATAGATTACAATATGTTCGGTCATCAGTTCGTTGTTCATTTGGACGAAACATTGGGTAAAGACGGATCAGTTGGGCAAATTCGCAATGCCGTTGATGGTCACGGTGTCCCCGTTCCCCACTGTGGTGTTGTCCTACAGATGCAAGACTGGCAAGCCCTCGCAGACCGTATGCGCGATATCATCGATGATTTTATTATCGAACCTTACATTCGTTTTGCAGGTGAAGCCGGAGAACAAGGCACTATGTTTTTTACGGACCCTTCGGGTAATGCACTGGAATTCAAGGGTTTCAAAAATATTGAAAAGGAACTTTTCGCAACCTGAGAATCTTATCTCAAAGCGAAACTTTATGTTTCTTCATCACATACAAAAAGGGCCGCACAAATGCGGCCCTTTCTTCTTTGCTTTCGAACGGAACCTATCGGGGAATAGAAATATCCGAAAGCGCAGAATGAACTCTAAATCTAAAAATAATAGCTTAGACGAACTTGCAGATGATCATCCCGGCGAACGTCATATTGAAGTTCTTTATCCGTTAGGCCATCTGTAATCCGTAACTCGGCTTCAATTGTCCATCTGTCGCTCAAACGACGATCAGCTTCGATGGAAAAACTACGCGCATGGCTTAGGCGATCAATAATCACCCCTGCAAGAAAGTCTGTATCTTCCACATCATTAAGGGTTATACGTGCGCCAACAAAGATATCATCGTCCAATACAGCACCCGGAGCTTCGTCCTGATCCCGTCCATCATAATGATATTCTGCCAGCAATCCTAAATCCCCAGAATCACCAATAATCCCAAAGAAAGTGTATTCAAGGCCACCAGAGAAAGCGACAAAGTCATCCCCCTGTCCCCGACGATAAATCCCTTCCCCCTTCCAGAGCCATTCATCAAAAGTAGCCTGAACATCAATCGAGCTTTGGTTAATAATATCGTAGAATGGGACCAGCTTTGGTTGGCCGTTGCCATCAGCACGCGCAACAAATCGCGGTTCACGGCTGGTGCCATAAAAATGAGCAAGCCCCAAATCCCAATCCCCGAGAACAGTCGAATAACGCAACGCAAAATCCGGATGGAATTCTTCCATATCAGATTCATATTCAGCATTATCAGTGTCTATGGTCATAGAAGACCTTAGCCTGCCTTTACGACCAGGGAATGTACGTTCCCGAAAATAAGGCATCGCAAAGATATTGAAATCACCCCAGTCATTCTGGATACCCAGATTAACCATTGGTTGACCAAGTTTATCTTCGCCATCAACGTCTTCAACTGCATCAGTTTGATTGATGATATCGACCAGATGACGGGATTCTGTGACCCCCCAAAAAACCTTATCGGCCCCGACTTTTAAATCCCAACCATCACCGATATGTTGATATTTCAACTCGCGAATATCACCATGCCTACGCTCACTGTCCTGAGCATCCAGTCGAAGGAACGGTTTGAAATCAATACGATCATCACCATCATTCCATTCCACCAGAAATTCAGGTTCAAGCGCAATAGATGGATTTAAATGCTGATCCCGTTGCCCACTATGCAAAGCGGAATCAGGAAACACTCTAAGATCCAAATTCGCGGCACCAGAATATTCCCAGTAAAAATCACTTTCTTCCTCATCAGCCTGTTCCTGAGCTTGAGCCTGACTGGCTGATACGGCAGAAAGAATTGACGCCCCCAATGCGACGGCCCCGGTTACAATAACCAGGGCTGCCAACTTGACCAGCTTCACTTTTTTAAAAAGTATGAAACGCGATCTCATCTCTGAACTTTCTTATCTCACACGCTTGAGCGTATTTTTGGTAAGCTCACTATCTTCAAGTCCTTTTTGGAACTCAATTTTAGAAAAGACGAGACGTGTCTTTTTACCTGTCTGGTGGTTTTCCATATACATGTCATATGGGCGCCAATACTTATCCAGATGCTGCTTAAAGTCAGACGACGTCAGCGTTTTAAGCAACTTACCTTTACGGTCATAGTAATCAATTTTCTGTTGGCGATATTCGGACAGATCATACCATGTGACCATTTTGGTATAGCCAGAATTTTCATAGGTTGGCGTTTGTTCAACCACGGCACATTGAAGTTCACCACATGGTTCGTCTCGTAACCATTTATAGGTATATTTTTTCAACTCCTGTGCAGACAAATCTTCATAAGCGAATTCCGACCCCAGGAAAGGCCCGGATTTATTCTTGGAAGAGATACGTTTCACACGTTTAACAGCTGGCAAGTACATCCACTGATCATCCGGGTCAAAGATCTTTGCAAAACTCAGGAAAGCAGTACCTTTAACATCCCGCGGCTTATCAAAAATCGTCAGACTTTTATCACCAACGTCATTGCCGGGTACTTCCAGCGTTTTTTGGCGCATTTCCCGGATAGATTTGTCACCATGCCGGTTCTCCAACTGCATTTCCATGTGGGATTCAGTATCACCAAATCCCCAATCGCGACGATCCCATTCCTCGGCAATCTCTGTTCCCTTTGCAATATCTGCCGCTTCATCAGCCAGTGCAGCGCCAGAAAGCGCTGTACCGGAAGTGAATGCCACAAGAGAAAGTGAGAAAACGGTCGATAATAATCTTTTACTCATAATAAAACTCCAACTTCTTATTCAGCAGGCGCAGCAGGTGCTGTGCTTGCGGCTGTTGCCTTTTCGCCGTCGAACAGCATCAATAATGGTGGCAGCAGAAGGAAATCAATGAACAGCGCGAGGGCAATTGTTATGGCTGTCAACAAGCCCATATCTGCATTCACAGAGAACGTTGACAGAGACAGGATTGCAAACCCAGCAACCAGTACAGCCGTTGTAATCCAAAGCGCACTACCAACTGTTCTGAAACCATAACGAACAGCATCCGCCGAGGATTCACCCCGTTCCTTACGGGCACGGTTGTATTTGCTGAGGAAGTGAACAGTCGCATCCACAATCAAACCAAGCGATGTCGCGGCAATCACAGACACAGCCAAACCGACCTGACCAACAAATAGTCCCCAGACACCAAAGGCCATGATAGCAGGAACCATATTCGGGATCAGACTGATTAGACCCAGTTTCAAACTGCGCAAGGCAAAAACCAATGACAGTGAAATCAAGACAAAAGCTAGCGCTGTACCGCTGAGCATGGATTTGATGTTACGATCAGCAAGGTGAGCAAACATCACAGCAGCGCCTGACCCATCAGCTTCCATATAACCTGGGGCATTATTCTGCAGCCACTGTGTTGATTCCAAAGCGATCGCGCGCATGTCATTGGACGAGACATTATCCAGAGTGACGGTTATACGAGACGCTGACTTGTCAATATTGATCTGGCTATTAAGATCCAGACCGTAAGGCAAAGACATTTCATATAACAACAAATACTGGGCTGCCAAATCACGCTCTTCCGGCAGTTTGTACCAAGTATCATCATCCCCGTGCATAGATTTATTCAACCGCTTCAGAATATCAGTGATTGAATTCACATGAACAACCTCTGGCTTGGCACGTAACCAATTTGCGAAGTCTTCCAGATGCGCCAAATAAACCGGGCTGGAAACGCCACCTGACTCTTCTGCGTTGATCGAAAATTCGACCTGATAAACCCCGGTCAGATTATCGCGGGTAAAGTCACTATCAACACGGAAAGGAACAGTCGTATCAAAGTATTCGATAAAACGGTCATCAAGCTCGATCTTTGAAATGAACGAAGACGTACCGACAACAATCAGCCCCATACCGAACAAAAGCTTGGTTCTGTGGCCAATAACAAATTCACCCAGACGTTCCATCACAGATGATTTGCCTGTCACGACAGGTTTAACCCGAACAGGCATCACCGCAATAAAGGCAGGCAAGAACGCAATAGAGATTAACCATGCCGCGATAACACCAACCGCCGCTATATTCCCAAGATCATGAAACGGTGGTGCTTCTGAGAAATTCAAGCTCAAGAAACCGATAACAGTTGTCAAAGACGTCAGGAACACAGGCTGCATGTTTACACGCAAGCTTTCAACGATCGCGTCCCGCTTTTCTTTACCGTGTCGCATTTCATGGAACATTGTCACCAGAATATGGACACAGTCAGCAATCGCAATTGTCAGAATAATTGTTGGCGCCATGGCTGATGGCGGCGTCATTTTAATACCGGCATACCCCGCAGCACCCATCGCGACCATCGTCGAGAAGATCGTTACCAACAGTGTTCCCAGAGTACCCGTAAAAGAACGTAAGAAAGCAACCAGGAAGATAATGATCACAAGGAACATCAAAGGCGTCAGCGTGCTCATATCCGCCATGGACGCTGCCGGGAATGCATTACTTAACGGTGCAAGACCCGTTATAGCCACTTCCAATTCGGGATTAGCTGCCTCTATATTCACAGCCATATTTTCGGCGTACTTCACCGCTTCATCAAGTGCCACGGCATCATCTGGCGGCAGTTGAAGGGTAATCTGCACGCCGGTCGTTGTGCTGTCTTCGGAAATGATACGCTTTGCCAAAGCAGGTTCGCTCAAGGCAATTTGTTCAATCCGATCCAAACCTGCCTGGCTAAGTCCACCCGTTTCTTCAACCAAATCAGCAACGGTCAGGTCATCTTCGACGGCCTCTGTATGTTGAAAATTGGTAATGGAATCCACACGTATAGAATAAGGAATTTGCCAGGATTCTTCGGTTAAATCCTGAACGACTTCCAACCACTGTGGTGTAAAGACTTTGCCGTTATTTGGTTTGAGGACAAAAAGAATATTATCTGTTTTTGTATAAACATCCTGCAAACTTTCGAATGCATTCAATTGGGGGTTATCGTCGCCAAAAAAGACGCGGTAATCACTTGTAAAGGAAAGAAAACGTCCACCCGACGCAACACCTAGTGTTGCTAGAATTGTGATCAGGAGGACGAGCCAGCGCCAGCGGATTATGCCTTTTGCATAATTGACTGACAGGCGGTCCATGAAATTGCTCATTTGCCAAGCTCCGAATAGATATTGTTTCCTTCAGCGCCTGTCATGGCCTTGTAATCCTAAACCGTAAAATAACGTCCAAAAACCACATTCATTTTACTGAATCCAAAATAAATCCAATAAAAAAGCAGCTTTGCTTTGGAAATCATACGTTCTTACGGTATTACCTTACTTGAAACATGGGTATCACTGAAGTAAACTAGTCGGTGTAGTTTACTTATTTACAATACAATGTAAACTACACGGTGTAGTTTATTTGGAGTCTGATTTGACAAAAGATAATTGTATCCTAGGCGCATTGGGGCGTAGAGCTTCAAAAAAAGAAATAAAAATGGATCAAGACTCGGTTCAAAAACCATCAGTTTGGGACCGCGATCAATGCCTTTTTGCTTCTTTAGGTCAAAAATTAACCCGCTCGGAACAGAAAAGAAATGACATCCGAAACGCCGCCAGTGAAATTTTTATCACCCAGGGTTTCGAAGCAGCGAGTATGGACAAAATCGCTGCCCTCGCAGGGGTTTCAAAGCGAACAGTGTACAGCCACTTTGGATCAAAAGAGGAACTCTTCGCGTATATCATCACCAATTTTTGTGACCTAAAGCGTGAAGAACTGGACGTAAAACCAGATCACAATCTTCCTTTGAAAGATTGCCTCATAAAGCTGGGAACCAAATTCCTGCATATGTTGCACTATCACGGCAGCGCTTCGCTTTTCCGAATTCTGATTTCACAAGCAGAAACAGATCCGTCCCATGGCATAGAGTTTATGAATACGGGCCCAAAAATCTCACGCGAGTTGCTTGCGACTTACTTAGAAGAAAAAATTGCTGCCGGGGAAATTGATGTCGATGACCCGCTCGAAGCTGCACAGAGTTTCTATTCTATGCTCTTCGGTGCCCGCTACCTCACTTGCCTTGTCACAGGGTCACCGCCTCCTTCCCCAGAAGAAATTGATGGAATTGTGGAAAGCACAGTAGAACGCTTTGTTCACGGACTAAAGGTAAAGACCTAATATCGTAAAAAAACAGGCCGCGCTCTGGCGACCTGTTGTTCTTTCAAATTATACAGACGAACCAACCAGCATTATCTGGTTAATCAATGTCAAACGTAATTCCCTGTGCCAGTGGCAATTCCCGTGAATAGTTCACTGTATTCGTCTGACGCCGCATATAAGCTTTCCAAGCATCTGAACCACTTTCACGGCCACCACCGGTTTCTTTCTCGCCGCCAAAAGCACCGCCAATTTCCGCGCCACTTGGGCCGATATTTACATTCGCAATGCCGCAGTCTGATCCGACATCAGAAAGAAATTGTTCAGCTTCGCGCACATCTGTTGTGAAAACACAGGACGAAAGACCTTGTGGAACATCATTCTGCATATCAATTGCCGCATCAAAATCATCATACTTCATGGCATAAAGTATAGGCGCAAAGGTTTCTGTTTTAACCACATCATTCTGTTCCGGCATTTCAACAACGGCCGGGCGTACATAAAAACCATTGGGGAAAGTATCTTCCAGTTCACGATCACCACCATGAACAACACCACCGGATTTTTTGGCGGCGGCCAAGGCGCCCTGCATGTTATCAAATGATCCCTGATCAACCAACGGACCAACCAAGGTACCTTGCGCCAAGGGATCACCGACATTGACTGTTTCATAGGCAGCAATAACACGAGGAATAAGTTGATCATAAATATCTTTGTGAACGATCAAACGGCGTAGGCTTGTACAGCGTTGTCCCGCCGTTCCCACAGCGGAAAACAGAATAGCGCGCACAGCCATATCCAGATCGGCACTAGGTGACACAATCATCGCATTATTACCGCCGAGTTCTAGAATAGAACGACCGAAACGTGCGGCAACTTTTGGCCCAACCTGACGCCCCATAGCCGTACTGCCAGTGGCAGAAATGATTGGAACGTCTTTACTTTCCACAAGAACATCACCCACGTCGCGACCACCAACAATAACATGATGCAAGTCTTTTGGCGCATCATCACCAAACCGAGCGACAGCGCGTTCAAAAATCTTTTGACAGGCTAAAGCAGTTAAAGGCGTTTTTTCTGATGGCTTCCAAATAACAGAGTTTCCACAAACAAGAGCAAGGGCTGTGTTCCATGACCAAACTGCAACCGGAAAATTAAAGGCCGAAATTACGCCGCAAACCCCTTCGGGATGCCAAGTTTCACGCATATGATGCCCCGGCCTTTCCGAAGCAATTGTCAGGCCATAAAGTTGTCGAGAAAGACCCACAGCAAAGTCACAGATATCAATCATCTCTTGAACTTCACCCAAACCTTCTTCGTAAATTTTCCCGCATTCAAGGGTGACCAATCGCCCAAGATCTTCTTTGGATGCCCTCAGTTCTTCACCAAGTAATCGGACCAACTCTCCACGTCTTGGTGCAGGCACCTGTCGCCAAGCTTTGAAAGCTGCTTTAGAGGCAGAGATGACGCCGTCAACCTTATCGGCGGAGATTTCCGGGATCACGCCGATTTTAGAACCGTCAATCGGTGAGGTAACGCATAAGGTACCACCGGACGTCATTTCCTTTGTTAATCCCAAACGCTCTAGAATATCTGTATAACTCATAACGGTCTCCGGCACATAAATAGCTTTAAGGCTCAATGATAAAATTGTATATTTTCTAAAATATTAAATTAATCATATCCCGTATTGACGCAATAGAGGAATAATCCTAACCCCATAACAAAAACTCATGAAGTGGATTACTATAAGACCAATTCAGACATAATTCAGGGGTAATATCATTCTATCTATATGATTTAGTATCTAATATATTTGGATAAAAATTCTACTATAGATATAAATATCTTTTTTTTAATTAGTTTTTTTGTATGTATTATGGCAGGATACTTCTTACTTGATTAGCAATTACAAAATCCTCCCTTCCCTTCTTTCCAAACACATAACACAACAGATTTTCTGTAAAACCTTGCGAGTGTCGACTTGACGATTTCAGGAAAAAAACCCGAAAATTCCACATCTTTGACGAACGATACTACTGCGTCCGTTCGCTCACTCAAGGCGAAAGAAATTGAGCTAAAATACGCAACACCGCTTTTTTACAGTTCAGACGATCCTCCCACACCAAAACCGCCCAGGGTAGAATGCTACCTGGATCGGGAAAACCACATCAGACACATGGTGTATATCGGCGCGTTACATCACGACCAGCTTGTCCGTGAAGTTCTTGAGATTTGGCAAAACATCAACCATCTCGATAAATATAATAACCTGATTGATCTCAGATTTCATAAAGGCGATGTCGGTTGGCACACGGTGAAAGAAATTGGACGACAATGGGATCTCTTTTTCGAAGGAAAAGCGCCGCCCGTACGCACGGCTTTTATTTCCCGACATATTGCTTTCAATCTTTTAATAAAAGCAATGCAAGCCCTCGCGCCCGAGCACACTTTTCAAGCCTTTAAAACCAAACAAAAAGCCATGGACTGGCTGGCAGAGGCCACGTAATTTCAGAATAATCAGGCTCTATTCACAGAATTTGAGATGAAAATCAACCCATCTTAACGCTCTTACGCAGACAAACGAGCATCGACATAAAGGGTATCACGGCTGGTCCGTTCCAGGTTAGTTCTCACACGATAGGTATCATCAATTGCATCTAGCGATAATACATCGGCTGGCTTACCGTCAGCCAAAACTTCCCCCTCTTTAATAAGAACCAGCCTGTCACAAAACTGCGCAGCCAAATTCAAATCATGAAGCGCCGCAACAACAATCATATTCTTGTCCTGCATAAAGCTGCGAATGGTCGAGAGAATAGAAAGTTGGTGATGTAGGTCCAACGCAGAAGTCGGTTCATCCAAAAGCACCAACCGAGGCTCTCTGACCAGTGTCTGGGCCACAGATACCATTTGGGCCTGACCACCACTCAGCTTTGAAATGCCTCGATCAGCAAGATGCGATAGCCCCAAGGCTTGCAGTACAGAAGAAACCTGTTGCAGATCACTGTCTTTCACCCGCCATCCTGTTGTCTGTTTTAAGGCAAGTAACACACATTCGAACACCGTTAAAACAGCGTTGCATCCATAAGATTGCGGCATATAAGCCACCACTTTGGACCGCTGTCCCCGACTAGCGTGCCTTAAATCCTGCCCATCAAGCATAATTGTTCCACCCGTTGATTTCACAGCCCCGGCGATTGATTTGAATAAAGTTGATTTACCCGATGCATTTGGACCAATAAGACCAACAAATTCGCCACCGTGAACAGTCGAAACAGAAACATCTTTTAGGATCTGTTTACGGCCATAACCGGCACAAAGTCCCGAGATCTCAAGTGTCATGATAACCGTTCCTTTCGGGTGCTGAGAATAAGAGAGATGAAGACAGGAACCCCAATCAGGGCCGTAATAATGCCTATCGGATAAATGATCCCCGGAGTAATCATTTTGCTTATGATAGATGTGAGAGAAAGTGTCAGCGCGCCAACAAGAGCAGATAAAGGTATAAAGAAACGTTGATCTTCGCCAACAATCAGGCGCGCAATATGGGGGCCAACCAAACCGACAAAACCCACCGTACCGACAAAGGCAACTGCCGTTGCTGCAAGCAGAGAAATTACGATCAACATTTCAACCCGTAATCGGGCGACATCAATGCCAAGACTGATCGCTGTATCATCCCCCATACGCAAAGCAGTTAGCTGCCAAGTTCGATAAAAGCTATAGGGCAGCGCAAAGCATAACAGGATCGCCCCCAAAGATATTTTTTCCCAACTAGCACGAGATAAAGACCCCATCATCCAGAATACAATCCGGGCAAGTTCATCTTCGGATGCCATGTACTGCATCATCGCAAGTGCAGCGTTAAAGGCAAAAAAGATGGCAATCCCGAATAGAATCATCGTCTCGGTCCCAACCCCTTTAATTCGGGTAGCAACCAGAATGAAGATGCAGGTCATTAAAGCAAAAACAAAGGCATTAAAGGTTACCAGTAATGGCCCGAGATTAGGAACAATGCTCCACCCAACAACAATGGCCAAGGCCGCACCAAACGATGCAGCAGATGACACCCCAAGTGTAAAGGGTTCAGCCAAGGGGTTATTCAATACCGTTTGCATCTGTGCACCTGCCAACGCAAGAATCGCACCGACCAATACTGCGGTAATGGCAACCGGTAAACGATAATCCCAGATGATAACCTCTAACTTGATCCCATGTGCCTGAGGGTCCATTAGCGTTTCAATAACAACAGAAAGTGGAAAGTTCCCCGGCCCGTTAGCCACGTCAAAGATAAAGCTGGCGAAGAGTAAAAAGGTCACACCCAACAGGATCAAATACCGATGTTTAAGCTGACGGCGATACCCCATCTGAGCAAGCGTAGAGCCTAAATTATTCGGAACGGCGCTAACTTGTCCATCCTCTTCGGGGTGATCCGTACCCACAACCTTATCCGTACTTAAGGACATTTCTGATCTTTCTGTGTCACATACCTGGAAATAAAAACGGAATAAGGAGCAGAGAAAAATATCCCTGCTCCAAAAAAAGAAAATGGCCCACGAGAAAAGTGAAAGGGCGTATCACAAATCTCGCGGGCTTCATTTCAGGTGTTACTGTGTTGCAGGTAATGAGCCCCAGAACACACCGCTATAGTCAATCGGGAGAAACTTGTCGTGTAACTCGACAAAGGTCGCTTCCGGATCGAGGTCCGAAAATCTCTCGGGATAGAACCATTTAGCGAATGTTTGTAACGCCACGAAATGATAGGGGCTGTTATAAAACTGGTGATAAATTGAATGGAACCGTCCTGTCTTCACAGCCTTTAGTTCGTTCCACCCTTTACGGCCAGCCAATGCAGCTAGTCTTTGATTAACTGCGTCTTTATCAGCCTCGTAACCAAACAGAACGGCCATTGTACCCGGCTGTGCTTTGGACCAGTTTGCACCAGTTCCCATGATAACATCGGGATCATCTGTAAAGATTACTTCTGGGTTTACTTTCCCGCGAAGGCCGGGGAACTTTTTGGTTCCCCAGTTCAAACCGCCAGCAAGATCAACCAGACGCCCGAGATTGGCACTACCAAATGTGCTACAGCATTTATCTGGGTTATAGCCAGCTGCATTTTCAATAAAGACAACGGGTTTATCTTCGTCTTTAATTGCTTCAATACGTGAAAACACAGTCATCATGTTTTTTTGATAATAATCAACGAATTCGTCGGCATTATCCCGTTCATCAAAGATACGACCCAGGATCTGCAAGCTCGGCACTGTGTGCTGCGTTGGGCGTTGTCGGAAATCCAAGAAAACAACCGGAATGCCAGCTTTATCAAGCTTGGTCAGGATGCCACTTTCCTGAGCCTTCAAAAGATTACCAAGATTGAGGAAGACCACATCCGTATCCAATGAAATTACAGTTTCCAGACTGTATTCAGCTGCATAGGGACTACCTAGGTTTTCAATTTCAGTAACCTCGGGAAACTTTGCCTTGTACTTATTATAAGCATCCGGATCATAATTGATCAGATCATCTTTCCAGCCGACAACACGCTTAAAGGGATTATCTCTGTCCAGAACAGCGATGGAGTAAATCATACGTCCTTCGCCCAGAACAACCTTTTTAGGGTTCTTTTCTACTTCAACTGTACGTCCCGCAATGTCCGTGATCGTCACTTTATCAGCCAAAGCAGCTTGTGGTGCAACAGCAAGACCAATAGTCATCGCCAAAGTCGCGGCAAAGCCAGTTGCTGCAACTTTCAAATTTGTGATCTTCATTTGATTTCCTCCAACGGGGTCAAACTCCGTGTTCAGTAGTGGGGAAAAATAATGCTTATTTTTCAACCCGAAGCATCGAATGAAGGCAGAGTACTTAAAATTAATGAGAATGCAAATGATTCGCATTGATTTATTTTTTAAATCAAATTCTGTTCCCGCTTTTTTTAAACACAGCTGATCAATTTACGTATATTGGCTATATCCAACTGCTTTCTTGCCTGATAGGGTGCACCTCAAAATCTCTTCACTGGATCACCCCGTCATGAATACAAGTCAGAAACCACTTTGGTTAATTCTCGCGCCTGTTGTCTTTACCATATTATGGGCCGGCGGCTATGGCATAGCCAAAGTCGGTTTGCAGTACGCCGAACCGATGACATTGCTTTCTTTGCGGTTTTCAACAGTGGTGATTTTACTGATACCTTTTTATTTCTTTTTCAAACCTGCGCTCCCCAAACGTTCTGCTGACTGGCTTCATTTGGTTGTTGTCGGCGTTCTGATGCAGGCTGTTTATTTTGGGTTTTGCTGGTGGGCTTTTAAAACTGGTGTATCAGCAGGCGTGCTCGCGATATTTATGTCGTTACAGCCTATACTCGTCGCTATTCTTGCCCCCAAGCTGGCTAAAGAAAAAGTCAGTTGGCTTCGCTGGCTTGGTTTATTATTGGGCCTTGCCGGGGTTCTTATCGTTATCATCGCCAGATCAAATATCGAACCACCAACCCTAATCGGCGTCAGCTTAAGTGTGCTTGGATTACTGGGAATCACCAGTGGTGTACTCTATGAAAAACGCTTTGGGGGCGGATATCATCCAATTGTCACCAATATGGTGCAATACGCCGCTGGTTTTGCAGTGGTTGCCCCTATCGCCCTAACTTTTGAAACAATGGAAGTTACGTGGACCCCTGAATTTTTTGCCGCGCTCGCTTATCTGGCAATCGGCAATTCAATTCTGGCAATCAGTTTGTTACTTGCCATGATCCGTGCAGGCGAAGTATCACGCGTATCATCCCTGATGTTTCTTGTTCCCCCACTTGCTGCAGTGTTCGGCTGGGTTCTCCTCGGCGAAGAAATGCCAATACTAGCTTGGGGCGGCATGGCTGTGGCGGCAATCGGAGTAATTATCGTTTCAAACAAGCAAAGGACTTAATCTTTACCCACCTTCACCCGGGTGTTTGCGTATCATATTAAATGCATCAACATACAACTTACCCAATTCTCCACTTTCACGAAGATACTTAATTTCCTTATTCAAAAGTGGAACTAGATCTGCATGACGCTTGTGAACATAATGAAACAAAGAAACAACCTTGAGTGCTGGACCATGTGTTCTGATCTTACGATTGGGAAAATTCTTGAGAACCTCAATACCACCTATCAGATCGGTTGCAATAATAACGTCAACATTCCCGGCATTTAGCTGTTCAAATAACTCCCTGACAGAATTAAAATAATAAGGGTTTAAGCCCTGTGTCAGTTCTTCGGAAATAAGAACACCTTTTTCGATACCAACTCTCTTTTCTTTCCAGCTCTCGACCGTCGGTAAAAAATCATCATCATGGTTCGTATAAATCCGAAAACGAAGATCAACATGCGGGGCGGACAACTGAATAAGATTTGGGTAATCCGGTGACAAACCCGGCCGGCGCATATTTTCCCCATCGGTAACCCCGGCATTCGCCTTTTCAAGTGACTCTCGCCCTTGATAGTCAGCAAAGGAAATTTGATACCCAATCCGTGCATATATTTTTTCCAGAACATAAGAAATGGCAAGGTCGCCATCCCCGTGCCCCAGGCGGGAAATAACCAGTTTTTGTTCTGTATCAGCAAAAGCACGGGTACTTAAATCAGTAGAGCTTAACAAAGAGACCACAGCAATCCCTAGCCACAAAAAACTGAAGCCTTGCACCACTCTACCATTCATTTTTTTTATGAACAGTTTGATATAGATTTCGTAGAATACCATCTTGACCTAAATACCATTACTCTAGCTAAGCTCTCTAGCTCCTCAGGCTAATGGTCAGAAGTTAATGTATCGTTGCCCTATCGCAATTTATTCAATGTATAATAGAAAAATAGTAGGCGACCTTATAGCCGCCTTTAATTAACAATCTGAATTACGAAGGAAAGAGAAAGTTTATTCATTCTTTTTTTGTGGCACGAAGGGCTTTAAACCCTTCGACATAAAGCTTTTTCAGCTCCCCGTTTTTCCTAAGACGTTCTATTTCTTTGTTCAGAGCAGGCACCAGACTGGCATTGCGTTTGTGCACGTAATGATACAAGGGGATTGTTTTGAGAACCCCACCCCACGTACGAATATTTGCATTTGGGTGGTTCATAAATACTTCCAGTCCACCAATTAAGTCTGTTGCAATTGCTACGTCTATATTGTCCTGATTTAGCTGATCAAAAAGCTCCCCAACAGAGCTATGTAAAACCGGATTTAATCCCTTGGTAATTTCGTTTGCGACAATCACACCACGAACAATCCCTACCCGAGATTTTTTCCAACTCTCAAACCCAGAAAAGAAACGATCCTCATGCTTTGTATAGATACGAAAATTAATATCAACATGCGGATAAGAGAGCTGGATCAGGTTTGGATAAACGGTTCCCAGTCCGGCCCGGCGCATATTTTCACCATCGGCTTCACCCGCATTTGCTTTCTCAACAGACTTTTTACCTGGGTAATCAGCAAAGGTAATTTCATACCCGACTTGTTTATAAATTTTCTCCAGGACATAGGAAATGACCTTGTCACCATCGGCATTTTTAAAGCGGGAAATAACCAGTTTATTGTCAGCCGCAAAGACAGAATCAGAAATAACAAATATCGCTGATAAACAGATTGCGACAATCCGAGCGTACCAAAAGTTATTGCGTTGCCGCATTCATACGATCCAATCTATCCAAATAATCTACCACTTTTAACTCATTAATTATTTGGCTTCTATTCTACTATTCCAGCTTTTAAGCGGTCATCTTTGATAACAGCCTCATCAATAATGAATAAGCTCTTTTCGTCGAGCATAACTTAAAGGTATTAAAATATCCTTTCGTTAGTTTGCGACATACTCCTGATAAAAAGGTCGAAAAAACAAATAAATCGTATAAAAAAACAACCGCTTAAATTATCTCAACAAACATTATCCTATCGGGACAATTGTTATTGCCTCAATAAAAAAGGGCGACCAAAGTCGCCCTTCTATTCACCTGTGCACCCATAAGGCAATATTACTTTTTGATCGCGGCCTGTGCTGCGGCAAGACGTGCGATTGGCACACGGAAAGGAGAACAGGATACGTAGTTCAGCCCAACCTTTTGACAAAAATTGATAGATGCCGGATCACCACCATGTTCACCACAGATACCAAGCTTGATATCACCACGGGTCTTCCGGCCACGTTCTGCAGCAATCTCAACCAGCTCGCCAACACCTTCCTGATCCAAAGAGATAAACGGGTCCTGTTCGATGATGCCATTACGCTCGTAAGCGCCAAGGAAGTTCCCCGCATCATCACGCGACAGACCAAAGGTTGTTTGAGTAAGATCATTGGTCCCGAAAGAGAAAAACTCTGCTTCTTCCGCAATATCTCCGGCACGAAGTGCTGCACGCGGCAGCTCAATCATCGTACCTACAAGATACTTCATCTCAACACCTTCGGCGGCCATCACTTCTTTGGCAACCCGGTCAACAAGTGCCTTGAGGATCTCGAGCTCTTTCTTCATACCAACCAGCGGGATCATGACCTCTGGCTCAACGGTCTGACCTTCGGATTTTGAAACCTGTGCAGCAGCTTCAAAAATGGCACGGGCCTGCATTTCATAGATTTCCGGATAGGAAATGCCCAAACGACACCCACGGTGCCCAAGCATCGGGTTTGTTTCCGACATCTTTGCTGCACGCGCATGCAGTTTTTCAATCGGCACACCCGCCGCATCGGCAACATCCTGCATTTCTTCCTCGCCATGCGGCAAGAACTCATGCAATGGTGGATCGAGCAACCGAATTGTCACAGGTAATCCGGCCATAATCTTGAAGATTTCAACAAAATCTTCGCGCTGCATCGGCAAGATTTTATCCAAGGCTTTACGACGTCCTGCTTCATCATCAGACAGGATCATTTCACGCACAGCAACAATGCGGTCTGCGTCAAAGAACATGTGCTCTGTACGGCAAAGCCCAATGCCTTCCGCGCCAAAACTGCGTGCGGTGCGACAATCATTTGGTGTTTCGGCGTTGGTCCGTACTTTCATGGTCCGGATTTTGTCTGCCCATTCCATAAGGGTAGAGAAATTACCAGACATTTCTGGCTGAATTGTTGGGATTTCGCCCAACATAACTTCGCCATTACTGCCGTCGATGGTAATGATGTCACCAGCTTTAAGTTCTTCACCGCGAACAATCATGGTTTCGTTTTTGTAATCCATGCGCAGATCACCCGCACCGGACACACACGGACGCCCCATGCCACGCGCAACCACAGCCGCGTGTGATGTCATTCCACCACGAGAGGTCAAAATACCTTTCGCAGCATGCATGCCATGAATATCTTCCGGTGATGTTTCCGTCCGGCAAAGAATAACGCCCTTACCGGATTGGGCCATTTTCTCTGCTTCATCGGCAGAGAACACAATTTGGCCAGATGCCGCGCCTGGTGATGCCGGCAAACCATGGCCAATAACATTACGGTCTGCTTTGGGATCAAGTGTCGGATGCAATAGTTGATCAAGCGCCGCCGGTTCAACACGACCAACGGCCTCTTCTTTTGTGATCAAGCCTTCGTCGACCATATCAACGGCAATCTGAAGCGCCGCAGCTGTCGTACGTTTCCCTGCGCGAGTCTGCAGCATAAAGAGCTTATTGGACTGAACGGTAAATTCAATGTCCTGCATATCGCGATAGTGCTTTTCAAGGATATGACGCGTTTCATCAAGCTGCTTGAACACCTCTGGCATTGTCTCTTCCATAGATGGAAGGTCAGAGTTTTGTTCTTCTTTCCCTTTGATGGTCAAGTTCTGCGGCGTACGGATACCCGCAACCACGTCTTCGCCCTGTGCATTGATCAGGTACTCACCATAGAAAGCATTTTCGCCTGTCGAAGGATTACGGGTAAAGGCAACACCTGTGGAACAGTCATCGCCCATGTTCCCAAAAACCATGGCCTGTACGTTGACCGCGGTTCCCCACGCTGCGGGGATATCATTGAGTTTACGATAGGTCGTTGCACGGGCGTTCATCCAAGACCCGAATACAGCGGATACTGCGCCCCAAAGCTGTTCTTTCGGGTCTTGCGGGAAAGGCTGTCCGTATTCTTCTTCAACAATTTTCTTGTACTGAACAATGATACCCTTCCAGTCTTCGGCGGAAAGTTCTGTATCAAGGATCAGACCATTATCTTCTTTGTGAAGCTCCAGAATTTCTTCGAAGAAGTGGTGATCAACTTCGAGTACCACATCACTGTACATCTGGATAAAGCGGCGATAGCTGTCATAGGCAAAGCGTTCGTCACCTGATACCTTGGCAAGGCCTTCGACCGTGATATCGTTAAGGCCAAGGTTAAGGACAGTGTCCATCATACCCGGCATAGAAGCCCGAGCACCGGAACGAACAGAAACAAGCAGAGGGTTCGCGTTGTCTCCGAACTTTACACCGACAATATTTTCAATTTGGCCAAGGGCTTCATCAACCTGACCAGACAGATCAGCCGGATAGTTTCGATCATTATCATAATAGGCCGTACAGACTTCGGTAGAGATGGTAAAACCGGGTGGGACCGGAAGTCCCAACGATGACATCTCGGCAAGGTTAGCCCCCTTGCCGCCGAGTAGTTCCTTCATGTCGGCTTTGCCGTCAGCCTTGCCATTCCCGAAACTGTAGACCCATTTGGTCATGTTCTCATCTATCCTTCTATTCGTGAGAAGTCTGCAACCTGCCCCAGGATCACACCAATCCGAGATAACAAGCACAGACGGTTTTTTCGCAAGGTCGGATCATCATCGTTCACCGTTACCTTATCAAAAAACGCGTCCATCGGAGGTCGAAGTCCGGCAAGTGCCGCCATCGCCCCGGTGAAATCTTCACGTTCCAGTGCCTTTGTGGCTTCCTGGGAGGCTTTTTCTAAAGCCCCGTGCAACGCCTGTTCTTCAGACTGTTGCAACAACACAGTATCGACTGTCGCATCGAATACCGCTTTATCTTTTTTCTCTTCGATCCGGACAATGTTCGCTGCCCGACGGTAAGCGGCCAGAAGGTTGACCCCATCATCGGTTTTCAGCAATCCGGCAAGTGCATCAACACGGGCCAGTAAACGAACCAGATCATCTTCGTCCCCAAGGGCAAAGACCGCTGTAATCAAATCGTGACGAACCCCTTTGTCTTTCAATGCGACCTTGAGACGGTCAGCAATAAAAGACATCAAACCATCGATGGTTTTATCTTCGGATTGCGTCAATTGGCCTGTGTAGGCCGAAAAGCTTGCCGCGAATGCTTGGCGCAAATTAATCTGCAAGCTGTTTTCTGTAATAAGGCGAATAATACTCAGCGCGGCACGGCGCAGCGCAAAGGGATCTTTTGACCCTGTTGGCAACTCATCAATACCGAAAAAGCCAACCAATGTGTCAATCTTATCTGCCAATGCTACTGCAACCGAAATTGGTGCAGAAGGACAGCGATCAGACGGACCAAGTGGTGAATAATGATCTGCGATCGCTTCCGCAACCAGTGGGCTTTCACCGTCATGCAGGGCATAATAACGCCCCATTATGCCCTGTAGTTCAGGGAATTCATAGACCATACCTGTGCTTAAATCTGCTTTGGCGAGTTCAGCAGCACGACGAGCATACGCAGGATTACATCCGGTTTGCTCGGCCAGATCACTGGCAAGAACAGAAACGCGCCCCATTTTATTGGCAACTGTTCCCAGCTTGGCTTGGAAGACAATTGTTTCCAACGCATCCACACGGCTTTCCAGCTTGTCTTTTCTATCCTGATCCCAGAAAAACTCTGCATCGGAAAGACGGGACGCCAGAACGCGCTCATTACCGGAAATGATCGTTTTACCGCCATCGACAGCTTCTGTGTTGGCTGCAAAAACAAAGCGGTTCGCAAGCTTCCCATCACCATCAAGAACAGAAAAATACTTCTGATGCTCTTTCATTGATGTGGATAGCACTTCATGCGGCACAGACATAAAGCGGTCGGCAATTTGGCCCATCAACAGAACAGGCCATTCAACCAGACCAGTCACTTCATTCAGAAGTCCCTGATCATCTTTCAGGCTCAGGCCCTCGGCAACACATAACTCTTTGGCTTGCGTTTCGATCAGGTCACGACGCTCGTTTTCATCTACAAGTACCTTGGCAAGGCGAAGCTTGTGCAGGTAATCATCCAGATTTTTAACCTCGAACCAATCCGGTGCCAAAAAGCGATGTCCCCGGGTTTGGTTGCCAAAATCCAGCGTCTGATTACCAAAATCAAAAGAACCTTTGAGGGTTTCGCCTTTGAAGATTGCCAAAATAGAATGCAGTGGACGGACCCATCGGAAAGAGTTTTTTGACCACTTCATGGACTTAGGCCATGGGAAATTCTTGATTGTTTCGACAACAATCTCTGAAAGAACTTCGGTGGTATTCCGTCCTTTGATTTCATTGACCACAAAGTAAAAATCACCTTTGGGCGTATTTCTTACTTCAGCCTGATCAATAGATGTCAGGCTATTGGCCTTCATAAAGCCTTCGAGTGCCTTTTCATGCGCACCGACCTTTGGGCCTTTTTTCTCTTCACTGACATCGGGCTGCTTTTCAGGCAAGCCATCAATAACCAGCGTCAGACGGCGCGGCGTTACAAAGGAACGCGCATCGGTAAAGGCCAGGCCAGCTGATTTCAGCTGATCGCACACATTCTTTTTCAGATCGGCCGCCGCCTTTGCCTGCATGCGCGCCGGGATTTCTTCTGAGTGAAGTTCAAGTAGAAATTCAGACATACCCTTAAGCCTCTTCCAACTGGGTTTTATTCCAGGCTTCGCAACATGCTTTTGCCAACTCACGCACACGGCCAATGTAGGCCTGGCGTTCCGTCACGGAGATCACACCGCGAGCATCGAGCAAGTTAAAGAGGTGACTGGCTTTCATACATTGATCATAGGCCGGCAGAGGCAAGAGATTGCCTTTTGCCTTACCGTTTTTCTCGGCATTGGCTTCACCGAACTTTAAAATTCGCGCACATTCAGCTTCGGAATCTTCAAAGTGTTTAAACAGCTCATCTGTCGAAGCAATTTCAAAGTTGAAGGTCGAAAACTCGACTTCGTTTTGATGGAAAACATCGCCATAGGTTTTTCCACCTTCTTCAGCAGGAACCCCGTCCCAATCAAGGTCGTAAACATTTTCAACGCCCTGAACATACATAAAGAGGCGCTCAAGACCATACGTCAGTTCCAAAGGAACCGGATTACATTCGATACCGCCAACCTGTTGAAAATAGGTAAATTGACTGACTTCCATGCCATCACACCAGACTTCCCAACCAAGTCCCCAGGCGCCCAATGTCGGGCTTTCCCAGTCATCTTCGACAAAACGAAGATCGTGTTTGGATGAATCAATGCCAATGGCATCCAGTGAACCCAGATAAAGCTCCTGCGAGTTTGCCGGGGACGGCTTCATAATAACCTGGAACTGGTAATAGTGCTGCAAGCGGTTTGGGTTATCCCCATAACGGCCATCAGCCGGACGACGACAGGGCTGCACATAGGCTGCGCGCCAGGTATCCGGGCCCAAAGACCGAAGCGTTGTCGCAGGGTGGAACGTCCCGGCCCCGACTTCCATATCATAGGGCTGAAGAATAACGCAGCCCTGACGCGCCCAGTAATCTTGTAACTTGAGAATAAGGCGTTGCACACACCTTTCAGGGTCAACAATGATCTTTGTTTTCGCCCGTGTTTTTACCGGGGAAGCCGAAGCTTGAACCGGGCTATTAAGGTCGTCGGACTTTTGTACGTCAGACTTTTTTGCGTCGGACTGGGACATATCGTTATTTGTCATTTTGCTGCAGTGCGAAATTTGAATGAACTTATAATGACCAGCATTTGGAATCAACAGCCACAATGCCGGAGTCGAGATATTTTTTGTCGCTTCTAGCCATTGCCCCCGCAAGAGCATTTGCTCTTGGCAGGAATATACGCTTTACACGCCGGACACTGGACCATATCCAGCGATCCGTTATCATCTTGATTTTCTTGGCTTTGACTTGGTGTACGTCCGGTATTTTGCCGCGCGTTTTTCTTGGCACCATTACCAAGCGATTGTTCCCGTCGGCCTTTGACTTTGAAAAACAGATAAACCCCGCCAATAACCAATCCGAGTACCAGCAACTTACCTATAGAGGGTATTCCGAACATACTATCCTAACCATACCGCGTATTGCGGTGTTTTTTATTGTTTGTCGTTCAGGGGAATCCAAGACCAGATTATCCCGGATTCCATTGTCTTCAAACCGTTCTGAACAAAAATTGACCAGAACCAAAACAGTTCTCTTGAACCACCCAAGCAGTTCTTATGAGCTACAGACCGTAACGGTCCCAATGAGCACGTTCTTCAACAGCGGCCATCACACCACCAGCAATATCAGCGGCGTTTACACCACTCAATCCTGCCAATCCGGCCCCTTTCATAAGGGCATCACCGCCACCAAGGCCCAATTTAGCCTTTAACCAGCTACGCTTGCCTTCGACTTTGATGAGTTTAACCTTTTCACCAAATTCAAAACGCATGATCTGATGCATTGATCCCAGACCATCGATCAAACCGTACTCTTTGGCTGTGACACCTGTCCAGAATTCACCAGAAAAGATTTCTTTTTCATCAGCCTTGAGCTTACCAGTCCGGCGTCCTCGTACCCAATCCATAAAGTTTTCATGGATCTGGGTCAGAATACCTTTCAGGCGCTTGACATCTCTGGGGCTTTCTTTTTCAAAAGGATCAAGCGTGGATTTAAGATCACCAGCGGTGCGTACGCGGCGTTCAATACCATGTTTCTTAATCAGTTCAGGAAAACCAAATCCCGAGGAAATCACCCCGATGGACCCAATCACAGATGATTCCATGGCATAAATTTCATCAGCGGCACAAGCCAGCCAATATCCACCCGAAGCAGCTACATCTTCACAAAAAGCATAGACTTTTACTTCATGTTTATCTGCCAAGTCCCGGATCAAGCGGCCGATCAGATCAGATTGAACAGGTGATCCCCCGGGTGAATTGATCGACAGTGCAACAGCCTTGATATCATCCATCTTAAAAGCTTCGGTCAATTGATCTTCGACAGAAGCAAGAGTAAGACCAGACCGCATTGGACCTGCGGCACCGATCACGCCATGAAGCGCAACAACAGCAACCTTAGCAGGGGGATTGCGAAAACATTCGATAGGAAGTTTAGCTAATAGCTTTTTAAGCTTCATAATGTGCCTTATTAAAATTGTTCCAAAAACTTGTAACCGTTGAAAAGAAATCCCACAACCGTGAACAGTCCGACTTTGTGGACCAAAAGCGAAAAATCTTTTCGCCCTTAAAGTGGGAGTGCCCCTCCCCTTCTTAAAGCCCCGTCAATTATATCTGTATAAGAGCCATCAGTTTTGTGCAGTTTATGTCCTGCGGAAATCATCATCGGCTTAGATATTCCTCGCCGCGCCCGTACGATAACACGCTTGGCGGGCTGTCCTTCGTAAGGCCACAGCGGACAGACTTCGATTGCCCCGGCTTTTTTTTCGCGAAACACAGACAGAATTTCATCCAGACGGTCCGCCCGATGAATAATTGTTACCGCACCTTTTTGCTTCACCAATTTCAAAGCCGCCAACATCCAGTCTCGCAATGTTGCTTCGCCTTCGTGGTTGGCAAGTAATTTTATTGGGTCAGGTGATGCATGTGACGATCCCTTGGGCATAAAGGGGGGGTTGCAAATAACCTGATCAAAAGACCCCAGAGCAAGATCATCCGGTAACCGCAACAAGTCACCGTTCACCAAAGACCAGCGATCGTGCAGATGATTTACGTCTTTGTTTTTTTGCGCAATTTGAAACAGAACGGGTTGCAATTCCAAAGCTGTGACCTTTGCCTGTGGCTCTCTCCCCATCAAGCATAATCCCGCGGTTCCAACGCCACTGCCAAGATCCAGTATTTTTGCACCTGATGCCATCTCAACCGTTGCCGCCAAAAGCACGGCGTCAATGCCCGCCCGATATCCCTTGGCAGGTTGGAAAACGGTCACTTTTCCACCAATAAACTCATCTTCGGTCAGGGCAAAATCCTTGAGAAGGTTTTCAGGTAACCTCTTGGGAAGATCCGGCATCAGATATCGCCCTCAATCTCACCTGCATCGTGTAAGATTCGACGTGCCCGCAAGGCATCTTCTTCTAACACCATGACCCTACGTTGAATCGCCCCAATGGACCCTTCGATAATAGATGCATGTTGATCCAAAACCGCGCACTCTATCCCCCCATCAGACAGCAATGCCTGAAGCCAGGAAATTTTAACAATGTCATTGGTACGATAGATTTCAATCACACTCGATAGCCCGTTAAGATCCAGTATAAAAACAACACACATCAGAACAGAACATCTTATGCAGAACCAAGGAAAGCCAGATCAGCAAAGGTCTTCTTATATTGTTCTTTGCAAGAACCTATCGTTCAAACAAGCAGGCGGCAAGAAAAGATGACAAACAACTTACCCCACCTTTTTTTAACCCCGTCGGTATTCGATCATTACACGACTAAAATTAAACATTGCTACTGAATAACCACTTCCCGTGAAAAAACTTGCCTGTTAAAAAATGTCGGTGAATAAGCCCTGTCGGAACATCCACTTCCGACCAATGTCAGAACTCACCCGCGAGAAGATGTTTCTTTTGGTCAATCGCCGAGGATAAAAAATCCATACAAGCCCGAATACGACCAACCTTCCGTAGATCAGGATGCGTCAAAAGCCAAAGTTCATTATCAAAGCCATCAAGCGGTGTCTTCAAAGCCACAAACTGGGGTCTATTGCCGCCATAAAACAAGGCAAAATAGCAACACCACCCCCATGACGCACCGCATCAGCCACAGCAAGTAAACTGTTGTATCGGGTTTTCACCTGCCCATAGAGACCATTGCGTTGCAGCTATTTATAGATCCTTAAATGCGCAAGACTTTCATCCGGGCCAATCCAATTCAGATCTCTTAAACCATCAAGACTCTCGATTTTCCCGTTGCTATCCAGAAAATATTCATGATCCCCAACGCGTCCATAAAACCTGTCGATACGTCCCTCTGTTATTCAGGCCGTGCCAGAAGATTACCAAAGCAAATTAATCGACTTCTTGCTCAAAAAAAGTTCCTATCTTTCCCGTATGATCAGTCAAAAAGCCGCCTGAAGAAAAAATTCACCCCCTAACTATTACGCAAGATAAAAAGCAGGCAATCAGATAAAAGAAGATTTTCAACAACTGATTGCCTGTCTTGATGACATCCCTGATTGGCAGCACCTGAGTATCTGTGGCCTGAACTTTGTCTTCACAATCCAGTTGCTTTACCTATCTGCCTGTTTCTTAATCGTCACACTGCTATAAAAATACCGTTATCTTCCCTATAAAAATGCTGTTATCCGGTTTACTCCCCCAGCCCCTTCCTATAAGAACGACCTATCGGGAATAACGGTTCCGGAATAGTAATTGAGGAATGACGGTCGGGGAATTCCGATCGGCGCACGAAATCCTTACTTGGCTTTTCTGGACCTTGGTAATTATTAGGGGAAGAACGTGGCCATTGCTGCGGATGTAAATTCTGATCAAAAAGATCCTAACGTCACCTCTGGCCCTGGATCAAAAAATAGCGGATCACCAAACGCCATGCAAAAAAACGGTATGCCCAAGAATGGCATGGACGTCCTGATGGACCTCGTTTCCGACGACTTGCAGGCTGTGAACGCCTTGATCATGAAACATATGCAATCCAATGTGGTTCTCATTCCACAGCTTGCCGGACATTTAATTGCTGCTGGTGGCAAAAGATTGCGTCCCTTGTTAACACTCGCATCAGCACGCCTTTGTGGTTACCAGGGTGACCGTCATTTTGGACTGGCTGCCTGTATTGAATTCATTCATACAGCGACGCTTTTACATGATGATGTTGTTGACGAAAGTGACCTTCGTCGCGGACGCGACACCGCAAACGCAATTTTCGGTAACAAGCCAAGCGTTCTTGTGGGTGACTTTCTTTTCAGCCGCGCTTTCCAGCTTATGTCCCGTGACAGTTCTTTGGAAGTCATACGCATTCTCTCAGATGCCTCTGCCATTATTGCCGAAGGTGAAGTGCAACAGCTAATGACAACAAACGATCTGGAAACAGATCGTGATGCCTATCTGGAAGTCATCAGTGGCAAAACGGCTGTTCTTTTTGCTGCATCCTGTCAGCTTGGTGCCGTGGTTGCAGAACGCCCGAAGACCGAAGAGCAGGCATTGGAAAACTATGGTCAGTATCTCGGTATTGCCTTCCAGCTTGTCGATGACATCCTTGATTATTCTGCCAAACAGGCTGCCTTGGGCAAAACTGTCGGGGACGATTTCCGCGAAGGTAAAATGACTCTCCCCATCATTCTCGCCTATGAACGGGCAAATGATGAAGAGAAAGCTTTCTGGAAGCGCGTCATTGAAAATCTTGACCAGAATGATGACGACTTGGACACAGCAATCGCCTTGTTGAACAAATACAACGCGCTTGAAGATAGCATGGCAACAGCCCGTGATTATGTTGAAAAAGCCATAGCAGAATTAGATATATTCCCGGATAGCCCCGAGAAATCTGCTCTTGTGGGTGCTGTTCAATTCTCAATTGCCAGAGAGTTTTAAGAAAGACTTTTAAAAGCACATAAATTCGATACACCCAAAACTATTCTGCTTTGAATATATCAATACCACTTAATGGTATATTGGGTGATATTAGGGGCTTATCTTTTTGGCGTCCTGTAAGATAGACAGCGCCCAAGAGGTATTGTTATTTCAAAAACATCACGATACCCTGTTTCCCGCGACATAACTCTCTTTTTAATTAGGCCACTTGTCGCAGCAGCTATCACAAAAGGTCGTCAAACTTCGGTTCATCTGGCCTTTCTGCAAAAGGAAAAGTTATGTCCGTTGAGTTTTTGATTACATCACTTGTCGTGATCCTTATACCCGGCACGGGTGCCATCTATACCGTCGCAATTGGCCTCTCCGCAGGGCGAAAAGCATGCCTTGCTGCTGCATTCGGATGCACCTTGAGTATTTTACCCAGTTTGACTGCAGCTGCTTTCGGCGTTGCTGCAATCCTTCATACAAGCGCGCTGCTCTTTCAACTTATTAAGTTTTGCGGCGTGGCATACCTTCTCTATCTTGCGTACCAAACGCTGATGGATAAAGGCTCGATAGCGCTTGATCAAAACAAGGATATTCCTGTCAGCAAACGAAAAATCATCTACACAGGCATATTAATCAACGCCCTCAACCCAAAACTATCCATTTTCTTCCTCGCCTTTTTACCACAGTTTGTCGATGCAAAGTCAGCAACCTGGATGATGGACACGATTACCCTTGGGCTGGCTTTCATGGGCATGACCTTTATGGTCTTTATCGTCTATGGCTTTTTTGCTGCTTTCATCGGGAATTTTGCCTTAAAGAGCGAACGCTTTATGCGTTGGTTCCGAAGAACAACAGCTGTTGCCTTTGCCGGATTTGGCATTAGGTTAGCCTTTGCTGACAACACCTAAGTTCTCTCCACCCTCCTGCGTTTTTTCATAAAAGTGGTTAATTTCAAAAGAGTAGTTAAAATCTGTTAACACTCTATCAATCAGGATGTTCTATTCTGCTGTCCATGAGTGTTCGGCCAAATGACCGTAGCGCCAAGGGGAGAGTTCGGTACGACAAGGGCATGAATAATTTAAGGCATGAATAAATTTAAAACGACGAAGGCGGTTAGCCGCCTAAGCATCATACTTGCTATTCTTGTTCCGCTGGTTTTCATTGGCATCGTTATGCTGAAAAACCAGAAAATTCCGGCGGGCTTTGAAATCGTAAAATTTGGCGGTATCATGCTTGGTATCGCCATCGCGGTATGGGTTGCAGTTCGCATGACAGCGATGCTAGCTACCATCCTTGGTGATTGGCTTGACCGTATTCTTTCAAAAGCGCTTGGCAACAAAAAATCGGATCAAGACGAAGACAAAACCGGGCCCCACGCCAACAACGTGATTGATGCCGAAATAGTGGACGAAGAGACATCTGACGGCGTTTGGCGGAGTAACGATACCAACGGCAAAGCAGAACCCGATTGGGCCAAAGCAACAATAGACCCGCATGCTGCCCTTTCATCACCCCAGAACATAGCGCAAAAACAAAAGCGCATTCTTGCACCACCTTCCAAAACAACAAAAACTATCATGGTTGTGATTGCCTTTCTTGTGATCTTTGGCTTAATTAGCAGTCTTTTTGATGATGAATGGCTCACCCTGTTGGCCCCCATCCCCGGATTATGGGCCATTATCAGTTTATGGTCGATCTGGGACCCCAAGAAAAAATCAGTCGCAGCTCAAGACTTGACTAAAAATCAAGATCATCGATAGGACTGTCTTACATCAAAGGCAGCCTCGCATATTTCCGATAATATAATCTTAATGGTCTGATTTCTTATGATATCAGCCTATCAATTAAAACCTTAAGGGCCTATTCTTGATCGATATTCAAAGCAATAGAACCAAAAACGATAAGAAACCACAATTACGACGCAGGTTAACTTTACCGCTTCTTATTTTGTATGGGCTTGGCGTAACCATCGGGGCCGGAATTTACGTTTTAGTGGGCGCGACAGCTTCTAAAGCGGGGATATACGCACCAATTTCATTCCTTATTGCAGCAATCGTTGTTGCATTTACGGGCTTCTCATACGCAGAATTGGGAACACGCTATCCTGTTAGTGCCGGAGAGGCAGCATATGTCAAAAAAGGATTTAATTCCAAAACATTACAACTACTAACAGGTTTCCTTGTCATAACATCGGGCGTCGTATCTTCTGCAACAGTTGCCATTGGTGCAGCTGCTTACCTAGAGAAATTACTGCCTATCCCAAGTGCGTATCTAATAATTCTAGTAATCGTCGTTATCGGCATTATCGCCGCATGGGGAATTCTAGAATCAGTTTTTCTTGCCGCTATCTTTACAGTACTTGAAATATGCGGGCTAAGCTTGGTGATATGGATTGGTGTAAATTCTAATTCTGATATTATCAGCAGATTGCCGTCGCTTCTCCCTCCATTAGAATTTTCAGTTTGGAGTGGCATTTTTTCTGCGGGTTTGCTCGCTTTTTTTGCTTTTGTAGGCTTTGAAGATATTGCGAATGTTGCAGAAGAAGTAAAAAATCCGCGAAAAACACTTCCGCTTGGAATAATTACTACTCTAGTCATTGCAACAATTATATATTTTGTTGTTGTATCTGTGGTTGTTCTCGCAGTGCCAATGGATACTTTAATAAAATCAAGTGCACCACTCGCTTTAATATTTGAAAATACCGATCTGAAAACACGCGGTTTTTTCAATATACTCGCAATCATCGCCACGATAAATGGAGCACTCATTCAAGTGATAATGGCATCCCGTGTTCTATACGGTTTATCATCACAACAAAGCCTGCCAAGTTTTTTATCCTATGTTAATCCTGTAACGAGAACACCTATAACAGCAACTTTTGTCATTATCATTCTTGTCATAATACTTGCCCTCTTCTTTCCCATAACAGAATTGGCAGAAATAACCTCACAAGTTGTCCTTATCGTCTTTGCCTTAGTGAACATGGCTTTAATTTTCATCAAAAAGCATGAAAAACCCACATTATTCCCTTCTTATTTTCAAGTCCCCAAATGGATACCTTATATGGGTTTCACTTCAAGTAGCTTATTATTTTTGGTAAGTTTTATACCTACCTGATATTCCCACAACAAAACCCCTAACTTTAGTTTCAAGCAAACACCATCAGTACAACATTTAATGAAATCGGAATTATTCTCGAGATTAGATTTTCTAATCCTGTTTAATAATTTTTATCGGCTTGCCAGATTTCATAATCTCTTTAAAGTCCCCAGAAACAATAACAGAGCTTTATAGAAACCAGATAAAGCCGAACCAAACAAACTATCTCGTTGTAACAGGACACCCTATGTTTCTCGTTGAAATCGCGGCTCTTTCTGCCGCCACCTGCTGGGCCGTTGGTAGCATTGTATCTGTAATGCCCGTAGAGCGCCTTGGGACCATTGGGTTTAATCGTGTTCGCATGCTTATTGTCTTTGCAATGCTTGGTAGTTACGTCACGATTTTTGGTGGCTGGGAAACAATCCAGCAAGACCAAATTGCGGAAATCATGCTATCAGGTTTCATTGGAATTTTGCTGGGTGATACCGCGCTTTTTGCAACAATGAACAGGCTTGGTCCCCGACGCACAGCCATTCTCTTTTCCACAAATGCCCCCATGAGTACTTTGTTGGGCTGGATATTTCTGGACGAAGCTTTGCCACCCATGGCGCTCATGGGGACAATCCTTGTTATTGCGGGGGTTATTCTTGCCATTGTCTATGGTAAACGCCGCGATCAACTTCATAAATGGGAAGCAATTAAAGGGCCGCTGGTTATCGGGGTTGGCATCGGTTTGATTGCTGCCCTAGGACAGTCTGTTGGCTCCCTCATCGCCAAACCCGTAATGGCATCGGGTGCAGATCCCTTTGCTGTATCAGCCATGCGTGTGGGTGTAACAGCTATTGGTTTGGTCATTTTATGCTCTGCGCCTGTTCAAGCGTTCAAACTAAAAACCAAACTAGATAGCCAGATCATTACCCACATTGTCATTTCTGGTTTTCTCGGCATGTTCGTCGGGATGACTTTGATCCTTTATGCACTGGCAAGGGGGGATGTTGGCATTGTGGCAACCTTATCTGCGACAACCCCCGTTATCATGCTTCCCCTGATGTGGTTCCGAACCAAAGAACGTCCGGCAATCGGCGCATGGATCGGGGCTATGATCGTTGTTATCGGGACTGGCCTTATCTTTATGGGTTAGACGACATCTGTATGGGTTAGACGACTCCCCACTTAAGTTGAATAAAACAAGACTAATTAATCTAAAAAGATATTTTTAATCTTTTCGTCATATCCTTGTATTCCTGACCTCATATGAACCAGGAAGACAAATGAATAAAATAAAAAAGGCGGGGTTCCGTATTGGGCACAGATTAATCGCATTGATTGTCTTTGCCTCGGTGGGCCTACTTATCGTCGGTGGCGTTTCTCTTAGCAGTTTACGAAGCGATCTTTTCCAGCAAAAACAGACCGAACTAAAACACATCATTGAATCTGCGATCAGTTTGTCCGACGGATATTATAAACGCGCCCAAGATGGGCAAATGTCAGAAGAAGAGGCAAAGCAAGCTGCTTTAACGGCTATCAACGGCATTCGTTACGGTGATGGTGATTATCTATGGGTCAATGACAAAGACTCAGTAATGATCATGCACCCGATCAAACCCGCTTTGGAGGGAAAAGACCTTAGCAAGCTAGAAGATCAAAACGGTAAACTAATCTTTCCCGCCTTTGTCGATGCTGTAAACAACTCGAAAACAGGCGGTGGTTTTGTTGATTATCTTTGGCCAAAGCCTGGATCTGAAAACCCGGTCGAAAAGCTGTCCTATGTCCAGAAATACACCAATTGGGGTTGGATAGTAGGCACTGGTGTTTACATGGATGACTTTGACGCTGCCCTATTGGAACGGACCCAACTCCTTATTGGTATCATACTTGCGGTCTTGTTGATAACAATTGCAATCTCCGTTGGTGTCACCCGGAGCATCACATCACCACTAGGCAAAATGACCCAAGCTATGATGGACCTTGCCCACGGCAAAACGGACACAGCTGTCCCTCAACCAAAATTTAACGATGAAATAAAAGACATGGCATCAGCGATGGAAGTCTTCCACGCCAACGCTCTTGAACGTGAACGCCTACAGAGTGAACACGAAGAACAGCAACGCCGGGCCAATGACGAAAAACGAGCAATGCTGGCTGAACTTGCCAATAACTTTGAACAGTCTGTTGGTGTCCTGACACAACAGGTCGCAAACAGTGCAGTGCAATCCAGCGCAGGCGCACAGGAAATGGCTGCTATTGCCGGCGCAACCAGCAGCGAAGCCAGCGCCATTGTCGAAGTTTGTCATGTTGCGTCAAAAAGCGTTAATGCAGTCACCAATGCATCTCAACTGTTAACAAGCTCTATTGAAGAGATCGACACACGAGTCCGCGAATCTTCGACGGTTGCAACCGAAGCTGTTAGTCAGATTAAGAAGACAAATGAAGAGGTCGAAGGCCTTTCCGAAGCAGCGCGTAAAATTGGCGATGTTGTCGGTTTGATTTCAGATATCGCAGAACAAACCAACCTGTTGGCGCTCAACGCAACAATCGAAGCAGCCCGTGCTGGTGAAGCAGGAAAAGGTTTTGCCGTTGTCGCGTCCGAGGTAAAATCTCTGGCGACACAAACGGCAAAAGCAACCGAGGAAATCTCGGAACAGATCACATCAATGCAGTCAGCCACGGGGACGGCTGTTGGGGCGATTAAAGGTATTCAAGATATTATTACCAAAATCGATGAAATATCTGGTACAATATCAGAATCAGTAGAACGCCAGAACCAAGCGACGCAAGATATTGCACAGAATGTACAAGAAGCGTCGTACAGCACAGGACAGGTTACGGATACTATCGATCGCGTTCGAAGTACTGCCGAAAATGCAAATGCTGCGGCACAGGCTGTGGAAGGTATGATTATCCAAATGACTGATAATGCAGACCAACTAGGTAAAGAAGTTGAAGCTTTTTTAAGCAAGGTTAGGGTCGCTTGATCTCCATCCCCTAACTTTTGTTTAATGAGCAGGCCCCGATAAATCCCCCCATCGGGGCCTGTTCTTTATCTAAAGCAAGCGTTCTGTAATCCACGACAGGCTTTTGTGATCCACGACAGGCACCGTAATCCCATCGCCCTTTTCATCAACGCCCTACAGACCTGTTTGCTGACATATGGGCGACAAAATCCTGTCCCCCCAACAACCCAACTAAATGCGGCACCATCAGAACAATAACAATCAACGCAGCAAACTGTACTGCCGTAGGAGAAACCCAACGGATCGTGCCCGGCACTCTGGGTCTTTTTTCCCACCAACCCGCCAAAAGGATCACCACCACCCCTATAAGCATTATGACAAGGGTTAGGGCTAAATCAGGTCCGGGCATCTCGAAATCTTTGAACAGCGTAAAATCATATCTGTTCGATTTATTCCTCCTACTCGGTGTTTACAAGACCTTACATCGCAAAGGGATCGAAAAGTCATTCACATAGCCAGGACCATAATGGAGATAATACACCCGAAACATTCATACCCCCCCAAAAAAAATGGGCCAGAAATGGACCAGAAACGGGCAAGAAAAAGGATAAAAAATACAAACAGACCGAATTAAGAACAAAAAAATAAGCAGCCCGGTTAAAGGCCACTTATCATCAATGGTTCATCATCTATAAAACTGATTCTAGCAGCCCGTTATTATACCGGCCCGTATCAGGCGGAATATTGCTGTAATTTTGTGACCAGATATTCAACTTCGTTTGGACTTAGCTCATCATCCGGTAACTCAAACACAGTCAACAAGCGTTCCAGCAAACGGCTGGCGAAAACCTCGCGATCATTGCCTTCGCCACTGTAATCCATATCCCGATAAAGCCTGATTGCCGCCGCGACAAAGGGGAAATAAGCCATCAACATACCAGCTTTTTTATAAAGAGACTTCAGACCAAGTTGCCCGTCATCATGGATAAGAGCCTGCGCATTGGTAAGGGTAATCCCCGCCAATTCAGCCATGGCGGTTTCAAAGAACATCATGTCACCAGAACAAAGTGCCCGTAAAACCAGCGAAGGTGTCAGTTTGCCACCTTTATGAAGCTGCTTAACAAGTTTTTCCAACTCTTCCTGACTTGATCCCTCTTTCAAAAGAGACACCGTCGCACGTTCCCGAACCTGCAGTATTAGATTAGCTGCCTGGTCATAATCCAGTTCGTGGCGACTGACGATGTAATGCCTCAGCCGATCAGAAAGTGAATTCATAAGACGTTCAGAAACAGAAGCTGGTAACGATGGCCGTCTGGAAAGAGAGCCCGCAACGATCTCACTTTCCTTATAATCGGTCATCACACGGCCATACCCTTGTTCGGTTATTGCCGCACCTTCATTTGCAACCAGCTTTGCAACTGCGTTCTCATTACCAGTGTCGATAACAGCATCAGAGACAGCCTCGGAAACACTTGGACGCAAGGCAATTGCTTCCTGTTTCGCCGCACTTTCTGATTTTAGGATGTTAATCAGATCTTCGTCAGAGAAAACATCCGAAAATTTAAGCACAGGCAAAGAAACCGATTCAACATCCGCAGCCATAGCTAGCGCGACATCTTTCGGAAGATCGTCAGCAACTTTAAGAGAATTTGCTAGGGCTTCCCTGACAACAATTTCAGCATCTTTCACCAATGCCCGAAAGATCTCTTCCGCGACAGATTTCTCTTCCTCGGTAAAATCCTTTGCTTCAAAATGCGAAGCAACTTTGATTGTGGTCTCTGCCCTCACCTCTGGTGAAGAATTTGCCAATAGTTTTGCTACATCTTGCTGCGTAAGACTCATGGTTCTCCAGCTTCTTTCAAACCGTTGGTTACTAATCCGGCATGGATTGATAACATTTCATGCATCATTATGGGCATAGCCAGTTAATTCATGCTTAATAAAAAAACAAAATACTGTTGATTTTTTAATTTTGCCATTATCACAAAAAACATCAAACAGAACAATTATTTGTTTAAAATCAATAGACTAAACAGATAATTCTAAAAATAAAAAATCATTGGGTACTTAAAATTAATTTAAACTGATAAAAAATATCTTAAAAAGCAGACGGCAGTGCATCGTTCCAATCGGGCAATCCATAGGATTTCATAATCTCTGGAACACGGCCTGCTTGCACCAATTTCCGCATTTTTTGATCAAAATATTCCATAGCTTTGAGAACAAAAGCCCGTTTCTCTAAATCAGGAGTGAAAGCCATATGAATAGACCGTGACCAAGGATAGGTCACAACCTCTAATTCAAAAGGACTATCTGCAAAAATTTCTTTAACGGTGTCCATGATATGCCCCTTTTGCTCACCCTCGGGGCAAAGCTGGAGACACCTGTCAACAAACGCAACAACCAGCTTTCTGGTTCATCATTTTCGGGGTCATTATCAACAGCGGCTAGAACAGGATAAAGTCCTGACAGAAATGTGAAGAGAAAAAACGTCGATATAAGTTTAAATATTGATCCAACATGCATCAGGTAAAGCCCCCCTAAAATGGGGGCCGAAGCCAATTCTCGCAAGAAAATAACAAGAAAATCTGTAGCCATATCATTGTCATACAATAATAAAGGGAAGTGGCTACGAAAAATTATCCCGATGCTTCAATTAATTGAAATATGCCAATTGAATGGGATGTGCTGCCTCAAGATAATTCCTACTTACCTCGTCATAAAAACATCATATCTCGTTGATTTTCCCATCAACTGATGCGATGGCTTTTTAATGCCCGGCAGAGGGTCTGCCTTAGCTGGCCATTTAAGAACCACGCGTTTCTCTGCGACATCCAAAGCCGCTTTCACAAGTTCTTCGGCATCGGGATCAGCACCGACAAATTGGCGAAGGACACGCATCTCTTTTTTGACAAGCGCCTTGGTTTTTCGGGGGGGATGCATGGGATCAACGACAACAACATCCGCAGACAACCCAGGAAGAAGTTCTTTCGCATCCCCAAAAAGCAAGGTCATTCTGGCAACAATATCCGCAACTTGCCCGCCAGCACAGCGCGCACGATCCAGACCGTCCTCTAACATTGCATGCACATCCACAGAGCGTTCAATCAGAGTCACCTCTGCCCCCAGAGAAGCCAGAAGGAAAGCATCGCGGCCAAATCCTGCTGTTGCATCGATGACAGAGGGTGTTCTGCCTTTGGTAAAGCCAGCAGCCTTGGGTAACGCCTGTCCTCTACCGCCGCCAAACTTCAGACGATGGCCAACCGCACCCCCAGTAAAATCGCAGACCAAGCAATCTTCAGAAAACCCATCGTTTTCTGTTTCAGGTGCAGTGTCTTTTGCGCGGCGTTTCATTAAAACCCTTTGGGAACCTATGGTGTAGAGAACAAATCAAGATATCTCTCTAACCCATCACTCAAAAAGGGTAAAGCCATAACAGAAGATCGCGCGAGCCCCGAAACTATATACTGCAACCTTCATATAACGACATGCTGGATAGCTGTATTAAAGGTTATTCGGCCCCACCCATCGTCCTGTTATGCAAAGAAAAACCTATTGTGTCGCACCCTTAGCAATCGCCTCAAAAATACCATCAAGTTCTTTTGCCATGACATCCAAGTCAGTAGAGTTATAAGGCGCAAAAACCGCTGTTGGCTTTCGGTAAGTTAAAACAGATGTTCCGTCGTTACTTTCTGTCAGGTAGAACCTGATCGGCGCCTCAATACCCGCGGGAATAGACGCACTCAGCATACGCCGAGCGAAATCATTTCGGTAAACACCAACAACCAAGTTCCCCGGAATAGTGATTCCCGCATTGGCTGCCCCACCAGAAGCACTGGCCCGGGTGACAAGTCCCATCTTATTATCTGTAATCGATGTCTTTAGGTCATCAGCAAGTTCATTGAAGGATTTCTCGCTCTTTACGACAACCATTCCATCATAGGGGTATCCCTGATCCGCTTGAGCTAGAGACACAACACTCCCGAACAGGACCATTGTCAAAAGAGGCAATGATTTTAAAATATATCCGATTAAACCGTAACGGCGTCTGATCAACTGACTTCTCCTACCCCAAAAAACTGTTTTTAAGACTCACCCTGATAACGATATTGAATGTTTCAGGTAAGGTTCGACATCTGTCACCACAAGACATGATTAGCAAATAATTATCTATTCGCCAGATAATGACTTATTCGATAGCAACATAAGCCTTTTCGCAAAACAACAGTCCTCACCTCTTTGTGATCATGTATCCCTTAAACTCATTGACTTATCGAATTTTGATTCGGGATCGGCAGTTTTTCTATACTGTAAGATGAAGCTCTTGTTGCAGAATCATTGCATGTCCCGTGTAAGTTCTGCATAAACATCCGTGTTATTATTAGGACATCGACCAAAGCCTTCCATTCGAAGCAACACAAGATCAGTGAATAAGGGAACCATAGAGACCATGAGCATCAATTTGAAAGATCACATCCGGGAAGTTCCTGATTATCCCAAACCCGGTATTCTTTTCTATGATATCTCTACCCTTTTGGCCCATGCAGAAGCTTGGCACGAAACCATCGAACGACTGGCCCTTGTGATTGAAAAGGAAAAGCCTGATGTTCTTGCTGGCATTGAATCTCGTGGCTTCCTGCTTGCTGCCCCACTGGCAATGCGTCTGGGCATGGGCTTTATGATGATTCGCAAGAAAGGTAAATTGCCGGGCAAAACCATTCCATATACCTACGATCTGGAATATGGCACGGATACAATCGAAATTCAGGAAGATGTCATCAAACCAGGTCAGCGTGTTGTAATGCTTGATGACCTATTGGCAACTGGCGGCACCATGGAAGCTGCTGTAGCCCTTATGCAACAAGCTGGTGCCGATGTCCGCAGAATTGCCTGTATTATCGAGCTGAACTTCCTCAAAGGTCGGGAAAAGCTTGGTGGGATACCTGTGACGTCTCTCATTCAATACGACGACTAAACAAGCGTAAAGAGATTAACTCTTCAGGCCCTATTATCCCTTTAGACTCCTGCCTGTGACCGATAAGGTAACGGGGGCAGTTCATAGATTATTCTGTCCCCTCGCAGACAATAGCTCCTTAGAGAACCACACGCTGAACAAAAAAACATACTCTTGTCTTTCAGTCACGAACGTCTGGTACATACTTCAAGCTTCACAAATCAGATTTTTGTTCGATCAAAAGGGTGAAAGACTTTGTTGTTCATCCTCAGTAGAACAAAAACTTTCAGCGAAAGCCAAAAGTTCCAAATCAGACCCATGCGTCCCCATCAGCGAGAGCCCAAGCGGGCAGCCATCGACTGTTGCCAATGGCATCGTAATCTGTGGATTGCCAGCTAAACCAGATGCAGAGGTCAGCGACAAGATCTTGGATCTATGTGCATTTAACACATCTGGATCTTCCTTAATCAGTGGGGCAATGCCCGGGGCAGACGGCAAACATACAACAGTCTTTGCCGGAATAAGCGCTTTCATACGCGCCTTGAACAGTGACCTTTTCTCAAGCGCATCACTAACCTGTTCATCGGTGATTGTTTTGCGCCAATCCATCCGCTGTTGAATGTCCGGTCCCATCTTGGGCTTTACACGGTCAAACCATTCCCCATGGGTGTCCATGACTTCACGACCCTGAGTGATCTGGAAAAGAGTTGCGAGTCCCTGTAGTCCTTTTGAGAGCTGTTCATCAAAACCGATTGCGTGAAAATTATCAGGGTTGAGCGAAACATATTCTGCTTTGCCCAAGCGCTGTTCAAGCCGTTCCAAATGCGGTTTGAGTGCAGCACGTGACTTTTCATCCAGCATGTCAAAGGCATCAACAGCAACCAAAAGCTTATCCGGCATTGCATCCTGACCGACCTTGGCTTCCATCAGAACTTCGCCCACTAGATTAAGCAACCAAGCATCACGGGCGAACCAACCGACGGTATCAAAGCTATCAGCCAAGGGCAGAACACCCTCTTTGCTTATTCGGTCATGTGTCGGGCGCAAGCCAAACAACCCACAATAGCTGCCCGGTATGCGAATAGAGCCCCCTGTATCTGATCCCAGCGCAAAATCAACCAATCCCCCTGCCACCGCAGAGGCTGAACCACTTGATGACCCACCAGGAATACGGCCGGGTGCTTCGGGATTTGCAGGCGTTCCATAGTGATAGTTCTGTCCATCGAGACTACTGGCGAACTCATCAGTAATGGTCTTACCAATGACCATGGCCCCGGCATCCAGCAGTTTTTGTACCACAAAAGCATGCTTTTTCGACGGACGTCGGCGGCTTTGCCAATCTGGGTTGCCATAGCCGGTCACATAGCCTTCGAGGTCATAGATATCCTTGACCGCATAACCAAACCCTTTCAAAGGTCCCTTATCGGCCCCTTCAAAAGTCATATTGCCACCGGGAACAAAAGCACCAAGGCTATCGAACATTCCAACCGTTCCTTCTATACACATCTCTGCTTAAATGAGTTACCTTTGAAAAGGCGAGACTGCAAGTTGTGTCTAGCAGAAGGAAGCTTTATATTTTTTTGGAATCTTCGGTCTCTTCGAGTTCCGGTGTTTCGTCCAAGTCTTCCCAGTCGCCTTTTTGTTTCCGACGGATAATGATATCGCCGTTTTCTGTAATAACAGGCATTTCGTATTGGGGAATGGAATCAATGACAAGACTTAAAGATTTCATCATCAGCTCAAGGCTTTCCCGGGCCAATTCGCCGGGGTTGTCTTCTTCCTGTGCCCAGCTTTGTTGGGGCAAAGCAGCTGAAAGCACAAAACCACCTGTGATGGCCCCACCTGCGACAACCAAAGACAGAGAAAGCTTTTTAAGCTTTACCTTAAAATCAGTGTTCGACTTTTGAATATTCTTTGTCACAAGATCATCCTTTGTATGCTGCATCATCTTTGATAAAGGCCCAGATAAATAACCTGTGGCTCTCTTTCGTAAAAAGCCACATCCTGAAAATTTCAGAGCAAAATCCTATCCGCAAAACTCAACAGGCCTCTAATTCACCTATATAAACATATAATTCTGGCGAAAGTCTGACAGTATTAGGATTTTTACGTATCCCCAACAAGCGGCCTACCGCTTAATCTAGAATGTCTGTCAACTCGGCATCCAGCCGTTTTATATCATCATCCATTTTGACCATGATATCTGTACGAGCATCCTCTGCCGCTAAAGCCATATTTTTAATCGCATTTTTTGCCAAGGCATTTGACTGCCGTTGCTGGAAAAGAACCGTTTTGTGCTTCTCGACAGCGCTATAAAAACGCCGAATAGAAGTCAAAGTTTCCGGATTAAGCTCAAACGTTGTCGACGAATTACGCATCGTCAACCAGATAACATCGTCCAGCTTATAACTTTCGCGCGGGGCAAATCGGCTGTCATGCCACAGCATAGGGCCATCTTTATAAGAACTGGCCCAGTCTTCGACCTTACTGATATTATCAGAAACTTCTGCACGAAGCGATATTTCCAAATTCCGGGCGTCCGACAATCTTTGGTATCGATCAAAATTGACCGCGATTTCAAACCCAGCGAAGCTCGCCAGATACACACCCAACATCGTGGACAAAAGAATAACAGTCTGTGTAAACCAAAATTCCAGATTAGGCTTACCGCCAATACTCAAAACCCGAAATGGTTTTGCAATCGAACGAGCCGACATAAAACGCATCACTTCACAACCTGATTACAGTACTTAATATAAAGATGAACGCTCATGAAAAAAGAGCGCATTAAGGAAATAAAAAATCACCATAAAAAAGGGTGCCAAAGGCACCCTTTCACATCACACAACGAAAATAGTCTTAAGCTGGTTTACCACCGGCTTCATTTGACTTGGCTGCTTCGCCTTCTTTCGCTTTATCATTCTCATTGCTGGAATTATTGTTGTTATTGTTGTTATTGCTGCTATTACGGCTGCTTTTGGTAATGTAAGCGCGCGCACAGTGTTCAGCACAATAAGGTTTACCAGCAATCGCAGGAGCACCACAGAAATGGAAATCCGCATCCCCTGGATCGCCATGAGGCCAAAGGCACTTTGGTCCTTTGCGTTTTTCCATGGCACCGCTAAACAGCTTGCGATCAGCAGCATCCATACTTGCTTTACGACGCGCTTTAGCAGGCAGCGAAGCCGCTTTAATCTCTGCAGCAGTTGGCTGCTTGGCAGCAGGTGCAGGCCTTGGGGCCGCAACACGGGCAGCTGGAGCAATTGGCGCCTTTGGCTTAGGCGGGACAGGTGCAGCTACGGGCTTTGCAGCCGCAGGGGCCGCAGGTTTGGCAGCCGGCTTTGGTGCAGCAGGTGCAGCTGGCTTCGCAGCTTTAGGGGCCGCTTTTTTAGCCGGAGCATCTTTTTTGGTGCCGTCGCTTTTTGCGCTTCGTTTGATAGGGGAAGGTCTCGCAGCCAGTTTCATCCGGTGCGCCTTACCAACTACAGCGTTTTTGGAAACGCCCAGCATTTTTCCTATTTGTGAAGCACTATGGCCTTCTGCCCATAGTTTTTTCAGAAGCTCGATACGCTCTTCTGTCCAGTTCATCTAGACTGCCTTAAAGTGTAAATTAAAATAAATATGAAGCGAAAACCTAGGACACTTATCAGCATACACAGTTATCGCGAATGACGGGCTACCTTATAGATTTAGACAACCTGAGTCGAGTCTCTGATTTGAAATATCTTTCGATAAATCGCCAATAACACCAAAAACCAGGTAAATTCTCTCAAACTTCCCACATTTCTTAGTGCCGTTATGTCTTGCCGCTTCAAACGGTGTGAGGAGCTAACCATTTAAGCAGATCTTGTCAATAAAAGAGTTAGCTATTCCTATGAAAACAACACCTAAAATCCTGCTGATTTAAGCATAAAAAAATCCATTTTTACCCAAGAAACCTAGGCTAGTTTTCGATATAAATTATTAGTTAGAGATTGACGCAGCTTCAAAGGGGCTATCTGTTTCTTCGGCCTGAAGCGAAGGTTCATTGGAAACTTTGTCTTCAAGGCTGTCTAACAATAGCTTGCGAACCAGCCCGGTCTGTTTTTGCCCGGTGTCTTTTTGGAACTTTTTCACAGCCTCTGATGTTTTAGGTCCTGTCTTTCCATCCGCGCTTCCCTCTAGATACCCAAGAGCGATCAAAAGCTGCTGTGCTTCTTTGATCTTCTCTTCCGGCAATTCAAGCGTCGAGAAATAGCGTGCAATCGTGACGTGTCCAGCCTGTTCAGCCATATATTCTGCCGTTTCACCAACGGTATCTTCTTGTTCAATATGGGCCCCAGATTTAACCATCAGTTCAACCAATGGCTTGTTTCCAGCAACAGATGCCGCCATCAAGGCCGTCATCCCCAACCGATCAGCAACGTTGATCTCGGCCCCCGCCTTTATCAAAGCCGTTGCTGTCACCCGATGATTGTTAAGGGAGGCAAGCATCAAAGCCGTCCAGCCATCCTTGTCCTTTTTGTTAAGGTCAAAGCCGGCCTCAATCATTTCCTTGATCGTGTTTACAGACCCCTTCTCGGCTGCTTTGAACCAACGAAGTGCCTTTTTTTCCAAAACTGTCAGTTCTGTTTTTTCAGGGCCGATTTTCACGTCAATCGGCTCCCAACTCGCCACAAGTTTTTGTGCCAGCGTCAGCTCTTCTTTGGAGAAATCTTCGACAAGGTCCTGTTGTTCTTCTGCTGCGACTTTGATCTGTTGCTGTGCAGCTAAGGTAAAATAAAGCGAGGCGACGATTTTATCTTTATTGGTTCCTTTACCATCACGATACAGACGGGCCAGTTCCAGCTGAGATTTTGCTTCGCCCCGGTCTGCACTGGTGTGCCAATAGCGAAAAGCCGTTGAATAATCTTCAGCATCATAGGCTTTTTTGCCTTCTGCAAAATCAGCAAAAGCAGCTTTTGGATTTATCCCCCCCAGGACAATCACAAAAACAATTATAAAAGCAATCGTACCGACAAACGACAATAGGCCGAAAATAGGCTTTCGCATTAACAACACCGTGATATATTCCGCAAACAACATCCCAGTAACAGGCCAGTAACAGAGATGTCACCGGGATCCCCCAACTCAGGTCGCACACTATCCCGAAAAAAAATGGCCCTCGGGATAACTAGGCCTATATAGTACAGCAGTACATAGAAAGTATATAACCAAACACTTCTATTTTTTACACAGGAATTGAGTTCAAAGCAACCATGCGAACAAACAAATGGATCATCAGCGGCTTAGCCCTTATCGCGGTCGTTTCACTGTCATTATTTTTTATATTGCCCCAAGAAAAGCCCGTCCCTGATCAGCGACAGTTTATCCGCGCAGCAGTTGGTAATTACGGGTCCCTAAAAAACAAAGGAATTGGCCAAGTCGAAATTCTTTCCAACACAGAAGTACGTTTTCTCATTACCGGTGCCTCAGATGACAATGCTCTCTCGCAAGAAGTGCTGGATGAAAACCTGAAAAGCTTTTGTACTCTCTTACTTCAAGAAGCGACTAAAAGTCCTGTTGAAATGGCGCCAGACACAGAATTCACCCTTAGTTACCATCATCGCCAAATTGCTGCCATAAGTGGTGTCTATAACTGTAAAAATGCACAAAGCTGATACCCACAGACCAAAAGTGTCTTCGCCCATTGGCGTCTTTGATTCTGGGTCCGGAGGCTTAACCGTTTTACAAGCCCTTCAGACCGCTCTGCCTCAACAAGACTTTCTCTATTTTGGGGATCATCAGCGAGCCCCCTATGGCGAGAAAGCAGGGCCTGAAGTTTATGAAATGACCCGGCAAGCCGTACAGTTCCTCTTTGATCAAGGCTGTACCCTTGTCATTCTGGCCTGCAATACAGCGTCGGCCATTGCCTTGCGCAAACTGCAACAAGAATGGCTACCTTTGTACGCCCCAGAAAAGCGTATTCTCGGCGTTCTTGTCCCCATGGTCGAAACCATTACGGATCGACCATGGATAAAATGGGAACAGCATCCACAACAATATCTAAAGGGAACCGTCGGCATCTTTGCAACCGAGGCCACGGTTAAAAGTAAAACCTATCTTGTCGAAATTGGAAAACGAGCACCGCAACTTGATGTCATTCAACTGGCGTGCCCGGCACTTGTTCCTGCGTTAGAGGCTAAAAAAGATACGGCAACAACAGATGCTTTGGTCGAGGGTTATGTTGGCCAGCTCGTAGAAGAAAACAATAAAGTTCCCAACTGGATCATGTTGGGTTGTACCCACTACCCCTTGTTGAAGAAAGCCTTTGAAAAGGCAGCTGCAAAAATCATCGGAAACATTATGGGGCAAGGGGTTCCCATCCTCTGCCAGCCCTCTATCTGTGCCGACAGCCTAATAGATTACCTTAAAAGACACCCTGAACTGGTACAAAAAACACCGGAACTCATGGGAAGAACAAAGTACTTCACCTCTGGCTGCCCGGATTACGTTGAAAAAACAACGGCTATTTTCAATCCCATTCCCCCAAGCAAACCAGCAAGTAAGACCACGTGGATCAAACAGGTCATTTCTGAGTACTGATCCAGAGAACAACCTCATTCGAAGACCATGATCTTATCTTATTTGAGATAACATACAGGGCTTTTACGGGGCATAGCCCATGCGCAAATTGCCCCATTGCTGCCCCTTGACCATAATCGGCGTGCTCAGGTCTTTCATTAAGACAAACTTGCCGCCGCCCATATCCCGCAGATAACTTTGCAACAGATAATCTTTGGTATTTGCCCCGGCAGAGGCACCCGTTCTATCCGTAAAAATACGTCGGTTTCGGCAATTCCCTGCATTCCAGATCGGGTCATCAGTTTTCTGCGGATTGTTATAGATCAGATTATGCGTTGGTAAATATCCATTCACATCAACCGCGGCACAAAAAGCAACCTTGTCATGGACATCAAGCACAGGTTCTTGTGCTTCAGGAAGGACACGATCGGTAAAGTCCAGATATTTTGTTGTGTGTTGTTGCGGATCGCTGTTCTCAACAGGTTGGTATTTTCTGTCGAATAAGTCTTCCAACGATATCTCACCCGCATCGATGGCTGCATCGAAACGCAAACCAATTTCCTTTGCCGTACTGATACCCTTGGCGATAAAGGGTTGATCTATAGCGATCACACTCTCTAGGCACGTCTGGGCTAATTTTTGGGAATTCTGATCAAAAACCACCATAACACCCGATAGAAGAACCGCCTCTACGGTTCCTTTCAGGCAACCATAGGGATGAACCTCAATCTCGACGGCGGCGCCTTGCTCTATAGGGTCATTAAGCTTGCAAAGAAGCGTACCTTTATTCGTGAAATCGCGCAGGCTAACCGGCTCTCTGTTTCCCTGAAAGGACAAGATGCCGTCCAGATCATATGGAATACGTAGTAGCTTTTCACCATCGCCAGCGTGCGTTTCCTTAACAGCCGTTTCTAAACGCAGATTGAGCGCTTCGAGAAGATCGCGCATCTTGTTTGCATTGGTTTCTTGGGTTTCCGTTAGACCGCGCACATCGTTCACTTCTGAAACGACTGTCGCCATGGAATCTGTTACCTGCCGTGTACTGACGGCAGCCTGTTGCGCATTTCGCCCAATTTCATTAATCGCTGTGACCTGTTCCTGTACACGGTCTGATACTTCAGATGAAAAATCTTCAACGGAATTAATGACAGAGGTGATATTCGCAATTACCTCGACCACCTGCCCTGTGACAGATTGAATTTCGTTAATTTGATCAGTGATATCTTTTGTGGCCCCGGCTGTTTGTTGCGCCAGACTTTTTACTTCACTGGCCACAACCGCAAACCCCTTGCCGGCATCCCCGGCACGCGCGGCCTCAATTGTCGCATTTAACGCAAGCAGGTTTGTTTGCCCTGCGATGCCTTCGATCAGTTTAACAACATCCCCGATTTTTTCCGAAGCCTGTGCTAAAACCTGGATCGTATCAGTCGCTCCTTTGGCTTCTTGCGCGGCCCCCTTGGCCCCTTCTGCCGTTTTGGCAACATGCTCGCCAACAAGGGCAATAGAAGCATTCATTTCTTCAGTTGCTGCGGCAACTGCGTCGACATTTTGCGTCGCTGTGTTGGCATCATTTTCTAATTCATTTGCTTTGTTGCTGACACTATCCAAGGCGTTGCGCGTGGCCGCACTGGCATCCTGTATTGCATCACCAGCCAACTTGGCCTGAGACATCGTGCCTTCGAATTCCCCCTGCAAGGCATCCCCCAGGGTATGAAGATCACGCCGTAAAGCATAAGCCTGTCGTTCCACTTTTATAAGGCTGTCAGTATCCTTGCCTGTATCAACACTACCCGTAACTACTTTCTCCATCTGTGGCAAAACCCCCTTTTTTATGAGGTCTGTAGTCGCCCCATTATCAATGTTTGCACAGATAAAATGTCCCGTATTTAGGTTAACAAAAGGTTTGCTAAAAATAAGACATTTTATCTCAATGCTTTAGGGACTCACCGACATTCAGAAAACTTAAAATTTCAGTATTATTTCAATCACTGAGAGACTGTTTAATTTTTTCAGAGCTAATCTTACAGGCCCGCTTATATCATTGGGCGTCATGAAAGATAATGCCCAATGTATGGCGTTGGCCCGATCTGATTTCGCTCACGCCATGCCGCATATTCACCCGATAGATACCGCGCGTACCGTGTTTAGGTCGGTTGCGGACGGGAAAAATAACCGCATCCCCCTGATCCAGAGGAACGACCGCAGCGCGTGATTGCATCCGGGGGCGTTGTTCTGTGAGAACAAATTCACCGCCCGTAAAATCCTGCCCGGGTTTGGATAACAGACACGCCACTTGCAGCGGGAAAAGCAGCTCACCGTAAACATCCTGATGCAGACAGTTATAATCTCCGACACCATATTGTAACAGCAAAGGCGTCGCTTTTGTCTGACCAGCTTCATGACACAGGTCGAGATACTGTTTATGTGTTCTGGGAAAACGTTGATCCATATTCATCAACGCATTCCATCTGTTCCCGATCTCGGCCAATGGTTCATAAAGCCGAGTGCGTAACCGGCTGACCAGATCTGGTAAGGGATAGTCAAAATACTTGTATTCCCCCTGTCCAAAACCATGTCGCGACATCACAACACGGGACCGATAGAGGTCATCAGCGTTATACCCACCAGCTAACGCAATACAATCAGGTTTAGCAATTATTCCCTTGAGAACGGCATAGCCATTTTTATCTAGGCTATTCGCGATCTCGGTGACAGAAATTTTGCTCTCGCTTAAAGTCTGACTTACTGTAGATGACACACTGGCAGAAACTTCTGACTCACGTACAGTTTCATCGACTGTCATTGGTTCATGTACCGTCATTGTGCTGCCACCGCTTCACAATCCAACAGCTGTTGTTTGCGCTCTACCCCCCAACGATAACCAGATAAAGCCCCATCGCTTCGTACCACCCGGTGACAAGGAATAGCCACGGCGATATGATTGGCGGCACAAGCAGAAGCCACGGCACGAACAGCCTTGGGCGAACCTATTTTCTCAGCAACTTCCGCGTAGCTCAAACGACTTCCCACCGGAATATCAACCAAGGCTTTCCACACCCGCTGCTGAAAGGCCGTACCACGAATATCCAATGGTAAATCAAGGCCAATTGTAGGGTCGTCAACAAACCCGACAACCTGTGCTACCCACTTTTCGAACGCAGCATCTCCGCCTTTCAAAATGGCTTTGGAAAAACGGTCTTGAAGATCCTGTATCATGGCTTCGGGATCATCGCCGAGAAGAATGGAACATATCCCCTTTTCACTTGCTGCCACCAGAATTGACCCCAGTGAACACTCCCCAAGGGCAAAGCGAATTTCAGTATCCTTGCCGCCTTTACGATAGCTTGTTGGTTTCATCCCTAACAGCTTTTCAGTGTTGGCATAAAAACGACCATTGGAATTAAAACCCGCGTCGTAAATGGCTTCTGTCACTGTTTCACTTTTGCTTAACCCCTTACGAACCCGATTGCCCCGGTGCGCGTTGGTATAAGCCTTTGGCGTAACACCTGTAATGGCCTTGAAAGTACGGTGAAAATAAAAACGGCTCATCCCCACAGCTTCAGCCAAGGTATCAAGATCAGGTGCTTCTTCGGCCTCTTCGATCAAGCGGCAAGCCTTTTCAATGGCCAGCGCCTGACGTTCTTGCTTTTTCATTTCATTGGGACGGCACCGTTTGCACGGGCGATACCCCGCCTTCTCAGCGTCGGCACAACTTTCATGAAAACTGACATTTTTTCGCAAAGCCAACCGCGCAGCACAGGATGGCCGACAATAAACACCCGTCGTCAAAACAGCGTAATAAAAGACATCATCCGCCGACGGGTCACGGTCCACAATCGCTTGATATCGCTCATTATCGCTTTTAAATTTTGGCAAAATAGTCATCTGAGTTGCCATTACCTTTGCTCCTGTCACCCAACTTGTAGCACAACATTTCGTCAGTTTCTAAAAGCTAGCTCAAAAATCATAGACCCAAACTCTGATTCTTGCTTTTGTATTTTATTTTTTATTTCCCGTAATTCCCCGTTTTTAAAGATTTTTTTGAATTACAGAACAAGAAGTGGAGTTTCCAGACCTTAATCAACCTCAATAGTGGTTCTTCAATTTAAAAAAAGATCAACGAGGTATTAGAATGAGTAAATTGGAAAACCGCGTCGCCATTATTACGGGTGCAAGTTCAGGTATCGGCTATGCCGCTGCAAAACTGTTTGCTGAAGAAGGCGCAAAGGTTGTTGTCGGTGCTCGTCGTCAGCCAGAGCTGGATAAGCTTATCGAAGAAATTCGTGTCGCGGGGGGACAGGGCATTGCCGTTGCAGGTGACGTAACAGACGAAAGCTATGCCGAGGCTTTGGTCGAAGTTGCCACCGGAACCTATGGGAAGCTGGATATTGCCTTTAACAATGCCGGAACCCTAGGTGCCATGGGGGACACGCCCACCCTCACGTTTGATGGGTGGCATGAAACAATCAACACCAACCTAACGTCTGCATTTTTAAGTGCAAAACATCAAATTCCGGCCCTACTCAAAAGCGATTATGGCTCTTTGATTTTCACATCGACCTTTGTAGGCCATACCATCGGCATGCCCGGTATGGCCCCCTATGCAGCTTCAAAAGCCGGGATTAACGGGATGATGCAATGCCTCGCAGCAGAATACGGTCCTCAGGGATTACGGGTAAACAGTCTTATTCCCGGAGGCACAGACACCCCCATGGGACGTTCTGTTGCCTCAAACGAAGAAATGGAAGAATTCGTCAAAAGTCTTCATGGCCTGAAACGTATTGCTGATCCGAGAGAAATTGCCACGGCAGCCCTGTTCCTGGCCTCTGATGACGCAAGCTTTGTCACAGGGACCGCATTGATGGTTGAAGGGGGTGTTTCCATCAATAAAACTTGATTTAGCACAATACCAACAAACAAGGCCAATCAGCTGATTGGCCTTGTTTGTTAAAATTAATTAAGCAAAAATTCAACGAACCCTTAACTCAAAACAGTTACGCGCCCATCAAGTTTAGCGCCTGTTTCAGCCGAAATAACCTGACTTTCCCGAATATGAGCAATAACCTCGTTGCGGTAGATCAGACCGGTATGGTCATACTGTAGTTTGCGCATATCAAAGCTGGGAATATCACCCGCGACCCCGCCGCCGATAGGCTTACCATTCCAATTTTCACCGAAACCACCAAGCGCAAGATAGGTATTCACCACCATCGTATAGGTTTTATCCAAGCACTTTTCGATTGCCTCGCCTTTAAGGGTAATATTCACTGCGGTGGCATCGCGGGCAGATGCACCGGGGTCAATTTCATACCGAATGTCCGATGAAAAATGCAAAAAGCCGCGCGAGACAAATCCCTCTAGGTTGGTCCCTGCAACTTCTTCATCACGAAGCAAACGCTTGGCATTTGATTGCAGCATATCAAATACCTGTTGACCACTGAGGCTGGCAATATGAATAGCATCTGCATAGGGCATAACATCGTACCAGTTTTTGAAACTTAACGGTCCCTTTTCCACCCCTGTTGAAATACCCGTGGCGTTAAACAAGGCAAAGTCGACCTCTCCGCCCGCAAAGCTATTTGATCGCGCCAACACAGCATCGTTCATATAGTTGGCAAGTTTGTTTTCGCCGATATAACGCGATGCAATCATCTTGTCCCGACTAAGTTCGCTGGTATCAACAGTACCAATAACCTCTGCCAATTTGCTATCCAGGGCCTTGATGAGCGGAGCAATATGTTGCTGTTCAAAGTCGGCGTCATAATCATCTTCGTTTTGTAGCGTTTGATATTTTGGATCATCAACCGAGACGCGCTTATCCCGGGGTTTGATTCGGTGCAGGGAAACAGAACTGTACCAATCTTTACGACCATTTTCAGCCGCAATAGACATAGCGATATCCCCCAGATATTTGCCATGTGCCTCGGCCTGGGTAATCAGGACGCCATCAATCAGATTGTTTTCTTCAATTTTCTCTTCGTTCAATCGCGTGTGCGTATGTCCCCCGACTACGACGACCGGTTTGTCGGTCAACTTGCCTGCCAGTCCAGCAATAGCAAAGTCGCCTTCGCCAACATCGCGTACTGTCGCTGCCTTACCGGATGTATGCTGCCCTACACCATAACCACAGTGCGAAAGAATAACGACAACATCGGAAATCTCGGCAACGGCTGGCAAGATGTTCTCAATCGCTTTCAACGGTCGATCAACGGCCAGTGTCTTGTCATCAGGTTGCCCCACGCGCGTATCAATGTTGGTGGTCAAGCCAACCAGTCCGATACGTAAACCTTTGATTTCAGCAATGGCAGCCGCAACGTAATCTTCGTCTCGTTTCAGGTGTTGCGAGGAATGAACATTTGCTGACAATAAAGGGAAACGCGCATCCGTTAGTGCCGCTTTTTTCAAAAGTTCCGCACCCCGATCAAATTCATGATTACCGATTGCGGCGATATCCAGTCCTGCTGCCGAATAACTTCTGTAACCTGCATCAGCAACAAACTCATCCACACTCCAGCCCATGAGCTCATCAAAAATTGATCCTGTGTGGTCATCCCCCGCTGAAACAAAAAGCACTGCCTCATTTTCAGCCGCTGACGCGCGGGCAGCTTTTACCCGCTGTACGATTTGTGACAAGCGATAGGTATCACCTTTTTTACCATGCATTTCCGTGATGTGATTATGCATATCGTTGAAATGAAGAACACGTAAAACGCGCCGTTCTCCTGGGATAAGTTTCGGCGACGGTACCGGATTGCCTTCTTCGGTCACGATCCGTTTAATCGCACCGCTTAATGGATCACCTTTGAGTAGAAATAGCTTTTCGATAGATCCCAAAGGGTTTGGCGTTGCTGGGACCAGTTGTAATTCCCCAGCCAAAGGCACGGCATTACTGCGCGCTGTTAAAAAGGGTGAAAAACCAACAGCAGATGCCGCAACGACACCCCCCAGAAGTAAACGACGGCGGGTCATCCCCAATTTAACATCACTCATAACAGAAAATCACTTTCACACAGAATAAATCGAACTGCGCCAACATGATCGTTCACTGTTACTGATCAATGACGGCTATATGACCTTGCGGTGATGTTTGAATGAATGTGATCAAAGACCATAACCCCGACTGTTATTTCGTGCTCTGGTCTTTTTTGCTCTGGCGCACGCCTAAGTGGGTCGTCCTTATTTGGGTAAATTCGGTATTTGGATAAATTCGGTCCAGCCCCCCCCCCCAAACCACTTTCCTGAACAACATAAGTATCTTTACGCAGCATCTTTTCAAAAGCCGCATGGTATTATCCGGCACGTTATTTACGAACAAGCAGCATCATCAGGATGCTTCATTATTGTTCTCGATATCAATTTGACCTGCATTAAGGGGAAGGGTTTCAAAATGAATACAAAAGCATATGGTGCCGAATTTTTAGGTACTTTCTGGTTGGTTTTTGGCGGCTGTGGTTCCGCTGTCCTCGCCGCTGGCATTCCTGATCTCGGTATCGGTTTTGTTGGTGTCTCTCTTGCGTTCGGCCTTACCGTTATCACCATGGCCTATGCCGTTGGTCATATCTCGGGCGGGCATTTTAATCCGGCGGTTACGCTGGGTCTTTGGGCTGGGGGAAAATTCGAAGCCGGACAGATTGTTCCCTATTGGATCGCACAGCTGGCGGGGGGAATTGCCGCAGCCGGACTGCTATATGTGATTGCAAGTGGTATCCCGGATTTTTCCGTTTCGGGTGGCTTTGCATCCAACGGATACGGCGCACACTCCCCCATGGGCTATTCCATGATGAGTGGCCTTCTTGTTGAAGTTCTTCTAACCTTCTTCTTTCTCTTTATTATTCTTGGCGTAACAGATGAAAAGGCCCCCGCTGGCTTTGCCCCTTTGGCCATCGGTCTCGCCCTCGTCCTGATTCACCTGATTTCTATCCCCATCACCAATACATCTGTGAACCCAGCACGAAGCACAGGCCCTGCTCTTTTTGTGGGTGGATGGGCCCTTGAACAGCTTTGGCTCTTCTGGGTTGCCCCTTTACTTGGCGCATTAGGCGCGGGCTTCAGCTACCGCTGGTTCAAATCCTAAAAGCAGCATTCAAATTTACGAATAAAGAATATAAGGCCCAAGAGAATCAAGTTTCTCTTGGGCTTTTCATTTCGCAACCAAATTTAAAAATCAAAACATAATTAATATTAATCAAACAGTTAGAAAGAAATTCGTTTTCCTGAACCCTACAAACACGTCTGTAATTTTATTTCTTTTTTCATTTAAATGAAATTTTGACTATCTTTTTTCATTTTATCTGCTTTTAATGTGCCAGAACCTAATTAAACAAGTTTGGTGGTACAGATGGCACGGCCCAAAGTAGAAACCCTGCATAAGCACAATCTACCGAAGCAGGATCTCGATGATGAGTCCGTCACCGTCGGTGGACAGATCCGTGATCTACGCAAAGCCAAGCGAATGTCAGTGACCACACTGGCCGAAAAGATTGGCAAGTCCGTTGGTTATGTCAGCCAGATTGAACGGGGTATTTCCGTCGTATCCATTCCGATCCTAAACAAGATTTCTGCGGCTCTGGAAGTTTCAAACTCGTGGTTTTTCCATGGCGAGGATATTGCTGATCCAACGGAAAAAAGCCACATCGTTCGCCACAATCACCGTCGTCGCCTCAGCTTTACCGGATCAGGCATGGTCGAAGAACTAATGTCACCTGACCTTAGCGGTGATGTTGAATTGATCATGGGACGTTTTTCCCCCGGATCAGCCACAGGTGAAGAACAGATTTCACGGGAAAAAGTGGAAGTTTCCGGTCATGTCATCAAGGGCAACATCGCAGTTGAAATTGGTGAACGGACCTATGAGCTCGGTGTTGGTGACAGCTTTCGCATCAATCCCGGTGAACCCCATAAAACCTATAACAACGGCGCGGAAGACGCAGAAGTACTCTGGATACTCTCTCCGCCCCATTACTAACACGATCTGTGATCGCTCTACGGTCGGGGTGTTCTTAAATTCCCCAACCCAAAAATTACAAAAACAAAATGCCCCGGGGCAATGCCCCTCTTATATGTCCCCCTTTGTATGGAATGAATACGATGGCGAATAAAAAAACTCTTCCCGAACAGGCACAGGTTGTCATTATTGGTGGTGGTGTAATCGGGTGTTCCGTTGCCTATCATCTGACCAAACTTGGTTGGAAAGATGTTCTTCTGCTAGAAAGAAAGCAGCTTACCTGTGGCACGACATGGCACGCTGCGGGCTTGGTCGGGCAGCTCCGTGCGACAGAGAACCTGACCAAAATGGCGAAATACACCGCCGATCTATACAAAAACCTTGCCGCTGAGACAGGACAGGAAACCGGACTGGTTCATACGGGGTCTGTTTCTGTTGCGCAAACCGAAGGACGCTTTGAAGAACTCAAACGCGGAGCTTCCATGGCCCGCAATTTCGGTCTGGAAGTTGATGTCATCACGCCAGAACAGATTCTGGAACACTATCCCATTGCCGATGTCAGCAACCTTGTTGGTGGTGTTTATCTACCGGGGGATGGACAGACCAACCCGATTGATACAACACAGGCCCTTGCCAAGGGGGCACGTCAAGGGGGTGCCACGATTATCGAAGGCATCAAGGTTGAAGACATCATCACCGAACCCGGCCCAAATGGCGGCAAGGTAACAGGTGTTGTCACAGATCAAGGTGAAGTTCGCGCCGAAATCGTTGTGAACTGCGGTGGAATGTGGGCCCGCGAAGTGGCCAAGAAAGTCGGCGTGAACGTCCCTCTTCATGCTGCGGAACACTACTACATCGTAACCGAAGCCATCGACAACCTGCCGAAACTGCCAACCCTTCGTGATCCGGATGGCTATAACTACTACAAGGAGGACGCGGGCAAGCTGTTGATTGGCTGTTTTGAGCCAAATGCTGTGCCATGGGGTCACAAAGGTATTCCAGATAACTTCTGCTTTGATGAACTACCAGAAAACTGGGATCAGTTTACCCCGGCTCTGGAAAACGCCATGGCGCGTATTCCTCTGTTGGAAAGCGCTGGTATCCACACCTTCTTTAACGGCCCGGAAAGCTTTACCCCCGATAACCGTTTTTACCTCGGCGAAGCGCCAGAGATGAAGAATTTTTATGTTGCTGCTGGCTTTAACTCAACGGGCATCCAGTCAGCGGGCGGCGCGGGTAAAATCCTTGCGGACTGGATTGTTCAGGGCAATTGCCCCGTTGACATGTGGGATGTTGATATCCGTCGTGTTCAACCTTTCCAGGGTGGCGATAAGTATCTCTTTGATCGCACGACCGAAGCCCTCGGCCTGCTTTATGAAATGCACTGGCCTGAAAAACAGCCCGTGACCTGTCGCAATATTAAACGCTCCCCCATTCATGACCGTTTGGAAAAAGCCAACGCCTGTTTTGGACAAATGGCTGGTTGGGAACGCGCGAACTGGTTTGCGCCCGAAGGTGTCGAGCCAAAATATGAATACTCTTATGGTCCGCAGAACTGGCATGATTACTGTGGCGCAGAATGTAAAGCCGCCCGTGAAAACGTCGCCCTTTTCGACATGAGTTCATTCGGGAAATACATGGTACAGGGCAAGGACGCCGTAAAAATTCTCAATCGGATTTCCGGTGCCAACATCGACGTGCCAGTGGGCAAAATGGTTTATACCCAATGGCTGAACGAACGCGGCGGGATCGAAGCCGATCTGACCGTGACCCGTCTGGCCGAGAACAGCTTTATGGTACTGTCATCCGGTGGCACCCAAACCCGCGACTTCCATTTCCTCAACAGCCACATTTCAGAAGACGATCATTGCTTTGCAACAGACGTCACATCTGGCTATGCGCTCTTTGCCGTCATGGGACCAAACAGCCGCGAGCTGTTGAAAAAAGTAACCCCTGCGGATCTTTCAAACGCTGCGTTTCCTTTTGGTACTTGTCAGGAAATCGAGATGGGCTATGCCAAGATCAAAGCCGGACGCATCACCTATGTCGGTGAGTTGGGGTGGGAGCTTTACGTACCATCCGAATATGCCGTTCATGTCTTTGATACCCTGATGGAAGCAGGAAAAGACATGAACCTCACCCTTGGCGGCATGCACGCTGTGGATACGTTACGTCTGGAAAAAGGTTTCCGCCACTGGAGCCACGAAATTTCGGACGAAGACACGCCACTGGAAGCTGGTCTTGGCTTTGCCATTGCATGGGACAAACCAGGCGGCTTTATTGGTCGTGAAGCCTTGCTTGAACAAAAGGGAAAACCGCTCACCAAGCGCATGGTTGCTCTACAGCTCAAGGATGCCAAAAACGCCAAGGGCGAGCCACCGATGATGTACCACAACGAGCCGATCTACAAAGGCGATAAAATCGTCGGCAAGATTACCTCAGGTCGGTACAGCCATACACTTGGCAGCACAATCGGTCTTGGATATGTCCACGATGACAACGGTGTTACCGCCGATTGGATCAAAGAAGATAATTTCTCGGTCGAAATCGCCTGTGAACGCTTTGAAGCAACAATGTCGCTGAAACCGCTTTACGATCCAAAATCCGAACGACCTAAAGCAGACGGGTGAAGGTCCGGGAACAAGCCCCAGCCGATTGTACCAGCCAGTCATCGGTTGTGGGCGGCTTCCCCGCTCGACACCACCTGCCAAGCGGGCACTTAACAAGCCCGTAGAAAGCCACTGTACGCAGCACTCAAGCCTCCCAAGTTTGAAGCCGTACACCAAGCCATAACTGGGTTCCACCAACAAGGGACCAACTCTGCCGCAGCGTTCAAACGAACGTTGCGGTCTTTTTTTGGGGATCTAGCTGAATTCAACAGGAATTACATTTTCAATATTTTCATCTATTTTATAAACAACACCTGTAATCATGCTTAACATGTGAGGCTCTATAAATAATTTATCGGCGACTTTATTAAATCCAATACCCAAATGATCACGTAATGCATCAAAAATACCTAAGAGCAATTCAGGCTCTTCTTTTCGAACCTTGTCGTCATCTCTTTCGTGCTTAGATTGACCTGTCTTATTTAACCAGACATTAGCACCTCGATATTGCTGTGCCGTCAAAAAATCATGGTAATGAGCTTTATAAATTAACGCCCGAACACTTATGCCCCACCTTACTTTCAGATGGTAGATTAACTTCCAATCTAATCGCCGGCCTTTAAAGTCAGGAAACTCTTGTAGAAATGCAGATTTTGGAAATAAAAATTCACTAGCAAACAGATCGGCTTCTCTCTCAGTAAGATTATCCCCAGTCTCTATACCATCATGAAGAACAAAATGCCCACACTCATGCGCTAGATCGAAGCGCAAACGGCAAATACTTTCTTTAGCCTCATTTCTTACAATAATTGGATACTTTCTATTCAAAGATAAAGCGTCAACCTTCTCAGAAACCCCTTTAAATTGGGTAATAACCACTCCTGCATTTTCGAGAGCTCTTGTAACATTTGAGATAGGACCGTCACTTAATCCCCATAGCTCTCGACATGCTTTAGCAGCTCGCTCGATTTCTAAGTTAGAATAACGATCACCACTATGGGATACCTCAGGAAAGTTGGCCGAAGGCAACTCTAAATGTTTATTAACAAAAGTAACTAGTTGCTCAAAAATGGTACTAAATGCCAATACACGATTAGCGACACCTACAGGGGTAGTTTTTCGCTTTCTGAAATGGCATTGCTCAAATTTAACATCATTAGTTAGGGGGCGAACGAAAAACTCAGGAGTTACGTGTAACACTTCATATAAAGTATTCAAAACATCGGCAGCAGGAGCTCTAACATCACTTTCTAACTGATGAACAAATTGGCGAGAAGCATAAATCTTCTCCCCTAATTCATTTTGAGTTAAGCCATTTAATAACCTAGCTAGCCTTAATTTATCACCACTAAACGTTACTTCATTACTCATTACTAGCTAACACTTTTTCTTTTACTTTCTTTAACTTAATTGGTGCCTTGTCTATCTCCACAGCTTTAGATTGCTGATTTTCCACTTCAGCTAACAGAGCTGTTTTCTTTTCAAGAGGGATGTCCCATTTACATACAATAATTCCATGCTCATCGTAACCAACAAAGTACATATTATCAGCAGGGCTCTTATAATACGTATCGATAACATAAAACCACCGAATTTCTGCGTAGGGAATATCATCTGCAAAGAGATTCATCTGCACTAATGTTTCTTCCGAAGGAATTAATTTATCAGAGGGTAGGTTTTCAGGCTCATTTCTAACAAAGCGTACCGGCGTATCACCAATCTGAAATGTAAATCGACCTTCTTTTGTTAGTACAAATAACCAAGGCCATGTATATTGATCTACTTGGGATATGATTCTAGTTCTGCAACATTCATATGCTCTCATTCCCAATGACAATCTCGTATCCCCAAGAGAAACATCATGACGATCTATTACTTCCCCTCTTACCTCCGCAAGCAATAAACCAACTTCAATTATTCGGTCTCTGGTAAGATCAGCATTTATTTCCCAAGGCAGTTTAGTCATGTCGAATCCTATGACGTTATGAATTGACTACATAATTGCGCTTTTTTCAAAATTTGTCAAGCTAAGCGAACAAAGTAAATCAAAACTCACAATGTCAACAAATTACAATACGATAAGGCTCAGTTATGAATGCAAACACCTCCAACAAGACACTACCCACAATAGAAGAGTAACGTGCTCTTAGAAAATTTTCCCTATTAGTCCTAAGAAAGGTAATACATTGAATATAAACAATTAATCTACTAACCTGACCAAGGAAAGATCGCTGCTCTGAATGACTGTTTTGTCATGAAGAAAAAGACGACTAAAAAAACCTGTTCTCTTTAGGGAAAATTAAGGGCCACCGTTTTACATAACACCAGTATTAAATGGCCTATGTATTTTTCGTTGGAAGAAAAATACGTTCATTTCCTTTTGTTCGCATCAACATTAAGAGCACATCCTTGACCGACCTATCATCTTCGCAGCATAGAAAAGTATTTTTGAAAAACGCGCTGTTGATGTGGGCGGGTCTTACCGTGCTGATCGTTGGGCTCAGTGTTTGGCTTTCGAATGGGCATCTGATCTATACACTGGATGATCCCTATATTCACCTGTCTGTTGCCGAGAATATTATTCGGGGGGGTTACGGTGTAAATGCCACGGAATATTCATCGCCCTCGTCTTCAATCCTCTATCCTCTTTTGCTTGTCTTCGGTGAATTTGTCGGGCTTGGGTTTTATACGCCCCTGCTGCTGAACATCGTCGCAGCCGGGCTTTCCGTTTATATCCTGTTGGATTTTTTCTGGTGTTATGTTCTCCCCCGAGCCACACCGTCAACGGACAACTTTGCGAATTTAGCGGCACTGCTACTCATCCTGTCGATCAGTGGTCTTGCCTTGCCGATGACGGGGATGGAACATTCCCTTCACGTCTTGATTGCTTTGGCAACCATACGCGGCTTGATTACACTAGCCGAAGGAACGCGCACGCCCCCCTGTCCCAACTGGTTTATCCTTGCTGTGATTTTGGGGCCGCTGGTCCGTTTCGAAGGCATCGCCCTTTCAGGGGCAACACTTGTTGCGCTTTTGTTTTTAGGGCGTTGGCGGCTCGCCGTTTTTATCGGTTTGACGATAACCGCCCTTATTGCACTCTATGGCGTTACAATGATCTCGATCGGGCAATCTATTTTGCCAAGCTCGGTCATGGTTAAATCCAATGTTTTTGTATCTGGAACTGAACAATCAGGTATTGCCAACAGTCTGCTGGCATTGGTGAATAACTTTCAGAACTCGCGATCTGAACGGTGGGGAATTATCTTTCTGGTGGCTATTCTGCTGACCTCGCTGTCGATTGTTTTGGCGTGGAGAAAGCATTCTTTATTTCAGGATAAATTTTGGACATCGTCCAAATTTATTATTGGCGGCGTTCTTATTCTGACACTGCTGGCCCACATGGTTGCCGGGCGGTACAATTGGTTCCATCGCTACGAAGTCTATGCTGTCAGTGTCATGATCCTTGGCGGTCTTTACCTTTTGTGCAAGAACATCAACACATCAATAATAACCAACAGTTTCAAGGCAAAATTACTCTTTATCGGTACCCTGTTGTTTCTCGCCATCCCCTATGGCCTTGCCACAATAGCAACCCCCTTTGCATCCAGAGGAATTTATGAGCAACAGTACCAAATGCACCGCTTTGCAACCGACTATTTTGTCCGGCCTGTTGCGGTGAATGATCTGGGGTGGGTATCCTATCAAAATGATCAATATGTGTTGGATCTTTGGGGGTTAGGATCAGAAAAAGCACGCAAATTACGTGCAAACGGTAAGTTTGATCCCCAGACAGTTCACACGCTGGCGACCAGTAAGCATATCGACTATGCCATGATCTATCCCGATTGGTTTGAACAAAGCATTCCTTCGCAGTGGTGCCTGATTGCCAAGCTGGAAAGCGAAGCAATAACCGCAGCTTCGGGCACGGTGCATTTTTACGCCATTTCAGACTTTGCCACCAAGAACATGTCGACTTCTTTAGATCGTTTTGGTGAAACTTTGCCAGACAGGGTTATACTGGAACGTTTTGAATGCACGAAATAAATGCTCATTATTCCCACATCACAACACGGCTTAACGAAAAATAAACCAAGCGGACCGCATATCTATCTCTTTGAAGATGCGACAATCTTTAGAATAGTCTTATATACAACAACGGATTAAACTTAGCGCTAATCCAGCAGGACTGTTCTTGATGAGTGTCCGGAAGTATATGTTGAGTGAACAAAATTGACAGTAGCCTGTGACCTAAAAGACGTCGAATTTCTGATCGTCAATGATAATCCCGTCATGCAGCGTATTGTGAAAACAATCTTGCGTGCCTTTGATGTGAGTAATCCGCGTGTAGCCTCGTCAGCAGAAGAAGCCATCCAAGCCTTGCGGAATATGCCATCTGATATCGCGATTATCGACTTGGACATGACACCTGTGGACGGGAACCAGCTTATTCAACAGCTACGAACCGAAGAAAATAGCCCCGCGCCTTTTATCCAGATTATTGCCTTAACCGCCCATGCCGAAAAAGAATTGGTCACAACATCACGGGATAAGGGCATGAATGAGTTTTTGCTAAAACCCCTTTCGCCCATGATGCTGTATAAAGCCATAGAACGGATTATCAAACGTCCCCGTCCCTTTGTCCGCATTGATGATTACGTCGGTCCCTGTCGTCGCCGAAGATACGATGATCCCAAAGAAGACCAGCGGGAAGACGACGACGTTAGTTTTATTCCTGAAAACACCTTTCCCTGGAACAGAAACGCCTAGACCGGGAAGTCTCCGTTAGAGGGTAAAGCCCCCCCTCAACAATAGGAACAGCTTAAGAGACCTTATTTCCATAAGCTTTATAGCCAGTAAGCTTTATAGTAGGGCCTGAAAACGGGCTGCTCCCTCACGGATAACCCTATCATTTTCGCCACCAATAAAGAGAAAAGCGTACCCATTTTTACGCCAACTGGCGGCCGCCATGCCTTCCAGCTTTTCCATACCAATGGTTTCTGTGTTGTCTTTGTTTGTTCTGATAATACACAAAGCGACAGGCTGTCCATCGGGGGATAGGTAAGCCATTTGAACCAATGGCTTACCCTTGAACCCGAGCAGTTGTGCACGTTTGAATGACAATTCGGAATCAGCAGTCATTTTGACCAGATCAAAGCCAATCTGCCCTGATATGTCTTCCAGATTTTTCTGTATCTGTTCCGGAGACAACTGAATATTACCGAGGGTATCACCAACATACAGCGATTGATACGCCGCAACGTAATGCTTCCACCCCTGCGCTTCGCTTGGTGCAAAATACGTCTTCCCAAACAAGCCGCCGACAACCAGACTAATCAAAACCGACGCGGCCAGAGATCCCGCATAAAGCAAGCTTCTTGGGCTTTTATTTGATGCTAATGTCCTATCGATCAGAACATCAGGTAAACTAGGGGCCTGATCCGTCACCTGTTGCATAGCTGTCTTAAGTTCATCCACAGGGATAGAAAGATCTTCGAGGCGCTTCATTAGAACGGCGTCAACCTCTAGCGCACTTTCAATTTTTTGGGCCAATTCCGCAGAGGCTTCGCCATCAAGAAAAGCCGTCAGATCTTCGTCTGAGAAATGTGTTTTCTGGCTCATTCCGACCCCGTCCCTTCTCTGTCCATTCGTTTCGAAATTCTGCCCCGTGCCGCGGCCAGTCTGCTCATAACCGTGCCAATTGGTATATCCAGCACCTGTGCCGCGTCTTTATAACTAAATCCTTCGACATAAACCAAAAGAACGGCTATGCGCTGCGCTTCTGGTAAGAGGTACACCTCTTTTAACACCTGAGAAGCGTAAATATTCGTTTCTGTGTCCGTTTTTGTATCTGGTAGGTCAACATCACCGACAGATACCAGCCCGCCACCCCGACGAACCGCTTGTGATCTTAACTCATTCAACCAGATCCGTTGCGCAATTTTGAAGATCCAACGATCAAGATGCGTACCGGTTTCAAACTTGTCGGCTTTTTCTAACGCGCGTTCACACGCAGCCTGCGCAAGGTCGTTCGCATTGTCTTTGTTCCGTGTCAGAACCAGACAATAGCGCCACAAGCGGGGAAAGATTTCTGCCAATCCCCGACGCACAGTCTCTCTTGATTTTTTTTGACCAAAGATCGGAATAGCCCGGCCTTTCCCTGTTAAATTTGGGTAAATTAAATAACTTTCAATCTTCCCGTCTGCCAGCTTTAACAAAAGCCAAAGCAATAAACCAGCCCAGAGATTAAAGCCTGTATGATCTTGAGCACAATATCAGGTATTTTTTCGTAAGATGTTAGTTTTTTGAGCGGTATCTCAAGCCTTCGAGCTTACGCCTTCGCGCCCATGGCCTTTGCCATGTGGTTGAGTTTGGCTAGAAGATCTTGAAATTCATCGAACGTCAGGCCAACAGAGCAAGAGACATCTTGCTGCATTTTTGCCACGCCTTGTTCCAGTGATCGCCCTTGTTCCGTTAGCTTGATCATAACTCTGCGCTCATCCTCAACAGAACGGTTTCGACTGACGACTCCCGCCTGCTCCATTCGTTTAAGCAAAGGAGATAACGTACCAGAATCAAGGCCAAGATCTTTTCCCAAAGCATTCACCGTGGTCTCACCCTTTGGTTCCAGCGCCAGATAAACCAGATACTGTGGATAGGTCAGGTTAAGTTCTTTGAGGTACGGTTGATACTTTTTGATAATAGCTTGCGAATTACGATAAAGCGCAAAACAAAGCTGTTCTTCCAGATGTGAAACCTTGGGCAATTTTACTACCTTTGACGTGGCCTTGGCCTGTGACAATTCTTTTTGCGTAATATTAGTCATTACACCACAAAAATACTTTCAAACAGAGACAATATTAACGGTTCCTAAGGTTATCTGCCGTTTCATATTTGCAAATAGCCCATCTAAAATCAAAGCGCACTGCCTTTATCTTTAAAAAGAAACAGGCAATACGCTTTGACCTAGCTTTAATTAATTTACCACCGTGTCAGGAAACAAGTTTAAGCTCAACATCCACGTTGCCACGGGTTGCGTTTGAATAAGGGCATACCTTGTGCGCTTTTTCGATAAGATCTTTTGCCACAGCTTCTTCGATACCCGGAATGCTGATGTTCAACACAACCGCAATGTTAAAGCCACCCGGAATTGGACCGATGCCAACTTCCCCAGCAATTTTAGTTTCATCCGGAAGTTTCACTTTCGCCTGCCCAGCGACAACCTTTAGCGCGCCAATAAAACAAGCGGCATAGCCACCCGCAAACATCTGTTCCGGGTTCACCCCAAAAGTTCCAGCGCCACCAAGTTCTTTTGGTGTTGTCAAAACAATGTCCAACGCCCCGTCATCTGATTTGATCGTTCCTTCCCGACCACCCGTCGCTTCTGCATAGGCTGTATAAACGACTTTTTCCAATTTTTGTGCTGCTTGACTCATAAAATTAACTCCGAATGAAATATTAAATTGTGATTAATTATATTGTACACAATTTAATTAATGCAAGAGAAATTTTTCAATTTTATAAATGCCCTCCATTAATAACGAGAACAAAAACAACTTAACAACAGAGAATACCAAACTTTAATCAAATCTCGCCTTGTAAGATCTTACTCTTGGCAATGAAGTCTTGCATAAAATCCCGCAAGCACTTCGCCCGAGCACTCAACAACCGTCCCGTCGGCCAGACGGCAAAGATCTCGCGCTGTGCCCCTTGCCATTGTGGCAAAACCCTAACCAACGTTCCCTGTTTCAATTCCTTTTCGATTTCGCTTACAGGTAATAAAACAATGCCGTGCCCATCCCGGGCAAGATGCTTCGCCAGAGCTATATCATCAATAACCGTTGATGCCCGGGGACGGATTTCTTCCCAGCCGGACGTTTCAAACCTCCCCTTAGAAACCTGATACAGTTTCCAAATAGGCACCGTGTTCACCAGAAGAATACGATGTGCCTCTAGCTCAGTCAGATCCACTGGTTCCCCCTGCCCCGTAAGATATTCCGGTGACGCGACCAAAATTGAGGAAACAACACCCAACTTCTTTTGAAACAGTTGAGAATCCTCTTGTGGACCAATACGCAAAGCCATGTCCACATGTCCCAGATGAATATCTTTGGTTTGGTTACTCAGGAAAAGGTTAAGCTGTATGTCAGGATAGAGACGAATAAATTCTGACCACATCGGCTGAAGAATACCAACAGAAACATTGGTTGGGGCAAGAACGCTCAACTTGCCATTGAGTTGCTGTACATCGGCACTTAAATGTCGGCTCGTAGCCTCGAACTGCTGCACCAAATCAGCATAGGCCTTGTAATAAACTTCTCCCTCTGCCGTTAAGTTAAACTTACGTGCAGATCGGTGAATAAGCTGACACCTCAATTTATCTTCAAGTTTTTTCAATCGACGGGAAACTGTTGCCGCAGGCAAGTGTAAATCCTGTGCCGCCGCCGCAAGGCTGCGCTTTTGGACAATACGAACAAAGAGTGAAATATCGTCAAACATGATTTCATTTATGGAATTTGAAAACTCGTTATTAGCTATATATCCTATTAACGAAATTAATTAAAGCTATTGCCTGTAGCTAAAACATTTACCCCACAAACAGTTATACCCATGAACAATTATATTGAGAGAGAAAAATGAACAAGCTTTGGATTAGTGCAGGCATCGAACTTCAAGATGGCGCGGATTTAAACACTGTAAAAACGGCACTCTGCCAACTGGTTGCCGATACCGTTAAAGAGCCCGGCTGTATCAAGTTCGAAATCCTGCAACAACAGGACAAACCTGAATGTTTTACCCTTTGGGAATGCTGGGTGAACGATGATGCCCTAAAGGCACATTTTGAAGCCCCCCACACCATCGCCTTTCTGGAAAATAACTACACCAAGGTAAACTATATCGAACGCCTGCAAATGAATACTGCGGCGTAGAACAGAAAGACGACACATGAAACACCGGATCGTCTTTTCAATCCTGATGTCATTCATTCTTTCACTGTTGATGACCTGTTGGGTTACCTGGATCAATTTGGGATGGGGCCCGGACTTTATAGATAAGTGGTTCATCGCCTTTCGGTTGGCTTGGCCCGCAGCGGCCATCATCGCCTTTGCCTTAGGTCCCTTTATCCAACACACAACTCAACAGATTGTCCGTAAAATATCTTAACCAAGATAGGTAGGAAAACATGTCAATGGAACGAATCAATTATCCCGAACTCGGGCTGCCCGTCGGTCCCTATACCCATGCAGTCATCTACGGGAACGCTCTTTATACATCAGGCTTCACAGCCTTTGGAACACCTGAACAACACGCATCTATCAGTGATCAGGCAAAAGCAATCTTTTCACAACTGGAAACCATAGCCAAAGCCCAAAACACATCCTTAGAAAACCTCGTCAAAGTTACCATTTTTGTGACAGATATGACTGACATGGATAGTCTTCGACTTGCGCTTATGGAAATCTACGGAGAGCACACACCCGCAAGTTCTCTGATAAAAATAGAAGCCCTTTTTGCCCTGGAACTAAAGATAGAAATCGAAGCGATTTTTGCGCTCTAACGCAAGGTTTTACCTTATCCCATTTAGGCAAAGCCCCACCCAACAAAGACCTGAGCCTTCGTCTCTGGTCTTTGTTGGGATGTCGAGAACGATATTCGGCAAGCTCAATTAATGACACCATCAACAGTTTGCACTCAGCCTGACAGTTTGGTATTTTCCCTGTGGCCGATCAAAGAGGCCGCCGGGTCCGCGGAAAGCTTCATTGCACTTTGTTCGATATTGATTGTTTCTGGATTTCCATTCCCCAGATCAGCGGGCCATCGGGTGAAGAAAATGGGAAACCAATGCCTTATCAAAACGCAAACATCGACACGTTCAAAAAACAAGCCAAACGGCTGAAAAAGGCCTATGCCTCTGGCGATACTGAGGCTCGGGTACGTGTGCGGGAAATCTTACCTGACAAGTTGATACTAACCCATGCCGACTTCCTATTTGTCATTGCGCGGGAACAAGGACACCAAAGCTGGCCCAAGCTTAAATTTGCGCTAGAAATTTCGGGTATGGATAAAGAACAAAAAGCTGATCGTTTGCGTTCAGCTCTTTATCTAGGACATCGATGGATTATCGAAAAATTACTCACAGAGAGCCCAGATCTAACTTCTTATGATTTGGGTTTACAAATCGCCACCTACGATATCGAAGCTGTTCACAAGGCACTCGCTGATAATCCCAGCTTAGCGACCAAAGCAATCAAAGGGCGATTGCCTTATCACCACCTGTGCTTTTCTCATTACATACATGTTGTACCAGAGAAAGCAGACAAAATGTTAGCCATAGCCCAGCTGCTGCTCGACAAGGGTGCAGATTTTAATCATGGCATGTCGCCAGACTTTAGTTCACATGGAAATAACGAACACACCTTATCCCCGCTTTATGGCGCGCTGGGTCATGCGAACAATATGGTTTTGGCTGAATGGCTTTTAAAAAAAGGTGCCAACCCTGATGACAACGAGAGCCTATACCACGCTACAGAGTTGAGCCATCATCAGGGCCTAAAACTCCTCCTAAAATATAATGCTAATCCGAAAGGCACCAATGCCTTAGCCCGAGCACTGGATTTCAAGGACCAGACCGCCGTTCAGCTTTTACTTGATCACGGCGCAGACCCTAACGAAGTCGCCAAAGAGCACCCAAGCGGGCAGCCAGTTGACACGGTACCAGCCCTGCATCAGGCCGCGCGTCGGCAATGTGGATCAGATATAGCCAAGATGCTTTTAGAATATAACGCAGACGCCAACTACGTTTGGCAAGGGCATACAGCCTATGCTCTCGCCCTTATTCACGGAAATTCTGATTTTGCAGATACCCTATCAAAAGCGGGTTATGCACATGCCCTTACGCCAAACGAAGTCGTTCTGGCCAATTGTTCTAGCGGGCGGCCAACAGGCAAAATCACAGAAGAGCTAGAGGGCGAAGATCCCCTATTAATTACCAAGCTCATCACAGAACCTGACCGGCTTGACCACGTAAAATCTCTTGTTGCTGCTGGGCTTGATATAAACCAGACCGATGCAATGGGGCTTTCCCCTCTTCATTCGGCTTGTTGGGCCGGGTTACCGGATCAGGTTTCATACCTGTTAGAATTTGAACCAGATCTAGAACAACTCAACAATTTTGGTGGGAATGCTTTTCACACAACCCTCCACGGGGCTTCGAACTGCCCGGAACGAAAGCAAAGAGATCACATATCCTGTGCTCAATTACTTCTTGAAGCTGGGGCAAAATTTGACCCACGTGATATCCAGAACGTTGGTTCTGAAAATATGGCCTTATTCCTCGAAGACTGGCTGGATAATCATCCTACTGCTATAAACTAAAAACCTATTCCGGAAGACTATTACTTCCGTCATTAAGGGGCCGCTGCATGAGAACGCTATCCATCCAGCGGCCAAACTTAAACCCAATGGACTTGATGGTTCCAGCCAGCTCGAACCCCATTTTTTGATGGAACGTTATGGATGGCAAATTTTCTGAATCACCAATAACCGCGATCATCTGGCGATAACCACGGGCTTCGCACTGATTAATCAAATCATCCAACAACAAGCGACCAAGCCCTAAACCACGGGCATCCTTGTGCACATAAATCGAATTTTCCACCGTATAACGATAGCCAGGTCGAGGGCGGAAGGACGAAGCATAGGCATAGCCCACAACCTTATCGTTTTGAACAGCAACCCGATAAGGATAGCCGCCACCAACGACACCATTTTTTCGCGCAAGCATTTCAGCGTGATCAGGCGGCGTTTCCTCCCAACTGGAAACACCGTGCAGGACTTCATCTGCGTAAATTTCCTGAATGCACGCTAAATCGCTGTCATCAACATTTCGGATTACAATTTGATCTCGTGGTAAGGTGCTCATGTCGATCTGATTTTCTGAAAACAATGCCATTTATATCATATTTATCCGTCCACTATCCCTGCTACAGACAGATTCTTGCAAGCTCTAAGAACATTCACCCAGCAACATAACAGCTATCTGTTCCTTGAGGCCAAAAGTCAATATTCTTCAGTGGGGCAAACATAAATCAGAATATTTCATCTCTATACTTCAGCTTTATACTTGAGCCAAATCCGTAACCCGTCGCTCATCCTGCGCATTACCAGTGTTCACTGTCGTCGCAGGTTCCAAAAGCAAAACTTCACAGGTATCAGATATGGCAACCGGACAGTGTTCAACACCGTGAGGCACGATAATAAATTCACCTTCGTTGACCATTTCATCCCGATCGCGGAATTTCATCATCAAACAGCCTTTGTGGACCAAAAACAGCTCATCTTCAACAGCATGATGGTGCCAGACAAATTCGCCTTCGAACTTCGCCAGTTTCACCATCATGTTATTAACTTGCCCCGCAACATGCGGGCTCCAGGTATCAGTAAATTTACCAAAGGAATCATCAAGATTTTTTGTGGAAATTCTGGAAACATGATCGTTCACATCCGCAACGTCTTTTAAAATCGAACGAAGCTGTGTATCCAGATCATTCCCCTGTGCGGGGTATATACCGTCCAGAGCAGCCGTCCCAATTGTAAAGCCGCCAGCCCCCGAGTTTTTGACATCAGCGATACGTGTTTTGGTATCAATAGATCCTGCCATGATTACAGGTTTATTCGTAGCCGCACAGACCGCAGCCATCAGCTTCCCAACATTTTCCTGTGACCGATAGGCCAAAAGATCTAATCCATCGACACCGTCGCGCGAAGCCAGATCCTCTGCACTGGCAGCAATTTCATCAATAGATCCTTCAAGGATGCTCGGATGTCCCACAATCTTACCCGGAAAAGGATAATACTGAATACCAGATCCTTTGATAATAGGTAAGACGGCCTCGACATTGGTGCCACCAAGCAAGATATCAACACCGATCTCCACCGCGGCTCTGGCAGAAGTAACTTCGCTCTCCTTATCCAAAGACACAACTTCGAGATAGCTCGTCGCGCCCCCTTCTTTGATTGACTGATTTAACGTCTTTAACCGTGAAAAAGGGAGCCCGACATCTTTGAAACCAATATGGTGAACACCTGCGGCAAGGGCCGTTTCCAAATGCTTCTCTGCATCATCAACAGTTTTATCGTTACGTGTGAGCATAAAAATAAATCGTACCCCCATTACGTGACATCCTTCATTTTAAATTTAACCAATTGATTTGCATAACCGATTGCAGTTTCAAAACTTGCTGAATCAGCAATACCCTGACCCGCAATATCAAAGGCGGTTCCATGGTCTGGGCTTGTTCGAACAAAAGGTAATCCAAGGGTTATATTAACACCTTTTTCTAGCCCCATATATTTCACAGGTATTAATCCCTGATCATGATATTGGGCCACGACAATATCGAACTGTCCCTTGCGTGCTTGCATAAATACCGTATCACCGGGCCATGGACCTGATGCATCGATCCCTTCTTGCCGGGCAGTTTTAATCGCAGGAGAGATAATTTCTATTTCTTCGCGACCGAATAAGCCCCCTTCCCCAGCATGCGGATTTAATCCCGCAACGGCGACCCTTGGTTGAGAGATCCCAAGTGCTCTTGCTCCTTCGTGGGCCAAACGAATAGCAGCCATCTGCGCATTATAATCTGCATGTTTAATCGCCTCAGAAAGAGCACAATGAACCGAGACCAAAACGGTGCGAATTTCATCATTCGCCAGTAACATAGCAACGTGCTCAGTCCCACCCAGATCAGCCAATATTTCTGTGTGCCCCGGGTACCCAATGCCCGCAACCGAAAGAGCTTCTTTGTGAATAGGTGCCGTCACAATACCACGGACCCTTCCAGCAAGAGCATACTTGATGCTTTGGACAATCGCAGTATAAGCAGCTTGACCACATTCAGCGCTGACGCTTCCAAAAGATGGTAATAATGCGAATTGATTTGTTGGCATCACTTCGAGAACGCCATGAAGAAATTTAGCATCGTCGATCTGATCCAAAACCCGCACGACCATATTACGCTTTAACAGCGTCACCGCACGTTCCATCACCTTTGGACACCCGAACACGATGGGTTTCACATCATCAGTTTGTTTATAAAGGGCTTCAACGATGATTTCAGGACCAATACCTGATGGATCACCCATCGTAATGGCCAAGGGTTTTTCTGCAATACCCATCAGATTACTTTCGATAGTTGTACATTCGGCACACGAAGTTGTTTAGTGAGTTGTTTTGTGGCCCTAAGCAATGTTTCACCTTCGCCAAAACCCCCAGCCTTCATCGCCAGAACAATATTCTTACCACTGGCAAGCCGGGCTATCCCCAATGGAAAACCGGGCTCAAATTCGCCGACAAGAGAAAAATCACCAATATCGAGCTCTTTCAAAAGCGCATCCATCGTATCACCCCCTGTCGCAATCAATGCATCATATCTTCCACTTTGAATTAACCTAGCAGCCTGCAGAGTTAATTCGTGCAAGACCTCTGCGGAACCTTTCGACCTTTCTTCTGGGACAGATAGACAAGTTATGTCGGTTTTATTTTGCACATATTTAGCTTGCTGCTGACTAATCGGATTTGCACTGCCAACAACAACCAGAGAATTTCCTGCATAGGGTATGGTGGAATTTGTGACCTGCTTGGCGAACAATGCAGCCGCTAATGCAATCGCTATCCCGGGAGATCCGACCCACAAAATATCTTCAGGATTTTCAAAAGCCGCAACCTGCTCATTCAATTCATTCTGCGTTTCTGCATCCAGAATTTTTACATCTTCAATTTTATCCGGGATCAGATCAGAGACTTGAGATGTCCGTACAGGATGAACCGGATCGTTAGCATAAGAAGTTTCGAACACAGGCGTACCATTAATGAACTGGACCCCGTTTTGCGTGGTCCTGCCCGCTTCGGGGAATGCAGGTGCAATAACAATTTTTTTGCGACCAGCACTCTCGAAAGCAGCTTTCAGTTCTGCTTTAATATTTCCTCGCAAAGTTGAGTCTATTGTCTTTAACAATATAGCAGAATCAGATGCTTCTTTTATTGCCTGACCAACGACCAAGGCGGCGGCAGTTTCATTCATAGATCGACTATTACAATCGATCGCAATAACACCTTTGGATGCTTTTAAGAACGCGTCTTGGCCCCATCTGTGAACGGTGGCATTAAGCCCCCTTTGCAAAAAAGGAGCTGCACCATCGGCAGCGGAGGTAAGATCATCCGCAACAATAAGGATGGGTGAGCATTTAGGATTTATTTTTTTCATATCGTGATAATAACAAACATATAAAACATGAATATCTATATTAATTCACTATTATTCGTGATATATAATCACAAATGAAAAGATCAGAAATTCCTTCTCTAGATGATATCCGTGCCTTTGAGGCTGTGGCTCGACTGGGTTCCGTAAAAGCAGCATCAGAAGAACTGGCGCTCACCCATGGTGCCGTCAGCAGACGCATAACCAAACTGTCGCAGGAAATTGGGATCTCCCTATCTGAACCCGATGGACGCGGCATTCGGATAACACGTGATGGCGAAATTCTTAGCAAAGCAGCGCGTAATGCTCTGGATGAATTGTCAGAAGCTGTCGCAACAATCAAACAGGATACGAGTAATAGCCCCATTGTTCTGTCCTGTGAACGTTCCGTCGCCATGCGCTGGTTGATCCCAAGACTAAGCCACTTTCAAGACCGCCACCCGGATGTTGAGCTGCATTTGTCTGTGGGGGGCGGCACACTGGATTTTAAACGTGACAGTATAACACTCGCAATTCGACGGCTGGATTTCCCGATAAGTCCGGATTGGAAAGTCGAAGTGCTTATGCAAGAAAAAATTGGTCCAGTAATGCAACCCGGGATGCGGGTCCATTTTGACAACCATAATTACATCGGCCTGTCATCCAAAACCCGTCCTGATGCTTGGAAAGAATGGTATTCACAGCAAAAAAGCACCCCCAAACCAAGAGAGATCCGGCCACTGGACCATCATTTTTTGATGATAGAAGCCGCGGCCAATGGTCTAGGCGTTGCACTTTGCCCTTATGTTCTAGCCATAGACGATCTTGAAAAAGGACGGTTGGTCGCCCCCTTGGGTTTCCGAGAAGACGGTAGCGAGTATGGACTAATTTATCCCCGAAATCTGCCACAGACAAAACACATTCATCTCGTTCGGAACTGGCTTGCCGAAATTTCCACAGGTGCTTGATCCAAAGGCGCTTGATATGAATATTTCATCCTGATTCAAACAGGAAAGCCAATCTAGGTAGAGAAATCACCCAAGTTTTTTTGTATGGGTAAAATAAAACACTGATCTAGGACACCGTTTTTCCGGCGATCTGCACAGCGCAGGCAATAATGTTTTGAGAGATCATCTCTTTTAGCTCGGGGCTATGCATGGCACGTGCAAGATTAACCCCACCAATTAAAACACTCAACATGGACCAAGCTCGCGCAACTCTTTCTTCTTCTGTACCGTCCGCAAGTCCTTTGGCAACAAGCGCCGTTATTTTACGCATCTTGCTTTCAAATAGAACCCGAAGCTCCTGATCAGAACGAACCACTTCGGATGTCAGGCTCGACATGGCACATCCACAGGCGCGATTATCCCGGTTATCTTCCCCAAGATAGTACTGTGCAAAAGCTTGGACCCAATTCGCACCATTTTTCTGCTGGAAGGCAGGAATACCCGCTATAACTTCGTCCAACCCGTCCAACACGGCAGCCGTAAAAGCACCATCTTTCGATCCAAAGTGTGCGTAGAATGCCCCCGAAGTAACGCCAGCTTCCTTGGCAATACCATCAACGCCAATACCCGCATAGCCATTGTGCCGGAAGCTTCGCCCCGCGGCAGCCAACATACGTTTATGAGTTTCTTCCCGTTTGCTTAACTTCTGCACCAAGGTGTCATTACTCCAAAAGATTAGATCTTTCCTCGAATATGCCAGCCCTCCATGACATACCGATCGTTATATTTATGTAATAAAAATTTTCATATCCGACAAGAGACAACATGAACATTATTCATGAAGAATACAGGATTGATCTGCAAAAAATTTTGTTATGTATGGGGCTTAAATTTAACGTCATCGTTTCTTACTTTTTGATGAACGGGCAATGCCCCTAGCCCAGTTTCATGTGACGGTTAACGTCTTTATAGAGCAAATAGCGAAAGGGACCAGGCCCGCCGGCGTAGCAGGCTTGCGGGCAGAAGGCGCGCAGCCACATATAATCGCCGGCTTCGACCTCGACCCAGTCCTGATTAAGGCGATAGACCGCTTTGCCTTCGAGCACATAGAGGCCGTGTTCCATGACATGGGTTTCCGCAAAGGGGATCACGCCGCCGGGCTGGAAGGTAACTATATTGACGTGCATGTCGTGGCGCAGATCGTCTGGTTCGACAAAGCGGGTCGTCGCCCATTTGCCGTCGGTATCAGGCATGGCGGTGGGGGCGATATCTTTTTCATTGGTAACGAAGGCGTCGGGCTTGTCTAGCCCTTCAACGGCTTCATAGGCCTTGCGTACCCAGTGAAACTTCACCTGGGTATTTGTATTGTTGACCAAGCTCCAGTTACAGCCCGCCGGCAGGTAAGCATAACCGCCCTCGGTCAGGTCGTGAGTTGTTCCTTCGATGGTCAGGCTTAAGCCGCCTTCGACCACAAAAATCACCCCTTGCGCCTGGGCATTAGGCTCGGGTTTGGTACTACCGCCACCGGGCTGGACCTCCATAATGTATTGGCAAAAGGTTTCAGCAAAACCGGACAGCGGCCGCGAAAGCACCCAGAGCCGGGTCTTCTCCCAATGGGGCAGGAAGCTGGTGACGATATCGCTCATGGTCCCCTTGGGGATCACGGCATAGGCCTCTGTAAACATGGCACGGTCAGTCAAAATCTGGGTCTGCGGGGCCAGACCGCCCTGAGGGGAATAGTAAGAAGAGTGCGACATGTCTTTGACCTCGAAAAAGGGTGGTGAAATGGAAAATGGATTAAGTAAATATTGCAGTGAGGTAATATCACTATTCTAGGCTCTGTTGCAAAAATTTCAGAAGCCCTTATGCATTTTTGCAAGGCCCTTTTAAGCAGCCAACCTATCTGTACCGTCACGATAGAACGGGAAAACTTCGCTCAAAGCATTCGGTCCAATACTCAAGGCACTGCCAATAAGACGTCCCTACCCCATGATATCAAGCTGGATTTTTAGGGTACTGGTTTGACCTTTCTTTAATGACCTCATGATTTCCCCCCTATAGCTTGGTTACGTATCAATCAACCACTTGGACTGGACGTCACGCCATAAATACGTAAATAGCGGTCATAAATTTTTTCGTATTCGCCATTATCTTTTATCTTTTGCAACGCCTTATTAAATTTAGTGCAGACCTCGGCGTCCCAAAAACCCATGCGAGTATAAGCAACGGGAAGGATATCATGAATTTTAAACAAGCTTGCCGGAACATTATTTCCAGAAAGGTTCTTTAAACTATTCAAGAAAATAAACAGGTCCCCAACACTGACATCAACACGCCCATCCCAAAGAGCTTGCGCCTGGACCCCCGGTTCAGAAGCAACCGAGAACATGCCATTCTCCACAACAGAAGCGAAGCTTGGTCCAAAAAAGTCCTTGGCCCCCTGAAAAGCAATAATATTTAACCCTTCTAGATCTTCGATTTTTTCCAGGGTTATGTTTGTTTCCGCACGCGTTATGGCCACATCCCGAAATCTGAAAGCCGGATCAGATCGACATGCATCGACCTCGACACTGTCAAAAAGATTAGAGACTGCATCAACTTTTCTACGAGTGAATTCTTGCCATAATCGATTATTCGGACGCCCAAAGATAAAAACGGGGTCATGATCAGGAATTTCTTGAAAAACAGCTGCTATAATCTCAGTAAAAATACCGGTATGATTCTCGGCAACATAATAGGGTTCGAAGTTCCCCATAGCTATCGTTACGTCCTTACTAGACGCTTGCGTCGAAAAGAAAACGAAACCAACAAGAAACAGCAGTAACTGGATAATTTTAAGAACTGGTAAAAGTGACGCCACCTAACTCTCCCCACAGAGAAACCCCGACATCAACTTCAAAGACCCCAACATAAACAAAAAGTGATGATTTTTATCGTAGTCTTTTTTTTTACTTTTCGCCAGCCAGATAGACACCGAAATAAACATTCTCCCTGTCTATAGTGTGGATTGACGTTTCTTCACACATTTTTCAAGATAACGAATTAATCGATAGGTCAGTCCTTCACGCGGTGCATTGGGGGGCCATATGGCATAAACAGGTAAGCTTTCGGCCTTCCATTCCGGGAAAAGTTCGATCATTTTACCCTGCCTGATATCCTCTGCCACCAGGAAATCCGGTGGTGTAATCACCCCCAAACCAGCACGTGCCATTTGTACAACCGCATGAATATTATCCAGGACAATCTGTGGTTCATAAGTCAACCGCACACATTCCCCCAACTTGTTTATCAACAATTTATCATTTGGTCGCATCCTAAGACCGATAAAGTCCCAACCCGACAGATCTTGAATTTTCAACGGCTTTGGACGGTTTTTCAAATAAGCAGGTGAAGCGACAAGCTTACGTTCCATGTCTGACAGCTTCTTGGATTTTAAAGTACTATCGCGAACGGTCCCAACGCGGATCGCAACATCAATTCCATCACGAATAATATCTTGTTGATGGTCGCTGAAATTAATCAACAACTTAATCTTGGGATGCTCTTGTGCAAAACAGGCCAAATCGTCAACCACTGGCCCCTGAATTAGCCCGGCAGGCAAGGTAATACTTAGCCTCCCTGTGGGTTCTGTCGCTTTTGTCGCAATGGCGTCAAAGCCACTTTCAGCCAGTGACAACATTTCCTTTGCATAACCAAAAAGTTTCTCTCCATCACTGGTTAGGGACAAGCGGCGGGTGGATCGATATAGCAAGGCCACGCCCAGCTTTTCCTCTAGTTGGGAAACATGGTGGCTAACAACAGACGGTGACAGCCCCAGTGCGCGCGACGCGGCCCTAAATGATCCGGTTTCAACCGTCTTTGCAAAGACGGTCATTGCTCTTAGCTCATCAATCATTAGGCCAATATTTCAAACAGTAAAATTCAATTAGATCATATTATCACAATAACCTGACAAAGCTATAGTTCCCAAGTCCTCTCAATTTCAGCCAACGCAGGAAAAACAAAAATGGATAACAGAACCGGGAATGATGCCATGTTCAATAATGGCTTATCGACAAAAAAAACTGATGAAATAAACACGGCGATTGTTCCTGATTCAAATACATCCCCCGATCTTCCTGCTACGCATAAATGTGTCATTGTCGTTGATCAAACAATGCCCATTGGTTTCATCGCCAATACGGCCTCTGTGCTCTCTCTTTCTATTGGAAAACAACACCCGGAACTAATTGGTCAGAACATCAGGGATAATGACGGTAACTTACGTCAGGGGATTACAATCTTGCCCGTCCCTGTGTTGAAAGGTACCGACCCCTTGTTGCATGAACTCCGGGAAAAGGTTCGCCCGTACGAGCCTGACCTGACAGTCATCGATTTGATCACAGCAACACGAACCACCCGGACTTATACGCAATATTCAGAACAAATGCTGACCACACCTGTAGAGCATCTGCACTATTGTGGTATCGCGTTATACGGCACACAAAAACTGGTCAATAAATTCACCGGAAACCTAGGGCTGCTTAGATGAAACAACCATGCCTTAGACCCAACGGCGCACCTTGGCTTTATAGTCCATATAGGCTTGCGCAAAAGTCTCGGCCATCATCTTTTCTTCATAGGAAATATACCACCGATCCACCACGGTAATAAACAAAGCGCAAATCAAAAAGGGTGACAGAGCCCCCAGATACAGCGCGACACCAAAAGTAGAAATTGCAAGCCCCAGATACATCGGATTACGGCTAACTCTAAAAAGCCCCGTTGTAATAAACTGATCCGGCCTGTTAAACGTTTTTAAGTTGGTCTTTGCGCGCATGAACTGCACACCTGCGATCAACGTGATACTCAAACCACCAATAAGATCTAAAATCCCTATCAGGGTCCAAGGGTACTCTAGAAACCTGAGGATCGGGTAATAAGTACTCAATAACGCCATCATCACCACACAGACTAAAAAGAAAAAAGGCGGTAACAGTCTTTGCATATTCTCATCCTTTCAATCTGTTGTAGATAATAGTAATCACGGACAACGCCTTAGGATAAGCCGCTTAGCTTCCCTTGGCTCGAGAAGATATAATACCGCATTTTCCTTTGCCCCCGAACGAACAGAAAAATCACAAGAGTACTAAAAACACCGATAAACATTCCCAAAAGAATTTGCGACGGAAAAAAGTTTCCAACAAAAATGACGCTCCAAGCGTTTGCCATACCAAGAACGAATATGCTGATGCTGAACAGATAGATCCTGAACCAGACGATACATGCGAATGTTAGTGTTGATAAAAAGATGGGATAAGGCCCCATCCACTGCCCTAAAGAAGCCCCATGCATCCAGGAAAACCCAATACTTATATCACTGGGTGTCACCAATGGGTAAATCCATGCGACTAAATGGTTGAGCATAGTCGCCATCCCGATCGTCGCCAGAACGGGCAAAATTCCACCGGCAAGATCGCCTTTTTTTCGCAGGATAAGAATCAACAGTCCGGATACAGCAATAAGCTGTGGCCACCACGATAAAAAACGCCCCCAGTCAATCAGCCACAAAGCTGTATTGGATGTCGCATTAATCATTGTAAAAAGATCTAAATTCAAGTTCTGCACGGGGACACCAAATATCAACACATCAATTTCTCTTCGTCTCAAATGACACTGCGCGACCAGAGCTTTTAAAGCACTGAGCTGTATCAATCGTCTTTAATTCATTTGCCTCTGGGGTTTTATGAATCATTTACTCTTAAGAACTTATGAAACATGCTTAAAATTTCCAATGTCTCTGATATAATGTGCCTGATATAAAGGTCCTCCCTTACAGAAACCTGACGGTACATTTTAATACCGCAGTTTATAAATGCCCCTCCTTGATGCCCCTGCATCACACTAAAAATCATTCCCTTATTGAACTTTTACCCCTGCCTTATAAACTGCCTCATCCAATAATTTTTATTTTAGCGATTTGTTTATGCCAACTCTTTCTCTTTTTAATATTGCGGCAATAACCATTACACTTGCTGCCTGCTTCGGATACATCAATCACCGCTGGCTTCGGATGCCAATTTCTATCGGTCTGGTCATCATAGCTTTGTTTGCCTCAATTATTGTGATGCTGATTGACATTGTCCTGCCAGAGTTGGGAATTCAAAACGCTGTCAGGCTCTCCCTTGCTCAAATCGATTTCCATGAAACCCTGATGAAAGGCATGTTATCCTTCCTCCTCTTTGCCGGGGCGCTCCACGTCGATATCGAAGACCTGTTACATCGTAAGTATGCCATTACCCTTATGGCGACCTTTGGGGTGCTGATATCCACGTTTCTGATTGGTTTCTCCATGTTTTATCTGACCGGCCTAATCAATCTGGAAATCCCGCTGATTTATTGTCTGATTTTTGGCAGTCTTATCGCCCCGACCGATCCTGTTGCCGTTCTTGGTATTCTCAAAACAGTTAAAGTTCCCCGTTCTCTCAAAGCGAAGATTGCCGGGGAAAGCCTGTTCAATGACGGTGTCGGGGTTGTTGTTTTTACCATTCTGGTTGCTATTGCCACCCAAGCCCCATCAGATGATGCCATTGGTGCTTACGAAATCACACGTCTCTTTTTGTTGGAAGCTGGCGGGGGTGCTGTACTGGGGTTGGCAACCGGATATATTGCCTACCTTGCCCTAAAAAGTATTGATGAATACACCATCGAAGTCTTGATCACACTCGCATTGGTCATGATGAGCTATAGCCTAGCTTATGCCCTGCATTTCTCAGGCCCGATAGCCGTTGTGATTGCCGGACTTCTTATTGGGAACAGGGGCATGCGCTTTGCCATGTCAGAAAGCACCCGGGATCACGTCAACAAATTCTGGACACTGCTGGATGAGATCATGAACGCGGCACTATTCCTGATTATCGGCTTTGAGATCCTCGCTATTACCGAAACAGCAACAAATTTGATCGCAACCTTGGTCATGATCCCTGTTGTTCTTATCGCGCGTTTTATTGCTGTGGGGCTTCCCATCAGCCTATTAAGCCTAAAAGCGAAATACACCCCTGGGGCCGTTGTCGTCCTAACCTGGGGTGGTCTTCGTGGTGGTATTTCGGTTGCGTTGGTTCTTTCCCTGCCTAACATCCCAGAAAAAGAAAGCTTGCTCGCCATTACCTATGGCGTTGTTATTTTTTCTATTATCATTCAGGGATTAACCGTGAAAAAAGTTGTCGAACGCTTTGTGAAATAAGCAGGTCATCGAGAACAAAAAGGCAGCGGAAACATGCCGCTGCCTTTAAAACTCACAAGAAAATCAATTAATCTATCTTACCCCAGCCTATCTTATCTCAGCCGACCTTAACATCGGCTTATTTTACATAGCCCCTGTCATACCCATTTCCCAAAACCCGGCTTCCAGTCTGGTTGCCGTAGAAAAGGTATTACACAGATCCTTCCAGCGTCCTGAATTCTGATAATCTTCACCCAGTCGAGACATCGCAACCCGTTCCAGCTGTCCATAAGCACCAGCAGCCGCTTGCTGATACTCGCTGGAAGCATACATTTCAATCCACGGTCGATAAGGGTTATTTTCCATATCTGAGACGTGATCATCAGCCAGACGCGACCCGATTTCGGCATAGCCCATCACACATGGGGCTAACGCCACCAGAAGGTCTAGAATATCACCGGACAGGCCGCGCTCCATCACATAGCGGGTATAAGCAAGGTTTGCAGATGCTTCCTTAACGGCTTCCAGAACTTCTTTTTCAATGCCCCATTCAGCACAATAACTGATGTGTAACTGCATTTCGTCGTTCAACAACGCATTCATCGTTGCCGCGGCTTGACGCATATCGTCCAGATTATCGCTTTTGAAAACGGCCAGTGCATAGGCGCGGCCAAAGTTAATCAAGAACAGATAATCCTGAATGAGATAATGCTTAAAAGCCTCTTCCGGCAATGTCCCTTCGCCCATCCCCTGAACAAAGGGGTGATAAACATAAGACGACCAGTCATCTGGGCATTGAGCTTTGAGATCTTCGTAGAAAGACATGATTTGGTTATTTCAATCGCGAAATTTTAAATAAGAAAAAAGCGGTTTGAGAACCAAACCGCCGTATAAAACATGACTTAGAGAGCGTCTGGAAGTTTAACCTTAAGGCCATCCAACTCTTCAGTAATGATTAACTGACATCCCAAGCGCGATGTTTCTGTCAAATTGAAAGCAAGATCAAGCATATCTTCTTCGTCTTCTGATACGTCTTCCAGCTTTCCATACCAACTGGGGTCAAGAACCACATGACAGGTTGCACAGGCTAATGAACCTTCGCAAGCACCCTCGATATCAATATCATTACGTTGAGCAATTTCGAGAACGGAAAGCCCAAGTGGTGCATCCACTTCTTTTTCTGTTCCGTCATTTTCGACAAAAGTCATCTTTGGCATCTGCCAATTCTCCTAACAAAACCGCGATCTGCCATCATTCAAATGCGGCAGTTACGGCAATACCCGAATATTCCAGCCTATATACGCTGCCTGAGGCTATTTTGGGAAGTTTTTTTCATCATCTGCTTGCGGAATAACGACCCACAAAGTCCATTACAAACATTTTAGGGCTTTTAACCCCGACCCAAACGCTCGCTTTACAAGTGCTCGTATACCGTTTTTACTTTTTTCAGGGTAATTTAAAAACTTTTGTTGTGCATTTGCGACACAAAAACTACCCTAATACAGCAATAATAAGTAACTATAACTCAAAACCAATCCAAACGTTTAATTCCACAACATAAAAATCAAAGCTGCCATTAATACTATCCGGCAATCCGATATTATTAATGGTAACAATACGTGGTCCATTTGAGGAGGAAATCAAGAATGAAATTTACAGCCAAAAAAATGGCCGCAGGCATACTGACTGCGACCGCTTTGACCTTGGGGGCAGTCTCTGCTCAGGCCCAGGAAATTAACTTCTTTACCATTGGTACAGGTGGCACAGCCTATACCTATTATCCAGTTGGCGGTGTGATTGCCAATGCTATTTCCAAGCCACCGGGATCTCGTCCTTGTGAAGAAGGCGGTAGCTGTGGTGTAGATGGCTTGATCGCCTCTGCTGTATCATCACGCGGCTCTGTTGATAACATCAATGCCGTTCTTTCTGGCCTCAGAAATTCTGGTTTCGCCCAGTCTGATGTTGCCTATTGGGCCTACACAGGCACAGGCACAATGGAAGGCAAAGATCCAGCAACAAAGTTGCGTTCAATCGCAGCCTTGTTCGAAGAACATATCCATCTGGTTGCTCTTGATAAAAGCGGCATCAACTCTGTCGCGGATCTAAAGGGCAAGCGCGTTTCGTTGGATGAGCCGGGTTCTGGAACCTACGTTGATGCAGGACTTATTCTAGAAGCTAACGGTCTGGCTCTGGATGACGTTACCGCAGAAGCATTAAAAGGGAATGCTGCCGCAGAAGCACTCAGAAACGGCAAAATTGATGCCTTCTTTGTTGTTGCTGGCTACCCAACGGGTTCACTTGTGGAATTAGCATCTGCCGACGACATCAAGCTTGTCCCAATCGATGGTAAAGGTGCCCAGGCATTGGCCGAAAAATATGGCTTCTTTTCACAAAGCGTAATCCCATCAGGCGCTTATGAAGGCGTCGAAGAAACACCAACTGTTGCTGTCGGGGCTCAGTGGTATACTTCTGCTGACCAAGACGAAGAACTGATTTATCAAATTACCAAAGCTCTTTGGAACGATAAATCACGAAAATTGCTGGATGTTGGGCACTCCAAAGGCAAAACAATTACGCTTGAAACCGCGCTTTCAGGTATTGGTGTGCCAGTTCACCCAGGTGCAGAGCGTTATTACAAAGAAGTTGGCCTTATCAAATAAACCAACTTCTGTTCAAACGTTTCCCTCAATCGGAAGCGTTCAAAAACAACCCAAGGTCCCGGAATTATACTCTATGATTTCGGGACCTTGGTTCAATAAAAACGGGAACCAACCCCGATAACAAAGGAAAACACGACATGGGTGGCGAAAATTTAACAGTAGAACAACTGGCTGAAATAGAAGAAAAATACGATCCTGAAATGGCCTTTCGCCCAACCGGACGTATGATCACTTATTTGGTTACCCTGTTATTGGTTTCCATGTCTGTTTACCACTTTTATGCTTCTGGCTTTGCTCTCATTCGCGAAGTTCTACACCGGGGCATTCATCTCTCTTTTGTTCTAAGCCTTGTGTTTTTGCTTTTTGGATTTCGTAAAGAGTTCGGTAAAACTCCACAAACAGGCTTCTTCTATTTTAACGGCGTTTCATTTCTCGATTTAATTTTTGCTGTTCTTGCAGTGATCACCGCCCTCTACCTCCCACTCCTTCCGCCTGAACAGCTTGCAACGAGAGTGGGTAATCCTTCGCAAAACGATGTTTTGATGGGGACTGCGCTCTTAATATTAACGTTAGAAGCAGCAAGACGCTCGGTCGGGCCGACATTACCAATTATCGGGCTGATTTTTATACTCTTTGCTCTATTTGGTCCCTTTGCCCCCGGTGCTTTAAAACACGGTGGCACAAGTTGGGCCGGGTTAATTAATCACCTCTATCTAACCAATCAGGGGATTTACGGTATCGCCATTGGCGTCATGGCCCAGTATGTCTTTCTCTTTATTCTTTTTGGTGTTCTGGCAACACGTATCGGATTGGGCCAACTATTTATCGATCTTGCCATGGTCATTGCCGGGCGCTATTCCGGCGGACCGGCAAAGGTCGCGATTTTTTCATCCGCTTTTATGGGGACAATTTCAGGGTCTTCCATCGCCAATACGGTCACAACGGGTGCATTGACAATCCCCGCGATGAAACGGGTCGGGTATCCTCCACATTTTGCAGGGGCGGTTGAAGCAACCGCATCAACCGGCGGTCAAATAACCCCGCCTATCCTTGGCGCCGCAGCCTTTATTATGGTTGAATATCTGGAAATACCACTCCGCGACATTCTCGCCGCGGCTCTTTTCCCTGCCCTGTTACATTACTTCGGTATATTTATCATGGTTCACCTCGAAGCCAAAAAGCTTGGCCTTAAAGGTTTATCCAAAGATGAACTACCCAAAGCTGTCTTGGTTTTGAAACAGCACTGGTTATCAATTATACCTCTCGCGATCCTCGTTTATCTTATATTGAGCGGTAAAACCCCTGATTTTGCGGCCGTTTACGGAATTATAGCCTGTGTTGTTGTCGGTTTTTTAAATCCCGTCAATCGGCTTACCTTGAAAGACTTGTGGAACGCACTTTCTCTTGGTGCGAAAAACACCTTAGCTGTTGGTGCAGCCGCGGCCTGTGTCGGCATAATCGTCGGCGTTGTTACCTTAACGGGCGTTGGTTTTCGCTTAGGCTACGTTGTTATACAAACGGCTACAGATCTTGGTAATCTTGTTGGCAACATATGGCCCTTGTCTTATTTTGCCATTGAACAGTGGGCATTGTTTTTTACGCTTATTCTTATCGCGCTATCCTGCATTATTATGGGCGCGGGCATTCCGACCACAGCCACCTATATTATTTTGGTTGCAGTCGCAGCTCCCGCCCTTGCACAACTCCAGATACAGCCCTTGGTTTCCCACTTCTTTGTCTTCTACTACGGGGTCTTGGCAGACATTACGCCGCCCGTTGCGCTCGCGGCCTATGCGGCAGCTGGAATAGCCGGGTCCAACCCTTTTCAAACAGGAAACACCGCTTTTAGATTGGGCATTGCAAAAGCACTGGTTCCGTTCATTTTTGTTTATTCCCCTGCCTTATTGCTTGTCGCAGACGGTTTCACCTGGACCGCATTTACGATCACACTTGCGGGTGCGATGATGGGAATTAGTTTGATAGGGATGTCCTTTGCTGGCTACTTTCTTGCCCCTCTCAGCACAATACAACGCTGGTGGATCGGCTTGGTTTCCTTGCTATTCATTGCACCTGGGTTAGAGACAATGGGCATTGGCATTTTGCTTTTCGCCCCCATTCTTCTGGCACAATTAAAACAACGCAGAAGCCCGATGCCTGAAACCAATTAACGGTCTAGACAGATATAAGGCCCAAAATAAGACGAGATAAGACAGAATTTTATTCCGCTGATGACCGCATTTTCTTTACCGTAGATGCCAAAACTTCTACGGCTTCATCAACTTCTTCTTCTGTTGTGAAGCGGCCGAACCCGATGCGTAACGAGGCCAGCGCCTCGTCGTCACTATGCCCAAGTGCTTTGAGAACATAGGACGGATCAAGATCAGCAGATGTACAGGCTGATCCCATTGACAGGGCCAACTTGGGTGCAGCCTTCATAAGGTCGGCCCCTGATATACCCTTGAAGGTTACATTAAGATTGCCAGGAATACGTTGATCTTCGTTACCATTAAAGCGTAAGTCATCGACCTTGGTCTCAAGAGCATTCTTAAATCGCATACTCAATGATGACAGGCGATCATATTCCGTAAACAAAGCTTCGTTCGCATATTGAGCAGCAGCCCCCAACCCCACACAAAGCGGTGTCGCCAATGTTCCTGAACGAAAGCCACGTTCTTGCCCGCCACCATCCATCAAGGGGTCTAAGCGGACACGCGGACGCCTGCGCACATAAAGCGCCCCGATACCTTTGGGACCATAAATTTTATGACCGGAGATACTCATCAGATCAATTTGCATCCGGTTCACATCCAAGGGGATTTTCCCAATCGCCTGTGCAGCATCGCTGTGGAACTTCGCGCCAACCTCTTTGCAGATTTCACCAATCCGGGTGAGATTTTGAATAACACCAATCTCGTTATTTACCGCCATCAGCGAAACAAGAGCTGTTTTTTCAGAGACGGTATCTTCCAACTGTTCCAAATCAATCAGACCGCCAGCATCAACAGGTAACCTCACCACCTCAAAGCCTTCGCGTTCCAACCGGGCCACAGATTCCAGAACACACTTATGCTCGGTTACTGCCGTGACAACCTGATCGCGCGGTATTCCTTTGGGATTATCCCGAATAAAACGTGCCGCGCCCTTAATAGCCAGATTATTTGATTCCGTTGCACCCGACGTAAAGACAATTTCCCGTGGATCAGCGCCAATCGCATCTGCAATCTGCTCTCTGGCTTTATCAACGACCTCTTCGGCTTCCCAGCCATAGGCGTGATCGACAGAATGTGGGTTGCCAAAGCTCTCGGTGAAATAGGGCATCATGTCCTTCACAACCCGTGGATCGGTCGGGGTTGTGGCCTGATAATCAAGATAAATAGGCTTTTCAGATCGGTTGGCTTTTAACTGTGGCATTTGTTTCTGGCTATTGTTTTCTGGTTATTGGTTTGGGACTGCAACATCATACGACAAAGCGGCGGTATACTATATGCTTAATCAAAGCAGTATTCTTAACTAGGTACCATTAATCAGGGCGCTCCCCTTTGCGTTTGAAAAGCGCAATCCAGGCATCCGCGAACTGGTCCAGATCAGTATCAGCGCTGGCCCACCCCGTAGAAATGCGGATCGCTTCACCAGCCGTTTTGTCATCTGCCCCCATAGCCTTTAGCACATGAGACGTCTGAACCTTGCCCGAAGAACAAGCGGAACCGGACGAAACAGCATAGCCTTCCAAATCCAGAACCATGAGCTGGGTATCCGACGGAACGCCCGGCATGGTTATAGTCGTCGTATTTGGCACGCGATCTACCTCTGCCCCGAACACACGCGCTGCCGGGGCAGCCGCCAACATTTTGCGTTCCATCTCATCCCGAAGGTATGACTTTTCTTGAATTTCGACCAAACCTTCACGAGATAGTTTGGCAGCAACCCCAAAACCCGCGATACCCGGCACATTTTCCGTACCGCCCCGGCGGCGACGTTCCTGCCCACCACCAAGTTGCTGAGATTTAATCTCTAGCCCCTTGCCGAGAATAAGGGCTCCAACGCCTTGTGGTCCCCCCATCTTGTGCGAGGAGATCGTTGTAAAGTCGATATTCAGTTCTTCACAGTTAATATCTGTCTTTCCCGCCGCCTGTACAGCATCACAATGAACCAATGCGCCTTTGGAATGCGCAAGGGATATAATCTCTTGCACGGGTTGCAGAACACCCGTTTCATTGTTCGCCATCATCACAGAAACCAACGTGTTTCCAGGATCAACAGCCAATAATTCTTCAAGTGCTTTCAAATCAATCCGACCATGCTGATCCACGGGAACTCTGATCGCACCTTCATGGACCTGCAAAACGGAATCGTGTTCGATGGAAGAAATCAAAACGCGGGATCTTTCCGCCCCGCGCAATGCCAGGTTATTGGCTTCCGTACCACCGGACGTAAAAACAACCCGGGCAGGTTTTGTGCCCATTAGGGATGCAATTTCCGCACGGGCGTCTTCGACCAATCGACGCGCAGATCGACCATAGGCATGAATAGATGACGGGTTACCCGTTTGCTTCATCGCCGCTGTCACAGCATCAATGGCTTCGGGGCGAACCGGTGCGGTTGCATTATAATCCAGATAAATCGGGCTGATCATAAAGAGACATCACATTCTTAAACAAATTAAACAGGGCTTAAACAAATAAACAAAGCTTTAATAAGCCCATACGGTTTTGGTTAGGGATTTTGGTCTGCCAGTATGCCTTTGACACAAAAGACTCGCATCTTTTATTAAGTTCTCTTATTGGGCCGCGACACCGTCATTGGGATCAAATGTCATAAACATATCTGCACCGGGATCAATCCGTCTCTCAATCACATCGGCTATCGACACCCCATGAAGGTAACGATAGATATGATTGGAAAGGCCTTGCCACAAATCATGCGTAACACATCTGCTTTTATCGCTGCGGCACCCATGGGGAGACATTGGGTTACAGGCCGTTGCCCTTATCGGTTCTTCAACCGCTTTGAAAATCTCGGCAATATCAGTATCTTTTGCATCCTTAGCCATGCGATAGCCGCCGCCGGGACCACGTATAGACATAACCAGCTTTTCGCGCCTAAGTTTTGCGAATAGCTGTTCAAGATAAGAAAGCGAAATTTCCTGTCTGTCCGCAATCTCTGCAAGGGACACCGGACGCTCATTGGCATAAAGAGCCAGATCAACCATCGCCATCACGGCATAACGACCTTTTGTGCTCAGTTTCACGGCCTTACTCTCCTACCATTATGGATAGTTTTCTTCCGAAACTATCCCGTCACTTTTGGTCAATAGCTTTTTGGCAGCGCATCACACCGACGTTACCCAGCGGGTAAGACTACCACTATTTTACGAAGAGGTTTTATCCCCAACGTCATCTTTCTTGTCATTCTCTGCCGTCTTTGTCAGTAGATTTTTTTGATAATCGTCCTGACCTTCCAGGGTATTCAATCGACTTCTCAGCGACTGGACCTCGTTCAATAGCCCTTCCAGTGTCTTTGCCACCGGATCGGGCACATCCCACGTTGGGGTACCATAGGCAACAAAGGGCTGATCTTCTACAACAGGGAACGTTGGTGTCGAAGGTCTGTCTTCTTTTGTATTCACGACCTTACCCGGAATACCAACAACTGTCGCACAATTGGGAACATCTTTGGTCACGACAGCATTGGCACCGATACGTGCGCATTTAGAGACTGTAATCGGCCCCAACACCTGTGCGCCTGATCCAACGATCACACCGCATTCCAATGTCGGATGCCTTTTTGTCCCCCGCTGACTATCAGAATCGACACTAGGGGCAACACCCCCCAAAGTCACGCCATGATAAAGCGTCACATTGTCACCAATGATAGAGGTTTCCCCAATAACCACACCCATGCCATGATCAATAAAGAAGCCTTTACCAATTGTCGCGCCGGGATGAATTTCAATACCCGTTACGACCCGTCCAATGTGGGACAGACAACGCGCCAATAAGCACCAATTACTGCGCCAGAGCTTGTTCGACAGGCGATGAAGCGTAACAGCCTGAAAGCCGGGGTAGCACAAAACCACTTCCATACGCGATCTCGCAGCGGGATCGCGAGACATCGTTGCGTCAATTTCGGCCTTAATTCTGTCGAACATCGGTTCGTTTCCTTGTGAACCTTTTTACTTTAATTGAAAAAGGTATTTGGCTCAGGGCAAGCACTGGCTTATATACAATGCATTGAAAACACATTGCACATTGCCTGCGATATAATTATCAAGATCGTCAGGGTCAAGTGTAACTATCGTGTTTAGACCAACCATCTTGGCTTACAAGCTTATGTTTTGGTCAGTCTAAACAGGTGTATGGCTGAAATAAAGCCTCGAAATTCGACGAAGGGGAACTGTGAGTGCATGCCTGATATTATTTTGAACGGTCCGGAAGGACGTCTCGAAGGACGCTATTTTCACAATCCAACACCAAACGCGCCCATTGCCTTGATGCTTCATCCGCATCCACAGCACGGCGGCACAATGAACAACAAAATCGTTTACACGATGTTCAACTCTTTCAAGGCACAGGGTTTTTCTGTTCTGCGCTTTAACTTCCGTGGCGTTGGCCGTTCACAGGGAACCTTCGACGAAGGTGAAGGCGAACTGTCTGATGCAGCATCCGCACTGGACTGGTTACAGTCTGTGAATGCCAATTCAAGCCAATGCTGGGTTTCCGGCTTTTCTTTTGGGGCTTGGATCAGCATGCAACTTTTGATGCGCCGTCCGGAAATTGATGGTTTTATCTCTATTGCCCCACCAGCAAACATGTTCGATTTCAGCTTTCTGGCGCCTTGCCCGTCATCTGGTCTGATTGTTCAGGGCGAACGCGATGACGTCGTCCCGGAATCTGCAACGTCGAAACTGGTTGATAAACTAAACGCACAAAAAGGTATCGCTATAGATTACCGCGTTGAGCCAACCGCCGGACACTATTTCGAAAACGAAATGGAAATCATCGACAGTCACATTCAAGACTATGTCAGCCAACGTTTGGTTGCGCCAGTTGAAGAGTAAGGGGCGAAGAATAAGAACTGAAAGATAAAACTGCGAAGTATTCTTTCAGAAAACTTTAAAGGCCGCTGAAGATTAAACATCTTCAGCGGCCTTTTTATTGGTATCAACAAAGAGTCTTCCGTATTTAAGCCGCGTGTAATACGCCGCCGAGGCAAGGTTCTGGGACCTTTGTTGTTGTTGGCAAAGACAATGGTAACTTCAACTGGCTGCGTTTGGCAAGGAAGGCAAAGGCTTGCGCTTCAAGAGCATCACCGTCCCATCCGACACGTTCCACAGGATCGACCGTTACACCTAATGCTGATCGTAACGCCTGCATCAGTACGGGGTTATGTCGGCCCCCGCCTGTTATCACCCATCGTTCTGGGCGGGTCGGCAGGAAGCTCACAATCTTTGCATTCACAGCAGCAGTGAATGCGGTCAGGGTCGCGGTGCCATCTTCTGGGTTCAAGCTTTGAACGGCATCCAAATTAAAATCATAACGATCCAGTGACTTTGGCGGGGCTTGATTAAAAAATCCATTGTTGAGCATTGTGTTCAAAACTGTTGCATTCACCTTGCCTTTGGCCGCAATCTTTCCCCCTTCGTCCATTGATTGTCCGAAATGCTTTTGAACCCAATCATCAATCAAGCCATTCCCGGGGCCAGTATCACAGGCAAGAACAGTACCATCAGGGTCGAGATAAGTGATATTGGAAACACCGCCGATATTGAGCACAACAAGCGGCTTTTCTAACTCCTGCGCTAATGCCTGATGATAAAGCGGTGCAAAGGGAGCACCCTCTCCACCCGCCGCGACATCTGCTTTGCGAAAATCATTCACCACAGGAATACAAGACAGCTTGGCGAGAAGATCGCCATCTCCAATCTGGATTGTTATGCGTCGGGATGGATCATGAAATGTCGTCTGTCCATGAAAACCGATAAGCTCTACGTCATTAGGAGCCAAATTGGCTTTGTCTAAGAGCGCCATCACAGCGTCATAATGCCACCGGGTCATCTGTACCTCAGCGTCCCGTACGTCCTTGCCCTCGCCCATGACACCTTCAAGCAAAGAACGCTGTTCGGGGCTATAACTATAGCTCAGCGTGGCCCCGGTTTCTGTGACGCTTTGCCCATCACTTTTGATTAAGGCAGCATCAATACCATCCATGGACGTTCCGCTCATCAATCCTAGAAGCCACTTATCTGCACCCATTTGCCTCGCCTTATCTTTCAAATCTAATGGACCTTCTGCCCATTGTTTATACTCCCCTTGTCTCAGGGGCCATTGTTTCAGGGAAATGATTGTGGTAAATCCCAGCGGCTACGGCAAGAGGCACATTGTCTCTTGGCCACTATTTTTATGACCTTTTTCGAAACAAGCGAGAGTTACAATGACTGCGCCACAAAAAACCGATCTCCGTTCAGAATTCCTTCGTGAACTGAGCGCACGCGGTTATATCCATCAATGTACGGATATGGAAGCCCTGGATTCCAAACTCGAAAAAGGTCCAATTGCAGCTTATATCGGCTTTGACTGTACAGCAGATTCCCTGCATGTCGGCAGTCTTGTTCAGATCATGCTGTTGCGCTGGCTCCAGAAAACTGGTCACAAGCCGATCGTTTTGATGGGTGGCGGCACCAGTAAAGTTGGCGACCCGTCTTTTAAAGACGAAGCCCGCAAGCTGATCACTGAAGAAGAAATCCAGCATAATATGGATGGTATCAAAAAGGTATTCTCCAAATACCTGACCTTTGGTGACGGCCCGACAGATGCGGTTATGGTCAACAATGCCGATTGGCTCGACAACATTAACTACTTAGAATTCCTGCGCGATTACGGCGTTCATTTTTCGGTCAACCGGATGTTGAGTTTTGATTCTGTAAAGCTGCGTCTCGACCGCGAACAATCCCTGTCGTTCCTGGAATTTAACTACATGATCCTGCAAGCCTATGATTTCATGGAACTGAACAAGCGTCGGGACTGTCTGCTACAAATGGGTGGCTCAGACCAATGGGGCAACATTGTTAATGGTGTGGATTTAACCCGCCGTATCAGCCAGAACGAAGTGTACGGTCTCACCTCACCACTGCTGACCACATCATCCGGCGTCAAGATGGGTAAAACCGTCGGTGGCGCAGTATGGCTGAACGAAGAACGCCTGTCGGTCTATGATTTCTGGCAGTACTGGCGCAACACCGAAGATGCCGATGTCGGTCGCTTCCTACGTCTTTTCACTGAACTCTCCGAAGCGGAAATTCAAAAGCTGGAAGCGATGCAAGGTGCAAATATCAACGAAGCGAAAAAAGTACTCGCGACGGAAGCAACACGTCTGTGCCACGGGCTTGAAGCGGCTGAAGCTGCTGCGGAAACAGCGCGCAAAGCCTTTGAAGAGCGCAGCATGAGTGCGGATCTGCCAAGCCATGATATTGAAAAATCACGCTTGGAAGAAGGGATTCCTGCCTTCCTTTTGTTTAAGGAAATCGGTCTGGCAAATAGTAACAGCGAAGCCCGCAAGCTCATCAAAGGCGGCGGTGGACGCTTAAACGATGTTCAAATCAAAGATGACAGTCTTCCTATTAGCCTGTCAGATCTGAACGACGAAGGGTCGATCAAAATCTCTGCAGGCAAGAAAAGACATATTCTGGTTAAGCCTGCTTAAGCCGAGGAAATTACTGCTGACAATTTCCACTTGGTAATGTTAAAGGGCTGCTAATTTAGCAGCCCTTTTTGCCTATTGGCCCAATGTCTTTTTTCTAATTCGGGGTATTTCTAATCCGAGGTATTTAATCTAAACAAAGACAAGGTCATCTAAGCAAAACAAGGCCTAGTCTTCTGGCTTCGTTCCGTCTAAAGGTTCTTTTTTCTTCTCGGGCTTCTTTTCTGTCGTTGGGGTCGCGTTCCCAAAGATATTCCGTAAAAATCCGGGCGCCAGACCTGAAAGTGGATTAATAGAAACTTCAGGTTCTTCCAGATCGCCCTTCAGGCTATAATTGAAGGCAACAATACCCTGTCCGTCACCCCCGGTCAGAATGTCACCCAAAATAGGAATGCCACCAATAATACGGTTAATGGTATAGGCAGGCACAATCGTGCCGTTCAGCGCAACCAATTTCCTGTTTGTATCAACTTCTCCCTTGGCCGTCAGACCAATAGAAGACGAATAGAGCTTAATCAGATCACTGCGCAGTAAACCGTTCTGAAGGGTGAAATCACCTTTGAGTTCATTAAAAGCGATCCCTTCGGTCGTCAACGTTGTGACTGGACCAGTCAAAGACGCAAAGGCCAGCATTTTTGCAAGCGTTGGCGCCTTAACCAGTCGCAAACCACGCGCCTCAATATTCCCTTTTAACAGGCTTTCGCTGCGGTAGTTCTCGGCAATTCCAGTAACCTGAAGCGAACCGCCCTGAACAGTATCTTGAACATCAAGCGCCCGTAACATCGCACCAAAATCATTGGCTGTAATATTTAATCCCTGCCGACCATCTTCAAGCGGTTGATAGGCCATAGAGAAAGTGCGCTTGACGTTTTCAGTTTCCGGATTGGCTTTTGCCCCCTCTGCATACCAAAGCTCTTTTGGTATTTCGCCGGAAAACTGCATACGTTTCCAGCCTTCGGGTTCTTTATCAAGCCACAGCGACGCATTGCGGAAAAACCGACCTTCGGCCATGTATATTGCATCTAGGTTTTCTGCAATCACGCTAATGGGCGCTGTCTGTTTTTCATCTTCGTCAACGTTGGCATCCTTAACCTCAATCTCACCACTCTCTGACTTAAGCGGATCGGCCTTGGCATCTTCTTCGTTGCTATCGTCACCGATAAACCATTCAGCATCCAAAACGCCACCACCAATGACAATCGACGGTTTATCAGATGATAAATCAGCCTGAACATCTGTTAGCAAAGAGTTGCCCAACTGAAACTGATCAAGATCAGCTTTCGCAATCGTGCCATCAATCAGTGACAATTCGCCCTCTGCCGCGAAATCATTTGCTTCCAGATTAAAACTGTCAATGTGTTGGGCTTCACCATCATTCAACGAAACAATGGCTTGTATCTGCCCCGGATCGCCTGGTTGTTTGAAGTAATTCAGGTCTTCAATTTTCAACAGGGCATCTTGTAAATTCGCCGCGATCTGAACAACGCCTGTATCATCGACTTTGTTTTCCAGTGCCAAAGAAAGCGAAACCGGACCATCCAGATAATCAGAAACAGGAATACCCAGCTTTGACAGACCATCTGGTTCAATACGCGGAATATCTGCTTTCAGGTTTGTTCTGATCGTAACGTCACTGCCAAACTGTTCCTTCCAATCCACGGTCATCGGAATGTCAGCCAGTAAAAGCGGCCCCGTGACGTGCATTCCTTCTCTGGTAACATTGAGCTGCAAGTCACCGTCTGTTGCATCGTGTCCGTTATAAATCTTACCGATCCGTGCCTCTTTGATCTCTGCCGAGGCATCTATGGACATATCTTTAAACTTAAGATCTTTTAACAGTAGAAAAGCAAAATCAACGGCAACAGCCGCCTTACCACTTGTTTCTTCCGGCTTGATGCCAAGTTCATCAATGAGCCTCAGGTTTTCGCTATTCAGAATGGACAATGCCGTGTTTACAGGTCCTTCAACTGCGGTTTGAATGGCAATATGCTCTTCTTCAATATCCAGCCCGGTTATTTCAATGGTCGACGGCAACACCGACATATCTTCCAGCTTGCCGCCTTCGGTAAACAGAGACAGCCCATCGGCACGTACTTTAGCTGTACCAGAAACATCTTTGACTGGTGGCAAAGGCCGTAGATAGTGCACATCCAGGTCGCGATACTTCATGCTGCCGTCCAGTGACACCAGCTTGGCCTGTTCAAAATCCCCCGCAGGAATATCCAAAACCGCTTTGACAACAGCCTCTTCGGCAATGCCCGTTTTGATATTATCCGTAATCCATTCCCGGGCATCTGTCGCCATAGGCTCTGGCCAATAGAGGGCAAGGTCATCAACAGGAACTTCGACGGCCTTAACACCAGCAAGAACCTGCATATCGCCGTCTAATCCTGAAACGGAACCGGCCACGGAAAGCTGCGGTCCTTTTTCCCCTTCCGGTCCAAAATTGATCGCGGCATTATCAACAGTAAGTTTTTGATTACTGCGGCTGTAGCTCCCTTTCAGGAAAAGCCCCTGAACAGGAAGCGGCGGTACTTTAAGGTCAGGGATTTCAATTGTTCCACTCCCGCCAGAAATTTCAAATCGGCTCCGCCCAAATTCCCCCTGTACATTCACAGACGTCGCAACTGAGGCCGCGAGAGGAATTTCAAAGGTTTCCAATCCCGCAAGAGCTGGATCCAGTTGCGCCAAAGTAGGAGGATTAATCCCGGCGATTTGAAACGCAAGATCAACAACCTGAAGCTCGCTATCATAAACAAAAGCGCCATTTAAAATCGCTTCTTCGTCGGCAATATCAACGGTTAAATCAATATCCCCCTGCAAACCAAGTTTGTCGCGACGAATACTGATATTCGCATAGGGAACGTCAAAGATCATGCCCAGCTTGCGATCATCAATCTGCATTTTTGCGCCAACAATCTGCAACTGATTGAAATAGGCCAGCGGGTGTCCAGCCTCGCGCTCTGCCATTAGATTATCAAGGATTTCTGGCAGAGCATCACCAAAGCTCTGGCCATTTTCATCATCCTCGCTATCCAGAGCGTCATCAATTTCAAAATGACCATCTTCAGCCCGAACAAGCTTTAATTCTGGTCCAATAATATCAACCCCAGTGGGGACGACGTTTCCACGAACCAAAGCACCAGCGTCCAAATCTACCCCCATCAAAGGAATAGCCGCTATAATACGCGAAGAACCATCCAAAAGCCGGACATTAGCAACTTGAATTGCAATAGCCCGTTCTTTTGGCAGCCAAACAAGGACTGTTGTATCCACATCCAGCCGTATTTCCCGGTCAGGGTCGTCAAAGGCCTCTTCCACATAAGGGGTTAGGAAATCAAGCTGCACGGGGCCGGAAGAAAGGCGCCAGATGGCAATACCCGCCAAAACCGCAGACAGCACAAGCAAGGCCGCGATAACTTCCAGAATAACTACAGATGTTTTACGAATCATACGTCGAGAGAGCTCCGCACAAGCACAACAGTTGTCAGGCGATTAGAATAGGGCATATATTTACGAACGGTTACTCTTGACCATTTTCTACAGCCTTTGCACTGTACTCGAAACAAGCTAGCGGCGCTCATGATACTTTCATTTTCCTATTCCGAAGAAACTTTACCCAAAATATCCTGTTCCAACAGGGCCGAACGCGGCTTCTCTAACTGGAATGAACGTATCGAGCGTATCGAAAATTCTGATTTAAAGCAGGATCTTATCCACTTCCAAGAGATTCCGAAAGTGAAATCGCTGCTTGCAGCTGTCTTCTCAAACAGCCCTTATCTTTCCGATTGCCTTCTGAGAGATATGGAATTCCTCTGCCAGCTTTTAAAGCAGGGACCTGAAAAAAGTCTGACAACTATCCATCACGACCTTTTGCAGAACGTGGCAATTTCGACGGACCGTCAACAGGTTATGGGGGAACTCCGTCGGGCAAAAAAAAGAGCATCTTTGGCCATTGGGTTCGCAGATATCACAGGACAATGGACCGATCGGCGTGTTGTAGAGGAACTTACCGGCTTTGCATCTACAGCAATTTCAACCGCAATTTCCCATTTGTTATTGGAATTACACGAACGTGGACAAATTGAGCTTAAAAATCCTGACCTGCCCGAAGACGATTGTGGGTATGTTGTCATGGCCATGGGAAAACTGGGCGCTTGGGAGCTAAACTACTCGTCAGATATTGACCTCATCATCCTCTATGATCCCGAAAAAATCAGCTATCTTCACCATCGCGGCGTACAAGAAGGAATGGTGCGAATGACGAGAGATTTGGTGCGTTGTCTGGATGATCGAACCAAAGATGGCTATGTTTTCCGAACCGACCTTCGCCTCAGGCCAGACCCCAGCGCAACGCCATTGGCACTCTCGTTCAATGCCGCTATGACCTATTATGAAACGACGGGTCTCAATTGGGAACGCTGTGCCATGATCAAAGCCAACCCTATCGCCGGAGATGAAGAACTCGGTCAGCGCTTTATCAATGAAATCAAACCCTTTGTTTGGCGCAAGCACCTCGATTTTGCGGCAATTAACGATATCCACGCGATCAAAAGGCAAATTTATGCCCACAAGGGGGGCAGCAAGATTGCCATCAAAGGGCACAACATCAAACTTGGGCGAGGTGGTATTCGTGAAATAGAGTTTTTTGCGCAAACCCAACAGCTTATTTGGGGGGGGCGAAATCAGGATTTACGAAGTAAATCAACAGTGTTCGCTTTGGAACAACTTCACAAAGCCCATCTGATTTCGCTTAAAGTGCTTCAAGATATGACCGAAGCTTACTGGTTTCTACGCCGTGTCGAAAATAGGTTACAGATGGTAGATGACCAACAAACCCAATTTTTGCCAGATACAGACGAAGAACTAGCAGATATCTCAGCTTTCCTGGGGTACGATAATGCAGATGAATTCAGCGAAGAATTATCAAGCCACCTTCATGTCGTCGAAAATTATTACGCAGCTCTGTTTGAAGAAGATCATACCCAGCACGACACTACAAAAAATCTGGTCTTTACAGGACAAGAAGCAACACCAGTGTTACTTACAGAATTGGAAAATATCGGTTTTCAAGATGGTGCGCGTGTTTTTCAAATCATCACAAAGTGGAAACAAGGAAAATATCGGGCTGTACGATCCGAACGTTCTCGACGATTGATCACGGAAATTGTTCCGGTTCTGTTAGAAGCATTTGGAAAATCTTCGGCACCGGATACCGCTTTAAACAAGTTCGATGACTTCTTGTCTGGTCTACCGACCGGGGTCCAACTTTTTTCTATGCTGCAAACAAACCCCAATCTGCTGGATCTATTAGCTGAAATCATGGGAGCTGCCCCTGCTCTCGCAGACCGTCTCAGCAATTCCCCTGCATTGTTAGAAGCCGTTTTGAGTGATGATTTTTTTAACCCCTTGCCCGAATTACCAGACTTGCAAAATCAACTGGAACATTTGCTCGAAGAAGCTCGCGATTTTCAAGACATTCTCGATGAGACCCGTCGATGGGCAAATGATCAAAAGTTCCGTATCGGACTTCAGATTCTGAGAACAACCTGTTCCATCGAACGTTCCAGCAAAGACCTTTCCAACATTGCCGAAACCAGTATTACGTCGTTACTGCCGCACGTCCAAAGCGAACTGCAAAAAAGGCATGGCGAAATACCCAAAAGCAATTTTGCCATTCTGGCCATGGGTAAACTTGGCTCGCAGGAAATGACCGTCACATCAGATCTCGATCTGATCAGCCTCTATAATCTCGAAGAGAAAGATAGCCATTCTAACGGGGACCGTCCGCTTGACCCGACACAATACTTTGCCCGCCTGACCCAGCGATTTACTAACTCTTTGAACGTCATGACACCCGAAGGGCGTCTGTATGAAATCGATATGCGCCTACGCCCTTCCGGTGGTTCTGGTCCGCTGGCTTTATCCCTAGAAGCATTTGAAAAATACCAACGGAACGAAGCTTGGACATGGGAACATATGGCCCTGACCCGCGCCAGAGCCATCGGGTACAATCAGGCATTCTGTGATCAGATCAACCGCGTCATACAATCGATACTTTGCACGGAAAGAGACCCGCAAAAACTTGTCGATGACATCGCCAACATGCGCCAACGCATCGCCCGGGAAAAACCAGCCCAGAACGATTGGGACATCAAACTTGTCGATGGCGGACTGATTGATCTGGAGTTTTTAAGCCAATATCTGCAACTAAGATATGCGCACACTGACCCATCAATATTACACAGCAACACCAAACAGGCTTTCAAACAGCTGTGCAAAGCCGGGATTATCAGCTCAGCAGACACTTCCGATCTGTGCGATGCCTTTGACCTGTTCCATCAATTGCAAAACCTCTTTCGTCTCACCACAGGTGAATATCTGGATGAGGACAAAACATCCCCCGAAGTTTTATTCCGTCTTGCCAAAGCCTGTAACGAACCGGGTTTCCCAGAACTGAAAGAACGATACTTAAAGACAAAAGACCATGTATCGAGAATTTACAGGAAGACGATAGCTAAAAGAGCAGCACAAACATGAGCAACGAAACCTGTTTCATAATCACTCAACTTGAAAGAGCAAACCTTGTCATGATGGAATACAGACGATAATCATCACACAACATAATTTAAAAGGATTATCACGATGACACTCGAAGTCGGCGATATTGCCCCGGACTTTACCGCCCCTATTCAGGCTAATGGTGAACGGACCCTCAGCTCACTTAAAGGACAGGCCGTTATTCTTTATTTTTATCCCAAGGATTCCACCCCCGGCTGTACCACTGAAGCCTGTGATTTTCGTGATGCACAGCCAGATTTTATGAAGCTGAACGCAAAAGTCATTGGCGTTTCAAAAGATAGCGTAAAGCGTCATGACAATTTCATTGCCAAGAATACGCTGAACTTTGATCTTGTTGCTGATCTGGACGGCAAGATTTGCGAAGCCTATGGCGTATGGGTTCTGAAAAAACTCTATGGTCGGGAATACATGGGTATCGAACGCGCAACTTTTCTGATTGATGCTCAAGGTGTCGTGCAAAAAATCTGGCGTAAGGTAAAGGTGAAAAACCACGTCGTGGAAGTCAAAGCAGCCTTGGAAGAGTTGGCTTAGCAGATCAAATATCATTCCCCCAATAAGATACGGGCGTCAATAAATCGCCAACATCTTATTGAGGGGAATTTATAGTATTATTTTAAAACGCTATCTGGAGAAAACCCACACCAAGCTGCCATCTTACGATAGGCCGCCGAAAACCCGCTCAGGGAACCAACGTACAAATCACCACCGGAATAATCATCCAGTAAGACCACTTTGTCTCCCTTGGCAAATCCGCGTAGAATATCTTGTTCCTGCCCATTTCCACTGACATTTGCATAGGGAATCCCCTCTTCATCTATGCCAACGTAAGCTGAGGATTCATAACTGCGGTTCGTGTCCCCACTGTTAATGACCCAAAGAACAATCTGATTTTCTTGAAGAAACGTTGGGTATCCCCGTGCCGTTGCTTCTTGGTATTCCACATAGGGCATTGCATTAGGGGGCAAAGCATCTCCGTCGGATATCGAGACTGTAATTGAGTCGTCTCCATCTCCCCCAGTGCGGATAGAACAAATGGTTCTCAGCTCCCCATCTTCGGTAACAAATGTCTCCGCGTTTGCCTGCCAGTCTTTGTATTGTTCATACAAAAACCCTTCCTTAGTCGGGCGTTCATCTTTGTATGCAATAGAAATTACCGCGGCGTTGCCACCAAAATCGATAACACCTCGTGAGTTCAAAGGCACCAAAACAGGCGTTGCATCCTCAACAGCTTCAAATAATTTATGGCTCACGATACCTTCGGCGAAGACTGGCATCGACAGATTTGGAACCCAAACAGCTGAACTCAATAAAATTGCAAATCTTCTCAAATATCTCTTCATAAAAACAATCTCCCGTTTGAGCCATCTAATAATTGCATGCACAGTGATATAAGTCTCTTACCATAGGGTTAAAGTCTGTCCTCGTTTCAGCAACCAAACTGTACCAAGTGGCCACATTCAATTCCGATGTTGTATTTTCGAGAGGTAATTTGTATTTCATTCAAATATGGCTAGATCAAATCAACGGAGGCCCACGTCATCCTTTTGACACAATATATGTGTTAGCTTTGCCCCGTCGGTAAGCTTGCGCGATTTTGCCTGATACGCTTTTGTAGCAAAGACAATGTTCAAAGACCTAAAACGAATTTACAAAACCTTCCAAGCTGGAAAAAAGTTTGATAACAAACATGATTCCGCGCCTATTGAAGTGCCTATATCTCCCTATTCTACACCCAAAAATTCTGCGCCTGAAAACAACCGCAAGGGCCAAGATAGCTTACCCCTCAAGGAACAAAATCCTTCAGGGCAAGAATTAGGTACTGCCCCCCTTGCAGCTAACCATTTTTCACAGGCCACAAAAGAACAAAAAGAAAAGCCAGCACCTTTTTTTAAACGTTTATATACCGCCCTTTATCTCGAAGCTCTTTTTCTCGTGCTTGTTCAGATGAACCCGGCAAATGCCGATGATGAACATCCAGTATCCTCTTTGAACGAAACTATCTTGAATGATGATCTGAATACACCAAATGAAACGCCCTTGTTGTCAACAAATGCAAACTGGTCACAGGCAGTCATCACAACCGGGTCGCAGTCATTAAAAATTAATGATTTTGTAGACGGGCAATACCACCTGAACGCAAACACTACCTCAGATACAGAAAGTATTGGGCTGGACCGATTACTAGAAAATGTAGCAACACATAGCAATTTTTCTTCACTTACCAATGCCAAGCTGGATAAATCCAACGCTATCAGTCTTGCTGAATTCAATAAGGGAAATGAATATAATATTATCGACGAAGACAACGATATTTATATAGAGCTCGATGACGACGCCCTGCTGTTCTTCACAGATGAGATTGCCGTTTTCGGCGGAGATGGCTATAGCTTCTTTGTTCTAGATAACGAAGCCTTGATCCTATTTGAAAATAATACGTCAAATAACAGTTGGGTAAGTCTTAAATCCGATCAAGAACATTTCATCCTCAAAAAGGAAGATGTCCTTAAAGATGATATTGAAGTCATCACCCTTGAAGAAGAACTATCCTTTGATGACAATGATCAAACAACAGAAATAATTACAGTGAATTATTTTAGCTATCAGGACACTATCATCGGGATGTCATTTGATTTACCCAGTGATTTTTACGAAAGACATGGTGATATTGATCTCGCCAGCCTTTTCGCCTAAACCCCCATAGTTGCACGCTTCTTCTCAGCCTTTTACGCAACAAATAAATTACGCTCAGAAATAAATTTAACAGGCAAATAAATGACAAAGATTCCCGCTACTCTGTCAGAAGCAGCCCGTCTTGCATTAACGACAGCCAATTCCATCGAAAAGGCAGAACTTAGTCGTCGTTTTGCCTTAGCTTGGCAACAAGGTAATATCAAAAGTATCGGTACCGCAGAGATCCCAAAAGAGCCCGCGCGAGAGAAAAACCCTGCCCTTGTCCCTCCGCAAGAGGTTCCCAGACGAAAAATAACCCGCGAAGTAGAAGGTCGTGTCGCCCTACTTCATGCCCTGACACATATAGAGCTTCATGCGATAAACTTGTGTTGGGATATCATTGTACGTTTCGCCTCGACGGAAATGCCCAAAGGCTTTTACGATGATTGGGTTTCCGTCGCGGACGATGAAGCACGGCATCATCTGTTGCTTTGTGAAAGACTTAATCAACTGGGGTCCAATTATGGGGCGTTACCTGCCCATGCCGGGTTATGGCAAGGTGCAGAAGTTACAGAACACAATCTCAAAGCCCGCTTGGCCGTTGTGCCCATGGTACTGGAAGCCCGTGGAATAGATGTCACACCCGGCATGATCGACAAGCTTAAGCTTGTCAAAGATTATGAAAGTGCGGACCGCCTACAGGTCATATATGACGATGAGATCACCCATGTTGCCAAGGGAAAACGCTGGTTTGAATACCTGTGTCAGCAAGACAATGAGGACCCGGTTGAAAGCTGGCAGAACATTATCCTGACACTCTTCAAAGGGCGGGTAAAATCGCCCTTTAATGTCGATGGACGTAATCAGGCTGATTTTCCAATCGATTTTTACGGCCCAATTGCGGATCTCTGAATTGGGCATAAGAATTCGTCTTATCTAATACGAGACAAATCCACGCCCTTAGCCCCTTTACAGTGAACCCTCTGTACTCTGAAGGCCCATGTACTGAGGGAAACGACCCTCAGTACATGAAAACCTGCAAAGCTATCCGTAAACCAATTCTGGCAACCACGTCACAATTGCCGGGAACAGGATACACAGCACCAGCCCCACAACCTGTAAAGCAAGGAAAGCCAGCGATGATCTAAAGATTGTCGCCATTGATATTTCTTTTGGCGCAACACCTTTTATATAAAACAAGGCATAACCAAACGGGGGACTTAAAAAGGACATCTGCATATTAATCAGATACAGAACCCCAAACCACAACGCAACCTTGTCTCCCTCTACAGCAGGAAACCCGAACAAACCATCAAAAGTCAAACTTTTGATGATGGGCACAAAAATAGGAACCGCGAGTAATAAAATACCAACCCAGTCCAAAAACATCCCCAAGATGACCAAAAGCACCATCATCACAAACAGAATGCCATAAGGGGATAAGCCCGATCCTAAAATCGCGTCGTTGATAAACGCCTGACCACCTTGGAGAATATAAAACCCGACAAAGATAGAAGCCCCAAAAATAATCCAGAGAACCATTGCCGAAGCTTTAACAGTTGTCACTGATGCTTCTCTCAAAGCAATCAAATCAAAGCGACCATGCATAATCGCAACGATGATAGCCCCAAAAGATCCAATCCCAGCTGCTTCGACGGGGGTTGCAATTCCAGCAAACAAAAGTCCCAGAACAACAACAATAAGTGATAACGGCGCGACCAGCTTTAACAACAGCCGCAGTTTTTCAGACAGGCTCAACCTTTCGTTCTCGGGTATTGCGCGCCCCAAGTCAGGGTTCAAATAAGATCGAAGCAAAACATAGCCGATATAAAGGCCGGACAATAACAAGCCAGGAGCCAAAGCACCAAGATAGAGTTCTCCGACAGATTGCTGAGCAACAACCGCGTAGAGAATAGCCAGAATAGATGGCGGGATTAGAATACCCAGCGTCCCACCGGCCATAATAGACCCCAAGGCAATTTCAGGATCATAATTCCTTTTAAGCATCGCAGGCAGGGCAATGATACCCATTGTAACAACCGCAGCACCAATGACCCCAACCATCGCGGCCAATATTGTCGACGCAAGAATGGTTGCAGCAGCCAACCCGCCATTAAGCCCGCCCATCCACTTATAGACAACATCGAACATCTCTTCGATCAAGCCGGCACGCTCTAACATCGAAGCCATGAAGATGAACAAGGGGATTGCGGCCAAATCAGAGTTCGTCATCATGGGGAAAATACGTGACGGGATAATGTTCAACATGATCTGATCGCCAACCAGATACACAAAAACAACCCCAAGTCCCCCGGTGACAAAGGCCAAAGGTAGCCCCATCATCAACAGAACAAACAGACTGCCAAACATAATGTAGGTTAGTGTGCTGATATCCGTATCGGCCAAAATTCCCGCAGAACGGAAAAGAAAATATTCATCTTCATAAGGATCAAAGAAGAGAACATTAACGAGCTCCACACCTAATACAAAGAACGCCACAAGGGTTGAAACCACCATAAAAACAGTGCCGTAGCGTCCGATTGAATTGTTAAGTGGCGAAGGTGCACCCATTTTATTTTGCTGTGAAGAAATACCGTTAACATCAGCCATTAAGCTGCCCTCCCTGCCCTAATGAGCGAAAGGTCATGATGTCTTTTGTCAGTTTAGCTATACCAGCAAATAAAATCAGTACCCCACCCAACAACATCATTGCTTTCACAGGCCAGTACTGGATTGCCCATGTTTCAACGGTTGTTTCATTCATTTGATAAGACTGTTCAAAGAACGTCGCTGACGTACCAACCAGTGCAAGGATAAACACAAAGAAAAAGACGGATGTGAAAATATCCATCCCGACACGCCCCCTCAATGGAAGTTTGATGTAAAGAACATCCACCCGGACATGCCCCTCTTCTTTCAACGTAAATGCGCCAGATATCAAATATTGCATCCCAAATAAAAGAAAGCTGGCTTCATGCACCCAGATCGTCGGCATGTTAAAAAGATAACGCATAATAACTTCGTAAAAATACGCAATAACCGCGTTCACAGTCCAAAAAGCACAAAGATATCCCGAGGCAACGCTGATTTTATCTATGGTACGGGTAAAAGCATTTTCTTTATACTGAATGACCTCCGCCTCGTCCTGAGGAAGACTAACTCCATCTGTGTCTTGTCGTGGTTTTCCTTTGTGCTTTTCCTGTACATTTGCCCAATAAATCAAGACCAGCGGCATTACAGCCAACCACGTCCAGTAAAGCCAATGCGGCAACACGAAACCAAAATCTGGTCCGTCCGTCATGGGTACCTCCCAAATACTTCAGATAAAATGACGAGCTGATAATCAAGCCTGTGCGAACAAACAGAATAGTTGGCCCCTTCAGAACCAACTATTCTGTCGTCTGCATTGTCAGCAAGGATGACAAACTTAAATTAAGATTACAGGCTCTGCCCTTTAATATCAGAGGCAGAGATATACCCCATAATACCGTTCATCATATAGTCGAGCTGGATCTTGAACACAGCAGATGCATCAGCATCCTTTTTCGCCCACTTATACCAAATCGGGATCGCTGCTTGACGGAATTTGTCCAGATCGGCCTGTCCCATACGAGACACAGAACTGCCACTGTCTGTGAATTTCTTCAGAGCCTCTACATTACGTTTTTGGATAGAAACATAATGATCAAGGGAGTAGGTTTTAACCTGATCTTCGACAAACTGTTGCATGGCAGGAGAAAGCTTGTCCCAAGCCCGTTTATTAACAGTCAAATCCATCAAATCAACAGGTTGATAAACAGACATTAATCCCGGAGGGCCAAACAGGATATGTTTTGTAACCTGCCCAAAACCTAGATCCCAGTTGACCGCAGGCCCGACATAATCAGCCGCATCAATTGTACCTTTTTCCAGCGCTGGGAAAATATCAGACCCCGGTAGGCTTACAGTACTGGCCCCAAAAGATTGGAACACTTCTGAAACCATGCCACCGGGAACCCTTAGCTTCAGCCCCTTGAAATCTTCGACACTACTGACAGGCACTTTAGAATGAATAATATTTGCATCATGTTGAATAGGCCCGACATAGACCAAACCAAACTTGGCATAGATCTCTCTTGCCTTTTCCAACATCCCCAATCCATAGAACATCGTGTCCCACTGTGCTGGCTGATCAGGGCCAACTGGATAAGATGATAAGAAAACAGAGGCCGGAATTTTCCCTGCCCAATAGAGCGTAAAGGGGTTCATTCCCTGTAGAACTCCGTTTCGAACGGAATCAAACAAGGCATTATTATCAGCAGCAACAGATTTAGCGGCAAAAGGTTGAATAGATAATTCGCCACCAGAACGTTCTTCAAAACTTTTACACCACTCTTCAAACAAGGTGTAACCAGTCGTCCCCGCATCCCAAGTCGATTGTACTTTCCACTTGTGTCCTGCCGCCGCATTCGCATCACTGATAAATGGCGCTGATAGTGTAGCCCCACCCGCAACAGCCGCCGTCGTGCCCGCAAACTTTAAAAAGGAGCGCCGAGTTGAAGTGTTTTGGGTATCAGATGTTTTTCCCTTTGGTGACAGGTCTTTATTGATCTTATTGTTCACTTGTTAGTCCTCCCATTGATTCAGTTCAATTTTATTAGTTGCTTTTATAAATAATGTACTGAGCTTCATTTTTTAAATAAAGACTAGTATACCCACTTATAAATAGCTAGAAGGGAGCGATATTGTTAAAACAACAATGTCCAATAAAAATATCCAAAATTTTGCAATTTACTATCAATCAAATCAATAGAATATACCTTTAATAAAAATAAGTTTTTTTCTAAGACTAACCATTTAAATTACAAATGAATTCCTAATATAACTTGAAACTTAGAAATTGATTATTTAACACTTAAAATCAAATAATATGTGCCAAACATTCTCAAATAATGTTAATCAATACACATACTCAATTTTATGTACGCATTTTGATCTTCTGAAATCGTCCCATGAAAGCAATTTTGATCAAAACATACCTGCCAAATTGGGTATAATTCGCAACGCGGACCTCTATTTTCTATCTGCAAAGCTTCACCGATTATAAATAATTCCATTTCTCAAAGGATTTCCTTGTGAGCAACGCGTCTCAACCCCAGCAAAATTTCTTTCTCTCTGGTTCTTTGCCTCTTTTATTCGTTAAAACAGCAACGCCAATTATTCTGGTTATGCTGGTTAACGGCTTATTTACAGTGGTTGATGCTTATTTTCTCGGTGAATTTGTGGGGGCCGACGCCCTGACAGCAGTCACCATGATGTTCCCCGTTTTCATGCTCATTGTTGCATTATCAACATGGGTATCAGGTGGTTTCTCCTCTGTCCTTGCCCGTCTACTGGGGGCCAGAGAATTTGGCAAAGCCAGCACAGCTTTTACCAGCGCTTATATGCTTTCTGGGGTTGTCTGTCTTATTCTCATCGCCATTTTCAGCTTTGGCGGCGACCAGATGATCCAGTGGGTCACCAAGGGATCAGACACATTAAGCGCGATGGGATATACCTATATATCCATTCTTATTTATGGATCCCCACTCATCTTTATCCTAACCATCAGTGTCGATGCTTTCAGGTGCGAAGGCAAACTCGGCTTCATGACCTTTATCTCGGTTCTCTCGACCTTGTTAAATGTGCTGTTTAACTACCTGCTTATTGTCCAAATGGATCTGGGGGTCGCTGGCTCTGCTTATGGCACCTTGCTCGCGCAAACGCTTTCATTGATCGCGGTTATTCTTTATCGCTACAACACATCATCAGCTATTTCCCTTATATTCTCACCCGTTGAAAGAATTACATCCTTTTGGCGCGACTTCCTTGCCTTGGGTGCCCCGCAAAGTCTTTCCTATCTGGGGATTTCCTTGTCATCCGGCGCGGTATTTTATTCGCTTCAAAAGTGGGGTGGCAGCAATTACGAAGCCACCGTGACAGCCTATGGCATCACAACACGTATCCTCACCTTCAGCTTCCTGCCATTACTTGGGTTGAACCTTGGCTTTCAAACCATTGCCGGGAACAACCAGGGCGCGCAATTATTTCCGCGCGTTAATAACAGTCTAAAAATTGCCATCTTTACTTCTTTCACCTATTGCCTGTCATTACAATTGATCTTCCATTTTATGGCGGGGCCTTTGGGATCAATATTTGTCGATGCCCCAAAAATCATTGCCGAAACGGCACGTATACTACCGCTAATCACCCTGTTTTACTTCTTGTTCGGCCCTAGCCTGATTTTATCGGGTTTTTTCCAAGCTATTGGCGACGCGAAAAGATCTGCCCTTATCAGTCTGACAAGAACCTATCTTTTCTCTATTCCACTGACCTTTGTACTTCCCTTATATTTTGGCGAAGTGGGGATCTGGTATGTTGGACCCGTAACTGAAATTCTCATGACAATCCTGACCCTGATTATACTTTCTCATAATGCAACACGAACTGGATACAAGTTGGGGTTATTCAGAACAGATCCCGCACCTTCATAAGTTGAAATTTTCGTATAAAATTTAAATAATACCAGCCAAGGGGAGCCCAATTATTTGCGTTCCCCTTGTAACTTCTGTTACGTTTTATTTTCCTATTCAGGTACAAGCTCTTCCTCCTTCATTTAATCAAGAAAAGAGCTTTAAAAAAGTTTGTTGTTGTAAGAGGACGAGAATTGCCAAACCCGGAATCCTTATTCACGGACTTCAAGCTTGATTCAGCAGAGCTCCTGGAAGCTATCTTTACGGCTTCGGGTACTTATTTCGTCATCACCGATCCCCAAACTGGCCTAATCCACGCCATTAGTGATGCTTGGCTTAAAACCCTGAAGTACAAAAGGGAAGAGATCGTGGGACGAACATCTCAAGAGCTCAATATCTGGTTAGGTCCAGAAAAACGGGCCGAGATGATCCGACGCATAAAAACCGACAAAACTGTCAACCGTTTTCATGCTTGTTTAAGGGGCAAAGACGGATCATTACATGATTTTTCAGTCTCAATTCAATCCGTTGTTCTTAAGAAAAAAAACTACCTCTTATTTTGCGGGTATGACATTACCGAAGAAATAAAAGTTAAAAATTCGGCGGTATCTTCACGAAAAATGCTGGTTGATGCGCTGGAAGCAATGAGCGAAGGTTTTGTGCTCTACGATCCGAATGGGTTGTTGGTTATATGTAACAGTAAATTCAAAGAGTTTTATCACTACAGTGATGACGAAACAAAACAGGGTGTTGTTGGATACGAGCTTGGTAAGCTCGATATAGAAAGAGGCACCGTTATAGTTGCCGAAGAAAATAAAGCCGACTATCTCAACCGACGTGCTGACCTTGCCAAAGGCCCGCCACAATCAACCTTCGTCAAGCTTAGGGATGGTCGATATCTTCTTCTAAGTGATCGTGTCACGGAAGATGGTTACATCGTCAGCATACAAAAAGACATTACCGACATTAAAGAAGCTGAGTTCGCCATGATGCGAGCAAGGGACGAAGCCCACATTGCCAACAATACCAAGTCTGAATTCCTGGCCCACATGAGCCACGAGTTACGAACACCATTGAATTCCATCCTTGGCTTTACACAGGTCATGCGAGATGAATTACTTGGTGATCTCGGCCATCCCAGATACCGGGAATACATCAACGATGTTCACCATTCCGGCGAACACCTTCTTAACTTGATCAACGACGTTCTGGATATATCCAAAGTTGAATCAGGGAAGTTTGAGCTGAATGAAGATGTGCTGGACCTGAAGGATACCATTTCCGCGTGTATGCAAATCATACGTGGGCGACAGGATGCTGCAACACTGAACATCAAGATAACGGTTCCCGATGAAAAAATTTATTTTCGGGGCGATGAGCGCATCATGCGCCAAATCCTGCTCAACCTACTTACCAATGCCGTAAAATTCACCCCGAGTGACGGTAAAGTTCTTCTCGACCTTAAAAAGAACAGTGATCACAGCATCAAACTGATCATCAGTGATACCGGATGTGGCATTGAAGAGAACGATATTCCGGTCGTGCTCGCGCCCTTTGGGCAAGCCCGCATTAATGCTCGTACAGCACACGAGGGAACCGGGCTTGGCCTATCTCTCAGCAAAATGCTAACCGAACTTCATGATGGAACTCTGGGACTGACAAGCAAAATTAATAAAGGCACACAAGTTACATTAAGTTTTCCAGCTGAAAGGTATGTTGATCCTGCATCAATATAAGTTCTGGCTAAGTTTTGGCCAAGGTTATGAAAGATCCCTTCGTTTCCCCCAGCCATAACTATGACGATCGAATAAAAAACATACTTCTTTACTCATTATTTACAGAAAAAACTGGGGCAAAGTGTAAAGCGATATATATAATCATCTTAGAAAATACAAATACCTAACGTCACGGATAACAGCGCTTGCCAGTTTCAGATATTGTCCTAACCATTTCTGCCCTTCTTATCGTCATCGCCTGTACTCAGCCGTTGGCCAGAAGAACAGGTCTGCCCTTTACCGTGGTACTAGGCTTTATCGGTGTCATTATTGCCTCTGGTGCAAGCTGGCTTCTCCACACCCGCCTGACGGATCAGTTTAACGAAGTCGCTGCACTGGTCGTCAACATACCCGTCTCATCAGCAACGTTTCTCGATGTTCTATTGCCGATCCTGCTCTTTCAAGGGGCTATCACCATTGATGTCAGACGGCTGGCAAAAGACACTGTCCCCGTTATATTCCTTGCCGTTTTGGGTGTTTTTGTCGCGATTGCCTTAATCGGCGGGGCTGTATCCCTAGTATCTAGCGCGCCCCTTGTGGTCTGCCTTTTGTTCGGGGCCATTGTTGCCACCACTGATCCCAGCGCGGTTATCAGCCTTTTCCGGGATCTTGGTGCCCCTGAACGTCTGACCCGATTGGTCGAAGGCGAAAGCCTTTTGAACGATGCCACGGCCATTGCCGCTTTTGGCGCGTTTCTTACTCTTATTATTTCAGGTGGCGGCTATGAATCCGGTCTTCTCGTCCAACAACTTGGGTTTGCGTTTCTTGGCGGGATAATCACGGGTACAATCTGTGGCCGCATAGCGATCTCTCTGATTTCTTGGCTTAGCTCTTTTCGTTCTGCCCAGCTAACAATTACCGTCGCCTTACCTTTTGTAATCTATATTCTGGCCAAGAACTATATCGAGATATCCGGTGTTGTCGCTGTGGTCACCAGCGGCCTTGTCCTCAGCGCCATGGCACGTCCCCGGTTTGAACCGGAAACCTTCAAGTTCTTTCAAGAAACCTTAGAACAACTGGCATGGTGGGCAACCGGTCTGGTCTTTATTCTTGCCGCCCTTGTTGTGCCGGATCTGCTATCGGATTTTGCCTTTGCCGACCTATTGATTATTCTCACAGCAGTTATCGCTGCGCTGGTTGCAAGGGCCTTGATCTTGTTTGGATTTTTCCCGTTTTTAACAGCGTTAAAAATCACGCAGCCCGTTGATAACCCCACAAAAACGGTCATTGTCTGGGGGGGCCTACGCGGTGCTGTTACACTTGCCCTTGCCTTGTCCGTCACAGAAAACCCATTGATAGATCGTGAAACACAGCGCTTCATTGCGATACAGGCCACTGGTTTTGCTCTGTTTACCCTATTGATACAGGGGACAACATTAACGGCCTTGATGAAATGGCTAAAACTTGACCAGCTTGCCCCGATCGAACGGGCCTTTCGGGTTCAAGTCTTAACTCAATCCCTGTCAACGGTACAATCCAGCCTAAATAGTTTTGCCAGCCGTTTTCAACTCGACCCAAAATTGACCCGGCAAACAGCCGAACAATATATCAACCGCCTGTCACGCATCGCAGATGACAAATCATATGAACACGAAATTAACGACAACGATCGACTGATCATTGGCCTGGTGGCCTTAACCAATCAAGAAAAGTCGCTTTTATTTGATCAACGAATAAGCGGCATTCTCCGCCATGATCTTGTCGATAGATATTTACTTGTCATCGAAGACATGATCGATGCATCACGGGAAAGCGGCCGCGAAGGATATATTTCAGCAGCAAAAAAACCTTACCGACACAGCACACGGTTCAAGTTGTTAAGCTGGGCACATACTCATCTGGACTTTAATCGCCCAATCGCATCGCATATTGGTAAACACTTTCATTTTTTACTGATCAACCGCATTCTTGTATTAGAACTGAAAAGCTTCCTTGATCGAAGACTTCAAAGCCTGTTGGGAACACAGACTGTTACGCTGTTACAGGAAATCCTTGATCAACGACTGGGCAGCATTGAACGACACTTGGCGGCATTACGTCTGCAATACCCTAAATTTGCCCGAACCCTTGATCGACGAATATTGGAACGCATCGCCTACAGGGATGAATTGGAACAAATAAAAAACCTTCGCGAAGCCGGAATAATAAGTATTGATTTGGCACGAAGCCTGACAAGCGAAGCAAATTTCTTTCATGCCACAAGGCGATCGCAAACCCATGTTGATATCAAGGCAAAAACTGTTGAGCTTTTAACATCTTTTCCAGTATTCAAAGATCTGGACATTTCTGAATTAACCCAGGTAACGAAAGAACTACAAACCCGCGTTCTCGCTGATGGAGCCTACGTCTTCAAAAAAGGAGACCGCGCCGATGGCCTCTATTTCATCGAAAGCGGCGCAGTAGAGATTAGCGTAGGAGAAGACATTCACCGTCTTGGCCATGGCGATTTCTTTGGCGAAATGGCTCTTCTCAACGAAACCAGCAGAAGTGCATCGGTTAAATCCATTAGCTATTCCCATCTGCTATTACTGGAAAAAGATACGTTTCACGAATTAGCCCGAACTCATCCAGATTGGCGCAGCTCTCTTAGCGAGGTTGCCACAAAACGAAACAGCATGAATAGAGAAACAAAAACCGATTTGAAAACCGATTGATTTTTCTAATCGGCCCCTATGATATAGACCGACCAAGGAACGCCCCGAGAATTAAACAGAAAGTTTCCACGTGGCCAAAACCAGCATAAAAAGCCCCAAAAAGGCCCGGGAAAGAGACCTCGTTCGTGGCAGCCTGCCCGACCATTTCAAAGCCTTGGCAATTCCCGCTGGCACAGGGATGCTGTTTAATACCCTTTACAATGTCGTAGATACCTTTTTTGCCGGCATGATTTCGACAGATGCACAGGCCGGGCTGTCGGTTTCCTTTACCGTATTTTTTATCCTCATCGCCTTTGGCATTGGTCTGGGACAGGGTATTTCAGCCCTTGTGGGCACAGCCATCGGGGCCAGCCCCACCATTCGGACAGAAACCCAACCAGCCAACCATAAACCCGAAGATCATAAGCCCAAGGACCATAAATCACAGAATAGTAAGAACCTAAACCAGACAACTCGGGGCCAGATAACTGGGAATCACACAACCGAGGATCATGGTTTTCGCGCCCAAGATATTACCCCCGCCAAAAACACCTCATCACCCAAGGATATCGCGGCACAGGGTCTCAGCTTTGCCACTCTCTTCTCTTTCCTGCTCTGCGCGGTTGGTTATTACACCATCCCCCATTTGCTGGATTTACTCGGAGTTTTCAACGGCTATCGAGGTTTAGCCCATGATTACCTGATCCTTATTCTCTTTGCCGCGCCAGCCTTTATGATCGCGTTTGCCGCCAACGGTATCCTAAGCGCCCAAGGGGACACGGTGACAAACCGCAATGCCTTGATCGGGGGATTTGTTGCAAATTGCGCTTTGAACCCACTGTTCATTTTCGGTGCTTTTGGCATTCCGGGGCTTGGCTTTGATGGCCTCGCCATATCAACGGCTATTATCGAATGGGTTGTGGCCTTCTATCTTCTGTCTCATGTCTTGAAATCACGAGCAATGGCACTGACAAAGCTGTCCTGCTTCATCCCCCATCCGAAGATCATCAAAGACATCGTGGCACAGGGGGCACCCGCAAGCCTGAATTTCCTGACCATCACCGTGGGCGTTTTTGTGATCCAGTATTTCTTGCAGCCCTTTGGCGCAACCGCCGTCGCGGCCTATGGCATTGCCCTGCGTATAGAACAACTTATCCTGCTCCCCGGCCTGGGTCTGACAATCGTTCTCTTGCCCATCATTGCCCAAAACCACGGCGCCAAGGAACTCGACAGAGTGCGCTATGCCTTTTGGTGGTGCGTGCGAACAGGCATCGGCATGATGCTGATCGGTGCGCTGTTACTCCTGCTCGGCGGCAAGTTCTTGCTGGGCCTCTTCACTCAGGACCCAGACGTCATCTCCACCGGATTTGACTACCTACTCCTCGCCGCCCCCATGCTGCCCGCCTACCTGACCCTCTTTGCCATGATGTCCTTTTTCCAAGGCATCAAACGCCCGATCTGGACCGTATGGATCGGAATCTACAGACAAATCTTCGCCTCGGCAGGTTTCGCCGCCCTCTTCATCTATGTCTTGAACTGGGGCACATGGGGCGTCTGGGCCGCCGTCTTCACCGCCGTCTGGAGCGGCCTCCTACTCTCGTCGATTATCCTGATCATCGTTGCTAGAAAAAGCATTCAGGGATTGGGTGGGTCTGGGATATTGAGGACGTATGAGTGTTAGGTAAATCTAGAGTTTGATTTAGCCGCTTTGTACCAGAAGCGGACATTAAGTTTAGTTCAGAAGCAGTTGTTATTCAGAAATAGTGGATTAGCTAAAATTGGAGCTAGTAATCAATAAAATCCCAAGGAATCTCTTTTTTAAAAATAGCGATGCATTCTTGCATTAACTCAAGTGATATATCTTTCTTATAAGCCGTTATAGTCCTAGTTCTTTCGGTATCATCTCGAAATATTTCTACTACTAAATCATCGTCTCGATATACTTCAACGCCAATACCGTCGCGGTCCCTTACATCGCTCGCGATTTCTACTCTATCTTTCTTGAATTCCATTTAAAGTTTTTCTCACGCTACTAAGGTTCAGAACACTCAGGGAATATGTAATTATGTGAACATTCGTTTGATAAGAGCATTGATTAAAACTCTATTTCGGAATCCCCGCCCTTTATCGAACTCTTTATCATGTTCTTCAGGCTTCCATTCTACACCATCCCAGTGACGCCAAAGTAGCGTAATAACATCACTAGGATTATGATGTGAATTGGATAGTTTAGAAATGCGAAAAGGTAAGACTCCGGGCATTTTATTATATTCTCTTTCAACCCATTTTCTCACCTCTTTACATTCCATACTACCCCATTCTGTACAGGTCAGTATTGAATGTGCCCATTTATAATAACCATTGTCGAAAGTTACGTAACCAAGTTCAAGAAGGGCCTCAAATATATCTATCAGGTAATTACCGACTTCATTTTGAGGTTTCTCAATCATAAAAAAGGATAAATCTTCAGCAGTGGCAGATACCATGTGTCCTGGCCATTGTGACGAAATTTCAACAAAACTTGTTAAAGCCTCATAGAGATGGCGACGTGTAAAGTTTTGAAAGCCGTCAATATATGTCTTTACTTCTTTGAGAGCGATCCTAGCCCTGAAAATTTTCTCGTAGTCATCATAAAGAAAAATATCAATTTCGGTTAGATATTCGCAAGCCCACTCCCAATGTGCCGAGTGCCCATCATCAAATTCTCCGATTGTATCGGTTTTACAGCCCCAACAGATCTGGGTATAAAGATATTCCGTAAGAAGTACGCAGAGTTTTCGTTCCTTTTCAGAAATAACCTTTGGAATATAACTATCATCTGATGTGTAAGGTTCCCAATCGGGAAACTGCTGTCTCATACCTTTAAAGCCAAGATCATCCAATATAGGCCGTGGGCCGCGTATCGTGTTTGAGGAAGAAAGATCCAAGTGTGATTCATCTTTATGAATAGGTAATGAACCATCAGTGCTCTGCTCGTTAGCTTTGTTAATTCCGAATATATTTTGAATGTATTTTAAAATATTTGCCTCCTTACTCTGAAATAGAAAATAGCATATCTCCTACTAACATACTGTATTTCGGCTTGCGCCTAAAATCCGGTCATTGGCGCGGGCGCCGCGAGAGTTCACTTTGTCTGCATTGTTGCCATTCGACTTGGGTGACGTTTAGGACCGCTTTGGGTCGATAGCGGAAGCTCGAATAGCAAATTAAACATTATATAAAATAGCCCAATGCACAACCTTAAGTGTCATTGAAACATCTTTTAAAACAATAATCTTCTTGAGACTAAACAGGTTGATTCAGCTATAGCCATTTCCAAAACTGGATCAGTACACCTTAAACCTATCATCCGAACTGCTCGTCCCCCTACCCTCCAAAAGCACCACGGATATAGATCGCCAATTCTTCTGCCAGAACCTTATTCGGGCCGTCGGCGAGGTACATGTTGATGCTGCATCGGGGTAGGGTTGGGAGTTCGCCACGGTGGTCGATGACTTCGATGCTAGGGTCACTGAAGGTTGAGAGTTCGGGGCGGACTGCGAAGTCTGCGGCGACGGCGACCGAGGTGGAATCTTCGCTGTCCGTATCGACCGCGTCCAGCCAGGGAATATTCGCCTTTTCCAAGGCATCAATCATGGACCGCCGGAAGGCACAGCCGCGCACCATCGCGACGGGTAAAGGGCGCGCCATCCATGCATGGCCCTTTACTGCGCCCGTCCACAACAGCGGCTGCACAGTCAACAGTTCACCATTGGCAGGCAATTTCTGGTCTTTGTCATAGACCTCTGTCGTTAAGATCAAATCTTGCTGGCCGTGTTCGATTTCAGTGGCCAGATCAATTGATCCCGCCGTTTTCAGTTTGACCTGCACGCGGGGAAAATCACGGTTGAACTGTTTAAGAACACTTGGAATATGCGGTCTGATGACATCACCCGGCACACCAAGACAGATACTGCCTTCGTATTTGGGGGCCGTTAACCTGCCCCAGATTTCATCGTTCAATTCCAGCATGGACCGGGCATAGCCAAGCAACTGGTCGCCCTCTGCGGTCGGCCGGATGCCGCGCCCGCTATTACGATCCAGCAAGGGCAGACCAACACTTTCTTCCAATCGTTTGATCTGCATGCTGATTGTCGACTGCGTCATATGCAGCTTGTTCGCCGCGGCTGTCATACCACCGGTTTCACTGACCGCGATAAAGCTGCGTAGTGTTCCAAGGTCAAAATTTCTCAATCGACTGCCTTTCCCGTGTTCGTCTGATATTAGAAAATCACGCTATCAATTTTTGTGATGATATTCATCAATACTATTCACTTCCATAATACTAAACCCGTGACAATATATCAATAACATTGATCACAACCGCCAATACCATCACATTTTGTAATGGAGGATAAAATGCTAAAACAAACCGGTCATAGCTTGAGCACATGTCATACAGTGGGCACTAACGGCGCTTGCGGGGCTTCTTTTTCTCAAGATCAAAAGACCTTCTCATCAAGCACAAAAGAAGCGGCAACAGTATTAGATCGTCTCCTTGCCCGAACTCGTAATTGGTTGGCAACGGCTTTTGAAGTTCGGAAAGAGCGCCGCGTTTTGGCAGACCTGACACCCGAACAACGAGAAGATGTCGGCTTGACTAAAGAACAGGTTCATCAGGAAAGTAGCCGTGCCTATTGGGACCTACCAACGGATCGTGTGGAATAAACGCCTTATAAACACCGTACGATAAAAAAATTAGATCGCACTGCTTTCTTTGCGCTGAATGCCAGAGAGAACAGAATGATCTAATAGGAACAAGCGTTAAGTTGAACGGCAATACCTTGCCTTACCTTGCTTCACCTTGTTTTTGGGCTAAACAAACCTGCTGTTTGATTATGCTAAAACAAAACCCGATAGGATTTCTCCTATCGGGTTTTCTAAATATACACGGTATCGAAAACATCAAGCCTTGATCAACTGGCCTTAGAAACTCACCGAGTTTGATTAAAGAAGCTCTTCGTGATCTTCGTCTTCTGTCGTACCGCCTTTGAGCTTGGACGCCAAAGATGCTTCGAGGAACATATCAATATCACCGTTTAGCACAGCACCAGAATTACTGGTTTCGGCCCCTGTACGCAGGTCTTTCACCATTTGATATGGCTGTAGAACGTAAGATCTGATCTGCCGCCCCCAACCGATCTCGGTTTTTGAATCTGCTTCGGCCTGTGCAACTTCTTCACGCTTTTGCATTTCGTGTTCGAACAAGCGCGATTTCAACATGTTCATCGCAGTCGCACGGTTTTTATGCTGAGAACGGTCATTCTGACACTGCACCACGATACCCGTTGGTTCGTGGACGATACGGATTGCTGAATCAGTGGTGTTCACGTGCTGCCCACCCGCGCCGGAAGCACGGAAGGTATCAACGCGAATATCCTTGTCCAGAATTTCGATATCAAAGCTGTCATCAATAACCGGATAAACCCACGCAGAGCTAAAGGATGTATGACGACGGGCTTGTGAATCATAAGGTGAAATCCGCACAAGGCGATGAACGCCAGCTTCGGTTTTCAACCAGCCATAGGCATTATGCCCCTTGATCATTACTGTCGCAGATTTCAAGCCGGCTTCTTCACCGCTGCTTTCTTCCAGCCATTCGACCTTATAGCCATGCTGTTCGGACCACCGCGTGTACATGCGTAAAAGCATTTCTGCCCAATCCTGCGCCTCTGTCCCGCCAGCACCAGCATTAACCTGTAGGTAACAGTCATTGGCATCGGCTTCACCAGACAGCAAGCTTTCCAGCTGTTTTTTATCCGCCAGTTCTTTCAGGGCGAAAATCTGGCTTTCACCTTCATCAACAGAATCCTGATCGCCTTCGTCATCGCCCATTTCGATCAGCAAGGTGGCTTCTTCCACATCGCTTTCGATCTTGCGCACAGCCGCAATCGACTGTTCCAGATGGGTACGCTCTTTCATCAGCGCTTGGGCAAGCTGCTGATCATTCCAGAGTTCAGGGTCTTCAGCACGAACGTTAAGTTCGTCTAATCGTCTAAGTGCGGCATCCCAGTCAAAGATGCCTCCTCAGCAGGATCAGCGACTGTTCAATATCGCTAATCGCCGCTTCGATCTCGGCGCGCATGTTTATACGGCCTCCTCATCAGCTAGGTTTTAAAATAAATAGTTCGGTTTTTTCTAACCGTTTCGTCTTCTACCTGTTTCAGGCGGGTTAGTACAACCCCTCGGTTGTTAATCCATCGGTTACAGACAAAAGCGGATTGTCATTCTCTTCGTCAGCGCCTGAAAAATTAGGCGATGGCACGTTTCCTGGCTTGAAAGCCTCAACGATGACATTGCTATCATTCACCCCGGCAAGACGGCCTGTTTCAGCGTTAATTCTGACCAGCCTGATACCCGCCGGAACACGGAAAGGCGTTGCAGGGGCATCTTTCAAGGCTTCTTCCATAAAGGATTTGAAGATTGGCGCGGCAGCACTTGCGCCCTGTTCTCTGGCCCCCAGCGTTTTCGGGTTATCAAAGCCCACATAGGCCCCGACCGCCAAATCCGGAGAGAAACCAAGGAACCAGGCATCAAAGCTTTTGTTGGTTGTCCCCGTTTTCCCGCCTAGTGGTTTGCCAATAGATTTAATTCTGCGCCCTGTACCACGTTGCACCACACCCTCTAACATAGACACAACCTGATATGCGGATGCGGGATCAACGATCTGTTCACGTGTATCCGGCAATGTGGGGACAGACTGGTTCTGCCACTCACCGTCGCTAACACAGGGTAAACAATTTCGGGAATCGTGCCGGAAAACCGTTTTCCCGCGCCGATCTTGAATACGATCAACCAATGTTGGTTCAATCCGCTTACCGCCATTAACCAGCATTGCATAAGCCGTGGTCATCTGTAGCAAGGATGTTTCCCCGGCCCCCAACGACATGGACAGCACAGGTTTCATATTGTTCTCAATGCCAAAACGCCTGACATATTCAACAATTTTGTCCATGCCAACATTCTGGGCCAGACGAACGGTCATCAGGTTGCGGGATTTTTCCAAACCAACCCGCATACGGGTCGGTCCATAGAATTTTTTGGTATAGTTCGCTGGTTTCCATTTACCAAGACCTGCCCCCTGATCTAAGGAGAACGGTGCATCCTGAATAAGCGTTGCAGGGGTATAACCATTATCCAGACCGCTGAGATAAATAAACGGTTTAATCGCAGAACCCGGCTGTCTGATTGCCTGTGTTGCGCGGTTGAAAGAACTCCGTGCAAAGGAAAAACCGCCCGACATCGCCAAGATTCTACCCGTATGCGGATCAATAGCGATAAGTCCCCCGTTCACATCCGGGATCTGACGCAGGGCAAAAGTATTTTCGGGATAGTCATTTCCCTTTGGTGTCTTGGTAACACCCTCGACAAGAACAACATCCCCCAGTGACAACACATGCCCCGGTGTACTCGGCACGCCGCCAAAGCGTTGATTTTTGAGCCACTTACGCGCCCACTTCAACTCGCTCATAGGAATAGTGCCACGCGTACCGTCAACAAGACCGATGGAAACGGACTTTTTACCAACCTCTAAAACCGCAGCAAGCTGCCAAGGTTCAGCCCCCTTTGGTATGGGGATCGCTTCCAGCTGTATTTTCCATCCGTCCGGCGATTCCGGGTCATAAGTCGCAACCGGACCTCGCCACCCATGACGGCGATCGTATTCAATCAAGCCATCGCGCAAACTTTTCTGCGCAATCTTTTGCAGCCTTGGCTGCAACGTCGTGCGAACAGACAAGCCGCCTTCGTAAAGCCCGTCTTCCCCATAAAGGTCGATCAACTCACGGCGCACTTCTTCTGAAAAATAAGGTGCGTCAATAACTTCGGTTCGATCCCGCTTGATCACCTTTAACGGGGATTGCCATGCAGTTTCAGCTTCGGCCTGGGTAATTTTACCGTTTTCAAGCATGCGTCCAATAACCCAGTTACGCCGCGCGAGGGCTGCGCCGTGACGACGTACAGGGTGATAGTTGGACGGTGCTTTTGGTAGTGCAGCCAGATAGGCCGCTTCTGCAATTGTTAACTCATCAAGGGATTTGTTGAAATAGTTCAACGAAGCCGCCGCGACACCATAAGATCGATAGCCAAGAAAGATCTCGTTCAGGTACAAATCCAGAATACGCTCTTTTTCAAAAGCATGCTCAATTCGATAGGTCAGAATTGCTTCTTTGATTTTACGTTCATAAGAAACTTCGTTGGTAAGCAAAAAGTTCTTTGCGACCTGTTGTGTAATCGTCGACGCACCAATCAACCGTTTGCCTGACCCAATGTTTTTGATGTTGGTCAGCATGGCACGGGCAAGCGAAAAATAATTCAACCCACCGTGGGTATAAAAATCTTTGTCTTCCGCAGAAAGAAAGGCGTCTTTAACACGGGTCGGGATCGCCGTGATAGGGACATAAATACGCTTTTCCTTGGCGTATTCTTCCATCAAGCGTCCATCACCCGCATGGACACGGGTTACGGTTGGCGGATCGTAATCTTTAAGATCTGTATGTTCCGGCAGACCTTTGCCATATTCGTAAAAGGCATAGAGAACCACGCCCCCGCCAGCAATTGCCATCACAATTCCCAGACCAAACAAATAGCCTAATATCTTCAGAAACTTCACGCCTTAAATCCTAACCAGCATCAATGCATACTCGGCAAATCTGCCTCAAAACTATGACAATCATATGGCAAAATAGACAATCGCCTGCCACACTTTTTGCCCCCCACAACGTCAAACAGGAACGATCATGGGATAAATTCTTTCCCGTTATTATAACAGAAAGCGCAGAGAAGCCAGTTATTGCGCGTTATAACTTTCCAGTTTACCGAAATATTGATCGACTGCCCGGCCAATTGCGGCCACCAATTTTTCCTTGTGCTTGTCGCTTCTCAGTAATCGTTCTTCCTGTCTGTTCGACATGTAACCAAGCTCTACCAATACAGACGGAATTATGGGTGATTTCAACACGGCAAAACCTGCTGAGCGATGGGGACGTCCCAACAGCTTGGCTTCCCTTTTCATCTCACCGACCAAAACGTTTGCAAACTGCTTGCCTTGATTATTGGTTTCGCGTTGCGCCAGATCGATTAAAATTTTGCTGACATCTGCAGATTGTTCGCTCAAATCAAAGCCTATGATAATATCAGCTTTGTTCTCTTTTGCGGCCAAGGCTTCGGCTTCTTTATCCGACCCGTTTTCAGACAGGCTATAAACCGAGAAACCGCGAACCCGGCTCGACGGATGCTTGTTCGCGTGCAGAGAGATAAAAAGATCTCCATGGGCTTTTTGCGCGATTCCAACCCGTTGTCGAAGGGCCAAAGATGTATCCGTGTTCCGGGTCATAACAACCTTGTAACGCCCTTTACTCTCCAGAATTTTTTTCAGGCTTTGTGCATAACTCAGGGCGAGCTTCTTTTCTTGTATACCCGATACGCCAATAGCACCGGGATCAACGCCCCCATGGCCGGCATCAACAACGATGATCTTTTTTGCATTCTTCGGCTTTTTAGGGGCGGTCAAAGCGGGTGCGATCGGCGTTGCCGCCACCTGTGTTTCTTCCTTTAGCGGCGTCGCGGATGTCAGCTGACGTTTCTGTTCACCCGATGACTTATAGGTTGCCGCGGTAATACGTTTGATATCCACGACCAGCCGATGTTTATGCCCGTCTTTTGGCGGCAGCAAAAAGGCCGAAGTAATAGAAACAGGATATCGTGCATCCAGAACCACGCGACTAATATTCGGTTCAAACAAACCAAAACGGAGTGCCTGCACAGCCCCTGTTGCCCTAGGAACCTTGTTCTTAGGCACCTTCCAGTTCAATTTGGGAAGGTCAATAACAATGCGGTACGGATCAGGAAGCGTGAAAATCCGATAGGCCGGTTCTTCGGATAATTCCATTACAAAACGTGTCTTATCCGGATGCTTTCCGATTCGTATCGCATCCAGATCAGAACTCTGTGCACCCACTGTTACGAAAAGAGCAACCAAGGTCAGGAAAAGTCCCGCCAGTCTGGTACAGCTAAAAAACCTAACGTTCATGCGCTCTTTATCTCAAATATCACTGTTTAACACCAAGCTATTTTCGGTTTGATTCAAGTATGTTACTCGAAAAACATACTCAAAACAGACCCCTATTATCACGTAATTTTAAAATGAATCCAAAAAAGTGAAATTACCTTCTAGCACAGAGGGAGCGGTCCTGTTAGTCTACAGGCAGAAAATTCTACGCTGATAGCGGGACAATATCTCAACTTACAGCGTGTACTAATGCCTCAGGAGGCTCTGTTAGCCAGAAGCTTCAGATTTCGGTCTTTATAAAAGACGCCCTGAGAAGCAAGTACAACAAGCCAAACTGATGGGGCAAGGTTTTACAAAAACAACTACCCCCTCAACACTTTTTAACTTAATCGAATCACCTGAATTTTATGGGTGATTCTCAAGCGAGAGCGTTCCCGTTCTAAACTACGGATACGCAGGATAAAGAAACGGTAATGAACGCTCTTGGTCATATAAATTCATCGACAATGATGTTCCGTGCGCCGCCTTTGATACGGCTTACCAAAGGCGCAGGCCGCACGCTGGAGTTACTCACGAATGGCAAAGCGTATGCTAATCGATGCCACCCACCCGGAAGAAGTTCGGGTAGTGGTACACAACGAAAACAAACTTGAAGACTTTGATTTTGAAACCCAATCCAAGAAACAATTAAAAGGAAATATCTATCTCGCTCGTGTAACCCGTGTTGAACCATCCCTCCAAGCTGCATTCGTAGAATACGGTGGAAACAGGCATGGTTTTCTTCCCTTCAGCGAAATCCATCCGGACTATTATCGTGTTCCGGTTGCCGATCGCGATAGCATCATGGCTGAAGAAGCTGTTATTGATGTTCAGGAAGAAGATGAGAGCAATACGCCACCAGCAGAAGAAGATACTTCTGATGTTTCTTCAACCTCCCTCGAGAGTGTAGAAAAGCAACAAGACGACACCATTGAAGAAATCGCCGGGGAAACCTCTGTCGATAGCATCAATGAAGACGAGTCTGACTTTGAAACGAAAACGAAGTCTCGTGTAAACCTCATGAAGCGTTACAAAATTCAAGAGGTCATCAAACGTCGTCAGGTTATTCTGGTACAGGTCGCAAAAGAAGAGCGCGGCAACAAAGGCGCTGCGCTAACCACATACCTGTCACTTGCTGGTAGATATTCGGTTCTGATGCCCAACACCAATAAAGGTGGCGGGATTAGCCGTAAAATCAGTAATCCAAATGACCGTAAACGTCTAAAAGATATTCTTTCCGAATTGAAAATCCCCGAAGGGATTGCTGTGATCGTTCGTACTGCTGGTAGCCAGCGTACGAAAATGGAAATCAAACGCGATTACGAATACCTTATTCGCCTTTGGAATGAAATTCGCGAAAACACGCTAAAATCCGAAGCGCCGAGCCTGATTTACGAAGAAGCGAACCTGATTAAACGGGCGATGCGCGATCTCTATACCAGTGATATGGAAGAGATTTTGGTCGAAGGTGACCGCGGATACAAAATGGCCAAAAGCTGTATGCGTTCTTTGATGCCAAGCCATGCCAAGAAGGTTAAGCACTACAAGGGCATGCAGGTTCCGCTCTACCACCGTTTTCAGGTAGAGACACAGATTGATGCCATGCATAACCCAATTGTACAGCTTAAATCAGGCGGATATTTGGTTATCAACCCAACCGAAGCGTTGGTGGCCGTCGATGTCAACTCTGGACGCGCAACCAAAGAACGTCATATCGAAGAAACTGCTTTCAAAACCAATCAGGAAGCAGCCGATGAAGTCGCACGACAGGTACGCCTGCGTGATCTGGCCGGACTTCTGGTTATTGACTTCATCGATATGGATGACCAAAAACACAACCGCGAAGTAGAGCGGCGTCTAAAAGACGCCATGCAAGCGGATCGGGCACGTATCCAGTTGGGGCGGATCAGCCCCTTTGGATTGCTGGAAATGTCCCGCCAAAGATTGCGCCCAAGCATTGTTGAAAATTCAACTGTAGCTTGCCCGCACTGTGACGGGATAGGAACAGTACGAACCACAGAATCTGCGGCGCTTCATGCGCTTCGTGCGCTGGAAGAAGACGGCATTCGTAAAGGCAGCGGCAAAATTGCTCTCTACGTCCCGACCGAAGTTGCCCTTTACATTCTCAATCAAAAACGTTCACGCCTGATAGACATTGAACAACGATATAAGTTCGCCGTTGATATCAATGCTGATGACAGTATCGTTATTCCGAACTTCCGTTTGGAACGACTGGTTGCCAATAACGACGGGCCAGTTGATGAAATCATGCCGCTTGAGCCTGTAAAATCGACACAGGTGAAATCGACAAGAAAGCTTGATGAAGAGCGTTCGGAACGCCCAGAACGTAATAACGACCGTCAAGATGGGGACCTTAAGCGTCGACGTCGCCGCCGTCGCCGCAAAGACCGTCCTGAATCTTCGGATCCTGACGGCGAAATTAATCTGGATTCAAGCCTCGACGATGCCCAGACGGATGGCCAGATCGCTGATAGCGATCAGGATGCCGCACGTAATGAGGACGGATTTGACGATGATGGACGTCCACGCAAGCGCCGTCGCCGCGGGAAACGTGGTGGCCGCAGAAGAACCAGACGCCCTGAGGGTGAAGAAGAACTACAAGACGGTTCTGAAGCCCAGGAAAATGCGGGTGCTGTAGAATTTGACACCAGTCAGGGTACAGAGAACACGTCCGAAGTTAGCGCAGAAGCAACAAATGAAGCAGCTGTGTCTACGGAAGACAAAACATCTGATGACGAAAAACCAAAACGTCGTCGCGGCCCGCGTCGCAGAAAACCCGTATCAACGGACACATCTGTAAAAGAAGATGCACCGCAAGACAGTGTCGACACATCAGAACACTCTGCGTCTGATGCAGCATCTGCTGATACAGCATCTTCTGGCAAGGACGTCAGCGAAAACACTTCTTCTGACGAAGCACAGCCCACTTCCGATGCTGAAGAAAAGCCAAAGAAGCCTCGCGCACCACGCAAACGGGCGACGACGACAAGGCGCCCACGCAAGAAGGTCGAAGCTGAAGCCGCAGATACGCCAGCAGAGACAGCAACTGATGTGACACCGGAACCAACCGCTGCCGCAGAAGAAAAAGAGACTGTTGCTGCCGCCGCTGCTGTAAAATCTGAAAAGACATCAGAGGACGCGCCAAAGGCTAAACCACGACCCCGGGCAAAAGCCGCAACAAAAACTGGACGTCCCGTTGGACGCCCCAGAAAGAAAGCAGCTCCGGCAACCAAGGCAACGATAGAGAAGACAACAAAATCTTCTTCTAAAGTCAAAACCATTCCGATTGAAACCCCCGTTTCAAAACCGGAAACCAAGTCAGAGCCGAAAGCTTCAGCCCCCAAAACTGTCGCAGAAGTTGCCGTAAAAAGCCCCCCCGCTAAAGCGGAGACTGCCGCACCTGCTCAACCCTCTGGGCCCAAGAAAAAAGGCTGGTGGAGCAGAATAACTGGCAACTGATCCAGTTAGCGCTAACACATAGAAAAAGCCCCGGATTTATTAATCCGGGGCTTTTTATTTTCTGGTTACTCTCTGATTATTTCAGGTAACGCAACAAACAGCTTATCGCCAGCTTTTAAGGCGCTTCACTGCTTCAAGCATTGTTTGTTCCGTTCCGGCAAAAGAGAACCGCATAAAGTGGCTTCCATTAAAAGGGTCAAAATCAACCCCTGGTGTCGCCGCTATACCTGTTTCAGTCAAAAGGCGGGAACAGAAAGACTGACTGTCATTGGTACGCTTGCTGATATCAGCATAGATATAGAACCCGCCGTCAGCTGGTGCCAAATTATCAAAACCGACGCTTGGAAGCTCGTTCAACAATATTTCCCGATTACGGGTGTATTGTGCCACATAACTCTCGAGAACATCATAGCACTTAAAGACTGCAGCACCCGCTATTTGAGATAATGTCGGCGGGGATATAAAGAAATTTTGAGCAAGACATTCCTCTGCACGCAACATGTCTTCGGGTAGGATCATCCACCCCAGCCGCCATCCTGTCATAGAGAAATACTTAGAAAAGGAGTTGATGATAAATGCATCATCGGTGAATTTCAGAGCTGTCGTTTCCTGCGTACCATAACTAATACCGTGATATATCTCATCAGAAATCAACCGGATCTCATTCGCATCACAGTAATCTATAATGCTTTTCAAAGCCTCTTCACTCAGCATTGTACCTGCCGGATTAGATGGGCTGGCAATGATAACACCATCCAATTCGCCTTGCGCTGCCAACAGCTCGGCCGTTGGCTGAAAGCGTTCTTTTGGACCGACCTCAATCAGGACAGGTTCGATATCCAGCGCGACGAGGATATTACGGTATGCAGGATACCCCGGTGCTGCTAATGCAACCCGGTCACCGGGGTTAAACGCAGCAAGAAAAGACAACAGGAAACCCGCCGAAGATCCCGTCGTCACCATAACACGTCTGGGATCAACTTTTTGCTTGTACAGATGCATATAGTGATCTGCAATTCCCTGTCGCAACTCGGGAATCCCCATCGCATCTGTATAGCCAATCATCTCAGTATCCAGGGCTGATTTGACTGTCTCTAGAACATAATCAGGGGCTGGTGTTGCTGGCTGACCAAGAGAAAGATGAAGAATGTCTTCACCCGCCGCAGCACGTTCATTTGCTGCGCGTAAAACATCCATCACAATAAAGGGGGGAATATCCCCCCTGTTCGAAAGCTTCAATGCCATACTTCTGTCCTATCGTGCCAAACGGCTCAAACCATACCCGCGTTTATCCGCGGCAGAACTACAGGTTTCAGGATTAAACTTTAAACTTTTTGCACAATGGCTAGAATTAACACGGCCAAATTCCGGGGCTGGTCTTGCATCATGACCCTTGCTTTTAAGGCTTTCAATGATGTCACTAGGACTATCTTTCTCGTAAAACACAACATCCGGCTTACCGCTATGATGTAATCGGGCAGAAGACTCAGCTTCCCTTAGCGCGACTTCCCCCAACAAGGTATCCGCCATGACTTTCCCCAATGCAGAGGCACTGACAGCTCCGCCCGCAGATGTACCGGCATATCGGGAAAAAGTGGTTGGATCGTTTGCAACAACAACACTAACAACCGTATCCAAACCATCCGCAGCAGACCTAGGTGGTGAAGGTAAAACAACCCCCATGTCCTGAAGCATACGGCCCGAACCGAACAGGCCGTTCAAGGTAAAGCTACAGGCAATAGCATTGTTATATTTATCAATAACAGAAAAACCAGCTGCATAGGGATTTCCAGACGCAGCTATTGGCTGGAATGGCAATGCAGATACTGGTGTCGACTTACCCGAACTATAGCTTTCAAATACATTTTCCAGCGCTTCTTCACCAAGGGTTGCCTCTACGGGAATTTGCCCCGAGGCTACACCAGCACGCACAACGTGCGCTCTTTTCAATGCTTCGACAAACATGTGCGCTCTCTCACCTTGAGAAGCCTCACCGTAGCTATCGCTCACATGCAGTTGCCCCAACAGGTTTGCCGTCACAAGCGCACTACCGGAATAGTCACCAGAGAAATAGGCCAGATCATCTTTGACCTGTACGGTAAGTGGCTCTTCAAAAGTTGGTAGATAATTTCGAATTTCATCACTGGTTAAGGGCAGACCTGCATTTGTTGACGCTTCGGCATAGCGCCTGGTCAACGCCCCGGCGTACAAATATCCTGCCCCCTGAGCTCTCAATCCCCCAAGAAGTCCTGATAATTCAGCTTGGACAAGTTTATCGCCTTCGCGCGGCAGCTTGCCGTCTTCGCGTGCAAACTTGCTCAGAAGTTCTGCATTAACACCCAGTCGTTGATTAGCAAGGGCCAGATCATAGGCAAAGGAACGGCTAACAGGGTTTCCAAAGCGTGCCAGATTCTCTCCGTATGCAACAAGCTGCTGCCAACGAACAGACCCGTATTTAGCATGCAGCGCAGCCATTACACGGGGGGCTTTTGGAATCACACCACCAGACGCAGACGATTTCGGAAGAAAATTCAAGGCAACAGCTTTGTTTTCTTCCTTGTCATAATAAGAACACGCCCCGCCCGCAGCAATACCAACACGCGATGGCATGGTAACCGCCATGGTAAAATACATTGCAACAGCTGTATCCGCAGCAGTCGCGCCATTGCCCAACAGCTCGCGTCCAACCTGCGCAGCCCTTGGCTCATCTGCTGATACAACGCCAGCAAAACCTTCGACAACTTGAAGATTTCCTTTTGCAGTTTCATCCGCAGTTTCACAAGCTGAGAGTAGCATTCCCCCCAAACATGCTGTTAAGATAGCGGAATGAAGTTTTGTTTTACCGAAAAAGGTGTCTTGCATTACTGACGCTTTGCCCCCAATTGACTATACGAAATCTTATAAACTTGTGAGAACTGTCCGTTGAATGAACGACCAGCCCGCCTGATTTTACGCATCATTGCTTTTATTGCCACTGTTACTTTTACCTTTCCGGCAAAAGCACAGGGGTTGAACCTGATCCGTGACGCAGAAACAGAACATGCTCTGAGGGTTTATTCCACCCCAATCTTCCAAGCTGCTGGTATCAGCCCGCAAAGTGTAAGTATTTTCATCGTCAATGACAAAAGCCTTAATGCCTTTGTTACATCAGGTAACAAGATGTTTATCAATACGGGCCTGTTAATCAAGGCCAAAACACCTTCGGAAGTAATTGGCGTGATTGCGCACGAAACCGGACACCTTGCCGGTGGCCACGTTGCATTCCGTGGCGACAGCGTGGACAAAGCGCTGGTTACAACCTTTGCCAGTTACTTGCTGGGTGTTGGGGCCGCACTGGCCACAGGCAAAAGTGAAGCAGCTGGCGTTATTATTGGGGCGGGGCAATCATTGGCCCTTAGAAACTTCCTAAGTTATACCCGTCAACAAGAATCCGCCGCTGATCAGGCCGCAGTAAAGTATCTACGCGCAACAGAGCAATCCGCCGCAGGTCTTCGGGATTTTATGGGTGTTCTTCGAGGGCAAGAAGTACTCCTCAGCCAAAATCAGGACCCGTACCTGCGTAGTCACCCCCTCTCACAGCAAAGATACAACTTTCTGGATAATGAAGTTCTGAAATCACCATATTCTGATAAAGCCGATTCGCCAGAAATCATCCAGCTTCATAAAAGGATTGTTGCCAAACTTGTCGGCTTTTTAGATTCTTCAACTAAAGTGCTCCGAAAATACCCGCCGGAAGACATGTCGCAAGAAGGGCGATATGCCCGTGCTATTTCCTATTATCGCTCTACGGATATAGACAATGCCCTGAGGGAACTCGACAGCTTGCTGGTTGATTATCCGAACGACCCTTATTTTTTGGAACTCAAAGGTCAAATCCTGTTTGAGTTTGCCCGTGGACAAGAAGCCGCCCCCTATCTTCAAAAGGCTGTGGAACTGGCCCCGGATGCAGCACCAATAAAAACGTTGTACGTGCGCGTACTTGTTGAAGAGAATAATCCTGAAAAGGACACGATAGCCCTGGAACATATTCAAACCATTCTGGCACAGGAACCGAATAACGCAGGCGTTTGGCGACAGGCGGCAATCATCTATGGACGCCGTGGTGACAAGGGCATGACAACACTGGCCCTCGCCGAAGCCGCCTATGGCAGAGGAAAATATGCCGAAGCCGTTATCCAGTCGGGACGCGCACGCGATTTGCTCCCCAAAGGATCACCTGCTTGGTTACGCGCTTCGGATCTGAACAGCACGGCTGAACGTAAAGACAAGAAGCGCAAGAACAATTAACCGAATTCAAATATCCTCACACACAAGCGCAGAACGTTATCGCTCCAACTAACGTTCTTTGCCGTTCACATTAAAGTTCTTTGCATGTTCGTAGGGATTTCATCATTATCGCCACATTATGTGTCATTAAGAAAAGTCGAAACCAATGTTCCTAAGTAAAAAAAATCATCCGTCCTATAACTGGGCAACTCTTCGCAAATCAGTTTTAGCTAGCAGTATTGCCCTATCCACAACAATTGCCCTGGGAACAATTGGCCACGCACAGGACGCCACAGATAGTTCAACGGTTTTTCCCTTGAAAACGGAAGAACAAACAAAGGCCTTTGAAGAAGCTGTCAAAGAGTATCTCTTGCAAAACCCAGAGGTCATAATCGACTCACTTACCCGCTATCAAGAGCTACAGGCCCAACGCGAAGAAGAGCAAAAGCAGTTTGCGATTACCAGCAACGTAGAAGATCTCCACAACTCCCCGACGTCTCCCGTCTTAGGGAACCCTGATGGTGATGTTGTACTTGTTGAATTCTTTGATTACCGCTGCCCCTATTGCCACAAAGCAGCCTCTATCGTTAAACAACTTGTCGAGGATGATCCCAACCTGAAAGTTGTTATGAAAGAATTTCCGATCCTCAGCCCGGAATCCATGATTGCCGCTCGTGCTGCACTGGCCGCGATGAAACAGGGGAAATACGACGCATATCACTTTGCTTTGATGGACAGTGCTTCGGACCTTTCCCAAGACAGACTTTTTGCCCTGGCAGAAGATCTTGATCTGGACTTAGATCAATTCAAGGATGACATGAAAGCCGAAGAAGTTGGGCAGGAAATCCTTAGCACCCGTGCTCTAGCACAACGAATTGGCGCAAACGGCACCCCCGCATTCATCGTCGGAACAACAAGCGTCCCGCCGAACACCAGCTTCGAAGAATTCAAAGCACTCATACAGAGTATCCGCACAAAAAAAGCTAGCTAACCCTGTATTCCAGCTAACCCCGTATTAATGATACACTCCCGTTAAGGGGAGCATCTCACGGGACGTTTGCCCGTATAATTCCCCTGGATAACCCCCCGGGGAATTCGCCCAGATTTCTCCCCTGTGGCCGCCCCGTGAACCATACGGGACACATACAGAAATTACCCTGAAAATCGTATGGACAGCCACACCTGATTTTTGTTGTCTCTCTTACGGTTAAGTTAATCTAACGGATTGAAAAAAAGCGACAACAAATGACGCAATTGATTGCACGATCTGCACTGCTATGTTACCCCTAATCAATTCATTTAACTGAAATGAATGGTGCATACCTTTGCCGTCAGTGTTGCTTTTAAACGGACCCAATTTGAATTTGCTGGGGACCCGTGAACCAGAAATTTATGGTTCTGAAACCTTAGAAGACCTTAATACGCTTTGTCACAAACGTGCCAAGGCTCTTGGGCTTTCTTTGGCGTGCAAGCAATCCAATTGGGAAGGTCAGCTTATTGACTGGATCCACGACGCGCGTGATACACACAAAGGTATCATCATCAATCCGGGTGCACTTACCCATACATCAATCGGATTACTAGATGCTCTAAAGGGTATCGGGTTACCCGTTATTGAGGTACATATCTCTAACATCCATCGTCGCGAAAGTTTTCGACATCAATCCTATGTATCACAAGCAGCCCTTGGGGTTATTTGTGGTCTGGGGCGTCAAGGCTATCTTTTGGCTATGGATGCGATGGCTAACGTTTTAAACAGCGAACAAGATTTATAATGTCTAAACTTGAAGTAAATGAGAAGGTTATCCGTACCCTCGCCGGCTTGCTGGATGAAACGGACCTGAGCGAAATTGAATATGAAGCAGACGGTCACCGTATCCGCCTTGTCAGAGGCGGAACAGTTGTTCACGCTGCTGCCCCAGTTGCTGTTGCACCTGCCGCCGCTGCCGCTGCACCTGCAGCAAGTGACGCTGGCGGCGTACCTGCAAACGCCATTACCTCACCAATGGTTGGAACGGCTTATCTCTCAGGAGAACCTGGCGCCCCGACTTTTGTAAAGGTAGGCGACAGCGTAACAGAGGGTCAGACGCTTCTTATTCTCGAAGCAATGAAAGTCATGAACCCGCTGCCTAGCCCTAAATCAGGCGTCGTAAAACAGATCCTCGTCAGTGACGGTCAGCCAATCGAATTTGGCGAGCCACTGATGGTTATTGAATAATAGCTGACACAAGAAGGCTTCATGTTCAAAAAGATCCTCATTGCCAATCGCGGCGAAATTGCCCTTAGAATTCTTCGGGCTTGTCGCGATATGGGCATCGAAACTGTTGCAGTCCATTCCACAATAGATTCCGACGCAATGCACGTTCGCCTTGCCGATGAGTCCGTTTGTATTGGCCCAGCACCAAGCAAAGACAGTTACCTCAACATTCCAGCGATTCTTTCTGCTGCAACAATGACTGGTGCTGATGCGATTCATCCCGGCGTTGGCTTTCTTTCAGAGAATGCTGATTTTGCCGAAATGGTTGAAGAGCACGGTTTTACCTTTATTGGTCCCTCCCCCGAACACATTCGGATTATGGGTGACAAAGTTGCTGCGAAAGAAACTGCAATCAAGCTGGGTATTCCGGTAGTTCCTGGATCAGATGGCGCACTTGAGAGTGCCGAAGATGGTATTAAAATTGCCAAGGAAATAGGCTATCCTGTCCTAATCAAAGCCCGTTCTGGTGGCGGTGGTCGTGGCATGAAAGTCGCCAATAACGATGATGAACTTCGTCAAGGTTTCCGGCTGGCACGTACCGAAGCAAAGTCTGCCTTTGGCGATGACGTTGTCTATATGGAAAAATATCTGGGTACACCCCGGCATATTGAAATCCAGTTACTAGGTGATGGTCAAGGCGGCGCGATCCACGTGGGTGAACGCGATTGCTCTCTTCAACGGCGTCACCAAAAGGTTCTGGAAGAAGCTCCATCACCGATGCTGACCGATGAAGAGCGTGAGCGTATTGGTAAAATCTCTGCTGATGCGATGCTCGGCTTCGGCTATAAAAGTGCTGGCACCATTGAATATCTCTATGAAAATGGTGAATTCTATTTCATCGAGATGAATACACGTATTCAAGTAGAGCATACGATTTCAGAAGCCATCAGTGGCATTGACCTTATGCGGGAAATGATCCGCGTTGCTGCTGGCGAAAAGCTGAGCCACACTCAAGAAGAAGTTGTCCTGAAAGGGCACGCGATTGAGTGCCGGATTAATGCTGAGCACCCCTTCAACTTTATGCCATCCCCAGGTCTGATCAAAGGTTACCATGCCCCTGGCGGCCTTGGTGTTCGTGTTGATGCAGCGATCTATGCAGGATATAAAATTCCACCAACATATGATAGCATGATCGCCAAGCTGATTGTTCATGGGGACGATCGTGCTGATTGCATTATGAAAACAAGGCGTGCCCTGCAAGAGTACGTGATTGATGGTGTAAACACGTCAATTCCACTACATATGGAATTGGTAAATAACGAAGAGTTTCAATCCGGTGTCTATGATATCCACTGGTTGGAAAAATTTGTTGATAGCTTGAATAAAGGGTAAAAACTGGACAGGCATTCCCCGAATAAGTGTTGAAGCATAATTTTCTGGGCATAGGTGTTCATGGAGATCACAGCAGATCTACTCTTAAAAGCATATACCATTGGGGTATTTCCAATGGCAGAAAGTCATGATTCTCTGGATTTACATTGGATAGATCCAGAGAATCGCGGCATTCTTCCTCTGGATAAAATCCACATCTCTCGCTCTTTGCGAAAAATACTAAAAAAAAATCCTTTCGAAGTCCGCTGCAATACATCTTTCGCAGATGTATTGGAAATGTGCGCCGCAACAACATCACAGCGACCAGATACTTGGATCAATCCCCTTATTAAGAAAATATACACTCAACTTCACGAACGCGGGTTTGCGCATTCTGTGGAATGTTGGCTTGATGGCAAGCTTATCGGCGGCCTTTACGGCGTCTCACTCGGTGGTGCTTTTTTTGGTGAAAGCATGTTCTCTCGCCGTAGTAATGCCAGCAAAGTTGCTCTTATTCATCTGGCAGCCCGCCTTGTGAAGGGGAACTATACCCTGCTGGACACACAGTTCACGACAGAACATCTAAGCCAGTTTGGCACAATTGAAATAGATCGTGAGATTTATAAAAAATGCCTATTTGAAGCGATGCAAGCCCCCGCTCGTTTTCCCTTGGAGCTTTCAGAGGATGAACTGTCAGGCTTTATTGAAAGCTGCAAGGGCAATCGTCCAGCCATTTTCACAGACGAATAATCTTATTCGTCACAATTGAAAACACCCATTTCTAACTTTAGATAGCTATTATCTTAGCAAGATAAGTCCTACCCTTGGAACCAAGATGTAAAAAATGAAGTACATCTAATTCTGCCACGAATACAATGGCTCTCTTCGCACAGGTAAAAACTAGTATCTACATCCTCTGCGAGAAGTATGATTACTATAGGTTATTTATTCAACTGCTGCATTTGGCGTTTTTTTGTTCACGAGCATAACGGCCAAAAAGATTAATCCAGTAGCAAAATAATCAACCATTCGAATATCCTCACCTACGATTACAGCCCCGATAATTAAAGCAACCACGGGCGGAATATAGGTTACAGAAGACGCAGAAATGGCTCCCAATTTATCGATGATGTAATAATAAATAAGATAGGCAAGGCCCGTTCCAAGCAAGCCCAGACCAACAACAAGACCAATCGCGACATGTAGATCACCTCGAATATTTCCAATACCTTCATAATCTGTAATCGCACACAGGACCAGCAATGCCACCCCTAACTGATAAGTGGTTAATGCCGCTGAAGATATTTTGAGTGGCAAGACGTATCTTTTGGCATACACAAAAGATGCCCCGATACTCAGCGACCCAAATACCATGTAAATTACACCTTCAATATTCGTTGAAGCTAGGTCGCCAGAAAAAGGGTTCGCAATGAGGAATACGCTAAGTAACCCTAAGAACAGGCCAATGGTCCTGTTCATTGAGATACGCTCTTCGGAAATAAAGAACAGTCCTAATAAGAGCGCAAAAATAGGAATCGTCCCACTAAGTGCACCAGCCACACCGGAAAGCAGAAGAGACGATCCTTTGGCGAAGCCATAATAATAGGCTACAGTTGCCAATAATGACATCACAAAAAAATGCCCTATGTGTTTCATATGAGATAGTTTTATTGCTTTTGTCACATAGGCATAAAAGAAAATTGGCAGGAACCCAAATAAGACCCTTAGCAGAACAATTTGTGAAGAAGTAATCAGCTCAGAAGCCATTTTCATATAAATAAAATTACTGCCCCAAATAACTCCTAGTGCCAAAAAAGCTATCATAGGTAAATATTTCATACACTTCCCCTCAATGACTCGCCAAGAATCATTCACACTGTTGGAATTGCCTTCACTTTTATAGATTTGCAGAATTACGACAAACGATTTATCCTACCCGATAAAATAGTTTTTCTATTTTATCTTAAGAGCTAAAGAACACATGATTTACAAGTCAATGCCTCCACTAAGATCACTCGTTGCCTTCGAAGCTGCTGTTCGACACGCAAGCTTTAAGCTGGCTGCTGAAGAGATGTGCGTCACACCAGGCGCAGTGTCTCAACAGGTTCAAAAATTGGAACATTGGCTAGGACATCGGCTGTTTGTGCGTGAAATCCGCCAGCTAAAAGTAACTGACCAAGGTATGAGCTACTACAGTCGTGTTGCTCCGGCGTTAGAACAGATAAACTCAGCTAGCAAGAGCTTTCGAGAGAAGCAGTCAAATACTGTTTGTCTATCTTTATCACAAACTTTGGCTGCCAAATGGTTAGGGCCTCGTTTAGAGGATTTTGTCAGTCAACATCCCAACATTGAAGTTCACATAAATGCCTCAAATACCCCTGTAAATTTCAATGAAGAATCCGTAGATTTAGCGATAAGGCACTTTGACGGAAAGGATTCATCACTAAATATACAATTAGTTCATGATGATGAAGTGAGATTATTTTGCACCCCCCAATACCGTGAAGCGGTCGGGCTTAAACACCCGAACCAGCTCACCAAAACAACAATTATCATTACCAGCCCATATCCGTTCTGGGACGATTGGTTAAGCGCGTTTACGTCTATCGATACAGAAGCCAGAAAAGAAATCACAGCATTACATTTTGACCAAACCTTATTGGCCATTGATGCAGCGAAACGAAGCCAAGGAGTGATCTTAAGTAATGCTTTGATGGTACAAGATGAACTGAAGCAAGGGGAGTTAATCGAGCCCTTTCCGCAAAGACTTTCATTGGAAAAAAGCTACTACCTCGTTCATCCGAATAATCCGCCGCTTAGTAATACAGGCCGCGCCCTCAAAAATTGGCTGCTTGAAAAATTTTCCACATCGGATGCGAACAAAGGTCTTTGAGACTGTTTGGCATGACGACTTAAATAGATTAATAAACTGCCCCAAAAGCGACAAAAATAATCATTACTGCATACGTTGAGTGACAACAAACCTGACAAAGCAAAACAGAAACCACGAGATACACAGAGGTTTTACCTCTCAATCATCGACTAAAACGTATTACGATCAGAGAATTATAGGCTTAAGCGGCTATTCAGTTGCCTGAACGCCTTCAGCCTTGCCTTCTTCTTCAGCCTTTTTTGCTTCAGCGGCCCGTGCCTCATCCAATGACATACAGTTCACCACCCATATATCGTAAACTGGGTGTTCCATTGCCGACACGGCAGGGGATGACGCAAACATCCATCCGGTAAACATCCGTGTGGCTTCGACATTTTCTTTATGATCATCAATTTCAAGGAAGGATGCTGATTCAGGCATTTCTTCCGGCCGGCTTTTACGACACTCTCTTGCTGTAATCTCGAGAGACCCAAAACGTACTGGCTGGTTTACTGGCACATGCAATTCTGAAACGCGCGCTGTAATCTTGTTGAGGCCTTGTAGGACAGCAACTTCATGAGAAATCATTTCAGCACGTGCAGATAGAGGCGACAGCCCTATGAGTGTTGCGGCAATTGCACCGCTTAAGGATGCTATAGCTGACAGGGACGCAATTCGAACCGTCGTTATTTTTTTCGCGATCAGTAACAAGCTACAAATTTCCCTCTGATGATCCTATCAGTGTTTTTTTGAGGCGTAAGGATTAACCAGGTCATCAACAATTGCCCTTAGGACTTCACGAAGTTGATCTTCATCCCCCCCCATAAGAACCGCGTCTTCCAACGCATCTTGTGAAAGTTCTCTTATTTCTTCGAGATTTTCATTCAAGACTTTGATCTTTTCAAGGCAAGAAAGAGGCTCGCCGTCGGGTTGACGCCAGACAGTTGTCGATTTGCTCTTATCCGTCATGCTGAAATTCCCTCAGGACATCTTTTGGGATACTGACCGTTTTTAACTGTTATCTTTTAATTGTTGTCGGCCGAAGAAAAAACAAAACGACCGAGAAGATCCATAAGATTTACAGATCCCTGAGTATCGATAATAAGGCCACCTGCTTCGATGTAATCATCTTCACCGCCGGGCTCAAGACTAACAAAATTCCCCCCCAACAGGCTATCTGATAAAATACGTGCAGACGTCCCCTTGGGAAGCTTAACGTCTTCATCGATCAAAAGTGTGACAACAGCAAAATACGTATCTTTATCCAGTTCCTGACGAAGAACTGTCCCAACCTTTACACCCGCAATTTCGACATCTGTGCCCGAGACCAGACCATTGGCATTATCAAACTCGGCAACCACCTCGTACCCATTAGAAGAGCCACCAGAACTACTGCTAAAGGCAAAGAAGCCAAAGGAAACAGCAACAAGCAAGACAAGCCCGCCAATAATCGTTTCAACAATACTTCTATTCATCAAGCTCACCTACAGGGGAAAGTTAAGTTAAAAAGTTAGCGGCAAAGATCACGTCAATTTAATCTCTACCTAAAAAAGGACCAGAGTTTATTCAGGCTGCCAGGCATCGTAATCACTAGAAACCCGCGGGCGCTCACCAGCTTTTAGCATACTGCCTTTTGGGCGGTAAGCTTCTGCTGTTCCAGTTTTATTTGGCTGGTGCTCTTGCTGCCATTCATGTTTGGCATAACCACCTTCAGGTGGAAGTTCATCCGTTGTATGATGAATCCAGGCATGCCAGTCAGCAGAAACACGACTGGCTTCCGGTTCACCATTATAAATAACCCAGCGACGTTCGGACCGCAGGCTATTTTTATGCACTTCACTGCCACCCTTGGTGCGATAGAACTTGTTGCCGTCCTGATCTTGTCCAACCAGCTCGCCTTTGAGCCATGTGAACAGACGAGTTCCAAGAGGAGTTCCAGCCATATCTCTTCCTTAATTGAATTGGGTTCAACCCTATTCTTATATATCTGTCTTATGAACAGCTACTTAAGGTAACTGATCTTTTTCGGTAAATAATAAGTAGCGCCATCAAAACACGACTTATCTTTCTGCGCTGAATATTACACTGCAACCCCTTTCAGTCCAGTCCAAAGGGCGCAAAAATGACGTAATTTTTACTCAGCTATGCCTCTTGGTCATCTTTTGGGACGACAGTAAGCCCTTCAGGTTCACAAATAGCTTTCCAGTCCCCCTCTTCAACCTGATAACCTTCTTCGGCAATATCCTGATTTCTTGCTATCTGATCGGCGGGGTTAAATAGCCTTGCTGGTACAGAAGAAACACCAGCTTCAAGAGCTTTGATCATATCAGGGTAAAGCTGTGGCAGATCCAAAACCAGTATTGTACAGCCAGGGACCTGTTTGTCCGTTTTGGTTAAGGCACTCACAACCAGCTCACCAATATTCCCCGGTGTAATTCCTTGGACAAAGGCGTCATGACTGACAGGAAGACCATACAGTTCAATATACAAATCTTCTTCGGCTCCGGGGACGCCAACAATCCCCCGGCTACTGCCATAAAGCTCTGTCAGGATCTGACCTTCGTCAGAAACCGGATCGACAACAAAGGTAGCAAAACAGGCCAAGCCATCTTCCACGGCGTCTTCAACAAGCTGACCTAACCCGACGAGATCACAAACATTTGTGATAACGGCAAGTCCCATTCCCTGTTCACGTGCCTTATGTGTTGCCTTCTCGACGGCCTGAATACCCGCGACTGCCAGCGACTGCCAATTCGCATCAAGAAACGCAGCATTATCTTTCTCGGACAGCAATTCAATCTTTGTCATGTCTGTCTGGCTATAAGCGGATTTATTTTTAGCCAGAAAGCGAATGCCACACCGATGAAGGCGCTCTGCCCATTGCACCATAGCAGCGGCACGATCAAGTGTAATTTCCTGCGCGCCTCTGGCTTCCAGACAATCTTCAAGTCTGTCACGAAAATCTGATAAACTAACTCTCATTCAGTCGTCTTTCATCCCGGTCTTTGGACCTTATTGATACCCTGTTTTTATCTCAGCCCTAAATAACATAGAGCGTCAAACGATACACGCCTCTATATTGAGTTAAAAAAATGCTCCCCCCCAAAAAATGCCGCCCAAAGGCGTTTATTTAGCGGATTTAACTTTCCACAACGGCTTTCCCCTGACCTAATCATGATGAAAACATGCCATGACCAAGAAAAGTATCAAGCGAAGACTTTCTAGGGTTAAATCATATACCTTTACCCTAACGCCTCATAAACACTGACAGAATCTGAAGAGCAGAACCGTGAGCAACATAGCAATTAAAAAACCTCCCCTCTTCGGGATCCTCACAGGCCTTGTTGGCGGAGCCTCTTTTGGGCTGATCACCCCTATTTTTCCCTTTGCCTACACGATCGGGGTAACAGCTAGTAGCGCAACCATCATTAGGTTTGTTCTTGGCAGTATCATCATGATCACAATCCTGCTTGCCAGCAAAACGACATTTTCCGTGCCCAGAAATAAAATGATCCCACTTTGCATGATGGGCCTTTTTATCTTCAGCGTCACAGTCTGTTATCTTTCAGCAGTCATTTATATCCCGGTGAGCTTGGCTGCGATCCTGTTTTATACCTACCCGGTGATTGTCACCGTTATCGACCCGCTTTTGCAAAGGCGGTGGCCCAACCCTGTACAACTGGGACTTTCTCTTCTTGCTTTTATAGGGATTACAATTGCATTAGGGCCAAACATCAATGAACTGGATTGGCGCGGAGTTTTCTTCGTTCTTGGCGCATCCCTGTCTATAACAGGAACTCTGATTGTGAGCAGATCAGTCGTGACACACGTTCCGAACCTGACAATTGTCTTCTATGTCAATATCGTCGCAACCGCGCTGACCTGCCTGTACCTTCTTGTTGATGACAATATCACCTTACCGCACGAGTGGACAAACCTGACAGTTGGCTGGTCTTTGTCCATTGCAATTGCCTTGCTTTATCTTTTGGCCACCCTAGGACAAATCGCGACGGTCAATTTTGTCGGCCCGTCCCGGACAGCGATGCTCTTTAATATAGAACCTGTTGTTTCTATTATTACAGCAGTTCTTATTTTGAACGAAACGTTAAACCTGTCTCAAATTATAGGGTCTATTCTTGTTTTAGCAGCCGTAGTTATTTCCTGTTACCGCCCCGTCAGGGTTCCCACAGCTTAGGCTATATACCCAACACTTCTAATCACAGGCACCTGATCCTCTCACCAAAGCTATTCACTTAAATTTTATGTAATTACAACCTATTGGCATTAGCTAGAAAATTCAGATGCTTATCACTTATCGGGCCAAGAACAGATCGTTCTTAGATAAATGTAATCTTATATTTTTCTTTTTCCTGACACGAATCGGTAATGAAAAAACGTTAAAATTATTTCTGAATTAAGCGACTTAGATTCGAAGTTGCCCGAGATCTTTTTTGCACATTTTTAAATAAATAAAATAGCATTTTATATATCCTTCAAAGAGTTTGATTTTCCCGCCACTTTTCAGCCACAATAGATTTTCTCCTCTACTCATCAACAGATTTATCCACAGGCTTATGCCAGACCGTCGGCACAAAAAATAGTGTGTCAATACGCAAAATACGGGTGACGACAACCAAATATTGTGGTTAAATCACTTCAGATCAACAAAATGTGCTTTTACTCGCAGAAACCCGCAGAGTCCTAGACTTGTGGGCAACGCGATACGAGCGAGCTTCGGGATAGGATATCAACACCCCTATCTTCGGGATTTTGTCAATGAGTTTTGTATTATTAAAAGGGGATACGGCATGCGCATCGCACGTCGCTTTACAGAAGCCGGAAAAGACGTCTACGACGCAATTGAATTTCGCTATACAACCAGTGAAATCAAAAATCCGGATGGCTCTATCGTCTTCCAGGCTAAGGATATTGAGGTCCCGGCCAGTTGGAGCCAAGTGGCTTGTGACATTATTGCGCAAAAATACTTCCGCAAGCGCGGTATCCCCCAAAGACTAAAAAGAATAGAAGAAAACTCTGTCCCGTCATGGTTGTGGCGCTCAGAACCTGATCATGATGCAATGTCTGACATCCCCGAAGACGAACGCATCATTGGCGAAACTTCTGCCAAACAGGTTTTTGACCGTCTTGCAGGCACTTGGACTTATTGGGGCTGGAAAGGTGGCTACTTCGACAGCGAAGAAGACGCCCGTACATATTTTGATGAAATGCGCTACATGCTCACCAATCAAATGACAGCGCCAAACTCTCCACAGTGGTTCAACACTGGCTTGCATTGGGCCTATGGTATTGATGGTCCCGGGCAGGGCCACCACTATGTAGATTACAAATCAGGCAAACTCACCAAGTCAAAGTCATCTTACGAGCATCCACAACCACACGCCTGTTTCATTCAGTCTGTTGATGATGATCTCGTAAACGAAAACGGGATCATGGATCTTTGGGTTCGTGAAGCGCGTCTGTTTAAATACGGTTCTGGTACTGGCACAAACTTCTCACGCGTTCGTGGCTCGGCAGAACCTCTTTCCGGTGGTGGTAAGTCTTCCGGTTTGATGAGCTTTTTGAAAATTGGTGACCGCGCGGCGGGTGCTATCAAATCAGGTGGCACCACACGTCGCGCTGCTAAGATGGTAACCGTTGATCTGGACCACCCGGATATCGAAGAATACATCAACTGGAAAGTTGTAGAAGAACAGAAAGTTGCTGCACTGGTTGCTGGTTCTAAAATCTGCCAGACACACCTGACCAAAATCATGGCTGCCTGCAATACAGATCAACTTTCAGGCAAAGACCGTGTTGATCCGCGCAAGAACACGACACTGAAGGCAGCCATTAAAGCAGCACGCAGTCACGAAGTGCCCATGAGCTACGTTCAGCGTGTTCTTCAATTCGCGGGACAAGGCTTCACAAACATTGAATTCGAAACCTACAACACAGACTGGGATTCTGATGCTTATCTGACAGTATCCGGCCAGAACTCAAACAACTCTGTGCGTGTTGCCAACGGCTTCTTCCAAAAGCTAGAAGAAGACAGTGACTGGGACCTTATCCGCCGTTCTGATGGAAAAGTACAAAAAACCGTCAAAGCGCGCGATCTTTGGGATCAAATTTCACACGCAGCTTGGGCCTGTGCCGATCCCGGCATCCAATACGACACCACGATTAACGAGTGGCATACCTGCCCTAAATCTGGTCGCATCAACGGTTCTAACCCGTGTTCCGAATACATGTTCCTGGATGATACTGCTTGTAACTTGGCATCCATGAACCTGATGACCTTCCTGCGCGAAGATGGCAGCTTTGATATCGAAGCTTACACCCACACAACACGTCTGTGGACCATCGCACTGGAAATCTCTGTTTTGATGGCACAATTCCCATCAAAAGCCATTGCTCAATATTCTTATGAATTCCGTACACTGGGCCTTGGCTTTGCCAACATCGGCGGCATGTTAATGTCCGCGGGCGTTTCCTATGATTCAGACGAAGGCCGCGCCATCTGCGCAACCCTAAGTGCGATCATGACCGGTACAGCCTATGCCACATCCGCTGAAATGGCGGGTGAACTCGGCGCGTTCAAACGCTATGATCTTAACAAAAAAGACATGCTGCGCGTGATGCGTAATCACCGTCGTGCAGCTTATGGCGAAGCCGCTGGTTACGAAGAACTCGAAGTTCTGCCCGTGCCAATCGTTGCCAAAGACTGCCCAGATCAAAACATGGTCGAAGCTGCCAAAGCAGCTTGGGATCAGGCGCTAGAGCTTGGTGAGAAACACGGTTATCGTAACGCACAAACCACTGTGATTGCGCCAACAGGGACAATCGGTCTTGTTATGGATTGCGATACCACAGGCATCGAACCTGACTTCGCCCTCGTGAAGTTCAAAAAACTTGCTGGCGGTGGTTATTTCAAAATCATTAACCGCACAGTACCGGGTGCTTTGAGCAACCTTGGTTACAGTGAAGAACAAATCAGCGAGATCATCAAGTTTGCAGTTGGTCACGGTACGCTGAAAGATGCACCGGGCATCAACCATAAAACTCTCAAAGCCAAAGGCTTTACAGACGAAGCCATCGCAGCCGTTGAATCCGGCCTAGGTAGTGCCTTTGATATCAAGTTCATTTTCAACAAATGGACCCTTGGTGATGACCTTTGCAAAGATGTATTGGGCTTCAAGGAAGAACAGCTCAATGACATGAACTTTGACATGCTTGTTGAACTTGGCTTCAACCGCAAAGACATTGAAGCTGCCAACATCTATTGCACAGGGGCCATGACCCTCGAAGGTGCACCGCACCTTAAAGACGAACACCTACCGATTTTCGATTGCGCGAACCCATGCGGTAAAACTGGCAAACGTTTCCTTTCAGCCGAAAGCCACATTCGTATGATGGCGGCGTCACAACCATTTATTTCTGGTGCGATTTCCAAAACAATCAACATGCCGGCAAATGCAGTCATCGATGATTGTAAAGACGCTTACATGCTGTCTTGGAAACTCGGCCTAAAAGCCAATGCGCTGTACCGCGATGGGTCCAAACTGTCTCAGCCTCTTTCTTCTGGTGTTCTTCTTGAACTCGATGAAGACGAACAGGATGAAATGGAAGAAGCATCTTCCGCTAAGCGTGTTGAGATTGTTGCCGAACGCATCATCGAACGCGTTATAGAGAAAACCATTACCGAGCGTAAAAAGCTTCCATCTCGTCGTAAGGGCTACACACAAAAAGCCATCGTTGGTGGCCACAAAGTGTATCTGCGTACAGGCGAGTACGAAGATGGTGAACTTGGTGAAATTTTTGTTGATATGCACAAAGAAGGCGCGGCCTTCCGTAGCTTGATGAACAACTTCGCCATCGCGATTTCTATCGGTCTGCAATACGGTGTTCCATTAGAAGAGTACGTCGAAGCCTATACATTCACTCGCTTTGAGCCATCAGGTATGGTCGAAGGCAACGACGTGATCAAAATGGCAACGTCTATTCTTGATTACCTCTTCCGCGAATTGGCTGTTTCCTATCTTGGCCGTAATGATCTGGCCCATGTAGAACCAGCAGACATCACACCAGATACGCTGGGCAGAGGTGACGGCCAAAGCACGCCACCAAAGCCGGAAGATGCCGTGGCAGAAACTGTCCGTCGCGTTGCTTCCACCGGATATGTTCGGAACAAGCTCGTTGTTGTGAACGGTGGTCGCCCAGCGGAAGAACTCGTGGCCTCTGCGGCAACAGCCGAAGCAACACAAGAAGTAGCAGCCCCGGCGCAGACAGAAACTGTTGTGCAAACCACCACAACAAAATCTGCCAACCCACGCATGGAAAAAGTTCGTGAAGCCCGCATGAAAGGCTACGAAGGCGACTCTTGCCCTGAATGTGGAAACTTTACCCTTGTCCGTAACGGTACTTGCCTAAAATGCGACACCTGCGGCGGGACAACAGGTTGCTCCTAACGGAGCAGTTTTTCAGTCATCACGGTGGGGGGCATCGTGTGGGATGACTGATAGAGGTACGGTGAGCGCGACAAGATCCAGATCTCTCTTGTCGCTTCCCGCTTCTTCGCAGCAAAAAGGGTGGCTTAACGCCACCCTTTTTGTATTTTACGTTTCGTATCAAGATGATAAATTTTAATCGTTGCCTAAATCTGCTTTCTTGAATATTTCAACAGCCCAATCAACAAAGACTCTTACACGCGGAGAGAGTTGACGATTTTGCGGATAAAATGCAGCAAGCGGCATCGGAGAAGGAGGACAATCAGACAGCACCTCTTTCAAATTCCCCTGTTTAATATCATCAAAAAATCGATACCGAGGAGCCTGTACCAGACCGTATCCCATAAGTGCTAATTCATGAATAGTTTCAGAATCATTAGCTACTAACTGAGATTTTAACAGCACAGTTTTTATCCCTTCAGATGTTTGAAACTCAAGTGGCAAAGGCTTGCCCGTACGCGATGACATAAAAGCAATCATACGGTGCCCATCAAGATCATCCAGCGTTTTGGGAACTCCATATCTGTCCAAATATTCAGGACTCGCACAGGTGGTTTCAGGAAGATGTGTCAACTGGCGCATGATCATTCCGCTTTCATCAGGTATTCCCGCACGGATCACACAATCAACACCTTCTTTAACAAGATTTACCAAGCGATTACTTTGTCCGAGATGCAGTTCTATTTTAGGATATTTTGCGAAAAAATTCGACAAATGTGGTAAAAGAAAAGTACGCGTCAGTGTTCCATGCGCATCTATACGCAAAACCCCCGAAGGTTCATCACCACGTAAAGCATCCTCTGCTTCTTCTATATCCGCCAGAATTAATAAGCATCGTTCATAATAGGCTTTACCATCAAGTGTTGGCGAAACGTGCCTTGTAGTTCGATCTAAAAGTCGCACACCCAGATCTTGTTCCAAACGTTGGATAACATCAGTCGCTGTTGAGCGCGGAATATTTAAATCTTTTGCAGCAGCAGTGAAACTGCCTCGCTCAATCACCCTGCTGAGCAACCGCATTGCATTTAGTCGATCTGCCATTTGTTCAGAATAACCGGATTATCATTTCAATAATACCCTAATTATCCAGCTCTTAAATTTATTTATATTAAACAAATAGAAGGAGGAAACATGACGACAAAACAAAAAACAGCAATCGTAACTGGAGCAGGCAAGGGGATAGGAGCGGAAATTGCACTACAACTTGCTGCTGATGGATATTCGATCATCGTAAATTATATCCACGATCAACTAACAGCTCAGAAAACGATTACCAACATTATCGAAAACAAAGGTAAAGCGATAGCCATACAGGGCGATGTCAGCGACACACAGATGATGATCAAACTTTTTGATGCGGCAGAAGAAAATTTTAGCCAAGTAACCACTCTGATTAACAATGCAGGGGTCATGCGAAATTCAACAATAGAAGAGGCAAGTGATTCAGATTTCGACCTTCATTCCCAGGTGAATTTTGGGAGCACCTTCAGAGGTATGAGAGAGGCTGCTAAAAGATTAAGCGATAAGGGACGTATCATCAATATTTCCTCTAGCGTTGTTGGATTATATCAACCCTCATACGGTCTTTATGCTGCTTCTAAGGCGGCAATAGAAGCGATGACCCCAGTATTGGCCAAAGAACTTGCCCCAAAAGGAATTACGGTAAACACCGTTTCGCCAGGTCCTATTGAAACTGATTTTTTAACGGCAGGAAAATCAGACGAGTTGATTCAAAAGATAATTCAATCAATTCCATTGGGGCGACTTGGTACGCCCAATGATATTGCCGCTATCGTTTCATTTCTTGCCGGACCAGATAGTGGCTGGATTACTGGACAAACCATTCGCGCAAACGGTGGCGCAATTTAGACACAAAAACATCTACAACAAAAAAAGAACTAGAATATACCATTTGCAAACTTCAAATTATCAGAGTCATCTCTGACTATCAGGCAGAAAGAGGATCTGGTCCATAAAACAACCGATCTATTAGTCAGCTATTTCGGGGAAAGTTGTCAGACCGACGACAATGGTACTCATCGAAGAAGTAAAAGACGGAAGATATGGACGAGCGGATGAAGTCTTTATCATGCCAGATGAATATCGCGTAGATAAATAAAATAAGCCCAGTGACAGAATAAGTTACTGGGCTTATTTTTACGCTGTTAACAATAAAACTATTAGAAACGTGAAGAATATATTTTTCTTATTCACAAGGTTCAAAATGATGAGTAATAAAATTATTCTCACATTTACGTCCCTTTATTTACCCCCTAAGATTCGCAAAGATCAGTAGAACATAAACGACACAATGTTCCTCAAATGCGATAACTGAGTTTAAAAAACCTATTTTTCTGTGCTCTTTTGCGAACTTTGCTTGCGTCTCTAAGCAGGAGCGATAAAATTCGCGCAGTTTTTAAAGTTGGGAAGAGCAAAATACAAATTACGTATGGGAAAACCATGGATCTGTTTGCTCTTGTACAGGCTTAAGAACACGTCCCCGGAATTAAACGAGATCCCTGTGTAAAGGGGCGCGTTCTTAGAAGATAACATTAAAAATCATAAGGATAGAGCCATGACTGGTACAGTTGATGCCCGTTTGAAAGAACTTGGAATTGAAGTCCCTCAGCCTGCGAAAGCAGTTGCAAACTATGTCGGTTACGTAACATCCGGCAACACCGTTTTTATATCTGGTCAGATCACGATCAAAGATGGCGAAGTCCTCTACAAGGGTAAGCTTGGCGACACCATGTCTGTCGAAGAAGGCCAGGAAGCGGCCCGTCTTTGCGGTATCAACATCATTGCCCAGCTTTACGCAGCAACAGATGGCAATCTCGATCGCGTTAAGCGCATCGTCAAACTTGGTGGTTTTGTAAACTCCACACCTGACTTTGTTGATCAGCCAAAAGTCATCAATGGCGTGTCGGACTTGATGGTTGAAGTCTTCGGTGACAAAGGTGTTCATGCACGTGCCGCCGTTTCAGCGCCTAGCCTGCCACTTGGCATTGCTGTTGAAGTCGATTGTGTTGCTGAAATCGACTAAGCTATTCATTACTAGCTAAAAGCTTTATCGGCTAAAGGCTAAAGAAGAAATCACGATAGCAAAAGGCAGGCTTCGCAGCCTGCCTTTTGCTTATTAAAAGCTCAGAAAGTCGAGATCTTAATCAAATTCCTCTCTTCTCCGTCTAAAGCCTTGTATCCACAAGCCTATCTTCCTATTTTTAGCGAACTGTATTTTCTTACCCCGCCTTGATTAACCAGGTCTTGAATGAGCCAATTGCGTGTTGAAGTTCACCCCGGCATAAATAGTATTCCCTCAGAAGCTTGGGATCGCTGTGCCCAGAACGATGCGCCGGATAATAATCCCTTTATTTCCCACGCCTTCCTATCTGCATTAGAAGAAAGCGGCTCGGTCAGTGCCGAGACTGGATGGCAACCTCAGCACCTCACGATCATGAACGATGACGGCGTTATCATTGCCTGTGCGCCACTTTATCTGAAAAGCCATTCTTACGGCGAATACGTCTTTGATTGGAGCTGGGCAAATGCTTACGAGCGTGCGGGACGCGCCTATTACCCAAAACTGCAATCAGCGGTTCCCTTTAGCCCGGTAACAGGCAAACGATTGCTCATCGCCCCGACCACATCAGAAGAGGTGAAAGAACTTCGCCTATCCCTCATCAACGCCATGCTGCAAATTCTACAACAGTACGAAGCGTCATCCCTGCACCTGACTTTTACCACAGAACAGGAATGGCACGAGCTTAAAGACGCCGGACTACTCGCACGCACCGGAATGCAATATCACTGGGAAAATAACGACTACCAGAGCTTTGATGATTTCCTTGCTGCGCTGTCTTCCCGCAAGCGTAAGGCCATCAAAAAGGAACGCCGCGAAGCACACAGTCACGGTCTGGAAATTAAGACCCTGACGGGGGGGGATCTGACGCCAGAAATTTGCGATCAGTTCTATCAACTCTATCTCAGCACAGTCGATAAAAAACACGCACACGATTACCTCAACCGCGATTTCTTTCAGCTTTTGGGATCAAAACTGGGCAACAAAGTTATCTTGAGTACCGCATGGGACCAATCATACGCCAGCCCAATAATGGTGGCTGGTGCCCTCAATCTGGTCGGCGGCGATACACTCTATGGCCGCAACTGGGGGTCCCACGGTCATTACCCAAACCTGCACTTTGAGCTGTGTTACTATCAGGCAATCGACTATGCCATCACCCATGGCCTCAAGCGGGTCGAAGCCGGGGCGCAGGGAGAGCATAAAATACAGCGTGGTTACCTGCCGACTAAAACGTACAGCCTCCACGGCATTTCCGATCCCAATTTCCGCGATGCCATCGCCCGCTTTTTACAAAGTGAAAACCCGGCAGTTGACCGCGAAATCGAAATGCTCAACGAAATCGGCCCCTTCAGAAAGTAACAGCGTTACTTGTTCTAATAACGAATAGATACTCAATTAGAACAAAGTAAAAGTTTGGATTTTAGCGCTTTATATAGCGATAATGCCCCGTCATTTTGTAATCGAACAACATATCTTCAATTTGTGGTCCGAAACCGATGTTGTGAACGACCAGGGGCACACCCTTGGATGATTTTTGATTACTGATAATACCGATATGCGGCAGTAATCCGCTTTTATTCAGGTTCCATGTGACCAAATCGCCCGGTAAATAATCTTCAGGTGCTTCTGACAAAGGTAAGGATTGACCATCGCGGGTAAAGAAAACTCGTAAATTTGGAACACGGCGATGGTCGATGTTTCGATCCGTTGTTTTCAATCCCCATATCTTGGGATAGCTGGCAAAGTTGGCCCGCATATCTTCGTGTACCAGCTTTTGCAAATCAATCCCTAGCGCCCGATAGCTTCGGATCACCACATCGGTACAAACACCAATGTTCGCAGGCACATCACCACCGGGATAGGCAATTGAGTGATAGCTACCATCATAAACAACATTCTGTGTTGTGCGGTCCAAAGCAGCCTCGGCAAGACTTTGTCCCGTCATGGTCTCGGCCCAGACAGAGCTAGAGAAAATCAAAGACGCGCCAATACATACAGTTGAAAGAACACCCCGCGTTATCATCATATCCCCCTTCAAGTTTGGTGTCGGTTCAATCTCACTAGAAAAAGCCTGGCCGATAGATTTGCTTAAACTGTGGCAAGTTTGCGCCATTTTTCCTTGGATTGCCCCAATCAGTTCAAACAATCAGCCCAAAGCCCTTCTATCTCTTTCTTCATTACTTCTTTTTATCAATTTTCAGTGCGTCTTTTGAGATGCTCCAATTGCAGATTTCCTTTAAGGGGGAGGAAAAATGATCGACTTTACCACTGTACTGGTCATTCTGGCCGTCGTTCTATTTTTAGGTGTTTGCGCCATCATCGGACTGGTCTGTCTGCGCTGGCTCTATGGCCGCTATGCGCAACAGGCTTCTGGATTAACGGGAGATCTAGGAGGAAAAATTGCCAATAGTAATCCGTTGATGATCAAAGCTGTTATTATCGGGTTCCTGACCTTGATGATGCTCATCCCCACCGCGCTCGTTCATGATCTAATGCAGGAAAGGCACAGCCTTTATCGTTCGGTTCTTCATGAAACCGATCAGGAATGGGGACAGGAACAAACCCTTGCCGCGCCCATTCTTGTTATTCCCTATACAACAGAAACCCGTATTACAGACAGCAACGGTAAGGACCGGATTATCGCTGGCCAGGACAAACTGGTTGTACTCCCCGATCAACTAAAACTCGACAGTGATCTCACCCATGACTTTAGAGAGCGTTCCATCTATAAAAGTCTTGTTTATACCGCTGACATCAAAGGGTCAGCAAACTTTCGTCTCGATCCACCACCGATAAAGAACCTACAAAAAATTCACTATGACCAAGCCTATATTGCCATTGCCTTAACGGATAACAGCGGTATCGGTTCCTCACCAGCAGTTCGTGTGAATGGTAAAAAACTAGAGCTGATGCCCGGTACTGGCTTGCAAACACCTTATCTTGTCAGCGGTTTTTCTGCCAAGCTTGATCCATCACAGGATCTCACTGATTTTTCCGTACAATTTGACACCTCGCTACGCGGTAGTCGCAATATCAGGGCAATTCCTTTGGGTATGAACACCCAGATAAACATTTCCGCTGACTGGCCCCACCCAAGCTTTCGACAGTTCCTGCCCAAAAGCCGTGATATCACCAATGATAGCTTTAATGCCACCTGGGAAGTCAGTCACCTGTCCCGAAATTACCCTCAGGTTTTCCGGGCATCAGATGATATAAACTTGGGCGAAATCATTGCCGAAGCACAGCTTTTTGAGCCAGTGTCCCACTACGGCACGTCTATACGTGCAGCGAAGTACGGTATTATGTTCGTTGCCCTGACATACCTTATGTTGCTGGTGTTCGAGTTCACCCGTGGTATCCGCTTGCATCTGGTGCAGTACCTATTGGTCGGGGTTTCTCTGTCCGTGTTCTATCTAATACTACTGACGCTGTCCGAGCACATCAGCTTTAGCTTGTCATATTCCCTCGCCGCAGCTGTGACTGTCATATCGATTGCCAGTTATATCACCGCAGCCACCAAAGGTCGCACCAACGGCCTCGCCATCGGCTTCCTACTATCTGCCCTCTATGGCTTCCTCTATTCAATCCTTCAAATGGAAGACTACGCCCTGACGATGGGCAGCGGCTTACTTCTCATTGTTCTGCTGGCCATGATGTACATGACCCGAAATTTGAACAAAGGCTCTACCCTTGATCCAGTCCTTGATAAGGAAGATCCTGCCATAGATAACTCACAGCAAGTTATGGAAACTTAGGCATCTAGCTGGAACGGGGGAAAGCCCCCCTTCCAGCGACACTAAAGTGCACAGTCTTCGTCGCTAGAAAAAACACAATATAGAAACCATAAAAAAAGGCCCCGCAAATGCAGGGCCATTTTTATAGCAGAAACTTCTAAGCCTTTTGCTTACGCCGAGACTTCTTTGCTCCTGGCTTTTTTGTTTCATCCGGGAAGCTAAAGCTTGGTTTATTGTCCTTGATATCAATGCGGACAACACCACCACGGGTCAGCTTGCCAAACAGAAGTTCTTCGGCCAGCGGTTTTTTGATTTCGTTCTGGATAACACGGGCCAGTGGCCGTGCCCCATAGAGCGGATCATACCCTTCCGTTGCCAGCCACTTCTTGGCTTTCGGTGACAGCTCAAAGGTAACCTGACGGTCAGCAAGCTGGGTTTCAAGCTCCATAATGAACTTGTCGACCACCTTGGCCATAACCACAGGGGATAGGTTCTTAAAGGGAATGATTGCATCCAGACGGTTTCTGAATTCCGGTGTGAAGATCTTGTTCACAGCCTCTTCATCATCCCCAATACGCACTTCTCGGCCGAAACCAATCGCGGGCTTTGCCATATCCGCTGCACCAGCATTAGAGGTCATGATCAGGATCACGTTACGGAAATCAATGGTCTTGCCATTGTTATCGGTCAATCGACCGTTATCCATAACCTGCAACAGGATATTGAAGATATCCGGATGCGCCTTTTCAATTTCATCCAGCAACAGAATGCAATGCGGCGTCTTATCTATAGCATCAGTCAGAAGACCGCCCTGATCAAATCCGACATAACCCGGAGGCGCCCCGATCAAACGAGAAACTGCATGACGTTCCATATATTCGGACATATCAAAACGCGTTAACTCAACACCCAGTGAATGAGACAGCTGTTTTGCGACCTCTGTCTTACCGACACCAGTTGGGCCAGTGAAAAGATAACTACCAATCGGTTTTTCCGGCGTACGTAACCCAGCACGGGCCAGCTTAATCGCAGACGCAAGAGAGGTGATCACCTGATCCTGTCCGTAAACCATGGTTTTGAGATCACGTTCAAGGTTTTTGAGGACAGATTTATCATCTTTCGAAACTGATTTCGGTGGGATGCGGGCAATCTTGGCCACAACGGCCTCAACGTCCTTCACACCTAGCGATTTTTTACGTTTGTCTTCGGGCAACAGCATCTGTGATGCGCCGACCTCATCAATCACATCAATCGCTTTATCCGGTAGTTTTCGATCACCAATGTAACGTGCGGAAAGTTCCACAGCCGTACGCAAGGCTTCGTTAGAGTATTTAACCGAGTGATGTTCCTCGTAATAAGGCTTCAGGCCTCGTAAAATCTTGACAGCATCTTCAATTGAAGGTTCAGCGACATCGATTTTCTGGAAACGACGTACCAAGGCGCGATCTTTTTCAAAATGATTGCGATATTCTTTATAGGTCGTTGACCCAATGCAGCTCAAACCGCCGTTCTGTAATGCTGGTTTAAGAAGGTTCGACGCATCCATAGATCCGCCAGATGTCGCCCCAGCACCAATAACGGTGTGGATTTCATCAATAAAGAGGACGGCACCATCCATGGCTTCGACTTCTTTAACCACGCCCTTAAGTCGTTCTTCGAAATCACCACGATAACGAGTTCCTGCCAAAAGCGACCCCATATCGAGAGAGAAAATTTTAGTTTCTTTGAGAACTTCCGGCACTTCGCCATCAACAATCTTCTTGGCAAGACCTTCGGCAATAGCGGTTTTACCAACACCAGGGTCACCAACATACAACGGATTGTTCTTGGTTCTACGGCAAAGAACCTGAATTGTGCGTTCCAGTTCCTGCTCGCGACCAACCAACAGATCAATTTTACCGTCTTTGGCTTTCTGGTTCAGATCAACACAATAAGCGTCGATTGCTTCGCGCCCTTTGGTTGCTTGGCTTTCACCCTCATCCATTAAATCGTCAGCACCGTGAATAGTCCGGGTTTCTTCCAACCCTTCGACCTTTGTGATGCCATGGCTGATATAGTTCACCGCATCCAGCCGGCTCATTTCCTGCTCTTGCAAGAAAAAGACAGCATGACTTTCCCGTTCCGAGAACATGGCGACCAACACATTGGCGCCTGTCACTTCTTCGCGGCCAGATGACTGAACATGTATCGCGGCACGTTGTAAAACCCGCTGAAACCCAGCTGTTGGTTTTGCATCGCCCAAATGGACAGTGGTTAGATTAGAAAGATCGTTATCGATGTAATCCAGCAGATCTTCGCGCAGCGTTTCAATTTCAACACCGCAAGCTCTAAAGACTGAAATGCCATCCTGATCTTCTGTGAGCGACAGCAACAGATGCTCTAGCGTGGCATATTCATGCCGACGCTCATTGGCATAGGCCAAGGCTCTGTGCAGTGTCTGTTCCAGATTGTTTGATAGCATTGCCATAAATTAACTTCCCTTCACAACCATCGTGATCAGATTGTTTGAGTTGACTTACCAGCGTCCCAAAATGCAAACGGTCTATGCTTACAAAATACCAAGACCCCAGTACCCTAATATCAACCCAATCTCTTTGACCATTGTTACAAACTATACCTAGGGAGAGTATGTTCGCTCAACAAGACGTTAGATAAATAACATTACCTTTATCGCCCTTAATAATGGCCAAATTAGGTACATTTCCCTTAAATTATATACTTTTTCAGGATGTTACCTAAATTGTACAAAATTATTGTAGAGGTAAAAAAAAGAAGAAAGGGTAAATATTAAAAGAAATCTGATTTTTTTTGGATTTTAGATATTTTAGATTTTAGAGAAATGGGGGCAGATTGCCCCCGATTTATGGATCATTCCTGTATTATTCTTTTTCGATAGTACATTGCAACGGGTGCTGATTTTTACGAGCAAGATCCACCACTTGTGTTGCTTTTGTTTCGGCAACGTCATAGCTGAACACGCCGCATACACCAACACCTTTTTGATGTACCTGTAACATAATACGCGTGGCGTCATCCTGTCCCTTGCCAAAAAACTGTGTCAGGACATGAATAACAAATTCCATCGGCGTGTAATCATCATTCAACAACAGAACCTTGTACATCGACGGACGTTTGGTTTTCTCGCGTGGTTTTACGAGAATGTCGTCCGACGTGCCAAAATCATCATCACGCTCTTTTCCACTCATAGAGAAACTACCTAATCATTTCTAATCTTCAGAGATACACTTTTCCAACAACATCACGTTCTCGCATCAAGGTATCTACAATTTTATTATATCTCGGTAAACAGGTGACAAAGTTCAGCATGACTAAAATTTTCGCGCTGGTGAAAAACAACCAACCCCTTACAGCATACGTAAAACTTTATTACCAACAGCATTATTATAGGGCGCCTGCATTCCCTGTTCAAGATGGCTATGTTCAAGATAGGGGGCTTTATTCACACAAAAAGCCCTGCGTTAAGCAGGGCTTTCGGCGTTACTTATAAAAAAGCGTGCTTTTAAAACTTAAGCAGCAGCTTTTGTCATTTTCTCAACAGCTTCAGAAACCTGCTTGCGAACTGGCTCAACAGCCTCAGTCGTCAGCTTGGTTGTCAGTGTTGTTAGCTCATTGCCGTTTTTTACCATGGCATCAAAAGATTCACGTGCATAGCTAGACTGAATGTCTGTTACTTCGTTGAAATCTTTTGCGCCAAGAAAAGCTTCTGCAACTGCAAAGTTCTTTTTCATAGCATCCTGTGCCATGCCCATGAACATTGAGTTTAGCTTCTGATAACCTTCAGAAATACTGTTGCCTGACTTAGCAGCCAATTCAGCACTTTCTTTGTTCAATTCAGCAGCGCTTTCGCATTGCTTATAAAGAGTATCCATAACTTTTTCTGCTTGAGCTTGAGAAAAAGAAAAAGCTTGCTCATAGCCTTTAGTAGCAGCGTCCATACTTGATTTCATCATATTCTCCACGGTTTCAGTTCCGTTAATGACAGTATCTTTACCAGTATTCTTGGCGTTAGCTTGTGTTGCCTTCGCCTTACTTTCGGTCGTTTCTGCCAACTTTTTCTTAGTTGTTGTTGTCACCTTAGTCTCCTAGGATTAGTTCGTTTTCACGGCGTTCCGCCTGCATTTACCCGCTTATGGTAAAAATTAAGGCTGCCTTCGCTCTTAATTCAGGGCGGAACCTTCATCCTCCCCAACCGACAACTCACTCATGCTGCAATGCAACATAAACACTAACATACACATTTAATTTGAGATTTCAAGGGCAATGCTGCAATGCAACAAACACATAACGCGATTGCAACCAAAATGACACACCACAACCAACGCGAAAAGAGACAGAAAATCACAATCTCTTTGCCTGTGGAAACCATAAAATCTAGTACAGCACATGTAAAAACAGGTGAAGCTTTCGCGCCACCTGTTGGAAAAACAAGCTAGGACCTTTTGGATCTAAGATTAATGATCGGCTTTAAAAGGCGGTCAAAAGGCCATTATCGCCGACTTCAAGGTCAAAATGTTTTCGTTGTTCTGCTTTTGACTGATGCATCCGCGCCGCATTTTTTGTCCCAACGTCACGAACCGGATTTACGTCTATACCTGTTTCATCATGCTTGAGTAAGAAAGGTATAAAGGCCAGATGCTCAAACCCTTCGGATGTTTTCTTCCAGCCGTTATAAACAAAAGCACCGTCATAACAGAGTGCTGATACCCAATAAAAATCATCAGATCGCAATCGGTTCCCTTTTGTATGTGGTTCGCCTGCGCCCGATACTTTTAAAAGCCCCTCTAGTTCACTCACTTCTGCAGCAGAAAGTCTTTTGATAGATTTCTCCCAACCAAACTGGGCCAAAGGATCGGAAAGAGAGATTTTAGATCCCCTAAGACCATGACCTTCCTGAACTCTGGAAACCATCTCGGCAGAGCCACCTGGCTGACCTTTAATTTCATAGCTGCGAATCTGCTCATCATATACAGCGTTATAAACCAATCGATATTCAGTAACACCCGGAACACAACGTTCACGGATATCATCCCCGCCAACATAACTGAACCAAGTCGCCTTTTGTGTGTAAGGCTTATCGATATTTCCTTGATAAGTGCACCCCACGGCAAGCAACAGCGGTGAAAATACCAATGGCACGAATTGAGCTAGACGCATTTTATCCTCAATATGTAAAATTAAACAATTTTCCGCCATTTTTGCCATTTATTAACATTGGCATTGTATCTTTACACATTCTCAAGATAAATATGTCATCCTGATGGCAGATGGTTAATGGCAACTAGACAGAAGAATCGATTTTATGTAGAATCCTTCTGTTTTAAATGGTTAGTAGACGTATTTGAGTTATAACATTCGATAAATCGCCTAAAATTTATCGACAAGCCCATTTAAAGGGGGGAATTAATGAACCTAGGACTGAAGCTCATTTCCACTATGCTTCTGACCCTGTTCGTGCTTATGGCACCGGCACAGGCCAAGTACGCATCCCTTGTGATTGATGCACATACTGGCGAAGTTCTATATAGTAGAAACGCAGATACGCGTAATTATCCTGCCTCCCTAACAAAAATGATGACCCTCTACATGGCATTTGATGCCTTGGAAAAGGGCAAATTGACCATGAAACAAAAGCTCCCCGTATCAAAGAGAGCTGCTGGTATGGCACCGTCAAAACTTGGGTTGAGATACAAAAGCACCATTTCGACCAAAGATGTGATTATGGCACTGGTCACAAAGTCTGCGAACGATGCAGCTGTTGTTATGGCCGAAGCCATCGGCGGAAAAGAAACAACTTTTGCCAGAATGATGACCAAAAAGGCACATGCCTTGGGTATGACCAGAACAACATTCCGTAACGCGTCTGGCTTGCCAAATCGTGGCCAATTGAGCACAGCACGCGATATGTCAAAATTGGCTATCGCACTAAAGCGTGATTTTCCACAGTACTATCACCTCTTTTCAACACAGAGCTATAAGTACAAGAACAGATCCTATCGAAACCATAACAAGCTCCTTGCCAGTTATCAGGGAACTGATGGTATAAAGACAGGCTACACCCGCGCTTCAGGCTTTAACCTGGTTGCATCCGTGGTACGTAACGAACGTCGTTTAATCGGTGTTGTTTTTGGCGGAAAGACCGGTCGTTCCCGTGACCGTCATATGAAAGAAATTCTAGATAAAAGCTTCAAACGTGTTGGCATCACTCAGGTTGCAAAGTTACCTGCTGCGCCAAAGCGGAACCCCCGTCGTGAAAGTGTTATCGTCTCCGCACCGCCACAACCAGCGCCTCAGCCTATCCTGACCGCATCTGCTGGTCTGTCTCTTCCCGGACAGATTGCTCCAGAACAGATTGCAGCGGTGCAACCTGTCGGTAGTGCCGTTCAAGAAATTACGGATTGGGGAATTCAAGTCGGTGCATTCAAAAACTACGAGCCCGCAAAAATGGCCGCAGACCAAGCCTTGGCCCAAATCAAATCAACACCTACAAGTACTCAGGTGCACATTCAACAAGTTGATAAGGCAGAGGGTTCACTCTATAGAGCTCGCCTAAAAGGTCTTGATGAGGTTGCCGCCCGTAATGCCTGTAGAGAACTTAAACAACAACGGATGTCATGTGTCGCTGTTCCTCCTGGGTTGTTTTAGAAAACCTGAGAACAGCGCCTTCTCTCTGTTCAGTTAAGAACAAAATGTAAAAAAAAACCGGACAAAAGTTTTGTCCGGTTTTTTTGTTCTGGATTGATAGCCCTTAACAGCCATCAATACTTTAATTCGGAATAGCAACGTCGCTCTTCAATAATTGCTCAGCAAGCTGTGCCTGTAATCGCTTCAACCCCTCTTCGCTGGATGCCTCACAACGGGCAACCAGAACAGCCTGAGTATTAGAAGCACGTAACAGCCACCATCCATCAGCTGTATTGACCCGAACCCCGTCAACAGAAACTACATCAGCTTTTTCTTCGGCCAGACGTGCAGCAACTTCGTCAACAACGTCAAATTTTCGGGTATCAGAACATTCAAACCGCATCTCAGGTGTATTCACTGCCTTTGGAAGTGATTTCCTAAACTCCGCAAGCGACAAACCTTCTGTTTCGAGAAGGTTCAAAACACGAACAGCAGCATAGAGCGCATCATCATAACCATAATAACGATCGGCAAAGAAAAGATGCGCTGACATTTCCCCGGCAAACGGCGCACCAAGTTCAATCATTTTTGATTTAATATGGGAATGACCCGTTTTCCACATAACAGGCTTTCCACCTGCGTTTTCAACCTCATCAAAAAGAACCTGGCTGGCTTTTACATCGGCAATGACCGTAGCACCGGGAAGATCTTTCAATACGCCCTTGGCAAGGAACAGCATAATCTGATCCCCCCACAAAATTTCGCCTTCGGAATCAACCAGACCAATCCGGTCACCATCACCATCAAAAGCAATGCCTAGGTCTGCTTTGTTCTCAGAGATCCCTTTTTGCAAATCAATAAGGTTTTCCGGAACCGTCGGGTCGGGATGGTGATTTGGAAATGTTCCATCGATTTCAGCAAACAAAAGTTCATGCTGTCCGGGCAGTTGTGCCGTAAGTGCAGTCATGGCTTCGCCCGCTGCGCCATTGCCTGCATCCCAAACAACTTTCAAATTACTTTGCTTGAACTGTACCTCTTCAAGAAGTCGGGCAATATAAGAATCAAAGATAGGATGTTCGATATACGCACCTTCCCCTTCTTCAAAATCACCAGACTTTGCGACACGATCAATTTCTTTGATCTGTTCTCCAAAAAACGCCTGTTTGTTCTGTACGAGCTTAAAGCCGTTATGATTCCCCGGATTATGAGATCCGGTGATCATGATACCGCCATCGACAGGCAAGGTATAGGCAGCGAAATACAGCATCGGTGTTGGTCCCTGACCAACACCATAAACACTAACGCCTGATGCTCTCAAACCTTGCGACAGCGCCTCAGCGAGAACGGGGGAAGATGTCCTTCCATCATAGCCAACGGCAACCTTGTTTCCACCAGCGCGGCGAATAATGGTCCCAAAGGCCCTTCCTATCGCTGTTGCATCAGCAGTAGAAAGTGTTTCACCGATGATACCTCTGATATCATATTCACGAATGATGGTTGGATCAAAATTATACAAGGCGATCTCGTCAGGTTTAGAGTTTTAAAATGTAAATTTTATTTAACAGAAAATGCGGAAAGCGGGCGACCAACACAAAGGTAGTCAAAACCAGCTTCTTTCATCTCGTCCGGATTATAGATATTGCGCAGATCAATCATAATCGGCGAGGTCAACAGCCCTTTGACACGCTCCAGATCAAGCCGACGGAATTCATTCCATTCTGTCACAATAACCAGTGCATCCGCATCTTTCATAATCTCATAGGCGTTCTCGCCATAATCGACATCAGACAAGAGTTCAGCAGCCTCTGCCATACCTTCGGGATCATACGCGCTAACCTGCGCGCCATTTTCCTGTAAGTGCGGAATAATATCCAGGCTCGGCGAATCTCTCATATCATCTGTATTTGGCTTAAACGTCAGCCCCAGAACAGCAATTTTTTTGCCTGAAACAGAACCGCCACATTGGGCAATGATCTTTTCAGCCATTTGACGCTTTCGCGCACTGTTATAGGAGATAACGTCCTCAACCAGACTGACAGGCGCACCATACTCCCGCGCTGTATAGGCGAGAGCTTGCGTATCTTTTGGGAAACAAGACCCACCATATCCAGGACCAGCGTGAAGGAATTTTCGACCGATACGACCATCCAGACCAATGCCTTTGGCGACCTGATGCACGTCAGCGCCGACTTTTTCACATAGATCTGCCATCTGATTGATAAAAGAAATCTTTGTCGCAAGAAAAGCGTTCCCCGCGTACTTAATCAGTTCCGATGTTTCCAACTTCGTAAACAAGATAGGCGTTTCGATTAGATATAACGGACGATAAAGTTCCGCCATCACGTCTTGCGCACGTTTGGTTTCGGCACCAATCACAACCCGATCAGGGCGCATAAAATCATTGATCGCCGCCCCTTCGCGTAAGAATTCCGGGTTAGAAACAACATCAAAATCTGCGTCAGGCCGCGTTTCACGAATAATGCGCTCAACGGCACGGCCTGTTCCGACTGGTACTGTCGATTTTGTTATGATGACTTTATAACCATCAATCACTTCTGCTATTTCTTTCGCGGCCTGATAAACATAGGAAAGATCGGCCTGGCCATCATTTTCACCGGGCGGCGTTCCCACAGCGATAAAAATAGCATCCGCATCTTTAGCCGCAGCAGCAAGATCAGTAGAAAAAGTCAAACGGCCTGCTTCGGCATTATTTTTGACAAGCGTATCCAAGCCCGGTTCGAAAATTGGAATCACACCGTTTTTGAGGCCCTCAATTTTGCTCTCGTCTTTATCGACACAAACAACATCAGTTCCAAATTCGGAAAAACAGGTTCCGGATACCAGACCGACATAGCCGGTACCAATCATTGCAATACGCATTTATTACTCCTTAGGATACTTGCGACAAAGTATCCGCCATCATCTTTAATTTGAATATTTTTTCAGAATATCACGCATGCGACCACCAAGGTCCTCGCGTTCCAGAGCAAAGGCAATCGTAGCTTCCAAGAACCCGGCCTTACTGCCACAATCAAATCTGGTTCCCTCAAACCTCAAGCCATGAAAATCAACATTATCAAGCGTTGCGGCCAGAGCATCTGTAAGCTGTATTTCCCCGCCAGCTCCGCGTTCTTTTTTATTCAACTCAGTAAAAACAGAGGGGTCCAACACGTACCGTCCAATAATTGACAACGTTGAAGGAGCATTCTCTGGTGCAGGCTTTTCAATCAGGCTCCGGGCTTTTGCCAAAGGACCATTTTCCGAGACAACATCCAGAATACCATAACGATTGGTTTGTTCCCTTGGAACATCCATAACCGCGACTAAATGCCCGCCCGTGTCCTGATAATTATCAATCATCTGTTTGAGACACGGCGTACCAGCCTGTATCAAATCATCCGCAAGCAAAACAGCAAAGGGTTCATCCCCAATTGCATTGCGGGCACACCAGACAGCGTGTCCCAACCCCAAAGGTTCTTGCTGGCGCATATAAGTTACACTGCCTGCTTCGAGAAGTAAGCTCGTCAAATCTTTGAGTTCTTTTTCTTTACCGCGGCTTTCAAGAACAGATTCCAGCTCATATTCGCGATCAAAGTGGTTTTCTATTGCCGTTTTTCCCCGCCCCGTAACGAAAATAAACTCTTCAATTCCCGCAGCTTTGGCTTCTTCTACGGCATATTGGATCAAAGGCTTATCAACAACAGGCAACATTTCTTTGGGCATTGCTTTTGTTGCTGGTAGAAATCGGGTTCCTAGTCCCCCGACAGGGAAAATCGCTTTACGAACGGGTCGGCGCATAGAAGCCGCACTCCTCAATAAATTTAAAATTAGTTATGTCTTTGCCATAGTAAGGATGGAAACTCAACCAGAGCCATTCAAAAGAATTTCTTTCGCTTGATTAACCTGTGTTGCAAGATAGGTGCTACCGCCATGATCCGGGTGTAACTTCTGCATCAACTTCCTGTGTGCCTGTCGGATTTCTTCTGCCGATGGCTTTCCTTTTAGTCCCAAAATTTCCAATGCTTTCTTTCTATCCATATGGCTATCCATATGGCCTCTTGTCTGCTTATCATCTGTGCCATAATCTGCCTCACCTTGGCCCTGTGTACGTTCGCTCTCTTTACTCGTCCAACTCTCACCAAAGCGCCTTGAAGCGTATGCCGACAACAATTCGGCAGACTTGTGATCCTCCACACAATAATACTGGTATAACTCTTCTAGCTCACCAAGCTTCAATTCAGACAACCAATGTCCTTCATGATCCCCGCTCAGCACCAATCCATCCATTTCTCCGCTATCATGATCCAGATTCATTTTGAGAAACTTGGTCACCACTTCTGAACTCTGCCCTGCGGTCCCGCCTGCCGCTGCCTTCATACGCGAAAACAAAGCCCGTGAACGCAATAAAAACGGAAGAAGCAAGGGTACAGCAGCAAGCACCATGAATATTCGCCCAGTGAAGAGCAAAAATAGGGCGATAAAGAGACCAATTATGGCAAGGATAACTTTGATCGTTTTCAGAACCGTTGACGGATTTGCCCTGCTGTACCAACGGGCCAGAAAAATTGACCCTAAGAACAATCCTACACCAAGAATAAAATAGGCAATCACGTTTAAAAGCTCCGTCGATTTTTTATTGTGTTATGTTGCTCATTCAGGGATTTGAGCGAGTAGTTTTGCCGTCATTGTTTTGTTTTTATTTTTTTGCGAATAATCAACCAAGGCCTTTCGCCCACCAACAGCAAAAACAGCAACCGCAGCTAATAGATCTTTTAGCTGTTGGGCTGCCCCATCATCAAAAGGGCAATAAGCCCCGCCCGATAGCCTTGCAAATTGCTTAAAAGCAGTTTGGACAATGGGGTCACTACCTTCGTGAAACATAAAACATGGAAGCCCGTGTAATCCCAACTGTCCGGCAAGATGACCAAGGGTATCTATATCTTCTTCCATTGCATCCCCGACAAAAACCAGGGCATTTACTTTCTTCTTAGCGGTTTCTTTAACAGCACGTTTTAAGACCTTTTCAATTTGCGTACTTCCAGCGAGACAATGAACAGATGTCATTAACCTAGTTAGATGATCGGTATCACTTACCCAAGTCGATGCCTTACATTCACCAAAGCCGCGATAAAAAATCAACTGAATTTCCAAATCACCAACACGGCCTGCTTCTTTGAACATCATTGCCTGAATATGACAGGCTTGGTCCCAAGTCATCTGCCGACTTGCCGTTGCATCCAAGGCAAAAATAAGACGTCCCTTTGCCGAGGCTGTTTTCGGAAGACGCGCAAGCTTATCCAGAAAAATATCTACCTCTCGATCAGTAGATTTTTTGGCCGGGGGCGCCGACTTTCCTGATATAGCTGGCTTTCTCTCTGGCAACGAAAACTCCTCTACCATGGTGATGAGCAGAAAAAGAAACTTTCGATACTATATAGTTATCTATCCTCAAAATCATAGCCTTGATCATAACCTATGTTTCCTTTGAGGGCGCCTCTTTTCCCAAACCAATCGTGCTCAATAAAGAGCGCACTTCCTGACGAGCTGCGACGTGACTCATGCTCATCGTAACACCCGTACCTTTCTGATCCAGATCAAGCAAGGTAAGCCCCTTGGGAAACAGCTCTCTGAAAATAACACGTTCACCAAAGCCCGATGCTAACCGGAATTGTAAGCGTTTTGCCAAGTGCTCCAGCAATATCCCCATGTCTCTTTTGTTTTTTGCATCAATATGGGAAAGCCTGTTCCTCATCACCACCCAGTCGATGGGTTTTTTACGTTGTATAGCCCGTTGTTGGCGCTGTTCCCACACCATTTGGCTATAGGTACTTGGTGTCAGTTTGAGTTCGTCGTTCTCGACTTCTACCTTTGCCAACATATCCATATCAAGAAAGCTGTCATTTAATGGGGTGACCAAAATATCCGCATAGCTATGACCAAGCCGTGACAGGTAATTATCACTCCCCGGCGTGTCAAAGACAATAAAATCCAGTTCCCAAAGTTCCGTCATCGCCTGTTCAAGGTTCTCGCGGTCTTCGGTTTCACTTTCTTCTGTCGTTGGTGCCTGAGAACGGTATACGCGCCTGTGTTCAGGCATGGGAATTGAACTGTCTGTTCCCTTCGCGAAACTAGACCTGTTCTCAAGATACCGGGATAAAGTACCTTGTCTGGCATCAAGATCGATCGTCCCCACCCGGTACCCCTCTTTTAGAAGAGAAACAACAAGATGCATCGTCGTTGTGGACTTACCTGATCCGCCCTTTTCATTGCCGACAACCACAATTTTGGGACGATGTTGGACGTTCTGCTCAATCATAAAAAAGTATCTAATTCAAAATAATAACAGTTACAGACTATATGCCTTTTAAGGGCTTATAAAGCCACAAAGAATAAACAAATTCAGTATATTTTTGATTTTCGCAGCCCTCGTTTACGCCCAACAATAATTACAAATCCTATTTTTTCCTTGCGAACTTTCGCTCAAAAGGCAAAAGCTGACACTTATAAAATGCTTTTCAGGACTTCAATAATGCGCGCACCAACACTTTGGGATTTTATCCTGCTGACATCATTGGCAGCCATTTGGGGTTCCGCCTTTTTAGCTATAAAAATTACCGTTGAAGATATCCCTCCTGCAACCATTGCAACAGGTCGCCTTTTGGTCGCGAGTATCGTGATCTATCTATATATGCGCTCACGATCCCTTTCCCTGCCAAAGAATAGAAAGTTCTGGCAGCAAATAGTCCTGATCAGTTTTTTCAGTATGGCCGCGCCCTTTGCGATGATCAGTTGGGCAGAACAATTTATCAGCTCGGGCCTTACCGCGATCCTGATGGCAACGGGGCCATTAATTGCCCTTATATTATCCCATTTTTTCAGTACTGACGACCGCTTTACCCTTTTTAAATTTCTTGGTGTCCTCGTCGGTTTCGCAGGTGTCATTGTTGTTTTGGGCTTGGAAACCTTTTCAGGTATTGGCGATAACTTTTACGCCCAGATCATCACAATGTTTGCTGCCATGTGTTACGCCTGTTCCGGAATTTTGGTGCGAAGAATTAAAGAGAAATCGAACACTGTTGTAACAGCATCAATTTTGATATCCGCCACCGCGCTGATTTTACCTGTAAGCCTGATATTTGAAACGCCATGGGTTGCAATCGCATCCAGTGAAACCAATTCCATTCTTGCCCTTCTATATCTAGGCCTCATTCCAACCGCTCTCGCTTTTATCCTCAGGTTCTATCTGATCAGGGAAGTCGGCGTAACCTTTGCTTCCTATGTCGGCTATCTCGTTCCATTTTTTGGCGTTTTGTGGGGCGCCTTATTCCTTGGGGAACGATTACCCTCGACAACCATAATAGGCTTATTACTTATTCTGGCCGGTATCGCAGTCAGCAGGCTACATTTTAAAAAGTTGCAAAAAAACACATAGCCTTAAAAACACTCAACGCCATAAGGTCCGGAAACAAAAAATGCTGGGAACAGAGTGTGTTCCCAGCATTTTGCAAGCGTACAAATTTTGACTTCTATGCGCTCTGAATTTCCTTAAGGAAATTCTGCACTTGGGAATTCAAACGATCCCCTTGTGTTTTCAGCTCATCAACAGCCGTCATAACCTGATCCGAAGCCTGCCCCGATTTATCCGCAGCCTGACTCACACCAGAAATATTGGCTGAAACTTCTTGTGTCCCTCGCGCAGCCTCTTGGGTATTACGCGCGATTTCTTGCGTTGCCGCCCCTTGTTCTTCAACCGCAGCAGAGATACCAGAAGCAATTTCATTAACCTGATTAATAATCTTGCTGATACCCTCGATATCATTAACCGCAGACCCTGTTTGACGCTGCATAGTCGCAATTTGCTCTGAAATATCTTCGGTCGCCTTAGCCGTTTGATTGGCAAGTGATTTAACCTCAGAAGCAACAACAGCAAAGCCTTTGCCAGCTTCGCCTGCTCTTGCGGCTTCGATGGTTGCATTCAAGGCCAGCAAATTTGTTTGTTCCGCAATATCATTGATCAAGTGAACAACTTCACCAATTTTTTGCGCCGCATCAGACAGTTCCTGAACAGTCTGACTTGTTTTGGTTGCTTCGCTAACTGCGCGACTGGTTACATTTGAAGATTCCATAACCTGCCTGCTGATTTCGTTGATAGACGCAGACAGCTCTTCAGCAGCGGAAGCTACAGTTTGAACATTTGTCGATGCCAAATCAGAGGCCGACGCAACAGCATTTGACTGTGCTTTTGTTTCATCAGCAATTGTTGACATCGTAGAAGCCGTATCGCCCATACGACCTGTTGAGCTTTGAAGTCCCGAAAGAACATCCCTGACCTCACCATCAAACCGCTGGGCCAATTCTTCCAAACGTCTGGCACGTGCTTCGCGTTCCTGGCGCTGTTCCCGCCGCTCGGCTTCGTTACGTTCATTTTCGATCAGGTTCTCTTTGAAAACCAAAAGTGCACGAGCCATTTCTCCAATTTCATCACGATTATCTATGGCTGGAATATCAACATCTTTGTCCCCCCCAGACAATCGTGTTGTCACGTCAGTGATTGAACGAATAGGACCAGTCAAACTCCGAAGAACAACAATCCCAATCGCGACCATTAAGATGAAGATTACAATAGCAGCACCAATAATAAGACTGCGGATAGAAGACGCATTTTCATCCGCCTCTATCGACACCTTTTCCACGTCCTCAGAAACTGTTTCAACATCCGCAGATACTTTATTAACACGTTCTGCAATAGCCATTAACTCAACTTTACTTAAGTTAGCCATTTGGCTTATTGGGCCTTTCAATTTACCGAAAGCCTCAACCAGTTGATCTGTACCGCCATCAAAACTAAGTGTTGTTTTCGCAAAATTTTCAAAATCTTTTAGGTAAGTAGCTACCAAATCTTGAATCTTTTTCTTTTCCTTCTTTGATAACAAAGCATACTTCACGTTGCGCAGGAATTTTTTACCCTGCTTAAGAACGGCCTTCATGTCGTCCTGCTCATGCGTGATAATAAAGGTCTTTTCGACGGTACGAATAGCCGTCATCTCGCCCGCAAGTTTGATAAGGTATGGGGCTTTGAGGCTATCTTCGATCGCAAAAGCTGAATTGTTAAGCTTACCCTTAAGGCCTGCATTTTTCGTCATCCCCAAGGTCGACTTATCCTGAACAACAACACCAAATTGATCTTCGTAAGCTCTGAGTTTTTGCTCTAAATCTGTGACTGCGACCTTGATATCCTCGTTGGTTGCGTGCTGTTTAAGCTCTTTTATTTTGACATTTACAATGTCCATTTCTCTAAAGAAAAGGTCTTCAAATTTTAGATCGCTCTTTAATAAGAAATCTTTTTCGTTCAAAGCAAGGCGGTTAATATTAACTTCTATCTCATCAACCAGCTTTTGTATAAGCTGGGATTCTTCTAGAAGATTTTGATCTTTTGCCAACATCTCCTGACTTTGCGCCAGCTTCACCTGATTTTTAGCAAGTTGTTCGCGACTCTTCGATAGAAGAACATCACCTGCAAAATAAATTGCACAGATAACACCCAGCGCAATAATGCCCAATAACATCAAAGCTGATATTCTGGTTGTTAAAGAAAAATTCCCAAGGAATGTTGTCCGAGGAGCATCCTCGTCATAACGCACCAATTCTGAATCGGCCACAGGTTCAGCCTCCTGTTTTAGCTGATCTTGATCACCTGACACCTCTATTTCCTCTATGCGCTCATCAACGTTTTCTTGGGCTTGAAGCACATCTGAATTGGCATCATCAATGATGGATTGTTCTTGGTTTTCATCTGTATTTTTGTTTTGATCTTCTGACACGACTTGACCCGACCTTATTAACAAGTCTCTTTACGAGAGAATTATACTGTTGCTTTTATAGCAGTTAGGACGATTATTCGTGGTGACCGTTAACATAAAGTATACCAAAAGCTAAAAATTCCTGAATCTATGAGATAAGTGATAAAATGCTAAAAAAAGATCGCGTTGAATATATAAACAAGCGCCTGAAAGAAATTTATCCGATCTTACCGATTCCGCTAGACCATACTGATTCCTATACATTACTGGTTGCTGTTCTTCTTTCGGCCCAATGTACGGATGAACGCGTTAACAAAATTACGCCCGCTCTTTTCGCCCGCGCCGACAACCCCTTTGACATGTCCAAGGTACCTGTTGAGGAAATCAGGGCAATTATCCGCCCCTGTGGTTTATCTCCACGAAAATCCAAAGCCATTTCAGAATTATCTAAAATATTGATCGACAAATATAACGGCGTCGTCCCCCAATCGATGGAAGCATTAGAAGAGTTGCCTGGCGTTGGTCACAAAACCGCAGGCGTCGTTATGTCACAAGCCTTTGGCGTGCCATCCTTTCCCGTTGATACGCATATTCACCGCCTTGCACAGCGATGGGGCTTAACCAATGGAAAAAATGTAGAACAAACGGAAAAAGACCTGAAACGTGTCTTTCCAAAAGACCGTTGGAACGACCTTCATCTGGAAATCATTTATTATGGCAGAGAATACTGTTCGGCACGTGGCTGCGATGGAACTAAGTGCGAAATTTGTACAACTTGTTACCCCAACAGAACAAAGCCAGTGAAAACCAAAAAATCGTAAAGAATAACAATCGTCTATGTAAACGGCCTAAACCGCAAAACAACAAACAAGGTAAATGGAACGTTGGGTAAACAAGCTGACTCAATATTCAGCCGATGAACACACTTGCAACTTGATTTTCAAGGAAAAATGCTCAAATCTAAGCTGTATTCTATCGCTTTTCTGATCTTGAAAGCGTTTTATCCAAGGGGGGATCATGACTGAATATATTGTTCTAGCTATTGTTATCGTCGCAGGTTTTTATGCCATCACTGTTTATAACGCCCTTGTTGCCGGGCGCAATTCTGTTGAAAATGCCTGGAAGCAGATTGACGTTCAGCTAAAACGTCGACTAGACCTGATCCCTAATCTTATTGAAACCGTCAAAGGTTTCATGGCACACGAAAAAGACGTTCTCACCCAAGTAACCGAAGCGAGAACCCGTGCTTACAATGCAGATTCCAAAAGTGAAGCCATCGAAAGCAACAACCTGTTATCAAATGCAACAGCAAACTTGCTGGCCGTTATGGAGAACTATCCAGATATAAAATCACAACAAAGTGTTAGTGATTTAACCGAAGAGCTGACATCAACCGAGAACAAAGTCGCTTTTGCCCGGCAACACTATAACGATATTACAACAGCCCAAAACAATCGCATACAACAGTTTCCTTCAAACATCTTTGCTTCGTTTTTTAAATTCAAACTCGAAGATCTTTGGGAGCTTGACGAAGCAACCCGGACAGCAGCCCAGGAACCACCGAAAGTGTCTTTCTAAGATACCTTCCCTTCCTATAGGCTTTATAGATGTCATTAGATACTCTTGCTCTGATTTCTACAGATTTTAAATCGGCACAAGCACGGAATAAGCGGAACTCGTTTATTCTGTGTTTTATAATGATTTTTACCGCTACCTTTCTTGGCTACATATCCGGTTGGGCAGCAGAGATCTTTACCGGGATACATCCAGCATTAAATTCATCGCCCTATGATGCTGATGTTTTTCAGCTCTTGCGACGAACCGCCTTAAGTTATTGGGGACTTTTGGCCGCGACAGGAATGATCGTTTTTTCAATTCTAGCTTTAATCTGGACCTACTACGCTGCCGACAAAACCTTATTGCATATGAACGGAGCGATAGAGGCAGATTACAATACTTACGAAGATCTACATAATGTGGTCGAAGAAATGGCCATTGCTTCTGGTCTCCCCAAACCTGCGGTTTATATCATTCAGGATGCTGGAATTAATGCCTTTGCCACAGGACTGCGGCCTGACAAAGCGTCAGTAACTATCACCACAGGCCTATACGATGTTATGTCCCGTGATGAGCTTCAAGGTGTGATCGCTCATGAAATGGCTCACATCCTGAACCGGGATGTTCAATACGCAGTATTGGTTGCTGTCGGCGCCGGGCTCATCGCTGTGTTTGCTGAAATAATGACGCGGATTAGTCGCTTGTTCTTTTATTCCGGCTCCTCAAAATCAAAAAAAGATAGTAAAGGCGGTCATGGCGCACTCCTTATTATCGTAGGTGTCGTATGGCTTCTTGCTGCCATTCTTGCCCCGCTGGTTGCCTATCTCGTTCGCATGGCAATCTCTCGTGAGCGTGAATATCTTGCCGATGCAACGGCCGCGCAGTTAACGCGCAACCCCAAAGGACTGGCATCTGCGCTTGGCAAAATTGAAGGCCATGCACATCTAAAAGAAAAGAATGCGGCAACAGAGCACCTTTTTATCATCAACCCGAACAGATCGTTCAGTGAGCTTGCCAGCGACTTAACATCGACACATCCCGCAACGTCATTGCGTATTGAACGACTTATGAACCTGAAATAGCTGTCATCAACACCAACTCTTTATAGGTACAGGACAAATTCTTATTGCTCAGTCCTGAAGTATTATTTTAACCAACAATCATTAAATGAGGCTCCGATGAGTTTTTCAGGAAAAACAGCAATTATTACCGGTGCCGCAGGCGGTATGGGACTTAACATCGGCCTTGATCTTGCCAGCCAAGGCGCGAATGTAGTTCTTGTTGATATCAAGCCAACCACAATTAATCTTAATACGCACAGTCATAAAGAGCTGATTAATTTTGAGCTGGGCGATGTTACAAGTTCGGAATTTGTGAAAGGCGTTATGGATAGGGCTTTCCAGGCAACCGGACGGCTTGATTACCTTGTAAATGCGGCTGGGGTTCTATGGTTTGACAAAGATCGATCTACAGAAGAAACCGACTTGGATGCATGGGATCGCATCATGGAAATTAATCTCAAATCCATGATCATTACCTGTCGCCACGCCATGCCACATATGCGGAAGAATGGCTCAGGAGCGATGGTACATATCGCTTCTATCCAGGCAATGCGGGGGGATGATAAACCACAAGTGGCGTACCAGGCATCAAAAGCCGGTATTATTTCCCTTTCCAAAACCGTTGCCCTTGAAGGGGCCAAAGACAGCATCAGGTCAAATTCTATATTACCTGGCCCCACCGTATCACCAATGCAGGAAAGATGGATAGAAAACCCGGAAACTCAACGGATGACTGAAAGCGTTATTCCACTTGGGCGCGCAGGCACAACCCAAGACATTACCGATGCAGCTCTTTTTCTTTTATCAGATAAAGCCAGCTACATAACGGGTACTGAACTGGTTGTAGATGGCGGATTGTTGGCCAGACCCTAACGAACAAAAATCAAGGGGCTGAAAATACAGCCCCTTGATTTGCCCGTAGGTACACAACACATGCACACTGCTTCCCGGGATTTCTCCCGAAACTTGGCTTAGTTCAAGTCTTAATATCAGTTCTATTTCTCTCACCACCAAAAGCGTCAGAAAGAAGCTGTCGAACACCGTCTTTTCCTTCAAATTCAGTACCACGGGCTCCATTAAAAAGTTGACCTATAGGGACCAGTAAATCTGCCTTCAAGCGAGTTACGTCATCCCCACTCTTTTCTGATGCGGGAATGTCTTCTCGACCACGAATGGTTAACAAGGGACCATCTTTGAAAAGCGGCTCTAATACATTTTTGTTTTCTTCTTCTTTATCTTTTTCAGGATCTGTCACCAGTTTACGGATTAATTCACTAAGTCCTTGCCCTTGGTTATCAAGCAACAGATTATCCCCGGCCTCGAGAAGGTTCCCCCCTTCAAGTCCATTCATAACCTTTCCCAATAACGCGTTTGCACCCGCAGCAGAACCGGACTGAGCGACAGCCCTTGTCCGTGTTATTTCGGCTTGAACCGATGCAAAGTTAAACGACAGCTCACCTGTTGTATTGTTCACATAAATATCCAAGGATTGAACAGCCAGATAGCTTTGTTCTCTTGTACCCGATGCTGTTCCATCAGCTCCGGCATAGGAAATTGCCGTCCTGGAGCTTGTCGCTACGGACTGCTCAAAAGAAAAACTGAATTCATCGGAATTTTTTGCAGACTCTTTAATAGAATTCACCAGATTTTGCGCAAATTCCAAAGCTGCTTCTTTTGTATTACCCAAGCGCTCGAAGACTTCGGCAAGCGTTCCGACGATAGAATCAAGTGCGGCCCCCAAAGTACGCTGAACGGCTTCTGAGGGTGTTAAAGCAACTGATTGAGCATCATCGCCCTGATTACTGTCTTTTAATAAATTCTGCGGAACATCAATCTGGTCATCAATTACAGGGCGTTGGGACTGGCCTGTTGTATTTTCAAGATCTGTACCTTTGCCTATCAGATCCCGAGCCTTATTTTGGTCAGCGAGTTCCTGACCTCGAAGACCACGAAGGGTATCAAGACCTTGTTGTAATAAGCCTAGTGCGGAAAGAGCCATTTTCTCCTCCTGAGGTCGCCCCAATCTTGATCAAAACGGCCAAGGATGAGGATCGAGCTACATGCTCCGACAATATGATTTATCTAGTAAAGCATAAAACTTTATTATTAACGATTTCTTAATTCCATTTACAGCCAATAATTTTTACATGAGAAAGGTTAACGCCTCTTATCCAAACAACCCTACCCTATCAAGTTTACAACTTTGGTAGCCATCAGTTTACAGGCGCTACTGATACCAAGTAATGATTTAAGAGATTGCTCTTCTGGAAAACCCTAGGAGACGAACCTTACTTATATTCTTTATCTATTTCCAGCTCAGTATGAGTCGCTTATTGAACATTGATTATGTACAAAGTTGGCTGTCAAAAACTAAAGTGTTATATAAAGTATAATTATCAGTCAGACACATACAAGCCATGCATTTTTTGCGCATAGCCATGCATAAATTGCATACCTGGGCTTCCGCTGGCACATCTTGTCGCAGGCTCTCGTTACCTTTAAGAAGGTTTCACAAAATATACTCCACAACACCAAGGAGAGCCCCTTCCATGAGCCAATTGTTAAAATGTATCTCACCCGTTGACGGGTCCGTTTACGTAGAACGCCCGCTATCAAGCGATAGTGATATTCAGGCAGCCCTGGACAAAGCCGTCGCGGCCCAGAAAAGCTGGCGCAAAGTGCCGATCAGTGAAAAACAAGCCTTATTAAACAAGGCTGTTGATTACTTCGTTGCAAACAAAGATGCCATTGCAGAAGAAATTACGTGGCAGATCGGTCGTCCGATTTCACAAGCTCCCGGCGAAATCGGCGGCTTTGAAGAGCGCGCGCGCTATATGATCGACATTGCGCCGGAATCACTTGCTGACCAGAACGTTGGTGATAAAGAAGGCTTCACACGCTTTATCCGCAAAGAAGCTCTCGGTGTCGTTTTTGTTGTCGCACCTTGGAACTTCCCCTTGATGACAGCCGTTAACTGCATTGTTCCTGCTCTTTTGGCTGGCAATACAGTCCTTCTGAAGCATGCGGCTCAAACACCGCTTTGTGCAGAACGTTTTAGCGCAGCATTCAAAGCAGCAGGCTTGCCAGACGGTGTTTTTCAGCACCTACACATGGGCCATGATAGCGCTGCGAAACTTATCGGTTCTGACGGTGTTGATTTTGTCAACTTCACTGGTTCTGTTCCTGCTGGTCACGCCATCCAAAAAGCCGCATCTGGACGCTTCATTGCCACAGGCCTAGAGCTCGGCGGCAAAGACCCTGGTTATGTACGTGCGGATGCAAACGTTGCCTATGCTGTCGAAAGCCTCGTTGATGGCGCAATGTTCAACTCTGGCCAATCCTGTTGCGGTATCGAGCGCATTTATGTGCACGATTCCGTATATGACGACTTTGTATCCGGTGCTGTCGATCTGTTGAAACAGTACAAGCTGGGCAACCCGACAGACACAAACACAAACATGGGCCCTGTGGTTAAAACCAGCGCCGCTGAATTTGTACGTGGCCAAGTTGCCGAAGCGGTTAAAGCCGGTGCTGAAGCGTTGATTGATCCAGGTTTCTTTGCAGCTGATAAAGAAGGCACTCCATACCTTGCGCCTCAGCTTGTTGTTGGTGTTGATCATTCCATGCGCGTGATGAACGAAGAGAGCTTTGGCCCAGTCGTCGGCGTGATGAAAGTTTCCTCCGACGAAGAAGCCATCAAACTGATGAACGACAGCGAGTTTGGTCTAACAGCTTCTATCTGGACTGAAGATGCAGACGCCGCCTTGTCAATCGGCGACGACATCAACACGGGGACATGGTTCATGAACCGTTGTGATTATCTTGATCCAGCATTAGCCTGGACAGGTGTCAAGAATTCTGGTCGCGGCTGCAGTCTTTCAAAAGTCGCATACGAACACCTAACCCGCCCGAAATCTTTCCATCTACGGACTAAGATTTAAAATTATTTACAAAAGGCCCGAACACAGTGTTCGGGCCTTTTCTTATGTTACTGACACTTAAAATACAGTTACTCGTTTTGTGTGATCATGTTTTGCCAATACTTAATCACATCCGACAGCCCCCTTTTCAGAGAGTACTCAGGTACAAACCCGACCTCATCCGTTAAGCGTTGATTTACACCGATCAAATTATGGGGCTCACCGGCTCTATCGGGTAAAGCCCCTGGCTTTAGCAGCTCAGATTTACCAATGAGCTCCCCAATCATTTTTGCAACATCAATCAGCTGAACACCTGTACCGCATGAAATATTAACAGCACCCTGAACTTCTGACATCATTAAAGCAGCAAAAGCACGTCCAACGTCTCTGCTATCTAGAAAATCTCTCACTTGAGAGCCAGATGACATCTTAGCTTCACAATCATCGAGCAAAGAAGTGATAATAGAAGGTACAAATCGCGTGCCTGTCTCTCCCCTACCATAAAGGAGGAATACGCGCCCCCAAGCAAGGCTATGCGTCTGATCGCTTAAGCTCTCAAGCACACGAAAACAATCCACCTTACATTGCCCGTAAACGGTCTCTGGAAGCAAAGGGCTGTGAAATTCATCCAGCGGACTTTCTGAAGTTTTGGCAGACCAATCATATTCTGCACAACTGCCCGCACAAACAGCTCGGTGCCCGCCTTGCTCCCAAAAAGATGTCACAAGATTTATGCTTTGCTTCTTCCAAAGATAATTGCTTTCTGCATTCCAAAAATGGCCGTGCTCAGTCTCCCAAGCCAGATGAAGTAAATACTCCGCACGGGCTTCTTTGACTATTCTCTCTGGCTCGCCTTCTTTTAGAAGGTCACCATACAAGAAGGCACCAGACGTTTTTGCCTCGATTTGTTTTCGCGTAACAAGAATAAGTTCATGTCCTGCATCTTCCAATGCCTTGACTGCATGTTGGCCGATAAATCCCATCCCACCTGTGACAAGAATACGGCTCATGAAACAACATAATCAGGGTAATTTGCGTCACGGTCGGCAATAATCTTTGGTTTAAACGGCCATTCAATCGCAAATGCCGGATCGTTCCATCGCTGTCCACCAGCCAAATCGGGCACAAACTCCTCTCCCATTAAATAGAGTAGTTCGCTATCATCCTCTAAGGTCAAAAATCCGTGAGCACAGCCACCGGGTATTACCAAAGCCTTGCGATTTTCGGCTGTCAACGCAACACCATACCATTTTAGGTACGTCGAAGACTCTTTTCTCAAATCGACCACGACATCCCACACAGCGCCACGAATACAGCGAACCACTTTGGGGTCGGGTTTAGGAGCAGTTTGATAGTGAAGTCCCCTTAGGGTACCTTGGGACGTGTTTCCAGATAAATTAATTTGTCGAACTGAAAATTCTATTCCGTTCTCGGCAAACAGTTGGTCACAAAAGGCCCGCGCAAAGAACCCTCTTTCATCCCCAAAGGTCGTAAGCTCAGTTAAAAAGAGCCCATAAACATCTGTCTGCACAAATTTCAAGAAATCACCTCTGTCGTCGGTACAGGTACAACAAACTTACATCCCCATTCACTTACATAGGATAGAGAGGATGATATTTCATCCCTGAGATTCCACGGCAGTATCAGGATATAATCCGGTTTGAGTTCCGCGATTTCTGTTGGCGCAATAACTGGAATACGACTTCCGGGTAACAAAGTATTTTGTTTATGCGGGTTAAGATCAGCAACATGAGAAATCAGGTTCGCCCCCACGCCACAATAATTCAGTAGAGTATTTCCCTTAGCCGCAGCTCCATAACCAAGAACCGATTTACCTTCACCCTTCGCCTTGTGAAGAAAATTCAGTAGTTCTTCGCGAAGCTTTTGAACTCTGGGTTCAAAATTTTCATAGCCAACGAGGCTATCCAGATGAGCTGCTTTTTCCTTTTGACGAATAAGGTGCAGGTTCTCAGTTTCAGTTCTGTTACTTGTCGCCTTACAAGCCCAGACACGATAAGATCCACCGTGGGTTTCCAGTTCTTCAACGTCAAATACACGCAGCCCGTTCCGTCCAAAACATTTCTCGATCGCAAAAAGTGAAAGATACGAAAAATGCTCGTGGTAAATCGTATCAAACTGAACATTTTCGATTAAGTTCAGTAGGTTAGGAAACTCGAAACTGACGACACCATCATCTGCGAGAAGAATTTCAAACCCGGAAACAAAATCATTAATATCCGGCACATGCGCCAACACATTATTGGCAGCCATCAAATCTGCTGCCCCATGTTGTTCCTTAACTTTACGTGCCGTTTCGCAGCCAAAGAATGCGACCTCTGTCGGCACCGATTTTTTTCGCGCTTCTATAGCAACATTGGCAGCAGGCTCTATTCCAAGAACCCGGATGCCGTTTTGAACAAAGTGCTGAAGCAAATAACCATCATTGGAAGCAACTTCAATCACCAGGCTTGATTTGTTTAGACCAAAGCGTTCGGACGATTTCTTCGCATACTGTTTCGCGTGTTCGACCCAACTGGATGCATAGGACGAAAAATAAGCGTAGTCAGAAAAGATATCTTCAGGCGGCACGACATCTTCGACCTGAACCAAGAAGCACTCGCTGCAAACCCGAGCGTGGAGCGGGTATTGTGAATCAGGGATGCTTTCCTTACCCTTTTCGACATAGGAATTAGCCAAAGGTGTTTTACCCAAATCAAGAAGGGTGTGCTTCAATTCCGTACCGCAAGAGCGGCAAGTCAATATGCTCATTCGTTCGCCAATAAAGTTTGGAAAGTTTCAATTTGTTGCTGCGTAATGTTTTTAACACAATTACCCACAGCGTGTTCTTTATGCCAGGAAACGATCCAGTTGAGGGTTTCGTCCAGATCAAGGCGGGGATGCCAATTCAAGCTTTGTTCTGCTCTGGAAATATCTAGGGCAAGTGCATGCGCTTCTGCGGGCTGCTCTTTCCCTTCCAACAACCAGGAATTTTCACCGCCCCATAGATCAAGCATTTTTTCGACAACAGTCTGCACATTGTCAGAGCCATATGGACCAAAATTTAAGGCCGGCAGTGTCATTTTTCCCGTCGCTAGAGCCTGCGCATAAAGCAAGTACCCACCAAGAGGCTCAAGAACATGTTGCCATGGACGCGTCGCCAGTGGATTACGAAGAACAATATCCTTTTGTTCGTAAAGAGCTATAACAAGATCAGTCATCAAACGATCTTCGGACCAGTCTCCACCACCAATAACATTTCCGGCCCGCGCAGTCGCAACAGGAATTCCTTTATCCGCAAAATAACTTCGCGCAAAACTGTGGGTTACAATTTCCTGACATCCCTTAGACGCGCTGTAAGGATCTTTACCACCCAACGCATCGCCTTCTGAAAAAGGAACACCTCTTTCATCATTTTCATAAGCCTTGTCACTAGTAACAACCAGCACAGCTTCAAGAGATTGGCATCGTCTTAGTACGTCTAACAGGTTTGCCGTGCCCATAACATTTGTCTCGAAGCTTTCTAGTGGGTCACGATAACTCCGGCGAACCAAGGCCTGTGCAGCCAGGTGCAGAACGATTTGTGGCTGGTGCTTTTCGACAACCGTCTGTACATCCGAATAACTTCGCAAATCACCAATAACGCTCTTCTCGTCATTGTGGGCCAAAAGTGTATGAAGGTTTGGATCGGTTTCCGAAGCAAGAGAGAACCCGATGACATCAGCCCCCATGGTACGGAGCCATTGATTAAGCCATGCGCCTTTAAAACCTGTATGACCAGTGAGTAAAACCCGTCGACCACGCCAAAACTCAGGATCAAACTTCATGTTTTACCCCCAGGTTTTCCAGGGTGCGTTTCCACTTGCCCACATTGCTTCGAGTTCATTTTTCTCGCGTAGGGTATCCATAGGCTGCCAAAAATCTTCGTGAGAAAAAGCGGTTAATTCACCGCTGGTTGCCAAAGCTGTCAGAGGTTCTTTTTCCCAGATTGTTTGATCGTTATCAATAAGATCAATAACCGATGGTTCACAGACAAAATAACCTGCGTTGATCCGTCCGCGCTCCCCTTGTGGCTTTTCGGCGAAAGCTGAAATACCGTCCCCTTCGATTACCGCGGCTCCAAACCGACCCGGCGGAGACACAACAGTCATTGTTGCTTTACGCCCGGCTTTCTTATGTGCCTCTATTGAGGCGCGAACATCCACATTTCCAACACCATCACCATAAGTCAGACAAAAAGGTTCATCAGAATTTAAGTAAGGCGCAATTCTTTTGACACGTCCACCAGTTTGCGTGTGGGGTCCCGTATCAACCAATGTTATTTTCCACGATTCAGCTTTAGACGCGTGATATTCTAGCTGATTATTTTCCAGATCAATCGTTACATCCGCGTTATGCAGAAAATAATTCGCAAAATATTCTTTGATCACATACCCTTTGTAGCCGAGGCAAATAATGAATTCATTGATACCGTGACTACTATATATCTTCATAATATGCCACAAAATCGGCATACCACCGATTTCAACCATCGGCTTTGGCTTAAGGTGCGTTTCTTCTGAAATCCGGCTCCCGAGCCCACCCGCGAGAAGTACTGCTTTCATTATTAATACCCTTTTTATTCTATGGCGGCTTTATTCTACGACGGCCGGAAGAACTGATGCCCGTTTTCCCAACAAAAACCCAATCGCACCAGAAAAGCGAGCAGCATCTCGCCACGCTTTGCTGCGTTTTAATACAAGCGCATATCCCAAAGCTTTGAACGCATAACGACAAGCATACTTTAGCGCCAGACTTCGCGCAGCGGACATGCCGCGATGTTTTTTTTCAAAATAAAATCTGGACCACGAAATGTGCCAAAACTTTTCCCAATAATACGCCCTGTTTGGTCTCACCGACCCGCCGCCTATGTGCGTAATCACTGCATCTGGTACATGAACAATACCGTAACCAGCCTTACGAAGACGCATACAAATATCATCATCTTCGTAATAAAGGAAAATTTCCCGATCGAAAAAATTAACCGCACGACCAGCATCCATGCGCAATAACATAACTGCCCCGGTCACAAAATCAGCGCTTAAAGGGCCTTCAGGATGGATTTCGCCAACACGTTTACCCAAGGCGCCTCTGTTAAACAAATTCACATCATGCGAAAGTTCAACTGACCCGTCAGGATTAAGAATAGCTGGTCCAAATAATCCTGCATCCGGGAACTGATCTGCGGCTTCGATTAATTTAATGATTGCATCTTCACTAAGAATTGAATCAGGGTTAACAAGTAATGCAAATTCAGTTTCCACATTGTGCAAACCGCAATTCATGCCATTACCGTACCCCAGTCCCACTTCATTCAGGATTAACCGAGCCTGAGGTGCGACTGCCCGAACGATATCAAGTGTGTCATCGCTTGATGCATTATCGACAACAATTAACGGCATCTGGGAAGGTACCGTTTTCAACATATTACCGATGACTTCACCACCATTATGAGTAACAGTTAAAACAGTTACTCTCGACCAGATATCTTTGGGCGTCATTTCAAAGTTTTTCCACAAAAAAGATTTCGCACAATTTAGAAACCTTCCCTTGTGATAGCAAGAATTATTCCGTGTTCAATATAGCTATGGGTAACAAAATAACGTATAGGTAGATATTAGGAAAAGAGCTTTGGTAACCCATAAACACGGAATTTATCAGATTGAGTAACGATCCATTGGAGCGCGTCCGTTCCGAACTTATTGAGAATGAACAACTGATTTGGGCGGATCGCCCAGTAAGCGAGCGTTTTTACAGAAAGAAAATCAAAGCAGCAATTGCCGGAAAAGTCATAATCAGTTTGATCGTTTTATGGATACTAGGCGTCATTTACACCAGTTTTTCCAGTGGGAATTTACCCGCACTCGCACTCGTCTTTTTTGCGTTACCGCTTCTTTTCATCGCCCGAAAGCTCTTGAATAAACCAGCGGAAGCGAGACAGCGTGCAGAACAAACTTACTACGCGATTACGGACAAGCGATTATTGATTATCAACGATTACAAAGACAAATCTGTTGAAAGTTATGATCTGGATAAATTGGAATTTGTAGAAAATGCCGAAAACAAAGACGGCACTGGGAATGTCTATTTCACAAAAACATTAATAACGACCATTTCCAACAATGACCGAGATGGACGTTCATCAAGAAACAAGTCCGTACACGAAGTGAAAAAGGGCTTTAAGGGAATTTACGACGCTGAGAATGTTACAGCAGCAATTAACAGGCAACGACAGCTTTAGAGATAACGTTGATCGACTATTTCTGAAACAAGTCCATTTTAAGAAAACACGGCACCAATAAACACAATCCTTGGCTTATTCAAAGTAAGGACGATCTGCTCACCAACTAGGACACACTTCATCATTACTTAAAATACAGCAGATTATAAATACAATCTTAAATATCTTCTGCTAAGCCTTATCAAGATGACACCGTAAAATTTTAACCGGATTTTACGGCAAGAGTGTTAAATAAACTGGTTCAAATAACCGGGATGGATGATGAAAGTGTGTTCGTGATGAATTATTCCAAGGCCCTGCAATTAGTGGGATTTTTTGTTGTGTTTTTGAATACAGCACAACCTGCTTATGCTTATCTTGACCCAGGAACAGGCAGTATTATCATTCAATCCATCATCGGGGGAATTGCAGCTGCGGCAACCTTTGGTGCGTTATACTGGGCAAAAGTAAAAGCTTTTTTCAATCGAATTTTTCACAAAGAACCAACCGATAGCAACAGCGACACCAAGTGACAAAACCAGCCATACTCGACGGATCTTTTCGTGACCCTGCCGGACAAGTTCATGAGATAGAAGGCCGTATATTCCGCACTGTTACCCAATACGGCGCATCTGCATTCTCGAAAGTTCATGCGACAGGTTTTTTGACAGCTTTGGTTGATGCAAAAGATCTTGTGCCTTTTGAAATTGTTCAAGATCCTGAAATAACAAAACTATTCCCCCACGCCGAATATGTTTTGGAACACAAGCGCCTTGATTATATATCTTATCCCTATGAGTGGTCTTTCAACCTTTTAAAAGAGGCTGCTTTATTGCACCTCTCTATTGCCATACAGGCCTTAGAAAAAGATATCATTCTCACAGATGCCAGTGCCTATAACATCCAATTTATTGGCCCCAAACCCATCTTTATAGATCACCTTTCCTTTAAACCCTACACGGAGAGGGAATATTGGGTTGGACATCGTCAGTTTTGTGAACAGTTCTTAAACCCCTTGCTACTAAGAGCAAAATTAGATGTTCCCCATAACGCTTGGTTTCGCGGCACTCAAGAGGGCATAACAAATGAAGATCTATCCAAGCTTCTTCGGCTCCGTCATAAGCTTTCGCTTAATATTCTCAGCCACGTCGTGCTCCCGGCACGCTTTCAAGCAAAAGCAAGAACCACACAGCTATCAGAAACAAAAAAGATAAGTGATCGAAAAGGGATCGCCAAAACAACTTACAAAAGCTTACTGGTTCAACTTAAAAAATGGATATCAACTCTTCAGCCAAAGAATACGGCCAGCAGCACATGGGGAAGTTATGCTGAAGAAAACACCTATGACGACAATGAAAATAAGCTCAAGGCGGATTTTATCACCGAATTCGTTCAATCAACCAAGCCTAATCTTATCTATGATATCGGGTGTAACAGTGGTGCATTTTCGGAAGTAGCGCTCAAGGCTGGTGCACACCAAAGCATCGGATTTGATTTTGATAAGATTGCCATTGAGAAAGCCTTCAAAAGAGCAACGGATAAATCTTTAAATTTATTGCCCCTGTATCTGGACGCTGCAAACCCCAGCCCAAATCAAGGTTGGAGACAATCAGAGAGAGTCGGTTTTGTCGAACGCGCGAGGCCGGATGCAATTCTAGCTCTGGCTTTTGAACACCATCTTGCTATCGGAAAGAACATTCCATTGCCACAAGTCGTTAGCTGGCTTATATCGCTTGCCCCCAATGGAATCATAGAGTTTGTGAATAAGTCAGACCCAACAGTTCAAGCTATGCTTTTAATGAGAGAGGATATCTTTTCAAACTACACGCAATCTGCTTTTGAGAGCGCATTGTCCGATTGCGCAACCATTGTAAAGACAAACGAGATTACAAAAGATGGTCGGACATTATATTGGTACAAACGAGCATAATAGTGCAGAGATTCTTTTTACTTCCTATCGGACCAACTCTCCTTCTTGCTTGTATCCCTTATATGAGATTCTCAGGGGTCCACCCGATCGATGAAGCTCATCGAGCAGCTTTTATAATTCTAAACCTTACTGTTTTTCTGTTCTGGGCGACGAGTAAGCTGATAAAACAAAATACCATTCCGGCAATGGTTATTGTTATTCTATCAGCTTACGGCCTAAAGTTATTTAACGGTCCCATATATCCATCCATTTTGATCGTATCGCTTTTTGTTTTTTGGTTACTCGACCGTGAAATCCCATTTAAAAAAATGGTCATTCTATCCAACATTTTGGGAATATTTCTTTTTCCAACCTTTGTGTATTCTCTTTTTAAAAACGTTTATGCCAACGACGGCGTTGTGAAAACGTCCTCTGCTTCGCTCGAGAAAATATCAATAAAGCAACAGCCCTCAATTATTCACATTGTACTTGATGGGTACGGATCTTCAGAAATTCTGAACAATCTTTACGGACACAATAACCAAAGCTTTCGCGATGAACTAACGCGACGTGGATTTCAAGTTTTTTCCGACGTGACAACCCCTTTTAACCAAACACTGTTCACGATGGCATCTGTTATGTCGGGCGGCTACATCGCCCTACCAAATAAAAGGGATGATCCGCAGCACTATCGTTACAGACTAGGCGAAACCATTACAAATGGCCCCGCACACCAGATACTACGCAGTAACGGATATAATTATACCTATACCAAATCGGGATATGCTTACGTCGATTTTGATAATGCAACTGAGCTCAAACCAAACGGACAATTGTTAACCGGACTTGAGGCCAGATTACTAAGATATAGAACTGACCTGATTGCCAATATCCACAACGAGCAGCTTAGGTCAGCACTGAAGCCTGAAAATATCCAGAACCTAGCACCTCCTTTTTACTACTACCAACACCTTCTGGCTCCTCACCCACCCTTCACTATTTCAAGAGATGGAACCTCGATCGAGACCCCAGCAGTATATCTGAGCGATGGTTCTCACTACATCAAAGGGTCGAAAGAAAAACAGAAAAATTATATTAAGGGATATCGGGAAAAGGCCTTATACGTAGAAAAAGCACTACTGAAGCAACTTATACAAATTCCGAATGACAAACCCTTGATCATTCTTATACACGGAGACCATGGCCCCGGTGCTCATATGCATCAGGAAAGCAGTAGCTTATCCTGTCTTCCCGAAAGAATGACAACTTTCTTTGCTGTTTATACAAATGTTGAAAGCATCAAATCGGGATTTGCAAAGTACGAGAACACAGAATTCAATATCGTGAATACCTATCGCGAAATCTTTTCGGCAATTTCCGAGCAAACATTCCCGCCTCTACCAAGTGAATCAAGATTCATAGAGTGGTCAGCCCCCTCACAGGCAACTGAAATCACCCAAGACATGCTGAATTCCGGATGTTAGCAAAAGACATCACACGTGTTGATGACCGACGATCAAACTCTCAACAGCATCACCATCGGATACACCTAACAAACGATCCCCAATAGCTGGTAGAATAACATCGTCATACCCATCATTACCTTTGATGCGTTCCGGTGTTCCAATAGCGTTCAATGGGTAAGATTTGTATTCAATCGGTTTTGCGGATTCCAGAAAAAAAACCAACCGTTTGGTTGTCAGAATATAAACCAGCCGCCGCCCTAAATAATAGATCCAACAAAGCCTGAGTATCATACCACCCAAGCTACAAACCATAACAATACCCAGCAATGTCGACAGCCCCCCCAAAATAAAGACAAGGACGTTCAGCAAAGCCATGACTAACGTACCGTATAGAAAGAACGTTGTGATTGGAGATCTATATTCCTGATGCCAAACATGGGAAAATCGGGGTTGGGCAAACCAGAGAGGTTTCTCATCCGCACGAATAGCAGCTTGTACAAACTCTGTCAGGTCATCTTCATGCAAATTGCGTATCCGTTTCTTCATGCGCCATCAGTGAAAAGCAACACCAAGATAGTTCATAAGATACGTAAGGCAATAAAAAACCCGGCAGCCATCCAGATAAGGACAACAACCGGGCTCTCTAATTTTCACGCACAAAAATCAGCCCATAAAAATCAAAGTGTCATGAGTGACGTATTTCCGCCTGCTGCCGTTGTATCAATCGAGATAGAATGTTCCGTTGCAAAACGGTGGAGATACCGGGGACCACCCGCTTTCGGCCCTGTTCCAGACAATCCCATGCCGCCAAAGGGCTGCACCCCGACAATCGCCCCAATCTGGTTACGATTTACATAGGTATTCCCAACCCGAACACGGCGCGCAATGTAATCCACGGTTTCATCGATACGACTATGGATACCCAGTGTCAGTCCAAAGCCAGAGTTATTAATCTGATCAATAATACTATCCAACTCCGAAGCCTTATAGCGAATAACATGTAGGACCGGACCGAACACTTCCTTTTTCAGCATGTGTAGCCCCTCTATTTCAAAGGCAACAGGGGCGACGAATGTCCCGTTCGATATGCCGGATGGAAGAGGAAGTTCGCGTATAACCTTTGCTTCGGTTTTCATACGAGAAATATGGGCATTTAGCATTGCCGCAGCGTCTTCATCAATCACAGGTCCGACATCAGTCGAAAGCTGAGATGAATCCCCTATCGTCAATTCATCCATTGCCCCGGCAAGCATGGCGAGGATTTTATCCGCCACATCCTCTTGCAAGAAAAGAACACGCAGAGCGGAACAGCGTTGTCCCGCAGATTGAAACGAAGATGCCAGCACATCCCGCACAATCTGTTCAGGTAATGCGGTTGAATCCACAATCATAGCATTCTGACCACCGGTCTCGGCAATAAGCGGAACGATTTCCCCTTCACGTGCAGCCAAAGCCCGCTGGATAAGCTTTGCCGTTTCAGTCGACCCTGTAAAAGCAACACCTTTGATACGGTCATCGGATAAAAGCGGCCCAGCCACAGTCGGCCCATCCCCGGGCAAAAGATGCAAGACATCACCCGGAATACCTGCTTGATGGAAAAGCTTTACAGCTTTAACAGCCACAAGACTTGTTTGTTCAGCCGGCTTTGCAATCACCGCATTCCCCGCAGCCAAGGCAGCAGATACCTGCCCCAAGAAGATTGCCAAAGGAAAATTCCAAGGACTAATGCAAAGGAAAACACCTCGCCCATGCATGGATAATTCATTTCGCTCGCCCGTTGGTCCAGGCATCACAAGGGGGTCACCAAAATCCTGACGACACTTCACCGCATAATAACGACAAAAATCAACTGCTTCGCGAATTTCAGCGATAGCATCAGCCGTGGTTTTTCCCGCTTCTCGCATACACAAAGCGATGAATTCGGCTGTATTTTCTTCGAGTAGATCAGCCATTTTTTCAAGGCAATCCCCCCGAACCGTTGCGGGGGTCAAATCCCACCCCCACCAAGCGCGATCTGCACGGGCCAAAGCATTTTCGGCCTGCTGCGCATCAGCCCAAGAAATTTCTCCAACATTATTTCTACGATCACTTGGTGAAGTTACAGTATGCATAATACCTGTTTGTTCAATACCACCAATGATCGGCGCTCCATGCCAACCTTCATTTGCAAATTTGCGGACTTCTGTTCCAAGTTTGGACAATTGGACCGCATCAGAAAGGTCAAGACCTTTTGAATTGTGACGCTCTGTGCCAAACATGTGTAATGGCAAAGGAATTTGTGGATGCGGAATGTTAAACAGACCACGTGCCTTTAGGATAGGGTCTGCAATAATCTCGTCAATTGGCAGCTTTTCATCCTGAATTCGGTTCACAAAAGATGAATTTGCCCCGTTTTCTAATAACCTTCGAACAAGATAAGCTAAAAGATCTTCGTGGCTACCAACTGGCGCATATATTCTGACCGGATAGCCCTTCCCAGCCGGACCAACCACTTGATCATACAGTGCTTCGCCCATGCCATGCAGTCGTTGGAATTCAAAATCCTGTTCTGGCCCCGCCATCTCCATAATGGAAGCAATCGTGTGCGCATTATGAGATGCAAATTGCGGATAAAAAGCTTCAGGATCAGCCAGCATCTTACGGGCACAAGCCAGATAAGACACATCCGTAGAAACCTTGCGGGTATAGACGGGGTAACCCTCTTGCCCTTCTTCTTGCGCAACTTTAATCTCGGTATCCCAATAGGCGCCCTTAACCAGACGGACCATCAAACGACGTCCGTGACGGTGTGCCATATCAGCGAGCCAGTCGATCACAAATGGCGCACGTTTCTGATAGGCCTGTACCGCCAATCCAAGCCCATTCCACCCCTTGAGATCAGGATCGCCGGAAACAGCCTCGAGAACATCTAATGAAATTTCAAGACGATCAGCTTCTTCCGCATCAACAGTTAAACCAATGTCATATTTCTTGGCATCCAAAGCCAACTCTTTTAAACGAGGGACAACTTCGTTCATGACACGGCTACGATGGGAAAATTCATACCGTGGGTGGATCGCCGAAAGCTTTATAGAAATACCCGGAGAGTTAATAGAGCCTCTTCCTGCGGCTGCTTTTCCAATTCCAGCAATGGCAGCACGATAGGCTTCGAAATAACGATCGGCATCAGGCATCGTACGGGCGCCTTCGCCGAGCATATCATAGGAATAGCGATAGCCTTTTTTCTCGTCGTCAATAGCGCGATTCAAAGCCTCTTTGATCCCACGCCCCATGACAAACTGACGACCCAAAATTTTCATTGCCTGTCGTACAGCCTTACGAATAACAGGCTCTCCGCTTTTCTGAACCATTCTTTGTAACAGGCCAGAAAAATCGTTGCTTTCTTCCTTTTTGATCTTCACCACACGGCCCGTTAGCATCAACGCCCATGTAGACGCATTCACGAACAGGGAATCACTGTGACCCAGGTGCGCTTTCCAATCAGCTGATGACAGCTTGTCACGGATGAGCTTATCAATTGTTTCGCTATCGGGAACCCGAAGCAATGCCTCGGCCAAACACATCAGAACAACGCCTTCTTTTGACGACAGTTCAAATTCGTGCATGAAGGCGTCTATGCCCCCCTGTCCTACACGCGATTTTCGAACTTCCTTCACAAGATCACGCGCACGAGCCGAAATCCTGTCCAGCGCATCACTTGGTAGATCAAGTGCATTAACCAAGTCGGTTACCGCTTGCGTTTCATCCATACGATAAGCTAGACGCAAGGCCTCCATTAAAGGCGTAGCATGAGCCAATTCTTTATCGATAATCATGTTAGTAAATCCCAGATACCGCGTTCAGGCGCGTGTTTCGTATTCATATCTGGAAGCATTATACCCCATATGCAGCGATATATGCTGCCATATTCATAAAATATACAATATTATCTCTAGTAAATTACGTATTTTATAGTTATATAATCTTCATGAGTGAAAGAAAGCTGGATCGAATAGATCGCAACATCCTCCGGGTACTTCAAGAGGACGGACGGATTTCAAATGTAGAACTGGCACGTCGGGTTAACCTTAGCCCGACCCCTTGCCTTGAAAGGGTCAAAAGGCTAGAGCAAAGCAACTACATCAAAGGGTATATGGCCTCGCTGAATCCGGCGAAGATAAATGCGAGCTTGCTGGTGTATGTCCAGATCACCCTTGAACGGACAACCTCTGCCGCATTTGAAGAGTTCAGAAAATCAATGATGGAAATTCCGGAAGTTCTGGAATGCCATATGGTTTCAGGTGGTTTCGACTATCTTATCAAGGTTCGGGCAGCTGACATGGCAGAATATCGTGGCATTCTGGGGGATAAGTTGGCAGCAACACCCTGGGTTTCCCAAACTCATAGTTATGTTGTCATGGAAGAAGTCAAAAATACGAATATCCTTCCGGTTAAAGACAACTTCTAAGCCCATCTTTTGACGAACACCTGTCACACATGGAACTGTTATGAATACATCAACCCCACACGAAAACCTGAGTAATTTTGGACAACATATGGGCTATAGCCTTGCTGAGTGGAGCGAAGGATCAGCCAGCATTGCCCTGACTATTGCAGACTGCCACTTAAACAGCGCAGGCATTATGCATGGTGGTGTTCTCGCGACCCTAATTGACACAGCTTGTGGCTACACATTGATCCACAATCCAGACCCAGAAAAACGTCGTCGTGCCGTGACCCTCTCCCTCAACACGCAATTTACTTCGGCTGCTAAGGTCGATGATAAATTAGTCGCAACAGGCATCTTAAAAGGTGGCGGCAAACATATCAAATTTTTGTCTTGTGATGTGAAAAACCAACATGGACAACTCGTTGGTCATGGCGAAGCTGTCATGAAATTATTCTAATCTTCAGGCCTTAACAACGGCCTGCACATGATTACCGTACGACATCTTTCACGGGCGCAACGATAATCACCAGACGGCAAACCTCACCCTGCGCATCACAAAAGGGGAAACATCCACGATACAGATCAATAAAAGACCGATCTGATCGGGGGACAGGACTTAGAGTAAAGGATGTACGCCGCTGCTGCGCCACATCTTCCATTTCTTGCCACTTAATCTGGGCCATTTCAGGATCGAACGCTTCAGCCAACGTTTTCCCCATGGAATTGACACCGGAAGCTTCTATTATTTTATCGCCCTCAAGTTTGATAAGATGACCGGACGGACTGGCCTCATTTCGCTGGATCACCATTGTCCAAGCTAAAATTTTTCGTATTTCTACCGGATTAAAATCTGACCATAGAGGGAGAGGTAACTGTTCCGAATCATAGGGTTCTAATCTCGGCAGCCGATCATAATAGGAAGCCATAAAAAATATCGGAGAACTCTCTGGGATCTCATTCAGATCCAGCATTTTATACATACAAAACCAGCCAATTCAAAAACACACCGAGAACAACCTATGACCAAACGCTTTAAGTATAATCACTTTTATTGATACGAAGATAGAGATTAAAACTTCAATAGGCGCCAGATACCATAATTAAATACCCCCAATGAGGTGCACAGAAAAGCCCTCCAGAGAAGCAAGCTGCAAATACAACTCTGACCAATCTTCGCTATTTTAGGCACCTGTAAACCTTGGTTTTCGCTTTTCAAGAAACGCAGCTATCCCTTCTTTATAATCCGCGGTATCGCAACAAAGAAAGGGTTGAGCCAACTCTTCCGCCGTCAAAGGCGTTGCCTCTTGCGCCCGTGAAGCATGTTTTTTATGCCAACGCGCCACCAACGGCGCGCCTTCTGCAATACGTCTCGCAGAATTATAGACTTCCGCTTCAGCAATATTATCTTCGACAATTCGACCAATCAGCCCTTTTATATACGCCTCTTCGGCCGAAAAAATGCGCCCTTCCAAAAGAAGTTCCATTGTAACACTTCGCCCGACCAGCCCCACCAAAGCAATCATCGCCGGGTAAGGCAGCACGTTCCCAATTTTGTTAACCGGAATACCAAACCTTGCCGAGCGATTGGCTATCCTGAGATCACACTGCGCGGCAATTTCCAACCCGCCGCCCATGCACGCCCCTTCGATAAAGGCAAGGGTTGGGTGTGGACATTGACGAATGGCATCCGCTGCACGGTCCATTGGCTTGGCATAATCAGCAGCTTGTTGTGATGAAAAACGAACCTTCCGAAACTCTGCAATATCTGCCCCCGCGGCAAAAGCTCTCCCTCCAGCGCCTCGAATGACAACGCACCGCAATGTCTCATCAGCACCGAGTTCAAGCATAACAGTTCCAAGGTCTTGCCACATAGCCAAATTAAAAGCATTCAGCTTTTCAGGGCGGTTCAAGACAACCGTCGCAATATCATCTTCACGCCAAACCAAGACAGTATCTTGGTTATTTCCTTTATTACTCTTTTCAGAACCTTCAGACATTCTTCCTCGCGAACAGGTCTCGTTTGGCAAATACAGCTTTGAAATAAGATAACCAGTCTCACCTTAGGATGCTATTACTTACATGAATGTTTTTTGACTTACGTTCCCCAACGGGGAAAAATATTGCAGCATGGCAACGCAAGAGGTAAATAGATCAAAATTATTCGGATAGCTGTGAACAAAGAGCTATCGGCAACTGACCCAAGGATCGGATACTCGATGAGCAAAATTACCGAAACCGCCAGAACAACAGCCTCAATTCTGATGGAAATCGAAGCTGTTCTCTTCCGTCCGGAAGACCCATTTACCTTTACATCTGGTCGCATCAGTCCTGTTTATGTTGATTGCCGGAAGATTATCTCTTTCCCCCGCGCCCGTGCAAAGCTGATGGACATGGCCGTTGAACTGATCCAACGTGATATCGGCTATGAATCAATTGATGCTATTGCGGGTGGAGAAACCGCGGGCATTCCTTTTGCGGCAATGATTGCAGAACGCATGGGTCTGCCAATGCTTTATGTTCGCAAAAAACCAAAAGGTTTTGGCCGTGACGCGCAAATCGAAGGTTACATGGAAGAAGGCAGCCGCGTTCTTCTGGTTGAAGACCTCGCAACAGATGGTGGATCAAAACTTAATTTTGTCGAAGCAATCCGCAACGCAGGCGGTAAATGTGACCATACCTTCGTGTTCTTCCACTATGGCATCTACCCACAGTCCGTAACTGATCTCGCCAAAGAAGGCGTAACACTTCATGCCCTAGCCACTTGGTGGGATGCCTTAAAAGTTGCCGAAGAAAAAGGTTACCTCGAAAATGATAACCTTGTCACTGTTCGTTCATTCCTAAGCAGTCCAAATGAATGGTCCAGCAAACACGGTGGAAAAGCGGATTAATTCGCTAATCCTGAACCATACGAACAAAAAGGGTGGCATATTTGCCACCTTTTTTCGTTATAAAATTAATCATTTCTCGCTTCCCTGTAATCAGTTTCCCAATAAGGGGGAGATCCATATTTGTCCCGCAAGAAATCAATCAATGCCGTTATCTTCGAAGGCGTATAGTTGCCAGGGGGATAAACAGCCCAGACATCGCCGGAACGTGCAACAGGGTAGTCAGTCATCACTTCGACCAAACGCCCATCCCTAAGATCTTCCCAAACATGCGCCACCGATTTGACTGTTAAGCCCAAACCATGCAAAGCGGCATCATAGGCATAGTCACCTGTGTCCCCAGTAATTGAAGATTCTATAGAGCAGCTAATTTCTTTATTACCCCCCTGAAAATACCAGGTCGGCATAAAGCTCACCCCGATGCAATCGTGTTTCTTTAAATCATCAGGACAGGTCGGTGCCCCTTTTCTCGCCAGATATTCCGGTGAAGCGCACAGAACTCTTGGATTTCCGGCTAATCTTCGTGCCCGCAAAGTTGAATCAGGTAATTTAGCCGCGCGAATTGCCAGATCATACCCCTCTTTAATCATGTCCACGAGACGATCAGAAAAACTCATCTCCAAAGTAATTTTTGGATAGCGTTCGGTAAATTCGTTGAGAAAGGGAAGAATATGCTTTCGACCAAAAAACATATTACATGAAATTTTTAGGTGCCCCCGCGGTTCAGTGGCCGTTTCATCCATACGATCTATCGCTGTGTCTATTTCATTCAACGCAGCTTCGGCATGACCTTTAAAGACCTGCCCCGCTTCTGTTAGCGCAATTGACCGCGTTGTCCGCGACATCAATTGACTGCCAACAGACTTTTCCAGCGTGACCAATCGTGCACTGGCCGCAGACGGTGACAGACCAAACTCTCGCCCCGCAGCAGAAAGGTTCGCCAGAGTTGCCACTCGCACAAAAAACCTGAGATCATCAAGACGCATTATACCAAAACTTTGAAAGGTGTTGTTTAAATCATCCCAATTATACAAATAAATTAATCATGAGATAGTTCTTTCTAATGAAAAGGAGATACTCATGTTACACCCGCGTAATTCATATGAACATATAGCCCGAATAGAACGTAGTAAGACTGCACACGACCTGTTACGTCATGTTATTACGGCGCTAAAAACCATCATATTCAGTAAAGTCGCAACCAAAGTCAAAAAACCTTGCTAATAGGCAACGTACTATCTTTGATGACCGCAAAAATTAAGAACCCATCCTCTTCCATAACCAACGTTTTTCAGAGCTCTAATATACAAAACCCGCCTTCAATCATACAAGATCTGTATGTGATGGCTTGACAAACAGCCCCTCAGACATTATTTCGATAAATACAGAAATAATATCTGAGGGTGATATGGAACTGGATAAAGCAGCAGTCTGCCTTTCAAAACTGGGTAATCCGGCACGTCTGGCGATGTTCCGCCTGCTGGTTAAGGCCGGGGACGAAGGACTTGCGGTTGGCGATATTCAAAAAGAGCTGGATATGCCACACTCCACACTATCACACCATATCTCACACATGATGACATCGGGACTTCTGATCCAGTCACGTGAAGGTCGGATCTTACGATGCCGACTGGATTATCAACTGACAAACAGTCTGTTGGAGTATCTGATGGAAGACTGCTGTAATGGGCTTCAAGAAGCTTGAACCCAGAATTTAACTTAAGAGAACTTAGTCTTAGAGAACTTAACCTCTAAACGAATAAGGCCATAATTTAGAAGAAGAGATCCATGTTGAATAAAGCTTGTTTAAATATTTCGATAATTCCAGAAATAAGGTAATGTTATGTCTTTCCTTGAAATAACAAAATGGAACAACTTGCGGCTGGACAAAGTTATCCTCGCATTTTTGCTTACCCTTGTGTTGATTGCCATCCTCGATCAAAGTCAACTTTGGCCTTCGATTGTTTTTAGTGCAAAAAACATAGTGGCCATTCTTCCCTTTATTGTACTTTCAATTGGTGTCGCGGCCTATACAAAAGCGAGTAATCTCGACAGCAAAATCAATACGACAACATCGGGAAACCCCATCGTCAGTATCGGCATTGCAGCATTATTTGGCACGCTATCTCCCTTTTGTTCCTGTGGGGTCATTCCGTTGATTTCCGGCCTCCTACGGGCAGGCGTTCCACTGGCCCCGGTCATGGCCTTCTGGATTTCCTCTCCCCTCATGGATCCGGAAATGTTTATTTTGACCAGCGCCGTTTTTGGGCTGGAGTTCACAACCTTCAAAACCATTGCTGCCTTTTTGATGGGAACAACGGGGGGCATTATCGCTTACCTGATGGTCCGGTCGGGTTATTTTCAGGAAATCATGCGTCCGCAAACAGCAAGTGGATGCGGATCGTCGTGCGCTACAAGCTGTGGCACTGACCAAAAAGACAGTGGCTCAAAACCAGACACAACTGTTTATTGGAAATTCTGGCACAATCCCAAACGAACAGAAACCTTCAAAACCGAAGCAATGACCAATGGCTGGTTCCTTTTCAAGTGGCTGGCACTCGCCTTCCTGTTCGAAAGCCTAATGGTTGCCTATTTGCCTGTCGATAAAGTTGCTCTGCTTTTTGGTGACGAGCAATGGTGGTCTATTCCGCTGGGTGCACTTATCGGTATCCCTGCTTATCTGAACGGCTACGCAGCCATTCCGACTATAAACAGTTTGATTGAACTTGGTATGGGGGCTGGTACAGGCATGACCTTTATGCTCGCGGGATCAGTTTCCTCCATCCCAGCAGCGATGGGTGTCTATGCACTGGTCAAGAAACCCGTTTTCGTCCTCTATCTTCTGCTCGGCCTTTTTGGTGCGATCGTATCGGGTTACGCCTTCACAGCTTGGTTAACCTTATAGGAAAACGCTTAAACTTTATAAGGGCCTTAGCATTATCTAAGGCCCTTATAATACTATTAAATTTAAACTTTCACCAAAGCTCGATTGACCTCAGAAAATAACCGCGTAGAATTGTGACATGGGGTTGCGAACACCCCGTGAGGCGACAGCCCAAGTTTCGCATCCTAATTCAACACCAAATGTGTGAGAGGATGCGCTATGCCATCACCAAATGAAATTAAAGTATCTCAATTATCCCGCCTCGTCGGCACACCAGACGCTCCGGTTATTATCGACCTGCGGATTGACGAAGACTTTGCCAAAGATCCAAGACTTATTCCTCAATCTTTTCGCTATCCCTTTCAAAGCATCGCTGCGCTAGCACCATCCCTGCAAAATCAACATGTGGTCGTCACCTGTCACAAGGGAAAAAAGATCAGCCAAGGAACCGCAGCTATTTTGCGTGATCTTGACGTGCGAACGGAAAGCCTGGAAGGCGGGTTTCTCGGGTGGGAAGAAACAAACAACCCACTGGTTCCTGTAGAGAGAATTCCAGATAGAAATATCGAGGGACGAACCGTATGGGTGACCAGATTGCGGCCCAAGATTGACCGTCTGGCTTGTCCCTGGTTAATCCGTCGCTTTATCGACCGCAATGCCCAAATTCTTTATGTAACAGCATCTGAAGTTTTGGATGTCGCAGAGAAATTCAATGCTACTCCCTTTGATGTTAAAGATGTTTATTGGAGCCATCGTGGCGAGAAATGCACATTCGATACGATGATAGAAGAGTTCGGCCTTGAAACAGAACCTCTCAAGCGACTGGCAACAATTGTTCGCGGCGCAGATACCAACCGACATGATTTGGCCCCGGAAGCTGCGGGGCTTCTTGCCGCATCTCTGGGATTATCACGCATGTATCGTGATGATCTGCAGCAATTGGATGCTGGCATGGCGCTCTATGATGCCTTTTACCGCTGGGCGCGCGATGCCACCAGCGAAAGCCATGATTGGCCTGCTCCCAATTCCCAACGTCCCTCAAAAGGGGATTAAGTCATGCACTCTATAGAAAACAATATGACAAAGAATAGTAGCTTATCACCAGAAGCAGCATCTCAAGAGGCAACCGCTGCGTCCTCAACTCATCCCTCTATGGGTGAGTTGTTTCATGTCTGGCTCAAGATTGGACTGCTGTCATTCGGTGGTCCAACAGCGCAAATTGCCTTAATGCATCGTATGATTGTCGAGGAGCGGCCTTGGCTAAGCGAACGACAATATCTCAATGCTCTTAGTTTTTGCATGCTATTGCCTGGACCTGAAGCCATGCAGCTTGCCACCTATACAGGGTGGCGACTACACGGCTTTTTGGGGGGATTATTGTCAGGGTTACTTTTTGTTATCCCCGGCGCGCTGGTCGTGCTGGCCTTTGCCACGATCTATGCCCTTTTTGGCGATGTCCCACTTGTAAATGCTTTGTTCCTAGGTGTGAAGGCCTGTGTCTTGGTTATTGTTATCGAGGCCCTTCATCGCGTCGCCAAGAAAGTCCTGCATTTGCCGGAACATTGGATTATTGCGGGGCTAGCGTTTATTGGCATTTTCTTTCTAAACCTTCCCTTCCCAATGATCATTGTCGTTGCTGCCCTCTTTGGGTTCCTGCGCAACAATGCTGATATAACCGCCCCCGAAGAAATCAAAAACCGCACCCGTAATCTCAAGCAAACCCTTGGAACCATTATCTTATGGCTTGTCATATGGGCAACACCGCTTGTCTTGCTCAACGTCTTCGCGCCACAGTCGATCCTGAATGACATCGGGATCTTCTTTTCCAAACTCGCTGTAGTTACATTTGGCGGTGCTTACGCTGTTCTTGCCTACATGTCTCAGGATGTTTTTATTCATTTTGGCTGGTTAACAGCCGGGGAAATGATGGACGGGCTCGGACTGGCAGAAACCACCCCCGGCCCCTTGATCTTGGTGACCGAGTTTGTCGGGTTTATTGCCGCTTTCCGCGAAGGCGGCCTGAGCCTTGGTCTATTTGGCGCTCTAGTAACGCTGTGGGTAACGTTTGCGCCCTGTTTTCTCTGGATCTTTGTTGGCGCTCCATACATCGACTGGATAGGGACTCAACCAAGATTGCGCAGTGCTTTGAGTGGTATTGCAGCTGCCGTCGTTGGTGTGATTTTAAATCTATCCATCTGGTTTGGCTTACACGTTTTCTTTTCCAAAGTAGAGGCCGAGACATACGGCCCCTTCAATGTCTGGGTACCTGATTTAAGTTCACTGGACTGGCGGGTTATTTTACTCTCTTCAGCCTGTGGTTTTCTGATCCTGAAGCTTCATTGGAGCCTGACCCGCGTTTTACTGATCTCTGCTCTTAGCGGAGCCGGACTGGTCTGGATCGGATTATAATAAATACCTCAACAAATGTATGACCGATGCTCTATGGGAAAAGAGCATCGGCCTTTAACAAATACCACAAAAAATACGAAACAAAGTCAGAAATTATGTAATTGTGTATAACCCTAAAAATTGATTTGAAGCGCATTCCGAACTTCAAATCAATGAAAACAGCTTATGACAATATTTCGGTCACGATATCATCAAGAGTAATACTGCCTTTTCGCCGATCAATTTCAGCACTATCAATGAAATCAATGTGGCCAGAGTTAAGAGCTTGCGTCATTTCAATAAAACCACCGATAGCAGTTGCTGACATTCCTGACCCCTGTAGCGCTGTAGCCCAGTCTGTTTCAGAGATAGCTTTGATATCGACAACTTTCCCCAAACTTTGCGTTAAGCTATTTGCTAAATCATTGGGTGAGTATGACGTAGGCCCTTCCAGTTCAATTACACGTACTTTATTCCAATCCTCATTTAAGGCTTCGGCAGCGATCCGGCCGATATCATCCGTTGCTATCATCGGAATTTTCCTATCAAGTGGCGCGAGAAAACTCGATAAACTCCCCTGCTTTAATGCGGATTGAACCATAGGTATCCAGTTTTCCATAAAATAAGCTGCACGTAGAAATGTGACGGGCAATCCTGTTTGTTCTAGGCTTTGCTCTAATGCTCTGTTCATGCCGATCCAACCAACACCTTTCGATCTGTCTGCTCCAATAGATGATAAGCCAACCAGTTTTGGTAACTGCGCTTTAATTGATGCTTCGGCAATCGTGTCAGCCATAATCTCAGCTTGTTTAAAAAGACCTTCCTGTGAGTATTGTGGTGGGCTAATAATGTAAGCGCCCGCGGCACCTGATAAAGCGTTACTTAATGCTGACATGTCTGTAAGACTTGCTACAGCGACCTCAGCGCCTTGACTAGCCCAAACAGTCCCATTATCTGGGGTGCGCACGATCACTCGCACACGTTTACCTGCCGCGAGTAAAGTACGCGCCACGGCCGCCCCGGTACGTCCGCTAACGCCACTCACAGCATATAATTCAGTTTTAGTCATAATTTTCTCTCACTATGGTATAATCAAAGTAGATTTCGTATTTAAAATCATATAAATAATACCATCATTACCCAAATGCATAGATAGAATAACAAGAATGCGTGAAGTGAATTTCTCTCATATTGACCTTAACCTTCTGAAGCTATTTGACGCTTTAATAAAAGAGCGCAGTGTCACGCGAGCTGGCCAAAAACTTGGCCTTAGCCAACCGGCTGCAAGCCGTGGTTTGGGGCGTCTTCGACATATGTTGGGTGATAAACTGGTTATTCCTACAGCCCAGGGTTTGGAGTTGACGCCTCGGGCTACGTTCTTATCTGAACCTGTGGCAAAGTTACTGGAAGAAGCGAAACAAATTGTTGCCCCATCGATTTTTTCGCCTAGTGAGGCGACGGGTCGAATATCTATTGCAGCTAACGACCATATGTCATTGTTACTAATGCCTAAGTTGCTATCAAAGTTAGCAACGCTAGCACCAAACCTTGACTTAGAGATAGCTGCGCCATCGGGTGATAATGTGAAATTGGTGGCGCAAGGAGAGGTGGATTTAGCGGTTGGAGTTTATAATAAATTGCCTGCTCGTTTTCATCAACGGTCGCTATACGATGAAGATTTTGTTTGCCTGGTTCGTCGAGGCCACCCCGTACTTGCCAAGCACTGGAACCTAGAGTGCTTCATCGCTTTATCACATATATCAGTCATAATTACAGGCCATGGGAAAAATGTTGTGGATGAAGCCCTAGAGCAGCTAAATCTGAGCCGGAGGATAGCTATAAAGCTCCCTCACTTTCTTGCCGCCCCGATGTTGGTTGCCGAGAGCGATATGATCCTATCCCTTCCACGTCGCCTCGCCAATCGGATTGCAACGTCAATGCCCTTAGAAATACTTGAACTACCGCTAGAAATAGAGCGTTTTAGTCCATCAATAATTTGGAGTGAGAGACGACACAATGATCCGGCCCATATTTGGTTACGTAACTTGATCATGGAAGTAAGTTCTGAAGTGAATTAATTATGAACGATTTTGACGTGATTAAGATACATAATTGGAACGTCATATTATAAATGAAATCAATATTCCTTATTTATACAGCCCTTGTACTTATGATGTTGTACTTATGAAAATTTTTGTTTCATAATTTCACCAGCATAATTCTTAAGCCATCAAAATCAGCATCATTAAAAACACACAAAACCGGGCGTACCATGGGACACGATCATTCACACGACCATACCGATCCACCTTCTGATCCTGCACTCAGGGTCAAAGCACTTGAATCGCTTCTTGTTGAAAAAGGGTTAGTTGATCCCGCTGCCATAGATGAAATTATCGAGACTTATGAGACAAAAGTCGGCCCCCGGAACGGTGCCAAAGTTGTTGCGCGCGCCTGGACAGACCCTGACTTTAAATCTCTTTTACTCTCTGATGCCAACGAGGCCATACATTCTATGGGTTATACAGGTCGTCAGGGCGAACACATGAAAGTGGTGGAAAACACCGACACCCGACATAACCTTGTCGTTTGCACCCTTTGCTCTTGTTATCCTTGGACAGTTCTTGGCCTGCCGCCTGTTTGGTATAAATCTGCGCCCTACCGGGCACGGGCTGTATCCGATCCCAAAGGTGTTCTGGCAGAATTTGGCACAACGCTCCCCGAAGGTGTGAAAATCTCTGTCTGGGATTCAACATCAGAAATGCGTTTCCTTGTTCTGCCCCAGCGCCCGGAAGGTACTGATGGGTGGACGACAGAAGAACTTGAAAAACTTGTGACACGCAATTCCATGATCGGTGTCGAGCAAGCGTTAATGCCTGAAAAACTGCAAACTATAGAAGTAAACGAAAAACCTAGTTCATAAACATGCAAGAGCCAGAGATACTTATGACAGGAGAAACTTTATGAACGGCGCGCATGATCTAGGTGGAATGCATGGCTTGGGGCCAATCAATCCGGAACCTGAACGCAAAGAGCCTATTTTCCACGCGGAATGGGAAAAACGTGCTCTTGGCTTAACCTTAACGGCAGGGTGGCTTGGACAGTGGAACATTGACATTTCTCGCTTTGCCCGTGAACGCCAACACCCCGTGGCTTATCTTTCGAACAGTTATTATGAAAACTGGTTAACTGGCCTGGAAACACTTTTGGTGGAACGGGGCGTTATCTCATCCGAAGAACTCGCAATGGGAAAAGCAATTGATCCAGCCCCTAAAAAACTCACAGACAAATGTGCCCCGGCGTCAGCCGTTCAGGATATCCTCTGGACCGGGGGGCCTTGCGATTTGCCGACCAATGATCCTAAAGAATTCAAGATCGGCGACAAAATCAAGGTCATACAGTTCAATCCCGCAGGACACACGCGCGCCCCTAGATACATTCGCGGACACGAAGGTACCATTTGCGATTATTATGGCAGCTTTATTTTTCCAGATGAGAATGCGCAGGGAAATAAAACAGGCCAACACCTCTATAATGTATCGTTTGACGGCAGCCAATTGTGGGGCGATGGCAACGATACGACCATACACGTTGATCTCTGGCAAAGTTACATGGAAAAGCTATGAGCAATATAACCCAACACTTTTGTAAGAATTTACCGCAGCTGCCAACCGATGAAGAAGGCCCCGTTTTTGCCGAGCCATGGCAAGCACAAGCCTTTGCCTTAGCCGTTCGCCTTTGTGATGAAGGCCATTTCACATGGTCGGAATGGGTAGATATGTTCAGTCAGGAAATCAAACTTGCCCAAGCAAATGGTGATCCGGATCTCGGCAACACCTATTACAACCATTGGCTCAATGTACTTGAGAAGATTGTCACCAAAAAAAACAACATCAAGTCTGATGAAATGTCCCTTCGTAAAGAAGAATGGCGCAACGCTTATCTTCGCACACCACACGGACAGCCTGTTGAGTTATAGCGTACTTTCTCAGCGAACAAAAATGGTTGAAACTTCAAAGCGCGGTCATAGATATAAAGTAGTTATTTCCATGCCGCGATCAGCCTTTTGACACAAAAACCCTTTTTTACTTATAAAAGAACAGACATTCAGATACTGGCCCCGAGGGAACAACTCAACTTTTTTGACACGCAGTCTGTCATCCTATCCCGGGAAATTTCTGCGCCAGAGGCATGGCAAATGATCACTTCCAACCCAGCGCCAATCATGAAATTTGCATTTCGTGTGCGAGACAAAATATCGGGCTGGTTTGGCGTCAAACCTATCAAAGGTTTTTCAGGACAATGGCCAGATAATTTACAGATAGGTGATCAGCTCGATTTTTTCGTCGTAGAACACATTTCGCCTACTGTTCTGACACTTACGGCACGGGACAGACATCTGGATGTCATGACCTGTATAACAACAGATAGAGCAACACTCACAATTACATCATCAGTCAAAACCCATAATGCTTTTGGGCGCCTCTATATGATTCCAGTGGAAACTGCTCACAAACTAATTGTACGGGCAGACTTAAAACGTATTAAACGACACCTCGATAGAAATCATAGCCCGTTCGCATAGGTCTTTGCGAGCCATAGAACCAAGGGAATACTAAAGAACGAGACCACCGTCTGCACGGTTGAGGTCGCAGCATAAAGATCTGCATCGCCCCCCATTTTCTTGGCTAACAAATAACCGTTCATCGCCGTCGGCACCGATGCACAAACCATCAAAACAGAAAATGACAGGCCAGAGATACCAAACCACAAGGCCCAGCCCGCCATAACAGCAGGTGTCAACAGCAGCTTCCCAATCAACCCGACCAACAATTCGCGCGAAGGATTGAGTGCAGCCTTAAGGCTGAGCCCAGCCCCCAAAGCCAAAAGCGACATACTCAACGCTGCCCGTCCCAAAAGGTCTGCCATTGTCATAGCAGGTTCCCAGACAGTCACATCCAAAAGATTAAGGACTAGCCCGGACAAAACACCCCACAACAAAGGGTTTACAACAATAGTTTTGACAACTTTGGACAAAGAGGGACCCGACTGATTTTCATCATCCGAAAAAGTCGCTAACACCAGAATATTGGTTATTTGCAAAAACGGCACCATGACCGCCATCGCCAAGGCGATCAACGCGCCACCTTCTGGGCCATAAAGCTTCAAGACTATGGCCAAAGCTATAAAGCCATGCCACCGCGTTACGGTCTGATAAACTGTTGAAAACTGCCCCCTACTCGTCCCCCATAAGCCACGAAGCAATGGCCATAAGAACAGCGTAAAAATACCAAGGCTGACCATCATCGCCAAAGCTGAAAAGACATAAGGCCCCAGCTCTATAGCGGATAGATCAGCCTTGATCAGAGTTGTCGCCAGAATACAGGGGAAAAATATCCAGAAACAAAGCTCTTCCAGAACCCGCCAATGCTCTTTTGGGACAAAATTGCTTTTCCGCAGCCCAAATCCGAGCAAAATTATAGCAAATATGGGAAAGATACTCTCGAAAACAATCAGCATCGGGGCCTGCACCTAAGGGATAGAAAAGGGGTAAAAAATCTGTTTATTCTTAGACCAGTTTTTTGTTGATACGACAACCGCTTCCGGTCGTGCGGTCTAGACGAAAACGTGACTTTAGTGCACCTAAATTAATTCCATGGCACAGTTAACTTGTCAGCTTATTAATCGTATTCAGCAAAGTTTCGGGCGCAATAGGCTTCCCGACACATTCATTCATACCAGCTTTTTGATACGCTCTTTGATGTTCGCCAGCATAATCAGCCGTTAAAGCAATAATCGGCACACTATCCGTCCAAGACAGACCCAGACCACGGATAGCCTCTGTTGCTTCGACCCCACCCATCTTGGGCATAACGACGTCCATCAAAACAACATCAAACACTTGTTTTTTACAAACCTCGACAGCATCAACACCATTTTCTGCCACAGTAACATTGCAAGGCTGATCATCTAGGAACCGCTGGACAAGAATTTGATTGATACGATTATCTTCTGCCAAAAGAATCTCGAGGTGTTTTGTATTCGTCACAGCTATTTTAACAGGCTGTTTTCGAGGGTTAGTTTTAACTGATTGTGGGGAAAACACGTCAATAATACGCTGAACGTCCTGCCCAAACTCCTGCCCTGTAGAGATAAAATTCACACTCTCAGACAGGTCTTCAAAATTTTTGTGACTTTTGGATCGGCTTGTTAAAATAGCAAAGGGTACATTCTTAAGCTTTTCCAAAGCCAAAAATATTCGCGCTAACTCCACCCCTGAAACAAGGGGTAACTCGCCAGAAACGATAACACCGTTCGGTGGACTGACTAAGGCATTTTCAAGAAGATCAAGCGTGCGGTCAAAAGAAATCAGCCGCCACCCTGGCTTATTTAAAGCACTTTCCAAACGATGCCGATGAAGTTTGCTCGACGTCACCACCATAACTTCGACATCTTCAACGATTGCGCCTTTTTCTAATTCGCTATGAGCTGCTAGACCGAATTGAGGAAGGGACCTTAAAAGTTCATTTGTTTCCGCATCGGACAGCTGCTGATCTCGACCAACAATTCCCCTGATATGATCCAGATACACATTAACATCATCTATTCTGTCGATATCAAGTACTTGTTCTTTTGCCAGATAATCTTCCAGACGGTGAGCAATCATGGATATCACTGGGTATCCAAAAACACTTCCCTGTCCTTTGAGGTTATGCATCTCGCGACGGATAAGATCTATTGCCTTAGGCGCATTCTCTTTACCATCATAGACATTATTCAGCAGACTCTCTAACTCGTCCGTCACCACATGACACTGATCAACAAACTCTATTCTCAATTGTTGATAGCTATCATCCATGGAACTTGAACTCATTTGTTACGAGAACTTTCAATCGCAATATTCTTTAACTATGTACCCTGTAAAAATAATACAAAAAGTATTACCAGAATTATAAGCTTATGAACTTCTTTCCCCATAAAGCACCTTTGACAGAATTCTCTGTAAAATAAATTTCTACGCGATGATTTATCGACTTGAAGTCCCTATAGCTCTCGGGTGTAATCACAATCAGAAACAAAAAAACCTTTGATCAGGATTCAACATGAGTGATTCAGCAAATTTAAGCGCACCTAATTCCATGGCCGGGCGCGATGTCGCCTATTGCCTCCACCCCTATACGAATGCCCGTGCTCATGAAGAAAAAGGCCCCCTGATCATCACTCACGGCAAAGGTATTAATGTGTTCGATGATCAAGGGAAATCCTATATCGAAGCGATGGCCGGTTTATGGTCAACATCCCTGGGCTTTGGCGAAGAACGATTAATAGAAGCAGCAAACAAGCAAATGAAACAGCTGCCCTATTACCACAGCTTCACCCACAAAACGCCGATCCCCCCGATTGAATTATCAGAAAAGCTCCTTGCCATGGCACCTGTCCCCATGTCGAAAGTCTTCTTTGCCAATTCCGGATCGGAAGCCAATGACACGGTGGTCAAGCTGGTCTGGTATTACAACAATGCGGTCGGACGTCCGGAAAAGAAAAAAATAATCAGTCGTATAAAAGGATATCACGGCGTGACTGTTGCCAGCGCCAGCATGACAGGACTTCCTGCAAACCACACTGATTTTGATCTGCCGATCGCCAATATTCTCCACACATCCTGTCCTCATTATTGGCGGTTTGGTCAAGATGGTGAAAGCGAGGAAGATTTTTCAACCCGCATGGCAGATGATTTAGAGAAAATGATTCTGGATGAAGGCCCTGAAACCATTGCCGCCTTTATTGGCGAGCCTGTCATGGGGGCCGGCGGTGTCATTGTACCCCCCAAAGGTTATTGGGAGAAAATTCAGGCTGTTCTTAAAAAATATGACATTCTACTGATTGCGGATGAGGTTATTTGTGGATTTGGCCGCACAGGGAATACCTTCGGCTGTGAAACCTTTGGCATGAAGCCTGATATTATTAGCATCGCCAAGGCTTTGAGTTCATCATATCTACCGATTTCTGCCGTTATGATTACGGACATGTTATACCAAGGAATCGCAGATAATTCGGCAAAAATTGGGGTTCTGGGGCATGGCTACACCTACTCAGGCCATCCTGTGTGTGCCGCCGTTGCATTGGAGACGCTGAAAATTTACGAAGAACGCGATCTCTTTGTTCAAGCGGCAAATACAGGAGAGCGACTGCAAGATGGTCTTGCCCAATTCAAAGACCATCCCCTTGTTGGTGAAGTTCGTGGCGTTGGCTTGATTGCTGCTGTCGAACTTGTACGGGACAAAGTAACCAAAGAAAGTTTTGATCCTATCGGCAAAGTCGGCACCTATCTGAACGAACGTGCAATCGACGAAGGTTTGATCTTAAGAAACATGGGGGATTCAATTGCCTTCTGTCCGCCCTTGATCATTACCGAAGATGAAATCGATCAGATTCTTAAGCGTTTCAGCATTGCTTTGGATAAAACTTTGCACTGGGCCAAAGAAGAAAACCTGATTTAAGTAGCGCCCGATCGCCTTAAAATCATATTGCGCCGCAGAGCTTCCCCCCACGTGTCGACAAAAGCCTGTGACATAAACTCTGTGGCGCAACAATTCTGTGGCGCAACCTGTTTCGTTTTTGTTAAAATCACATATCGCCCATCGAATTGACATCGATCAATTACGACCACATTAAGTTGCGATAACACTGTTGTGTAAGAAGAAACTAAAACTTTATGCGTCGTTCAGTCGCGTTGGTGATATAATAGCGGCGCAGTAGAGTGCGAATTGTTGTTGAATTCAGGTAAACTATTCATTAATTCAACAGCTGATAAGCTTGTTACAGCAAAGCCTGTATACGAGTATAAGAACAAGCCGGTTAAAGCGGCTCACGTTAGGCGAGAAGAGCAAATGAACTACGAAGAGTATTTCAGTACGGCGATAGATGGCTTGAGAGAAGAAGGTCGTTATCGTGTTTTTGCTGACTTGGAGCGTAAGGCTGGTAAGTTCCCGAATGCAACTCACTATGGCACAGACGGCACCCGCCCTGTCACAGTTTGGTGTTCCAATGACTATTTGGGTATGGGCCAAAACCCCAAAGTCATCGCCGCAATGCACGATGCATTGGATAGATGTGGTGCAGGTGCTGGTGGCACCCGTAACATTTCCGGCAACAACCATTACCATGTTTTGCTTGAAAAAGAGCTGGCCGACTGGCATCAAAAAGAAGCCGCGCTGCTCTTTACCTCTGGCTACGTTTCCAACTGGGCTGCACTGAGCACCTTGGCGTCAAAGCTGCCGAACTGTGTGGTTCTATCTGATTCCATGAACCATGCCTCTATGATCGAAGGCATCCGCCACAGTAAAGCGGACAGGGTTATCTTTGAACACAATAATCCCGAAGATCTTGAAGCAAAACTCAAAGAAATTGACCCTGAGCGTCCAAAGATTATCGCCTTTGAATCCGTTTATTCTATGGATGGGGATGTTGCACCAATCGAAGCTTTCTGTGATCTGGCAGACAAATACAATGCCCTGACTTATTTGGACGAAGTACACGCGGTTGGCCTGTATGGCCCACGCGGTGGTGGTATTACCGACAGAGAAAATCTGACCCATCGCCTGGATGTTATCGAAGGCACCCTAGGCAAAGCCGTTGGCGTCGTTGGTGGCTACATCACAGGCTCTGCAAGCCTCGTTGACTTTATCCGTAGCTACGCGTCCGGCTTTATCTTTACGACATCACTCCCCCCTGCTGTTGCAGCTGGCGCACTGGCATCAATTCGTCATTTGAAAGAAAGTGCTTTTGAGAGAAGCCGCCATCAGGATCGCGCACATGAAACCCGCAAACGATTGAAAGAAGCTGGGTTGCCCGTTATCGAGTCGGAAACACATATTGTTCCCGTTATGGTGGGTGACCCTAAAACTTGTAGACAGATCACCGATACCCTTATGTCCCGCTATGGTATCTATGTTCAGCCTATTAATTATCCTACGGTACCTAAGGGTACAGAACGGTTACGGCTAACACCATCGCCCGTTCACACTGATGATGATATTGATTATCTGGTCAAGGCACTAAAGGAAATCTGGCAAGAACTGCAATTACAAATCGCTGCCTAAAAAACGCCTTAATTGCGAATAGTTCTCATTTAACTGGACAGATAAAAAACTTCGAGATATTTTAGCTCTAGTTTGGTATCTTAATCAGTGACGTCTTCTAGTTAGATGAGAGAACTCTATGTACCGCGATAATACACTGGTCCCAGCAGAAGCAACTCGCCTTCTCGCGCTTGGCTTGCTTATGGAAAGCCCCATGAGTTATGCCATGTTGGCCCAAACAGTACGTGGTTTCACCAGTCTTGTCGTTGGTCCATCGCTCGATCTGATTGGTCCCCCGCTAGAAGTCCTAAAAGTCGAAGGACTTGTCAGTCTTGATAAAACTTCAGATGCGGAAACCCTCTCTCTAACATATTCTGGTCAGGAAGAGTTCATTTATCTGATGGGGTCCAACCTTCGCGCACCCATCACAGATATGAGCAAGCTGATTATCGCGATCAAGATGCGCTTGCTCCACCTCGCAGACCAGGCGACACAAACGATGCAGGTAAGCTTGCTTGTTGATATCTATGAAAGACAGCTGAATCGTCTTTTGGAACTAAAGCAAGAATACTCCACGGCAAAAGGTCAATTTGATAACTGGCTTGACCTTGATATCAAACACACAACGGAACAGCTTAGAACTTACGAAGATATGGCCGAAGATATGGCAAAAAGTCTCGCCTAAATCTCATCTCTGCCCTAAATCACACCTAGACCAGGGGGGCCGTTTAAAAACGACACCACGTCCTCGTATAAAAGAGGCATCAAGTTGACGCCTCTTTTAGGAAATAAGTTTTCTTATTTAGAACCGAATTTTAGTCCGCCACATAGCGCGGATAAGTCTTTTTTGATTTTTCAGCAAAATCTATATCAATCTCCGCAGTAACAAACGGATTTTCGGGTGTTGCCGTTGCCATCACATTTCCTTCTGGATCAATGACCCACCCCAACCCGCCGAGATTATCACCATCGTCCTTAGGATTATATAGGTTCGATGATAAGCAATAAGCACCAGAGACAACAGCCGCCGCACGTCCACCCGCAAGCCATTTTTCAGTCGATCCATGCGGGGTTGCCCTTGGCACACACAAAAGATGTGCCTGCTGCTTTGCGTAACTTCTCGCATGCTCAAAGAACCACATCTCGGTACAAATTGTGACGCCGATCCGTACATCATTATACCGTGCCGTAGAAAAAAGTTTGTCCCCCCGATCATACCAAGTCGCTTCCCAGTAATCCTCTTCGTCGGGCAAATTCCATTTATCATGAAATTCAACCAGTTCCTGCTTTTCTTGCCAAAGATATGCACGGTTTCTTCGTCGCGCTAAATCCAGAACAGGTCGCGTACCCATAACCGCTTTTGCGCCAAGTTCGTCAAGGCGATCAATCATTTTTGTATGAGCGTCAACAGCACCAAGCCAAGATTTTGCGTTCGGCTGTCTTGATGCCGCTAACCAAGAAGAAAAGGACATTTCTGGAACCAAAACAAACTCGGAATTATGCTTTTGCACATGATCAGCCAACTTAGAAAAACTGTCTTCAATTTTTTCTATACGATTATCGAACTGGCAAACGGTTACTCTCATTACTCTACTCACTTTTTTGAAAAAAGAGACAGCCCACCTCTACACAAAGCACTGTCGCCATAATTAATAATATGACGCAGTATTACGCGACGCGATGTAAACAAATAGCCATAAAATTGCACACAAATTGATTATTATCTTTCAAAATGATCAAAGAATATCGCATATTGTCAAAATGATAGACAATACAGATCAGAAACTCATAGCCCTTTTACGTCAGGATGCGCGCCAACCCGTCGTATCACTTGCGCACACACTCGGTATTTCTAGGGCAACGGTACAAAACCGTATAGATCGGCTTGTTGCCAAAAAGGTCATTCAGGGTTTTACAATAAAAACATCTGACGCAGATGCCCAAACACCAATTAGAGCACAGGCAAGAATAAAGATGCGATCAAAATCCAACAAGCGGATCATGGCCTATCTTGCTGGACAGACAGAGGTTATCGCCATCCACACCATCAGTGGCCCGTATGATATTCTTGTCGATATTCATACACAGTCACTTGAAAGCTTGGACAGCACCCTAGCTGATATCAGAACCCATGAAGATGTAATGGAAACAGAGACAAATATCCTTCTCGCTACTCACTACCAATAGCAAAAAGTAATGACCGATAGCAAAAGTAATGAATGGAGTAATTCTCTTTATAGAGCGATAAAAAAACCTGCTAAGCAGAGCGGATCGCATTTAGGAAAGTTTCAACTTCGCCACGCAAATTATCAGCTTTGCTATTAAGTTCGCGTGTCGCAGCAGAAACTTGCTCAGATGCTACGCCCGTATCATTTGCCGCCAGACTGACCGATTCAATATTATTAGTGACTTCACCTGCACCATTCGCAGCAAGCTCGATATTTCTAGAAATTTCAGAAGTAGCCGCCCCCTGTTCTTCAACAGCAGAAGCAATGGCAGACGCAATTTGATTAATTTCGTTAATTGTAGAGGTAATAGACTGTATCGCGGTTACCGCACTCTTGGTATCCGATTGTACAGCCTCAATCTGGGATGATATTTGCTCTGTCGCGTTGGCTGTTTGATTCGCCAGATTTTTCACCTCGCTGGCAACAACAGCAAAGCCCTTACCCGCGTCACCAGCACGCGCAGCTTCAATCGTGGCGTTTAGCGCAAGCAGATTAGTCTGTTCTGCAATATCTGAAATGAGGCTCACCACATCCCCGATTTGATCCGCGGTACTTGCTAATCCTTGAATTTGTTGGTCAGTCTTACCAGCTTCGGCAACTGCCTTACTGGTAATCTCAGAAGATTGATTAACCTGCTGGCTAATTTCTTTAATCGAGTAAGACAACTCTTCGGTGGCACTGGCAACCGACTGAACATTGACGGATGCATTTTGGGCCGCGCCTGATACAACAGTTGCACGTTCTTTTGTCCGTTGGGCAATATCAGACATTGATTTTGCCGTGCCTTCCATATCGGAAATCGCGGTTCCCACAGATTCCAGAAGAACGGATACTCCGCTATCAAAATCCTTTGTCAGGGAAGAAATTTTATTTGTACGCTCTTCGCGCATTCGCTGAATCTCTTCCTGTTCTTTGGCCAGCTCTTCCGTTTTGATGATATTGTCTTTGAACACCTGAACAGCCAAAGCCATTTCGCCAACTTCATCGCCGCGCTCAAGTCCAGGAACATCCACATCCTTTTCACCACCCGCCAAGCGTCCCATGACACCGGTCATATGTTTGATAGGCTGTGCAATACCACGTCCCACGAGCATTCCCAGCCCTCCCCCGAGAAGTATCGCAACTACCGTTGCAGAAACAATCACTGTATTGGTGGCTGTTACTGTGTTTTCCGTTTCGGCTTTGAGTTTTTCCAACTGGGCGCGCTCGTTCGTTGCAAAGGCGGTCATCGTTGACCGGAAAGCCGTAAAATACTCTTCGCCCTTTGCCTCGCCAACCAAGTCGGCCATATCATCCATGGTTTTAGCTGACCCAATTTTTCTTCGTAAAGAAATCATGGGTTCAACGACGTTTGCCTGCCATTCTTTGACCGTCGCTTCCAGTTGATTGAGTAGTTCAACCTGATCTTTATTATCTTTGAGTGCGGCTTTAAGATCAGTTGTAATTTTAACCAATTCTTCACTGCCGTCGAAATAAGGCTTTAAGAAATCTTCCTGCCCAGCCAGAAGATACCCACGCATTCCGGTTTCCATATCTACAACAGCTTTAAAAACGGCATTGGCCTGTATAATGACACCATTGGTTTCGTTTACTTCTTTCAACATCTTCCCAACGGAATCTGCGTCCAGCTTCGTAAACATCAAAACGGCGTCTATTTTCTTTTGTCGCTCAGCCCGTTGCGTAACAACCTGCTTAATAAGCCCTTCTATTTGGCTTTGTACCTTTTCAAAATAAACCTTGCCCTTATTCTCTGCGACCAATCGCGCCATATCATTCATAGTTTCTGCATCACCTATTTGACGACGAAGATCTATTGATGGTCCTGTGACAACATCTTGCCATTCCTGCAAAGTCGCTTCGGCTTCACTTAAAAGCGCCAGCTGTTCAGGATTATCACCTACATGATCTTTAAGCTTAGCAATCTTGTCATAAGTTTCTTCTTGCCCCTGTTCATAGGGAGCGAGAAAACTGTCTTGCCCCGCAAGAAGGTACCCCCGCATCGATGTTTGCATATCCACCGCCGAGGCAATAACATCCGTCATCTCTTCTAATGTCGTATGAGCTGATTCAACATTCTCAGTCGCAGTTGAAATATTACCAATAGAGGTAAAGCTCACAAGACTAATAACAACAAGTAAAACCAGAGGAATTGCCACACCAATTAAAATCTTCGGCATGGTCTTTAGAGATGACCACTTCATAGAACTGCTATCCGGGACGTAATTATTTTCTCAAAACCATAATGAATTATAATTACCAAGATATTAATTCTATTTATTAGTTAAATTTGATCTTATATTTTAAGGACGTTGCCAATAAAACGGCGAGCAAAACACCCGATAACGTATACATAAAAATACATCGTCACTTAAAAGCACTACAAATTTAGTAGTCTGTTAATAAAATCAGCTTAATAGTTACATACAATAGTATGTGAAAATGAAAATATTCCTAAATGATAGTAGCTTAAAACATGTAGCCCAAGATGGAGTGTTATATAGTAAAAAATATAAACAGACTGAAGTTAAGTGTAAGTACAAAAATCTTGGGCATCATCACGCTGTGCCTTATATCCCTAATCGGCGTTTCTGGATTTTCGATCTATCAAATGCAACAGATAGGTACTGAGTTAGAGGGGATAGCTGAACGGGATATTCCGCTAACCAACATACTAACAAAAATCACGACCCACCAGCTAGAGCAAACTGTAAGTTATGAGCGCGCGGCAAAATATGGTGAACATCATAAAAATGATCCTCACCTTGGGAAGCTTTACGATAAAGCTAAAAAACACTTCCAAGAATTAACCACACTCATCGATGCAGAAATTATCAAAGGCGAAGAAATTGCTGCAATGGCCATAGCCAATGCGCATGGTGAAGTTCAACGTAAAGAGTTTCAACATGTTCTTGATATATTGAAAAAGATAGAGCAGGAACATCATGACTACGACAAACATGCAAATGAAATATTCGACCTGTTAGAAGCAGGTAAGAGCAAAAAGGCCATCGTTCTCGAAGAGAATTTCGAGAAAGAAGCGGAACAGTTAGTCCATGAACTTGAAGAGCTACTTTTCGAAGTCGAAGATTTCACTGCACGAGCTGCTTTAACCGTTGAACAACATGAAGTATTTGCCCTGCGCGTCCTGATCATACTAACAATTTTCACCCTACTACTCTCTTCCTTAATTTCCTACGTTCTTGTCCGGAAAAGTATAACCTCCCCCTTGGGAAAGGTTGTCGTCGCCATCGAAAATTTGCTAACTGGCGATACCAAAACACCTGTAGAGATTGTCAATAACGATGAAATTGGTAAAGTCGCTGAAGCCCTCAACATCTTTCGGGGAAAACTTGCTGAGAACGAAAAACTTCAAATAGAAGCGGCAGCACAAAAAGAAAGAGCAGAAAAAGCAGAAGAACAAGCACGACTTGATATGGCGCAAAATCTTGAAGACACTGTCGGACATGTCATTCAATCCGTCGCAGCCGCAGCCACAGAAATGAATTCATCTGCCGAATCTCTAAGTACAATCGCTAAATCCACAGACACACAAGCATTGGCCGTCGCGTCTGCTTCGGATCAGGCTTCACAGAATGTGCAAACTGTAGCCTCTGCAACGGAAGAGCTTTCCTATTCTGTTCAGGAAATTACGCGCCAGATAAATGAATCATCCACGATTACAGAACAAGCTGTCTCTGAAGGGGAAAGTGCTAATTCTACGGTCCAAGGCATGGCTGAGATGGCCGATCGTATTGGTTCTGTCGTCAGCCTCATCAACGACATTGCAGAACAGACTAACCTGCTTGCATTGAATGCGACTATCGAAGCCGCACGCGCAGGTGAAGCAGGGAAAGGTTTTGCAGTTGTTGCCAGTGAAGTTAAAAATCTTGCAAATCAAACCGCCAAAGCAACTCAGGAGATTTCTGAACAAATCGCAGAAATGCAGAACGTTGCTGGTAATACAGCTGAAGCCATTAGCCATATCAGCACAACCATCAACAAAGTGAACGATATCACCAAACAAATCGCCAGTGTTGTACAAGAACAAGAAGCAGCAACTCAGGAAATTTCACTTAACATTCAACAAGCATCACAAGGCACGCAAGAAGTTTCGAACAGTATATCAGAGGTCAAAAACGGAGCGTCACAAACAGAAACAAATGCACAGGAAGTTTTATCCGCAACCAGTGAGCTATCATTACAATCAAACGTTCTCAATACGGAAATAGATAAGTTCCTCATGAACCTGAGATCAGCGTAGATGACTCAAGAACTTAAAGTGCCACCGACCATGGATACCGATTTTACCTGAGCATAAATATCTTGCCCCACCTTAAAATCAAACTTCCGTAGTGACCGTTGTGTGATACGAGCTAAAAATTTTGCGCCATGCTGATGTCGATGCCCGATAGACAAAAGCAAATTACACCGGGCACCATCCAACAAATGTATATCCAGAATACGGACTGGAAAGACATTCAGAATGGTCGTTTCAGACGGTTGGTTTATCGCGAGGCTTACGTCATTTGCAGCAATCGAAATTCGATGTTTACTTCCGACATCACCCAAAACACCCGGAATCAAAATCTTCCCGCCATCAACAATCGTTTCGGTAATCCTGTCAGTTTCCGAGAAAGACATAACCTCGACATCAATTACCGAAGATGTCTTTGATCCTTTAGCGATAAACAGAGCCGGGTCAGACAAAACTTCGCTTAACGGCCCATTTGAAATAACCTTTCCCTGATCCATAAGAACCATGTAATCCGCCAACCTTTCAACCTCTTCGGTATCGTGACTGACAAATATTACGGGAATATCAAGAGCCTTAAACAGACGATCCAAATAAGGAATAATTTCGTTTTTACTGAATTTATCCAGCGCTGCCAAAGGTTCATCCATCAACAACAACTCTGGTCCTGATAACAAAGCCCGACCGATAGCAACACGTTGACGTTCGCCGCCAGACAGGTGATGGGTCGAACGGTCCAACAGCTCTTCCAGCCCTAAAAGGTCGATAAGATCATCTATGGGAACAATATCAGATCGCCCCCCTGCCCTTTTCTTTCCAAAAACCAAGTTTTCATACACAGACAGATGCGGAAACAAGCTGGCGTCCTGAAAGACAAAACCGACAGGCCTTTTATACGTTGGCAAAAAATGATCTTCATCATGCCAGACTTGTCCTTTAATAGACAAAAACCCACAATCTGTTTCTGACAGGCCAGCTAAACATCGCAAGACAGTTGTTTTGCCACACCCTGATCGACCAAACAGGGCAGTAACCCCACGCGCAGGTAATTCGAATGCAACCGAAAGATCAAATTGATCCAAGGGGCCGGAAAATTGCGCAACAATGCCATTATTTTTTAAATCAGAATCTTTAATATTAATCATCGCAAACGGCGCCCCAGTTTTTTCTCTAGAACCATCATGCTCAGGATAACAAGGAACGAGAAGACAAGAAGCCCCGCCGAGAGAATATGCGCCTGTCCCCATTCCAGCGCCTCAACATGATCATAGATGGCAACCGAAAGTACCTTGGTCTCACCGGGGATGTTCCCCCCAATCATCAAGATAACCCCGAATTCCCCAACTGTATGTGCAAAGCCAAGGACGGCACCCGTTAATAGGCCCGGTCTGGCCATAGGTAATGCGACAGAAAAAAAACTATCCAACCGCGATGCCCGTAAGGTCGCCGCAACTTCCAGCGGGCGATCTCCAATTGCTTCAAAAGCATTCCGGATTGGCTGGATTACAAATGGCATGGAATAGATAACTGACCCAACAACCAGCCCTGCAAAGGTAAAAGGTAAAGCCCTGCCAAAGATTTCTGTTGTAATCTGCCCAATGGGGCTATCCGGGCCAAGAGCAATCAACAAATAAAACCCCATAACAGTCGGCGGCAGGACAATTGGCAAAGCAACAACCGTTGCTACACCTTCTTTCCACCAGGCTTTGGATCGGGCCAACCACCAAGCGACGGGTGTCCCCAACACCAGCAAGATAACTGTTGTGATAAAAGCCAGCTTTACAGTGATCCAAATAGGATCCCACATATATAAAACTCCCCCGGAAAGGCTTCGTTGGTGTTATTAAGTTTCACTTTGGCTCAAGAGTGTACCCGAATTTTGTAATGATAACAGCTGCATCTCTACTTTTCAGATAATCCATAAAAGCCAGAGCAGCCTCATTAAGCTGTCCCCTTTTCAGAAGAACAGCATCTTGGCCCAAAGGCTCGTAATCTTCTGGGGGAACAAGCCAATGTTGGCCTGATGCACTCCCCAAAACCTGAGCATAGGCAACCACAGCTAGTTCCGCATTGCCTGTGTATGCGAACTGATAGGTCTGGGCGATATTCTCGCCATAAACTGTCTTGCCTTGGACCTGATCATAAACGCCCAGCTTTTTAAGGTACTGTTCTGCGGCAAGGCCGTAAGGTGCGGTTTTGGGGTTGGCAACGGCAAGGCGGGTTATCTTGTCCCCGGTCACCAGTTTTGCAACATCTTCGTTGCTCAGTTTTCTACTATTGAAAAGTTCATTATGTCGCGACCAAAGCGCAATCTGCCCATAGGCATAGGTAAACCGGGAAGATAAAACACCATGACCTTCGTCTTCCAATTTACGGGGGCGTGCGCGATCGGCAGCAAGAAAGATTTCAAAAGGAGCACCATGAAGAATTTGCGCATATAGCTTGCCCGTTGAACCAAAGGAAAGAACGGCTTCGTGGCCTGTGCTTTCCCTAAAGTCCTGCGCAAGTTCCTTTGCAGCCGCCGTAAAATTGGCCGCAACAGCAACATTAACACGCTCGGCCCAGACCGGCGAAATTCCGAGTATCATTCCCCAGATAAGAACAGGAACAGAAAGATAATAGGCGAGGTGTTTTTTCATCGTGCCCAAATCGCTTAACCAGATCGCGTAAATAGTCTTTATCTCTTATCTATCCCCACCAAAGGCCGTTAACACCAGTTGATTGAATAGTGTTACCAGTGCTTAAAACAGATGCTGACCACCTGTTACGAAAATTTCGGTTCCTGTAACGTATCCAAAATTTGGTGTACAGAGTTGATAAACAGCGGATGCAACTTCGCTTGGCTCGCCCATTCGGTTCATCGGAATTCTTGGGATCAGAGCTTCGTATTCCTCGCCAATCATTGCCGTTTCAATTTCGCCCGGCGCGACCGCATTAACACGCACCCCAAACTGGGCAAACTCAACAGCAAGTTCCCGCGTAAGCGCAGAAAGCGCAGACTTGGATGTTGAATAAGCAGATCCAGCAAAGGGATGAACCCCGTGTCCGGCAATCGATGTAATATTAACAACCGCCCCTTCTCCTCGGCCCAACGCGGACGCAAACCCGCGGCACAGCATCAAGGGAGTAAAGAAGTTCAGCTCAAAGACTTCCCGCCAAGTATCGACATCCCCATTAAGACAACCAAGTCTTTCTTTATAAGACGTTTTTGGGGACACAGCAGCATTGTTAACCAAGGCATGAATAGGTTCACCATCCAGAATTTCGTTCGCACGGTCGATAAAACTCTGGGTACTCGCTGTATCGTTTAGGTCTGTGACAATATGATCTGCCCAGTTCGGATCTCGCTTACAGTGCTCGGGAACATCTTCGCGAGAACAAGTGATCACTTTCCAGTTTCTCTGACTGAAATACTGAACCGTCGCATGGCCAATACCCCGACTTGCACCGGTCAAGATCAAGGTTTTACGGGTATCTGAATTATTGGCATCAGCACCGTTAGTATCAGCATTGTTATTGGAACGATTATTCATAACGTCCGATTTTCCTTCACCCTGCATTTGCAGTCTCTTCGCCGGGGGTGGCGCGTTTCTTTTTCTTCAATATCTTCTTGTGTACTTCTATCCCGTAAGGTTCCTGCAGAACGATAATCTCTGCATGCGGATATATCTGACAGATTTCTTGATCAACCTCTTCTGCAATATCATAGGATTGCGCCAAACTAATGGCACCATCCAGTTCCATATGAAATTGAATAAAAAGGTCTGGCCCTGATATTCTGGTCCTGATGTCGTGCACGCCTAGCACCTCTTCGTGAGCCAAAATCAGACTTTTAATCCTAGCACGCTCACCATCATCCAATTCCCGATCCATCAGCATATCCAGCGCTTTTTTCAAAACGCCCCATGCATAGGTAAGAATATACAGCGAAATTGCCAAGGCAAACACCGGATCAATCCAAGGAAGATCGAAATAAAAACCTAGAACCAACGCCAGAATAACAACACCATTCACAACCATGTCGCCAACATAATGCAGGGCATCAGCCTGAATAGCTACCGACCCTGTTTCCTTAACAACATAGTGTTGATATCTGGTCAGGGCAAAAGTGGTTAGAATAGAGAAAATCATAACCCCAATCCCGACGCTGCTGTTCTCAACAACATGCTGGCTTGAAAATCTTTCTCCTGCCTGCAAGATAAGGAAAATAGCCGATCCAGCAATAAAGGCGGCCTGAGCCAAGGCGGCCAAGCCCTCGGCTTTACCATGCCCAAAACGGTGTTCATTATCCGCTGGCGTCAGGGCGTGCCTGATGGCGAGAAGGTTTAAAAGAGAAGCCCCTGCATCCAGAAGTGAATCAACCAATGTGGTTAAAACGGAAACCGACCCTGTATAGGCCCAAGCTGATAGTTTTGCAGCAATCAAGATTAAAGCAGCAGTAACAGCCGCATAGCCAGCCCGCTGCATCAACTGTGCAGTTCGTTGCCGATGTTCTTGCGGGCTTAACTTCTTGGCGTTATCGACCATGGAATCGGTTCACTATGCCTACCTATGGGAAAAGTCGTTCAGTGTTCCACTGCCCAGTTTGTTTTATATCCTCTGTCGAATAGACCAATCGGTCGTGCAATCTAAAAGGGCCATCCTGCCAAAATTCAATACGTGTAGGACAAACGCGGAACCCCGACCAGTGTGGTGGGCGCGGTACTTTACCAAGGCCATACTTTGCCGCGTACTTAGCAACTCTTTTCTCAAGCTCAAAGCGCCCTTCAAGCGGGCGGGACTGATCACTGGCCCAGGCACCGATCTGGCTTTGTTTTGGCCTGCTTGCAAAATATTCGTCAGCTTCTTCGGGTGTTACCTGCTCGACAAGACCCTCGATACGAACCGATCGACGAACCGATTTCCAATGGAACATCAAGGCAGCCTTGGGATGTGCAAGCAACTGTTCACCCTTTCGGCTTTCATAGTTTGTATAAAACACAAAACCTTGGCGGTCCCAATCTTTGAGCAAAACCATCCGCGACGAAGGCATTCCAGTTGCATCAACCGTCGACAAGCTCATCGCTGTCGGGTCATTGAGTTCTTTTTCCTCGGCCTCTTTTAGCCAAACGTCAAAAACATCATAGGGATCAGAAGGAGTATTATCGCGGATCATAATAAAAACAGCCTTTTAGCGAGAAACCATACGCAAAAATAATATTAAAATGCTTTATCAGAACAAGATGAAGGTCACAACAGCATAGCGTGCGACATCTTTGTTAAAACCTTGCTCGAATAAATAATCAGTGCAAAACGCAATCACGAACACAGATATGTCACAGAAAAGATCTTGGGGTCATAATAGTGCCTCAATTATCTTTTAACTGATATGTTGAAACTTAAGCAACTGTGTGTGAAAGAACAAGATACCGTTAGCATTCTTATACATTCATTGCAGATAATAACTACACAGAGAGCAAGACGATGAAAGTCAAAGCAAGTATAGCAGCCCTATTGATAGCCTTGTCGACGACAGCCTGTTCAAACGATACTGGAATTAAACAAACCGTAGGTGGTTTAGGTGGCGCTCTGGCTGGTGGCTTACTCGGCGCTCAATTTGGTAAAGGTTCTGGCCAAATCGTCGCTGCCGCTGCTGGCGCTGTTGTCGGCGGCTTCTTAGGGAGTGAAGTTGGTCGCTATATGGACGACGAAGACAAACGCAAAGCAGATACCGCTTACAATCGTGCCCAAACGGCACCTGTTGGGCAGACTATCGCATGGAATAACCCTGATTCAGGAAATTCCGGAACCGTGACACCTGTCCGCGACGGCACCTCTTCCGAAGGAAAATACTGCCGTGAATATCAGCAGACGGTGGTTATTGGTGGAAAAACCGAAGAAGCCTATGGCACAGCTTGTCGCCAAGAAGATGGCTCTTGGGAAATCCAGTAGATACACGCTTAAAAGCAAAACAAACTTCAAAAGCCCTGCTCTGTGCAGGGCTTTTGTGTATTCAGCTCAATCAAAGGTCCAGATACCAGACAATAAGCTTTACCGCCCAATCACCAAACTTAAGAGGGATTTCTTTCTCCCCCTTTTAAACTTATGTTTAATTTATTACATTAGCGTAGCACAAACGTGTATAACACGGCTTATGTATTACCTTTATAATGTTTGAATGGTTTCATCCTCGACAATGAAAGACCTCTATCAAATCCTCGGCACCAGCAGGACCGCTTCGGATGCGGAAATTAAATCTGCATACCGTAAGCTCGCAAAAAAATACCATCCCGATCTTAATCCGGATGACAAGGCAATTGAGCAAAAGTTTAAAGAGGTATCACAGGCTTATGGCATTCTTGGCAATGCCGAGAAAAAGCAACAGTATGATCGCGGCGAGATTGATGCTTCCGGCCAACAACAAAACCCTTTCCATTCTGGCTATACCCAGCAAGGTCATCCAAGAAGTGGTGCCGCAGGCCAAGGTGGTGGTGGCGGCTTTGATTTTGGCCAGGAAATGGATATCGGAGATATCTTTTCCGATTTATTCGGTGGCCGAAGACAAGGCCCACGTGGTGCCGGTGCGGGTGCCAGAGGTGGCGTACCAAAACGCAAAGGCAGCGATGTAAAATACGAATGCAGCGTTAACTTTGTCGAAGCAGCAGCTGGCGCAAAGAAACGCATTAACCTAGCCGATGGAAAAACACTGAATGTTACCATTCCACCGGGAACTGATAACAAACAGGTTCTGCGCCTGAAAAATCAGGGATTGCCCGGAAAGGGTGGCGCACCAAATGGTGATGCACTGGTTGAAATTAAAATCGAAGCCCACCCGATGTTCACGCGTAAGGGCTATGATGTACATCTTGATGTCCCCATTACCCTTATGGAAGCGGTCGAAGGAACAACCCTCACCGTGCCAACCGTAACAGGCAAAGTAAAAGTAAAGGTTCCCGCAGACTCAAACACGGGCACCACTTTACGCCTAAAAGGTAAAGGTATTGATGACATCAAAGGGCACAACCGAGGGGATCAGTTGATCCGTCTGATGGTTACCTTGCCGAAAGAAACAGATAAAGAGCTTCGAGACTTCTTGCGCAACTGGGCAAAGTCAAAAGATTATGACCCACGCAAAGATACAGGTATTTTTGATTAACCGCATTTTGACTAACCGAAGCAATAGAGACACAACTTGCATTCAAAGCGTGTAACGCCTAAATAGTGCCGCTGAGATTACTTGCCCAGCAACGCAAGGCTAATACGGCTTTGGACAAAGGACCCAAAAAGCATGAAAACCTTTGATGAAATCGTCATTGATCAAGATGTCAGTGGTTCAGAACTATCCAACTGGATCGAAAGCAACTGGGTCATGCCAACTCAGGAAGACGGAACCCTCATTTTCACTGATGATGATGAGCAACGCGTAAAGCTTTTGCGCGAACTTATTCACGAAATTGGGGCTAATTATGAATCCATGCCCGTCATCCTTCGCAGTATGGATCAGGTTTATAACCTGCGTAAACTACTCGGCGCTCTGGCCTCTGCAATACAGGAACTGCCCGCAGATGCCCGCCAGGATCTTGAAGATATTATTCGGAACCAAGGTTTATAAACTAATTGAGGTTAAACCGTCCTTAATTTCAAATTAAAAATTAGCAAAACAAAGGCGTCTCATATGAGACGCCTTTGTTTTATCGCGAAAGCCAGCAGGATACAGCCTTAGATATCTTGGCCCCTCGTACGAGCCCTATTCTTTCAGTTCGCTATATACAAACTCAATCTACTCAGCTTTTTGTAAAATCTCTTTAAGACTTTTATCCCGAATATCTTTGGGGTTTTCTTCCAGAACATCAAGAACGTCCCGAACCCCTTCGGGCCAGTTACGCTTGGGGTCATAGTTCAGATCCATTTCCCGGAGAAGATCGCCCAGCGTCATGGTTTCAAGGTCACGGCAAAGCACCCATCGTCCACGCCCCGTACGTTCAGCAATATGCATATCTTTCAAATCAGATAAAACTTCTGCTGTTGCCTGTAGGTCCGCAGGAAGACCCCGCATCATGACGGTCTCTTTCAAAGTTGCCCCAACCCTTCCGGCGCCCTCCAGTTTTTGCAATAGAGCTATCGCCAAAGACAATCGGTCACCGATCCCCTCGCGTTTAATATCCTTACGCAATGCAGCACGTCTTTCCGGTAAAGCCGCTGTAATCTCTGCCCCAAGCAGAACAACAACCCAAGAGAGATACATCCAGATTAGGAATATTGGGATCGTGGCCAGTGCGCCGTAAATGGCCTGGTATGACGGAAAATATTGTAAATAAAGCCCAAAGCCACGTTTCAGTAGCTCGAACAACATTGTCGAAACGACCCCGCCAACCAAGGCATGAGAGAACAAAACAGGACGATTGGGAACCACGAGATACAAAACAGTAAAAGCGATACAGCCCAGAACAACTGGTGCAAGTAACGTAACCAATGAACTCGTACGCCCCGATTGATCCGCCAGTTCGGCAATCGCAAAACCATAACTCGACACTGTTAAGGACGCCCCCAACATCAACGGCCCAAGTGTTAAAAGTGCCCAATAGACCAAAATCAGATTGAAAATTGGGCGGCGTTCCTGCACTCGCCAAATACTATTAAAGGAATTAGAGATCGTATAAAGCAGCATAATTGCCGTCACAGCCAACGCCAGAACACCGATTGTAGTCATGTTCTTTGCATTGTCGACAAAGGCGTTCAACTGTTCACTGATTTCAATTTCGGCTGAAGGTAAAAGATTATTAAAGAGAGTCGCTTGTAATTCGCCTCTGGAATCTTCAAATCCGGGAAAGGCCGAAAGCAGAGCTAATGCAATCGTCATCATCGGCACGATTGCCAAAAGGGATGAATAGCTTAACGATGCGGCCACCCGTGTTCCGTTGTCTTTTCCAAAGCGTTTAAAGACATAACCAAGGAAAAGAATTGCATTATTCAGATTCTCTTTTTGAAATACCGCGCTCAGTGTCATTAACAAACGCCGATTTTTCGAATCTACCATCTAAAGTTGCCCTCAAATTCAACCATTTTGACATTTCTTGTTAACTATCGCTGGCAGAAAGCGAAATTCCCAGCTAAAAGTCAGAAAAAGTATTCTACATGTCGCCAAATCTTTGACCAATCCCGGCAATGTTGTAGGATGCTTCACTTTTTATTTTCCAGGACAATCTCACAGTGAGGAACCCGATGTCCAACCCACAACCGTTGATGGCTGGTAAACGCGGCCTAGTAATGGGCGTTGCCAATGACCGCTCTATCGCCTGGGGGATCGCCAAGGCGGTTGCTGATCAAGGCGCAGAACTGGCTTTCACCTATCAGGGCGATGCCTTGAAAAAGCGTGTTGCGCCGCTCGCAGAATCAGTTAATTCCGATATTCTTTTACAGTGTGACGTTACCGATGACGCCAGCGTCAAAGCTGTTTTTAAAGAAATTGAAGAAAAATGGGGCAAGATGGATTTTTTGATCCACGCGATTGCCTATGCTGATAAAGAAGAACTCAAAGGTAAGTATCTTAATACAAGCCGTGAAAACTTCCTACAGAGCATGGATATTTCCTGTTATTCCTTTACCTCAATTGCTCAGCACGCTGCGCCATTGATGACCGAAGGCGGTAGCATGGTCACATTGACCTATTATGGTGCTGAACAGGTTATGCCGCATTACAATGTTATGGGCGTTGCCAAAGCTGCGCTTGAAGCATCTGTGCGTTATCTGGCTGATGACCTTGGCCCAGATAACATCCGTGTTAACGCCATTTCTGCAGGCCCAATCAAAACGCTTGCTGCTTCCGGTATTGGTGATTTCCGTCATATTCTGAAATGGAATGAGCTAAATTCTCCGATGCAACGTAATGTAAGCATTGAACAAGTTGGCGGCGCAGGTCTTTACCTGCTGTCTGATATGTCCGGCGGTGTAACGGGTGAAATTCACCATGTTGATTCCGGCTATCACGTCGTCGGTATGATGAATGTTGACAAAGCCCAAGAGCTTTCTGAATTGCTGAGTAATTTTAACCCGCAATCTTAAATCTCTGCTGAAAAGCAATATATGAAAAGGGAGCGCGGCTGAGCTGCCGCTCCCTTTTTAATTCAAACGATCTAACGCTGCGAGTACATCATGGCTGGTAATACATTTGGTGAAATTTTCCGTTTTACAACTTGGGGCGAAAGTCACGGCCCATCGATTGGTTGCGTTGTCGATGGAACACCACCGCTCATAGAGATCACCGAAGAAGAAATTCAAGTGTATCTGGATGCACGTAAACCAGGCCAAAATCGCTTCACAACGCAGCGGAAAGAACCAGATAGCGTTAAAATCGTTTCCGGTGTTTTCGAAGGCAAAACGACAGGTACTCCGATCGGCCTAATTATCGAGAACACGGATCAGCGCTCTAAAGATTACGGTGATATCGTCAAGAAATTCCGCCCGGGTCATGCTGATTTCACCTATTGGGAAAAATACGGCATCCGCGACTATCGTGGTGGTGGACGTTCTTCTGCCCGTGAAACAGCCATGCGCGTTGCCGCAGGTGCAATTGCCCGCAAAGTTCTGGATACCCAGATAGAGGGCGGCGTGCAAATTCGTGGGGCACTGGTACAAATGGGCCCCCATAAAATTGACCGCACACGATGGGACTGGAACGAAGTGTCCAACAATCCTTTCTGGTGCCCGGATCCGGTTGCAGCAAAAGAATGGGAAACCTATCTGGATTCAGCCCGAAAGGCTGGTTCTTCGCTGGGCGCTGTTATTGAAGTTGTGGCTTCAAATGTGCCCGTCGGGTTGGGTGATCCTGTCTATGACAAGCTGGATTCAGATCTGGCAAAGGCCATGATGTCGATCAATGCAGTCAAAGGTGTTGAAATTGGCGATGGATTTGAAACTGCGGCCTACAGTGGCGAAGAAAATGCAGATGAAATTCGCATGGTTGATGGCAAACCGCATTTCACCACCAATCATGCTGGTGGCATTCTCGGCGGCATTTCCACAGGTCAGGACGTGGTGGTGCGCTTTGCCATCAAACCAACCAGCTCAATCCTCACACCGCGGAAAACAGTAACAACAGATGGTGAAGAAACCGATATCTTTACCAAAGGTCGTCATGATCCTTGTGTTGGCATTCGCGGTGTTCCGGTTGGCGAAGCAATGATGGCGCTTACCCTTGCGGATCATTGGCTGCGCCACAAAGCACAGAACAGATAATTTCGCATAAGAGATAATCGGCGTCAGCTTATTCAACAAACAGCTTTAATACATTTTATAACAATGGATTAAAGCTGTTTTAACTTGTGATCGATATTATCCGATACCTGAATAACAATGGTATTTGGATTACGATGAATGGCACGCGTAATGACACCGAAATAACAACGAGTTTAACGAACAGCGTTTCTACCCGTCACCTGTTCGTACTGCCCCTGTGTTGTAGTGCCTTTCTGTTATTTTTAATCCAGCCAATGGTTACAAAGCTGGTGCTGCCATTACTGGCGGCGCGCCTGCGGTATGGAATACCGCCATGATTTTTTTTCAATCAATGTTATGGCAGGGTACCTCTAAGCGCATTTCCTCTCATCAACTTTCAGGCTCAAAAATCAGCTTATCATTCATTTGCTTTTAATGGCTGTGGCTCTGCTTTTTTATTATTTTTTCCAGATGCCCGATAATTCCCCATCGCTTCACAGAAAAACTGGCCCCCTATTGTTTAATATTAATTATTTTTTTTAATGTGTCCGTTACCCACGCAAACACTGTCCTTTACTTTGCTCTCGGAAATTTATTTTGCTTCTTCGTCGTCGCCGCGACCGCAAAAGCATCTGGGTTGACCTCACGTATGTATAATTATATGCGCGGCAAGAGAGGGATGTTACGGAACACCCTTTACGTTATTCTGCAACTTGGGTTGCCCCCGCTCAGAATGTCGAAACACTTACTGATCTTATTCCAATAACAAATCAAACCGGCAACAAAGCACTTAGGGAATGGAGAGAACTTTCAGCTAAAGAAACAGACCAACCCTGGACTGATGATTATTCCAATGTTCTTTCTGCCCTTAAATAAGATCCACGCTAAATCCATCCCTGGAGTTCGCGCACCGTGATTTCTTTAATGACGTCCATGCCAGCCTCGCTATCATTTAAGCAAGGAATAAAGGCGAAGTTCTCACCCCCATTTTCCAAAAAGGCTTCGCGCACACCGATGTCGATTTCTTCCAAGGTTTCAACACAATCAACCGAGAATCCCGGTGTTAGAATGACCAAATTCTTCACACCATTACGTGCCATTTCCTCGACGGTCGGCTGCGTATAGGGTTTTAGCCATTCCTTTGGCCCAAAAAGCGACTGAAAACACAGTTTCAACTTGTCTTCGGACCACCCCAACTTTTCGCGCAGCAACCGTGCTGTCTTGGCACAATGACAGTAATACGGATCACCCTTTTCATGATATTCAACCGGAAGACCATGGAAAGATGCGATGGTAACATCAGGTTCCCATGAAAGCCCAGCGATGCCTTGTTCTACTGATTTAGCCAGCGCATCAATATAGACAGGGGCATCATGGTAGGCTGGTGCACACCGCACTGCTGGCTGCCAACGCATTGTCTTCAATGCATCAAAACACTTGTCATAAGCCGTTGCCGTCGTGGTTGCAGAGTATTGCGGATAAAGCGCAAAAAGAAGAATACGGTTACACCCTTGCTTCTGCAAACCCTCTATTCGCTCCTTAACCGCGGGATTACCATAGCGCCACCCCCAGTCGACAACCACATTCGGGTACTCTTTTTCTAATACAGCTTGCAGTTTCTCGGCTTGATCACGCGTAATCGTACGAAGAGGAGATTCGTCCTTTTCCTTATTCCAGATTTCCTTGTAAGCCTCGCCACTCTTACTTGGCCGGGTCGTCAAAATAATACCCTGCAAGATTATCTGCCAAAGCCACTTTGGCGCTTCGATCACCCTGGTATCACTCAAAAATTCGCTTAGGTAACGTCGCATAGACCAATAGTCAGTGCCGTCGGGTGTACCCAGGTTCATTAAAAGAACACCAACTTTTTCATTGGGAATTTTCGGATGATCTTCGGGGGTAAATTGCAGGTTCATAGATATATCAAAGGCCAAATAATTATTGAAAAACGCAGTAAGTCATCATGTCATTATACAGTTCTGGATACAGTTCTGGAAACCTTATAAGTAAATGACCAACGAGCAAAGCTAGTAATCATTGCTTTTAGCAATAGCGCCATAATGCCTCATGCAAAACATGGATATTATTTAGGAAAAGGACTTGGTTCTACAAGCCCTCTTCATCATTTTCATCATCCTCAAAATTATCAAGTTCGAAACAACCAACAACTTCTAGATGACCACTCCAGATAAACTGATCAACAGGGGTGACCTCCTTGAGAGTATAGCCCCCTTCCACAAGTATTCTGGCATCCCGTGCAAAGGTATTCGGACTACAAGAGACATAGATAATCGTCTTGATATCCGATTGCGCCAATTCATGGCATTGCTCCTTCGCACCCGTTCTGGGAGGATCAAGGACAACACAGTCCCCACCTTGCAATTCATCAGCCGTAATCGGATCCTTCACAAGATCACGACAATCGGATGTGATGCGATGTGTTGTATCGTTTCGACGTGCGGCAGATGTCAGTGCCGTAATTGCTCGTTCATCCCCTTCAACAGCATGAACTTGTGCACGTTTGGAAAGTGGAAAGGTAAAGGTACCACACCCTGAAAACAAATCGGCTACCGTTTCAAGTTCTTCAGGCAAATACCCCAAAACCAAATTTGTGAGAGCATCCTGCCCTTCTTGGCTTGGTTGCAAAAATGCACCTTCAGGCGGTAGCACCTGAACATCCCCAAACTTTTGATAGGGATTATCCCTTATGGCAACAGGTTCAGGCTCTTGCCGCGGGCGTCCCCAAGCAAAACGGGCGACAGAATGTTTCTCGGCAAAAACCGTAATCGCTTCCCGACCTTCCAATACTAGCTTTGCATCGGTAACAATCAGAATATCCGGGCCTGCTGATGATCCAATAACCGTGATATCTGCTTTTGCCTGTTCTGGCCCCAAGAGCACTTTGAGTAACTCGCGCAGAGGATCAATCAACTGGTTTAATTCAGGGGTAAGTAACTTACAGTCAACAACCTGAACAACCTTGTGGCTCTCACGTTCATGAAATCCAAGATCAATTTTCTTGCCGCGCGCAGCAGCAGCAAAAACGGCCCGTCGCCGGGTTCCCGCCTCTACCTGGACAAGCTCAGTTACCTCTCCACCGCTAAAACCCTTACGTGTCAGGGCCTGTACAACGATATCTCTTTTCCATGTTCGATAAAAATCAGGGGCAACGTGCTGTACTGTGCAGCCACCACAAGGCCCAAAATGCTCACAGGGTGGATCGATGTGGCTTGCCCCCAGCTCTTGAAGCTCCAATATCTCTGCTTTGAGACCACCAGACCGTTCGCCCACCAACTTCACGCGAAGTTTATCACCCGGCATTGTCATGGGAACATACACAGGCCGCCCTTCATGATCGGCAACACCATCACCGCGAGCACCCAGAGTATCAATCTGAACCTCTATTTGCTTTCCGCCACCACGGCGCGCCTTACGTCTCATAATTCCTGACACCTGACTTTATGGTTATATCCCGGCTAAATATTAGCAGGACGATTTTCCGCCAATCTAACAGCTTTTTTAAAAGCCGCAATCTTCCGAACTACCTTTTGCTGATGATAAAGGGAATATCTATATTATATTTCCATCAAAATAGAGCCCTTATGGCATACCGTGCTTGCAAAAACGTCTTGTGCCTATCATCCTTATGTCCAACTGTTTCTATATAAATTTCAGGTTTTTGAATTCATGTCTTTTTTTAAGTTTATCTTCAAAGGTATCGTAGGGTTATTTGCAGCCCTTGGCCTACTTGTCATTCTTCTAGGGGTTTTGTTAGGTGTCACCCTGAATAATATCGAAGAGGTTGGTAAAACTGTCGACAATCAGAGCTTGCCACAGGAAATGATCCTGACAATAGATCTTTCCGAAGGCCTCTTCGAGGGGCCGACAAAAGCTTCGTACTTTAGCAGTTCTTTTCAACCAGGATTACCTTTGCATGACGCCATTGACGCACTTTATCGCGCACAGGACGACAATCGGGTCAAAGGCCTCTTGATTAAAGCGGGACAAGGACCTCTTCAACTGGCTCAAGCACAGGAGCTTAGAAAAGCCATCCGTGCCTTTACCAAAACCGGAAAATGGTCCGCTTCTTTTGCCGAGACCTATGGAGAATCAGGACATGGCACCCTGCATTATTACCTAGCCAGCGCCACTGAAAATGTGTGGATACAACCATCTGGTGACCTCGATATTTCAGGCTTTAATATGGAAAGCCCCTACTTGCGTCCCGTTTTGGACGAATTGGGAATTCTTCCACAGTTCAGTCAACGGTATGAGTACAAGGGCGTCATGAATATGTTCACTGATGATCACATGCCAGCCCCTGTAAAAAGAAACACCCAAAGTGTTCTGAATTCAATTTTTGATGTGATCGAAAAAGAAATTTCCATCAGCCGCGAAAAACCTGGCGAGATTGGTTCCTTGATGGATAGATCTCCCTTAAGCGCTGTAGAAGCTATTGATGCCGATTTGGTTGATCGCGTTGGTTACTGGGATGAAATTTCTGATGAAGCCCTAACCGGCGATCGCGAATTCGTACACCTGGCTGATTATGCCATGAGCACAACACCAGAGGTGCCAGAGAATGCCAGTAAGATCGCCGTGGTATATGGTATTGGTGAAATTCACTTGGGAAAAAGCCAGGGTGACCCCTTCTTTGGCGGTGGCATGACAATGGGCTCAGACACAATTGCCCAAGCAATTTCTGATGCCATTGATGACAATTCAATCGAAGCCATTATTCTTCGCATTGATAGCCCGGGGGGGTCTTATGTTGCATCTGATGTAATGTGGCGTGAAGTCGTACGGGCCAAGGAAGTTGGCAAGCCTGTGATTATTTCTATGGGCGATGTTGCGGCATCCGGTGGGTATTTTGTCTCCGCACCAGCCCACAAAATCCTGGCGAACCCAGTGACGATCACCGGGTCAATCGGTGTTGCTGGTGGTAAAATGGTCCTCACAGACCTCTGGAAAAAAGTCGGCGTTAAATGGGATGGCGTAAAAGCCGGGGAAAACGCCGATCTCTATAGTGCCAACAAAGCATTTACCAATGAAGGATGGGCACGACTGCAAGGTTCTCTGGATCGTATCTACGAAGACTTTACAGTTAAAGTCGGTGAAGGCCGGGGCAAAAGCCAGCAAGAAATCCACTCAATTGCCAAAGGGCAAATCTGGAGTGGAGCCCAGGCAAAAGAAAATGGACTGGTTGACGAACTCGGTGGGTTCAGGGATGCCATTCGTGTGGCTCGCGACGCTGCGATGATCAAAGAAGAAAACGATCATCAACTTGTTTATTTCCCAGAACCCAAAGATCCACTCGAAGAGCTTTTTGAAAGTGCAATGGGGGGGCAGATGATTTTAACCGATCCAGTGGCTCTCAAATCATTGAGTACACTGATCAAAATATCAGCCCCGATCCTAAAACCTTTTGAGCAGTCTGTTCAAAACCCCAAGGCAAATATTTTGAACTCACGTGTTACACCTATCGGACAGGAATAGGAAAAACATCCGTTCAAGAGGATTGGAAACTGTTTATTGAAGCAGGGAACCACGATCAACCAAACGATCTGACGGGAAGTTAATCGTTACCGATGTTCCTCTATCAGGCTCGCTCTCTATAGAGAGTGAGCCTTGATTGCGCTCAATAATCGCCTTTACAATACTCAGACCCAAACCACTTCTCTCTTCAGCTTCTTCATCAGCCTTCCAGAAAGGATCTGTAATGAAAGGCAAGTCTTCTTCTTTAATGCCGACCCCGGTGTCGGAAAAACGAATGCTCAAACCAGAATAGGTATCGTGCAGGACCGTAACATCAATCCGACCATCACGGGGGGTGAAATGAATCGCATTACTCAGAAGGTTGACAATAATCTGTTTAAAGCCTTGAGCATTGGTCCTGAGATAGGGCAAGTCATCCTGTATAGAACATTCGACGTGGACTCCTTCGTCAGAAGCGCGCAAGTCCAACGCCCGAACACAACCGAGTATTTCATCACCGACATCAAGCTCTTCGTCCTGTAATCCCGCTTCTGCTGATTCAAGCCTGGATATTTGCTGAATATCCGTCACCATGGTCATCAGGCTGGAACCTGCTTCAAAGATATATCCCAGATATTCTTCCCGCCGTTCTTGATCAACCTTGTAGTCATCTTCTTTCATCAGAATTTCAGAGAAGCCGATGATGGCGTTAAGGGGTGTTCTGAGCTCATGGCTCATATTCGCAAGAAAGGACGTTTTCGCTCGGTTTGCAATTTCAGCCGTTTCCTTCGCCTCGATCAAAGCCCTGTCATGCTGTTCAATTGTAATGAGCATATTGTTATAGGCTTCTACAGTTTGTCCCAATTCATCGTCGGACCTCCATTTCACCAAAACAGGTTTCTTCTGATTGGCCATTTCATCAATAGAATTGGACAGCAGTTTCAAGGGATGTCCAACAGCACGATTGATTGCAATGGCAGCCCCACCGCCAAGTGTTGTCAAAATTAGCAAAAAAATAAAAGCGTCAACAAAAACCCGGGTCCAAACATCCGAATAAGCCCGCTCGGTCGTATACCCGACTTCCAGGTGTCCCAAGGTTTCCTTGTTATCAAAAACAGAATAAATCAGGGGAATACGAATATATTCAACTTCCGAAATGTTAATATCGGATACATCAGGGTCTTTTGCAGGATAAAATTCTCCCGCGCCATCGGGTAGGCTTATTTTAACACTGACAAGATCTGGATCTCTCATCAACGTTTCAAGAACCAGTATCACAGTGCTTTCATCGTAATCCCAAAGAGATCTTGTTAAAGGGATTGAAACCTTCGTTGCAACATCAAGTGCACGTTGGGCAATGCGTTCTTCTTCTAACCGAAAAAAACGGGCTTCAAAAAAGAGAAACGGCACCAGCCCCGTCACCAGAACGCAAAGAGTGCAAATTACCAATAATTTTGTACGGACGGATTTAAAAGCCATATCAATCTAGTGCCTATCATTCACCGTAACATCAACAATAGACGGGTAAAAGCCTGTGATCCTTGTCTTTTTTACTTTCACACCCCTACCCCCAAAGCAGTCATCTCAAATTATGTCGGGTTAACTACTATCTAAATTTATAGCATCATAAGAATCAAACAAACGTCCCGTCGTAGGATGAAAAATTCTCCGAAATGGTACTTTACCCGACGATTCTTATACCTAAGTACTGTAGCAAAGATACCGTGAGACAGTTAACAGGGGATAAAGATATTAACCTAAAAAAAAGAAAGGCTTCACAACGATTTTCTCATTGTAAAACCAATTTTAAATGGAAGAATTAACCATACTAGGGCAGAGTGAAATTCAAGGGCTAAATAAATTTACGAGCTGCAATTAAAAATTCAATATTCCCCTCTGGACCTTTGATTGGACTTTCCGTCAAGCCAAGCACTGCCCAGTCGGTTTCCTCGTTTAACCAATTTTCAATTCTATCACAAACTTCCTGATGTAATTCAGGTTCACGTACAACCCCCCCTTTGCCGACACGCCCTTTGCCGACCTCAAACTGAGGCTTGATCAACGCAACCATAAGCGCACCGGGACCAGCCAAGGCCATCGGCGCAGGCAATACAGTTTCAAGACCAATAAAACTGGCATCACAAACAATCATATCCAGAGCTTCTGGGACTTGTTCTGTGGTCAAATGGCGTGCATTTGTACGCTCCATTACGACAACCCGCTCATCCTTGCGTATTTTCCAGGCAAGTTGTCCATGACCAACGTCTACAGCATAAACCTTTGCGGCCCCATTGGTCAGCAAAACATCGGTAAACCCGCCCGTTGAGGCCCCGACATCCATACAGACTTTTCCTGTCGGATCGATGCTAAATTCTCTGAGACCTTTTTCAAGCTTAAGACCTCCCCGGCTAACCCAGGGGTGATCTTCTCCCTTTACAGTTAACGGTGCATCTTCTGCCAAGGGTTGGCCAGGCTTATCAATCCGTTTGGTTTCCGTATAAACCTGCCCTGCCATGATCCGGGCCTGAGCCTTGGTCTTGCTTTCGACCAGCCCCCGATCAACCAGTAACTGATCAGCTCTTTTTTTTCCGACTTTAGCCACGTTCCATGCTCTTGTTATTCATTAATCCCAGACGCTCTCGCCATGCAAAGCGTATTACAAAAACAACGGATACAAAAGCAAGACCCGCAGCAAGGCCTAACCAAATACCTGTGCCTCCTCCACCAAGAACAAAGCCACAATAATAGGAAATCGGTAAGCCAAACACCCAATATCCCATGATTGCCCATAACATCGGCACCTTGGTATCGCTCAGTCCACGTAAAACACCTGCCGCAACCACCTGACATCCGTCAACGAGTTGAAAAAGAGCCGCAACCGCTAAATAGGAAACAGCAAGTCCGAGAGAAATCTGGGTCTCAGGTGCATCCAAATCCAGATAAAATCCGATAAAAAACTTTGGCGCCAGCCAGAAAGCAAGACAGGTTGTGATCATAAAACCGGTTCCTATAACGATAGAAACCCACCCTGCTTTTTTAATACCCTCTGGATCATTCTTGCCCAAGGCCAAACCAACACGGATTGTCGCAGCTTGACTGATTCCTAACGGAACCATAAAAGCAACCGACGCACATTGTAGAGCAATCGCATGAGCAGCCAGTTCGTTTGTACCAAGCCACCCCATCAATATAGTTGCTGCGGCAAACAATCCTGTCTCTGCCGTTAAGGTACAACCGATTGGAAAACCAATTCGAAAAATTTCCTTGAACCTCGACCAGTCAGACTTCCAAAAACGGACAAGGATTGCGTATCGTTTGTAACGCTTATGAGTCAGTATATATCCAAGTATCAACAAGAACATAACCAGATTGACAAAAGTAGTACTAATCCCCGCACCTGCGAGTTCCAACCGGGGAAATCCCCAATTTCCAAACATCAAGGCGTAGTTACAAATTGCATTCACAACAATGCCAATAATCGTAATGTTTAAAACCACGGTTGTTTTACCATGGGCAGACAACAGACATCTTAAAACAAGAAATAAAAATGACGGAAAAAAATTCCAAACCGCAAATCGGATATATCCTTGAGCTAACGCGGCATTACCTTCAGTTTGATCAAGCAACAGAAAGAACGTCTCTGCATTCCAAATCAAAGCAGTAAGGAATACAGCAATAACGAAAGAAACCCAAAACCCCTGGCGTGTGGTACGACGAACGGATTTAAAATCACGTGCCCCAATCGCCTGTGCCATCATCGGCGCAACTGCAGTAATAAGTCCGATGCCAAACAGAAGAAAAGGGCTCATCAAACTAGTTGCCAATGTGCCGGCAGCAAGGAACTTAGGCCCTAGCCACCCCATCATAAGGACATCAGTTGTAAAGAGAGCCATCTGCGCCACCTGTGCAATCACAAGCGGCCAAGCAAGACGAAAGCTTGCTTTGACTTCATCAGCCCACCCGATAGAAGGCGGCAATGGCTGGCCAGAAGCCTCAGGGGCTCTGCCTGCTAAAAGTCCGGTTGACATGGTACGGATCCTAAAATTGAAATTTGCCAACGCACGCAGCCGATTATGCGGTTGTTCGTCGCCCCAGAAGGTATAGCAAACTTTACTCGAAGAGGGGTACCCTAACTTCTTGAAAGAAAGTTGTATAGGGCTTTTGTTAAGTTACTTAAAGTCGCGGTGCCTGAAAGCCCAAAAAACCAACAAAGGGGTCTAGGCAATCGATGAAGAGGTCTTTGCAACTTCCTGTCCTAAGGCGCTCATTGCTTTCTTAAAGATACCGTCTGCATCCAGACCAGCCTGCTCTAATTGTTTCGCAGGGCTATCATGATCAATAAAGATATCGGGCATACAGACCGGGCGGAATTTTAACCCATTATCAAATAGACCTTCGTTTGCCAGCAAATTAGACACGAGTGAAGAGAATCCACCAATAGAGCCCTCTTCCACTGTCAGGAAAACGTCGTGATTAGCCGCAAGATCTTTAATGAGGTCTGCATCTAATGGTTTGGCAAACCGGGCATCAGCCACAGTTGCACTAAACCCGTGAGCCGCAAGTTTATCAGCAGCTTCCAAACAATCTGCAAGGCGTGTACCTAAAGCAAGAATCGCAACATGCTTTCCTTCGCGAAGAATACGTCCTTTACCAATTTCCAGAACCGTACCTCTTTCTGGCAATTCAACTTTACCCGTGGCTTCACCACGCGGGAATCTGATGGCACTTGGCTTATCATTTATGGTGGTAGAGGTCGCCACCATATTCATCAGCTCCAACTCGTCTGATGGTGCCATAATGATCATATCCGGAAGACACCCAAGATACGCAAGATCATAACTTCCCTGATGAGTAACACCATCAGCACCGACCATGCCTGCCCGATCAATAATGAACCGAACAGGCAAACTTTGAATGGCGACATCATGAACGACCTGATCATAGGCACGCTGCAAAAAGGTTGAATAGATTGTTGCGTAGGGTTTATAGCCATCACAGGCCATGCCTGCACAAAAGGTCACGCCATGCTGTTCCGCAATCCCAACATCAAAAGTCCGATCAGGAAACTCTTCCTGAAACAAGTTCAACCCCGTTCCTGACGGCATTGCCGCTGTCATAGCAACAACCTTGTCATCATGTTTGGCTTCGGCAATCAGGGCCTTGGCAAACACATTCTGGTACAGAGGCGCCTTTGGCGGCGCTTTTTCCTGCTTGCCGCTCACCACATCAAACTTGGAAACGCCATGGTATTTATCCGCAGCTTTTTCAGCAGGTTCATACCCTTTACCCTTTTGCGTTACAGCATGGATAAGGACGGGACCATCAAAGCCGCAATCTCGAACATTTTTCAGAACAGGTAACAGGTGTGAAAAATCGTGCCCGTCAACAGGACCTATATAGAAAAACCCAAGTTCTTCAAACAGGGTTCCACCTGTAAAAAACCCACGCGCATATTCTTCTGCACGTTTGGCAGCGGTCTCAAGACGCGGAGGAAATTTACTGATAATTTCTTTCGCAAGATGGCGCATGGATTGATAGGGTTTGGCAGAAATTAATCGTGACAGATACGCACTGAGAGCACCCACAGGCGGTGCAATAGACATGTCGTTATCATTCAGGATCACAACCAGTCTAGAATTCATGGCACCGGCATTGTTCATGGCTTCATACGCCATACCTGCGGTCATGGACCCGTCACCAATAACTGAAATCACATTGTTGGTTTTACCCGCCAGATCACGTGCAACGGCATAGCCTAGGCCTGCAGAAATAGAGGTTGAACTATGCGCTGCACCAAATGGATCGTAGATAGATTCTTTACGTGTGGTAAAACCGGATAGTCCGCCACCCTGCCTGATCGTACGCAGTTGATCCCGACGTTCTGTCAGTATTTTATGCGGATAGCATTGATGCCCAACATCCCAAATCAGTTTGTCATCCGGTGTGTTAAAAACATGATGAATAGCAACAGTAAGTTCAACCACGCCCAATCCGGCCCCCAGATGACCACCCGTGCGCGAGACAGCATCGATCATATCCAGACGCACTTCTTCGGCCAGCTGTGGCAGCTGGCTTTCATCCAGCTTTCTTAGATCAGCTGGATTATGAACTGTGTCCAACAACGGGGTCTGACGATTGTGCCCGAACTGACTCACCCTTATCTCCATCACATCTTTTCTCAAAAACTGTTACACAGATCTGAGATAATTTAATATTTCTTGACAGCCAGCCCCAAAGTATAATTCCCTTTGAGTTAACAATTCCATAGGAACAGACAAGGACCTAACGTTTTGTGTTAAGACCGACGTTCTACTATAAATGTGGCCGTATCGCGAAGTAACTGCGCCTTTCCTGCGAAAATATCAAGTCTAGATTTTGCAGAATCAATTAATTCGTGGGCCTTTTTGCGCGCATTTTCCAATCCTAACTGACCGACAAATGTTGCTTTGCCCGCGTCACTATCAACCCCTGTGGGCTTACCCGTTTCTTCAGGTGTTGCCTCGTGGTCGAGTAAATCATCAACAATCTGAAAGGCCAGTCCAATATCTTCCGCGTATAGGCTAAGTGCACGGTGTTCCTCTGCCTTAGCATTTCCCAATATCGCACCAGCCTCACAGGCATAGCGAATTAAGGCGCCTGTTTTAAGTGCTTGTAGGCGGGTGATACCTTCTAAATCCAGATTTGCCCGTGACGGAGACAGGTCAATCATTTGCCCCCCAACCATACCTTTTGCGCCTGCAGCAGCAGCCAAGCCAGATATCAGCTTCAACCGGATAGCCATATCGGGATGCGTCATCGGGTCTGCGATAACAGCAAAAGCCTCAGTCAACAATCCATCACCAGCCAAAATAGCCGTCGCATCATCCCATTTTTTATGGACCGTTACCTGCCCACGCCGCAGATCGCTATCATCCATTGCCGGAAGGTCATCATGAACCAGACTGTAACAATGAACCATTTCTAACGCAGCGGCGACTTGTACCGCATAGGTCTTTTCAACATCAAAAAGTTTGGCCGTTTCCGTGACCAGAAACGGACGCAGCCGTTTTCCGCCCCCCAGCGCGCTATATCGCATAGCATCAACAACTTCACCTTCGGGTGTGTGTACAGTTGGCAAAAGCTCATCAAGCTTTTCTTCTACGGCACGCGCACAGTTCGTCAAAGCGAGGGAAATATCAGACATGGAAATACTTATTGATTACAAATCCAGATGCCACAAAAGACATATACCTATTATGATACATTAAAGGGTTCGGTGCGTGGTTGTCCATCCGGCCCCATTGCAATTTTTTCAATTTTTTCCTGAGCTTCACGAAGCTTAGTTTCACAATGAGCCTTCAACTTAGCGCCGCGATCATAAGCATCAATTGCCTCGTCCAGTTTGCCTTCGCCCTGTTCTAGACGCTCAACAATTGTCTTTAGCTCTGCAAGGGCAGCCTCAAAGCTCATGGCATTGATATCGGCTAAGTTTTCAGCAGGTTGCATATTTTCCATAGAGAAACCTCAAATTACAAATTCTCCTGCACTTTACGTGTTAAGATGTCCGTAAACAAGGGTAAGTCTCGCTTCTTTGTGCTTAATTCCAAGCGAAAATTTGCGCACAGTTTTCCATAATAACACTCTACAAAAATTCCCTGCAAAAAATGATACAAAACTAATCTGTTGCGTTCATCAAAGCCCGGACGTGTAAAGCAACAGATCTTGAAAGGGCATGAGTATTATACCCTCCCTCAAGAATTGAGACGAGGCGCCCCTGACACAATTTTTGAGACAGTTCTACAATTCTCCGGCTTACCCACCCGAAATCTTCATCTTCCAGATTCAAAGACGCAAGTGGATCTTCTCGATGCGCATCAAATCCAGCGGACACAATGATAAGTTCGGGCCTAAAGTCTTGTACACCTGGAAAAATTTTATCTTCCATGACCTTGCGAAACTCATAGGAACCAGCGCCACTTGGCAAAGGGCAGTTCAATATATTCCCAGCCACACCGACTTCGCCTTCACTACCTGTGCCGGGAAAAAGCGGTGATCCATGTGTTGACCCATAAAACATATCCGGATCGCTCCAAAAAACATCTTGGGTACCATTACCATGGTGGACATCGAAATCAATAACAGCGACCTTTTGAAGACCATGTTCATTTCTGGCCTGATAGGCACCAATAGCCGGATTACAAAACAGGCAAAACCCCATGGCACGATCACGCTCAGCATGATGCCCTGGTGGGCGGCTGAGGCAAAATGCATTGTCGACTTCATTATTCATAACAGCATCAACAGCCGCGCAAATCCCACCTGCGGCCCGCAATGCCGCTTCGCCAGAATCTTTACAAATAACTGTATCACCATCTATAGCAACATACCCCGTATCAGGTATGGCCTGAAAAACACCGTCGACATGGTCTTTTGTATGTGCCCACAACAGCTTCGCCTTATCTATAACCGGGGCTTCACGCCGATCCAGCGCATCAAAGTCTGCTTCGGATAAAACGCTCAGGGTCTCTTTAATTCTAAGCGGAGATTCAGGATGATGAATACCCGTATCGTGCAGGAGGCTGACCGGATGATATAAAAGCGCCGTCGTCATAAATATTTCCTCAAAAGAATGCTAAGCACCGAAGAAGCGTATAGGAACCAAATCACCATTTCCCTAAATAGATATAACATTATTTTAATCGAAACGACGGAAAAATCAGAATTGTACGTTTAAAAGAACGACGGGTAATCAGATCTTTACCTGACACCCAAAATGTAATTCTACGATTTTATATTATGAGGAACTCTTTACAGATCCAGAAACAATCAACTACAGTACAAAAAGAGAACGATGCCGTATTTAGTGCATGTTCGCCTACTTTCCTATAATATCGCCAGTGGTGTTAAGCTATTTTACAGCAACCATTGAGTTAAATCGTTTCAAATTTTGACCAGACGATGGGGTTTGGTTTCATATCGGGAGGCCGGTTTGCGCCAGCTGTTTGTCACTTCTTTTCTTTTGATCGCCGCAAGTTTAATGATCGTACCTATATCGGCTTCAGCACAACAGCCTTCCTTGGTTGGTGTCGATAAAGTACGAACTGAGTCTATGAATCAAACCGTTCCTGTCATAGGTCGCTTGGTCGCCCAACAGACGGGTAATGTCGCAGCACGTATAGCTGGCCCCGTGGATGAATTGGTGGTTGAGGTCGGCGATAAGGTCAGTAAAGGCCAAATCATAGCTCAATTAAACGCGGCGACCCTTAAAGCAGACCGTGATCTTGCCGCCAGCGAAGTTTCCGCAGCCAAAAGTAAGATGGGTACTTTTCAGGCTCGCCTTAAGTTGGCAAGCCAAGAACTGAAACGCTTAGAGAGGCTAAAAAAGTCTGCTGCTTTCAACAAATCCCGCTACGAAGATGCAATTCAAAATAGCTCAATTGCAAAGGCCGAAGTTTCTCAAGCCCGTGCAGACATAAGCACAGCGCAGGCACGCCTTCGACGCGCCGAGATTAATCTAGCTTATACAGAAATCAAGGCACCCTACGATGGCGTCATAATGACGAAGGAAACAGAAACTGGTTCTTATGTTACAATAGGTGCCCCTGTTGTAACGTTGCTTTCACAAGAAAGCCTAGAGATTGAAGTCGATGTACCGGCGCGACGCCTTGCCGGCATAAAAGCTGGTATGGAGTTCACCCTTAGTCTGGAAGACGGCACCCCACTTGTCGCAAAAATTCGGGCGATTTTACCCCGCGAAAACCCACTCACTCGCACCCGTCCTGTCAGACTAACAGCGCAACTCCCAAATCAGGATAACCTAGCCAATAACCAAAGCATTACGCTCTTGGTACCCGCAGGCCCCCAAAGGGATGTCGCAACAGTCCACAAAGACGCCATTATCCAAAGCCCGAATGGCCCTATGGTCTTCCTTAATGCCGAAGGGCACGCACAACCTCGTCCTGTGCAATTAGGGCAACAGGTTGGCGAACGTATAGAAGTGATATATGGCCTGAAAGCCGATGATGAAGTCGTGATCCGGGGGAATGAAAGACTCTTCCCCGGGGTTCAGCTTAAAATTAACGGTGCTGAACCACCTGTCGAAGAAAACGGTTCAAAAGAGCAAATAGAAGAACAGGCTCCTTCTAAAGAAGTCGATCAAAGCGAGGGAGCCTCGTAATGAATCTAATCAAAGTTTCCATTGAACGCCCCATCGCGATCATATCTGCGGTGATCATGGTCGTTCTTTTCGGGGCTGTGGCCCTTCAGCTGATTCCCATCCAGTTGACACCAGACGTTAACCGTCCTGTTATCACAATCAGAACCAACTGGGCAGGAGCAGCCCCAGCAGAAGTCGAACGTCAGATTATTACAGAGCAGGAAGAAAAACTGAAAGGTTTGGAAAATCTGCACAGCATGACCAGTAATTCATCTTATGGATCCGGACGTGTTACATTGGAATTTAACGTTGGCACAGATATGGGCAAAGCCCTTCTGCTAACTGCGAACCGATTGGATAGAGTTGGTGGCTATCCAGATGAAGCGGATGAACCCACGCTTGATACGGCCGGTTCAGAAGACAGCCCGATTGCTTGGTTTATATTGACCAGAAAAGACGGCAACACTGCCCCGATACATAGCTATGGTGATTTTGTTGAAGACATTATCAAAGATCGAATTGAACGTGTATCCGGCGTAAGTGGCGTCAATATTTATGGCGGTAGTGAACGTGAGATTGAGATTGTTATTCTCCCCGAACTTCTTGCGCGATACGGCCTAACCGCAAGCTCTGTTGTCAGTACGCTAAGAGATGCCAGCTCATCAATATCAGCTGGTGATGTCGAGGAAGGAAAAAGACGTTACATTGTAAGAACAGAAGGCGAGTTGAATACCTTAGAAGCCGTTAGAAACGTTGTTTTACGCAGTACACAAGATTCCTTTAGCGGTAATGTAGCGCGTGTGACTGTCAACGATATTGCCCGCGTAAATTTCAGCTACAAAGACCCAAGTGCTAAAATTCGTATGTTGGGTAATGCAGCAATGGCATTCAATGCCACCCGGGAAACCGGGGCGAATGTTATTGCAACAATGGATGGCATATATCAAGCTGTTGAAGATCTAAATGCTGGGGCAATCCCAGAAGCAGGGTTGAAGCTCGAACAGGTTTATGACGAGACGATCTATATCAATTCAGCGATTGATCTTGTGCGCCAGAACATCTGGTTCGGCGGGGTGTTGGCCGCGATTATTCTTTTGATCTTTTTAAGGTCCGTCCGGGCAACCGTTATTATTTCAATGGCCATTCCTGTATCTGTTGTGGGGTCGTTTGTTGCCATGGCAGCCCTTGGAAGATCTATCAATGTAATTTCTCTTGCTGGTCTGGCCTTTGCCGTTGGTATGGTGGTCGATGCAGCTATTGTTGTTCTCGAGAATATTTTTCGCCTCAAAGAAGAGGGTAAATCACCCGCTGTCGCAGCTTACGAAGGTGCCCAACAGGTTTGGGGGGCGATCCTTGTTTCTGCCCTGACAACAGTCATGGTCTTTATTCCCATTATGATTATGGAACTAGAGGTCGGGCAACTCTTTAGGGATATCGCGGTTGCCATATCCGTATCAGTAACTTTGTCGCTTATCGTTTCTATCACCGTTATTCCAGCTTTATCCAGACGCTTTTTGCGTGATCACGATACAGATGGCAGTGACACGGTAAAACGTATTCCCCTACCCGGAGTTGATCAATTTGGTTCTGGATTTGTAAAATTTGTCATGGGTTTCCAAACTATTGTCGTCCGGAAAAAGGTTGTTGCCATTGCATTGGTTGGCGCAGTGACAGCCGTTGCATCATTCGGTACATGGAAATTCTTACCAAAGCTAGAATACCTACCGGAAGGGAACAGAAACTTAGTATTCGGGGTCATCATTCCTCCCCCTGGATATAATTTGGATACAATGACATCTATCGCCGTTGGTGTTGAAAACTCTATTCGTAACCTGTGGGCAAGCGAAACAGGCCCAGAATCTGAGCCTGGCCAGCCCCCAAAAATGGAACGGTTTTTCTTTGTCGCAACCCGTTCGAATACTTTCCTTGGTGCGGTATCTGTTGATGGACAACGGGTTGCGGAACTCATTCCCGTTCTTCAGAAACCTGTTTTTAAAGAACCCGGCACTTTTGGATTTATCAACCAGCCTTCTTTGTTTGGACGTGGCATAGGCGGGGGACGTAAAATAGATCTGGATATAGCAGGGTCTGACCTTAACGAAATTCTGGCTGTCGCAGGACAGGCAACCGGAAAAATGTTATCCGTTTTCCCCGCCAGCGAAGGTAATCAATTCCGTCCAAGACCGGGACTTGAACTAGGGGCCCCTGAAATACGTGTACTACCCGATAGAACACGGCTGGCAGACAACGGATTATCCGTAAATGATCTTGGTACTTCAATTGATGTATTTAACGACGGACTGAGAGTGGCAGAAGTAACCGTTGGTAACAAGCGGCTAGACCTAACCCTAAAAGGTCCAGACAAAGGGGTAACCCAGACTCAGGGTATCGCAAGCCTACCGGTTGTTACATCTGATGGCACCATTGTTCCCGCCTCTAGCCTTGCTGAAATTATACTGACGGCAGGTCCAACTGAAATACGTCACCGAGAACGCATGCGTACGATTACCTTAGAACTACGCCCTTCTGCCGGTGTCCCTTTGGAGCAAGCACTAGATATACTTCAGGCTGAAGTAATTGGGCCAATGGAAGCAGCTGGTTTGCCGAGTGATGTTAAAATGAGTCTTAGCGGAACAGCTGACAATCTGGCACAAACTTGGGACGCTATGGTCGTCAACTTGTTACTCGCGATTGCCATTGTTTATCTAGTCATGGCTGTTCTCTTTGAAAGCTTCCTCTATCCATTAATTATCTTGCTTGCGGTTCCCCTTGCTACAGCGGGTGGTGTGGCCGGACTTGTTTTCCTCAACACGATTATATTCCAGCCTTTGGATATGCTTACCCTTCTAGGGTTTGTCATTCTTGTTGGTATTGTGGTGAACAACGCTATTTTGGTCGTGCACCAAACTCTTTACCACCTGAGAGTAGAAAATTTACCCGCGCAAAAAGCGATCCTCGAGGCCACCAGAAATCGTATTCGCCCAATTTTCATGTCCACTCTTACTTCTGTTGTAGGCATGTTACCACTCGTTCTCGTGCCCGGCGCAGGATCAGAGCTGTACCGAGGCTTGGGGTCTGTTGTCGTCGGCGGACTATCTTTGTCAGCTGTTTTAACCCTGCTGATTATTCCACCAATGCTGGCTTTGATGGAAAGAACTCTTGAGAAAGACCGCCTGCATAATCAGGAACTGAAAGCCCGGCCCGGATTGGCGGAAGCCGCAGCAGAATAAAAGTCCTGAAACAAATTCGCTCTCAATACAGAACGAACGGGAACTCATAAAAAAGGCCTTTGGAAAACTCCAAAGGCCTTTTGTCTAACAACGCGTTACTTCATTCAGATTTTCTTTATTTTCATAACAAGCATGTCATCACGTTCGTCAAAAGAAACAAGTTCATGCCCCGTCGTTTCGCAAAAATTTTTAAAATCCATCTCTGCGCTGAGATCGGTCGCATGTACTTCCAAAATATCGCCAATGGCCAAGGATTTCATTGCCTTACGCGCACGCAATACAGGGATAGGACATTTTAATCCTGTTGCATCAAGAAAGTGATCTGTCATTTTCTTTTCCCACAAACCTCACACCAAAGAGTGCTGTTAAAAGCCATCCAAGAATATATAAACTTCCGCCCACAGGAATAAAGGGGCCACCAAGGGAAATATCGCCCAGCGCCTTGGCATAAAGACCACCGCTAAAAAGCAACAACCCAAGAGAAAAGCACGAACAAGCTATCATAAGAACCAATGAACGCCCCTGAGCCAGCAGCCCCAACACAACGAGAACCAAAAGACCTAAAACGTGAACCAAGCCATAAAAACTACCTGTTTTGGCCCAAAGAACCCGTGTCTCATCCCCAGATAACCCATGAGCACTATAGGCACTGACAGCAACGCAAGCAGCCGCCCAAAGTGCGGCGTAGATAATAAAAAATTTGACTAAATTACGCCCCATATTCATCGACCTCTGGTAAAGAACCTGACTCTGGCAATGGATTTTGCGCTTGTTTTAGTGGAATTAAAGGTAGCATCGCAGCAAAGATAAAGAACATAACAAACCAGCGATTCTGCCAAATACCATACCCAAGCAATGCAACAATAAAAGTAGCAACAAGCATTGCCTGAATCTCTATTCTCTCGGCGAGTTGGAGTGACTTCAAGTACCCAAAAACCGACCAAATAATAACAGAAATCAAAATAGCGCCAACAAGGCCAAGCTCTAACCATACCTGCAAGGCAAAGTTATGAGGGTGAAGTGAGATAATACGCCCCCCAAGAGCCCGCTCGTTTCCATTCACATCAACATGGACATAGTTCTCGACACCATTATTTGGATAGTCCCGAGCAGAATCAAATCCCCATCCTTTTAAAGGATTATCCAAAATCTGACTGCTGACATAATCCCAGATAAAAAACCGATGTTTCGCAGAAAAGGGAATGGATTGTGAAGATTGCGCATCATAAAGCGGTTCGACAAAACGGGTTGCAAAAGGCATCGCGAGTACTGAAACAATCATAACTACGGGCAAGACCTTAAATCCCACCTTGGGACACAGGTAAAAAATAAAATACCACACCGTTGCCAGAACAACAGCCAGAAGCGAGCTCTCGCTTGGGGCAAAATACAATAAACCAAGTGGCAAAACGGGGAAAACCACCCGCCATACAAACGGTAACTTTTTAGCATAAAGAGCAACGACGACCCATAAGGATATACCAAGGAACGAGGCCCCCCGGTTAAACCGCGAGAGGTTCATGGCCGCATCAAGATCTTTGCCCTTTATGGTTTTTGTAATAGGTGCATTTAATGTTGATTCAATAACCAACAGAATACCCGCTAGGATCAGCCCTATTAAAAGAGCTTTTGCAATGCGCTGTTTGGTTTCAAGGCTTTGTGCTTCGACGGCATTTAACAACAACAGACCAGTGATCGTTACCCCGATCAAACGCACATCAAGTTTAAGCGCCTCCAGAGGGTTAATCGACCATAGAGACGCTAGAGAAACCCATGCAAAAAAACCGCCCGCCAAGCACAGTTGCTTTTTGGTAAAAGAAGGCAACGTCCTGTTTTCGGAATAACCGAAAATTGCGGTTAAAACACCAACAAGACTGACCAAAGGAACCAAAGCGTTAGAGCTAAAAATACTGACGATGGGTACAGCGAAAAAAAACAGTCGCAACAGGTGACTATTCATGCATTCAACATTTCTTGTAACAGACATAAGAAGAAAGTTATCTATAGACAGCTTTTTCAAGCCTGTACAGCCGTCAAGATCAAGGAATGTTTAGGATATAACACATAATGTGACGCAATCTGTCGCATACAATTAAACAAACCAATAGTATAATGTCGCTACCTCGTTCATTGTGATCACAGAGTTTCCGTTATGCCTGATTTTAATTCCTATCTATTAACTACACCAGATTCGATGGCTCAAGCGATGAAGCTTCTCCCCACAGATGGGGTTGCCGCTTTTCCGATGGTTAGTCATACAGGTTGCCAAAAAATGCTTGCGGCTGTGAATGAGCTACCCTTTAGGGCCAGCACACCCGTTGTTGGCCCTAAAGGAAAAGAGGTTGAGCAAGACTTTCAAATTGCAATGAACTTTGATCAGCCAGGTATTCTTGATGATTATCAAATCGCTTTAGAAGCGCAAATCAATCAAGCTTTTTCCTTGATGCAGCCATCGCCGTATCCTCTGCCCTTCTCTTTTAATGACAAAGCAGCCCTTATCTATAAAGAGGGATCAAAAGGCATTACCCCACACAGAGACCTTCTCTGTTTCGAAGCAGTCATTGCCATTTTAACATTATCAGGAGAAGCAGGCTTTTATATCTGTGATGACCGTGAAAAAAGTAATCAGCGTCGGTATACAGCGGAACCCGGCGTTATGATCCTGATGCGCGGGCGAAATTTTGCAGGTATTGAAGAACGCCCATACCACTACGTAGAGGGCGTTTCAAAAGAGCGCGTAGGATATGGCCTCAGGTACAATGTTAAAGAGCCAGTAGAAAAAGCCACGTAAGGGGCGAGTAGTCCCGTTCTTTTCAACAGGCTATTCTCAAAAATCATAGCTGTTATCAATGCGCAGCCCTTTGCGTCTTTGGCTTTCTTCTGCTACCTATCGGCTCGATTTGCTCTGGTATTATTAAAAATACTCAAAGAGCCACAGGAATAGATGAATGAAAACCGATCTCTTTGACTTTGAACTGCCTCGTGACGTTATTGCTCAGCGCCCGGAAAACCCGCGCGACATGGCGAAGCTTCTCTCTGTTGGAAACAATCTGACTGATCACAGAATGATTGATCTCCCCAATCTTATTCAACCTGGGGATTTGCTGGTTTTTAATGACACCAAAGTGATCCCGGCCCGTCTGAAAGGCAAACGAGGTGAAGCAGGCGTTGAGGTCACACTTCACAAGCAAGAACCGCCTTCAGAAGATGGCGGTGCACGGTGGTGGACCTTTGCCAAGCCTGCAAAAAAATTAAAGCCGGAAGATATTGTCCGCTTTGCAGATGGCTTTACCGCAAAAGTAGAAAACAAACTGGATGGTGGTGAAGTTCTCCTGAACTTTGATCTCTCCCCCGAAGAGCTCTACCCCCACCTGGAAGAGTATGGCAAAATGCCTCTGCCCCCCTATATCCAACGAGAAACAGGGGCAGACAAACAGGATGCAGAAGATTACCAAACCCGTTTCGCCAAACATCGTGGTGCTGTGGCTGCACCAACAGCCAGTTTGCACTACACTGATCGTTTGATGTCCGCTTTGGATGCCAAAGGCATTGAACATATCACCCTTACTCTACATGTCGGTGCGGGTACTTTTCTGCCTGTAAAGGTTGACGATCTTCGTGAGCACAAAATGCACAGTGAAATTGGGTATATTGACCAGACGACAGCGGACCGCATCAACCAGACACGGGAAAAAGGCGGACGTGTCATCGCGGTCGGGACAACAGCCCTAAGATTGCTTGAAAGTGCCGCAGATCAAAATGGAACCCTTCACCCTTTTGATGACGAAACGGATATTTTCATTACCCCAGGCTATAAATTCAAAATTGTCGATCTTTTGCTCACCAATTTTCACCTGCCAAAATCAACACTTTTTATGCTGGTTTCAGCCTTTGCAGGTCTTGATCGGATGCGCAATGCTTACCAACACGCCATAAATAATGGCTATCGTTTTTATTCCTACGGAGACTGTAGTCTGTTACAGCGTGAGGACCAACTATGAGTAATACTCCAAAATCTGGCACTAAATTTGGTTACGAACTACAGGCAAAAGACGGCCTCGCCCGCCGCGGTGAAGTTACCACGGCTCACGGCACCTTTCAGACACCTGCATTTATGACTGTCGGAACCGCTGGAACGGTCAAGGGACTAACCCCAGATCAGTTAAGAACAACAGGCGCAGAAGTTGTTCTGGGCAACACCTATCATCTAATGCTGCGGCCAACGGCAGAGTTGGTTGACCGCCACGGTGGACTGCACAAGTTTATGAATTGGCCGCATCCAATCCTGACCGATTCAGGTGGCTATCAGGTCATGTCCCTTTCTGGCCTGCGGAAAATTACTGAAGAAGGCGTTAAATTTCAATCCCATATCGACGGCAGTAAACATAATCTGACACCAGAACGGTCCATGGAAATTCAACATCTGTTGGATTCCAACATCACCATGGTTCTGGATGAATGTACGCCCTACCCCGCCACACATGAAGAAGCAGCCCATTCCATGCGTCGCTCCATGCGCTGGGCTGAACGCTGTCGTAGAGCGTTCAAAGACAGAGATGGATACGGCCTTTTTGGTATTGTTCAAGGATCAACCTATGAAGACTTGCGCAAGGAATCAGCCGAAGCCCTCATCGAGATCGGGTTCGAAGGATATGCTGTCGGCGGTCTTGCGGTCGGTGAAGGTCAGAAAATTATGTTCGAAGTTCTTGATCATACAATGCCCCACCTACCAGAAGACAAGCCCCGATATTTGATGGGGGTTGGTAAGCCATCAGATCTGGTTGGTGCCGTTGCACGCGGCATTGATATGTTTGATTGTGTCCTGCCGACCCGATCAGGTCGTAATGCACAGGCCTTTACCCGCCGTGGCGCCTTGAATATGCGGAATAAGAGACACCAAGATGATCACCGCCCAGTTGATGATCATTGTAAATGTGCATGCTGTACGCAATTCAGCCGTGCTTACCTGCGTCATCTCTTCGTTGCAAAAGAAATGCTTGGCCCCATTCTGCTAACCATACACAACCTTGCCTACTACCAAGAACTTATGGCTGACATGCGAGACGCCATTGCCGCTGGTACATTTGAAGCTTTCCAAGAGGAATTCTACAAATTGCAAGATGGGGGCGACATCCCTGCCCTAGATTAAAATAGCAACAGACATATGCTATACATATTCAATCGTCATCTTTGCAGAGACATATAAATGGTAAATAGATAAAGAAAGGGAAGGAAGGTCATGAGCAAAAAGCCCTCGAAAATTACCCCTTCCCTACTCGACCCTGCGGCAGCTATTCGTCAAAAGGCCCTTGAACTCAAATTTGATACTGTTGGATTTTCGCCAGCTAAAATTAACGAGAAAAATCAGCAAAATCTTCGCACTTTCCTAGATCTCGGGTATCACGGCGATATGGCTTGGATGGAAAACCGGATAGAGTGGCGCGAAGACCCGACAGCAATGTGGGAAGATGCAAAAAGCATTATTGTTCTAGGCGTCAATTATGGTCCTGCAGAACCCGCCCTTGCCAATCTGAATTTCGATGATCGAGGTAATATTTCTGTCTATGCCAGAAACAAAGATTATCACGACTTTATCAAAAAGCGTTTAAAAGCCCTTGCCCGCTGGATGGTCGAAAATCTGGATTGTCAGGTCAAAGTTTTTGTCGATACGGCCCCCGTGCTGGAGAAAGTTGCTGCGGCGCAGTCTGGTATCGGTTGGCAGGGTAAAAATACCCATCTGGTTTCCAGAGAATATGGATCTTGGCTTTTCCTTGGGGAAATCTACACCGATCTGGACCTTAAAACGGACCGGCAAGAAGAGGATCACTGTGGCAGCTGCAACAAATGCTTATCCATCTGCCCTACTGATGCATTTCCCTCACCCTATGTTCTGGATGCAAAACGCTGTATCTCTTACTTAACAATTGAATACCATGGACATATCGCGGAAGAGTTTCGCGCGCCCATGGGCAACCGTATTTATGGATGTGATGATTGTATTGCAATTTGCCCATGGAACAAATTTGCAGAAGCAACAAGTGAAGAGAACGTTTTTCCAAGGATCGAGCTAACTGTACCACGACTTGCCGACCTTGCTGAACTTGATGATACAACATTCCGGCAGGTTTTCTCTGGCTCTCCAGTAAAGCGTATCGGGCGAGATCGTTTTATAAGAAACGTTCTCATAGGCATTGGAAACTGTGGGGACAAATCTATTGCCAAGCGTATCAAGCCCCTTTTGAAAGACACTTCGCCCTATGTAAGGGCAATGGCAGTTTGGGCAATGAAACGATTACTAGATAGGCAAGAATTCGAAGCTTTACGGCTTGAATGTAAAGGCGACGAACCTGACACCAATGTTTTAGCCGAATGGCAATAAGACTGCAGCCTCACCCTTTATGAAAGACTATCCTCCAACAGGGCTGGGCTTTGGACCACGAGGATAACAGACAAACGAAGCCCGTGCCCCCTGGAACATCGGGCAGTCATTCCAAAGTAAATCTTCACCTCTAAGCTCGATGCGACCATCGCCGCATGTCTCTTGAGCAAAAGCAAGAACTTGTGCCGGATCGTTGAGGCTTTTGCCGTAACAGAGACCAAATCCCCAAGGTGTGTACTTGTTCTTTCCGTAAATTTGCGCGCCCTTCGCCACTGCGTTAATCACAGGTCTTGAAGCTTCTACTTTGATAGGTTCGTTCGCGCATCCGGAAAGCACGGTATAAGCAAGTATTACCGATAACCAACGCCATTTTTGACATATATCCCTCAAGCTTCTTCTCCCCCCTTCGCATTCATGGCAAACCTGTTCCCCAATCGTCGGAATACTTTTCCCTTTATCTGCGTAATAATAATTCCCAGTAGTATCACTGCCAAAGCAATAAACGCCTCTAGCTTATAGCTTTCAGATAGAAACACAAAACCCCAAATCATGCCAAAAACCGGCACCAGGTAGTTATTCAAAGCAGTAAACGTCGCCCCGACTGCCCCCAAAAGATAATAGAGAATAATATAGGCAATCGCGGTTGATACGACTGAAAGAACCAAAAGAGATCCTATACTCAAAAGGTTTGGCTCTAGTGACATTGGATCTTCAACAATAAATGCCATAGGTAATGCCATCAAAGATGCGCAAAGCAATATCCCAGATCCATTCACAATTGGATCTTGCTTAACCAACCCCACTTTACGGGCGTAAACAGAACTCGCGCCATAACAAAAGCTGGCAAACGCAACAGCAAGCTGACCGAGAACAGAATCTCCTAAACCATTTAAGGCTTCTGGCCCAACAAGAAGAATAACACCGCCGAACCCAACAACCGTTCCAACAAATTTTGGTAATGACATTTTTTCATCTTCGGTCCAAAGATGAGCAATCAATAAAGCGGTCAGAGGGATAATAGCCATTAAAATAGCGGCAAGGCCGGAATCTATATGAAGTTCTCCCCAGGAAATCAGGACGAATGGTAAAATATTTCCAGTAACGCCAATCAATGCATAATAACCCCAAGTCTGAAGATCTCTTGGGAACCGCTTTCCCAAAATCAACACCAAACCACTAAGCACTATTGAAGCAAAAAACAGACGAAAAGCTGTAAGCGTTACAGGAGTAACACTTTCCAAAGTAATTTTAATAAGGAAAAAAGAGCTTCCCCAGATTGCCCCTAACAACACGAGGAGTATGTATTGATGGGCCTGTGGCTTGTCTGACAACATACAAAGGATTCCATTGGGAGTTTTAATTCACCCCCAATGTTTCAAGAAACCAGAGCAAAGGCAATCTCATTCTGCGAGATGATCACTCTGTCGCACAATACCCGAAAATCAAATACGACATCTAGGCCTCAACCGCCAGATCAGAAGACGCTTCACTCGCCGGCAAACCATCTTTGGCCTTAGCGCTAATATTTTTTAGCTGCTCGACATGAGACGACAATGACTGAACAATTCCACCAATTTCAGTTGTGGCCTGGCTTGTTTGACCTGCCAGCTGTTTCACTTCACCGGCAACAACAGCAAAACCCTTGCCTGCATCTCCTGCACGTGCCGCTTCAATTGTTGCATTCAAAGCCAAAAGATTCGTCTGACGGGCGATTGCATCAATTTGCTGTGCAACCTGTCCTACGTTTTCAATTTCTATACTTAGTTGAGCAATTTCATCGAAAATTTTATCAATGCTTTGCCCAATAACATCCTGATTTGGATTCATTTACTTCATGCTCCCATTAGACCTAGTAACACTGATAACAACTTGCCATTAACGCGAGATTAACCAAAAAGCAAAAACATGTCTTTTTGCACGAAATTTTCACGATAACATCACCAGAGGCTATGATATAAGTGCTCCTAATCATTGATAACAATAAACAAGGGACCGTCACGATTGACAGAGTGCAACGTGGAATACGAGATAAATTACAACATTCTTTATCTATTGGTTGAAAAAACTCCCACAAAAAACTTTTGTTCGGTATAAGTAATAATAACGAAACACTATCCATTCGGTTTTTTCTTAAGAAGCTATTCATTTTTGCTTAAGAGGATAGTGTTATTTTACGATAAGTCTTTGCTATATAAAGCTGGTTGGCAAAAACTATTATTGCATTGATATGTATGGGTGTGGAGCGCCGTTTGAATTTAAATATACGCAACTCCATTTGTGGGAAGCTGCTATCGATCTATATTCCACTGATCAGCATCAGCTTGCTACTTCTCTTTACCGTTCTTGAAAGCCGGAATATTCACAAGCTGAATTCCGAGCTGGGAACGCGTTTAGACAAGATGGTCGACATTCAAGGAACCGCGTTATCAACCCCAGTCTGGAATTATGATTTAGACTCAATTCAGGCCATATTATTAGCCCTGTCGAGGAACCCTGAGTTTCATTCAGCCCAAGTATATGACACAGATGGACTTATTCTCGCAGAATTAACCAGTGAAGATTCCAGATCTGTAGATGCCGCACTTTCCAGAGAAACAAAAATTAAGCACAATTCCTTTGATCGTTTAGAGACGATTGGAACTGTCAGAGTTTTATTCCATGACGCATTGATTTCAGCGGAAATAAGAGAGCGTTTAATCTTTGACGGTTTGGTCATGGTCGTTACCATTCTGGTCCTGTCTGCTCTCACATTTTTGGGGGCAAATTCTTATATCGGTGTTCCCCTAAAGCTTTTATTAGAATCAATTCAATCTGAGAAGCAGCACAAAACGAGAATAGCTGTTAACTGGACATCCAATGATGAATTGGGGGCAGTTGTAACCGCCTATAACGATCTGCTTCAAAAGCAATCAGCTTATGAAGCTGCGGTAAAGGCGTCGGAACTTCGGGCAAAGCGCTCTGAAGCACAACTGACGCAGGCAATCGAAACAATGTCAGAGGGCTTTGCCCTCTACGACCAAGAAGATAAGTTGGTTCTTTGTAACAGCAACTATCGCAACATTTCGGCAAAACGCGCCCGGATTATCACGCTGGGTTCCCGCTTTGAAGATCAAGTGCGCGAACTTGTTTATGCAGGTGACTTTGTTGGCACCGAAGGACGAGAAGAAGAGTTCATCAAAAATACCTGCGCCAGCCACGAATCTTTACAAGAACGAATGATTTTGCACCTTAGCAACGGTACTTGGCTACAATTCAACCACCGCCGTACGCCAGCAAAAGAAATCGTTGTTTTGGCAACCGATATCACGCCGTTGAAGAATCAAGAGCGGGAAATCAGACGCGCCAAAGAAATTGCAGATCAGGCAAATACAGCGAAGTCCCAGTTCCTTGCGAATATGAGCCACGAGCTAAGAACGCCACTCAATGCTATTCTTGGTTTCTCTGAAATCATGAAGGGCGAATTGATGGGCCCGCTTGGATCAACTCACTATAAATCCTATTGTCAGGATATCCACTCATCAGGCACCCATCTTCTCGATTTAATCAACGACATTCTTGATCTGTCCAAAATCGAAGCAGGCGCTTTTGAACTTCAAGACGAAACTGTTGATATTACACAGACAGCCCGTGCAGCCCATAAACTGGTTGTTGGGCAAAGCTCGTCTGAATTCGTACCGGTCACACTGGATATTCCAGATAACTTACCCTTTGTCCGCGCGGACCTGAGAGCTATCAAACAAATTCTTCTCAACCTCCTGTCAAATGCAGTTAAGTTCACTCCGCAAGGTGGAGAAGTTATTCTGGTTGCCAATGAAAACGAAGATAACAGCCTTAGTGTAAAGATTAAGGACACCGGAATTGGTATTCCCAAACACGAACTTCAACGCATTCTGGAACCTTTTATTCGCGCAGATACCCCTATGACCCGTGCTTTTGAAGGCACTGGCCTTGGCTTACCACTTGTAAAATCCCTGATGGAACAGCACGACGGTCAGCTTGGTTTGGAAAGCGAAATAAACAAAGGCACGATTGCGACCATTACTTTCCCTGCCTCTAGGGTAATTCCTCGTCGTGAAGGCGATACCCTTTTAAACCAGACCGTAAACAGTGCCTAAAAGACACCTGAACATGTGACTTCACCAAGTACAATACACTTAGAACAATATGTTTCCTTACTCACGCAAAAAGCCCGCAGTTAATCTGCGGGCTTTTTGTTAATCCTTTTGTCCCGAGATTAGACTGGTCGTCAAATTCGGTACAATCAGGGGTCTTTGCTCAAAAATGGTGATACTCACCCATTGCATCCAAAAGCCAGTCAACCAAGTATTCGGCAAAGGATGGACGAACAAACATGCGATAGGTCGGTGTATCATCCAACATTTGTAAAAGTACAGGTGCTTTCCCGACACGTGTTTGAACGGCCTGTCCCGGAGCAAAAGATTGCGCATCCATATCCAGGCGACAGCTTTTCTTCATCACGTTACGTGCCTGAGCGCCTGTCAGATCAAGTGCTGTGCGGTTACCTGAAACATCAATAACGGCAACATGCTGCCCATCTAACGTATCACGTAATTTTTGCACAAGGTCATCTTGCGCATCAACTGGACCAACAACCTGCCACTCATCTGGACCTAGCCAAAAGATCGTAAGGTCACCCTTAACTACATAGGTGTTAGGATCTGTAGGTACAGCAACGCCAACCACCTTTTTTACCGCAGAAATAAACTTTTTATCTTCGGCATTCCCACGGATATTCACCTGCCCCAGAAAAGGGACTTCCGACAAGCGAACACCATGATCTCCGCTAACAGACCCATTGATCATAGCCTGTTCTTTGTGCGCAATAATACTGCTACGGAATGTATCAACCATCACGGCGTTCTCCTTTAGGATCATAGAAGACCGGGCTGACAATTTTCACCTTTGTCACCTTGCCGCGATCATGCGCGTAAATCCATTGTCCCATACGGTTATGTCCATCCTTCACCAGAGCCATCGCAATAGAATGCCCTAGGTTCGGGCTCCAGTAAGAAGATGTAACATGGCCAACCATCGGCGCTGGTGTAGGGTTCACCCGCTCATAGGTAAGCTGTGCGCCCTCCTCCAGAACTTCCTTTGGATTTTCAGTGACAAGACCAACAAGCTGCTTCCGATCTTCACGGGCAGTATCTTCACGTGCAAAGGAACGACGGCCGATAAAGTCGCCTTTCTTCTTCGCAACGATCCAATCCATACCAAGATCCTGTGGCGTCTGGGTACCATCAGTTTCCTGACCGATAATCACAAAGCCTTTTTCCGCACGAAGAACGTGCATGGTTTCAGTACCGTACGGCGTAATGTCGTACTTTTCACCAAGCTCCATACATTTCTTCCACAGGTGAAGACCATGCCAGTTTCTGACGTTAATCTCGTAGGAAAGATCACCGGTAAAGGAAATCCGGAAGACACGCGCCGGAACACCGGCAACGTCACCTTCACGCCATGTCATGAACGGGAAAGCTTCGTTAGAGAAATCCATCTCAGGTGCAAGCTCTTCCAATAGCTGACGGGCTTTTGGACCACCAATTGAAAGCGTCGACCATTCTTCAGTAACAGAAGTACAGTAAACTTCCAGATCAGGCCATTCTGTCTGCAGGTATTCTTCTAGCCAATCAAGAACACCAGCTGCACCACCTGTCGTCGTCGTCATGTGAAAATGATTTTCGCCAAGGCGTGATGTCACACCATCATCAAAGACCATACCGTCTTCTTTAAGCATGAAACCATAGCGACAAGATCCTACAGGAAGCTTTAGCCAAGCATTGGTATAAACAAGGTTAAGGAACTGTGCTGCATCTTTACCCTGAATATCAATTTTACCCAGTGTGGACGCATCAAGAATGCCGACACCATCACGAAGAGCTGCGGTTTCACGCGCAACGGCAGCATCCATGTCTTCGCCAGCTTTCGGGTAGTACCACGCACGCTGCCACTGGCCAACAGGCTCGAAAGCAGCACCGTTTTCCAGATGCCAACTATACATGGAAGTCCGGCGCACCGGATCAGCCAAATCACCATTAATGCCACGGCCAGCCAACGCCCCAAAGTTAACAGGTGTATAAGGCGGACGGAAAGTTGTTGTACCGACCTTTGGAATAGCCTTTTCCAACTGGGAAGACAAAATAGCCAAACCGTTCACGTTGGAAAGCTTACCCTGATCAGTCGCCATACCTGTTGTGGTGTAACGTTTCATGTGCTCGACAGAGTGCATGCCCTCACGTGCAGCCAACATAATATCAGCAGCAGTGACGTCGTGCTGGTAATCCACAAAGTGTTTGCGGCTCCCCTGCCCTACAGGATGATCCGTTGGAACAACCCAATAGGCTTTGATGGCTTTTTCTTCAACAACAAGTGCTTTTGGTGAGGCTTTTGCCTTGCCTTTGCCAAAGCCAGTATCCTTGGCTGCGGCAGCGCCAGCAGCAGCACCTTCATCAAGCGCAGACTGCAGATCAAAAGAACCTTTACAAGCACCAACGGTACGTTCGTTCTGTGAAGAAACATTCGGCACAAAACAGATTTTCTCTTCGTCATAACGGAGCTTACCGATTGATTGAGAGAAAAGATGTACTGCCGGGTTCCTGCCACCAGAAGTCAAAATGGTATCGCAATCAATTTTACGCTTGCTGCCTGTGATCTTGCTACCGTCTGAAGACACAGTAGCAACCTCAACCCCAGTAACACGCTTGCGACCAAGTGTGGCGACAATACCTGAACCAGTTAAAACTTCGATACCCTTTTGACGGGCAGCGTTTGGCAGATCACCGTCAACGATTTCGCGCAAGTCGATAATGGTTGGAATATCCATACCCGCATCGACCAGATCAATCGCGACAGAATAGGCACTATCATTATTTGTGAAAACCACGCCACGACGACCCGGCAATGCACCATACCGGTTAGCATAGGTCTGGCCTGCATTGGCTAGCATAATACCTGGACGATCATTATCAGCAAAGACCAGTGGGCGTTCGTGCGATCCCGTTGCAAGAACAACCTGTTTGGCACGGAAATGCCAGATGCGGTGTTTACTTAGACCCGGCTTGGCACCCGGACCAAAATGATCCGTTCTGCGTTCATGGACTGTGATGTAGTTATGATCATAATATCCAAAAGCGTTTGCACGCTTTAACAGACGGACATTTTCCATAGCTTCCAGTTCAGCAATAGTCGTATCAACCCATTCCTGAGCTGGTTTGCCATCAATGATCTGCTTTGTGTTCAACAAGGAACCACCAAATTCAGGTTGTTCATCGCAAAGCACAACGCGGGCGCCAGTACGCCCGGCTTCAAGCGCCGCACTCAAACCAGCAGGACCAGCACCCACAACCATGACTTCACAGAACTCGTTCATATGATCATAGGTATCGGGATCTTTTTCACGTGGCAGAACACCCAGACCCGCCATGCGACGGATGATTGGTTCATAAACTGTCATCCACATGGACTTGGGGTCCATAAAGGTTTTGTAGTAAAAACCAGCCACAAAGATACGAGATGCAACAGAGTTAACCGCCGCAAGATCAAAGTTTACTGACGGCCAGCAGTTTACTGACTTAGCAGTAAGACCTTCGTAAAGTTCAACCTGTGTAGCACGGACGTTTGGCTCACTACGCGGTCCGGTTTCCAACTGAATAATTGCATTTGGCTCTTCAGAACCAGCAGTCAGAATACCGCGAGGACGGTGCGTTTTAAAACTACGGCCCACCAGGTGAACCCCATTGGCAACCAATGCAGATGCCAAGGTATCCCCTTTGGCACCTGTGTAACGTTTACCATTGAAGGTAAAGTTAATGACGTTGGAACGGTCAACCCGTGTTCCCTGTGTCGTACGGAACGTCTCGGTCATCACGCACCCTCTTTCTTGTTAACAGGGGCCTTTTTTGCAACTGCTTTTTTTGCTGGGGCTTTCTTGGCCGGAGCTTTTTTCGCAGGATCAGGTTTGGTCGTTGCTTCTGCGGACAAATCCGGTTTTTCGCCCACTTTATAAACAGAGACGATTTCATTGGTTACGGTGTTACGCGCTACATTGAACCAACGACGGCATCCGTCAGAATGCACCCAACGTTCACGATGAACACCTTTGGTATTCGTCCGCATAAAAACGTATTCGGCCCATTCCGCATCCGTCAGTTCATCTGGATTTTCCGGACGCGCGATGTGCGCTTCGCCACCATAATGATATTCTGTTTCGTCGCGTTCACCACACCAGGGACATTTAATATAAAGCATCCAATTAACTCCTTAGTGGGCCACACCGGCAGCACCGTGTTCATCCACAAGCGCACCGGTAATAAAACGATCAATAGAGAACGCCGCGTTAAGATCATGCGGTTCGTCTTTGGCGATTGTGTGGGCATAACACCACCCCGCACCTGGCGTTGCTTTAAAGCCACCAGTCCCCCAGCCAGCATTGACGTAGAGGTTTTTAACAGGGGTTTTGCCAACAATTGGGGATGCATCTGGACAGGTATCAACAATACCCCCCCAAGAACGCATCATACGCGTCCGTGAGAACAGTGGGAAAAGTTCCATTGCTGATGCCAACTGATCTTCAATCACGTGTAGCGAACCACGCTGGCTATAACCAACATAGGCGTCAATACCCGCGCCCATAACCAGTTCACCCTTGTCAGACTGAGACACATAAACGTGCACAGCATTAGACATAACCACGCAATCGATCACAGGTTTCATCGGCTCAGAAACAAGCGCTTGCAAAGGATGTGATTCGATTGGCAGGCGAATGCCAGCCATATCAGCCACAACAGATGTGTGCCCGGCACAGGCCATCGCAACTTTCTTGGCTTTAATATCACCAAGCGACGTGCGAACACCTTTTACTGTGCCATTGTCGATCATCAGTCCTTGAACTTCACAGTTCTGGATAACATCAACACCCATGTCGTCGGCACCACGAGCATAACCCCAAGCAACAGCATCATGACGCGCAGTACCACCACGACGCTGTAGCGTAGCACCCATAACCGGATAACGGCTGTCTTTAGAAATATTGATAATCGGGCAGAATTCTTTGACCTGTTCGGCGTTGAGCCATTCAGCATCAATACCATTCAGGTTATTGGCATTCACACGACGAATTGATTCGCGTACATCACCAAGGTTATGAGCCAGATTCAAAACACCACGCTGAGAGAACATCACATTGTAGTTCAGCTCTTGAGAAAGGTTTTCCCATAGCTTCATCGCGTTTTCATAAAACAGGCCAGACTCGTCCCACAGATAGTTCGAACGAACAATCGTTGTATTTCGCCCGGTGTTACCACCGCCAAGCCAGCCTTTTTCAATAACGGCGACATTGGTAATGCCGTGTTCCTTTGCCAGATAATAGGCCGTTGCCAAACCATGGCCACCAGCACCAATAATCACAACATCATATTCCGGCTTCGGATCTGGACTACGCCATTGGCGTGGCCAGTTCTGATGCCAGCTCATGGCATTTCTTGCCAAGCTGAAAATCGAAAAACGGGACATAGCCGTTCACACTCCTCTATTAATTATCCATATCCTACGCCTAGTTTCAAAACACTGCCATGTACGGCGAAGACAAGATCATTGTATACTTGCGACATTCTGATAATCTTCATGTTTAGAAACGACACATTTCAGTCATTATAAGTAAATCCGAGTTCCAAAGCTAAACCTGTCACAGGCGTTGAAACACATGACTTACAGAAGTGCGCAGTCAGAGGCTAATCTTCCCAAAGAAAATGCTTCATTAAGTGTCGCATTTATACTGCTACCAAATTTTACCCTTACACCTTTTTCTTCTGTAATTGATACTTTGAGACTCGCCGCAGACGACGAAGATTATAGCCGCCCTCTTAAATGCAGGTGGTCAATCATCAGCACAAAACCCGGCAAGCCAGTCAAATCAAGCTGTGGTGTTGAAATAACCCCTTCACAGGGCATAAATGACCTTTCGCAATACGACTACCTAATAGTCGTTGGTGGTTTGCTACACAAAGGACCACAAGCAGATCAAGAAAGCATTGCCGTCCTTCAAAAAGCGGCAGCACAAGGCGTCTCTATCATTGGGTTATGCACCGGCAGCTTTGCTATGATCAGGGCTGGATTAATGCACGGGCGCCGATGTTGCGTCAGTTGGTATCACTATAATGATTTTCTGGAAGAATTCGCCGACGTAAAACCCGTAGCGGATCAGGTATATGTTATTGATGGCAAACGTATTACCTGTGCAGGTGGCGCAGGGGCACTAGATCTTGCAGCCTGGCTTGTCGAAAAACATCTGGGAAAGGCTGTCGCACAAAAAAGTCTGCGAATTCTACAAGTTGACAAGGTTCGTACAGCATCTGCCCCGCAACCGCAACCACCAACGATACAGCTTTCTCACAACGGGCGTGTCAGAAAAGCGGTTTTAACCATGGAACAGAATATGTCTGTGCCGCTTTCTATAGAGGAACTATCCAACCGCGTTAATATTTCGAAACGCCAACTGGAACGAACCTTTAGTGAACAGCTCGGCATCTCTCCACAGGCCTGTTATCGTGACCTCAGGCTGCGCCATGGATTATGGCAACTGCTCAATACTGACAAAGCAATTAGTGACATAGCCGCTGATTGCGGTTTTTCCGATGCATCACATTTTTCACGGCACTTTAGCAAAACCTTTAAACGCCCCCCTTCAACCATTCGAAGTCATCGTGAAGAAGGCAATCAGCTTTTAGCGAACCTACTCCCAGAACAACAGTAAACAACCTTCCATAAAGAAGCCTTCGATAGACATAAAAAAGGCAGATGATCTATGACCACCTGCCTTTTTTATTCTATATTGAGGAACTTAGCTTATCCCTCGGATCCGATCAGAACGACGACGCAGAATTTCAACCGTCGACAACATAATGATTGAGAAGGTAATCAATATTGTTGCCACCGCAAGAATGGTCGGACTGATCTGTTCACGGATACCAGCCCACATCTGCAGCGGAATTGTTCGCTGCTCGACGCCTGCGATAAAGATCGCCACAATAACTTCGTCAAAAGACGTCATCATTGCAAACAACGCTCCAGAGATAATACCAGTCATGATCAACGGCATTGTCACCTTAAAGAAGGTATAGGTCGGCGTTGCCCCTAAACTTGCCCCCGCTTTGACCAACGTATGATCAAAGTTACTGAGCGTCGCCGTCACTGTAATCACAACGAATGGTGTTCCCAGTGCAGTATGTGCCATGATAAGGCCCACATAGGTCTGCGAAATACCAAGCTTCGAATAGAAGAAAAACATTCCCGCAGCCGCGATAATCAAAGGAACAATCATTGGGGAAATCAACAACCCCATGATCACCCCCTTAAAAGGAAGCTCAGAACGACTGAGCCCCAGTGCAGCAAGCGTCCCCAAAACAGCAGAAAAGAATGTAGCGAAGAAAGCGACAATGACTGAATTCTGTATAGAATTAATCCAGCGATCACTCGTCAAAAACGTTTCATACCACCGAAGGGAAAAAGCGTCTGGATCCAGCGTCAGCATTCCCTGCGTGAAGCTGAAGTATGGTTCTGCATTAAATGAGAGCGGAACAATAATCAGGATCGGTGCAATCAGGAAGATGAAAACGGCGGCACAAATTATACGAAAAGTATAGTACCAAGTACGTTCAAGAGGACCAGCATATGAAGGTAAAGCCATAATAATTATCCCAACTTAACCGAGTTAGTACCAACGACACGATTATAGAGACCATAAATCCCCAAAACCAAGACCAACAGCATAACACCAAGAGCTGCTGCAAGCCCCCAGTTCAAGGATTGCTGCATGTGTCCTGCAATCGCATTACCGATAAATGCCCCGGACTGCCCGCCGACAAGCGCTGGCGTAATGTAGTAACCAATAGAAAGAATAAAGACGAGGATTGCACCTGCAGATATTCCGGGAACAGTTTGTGGTAAATACACCTGCCAAAAGGCTGTCCAAGGTGTTGCCCCCAGAGAACGTGCAGCACGTAGATAACTTGGCGGCACTGTCTTCATCACCGAATAAAGCGGCAAGATCATAAAGGGCAACAAGATATGAGTCATGGCAACCACAGTACCAATTGCATTGTAAATCAACTGCACTCGGTTTTCATCACCGATAACCCCTATCCAGACCATCAGGTCATTCAAAACACCTTGGCTTTGCAACATAGCAATCCAGGATGTTGTTCTCACCAGCAAAGATGTCCAGAAAGGTAATAAGACCAAAATCATCAAAACATTTGCGTGCTTGAGTGGTAATGAGGCCAAGAAGTAAGAAACAGGATATCCCAACAGAACAGTCATTGCTGTAATCAGAATTGACATCCAAATCGTACGCCAGAACAGCTTCAAGTATATCTGTTCATCGGATGGAACAAAAGAAACATCCCCATCACTGTTTGTTTCCATATCGAACGCATTAATATAATAAGACGCGGTTACGGGGGAACCAAGACGCTGGATAACTTTCCAGTTATCGATATCACCCCAACCCTTTTTAATATCAATTAAGCTATCTTTGTATGGCGGTTGAATTTTTTTATGCTTACGTGACGTCGACATTAAAAGGCTGCGCATGCCGCCTTTTTCATAATTAAGACGTTTCGCAGCCTTACCGATTGTCTTTTCTTTTCGCCCTTCAATAATGTCCTGAGCAAGCGCGGCATATATAGCCTCATCAGGCAAAGCCTGACCATCCCAATCATCAAGTGCTTCTGTTGTCCGCGGCATATATTCATTGACGACAGTGTCATCCACACTACGGATAAGCATGTCACCAATCGGCGCGACAAACGTGATAAGAATAAAGATAATAAGGGGCGCCACTAGCATCAGGGCCTTCATCTTGTTCCGGCGCAGTGAACGGTGCAAATCGGCCTTTAGCCTTTTTTGCTCTTCGGGGGAGAGATCACCCGTTGCCTCGACTGATATTGACATCAAACTTTCCCTGATGTTCCCTGTTTATTTCGACTAGATAATAAGCCGATTACACAAAGTTGTTTTCTACGGCTTAGACACCGCTTTTAGGTTCTATTATCGTGCGTACGAATGAGGGAGCCGAAGCTCCCTCTCGTATAAATCAGCTTATTGAGCCAACCAAGCGTCAAAACGCTCTTTCAGATCATCGCCGTTATCAGCCCAGAAACCTGCATCCTTTTTGATAGGAGTTTTAAAGTTTTCAGGATTTGTAGGCATGTGTGGGTTCATATCCACACCAGTTTCGATGTGTGTTGATACCAACGGTGCAGAAGACTTACGCGCAGGACCATAAGAGATATATTTGGCCTGATCAGCAAGTGCCTGTGTCGTTGTTGAGAAACGTAGATAATCCATGGCAGCTTTTTTGTTCGGTGCATTCGCAGGAATCACCCAACCATCAAGCTCAAACATCTGACCGTCCCAAATGATTGTGAAAGGCTGATTTTCAACAACTTGAGCATTGAAAATACGACCATTGTACGCAGAAGCGATTGTTACTTCGCCATCAGCAAGAAGCTGTGGCGGTTGAGCACCGGCATCCCACCAAACAACAGAATCTTTGATTGTGTCCAGCTTGGCAAATGCACGGTCAACACCCTCTGGCGTATCCAGTACATCATATACTTCACCATAAGGAACACCATCAGCAACAAGAGCCCACTCTAGGTTAGCCGCTGGAATTTTTTGTAGGCCACGTTTTCCCGGGAATTTCTCAAGGTCAAAAACATCAGAAATTGTTTTTGGCGCATCACCAGAGAAAGCGTCGTTGTTGTATGCGAACATTGTTGCATAAACGATGGTTGGTACGAAGCAACCACTCAAAGAGCCTTCAACAAAGTCGTCTAGCGGCATTGAACCGTCAGCACCTTTATCAAGGTCTTTGTTGTAATCAATCTCTTGAGCAAGACCTTCGTCACATGCTGTCAGCGCATCACCTTCGAGAATGTCAACAACATCCCAAACACCATTACCTGCTTCGGCCTGTGCACGCATACCGGCAAGAGCGTTACCGGATTTGTCTTCGTCTAGAATAGTGATACCTGTTTTAGCAGTAAAAGGATCACTGTAAGCACCACGTTGGCTGGCAGTATAAGCACCACCCCAAGATACGACAGTCAGCGTATCCGCGGCTTGTACAGCTGTTGCAGCTGCGAGAGAACCCAGCACGAGAGCTGTGGAGAGTTTCAAAGTTTTCTTCATTCTTAATATGCCTCCCTAAGGCTTTGTGACCTTGTGTCAGAAAAACACTACATAATTTTCTGCTTGGACAAGCAGAAAATGGTCTGAAAATCAGGCGTCCAGCGCCCGACAGTCGTCAATGCTCCATCCCACAGGAATGGTATCGCCTTGAACGAGACCCTTCTTGTCAGATGCATTTGGAACTTTGACGATAAAATCATCATGGCCACAAACGTTCATGCGAACGCGAATGTGGTCACCAAGATAAATAACTTCTTCGGCTTTGCCCGAGAACATGTTCTGACACTGCCCTTCGACAGGGTTTAAGAAAACCCGTTCAGGTCGCAGAGACAATGTCGTGCCTTTTCCAGCACCATCGGTATTAATATCTAGGGCTTTCACACGGTCCCCGTTATCAAGAACAACCTCACAGATACCATCAGCAAGCGCGTCAACCCGACCTGTCAACTTGTTATTCTCACCGATAAACTGGGCAACAAACGCATTTTCAGGCTTTTCGTATAGCTCTGTCGGCGGCGCCAGTTGCTGAATACGACCATCTTCGAACACAGCAATTCGGTTTGACATCGTCAGTGCTTCGGATTGATCGTGCGTCACATATACGACAGTAACACCCAAACGATCATGAATATGCTTGATTTCATACTGCATCTGTTCACGCAGGTTTTTATCAAGCGCACCAAGAGGCTCATCCATCAAGACAAGATCAGGCTCAAAAACCAATGCACGAGCCACAGCAACACGCTGTTGCTGACCACCGGATAATTGCGCCGGGCGTCGGTTACCGAATTCCCCCAGTTCAACCATATCCAATGCACGTTGGACTTTTTCTTCGACGTCGGCCTTACTCATTTTCCGCACTTGCAGTGGAAAAGCCAAGTTTTCAGCAACGGTCATATGCGGGAACAATGCATAGTTCTGGAAAACCATACCGATGCCACGCTTATGCGGCGCAACATTATTAATAGAACGCCCGTTTAGATAAATATCACCATGAGTCGCGGTTTCAAAACCGGCAAGCATCATCAAAGAAGTTGTTTTACCGGACCCGGAAGGGCCCAACATTGTTAGAAATTCGCCCCTGGGTATGTCGACGTTAAGGTCTTTAACAACCAGATTTACGCCGTCATAACTCTTTTGGACCCCATCAAAGCGTACATACGCTTCACTAGATGCGGGATTCGCCATAGCGCCTATTGCCTCGCTACCTGTTTATTTTTTTTACGCCGTATGCGCATTTTTTATACACACACATTAGAGACATTAATTTCAGATGAATCAAGCACTCACAAAAAAAAGTTGTGCCTGTTCAAATAAATAAACATCACTTTGATTAATTATTATGGTTGGATTTCTTTATCGACTTGCGGACCAAGTCATGCCTCCCATCTTCAGCACGAATAAATATCATGCCTTTATTTATTATACTGAACGGCTCTGAAAAAATGTATTTCAGCGCTATATCCTTCTTGAAGAGGATTATTAACAATTCAGTTTATGCCCTTACCACAATTACGATGACTCACGAACTTAACACTGTCATGAATAGATGTGACATTAACATGAACGATTGAGACATAATGACTTATTTTTCACCCAAATACGACATTATCATCTTTAAAATCGACAATTCTCAAAATTTAATTTACCGCTCACTCGTCTATACAACCAAGGAAAATCAACGCAAACACCCCTTTGTAATGACTGCAAACCTATTCAAACTTCGGGGATAACTTTACCAGGGTTCATCAATCCTTTGGGATCTAAGGCCTGTTTAATTTTACGCATCACCGCAACAGCATTATCACCATGCTCTTTTACCAGATACTTCTTTTTCCCCAGACCAACACCGTGCTCTCCAGTACAGGTTCCTCCAAAGGAAATCGCCATATCGACCATGGCCTGATTAACGCGACTGGCTCTCTCCATTTCGTCTTGGCTTGCCGGATCAACAATGAATAACACATGAAAGTTACCATCCCCCACATGACCAATAATCGGGGCAATAAGCCCTGCGTCATCAATCAGCTTGCGCGTATTTAAAATACATTCAGATAGTTTGGAAACTGGCACACAGACGTCTGTTGGCCACCCCTCACAATCAGACCGCAGATTAATGCCCGCATAATAAGCATCATGCCGCGCTTGCCATAACTTGTTGCGATCTTCCTGCTTGGATGCCCATTGAAAATCACCGCCACCATATTCTTTGACAATTTCACCAACCAGTTCAGCCTGCTCAACAACCCCGTTTTCAGTTCCGTGAAATTCAAAAAAGAGAGTCGGCACCACAGGATAGGATAATTTGGAGTACCGGTTAACAGCATCCATTTGCACATCATCTAAAAGTTCTATCCGGGCCACAGGAATCCCTGTTTGAACGATCAGCATAACCGCGCCTACAGCCGATTCAAGATTTGGGAAAGAGCAAACAGCCGATGAAATTGCTTCCGGTATACCATACAACCTTAATTGTAATTCTGTGATAATCCCTAATGTTCCCTCGGATCCAACCATAAGCCGCGTCAAATCATATCCAGCAGAAGATTTTCGCGCGCGCCCACCTGTGCGCATGATCTCCCCATCCGGCAAAACGACCGTTAACCCAAGAACATTGTCTCGCATTGTACCGTACCGCACAGCATTCGTACCCGACGCGCGCGTCGCAGCCATTCCACCCAAGGACGCATCAGCACCAGGATCAATTGGGAAAAACAACCCCATATCCCGTAAATGATGATTAATTTGCTTACGGGTTACCCCAGCTTGAACACGGCAATCCAAGTCTTCGTCACTGACATCAAGAATACTCGCCATTTCGGAAAGATCTATGCACACTCCGCCAGCCACAGCAGCAACATGTCCTTCCAAAGATGTCCCCGCGCCAAAAGGCACCACAGGACATTCGTGCTCATAGCAGAGCTTCATAATGGCAGAAACTTCTTCCGTGGACCGAACGAAAGCAACAGCCTCTGGTGGCATTGCAGGATGATGAGATTCGCCCTTTCCATGTCGTTCACAAATCGCAGTCGAAAGATTTAGTCGATCGCCTAATATTTCAACTAAAGAAGCTTTCAAACCATCGTTGAGACGTACTGTATTCCTCATCCAAACACCTGCGACATCATAAAAATTGAGTTTTTTTAAGCACCAGTCTAAAAATAAACACGCTGGACTAACACTATGGGATAGCTACCCTATCATGGATAAAAATAACCAACCAGCCGACAATAATATTTATGTGTATTTCAGAAAGATAAGAGCCCCCTTGCGAGAAACCGAGCTTTACCCACCGATAAAGTCATACCTTGAAAATCAGGGATATGAAGTAAAATCTGAGATTAAGGGGTGCGATGTCATCGCCGTTCGTGGCAGTGAGGCACCTGTAATTGTCGAGTTAAAAACAAGCTTTAACCTAACACTCCTCTTCCAGGGCATTGATCGACAAGCTTTGAGTGAAGACGTCTATATGGCCTTTGCCATTCCCCACAAGCTAAAGAGAACCAATCCATGGTTCCGTCAGCAAAAAGATATCATCAAATTATGTCGCCGCTTAGGGTTGGGCCTTATCACGGTACGTATGGGCGAAAACCAACCAACTGATATACAGGTTCACGTTGATCCCGGTCCTTATCAACCACGTAAAAACAACCGAAGGCAGGGATTACTTCTTCAAGAATTTGAACGCAGAGTTGGCGATCCTAACGAAGGCGGAACAAACAAACGCCCTATCATTACAGCCTATCGTCAAGATACCCTTCGCTGCGCGAGTTATCTGAATCAACAGCAAAAAGCAAAGGTCGCAGACATCAAAAAAAATACGCTCGTCGAAAAAACAGCTGCAATACTACAACGTGATGTGTATGGCTGGTTCATACGGGTTGAAAGAGGGATATACCAGCTTTCCCCCAAAGGTCATGAAGCCATTACAGAATATGATGATATTATAAAGAGTCTCAAAAAATAATCACAGCCCCTTACTTTCTTCTACTAAGCCCCCCCCTATCACCAAGTCTTGTTTACCCATGCTTCACGGGTACATGATATAATTTCGCAGATAAGTTATCAAAAGAATATCCTTGCCACACGAATGCCCTATTACCCCTATAGGAATGAGGCATGAAGTATTTTTTAAGATCATTACGACGCCTTACAGTCGTCTTATTGCTGTTACTTATTGGCCCCGGACTTGTTATTCTTACAGGTGAGGTGGACCTTAACACCCCCTGGAACAAAGCAAATCGCGACAGAGCGGGCATCGCACCCGATCCAAACTCCACCTCGGAAGCTATCGTGCAGGTTTATGGCGCACGCACCTATAACTGGCGTGGTGCATTTGCCGTCCATACCTGGCTTGCGTTTAAAGAGGAAAATGCCCGTGAGTACACCCGCCTGGAAGTGATCGGCTGGCGTCATTACAGGGGAATGCCTGTTACTTCTGTATCAACGGGCTGGCCAGATAGAAATTGGTTTGGGTCCAAGCCGGAAATTTATTATGACCTTCGCGGCAAGCAGGCCGCTGAAATTATCCCCCAAATTAAAAAAGCCGCCAAGACATACCGCTTCGCCGACAGATACGAAGCTTGGCCCGGGCCAAATTCCAATACCTTTACCGCCCATGTTATCAGACAAATTCCAGCTTTGAATGTCGATCTGCCACCAACCGCAATCGGCAAGGATTATCTTGATGAAGATGATAACTTCTACGCTGCAGCACCAAGCAATACAGGGTTACAGCTTTCCCTTTACGGAATGGCAGGCATCACACTCGCCAAAGCGGAAGGTCTAGAAATCAATATCTTGGGATTAAACTTTGGCATAGACCCTGATAATATCGCCCTGCGCTTGCCCGGGATCGGTAAAGTCGGCTTTATAGAAAGCTCCTCTGCTGCTCCATCGCAAAAATGATAAAAAGTCCTGTTACAAATATCTGACCAAGAAATAGACGCTATCACTTCGCACTAGCCTGCCACTGCTTTAGTCTCCTTTCCTAGGGTCGGGGATTGACTCTCAAGTACTGGCAAGCTAGTGCAAAAGAGATATATTATAGTAAGTTTCCGATATCCTTCGCGTAAGGATAAGCCGTTTCTAAACACAAAGGCAAAATAAGCATACAATGAGTATTTGGGGAAAGATTGTTGGTGGAGCAGCTGGCTTCCTAGTTGGTGGACCTATCGGTGCATTTCTGGGTGCCATGGCCGGGCACGCGGTTGACCGCATGCGGTCGGAAACTGACGAAGACGGCACAAACAGCACAAAACAAATCACCTTTACAATCGGTGTGATCGTACTCGGCGCCAAAATGGCCAAAGCCGACGGGGTTGTCACCAAAGACGAGGTTGCCGCCTTTAAACAGGTATTTCGTATTCCCCCGGAAGAAATGAAAAATGTTGGCCGCCTTTTTGACCGTGCCAGACAAGATTCGGAAGGTTTTGAACCTTACGCAAATCAGATTGGGCGGACATTCAAAGATAATCCGGCGGTTTTGGAAGAGCTTTTGAACGGACTGTTCCACATTGCAAAAGCTGATGGCAATGTTTCCCCCGAAGAAATCACCTACCTTCAACGTGTCGCGGAGATTTTTGGCTTTAGCGAGGCTCAATGGGATCGCTTGCACGCCTCAAACGTTGGCGCGGACAAATCAGATCCCTATAAAATTTTGGGCGTTACCCGCGAAAGCAGTGACCAAGATATAAAATCGGCACACCGTAAACTTGTTATCGAAAACCATCCTGACAAGCTTGTTGCTCAGGGTATGCCACAGGAATTCGTTGATCTCGCAAATGAAAAACTTGCCGCGATCAATGCCGCTTACGATCAAATCAAACAACTCAGAAATTAAGAATTTAAAACAAAATGGCGCCTCCTTCTCATCTTGTCGCTCTCAATAGCGCCGGATTGCGTTTTGGTACAAAAACGCTCTTTCAAGACCTTACCTTTGGCTTAGCCCGTGGTGAAAAAGCCTGTTTGGTTGGCAGAAACGGAACAGGTAAATCCACACTACTGAAAATCATGTCCGGCCAGCAAGAACTCGACGAAGGCCAACGTTTTATTCAGCCGGGCGTAACCGTCGCTTATCTTCCACAAGATCCGGTTTTCAATCAGGACGAAGCCGTCTTTGAGCATGTAAAAGCTGGCTTGCGCCCTGATGTCGGGGAAGCAGACTATCTTGTCGATGCTATGCTTGATCACGTCAAACTTCCCGGTGACAGAAAATTAACAGGGTTATCCGGTGGTGAAGGACGTCGCGCAGCACTGGCGCGAGCCCTTATAAGTGATCCCGAAGTCCTCTTGATGGATGAACCAACCAACCATTTAGATTTACCGACAATCCAATGGCTAGAAGAAGAACTTAAAAACTTCCGCGGCGCCCTGATGGTTATCAGCCATGACAGAGCTTTCCTTAACCACCTCACCCGTCAAACATTTTGGTTGGACCGTGGCACCATTCACCGTCTTGGCAAAGGCTTCGAACATTACGAAGCTTGGGCTGAAGAAATGCGCGAAAACGAGGAACAGGAATTCCACCGCCTTAAACGTAAAATTGTTCGTGAAGAACATTGGCTCCAGCGCGGCGTGACCGGACGACGTAAACGTAACATGGGTCGCCTACGGAATTTACAGGATCTCCGCCAAAAGCGCGCAGAGTGGATGAAAGGTCCGGGCACAGCCAAGCTTCAAGTTGAAACACTTGATACTGGCGGCGACAAAGTCATCACCGCAGAAAACATCAGCAAATCCTATCCGCTGGCGGGTGGCGGCACCCGCGAAATTATCAAAGATTTTAGCACCAAAGTTAAACGCGGCGATCGGATCGGCATTGTTGGCCCCAATGGTGCCGGAAAGTCCACTCTCGTCAAAATGCTGGTTGAAAAGATAGAACCAGATACGGGCAAGGTCGATCTGGGCACAAACCTGACCATGCTCTATTTTGATCAAAAGCGTGAAGATCTTGATCCAAACAGCACCCTTTGGGAAACTATGTCCCCCGGAGGCGGTGATTCCATCATGGTACGCGGGCAACAAAAGCATGTTGTCAGCTACCTAAAAGACTTCCTGTTCGACGATGGTCAGGTTCGCCAACCCGTTTACACACTTTCAGGTGGTGAAAAGAACCGCCTGTTACTTGCCCGTATGTTTGCCCAGGCAAGTAACTTGTTGATCCTCGATGAACCGACCAACGATCTGGATATGGATACTCTTGATCTATTGGTTGAGGTACTTGATGAATATGATGGTACGCTTTTACTCGTAAGCCATGATCGTGATTTTCTCGACCGATTGGCCACCGCCATTTATGCGGTTGAAGGCGATGGTACCGTTATCGAATATGCTGGGGGCTATAGTGACTATCGTGCACAAAAAGCACTGAGTAATAGCGGGACAGGCGCACCAGAAGCAGCACCAGCAAAATCCAAGGCATCGAAAAAAGAGAACACGCCACGGGCAAAGTCTTCAGCAAAGCTCGGATACAAAGAACAACGCGAATTGGACTCTCTGCCAGGCTTGATCGAAAAGCTAACGGAACAATCAGAAAAGCTTCAAGCGGAAATGGCTGACCCCGAACTCTACAGCAAAAAGCCCGAGCGCTTTCAAGAAGCCAGTAAGCTTCTGGAAAAAACACAAAACGATCTGGAAGCATCCGAAGAACGCTGGTTAGAGTTGGAAGAAAAGCAAGAAAACCTCAAGGCCGGAAATCTTTAGAATTATTAGAGTCTCCGAGTTATATAAGGGGATCATCATCAAGGATAAAGAAGCTGTCATGGAACAGGTTGATTGTGTAGTTATTGGCGCTGGTGTTGTCGGCATGGCCTGTGCACGTGCGTTGGCACTATCCGGACGCGAAGTTATCGTCATCGAAAAAGAGTCCATGCCCGGGTCCGAGATTTCAGCCCGAAACAGCGGTGTCATTCATGCTGGTATTTACTACCCCCATAACAGCTTAAAAGCTGAACTCTGTGTCAAAGGTAAAGAACTTCTCTATCAATATTGTCAGGGCCACGCCGTACCGTACAACAACTGTGGCAAACTGATTGTTGCGACGACAACTTCTGAAGAAAAAACACTGGAAGACATCAAACAACGGGCGATTAGAAACGGGGTTGATGATCTATGCTATCTATCAGCTTCAGAAATAAAAGATCGAGAACCCGAGCTTCATGCGACCAAAGCTCTCTACTCCCCTTCGACAGGTATTGTTGACGTACATAATCTTATTCTGGCTTTTCAGGGCGATCTGGAAAATCACGGGGGCATGATTGCTTTTAACACACCTGTAACTGGTGGTGACGTCAGTAATCACAGGATCATCCTTCATACCGGCGGCGAAAGCCCTATGGCGCTTCAGGCAAAAACAGTTATAAATGCTGCGGGCCTGCATGCCCCTACCCTAGCTGCAAGCCTTACCCATTTTCCAAAAGACTGTGTTCCCGCCCTTTTTTATGCAAAGGGCAACTATTTCAGTCTTAGCGGCAAGGCACCCTTTTCAAATCTGATATACCCCGTTCCCGAAGCTGCCGGTTTGGGTGTCCATGTCACCCTAGACATGGAAGGTCAAATCAGATTTGGGCCCGACGTAGAATGGGTTGAAACCCTTGACTACGAAGTATCATCCGACAGGTCCAAACCCTTTTACGAGGCAATCCGGCGGTACTGGCCTGACCTAAAAGACGGAACCTTAACACCAGACTATTCTGGCATCCGACCCAAGCTTCAGGCACCGGGTGATCCTGCCGTTGACTTTGTCATTCAGGACAACAAAACGCATGGCATCCCCGGCCTAACAAACCTCTTTGGGATTGAGTCTCCGGGATTGACCGCCTCTCTGGCCATTGCCGAGAAGGTTCAGACACTTAGTTCCTAAGAAAGAGGTATCGATTTCAGTGTTCGCCAACATAGGTTTTGCAAGCATGTCTCTGCCTTCTAGATCGAAATGAAATCCGCCCAAATCATAAGGCTTGCTGCCTCTCTGTTTCGCAGAGAAGCATTGCAAAAACAGAGACAACAGTCGATTTTTTCTCATAGCAACAAAACTCCGTAACAGACAAAAGTCTGATTTTCTAATTTCTCTCAATAGTTAAGTTTACCAGACATTGTTTTTCAAACTGGAATTTGTCATACTTGAATGAGATTTTCTCATAGGAACGCCAATGCGACGACAACTTCCACCTCTTAATGCGCTCAAAGCTTTCGAAGCCGCAGCTAGACGACTGAGCTTTACCGATGCCGCTGATGAGTTGAACGTTACGCAAGGCGCAATAAGCCGACAGATAAAAACACTGGAAGATTACTATCAAATTCAACTTTTTGAACGGGAACATCGTGGACTGAATCTAACCGATGGCGGTAAAAAACTTCTTCCTGTTTTAAGTGATGTCTTTGATCGCGTTCATGTCATATCCGAAGAACTAACAGGCACATCCGAAGAGCTAACCATCAAAGTCTTCCCTTCATTTGCAGTAAGGTGGCTTATCCCACGGCTATCACAATTTCAGGCACAGGAACCCGATATCAATATCCGCCTGACCACTGCCTGGCATGCCGTAGATTTTGATCGAGAAACCTTTGACGCAGGTATTGTCCATAGTCACTGCATGCCAACGGGCCTTCACACAACAGCAATTACCAACGAGTGGATGACACCTGTGTGCTCACCCTCATTGCTCGACAAGCTTTCTAACCCTAAAGACCCCAACTCACTTAACGAAGTCATGCTATTGCACTGTAGCAGCACCGCCAAAAGTGAAGCAAAAGGAACCTCTGAAAATGAATATCGGGAATGGGCTCAATGGGGGCAAGAAGCACAAGCAAAATTACTTAACACAAATAGCGGAGAGGCTTTTGACACCACAGACAGCGCCCTACAAGCCGCAGCAATGGGATACGGCGTTGCGTTAGGTGATTTAATGATGATAGAGGATGACTTGGCTTCTGAGCGACTGATCATGCCGTTTCCAGATCTCGTTTCCCTTATTGGCCGTTATTATATTGTCAGCCCCAAGAATAAAGCCAACAAACCAGCCTTGAGAAAATTCAGGCAATGGTTGCTCTCTGTCACCGAAAATATCGTTACTAACAACCCAATCCTGAAAGAACTGGAATCACACCCGAACAGGCTGCACACGCCAGAACCGGAAAGTGCGCTATGAAAATTAATCAAACCTACCGCTCTCCCAATTTCGGCCCTCGTCCGAAAACTGCCGATATAAATATGCTCCTGCTACACTATACTGGCATGCAAACCGGGAAGGAGGCCCTTGAGCGTCTGTGTGATAGTGCAGCACAGGTCAGTGCCCACTATTTAATAGAGGAAGATGGAGAGATCTTTCAGCTTGTTCCAGAAGAACATCGCGCCTGGCACGCTGGACTTGCCTACTGGCATGGCGAGACAGATATCAATAGCTGCTCGATTGGCATAGAAATCGTTAATCCCGGACATGAATGGGGGTACAGACCTTTTCCCACGGCTCAAATGAAAGCTGTTGCTGCGCTCAGTAAGGAAATTTTAGAGCGCCATTCTATTCCTGCATTTAGAACATTGGCGCACTCAGACGTCGCCCCGGAACGCAAAGAGGACCCCGGTGAGCTGTTTGATTGGGCATACCTCGCAAAACAAGGCATTGGCGCTTACCCTGATGGAACAGCACAAAACACCCCCATTGCAGAAGATGATTTTCTTTTAAAACTCGGCGAGTACGGCTATCAAGTGGACATGAAAAATCCAACAGGATCAGCAACAAAAGCTGCCATCATCTCTTTCCAAAGGCACTTTCGGCCAAGCAAATTAAACGGGGAAATTGACCCGGAATGCTGTCAAATTCTTACAGATCTTTATTCACAACTTGACGACAGCTGAGAAGCCGCCTAACTGTAGCGCGTCAGACGGTCCGACAGGCTGCTCTTTCTGGCAGGCTTTGCCTGAACCGGAAAGGGAGGAAAGTCCGGGCTCCACGGGAATACGGTGCCGGGTAACGCCCGGCGGGGGCGACCCTAGGGAAAGTGCCACAGAAAGCAAACCACCTGTAGGGCGCAATCCTTTATGGGCTGTGACAAGCAGGTAAGGGTGAAAGGGTGTGGTAAGAGCACACCGCGCGGCCAGAAATGGAAGCGGCATGGTAAACCCCACCGGGAGCAAAACTAAATAGGGTCGGCAGGTTCACAAAACTTTGTTTTGAGGAATCAGGTGTTTTTCCGCACCGTCGACCGGGTCAGTTGCGAGAGGTGCTCAGCGATGGGCATCCCAGATGAATAGCCTTCCGTTGTCACGGGCTTTGGCTTTGTGGCAAGCGACAAAACCCGGCTTATGACCGTCTGACATATTTATTTTTTCTATCCACACGATTGCCCTACAAATTACAACTCTGGATTTACGACTCCCGCTTTCTGTCAACCAAAGTTGTCCAAACCTCAATTTCATCAATAAAATCAAACTCTGAACCCTTTTATCATTGCCCATGAAAATGAAAAATTAACCATTTAAAATAAGCAATTAACTATGTTTTAACTATACTTCAGCACAACTCCAAACCATTGACACCCACCTTATCCCATGATATCCCAGAATATCCCATTTGTGATCAGAAACGACCCATTTCAGACCAAATCGGGAACAGGGCAAGTCAAGAACGCAGGGGTGCGTTCTTAGATAGACCAATATCGGTCAATTCATTTTGAGGCGGAATCAGTGACCTTTTTTATAGGTACATTTGAAAACAAGGTAGACAAAAAGGGCCGCGTGTCGGTTCCGGCTACCTTTCGCCAAATGCTCGCCGACCAACCCTTTCAAGGAATTGTTATTTTTCGTTCCTATCGTGCCGATGCCCTAGAAGCAGCTGGTATGGATTTTATGCGTCGCCTCCATAAAAGTATGAGCTCCAACCTGGACCTGTTCTCTGATGAGCACGATGATCTTGCCACAGCCATCCTTGCTGACTCTCACCAACTTTCATTTGATGGTGATGGACGTATTCTTTTGCCGCCCGCGCTGATAGCCCATGCCCAAATCAGCGATCGTGCAGCTTTTGTCGGCAAAGGTGACCTTTTCCAAGTCTGGAATCCAGCAACACTGGAACAGAAAAAACAGGAAGCCCGAGATCGCGCAAAAGCCCAAAAGCTGACGATTACACTTGATAGAGAAGGAGAAAACGGATGACCCCTCTTTTTTCCCCTCTCTCTATAAAAGGTCTAGTTTTCAGTTCAGAAGGCCCGTCCTCATCCGGCCCAGGCCTGAATGCCCAGCAAGACGGGCATTACTCTGTCATGCTGCCGGAAATCATCGCTGCCCTGACCCCGCAGGACAACGAAGTGTTTGTGGATGGCACCTTTGGTGCCGGCGGGTATAGTCGTGCAATTGCCCAACAAGCCGATTGTAAAGTCTTCGGCATAGATCGGGATCCTACGGCGCACGAAAATGCGAAAAAGCTTCCCGAAGTGATTGCCGGCAAAGTTTCAACACTTGCGGGCTGTTTTGGCGACATGCAACCCTTATTAAAACAGGCCGGTATCAACAAAGTTGATGGCATAGCACTGGATCTCGGTGTTTCTTCCATGCAGTTGGATCAAGCAGAGCGCGGCTTTTCTTTTCAGGAAGACGGTCCGCTTGATATGCGCATGGACGGCCCTAACTCTGATCGACGTCCGCCTGCGTCTCATATCGTAAACACATACGACGAAAAAGAGATCGCGGACATTCTGTATAAATACGGCGAAGAGAAAAAATCACGCCTGATTGCACGGGCAATTGTGACAGATCGAGTTGAGAAACCTTTTGAAACGACACTACAGCTCGCAGACCTCATTCGTCGCATCATCAGACAAAAACCCAGAAAAGATGGCAAAAACATCCATCCCGCAACCCGCTCTTTTCAAGCCTTGCGCATTTTTGTTAATGACGAATTGGGTGAACTGGAACGTGGGCTAGAAGCCGCAGAACAGCTACTAAATCCCGGCGGCCGATTGGCAATCGTATCTTTTCATTCTCTCGAAGATCGTATCGTAAAAAAATTTTTACGCGAACGCAGTGGGGGGACGCCGCAGGGCTCCCGTCATTCTCCGACGGTTGAGCCCGCGGCGCTGCGTAAGGCCCCCTTCACCCTGCCGACAAAAAAAGCCATCGCACCCAGCGATAAAGAATGTAACGAAAACCCTCGTTCTCGTTCAGCCAAACTCCGCGTAGCAATTCGTACGGATGCCCCTTGCACACAAGGAGAAGCCGCATGAAAAACCTCGGCCTTACAATCTGGATTGTCGTTGGTACTGCCTGTGCAATCGTGCTTTTTCAAATCAAAGAAGAAGTAAATGCCCTTGAAGGACAATTGGCACAGGTAGAATCCCAGATCGAAAGAGATAAAGAAGCTATTCGTATTCTGCAGGCAGAGTGGAGCTATTTGAACCGTCCAGAGCGATTGGCCCGTCTGTCTTCTCAATATCTAGAACTCAAACCGCTTGATCCGGCGCAGATCGTTACATTGTCCGATATTCCTTATAAAGATCAGGAAGAGACACCTGGTACCAGCATCAAATTACCAAGCTCAGCAACCCCCGCCAGTGCAGAGGTGACAGAATGAGCGATTGGCGAGAAGATAACAAACAAGGTCGCCTGACCAATCTGAACAATCCCAAAACGCCCAAGGCAGTTATTACACTGGATGGTCGTTTACGTCAGGCCCTTGAAACCGGACGTACCAGATTGATTGTTGCTGGCGCCTTGATGGCGATGGCCTTTATGGTCATCTCTATCCGATTAGTCGATTTGACCCTTTTACAAGGCACAAAAACGAACACTAAAACAGCACAGGAAATTGACGAAGCACCCCCTGTTCAAACGACCCGCGCAGATATTGTTGATCGTAACGGCATTGTTTTGGCAACAACGCTTCCAACGGCATCACTGTATGCTGAGCCAAGAAAAATTCCAAACCCGGAAGCCGCGACAAGAGTTCTTGCAGATATACTCCCAGAACTTTCCCAAGATAAACTGCTGAAAAAACTATCATCAAATCGTGGCTTTATCTGGATCAAACGAAATCTCACGCCACGTCAACAATATGCCATTAACAACCTTGGCATTCCCGGACTAGAGTTCGAACAGGAACAACGCCGTTTTTATCCCCATGGCAGCCTTGGCGCTCATGTTATTGGCTTTACTAATGTCGACAACAAAGGCCTCGCTGGCATCGAACGCTCATTTGACCGAGTGTTACGCGAACACCCAGAGCCAATTCAGTTGAGCCTGGATCTACGCGTTCAACATATACTGCGCGAAGAAATGGCCCGCTCTATGAAAGAGTTCAGTGCCATTGGTGCCGCGGGCATTGTCATGGATGCAAACACTGGGGAAATAGTTTCTTCTGTATCACTCCCCAGCTTTGACCCCAGTAATCCGGGAACGGCGTCAGATGACGCACGTTTTAACCGCGCCACTTTGGGTATCTATGAAATGGGGTCAACGTTTAAACTACTGACCTCTGCAATGGCTCTGGATGAAGGCGTTGCCTCTGTCTATGACGGCTATGACGTTAGCAAACCCATCCGCGTATCTCGTTTTACCATTAACGATTACAAGCCCTTGAAACGTTGGTTGTCGGTACCCGAAATTCTTATCTATTCCAGTAACATCGGCACAGTCCAAATGGCGATGGAAGTTGGAACAGAGGGACAACGTAAATATCTGTCGAACTTTGGCCTTTTGCGTCCAGCATCCGTCGAAATCAGCGAAGTTGGTACACCATTGGTTCCGTCACCTTGGCGTGAAATCAACACCATGACTATCTCTTATGGGCACGGCATTGCTGTAAGCCCACTACAACTAAGCTCAGCAATTTCCAGTCTGGTAAATGGTGGCACATTAAAGCCCGCAACCTTCATCAAGCGCGCCAAGGATGATGCTCCCCTCGGGCGTCGTATCCTGAGTGAAAAAACGTCAGATTATATGCGTGATTTAATGCGGCTTGTTGTTTTACATGGTTCAGGTAAAAACGCCAACGCCAAGGGATACCTTGTCGGCGGAAAAACAGGTACCGCAGACAAACTAAGAGGTGGGCGTTACGTAAAAAATTCACGTGTATCCTCTTTTGTTGCAGCATTCCCGATGAACAATCCCCGCTATGTTGTTTATGTCATGGTGGATGAGCCCAAAGGCACAAAAAAAACATATGGATTTGCAACGGGTGGCTGGGTCGCAGCACCTGTTGTTAAACGCGTTATTGAAAGAATGGCTCCCCTTATGGGTATAGAGCCAGCGTATATTGAAGACGCAGATAACGTAGGTAATACAATTTTGAAAAAGGCCAAGGCCCGCATGGAAGGACGTAAGATTGCGGCTAGATGAACTGTTGTCGAAAATACCGGAAGAATTTCGTCCCTCATGCAGTGATGACAACAGGGAAATAACAGGACTTTGTCTCGATAGTCGAAAAATAAAAGAGAGTTCTCTTTTTGCAGCTCTTCCTTCTTCTGTAGAGAACGGCCCCGACGGTTTTGATTTCATCCCTCAGGCTATAGCGTCTGGGGCAACAGCAATTCTTGTTTCTGTTGAAAAAGATACTGCTGCTTATGAAACAAAAATAGCCGTACTGAAAAGCAAAAATCCACGACAAGCAATTTCATTGTTGGCCGCTGCATTTAGTGAAAAACAGCCTGAAACCCTGGTTGCAATTACCGGCACCAATGGCAAGACATCCATTGCCACTTTTACTCGCCAGATTTGGGAAGCACTTGACAAAAAGGCAGCCAGCCTTGGCACCCTTGGTATTTACCCCCCTATTCCAAACGCGCCAGCAGCCTTAACAACACCTGACTCTATTGGTCTTTTCAATAGCCTCAAAGATCTTTGCGATCTTGGCTACAACCATCTGGCTTTGGAAGCATCCAGCCACGGCTTGGACCAATACCGTCTTGATGGTCTGCGTTTGAAGGCAGCAGCTTTTAGCAACCTCTCACAGGATCATCTGGATTATCATCCCAACATGGCCAGCTATCTGGATGCAAAACTAAGGCTGTTCAGCGATCTATTGCCGAACGGGGCAACTGCTGTTCTCAACAAAGACATGCCGGAATACGAACGTATTGCAAAAGTTTGTGCCGCCAGAAATCATACGATTATCAGCTATGGACATAAAGCTAGTGACCTGCAAGTCGTAAAACAAAGCCCAACAGCAGACGGTCAGGATCTAACCCTGTCTCTCTTTGGTGAAATTCACCAGATCACCTTGCCTTTAACGGGTAGCTTTCAGGCAGCTAACATCATGGCCGCGGTTGGCCTAACCCTTGCCTGTGGCGCGGACCTGCAACAGGTACTGAAAATCTTACCAAATCTAAAGGGTGTTCCCGGCCGCGCGGAAAAAATTGGCAAAACAGCCAAGGGCGGAACGGTTTATGTGGATTTTGCCCACACACCAGATGCTGTTGCAACTATCATTCAAGCACTGCGCCCACACACAACTGGCAAGCTTTCCATAATTGTTGGCTGTGGCGGTGATCGCGATCCCGGAAAACGTCCCCTTATGGGCGGGATTGCAGATAAGCTAGCTGATCAAGCTTACATTACAGACGACAACCCTAGAACAGAAGATCCCGCAACCATTCGTGCACAAGCAATGGCTGCGGCCCCCAATGCCATTGAAGTAGATGATCGCAAAAAAGCCATTTTCAAGGCTGTTTCAGCTCTTAATAACGGCGATCTCCTTATTATTGCCGGAAAGGGTCATGAAAGCGGCCAAATTATCGGCGATAAAGTTCTTCCCTTTGATGATCGCATTGTTGCTAAAGAAGCAATAAATCATACGTTAGAAACCCGGAATACAGGAGGTCCTGATTATGCGTGAAGTATTGTGGACAGCCGCAGATGCAGCAAGTGCAACGGGTGGAGAAAACTCACATGACTGGCAGGCAACAGGTTTATCCCTAAACACCAGAAGTCTGGAAAAAGGCGATCTGTTTTTTGCCCTGCAAGGTCCGAACTTTGACGGACATGATTATGTCGCCAAGGCTTTTGAAGAAGGTGCTTCTGCCGCGGTTGTACAGCGCCGTCCCGAACGCCTGTCAGATAATGCACCTCTTTTAATCGTTGACGATACGCTTGGCGCCCTCAATAGATTTGGGGCTGCGGCTCGGGCAAACAGCACTGCTAAATTCATTGGCGTCACAGGATCGGTTGGTAAAACTACCATCAAAGAAATCCTGCGACATTGCCTAAGCCAACAAGCAGAAACCGCCGCCAGCGCCGCAAGCTTCAACAATCATTGGGGCGTACCGCTCAGCTTGGCCAGGATGCAGCGAAATGCAGTCTATGCAGTCAACGAAATGGGCATGAACAGCACAGGTGAAATTCGGGAATTAACCAAATTGGTTCGCCCCGATGTTGCGATTATCAGTACAATCGAAGCTGCACACTTTGAGTTCTTTAAATCTCTCGAAGAAATTGCTGAAGCAAAGTGCGAAATATTCGAAGCAATGACTTCTGATGGTGTTGCAATACTAAACCGTGACCATGCGCTTTTTGATCTTATGGCCGAACGAGCACAGGCAAACGGCATCACAAATATTATCAGTTTCGGCGAACACCCCAAAGCACAGGCAAGATTGATCGGATATGAACTATTCGCTGAATACAGTCGGGTTCAAGCAGATATTTGCGGTACTATTATCGACTATACAATTTCCAATCCCGGCTTTCACTGGATACTAAACAGCTTGGCAGCCCTAGCCGCAATTGACGCTGTTGGTGCCGATGTTCAGAAAGCAGCTGCCGATCTAAGCACGGTTCATGGGTTGCCCGGAAGAGGCGAAAAGTCTGTACAGCAACTTGCAAACGGCAAACATTTCGAACTTATCGACGACAGCTATAACGCCAACCCAGCATCAGTAAGAGCCAGCTTAAATGTTCTTGCAAATGCCGCTCCTGATAAGAAGGGGCGGAGGGTCGCTGTTCTCGGTGATATGTTGGAACTTGGTAAAAATGCAAAGAAAATACACGCGGACCTGGCAGGACCCATTAATGATTCAGGTATAGATCTCGTATTTACTTGCGGAGAGTACATGAAAGCCTTACACGAGGCCCTGCCCTCGGAATTACGCGGTGCTCACACAAAAAATTCACAAGAATTAGCCGTCGTTCTGGCCACGGAACTTCAGGCCGATGACGTTGTATCAGTCAAAGGATCATTGGGAAGTAAGATGTCCGTGATTATAGAAGCTCTGAAGTCTTTATCTAAGCAAAACGATGGAGGTGAAGAGTAATGTTGTATGAAATATTCCTGCCATTGGCTGACGACTATTCATTATTTAATGTTTTTCGCTACATTACCTTCAGAAGTGGCGGGGCTGTTCTGACTGCCCTTCTTATTTCTTTTATCTTTGGTCCCAAAATCATTCGTTGGCTTAAAGTCAAACAAGGTGAAGGCCAACCTATCAGGGATGATGGGCCTGAAAGCCATCTGTTGACAAAAAAGGGAACCCCGACAATGGGGGGCGCACTCATACTGCTGGCGCTATCTGTTTCTACCCTGCTTTGGGCAAACCTAAGTAATCCGTTTATTTGGATCATTCTGCTCGTGACCATCGGCTTCGGTCTTATTGGCTTTGGTGATGACTACCTTAAACTAACCAAACGCAATACCAAAGGACTTCCCGGTAAAGCCAAATTACTTGCACAAGTCCTGATCTCTGTGCTTGCAGCAACAGGTACCATGGCTGTCAGTCCGCCGGAGATGGGAACCCATCTTGCGATCCCGTTTTTCAAAGAACTGATGGTAAACCTTGGCCTTTTCTATGTTCCTTTTGCTGTTTTTGTCATGGTCGGCGCATCGAATGCAGTGAACCTCACCGATGGCCTTGATGGTTTGGCAACTGTGCCAGTGATGATCGCAGGGGCCTGTTTTGGTCTGATATCGTACCTTGTCGGCAATACTATTTTTGCTGAATACCTACAGATTTCCTATGTGCCCGGCACAGGCGAATTGACCGTTTTCTGTGGGGCGCTAGTTGGTGCATGTCTTGGCTTCCTCTGGTTTAATGCGCCCCCAGCTATGGTCTTTATGGGCGATACCGGCTCTCTAAGTATGGGCGGCGCACTGGGAACCATTGCTGTTATCACCAAACACGAAATCGTTCTGTCCATTATTGGCGGCCTTTTTGTCTTGGAAACCATTTCAGTGATTGTCCAAGTCGCTTCGTACAAAACGACGGGTAAACGTGTTTTTCGAATGGCGCCCCTGCACCATCACTTTGAAAAGAAGGGCTGGGCGGAACCAACCGTGGTTATCCGTTTCTGGATTATCTCTATGATCCTTGCCCTCATCGGCCTAGCCACATTGAAACTTAGATAAGAAAAGATGATCGACCTAAGCACATATATCAGTTCAACCAATGGAAAAGCCTTTGCCGTTTTAGGTCTAGGGCGTTCCGGGTTGACTGCCGCATGTGCTCTTGCGCAATCGGGCGCTAAAGTCTGGGCATGGGATGATAATCCCGCGGGTAGAGAGAAAGCTGAAGAAGCAGGCCTAAAGCTTGTCGATCTAAATAACTGTGATTGGGAAGCTGTGCAAACCTTGGTGATGTCACCAGGCATTCCCCTGACACACCCAACACCGCACCCTGTTGCTACAGATGCAAAAAAGAATGGCATTGAAATCATCTGCGAAGTCGAGCTTCTTTACCGAGCAGCACCTGAAGCGATTTTCATTGGCATTACTGGCACCAACGGGAAATCAACAACAACAAGCCTTATCGCACACATTTTGACATCCGCCGGGCGTAATGTTGCCGTCGGGGGAAATCTTGGCACCCCGGCGTTAGAATTACCACAACTTGACGCTACGGGTGTTTACGTTCTGGAAATGTCGTCCTATCAGCTTGATCTGTTATCCCAGCTCGCTTTTAATATTGCGCTTTTCATGAATATCAGCCCCGACCATTTGGATCGCCATGGCGATATAGATGGCTATATCAAAGCAAAAAAACATATTTTTGAGCGCCAGACAAAAAACGATACAGCCATCATTGGCATGGACGATGACTATTCTCGCGCGGTGTTTGACAAGATAAACCAAACCGGAACAGTTAAAACGATTCCGATTTCCGGATCGACCCGACTGGCTGAGGGTGTTTTTGTCGTTGCAGGCCAATTGATTGACGATGCCTTTGCCGCCGAAAACGAGATTGCAGATTTAAACGCTATCGAACGTTTACCGGGCAATCATAATCATCAAAATGCTGCAGCCGCCTTTACTGCCTGCCGATCTGTCGGGCTGATGGATGACGAAATTATCGTCGGAATGAAGTCATTTCCTGGCTTGGCACACCGCCAAGAACTTGTAACAACAGACAACCATATTCGTTATATCAACGATTCAAAGGCGACAAACGCAGACGCTGCCGCACGTGCACTTGGCAGTTATGACAACATTTATTGGATCGCAGGCGGCCGGGCAAAAGAAGGTGGCATAGAAAGTCTGTCTTCTTATTATCCTCGTATTCGCAAAGCTTATCTGATTGGCGAAAGCGCGGATGCCTTTGCAAAACAAATTGGTAGCTCTCTGCCCTATGAAATGTGCGGGACACTAGATGTCGCCGTCACAAAAGCGGCGAATGATGCCACCCATTCAAACGAAAAAAATTCCGTCGTGCTCCTGTCCCCGGCTTGCGCTTCTTGGGACCAATACCGCAGCTTTGAGCTAAGGGGCGATCACTTTAAAGAGTGTGTGAGCCAGATTAAACGTCAGCCTGTAAAGGAAATTGCCTCATGAGCACATTTTCTCGTACAGACACATCTGTTCTAGGTCGTTGGTGGTGGACGGTAGATCGTTGGAATCTTGCTGCATTATTGGCCCTTATGGGCTTTGGGGCTCTACTGGTTCTTGCCGCCTCTCCCGCCGCTGCTGATCGGATCAGTGGCGTTGGTACATTCCAGCTCGCAAAACGCCATTTCCTGTTACTCCCTGCTGCTGCTGCTTTCATGATCGGCATTTCCCTAATGCCTGTAAAAAAAGTGCGCCGTTTTGCTGTTATCGGCATGGGACTGACGGTTCTTGCATTATTAGCAACACTCCTATTAGGGGTTGAAATTAAAGGCGCGACCCGCTGGATCAACATCCTAGGCTTCTCTCTACAACCGTCTGAATTTGTAAAACCTTTTTTTGCCGTCACTGTCGCCTGGATGCTTGCCAGCGCAAAAAGTGACGAAGGCATACCCGGTACATGGATAGCGATCGGTATCTGGCTTGTGGTTATCAGCCTCTTGTTAATGCAGCCTGATTTAGGGCAAACCGTTGTTGTAACAGCCATCGGTGGCGTTCAGTTGTTTTTAGCAGGACTTCCGATGATTTTGGTCGGTGGCCTTATTCTTTTTGCGGCCCTAGGCTTGATTACCGCCTATTTCACTTTGCCTCATGTCACCGCACGTATCGACGGTTTCCTCGACCCTGCCGCAGGAAGTCGTTATCAAGTCAACCGTTCTATGGAAGCCTTCAAGAATGGTGGGCTTCTTGGACAGGGGCCTGGCGAAGGTACTGTAAAGTCACAGTTGCCTGACGCGCATTCCGATTTTATCTTTTCAGTCGCAGGTGAAGAACTTGGACTGATTGCTTGCCTGATTATTGTTAGCCTATTCGCGTTCGTTGTTTTGCGTGGTTTTAGCCGTCTATTACAAGAAAACAACCTGTTTGTCCTGTTGGCTTGCACTGGTTTGCTCGTTCAATTTGGCCTTCAGGCCATTATTAACATGGCATCCGCCATTCATCTCATCCCGACAAAAGGTATGACCCTCCCCTTTATTAGCTATGGCGGCTCTTCTTTACTCGCCCTAGCTGTCGGCATGGGTATGGTACTGGCCTTTACCAGACGCCGCCCCCATGGCGATTATGACGGGGGTATATAATGATGGCGAAGAAACCAATGCACATAGTACTGACAGCGGGCGGAACCGGCGGGCATATGTTCCCGGCACGTGCCCTTGCCGAAGAATTACTCGCACGTGGCAATAAAGTCAGCCTTGTGACAGATCTTAGAGGGGCTGGTTTTGGCGAAGACCTGAAAGACGTTACAGTTTATCGTGTCTCTGCTGGTGGCGTTGCGGGCGGTGGCATCGTACGTAAAGTCCTTAGTCTCGGTAAAATCTTCATCGGCACCCTGAAAGCCAGAAAACTTCTAAAATCTATCAAAGCCGATGTTGTGGTCGCTTTTGGCGGCTATGCCTCTGTTCCTGCCGGATTAGCTGCGGGACAATTTGGAATACCTCTTTACCTGCACGAACAAAACGCAGTCCTTGGTCGTGCCAACCGTTTGATGGCAGGCAAAGCCCGTGGCATTTGCACTTCTTTCAAAAACGTTAGCCATATACCACAAGGCCTAGAGAAAAAAGTCACCCTGACAGGAAACCCGGTACGCCCTGAAATTTTAGCCCTGCGGGAAGTGGATTATCAAACACCAACTGATCAATCTGCATTGAACATTCTTGTCACGGGTGGCAGCCAAGGCGCAACAGTATTTAATACTGTCGTTCCAGAAGCCCTAGCCCTTTTACCCGAAGAGATTCGGACACGTCTTCATGTTTCGCAACAGGTACGTGGCGAAGGAGCAGAGGCAATCGAGGCTCTGTATAATGCCAAAGGCATCAAAGCGGACCTCAGAGCCTTTTTTGATGACATGCCCGCGAGGCTTGCAGCCGCACATATCGCTATTTGTCGTTCAGGTGCTTCAACAGTAACAGAACTGGCCGCAGCCGGACGCCCTGCCATTCTTGTTCCCTACCCCCATGCGACGGACGACCACCAGACTGAAAATGCTAGTGATTTCACAGACGCAGGGGCTGGATGGCTTATGGCGCAAGGCTGTCTAGAGCCGCAAAAACTGGCTGATAGATTAATTTCACTTTTTTCACACACACAACTGCTGGAAAGATCAGCATCTTGTGCCCGCAACAGTGCCATTACTGGCGCCGCGAGTAATCTCGCAGATGTTGTGTGCGGCATAAAAGAAAGTAACGGAGACGAAAAATTAATAAGCGAGAACGTTTCAACGGGTGCGGTAGCATGAAAGGCATGCCGCTAGACATAGGTCCTCTGCATTTTGTCGGCATTGGCGGTATCGGGATGAGCGGCATTGCCGAAATCCTCCACAATCTTGGGTATCAAATTCAAGGTAGTGATATCGCTGAATCAGCCAACGTTCTCCGTCTGCGCGACATGGGTATCAAAGTTATGATCGGCCATAAGGCCGAGAATGTGAAAGACGCCCGTGTTGTTGTGGTATCATCTGCGATCAAACTTGATAACCCAGAGATAGAAGAAGCACGCAATAATCTGACCCCGATTGTTCGACGTGCCGAAATGCTTGCTGAGCTGATGCGTTTCAAATCCTGCGTTGCTGTAGGCGGTACCCATGGTAAAACAACAACAACTTCTATGATTGCGGCACTTCTTGATGGCGGACGGTTTGATCCGACAGTTATCAATGGCGGCATTATCAATGCCTATGGCACCAACGCACGCTTGGGCGATGGTGACTGGATGGTTGTTGAAGCCGACGAAAGTGACGGCACCTTTATCAAGCTACCCGCGACAATCTCGGTCATTACAAATATTGACCCGGAACACATGGAGTTTTACGGCTCAATAGAAGCACTCCACGATGCTTTCGCGACCTTTGTGAAAAACATTCCCTTCTATGGATTTTCCGTTCTCTGTATTGATCACCCCGTCGTTCAATCACTGATTGGCCGTATCGAAGATCGCAGAATTGTCACATATGGCTTTAGCCCACAGGCAAAATTCCGTGCCGTTAATGTGCGCACTGAAATAACGGGTAATGTTTTTGATGTGGTTATTTCTAAAAGAAACGAAGCAGACAGCAGAACGATTACTGACTGCCGTTTACCAATGCTGGGGAACCACAACATCCTCAACGCACTTGCGGCGATTTCTGTCGCCAGTGAACTGGGCATGAATGACGACGAAATCCGGGCATCACTTTTAGATTTCAAGGGCGTAAAACGTCGCTTCACGAAAACAGGCGAAGTCAATGGCATAACCATTATCGATGACTACGGCCACCATCCAGTCGAAATTGCTGCCGTTTTACAAGCAGCCAGACAGGCCATCGACGAAAGCTCCAAAGTGATTGCCGTCGTACAACCCCATCGCTATTCCCGCCTTTCAGATCACTTCGAAGGCTTCTGTTCCTGCTTTAACGATGCGGATCAAGTTATCGTTTCCGACGTCTACACCGCTGGGGAAGAACCGATAGAAGGCGCAGACCGTGATAGCCTCGTAAAAGGGCTTATTACCCGTGGGCACAGAAATGCGGTTGCTCTATCAGGACCTGAAAACCTAGCTGAATTAATCGCAAAAACGGCAAACACAGGTGACGTTGTGGTTTGCCTTGGGGCCGGATCTATTTCAGCCTGGGCCCACGCCTTACCAGATCAGCTAGAAACAGCACTTTCCGGAGGCCGTAAATAAGCATGTCTCAACAAGCCCCCTCAGAAAACCATCTTATACATAGTCTGCCCCAAGTCAGGGGCAGCTATAAGACTGATGCGCAATTAGCAAAGGTCACCTGGTTTAAGGTCGGGGGGCCAACAGATGTGCTCTATACACCAGCAGATCAGGACGATCTGATTCACTTTCTAAAGAACAAACCCGCAGAAACACCAGTACTTGTCATCGGGGTCGGGTCGAATCTATTGATCCGCGACGGCGGCATTCCCGGTGTTGTTATTCGTCTAGGACCAGCTTTTGCCAAGGTAGAAACATCAGACGAAACAGAAAATAAGATTATTGCAGGTGCCGCAGCCTTAGACGTAAAGGTCGCAAAAACAGCAATGAAAGCTGCCATTACCGGACTGGAGTTTCTCTGTGGCGTTCCCGGCACAATTGGCGGTGCGTTACGCATGAATGCCGGGGCTTATGGCCGTGAGACCAAAGACATTCTGGTTTGGGCCGAAGCAATCGACCTTTCAGGAAACTTAAAACGCTTTACCCCCGATCAACTGGACTATGCGTACCGTCATTGCGGCTTGGGACAAGAATGGATTTTTGTTCGCGCTTGTTTTGCTGGAACAGCAGGCAATCAAGATGAGGTTGCCGCCAGAATGAAGGAAATTCAGGATGCACGGGGCAGCACGCAACCCATCAAGTCTCGCACAGGTGGAAGTACGTTTAAAAATCCTGATGACAACAAAGCATGGCAGTTAATCGACAAAGCAGGATGCCGAGGCCTTATGATTGGTGATGCTCAGGTATCCGAACAGCATTGTAATTTTCTAATTAACAATGACAAAGCATCCGCGAGTGATCTTGAAAATCTCGGCGAAGAAGTCAGAAAACGAGTTAAGGAAACTTCTGGTATTGAACTGCACTGGGAAATTAAGCGCCTTGGGCACAAAGCACCAAATAATAAAACTGGCAAACACTAAAAAGATATAAAGGAAGAAACATTTATGACGTGTCATGTCGCATTACTAAAAGGTGGTTTTTCAGCTGAGCGAGACGTATCTCTTGCCAGTGGTGCTGCCTGTGCTGAGGCATTACGCGCGGCTGGCTACACAGTAACCGAGATAGATGTTTCCCAAGACATCCCGGCATTGATCGCCCAACTACAAGAAAGCAACGCGGCTGTCGTTTTCAACGCACTCCACGGGCAATGGGGCGAAGACGGCTGTGTTCAGGGCCTTCTGGAGCTTTTATCTATTCCCTATACTCATTCCAAAGTTTTAAGTTCTGCCCTTGCCATGCATAAAGAACGCGCTAAGGCTATGGTCGAACAAGTTGGCGTGCGCGTCCCCGAGAGCAAAAGCATTCAAGCAAAAGATCTGGTAACGGGCGATCCTCTGCCTCGTCCCTATGTGATCAAACCTTTGAGCGAAGGCTCGTCCGTCGGTGTTCACATTGTCTTTGAAGGCGACAATCATATTGCAACAACGCGCGAAGATCTCGGGTTTTCCGGCGACATAATGGTTGAACGTTATATTCCCGGACGCGAATTGACTGTTGCTGTAATGGGTAACAAGCCCCTTGCAGTTACAGAGCTTTCCCCCAAAGAAGGCTTTTATGATTACGAAGCCAAATATACCGAGGGAAAAACGGATCATATAGTTCCCGCACCTATTCCCGAGACAATTTATCAAGAAGCAATGGATGCTGCACTCAAATCGCACCAAATTCTTGGCTGTGCCGGAGTAAGCCGGAGTGATTTCCGCTACGACGACACGGCCAATGGTGATGGCAAACTCTATTATCTGGAAACCAACACTCAGCCCGGAATGACAGATCTCAGTCTGGTTCCTGAACAGGCCAAACATATCGGTATTTCTTTCTCTGAACTCTGTTCCTGGATGGTCCAAGAAGCCTTGGGGAACAAGGAGGAGCTATGAGTAGTAATAAAAAAACCACCCGCAGACGTAAAAGACCTCAAAAAAGGAGTAAAATTCCTTTTCGTGATACCAACTGGCGTAAAGTATTTTGGGGTACTGCAGCCGGAAGCATTGTCGCAACCATTGGCCTCGTCACGGTTCTGTGGACCAATGGATGGATACCGGAAAAGATTACCCAAGGTGTTGAAGATTTTCACGGCATGACAGCAGACGCCGGGTTATCTGTTGAAGATGTCCTCGTCGAAGGTCGCAAAAGAAGCAACGCTGCGGCTATTCTCAGTAAGCTGGACGTCGAGCGCGGCACCCCTATTTTATCCTTTTCTCCCGAACAGGCAAAAGCGGATCTTGAGGAATTACCTTGGGTGAAGAGGGCTATCGTTGAACGTCGCCTTCCCGATGTTATTTACGTTAGCCTAGAGGAAAGAGAACCTCTTGCACTATGGCAAGAAGAAGGTGTTCTTCACGTCATCGATCAAAGTGGCGAAGTGATCACATCTGCCAAGGCCAATAAATTTGCAAAGCTCCCCCTTATCGTTGGACCGGACGCACCTGATCACGCCCGCGAAGTTCTCGCCCTCATAGAAAGTGAGCCCGAACTCGGCAACCGTGTGAAAGCTGCCGTTCGTGTTAGCGGGCGCCGTTGGAACATCCGCCTTAACAATGGTGTTGATGTCCAACTTCCCGAAGAAGACGCAAGTGACGCCTGGTCATTCTTTGCCCGCATCGAACGGGACGAAGGCGTTTTGGAACGCGACGTTATCGTCGTTGATTTACGCCTGAGAGACCGTCTGATCGTCAGAACATCTGGCGGGTCAGAGAAAAACAAAACCAAGAAAGTAAAAGGAAAGAAAACTTAATGGCACTGTCCCCTCGTTTTCGGACAAACATAACGACGACGCCTTCTATCCAAGGAAACCGCCAATCATGAAGCGGAACCCCGGGGCCATCAAACATGGAACAATTGCGGCCATTGATGTTGGCAGTAGCAAGATATGCTGCTTCATAGCCCAAATGGATGGCGATAATCCGCCAAAGGTAATCGGTATAGGGCAACAGGCCAGCCATGGCATGAAAAGCGGCAACATTGTTGATATGGAAGCTTTGGAAGATTCCATACTCAATGCAGTACATTCTGCTGAACAAATGGCAAGTGAAACGGTCAATACTGTACTCGTAAATCTTTCTGGCGGGTCGCCAACATCCCACAACATCAATCTGGAAGTTGCTATTAATGGTCATGAAGTTACCGAGACAGATTTAAAGCAGGCCCTTGACCATGCCAGTAAAATTCAAGGCCCGGAAGGTAACCCGGAACAAGGACGTCAGCTCATTCATTCCCTGCCAACAGGCTTTACCCTCGACGGGAACCGAGGTGTCAAAGACCCACGGGGAATGCACGGCGAGATGCTGGGCGTGACAATGCACCTTATTACGGCAGCGGCAAATTCTTTGCGAAACCTGACCACCTGTGTCAAACGCTGTCACCTTGACCCCTTGAGTTTTGTGCTCACGCCTTATGCTTCTGGTCTCGCCTGTCTGGTTGACGATGAAATGGAACTCGGCGTCACCTTGGTTGATATGGGGGGCACCACAACATCCATCGCTGTCTTCAGCGAAGGAAAGCTGGTCTTCAGCGATGTTATTCCAGTTGGCGGTCACCATGTAACAAATGATGTTGCACGCGGGCTTTCCACACCTGTTGCCGAAGCTGAACGCATGAAGACCTTGTACGGTCATGCTGTTGCGACAGTGACAGACGAACGAGAAATGATTGATGTTCCACAGGTTGGTGAAGAAGCTGGTAGCCAACCACAGCAAGTACCAAGATCTCTTCTGGTCGGCATCATACAGCCAAGACTAGAAGAAACCTTTGAAATCGTCCGCTCAAAACTTGAGATGAGTGGTTTTGACAAAATCGGCGGACGACGTGTTGTTTTAACCGGGGGCGCCAGCCAGCTTCCAGGCCTTCCAGATCTCGCCAGCTTAATTCTCGACAAACAGGTTCGGATCGGCAGACCAATACGCATAAACGGTTTGGCCGACGCTACTGGCGGCCCAAGCTTCTCTACCTGCGCAGGTCTTTTAACCTACGCAACCATTGCCCACAATGATGTTCAGACCGAGAAAACCCCCGAGGAGACTCAGCCTCAGAACTTCATAAACAAGTTTGGGAAGTGGTTTAGTGAAAATTTTTAATAAAAAGTTAGGAATTAGCTCGACTGATTCCACTACTTTATAGTACAACTTGACAAACGAATGCGCCGAGTCGGCGTGCAACGGAGGTTAGTGATGGCTTTAAATTTAGATGTACCACCAGTTGATTCCGAACTGACCCCTCAGATTACGGTTATAGGGGTCGGTGGTGCAGGCGGTAATGCTGTAAACAACATGATCCAGAGTAATCTGGAGGGTGTCGAGTTTTTGATAGCAAATACCGACGCGCAAGCAATCGCGCAGTCATCATGTGAGCGCACGATCCAGCTCGGCAGAAACATTACCCAGGGCCTTGGCGCCGGGTCACGTCCGGACATCGGGCAAGCTGCAGCAGAGGAAGCCATGGATGAAATCCTTGGTCACCTCGAAGGCTCGAACATGGTCTTCATCACCGCTGGTATGGGCGGCGGCACCGGAACAGGTGCAGCACCAGTAATTGCAAAATCAGCCCGTGATGCGGGTATTTTAACAGTCGGCGTTGTGACCAAGCCTTTCCATTTCGAAGGCGTACACCGCATGCGTCTTGCAGAAAAAGGCATCGAAGAACTGGCGCAATATGTTGATACGCTGATCATCATTCCAAACCAGAACCTGTTTAGAATTGCCAACGAAAAAACGACTTTCGCTGATGCCTTTAAAATGGCGGATGATGTTTTGCGCTCTGGCGTAAGTGGCGTCACCGACCTTATGGTTATGCCAGGCTTGATCAACCTCGACTTTGCTGATATTCGCGCTGTGATGACCGAAATGGGCAAAGCCATGATGGGAACGGGTGAAGCCGATGGCGAAAGCCGTGCAATGGATGCTGCAGAAGCTGCTATTTCCAACCCCCTTCTCGACGAAGTGTCCATGAAAGGCGCACGTGGCGTTCTGATCAACATCACTGGTGGACCCGACCTCACATTGTTTGAGGTGGATGAAGCTGCAAATCGTATCCGTGACGAAGTTGATCCAGAAGCCAACATCATCTTTGGCTCTACCTACGATCCGAATATGGAAGGCACGATGCGGGTATCCGTCGTTGCAACAGGTATTGATGCTGAATCAATGAAAAACATTCGCCCTGCTGCAACGAAAGAATTCAAAGCACCGCCCGCGCCATTGGATGTAACACCAGAAGCACCCGCAGAGCCACAACAAGAACAAGCTGTAGCTGCTGTTACTGAAACACCTCAGCCTGCCGCACCTTTGGCGACACCCGCAGTTGCGGCAAGCGTAGAACCAGCGGCTCAGCCTGTTATTGAAACAGGCCCGTCACAGACAAGTATCGAATCAGCGATCACACGTAGTGAAGCAAATACTCAGCCTGTTTCCGCAACAGCACCACAAGCTGAAATCAAGAACGACACCTTTGTTGCCCCGACACCAGCCACTGTTGCAAACCAAAAACCGGCCGCCCCACAGGTGACAGGTCAGAAAGCTGATCCTTTTGCAGCGGCTGCCCTAGCTAACGGGACTGACAAACACGAAGACGCGTCCAAAAAAGGTCGAGGCTTGTTTGGACGCATCACTGGCGGTGCGGCCCGTGCTCTTCAAGCTGCTACACAGTCAGAAGAACAAGAAGAACTTCAGATGGGGAAAGCAACTGTAAACGCACAAACAGCGACAGCTGTGGCACCAGCGGCAGCACCATCCGAATCGCCTGCACCTAGCAACGCCCAAAAGCCAAGCCAGCAACCAAGACTGACTGGCCTAGACCCTCAGGACCGACTTCAGACACCTTCGGCCGAAGAAGACCTTCTGGATATCCCAGCATTTCTGCGGCGTCAGGCGAATTAAGGGTAAATATTTCAGAGTACGTTACATTTCGTAACATATTGAAACAAACAGTGATTTGTTAGAAACAGGGGGACGAGCTATCGTTCCCTTGTTGCATTTTATCGGATGAACAGTTCGGCTGCTCCGGGGGGATTAACTAACAAACGAAGCGTACTCATGAAAACCAACACATCTGCTAATCGTGTACTAAAACAAAAGACACTAAAAAGCGCAATTAATTGCTCTGGTGTCGGGCTACACTCTGGCGACAACGTTGTCATGACGCTTCATCCTGCTGAACCCGGTAGTGGCATTGTTTTCCACCGCACCGACGTAGCCGGAAAAGGCGCTATCATCCCCGCGACTTGGGAATACGCCATTGAATCTCCACTTTGCACAACTCTCGTAAAAGACGATGTAAAAATTGGCACCATCGAACACCTTATGTCAGCACTTGCAGGCTTTGGTATCGATAACTGTCGCATTGACATCAACGCCTGTGAAGTGCCCGTTATGGACGGCAGTTCATCCCCGTTTGTATTCCTCATCGAATGCGCGGGTGTCGTTGAACAAAATGCACCAAAGCGTGCCATACGCATTCTTAAAGAAGTACGTGACGACGAAGAAACACGCTCCGGTATCCTCAGCCCAGCCGAAGGTTTCTCGGTCAGTTTCGAAATTGACTTTGATACACAAGCAATCGGTCACCAAGAACTCTTTATGGAAGTTCGTCCTGATCATTACAAACAGGAGGTTAGCCGTGCACGCACTTTTGGCTTCCTGCATGAAGCAGATCAACTTCGTAAAATGGGCCTTGCCCGTGGCGGTTCACTAGACAATGCTATTGTTATTGATGGCGACACGATTATGAACGAAGGCGGCCTTCGGTATGGCAACGAGTTTGTTCGTCATAAAATTCTGGATTCTATCGGCGATCTGTTCCTTGCTGGCGCACCGATTATCGGTCACTACCACGGCATCAAAAGTGGGCATGCCCAGACATATCGCTTGGTAAAACAACTTCTTTCTGACAACAGCGCTTGGGAATGGGCAACTTTGCCGACCAACGAAAGTAACATTCCTGTAAATTCCAGCTATGTTGCACCAGAACGTGCCGTCGCTGCTTCTGTTTAATTCGTCTTTTACAGCACTACCCTTAAAGCCCAGAAATTCTGGGCTTTTTTCATTTCTAACACCCTTAAAATAATTTTTTTCACGACTTTGCTATCAAGTTATCTTTAGGATGCTTGAGGACAAGAGTTTGAAGCCTTATAGTGCTGTGATTATACCCCTACCATTGGCATGATTTACCGTGTAGTTTGTCAGTGGGTTAAGCCCGAATGAGTAATTTGGGAATGCGTAATTTGGTTTTGGATAAAGAGTTACCTAAAATGAATTTCCGTCTCTTCGGACAACAGATTGATAAATCCTGTAAACAAGTTTTTCTAGCCGCATCCCTAGTGGCCTCGTTAGCTGCCTGTAGCTCGGACGAAAAGCCAGTCTATGAGGAGCGTCCAGTTGAAGAGCTATATAATAGCGCCAACAATGCCCTGAAAGCGGGTGAAAATGAAGATGCCGCCAGACTGTTTGACGAAGTGGAACGCCAACATCCCTATTCAGTCTGGGCATCCAAAGCACAACTTATGGCCGCTTTTGCTCTCTATTCTGAAAATAAATACGACGACGCGATCAGTGCACTGGACCGATTTATTGATCTGCATCCGGGAAACCGCGATACACCCTACGCCTATTACCTGAAAGCTCTTTGTTATTACGAGCAAATCTCAGATGTTGGCCGCGACCAAAAGATGACTCGCGATGCCCTCACCTCTCTAAGAGATGTTGTCCGCAGGTTCCCTGATAGTAAATATGCGCGCGATGCCCAGTTAAAAGTTGATCTGGCAAACGATCACTTGGCCGGGAAGCAAATGACCATTGGTCGTTTTTATCTCAACCGTAAAGAATACCTCGCTGCGATTAACCGTTTCAGAATGGTGATTGGTCAATATCAGACAACCACGCATGTACCAGAGGCATTACACCGTCTTGTGGAAGCCTACCTTGCGCTTGGTATTATTGATGAGGCACAAGCGACCGCTTCGGTCCTGGGGCATAACTTCCCCGGCGAACGCTGGTACCAAGACAGCTACGCGCTCTTGACAGGGCAAGATCTGGAACCAGAAGAAAAAGATGGTTCTTGGATTTCTGAAGTTTGGGATTCCATTCTCTAGGGGTAGATGCTCCATGCTGCTGAATCTTTCTATCAGCAATGTCGTCTTGATTGACCGCCTTGAACTCTCCTTTGAAAATGGTCTTTGTGTCCTGACAGGCGAGACCGGGGCCGGTAAATCAATTTTACTAGATTCACTTGGTCTCGCACTTGGCGCCCGAGCAGAATCACGACTGGTCCGTCAAGGAACAGACAAAGCAACCGTATCTGCAGTTTTTGATCCGGCCCAAACACACCCCGTTTTTGATTTTCTCAAGGAAAAAGATGTCTCCGTAGAGGATGACCTACTTGTTTTTAGACGGGTCCTAAACGCTGATGGCAGAAGCCGTGCCTACATTAATGATACACCTGTTTCAGCCAATCTTCTCAGGCAAGCAGGCGATTTACTGATCGAAATACAGGGCCAGTTTGAACAACGTGGCCTTTTAGATCAAAGCAACCACAGAAACCTACTCGATGCCGCAAGTGACAACGATCACCTAGCTTCTGAAACAGCAGCACTTTGGCAAAAGTGGCAACGCTTTGTAAAAGAGCGATCTGAAGCTGATGAAAAGCTGGCTCAGGCCCAACGGGAAGAAACATTCCTTCGTCACTCCCTGGAAGAGCTTGATACACTCTCTCCCGTAGAGGGCGAATTAGCCTCGCTATCATCACAAAGACAGCTACTGATCCACAGTGAAAAACTTATAGAGGCTATGAATGCCTGCACCTTGGAACTTAGCGGCGACAATGGCATCGGTGGCGCTGAAAATTCTCTTGCCGAAGCTCAGCGGTACCTGACAACAACGCCAGAAAATGTAGGCGAAAAGCTGCAACCTGTTATAGAAGCGCTGGACCGTGCAACATTTGAAGTACAGGATGCTCTCGGTTCACTGCAAGATATCTCAAACGATTTAGATCTTGATCCAACACGCCTTCAAGAAACAGAAGAACGTTACTTTCTCTATCAAGATCTCGCGCGCAAACACCGCGTAGAACCCGAAGAACTGACCGCCGTAAGAGATACCATCGCAGAGCAGTTAAAGCTGATCGACACTGGCAATGAACATTTACAGGAACTTGATCGCTTGTGTGAAGAAGCCAGAAGTAAGTACGTCAAAGCAGCTGAAAATTTAAGTAAATCCCGACATAAAAAAGCGACCGAGCTTGATTTAGCAATCAACAATGAATTACCTCCATTAAAGCTAGAACGTGCTGTTTTTCAGACATCACTCATTATCCAGCCAGAAGAAAACTGGGGCCAATACGGATGGGACCAGGTTGCTTTCTTGGTTGCCACGAACTCTGGCTCGATACCCGGCCCCTTGGGGAAAATAGCATCCGGCGGTGAACTCGCGCGGTTCCTGCTTGCCTTGAAAGTGGTTATGGCAAAGGTCAGCCCGGTTGACTGTCTTGTCTTTGACGAAGTTGATGCTGGGATCGGTGGCGCCACAGCCCACGCAGTTGGAGAACGTTTATCCCGTCTGGCTGATGAGCGACAGATCCTGGTTATTACACACAGTCCCCAAGTCGCGGCAAAAGGTGTGCAGCACCTCAAAGTCGCGAAGTCATCAAAAGCGGATCAGACCACCACTACCGTTTACCACTTAAGCAACGAAGAACGTCGTGAAGAAGTCGCCCGCATGCTCTCTGGCGCTGAAATAACCAACGAAGCACGTTCCGCAGCCGATAGCCTTTTAGGATAGATACCTTGACTAAAGACACCTCTACATTCTCTCTCTTTGATCCAGAGACGGAAAGGTTAAGCGCTGAAGAAGCCACGAAAGAGTTGGCGTATCTAGCCAAGGAAATAGCACGTCACGATGCGCTTTATTATCAAAATGATGAGCCTGAACTAACAGACGCCGAATACGACATTCTAAGGCGTCGGAACGAGGCCATTGAAAAAGCATTTCCAAATCTTGTCCGCGAAGACAGCCCAACGCACAAAGTAGGTTCTGCACCCTCTTCCGGTTTTGGAAAGATAAAACACAGCGTTCCCATGCTATCACTTGGCAATGCTTTTGCAGACGAAGATGTTTCTGAGTTTCTCGCACGCATCAGACGCTTCCTGGGTCTCAACAAAGACGAGGTTGTAAATATATTTGCGGAACCCAAGATCGATGGGCTTTCATGTTCTATCCGCTATGAAAAGGGTGTCCTTGTACAGGCTGCAACCCGTGGTGATGGTGCTGTTGGTGAAAATATCACAGAGAACGTCAAAACCATTGCCTGTATCCCGCACAAACTTTCAGGTTCCTCTTTCCCTGATGTTGTTGAAGTTCGCGGTGAAGTTTATATGCGTCGGGACCGGTTTATAGAACTTAATGCAAATCAGGCATCAACTGGTGGAAAGACTTTTGCCAATCCACGCAATGCCGCAGCCGGATCACTCAGGCAGCTTAATCCCGCAATTACAGCCGCAAGACCACTTGACTTCTATGCTTACGCTTGGGGGGAAACCTCTGAACCCTTAGGTGAAAATCTCACTGATGTTCGGGCGAAGATAGAAGCCTGGGGACTGCCCGTTAATCCCGGTCAGATCTGTTCTTCATTAGAAGACGTTCTAGATTATTACCGCCAAATTATGACCGACCGCCCCGATCTCAATCATGAAATTGATGGTATCGTCTACAAAGTTAACCGCCTTGATTGGCAAGACCGCCTGGGCTTTGTCAGTCGCGCACCACGGTGGGCAATTGCCCACAAGTTTCCGGCTGAACGGGCCATTACCCGGCTAAACGAAATTACCATCCAAGTTGGCCGCACAGGCGCTCTGACCCCTGTTGCAAACCTCGAACCAATTACTGTTGGGGGTGTTGTTGTCTCTCGTGCAACACTACACAACCGAGACGAAATAGAGCGTAAAGATGTGCGAGAGGGCGATAGCATCGTCATCCAACGCGCTGGTGATGTTATTCCACAGGTCGTTGAAGTTATACTTGATAAACGCCCCGCTGACTCAGTCCCCTACCCCTTTCCTGATCACTGTCCGGAATGCGGATCACAGGCCACACAGGAAGAAGGCGAGGTTGTCACCCGTTGCACAGGCGGGTTGATATGCCCCGCACAGGCTGTCGAACGGCTGAAACATTTTGTCAGCAGAAATGCCTTTGATATCGAAGGTCTTGGCGACAAACAGATCAAGTTTTTCTTTGAACAAGGTACCATCAAGTCACCAGCAGACCTGTTCCAACTAGCCGAAAATGATCGAAGAAGCCTGACACCCCTACGTAATCAACCAGGCTGGGGGCGTCAATCAGTTGAAAAGCTGTATAACGCCATAGAGAGCAAAAGAACCATTGGCCTTGATCGTTTTATCTTTGCCCTTGGCATCCCACAAATCGGACAGGCCACCGCCAAATTACTAGCAAAAACCTATGGTACCTTGGAACGAATAGAAGAAATCACACGACTTTCCCATGATCCGGAAAGTGATGCTCTACAAGAATTACTGTCTATTGACGGCATCGGCGCGTCCATGGCTGGCGACCTGATTGCCTTCTTTAATGAGCCCCATAATCAGGAAGTCATTACAGATCTGAAAGCACAAATAAGCGTTGAAGAATTTATCCTCGAAATCAGCTCTGATTCACCTGTAACAGGCAAAACAGTTGTTTTCACAGGCAAGCTTCAAACAATGTCCCGAGACGAAGCCAAAGCAAAGGCAGAAAGCCTTGGCGCAAAAGTGTCAGGATCTGTATCGAAAAAAACTGATTTCGTTGTAGCTGGTGCAGACGCAGGTTCCAAACTGAAAAAAGCCGCTGATTTGGGTGTCAAAACACTGACTGAGCAAGAGTGGCACACCCTTGTAAGTTAAAAATCTCATTGCTTTGATAACCCACAAGTCACAGTTGTTGCCGTAATATCGCCACCACATTATTTGGTACAAAGGTAAGGTTTCGGCTTGCGCCTATGATCAATTTAAAATGGTAAGGTATTAATTCATTAGATCTTTTTTTTCATCAAGAGAACGACTTCTAATGATATCCAGTGCCTGTTGCCATTTTTCAACAACTTCTATTGGCGTACTGTTTGAAAAAGCAAGATAGAGATCAAACTCGCCGATATCCGCAACCCTTCGAATACGCGATAGCGGAATATTTTCAGCTTCTAATATAAACTTTAAATAATTGCCATCAAGAGCCAACAACTCGTATCGATAGTCGATCAATCTCAGAATAGCTTTGCGCGTCGTTGCGGAATGGTACAAATTTTTGAAACCCATCGACATAAGGATTTTCTCCGCGGCGCCTCCTCGCTGCACCCCGACACTAACAGCCTCCTTGGCCTGCTCTAGTCGTTCTTCATTTTCTCCAAAGTATTCATTATCGTTAAGTTCAGAGGTATATATCCCCATATTTACAGTCTCAATAGGACCAACCCATTGAAAGTCAGCTTCTCTTGGGGGAACACGGACAATAGAGAAAATACCGGTATTCGCCCTCTCTTTTGCATATTTATAGGCTCTTGACCAAGGCAAGAAGGTGATGGCAGGCTCAGCACCTATTTCACGGGCCATTTGTTGGATAATTTTACTGGATAATCCCGATAATTTCCCATCAACCTGATAGTTATAAGGTGGAAAATTTTCTGTATATATATTTTGCGCCTGTGCAGGAACAAAGAGCAAGCTTAACAGCAGGTAAAATACAGCCCCATATCTACACACTCTCATAGACACCAACCAAGCCCATAGTAATCGCACACTTTGATTACAGGTCACGAAACAATCAAATCTCACCTTTGCTCTTTAACAATATGATCAACGAAAATAACATATATTATACGAAATTGTTTTAACTTGTGATTAAGAAGACGATCTGAATCATTAACACCTCGTCCAGAACATCTTTGTTAAAGTAGCACAAAAAAGAGTATACGCCGCTTTGAACAACATAGCTTGGCTTTGCTGTTCACCCTGATAAAATATAGCGATGAGAGCAAACCATCGAACCTATACAAGTGATTTTAAAAGTCATAGCCACAGTGCTTTTCACCAGCTGATCATTCCACATAAAGGAGAGCTGGAACTAGAGGCTGAACAATCTTCGGGAGTGGCAAGAATAGATCAAGTCGCGATAGTCACGGCCAATGACACTCATGCATTTCGGGGGGTAAATCCCAATAGCTTCACCGTTGTTGACTTTGACTTCAACGACGCCAATTACATGCCCGAACTGAATTCACTCTGGGATCGCGCCCACAATCAAATTCTCTTTCCCTTGGATGACGGGCTTTTAAACCTTAGTAAATTTACAGCGACTGAATTCAAGGACCAAACCCTGAGTACCATCGGCGAACAGAGCATAAAACTATTTTTGCTAGCCTTGGCTGACCGCAATAATTCAGCTCAGGACAAGTTACCGCAAAAGCTACAAACGGCCTTAAAATTTATAAAGCAGAACCACACCAGAAAACTTTCATCAAAAGATATCGCCAACAAAGCCTGCCTTTCCGTCAGTCATCTTCATGCTCTTTTCAGTAATTACCTGGGCTATTCACCGCAGAAATTTCAAACCAATCTGAAACTGGAACACGCCCGGCAGCTTGTTCTCAATACACGGCTTCCCCTTGTGCAGATCGCCCAAGAAGTTGGCTATTCAGATCAAAGTAGCTTTAGTCGATCTTACCGAAACAACTTTGGTATAACACCCGGAAATGACCGCGCCCACCATAACACGGTATGAATCAGACTTTCTGTCTAAACAAACAGAATCTGGAACAAGACATTTCCGTAAACATCGTTACATTCTTAGCCTTACCTTTGACCCATCGTTTTGGAACAGGCAGAAATGACAACCACACCAAGTCCCCCTCTACGCGCCACTATTATTGGCACAATTGCAATTCTTTTGTGGGCTCTTCTCGCGCTTTTCACCACATGGGCAAAAGGTATTCCTCCCTTCCAGCTCTTAACCCTTACATTCTTCATTGCTTTTGTGTCCGGATTTATACTTTTGGCCTGCAAAGGAAAGAGTTCTTTTAAAAGTTTAAAGCAAAAACCCATTGTATGGATTGTTTCTGTCGGTGGCCTCTTTGGCTATCACCTGTTTTACTTCATCGCCTTGCACAATGCCCCGGCCGTTGAAGCAAGTTTGATCGCCTACCTTTGGCCCCTACTCATCGTATTTTTTTCTGCCTTGTTACCAGGCGAGAAGCTTTACTGGTTTCACATTGCAGGCACAATAACGGGGCTGACCGGTGCCATACTGATCGTCACCAAGGGACAAAGCCTTTCGTGGAATGCAGATCACTACATGGGATATCTGGCAGCTATAGCATGTGCGCTGACTTGGTCAGGCTATTCTGTTCTTAATCGTAAATTCAAAGAAGTTCCAAGTGATGCTGTCACGGGGTTTTGCGGTGCGACGGCTTTGCTAGGTCTTGTTTTCCACCTAGGCACGGAAACTTGGGTACCGCCAACAGAAACACAATGGCTCGCAATCCTTGCCCTTGGCCTTGGCCCCGTTGGGCTTGCTTTTTTTGTCTGGGATTACGGCACAAAGCATGGTGACATTCAGGTTCTGGGCGCCCTATCTTATGGTGCTCCACTTCTCAGCACATTACTATTGGTTGCTGTCGGCTTGGCCCAAGCAAGCTGGACCATCGCCATTGCTTGCCTGCTAATTGTCGGGGGCGCACTATTGGCATCTGCAAAGATGCTGAGACCTACTGACGTCCCCAAAAGATCGGCCAGCGCCAGTAAATGAATATCGCCGTATCTCCACAGCTCTCCCTAAATTACCCAAGCATCGCAGCTACAATTGCTTCGGGACGATCTTCCTGTACGAGATGCCCGGCACTAGCCACAACAGAAATCCTGCCCTTGTTAAGAATTGTGGATAGCTTTCTTCCCTGTGACAAAGGTATCCACCTGTCTTCATCACCCCAGATAATATCAAGAGGACATTCCATATCAGCATAACAAACGGATACTTCATCAGTATAACATTGATCCATCTGAACTATCTGTCGGTAAAAAGCAGCCTTGCCGATATCACCCTGCCAAGGTTTCATATACAAAGATAACGCTTTTTCATCCAACGGATTAAAAGCGGCCCCCTGTATATAGGCCCGCAAAATCGCATCGTGGATATAGTCCGGATTACTAACAAAGGCTGCTTCATGCTTCCTTACATGCTGAACAAACGGAGAGCCCCAAGGCGCCAAGGCCACGGGATCAACCAACGTTAACTGCGAATACATCAGCTCATTTAGGTAATACGCCCGCAAAGCTGTCGCCCCACCAAAATCATGGGCAAGAACCGCTGGGGCCTTCAATTTCCAATAACCAAACAGAGCAGCCAGAAGTTCATTTTGAACCGCCAAGGAAACATCTTGCCCCTCTCTTTTCTCTGATTCGCCATACCCCAGCAGATCGAAATAAAAAACACGCCATTTACCCGCAAGTGCAGGCGCAATCCGCCGCCAAACCTGTGAAGAGAATGGGGTGCCATGTATAAGAACAAGTGGTTCCCCATCACCAATCACACCCCATGCGACCGACTGACCATGAAAATCAAATCGGTGATCTAAACTCAACATACTGTTCCCCACCCGATACCAAGAAAACTATCCGCCCTTAATGACAAGGGCATTCAGAAGAAACGCCAAACAACTTCAAAAGACCGCCTGATTTGAACTTCCAGTTCACCTTTTTCTGCGCTCTTAGCTTCTCTGCTTTAAAGTTTACCTTTGCCAGCCCAGAGCTTTTGCTTTCATAACGCACGCTACGATTTTCTAACCGCGCAGCTAAAATGTAAGTTTTTCCTAAAACATTTATCATTGATCCATTCCTATCAGATAACTATTCTCATAAATATCAGGCGAAACGAGTTCAAATTCAAATCAGGAAAAATATCATTATGTTAGTTTTTATTACATTTTATGCGTGATTTTCCATCCCTTTCCAGCCTTCGCGCTTTCGAAGCTGTTGTGCGACATCATAATCTTAGTCACGCCGCCAAAGAACTGAACGTGACTCATGCGGCCGTCGCTCAACAAATAAAACGGCTGGAAGAATGGTTTGGGACAACCTTAACCCAACGTGAAGGGCGGGGTGTTATGCCGACAGAGGCAGGGTTTCGTCTTGGTACAGAGCTTAGTAAAAGCTTTGATATTATCGATGATGCGGTCAATGACCTCAAAGACAGTCTAACCGACCGTCCTCTCCGCATCACAATGACACCAACCTTTGTAAACTTTTGGCTAATGCCAAGACTCGGAGACTTTCGCAAACGGCATCCCGATGTCGAGATATTGCTAAATGCTAACAGTGATGTTGTAGATCTCCGACGGGATGATTATGACCTTGCCATACGGTATGGCACAGGAAATTGGCCAAGCTTTCAAGTGGAAAAGCTGATGCCCAGTTACACCAGCATCGTTGTATCACCTGAACTCATAGAGAATGTTCAAATAAAATCGCCCAAGGATCTAACCAAATTACCTTGGGTTTGCGACATAGATGATCGCCATTCAGAATGGCATTTTTGGCTAAAACAGCATGAAATTGATTTCCACGCACACCATGCAAAAATTCATCTATCAGGATATCTGACAAAAGATGCCATTCGCGACGGGCAAGGATTGGGTGTACTTCCGTCAAATTGGGTACAGGATGACATCAAAAGTGGGCAGCTCGTAGAATTATTCTCGCTGACAAGTAACGAAAACACCGGATACCATCTTGTTTACAAACAGGGGGTAATTCCATCGCACTTAAAAAAATTCCTGACATGGATACGCAAACAGAATAAAGCCACCCCAATATAACAATTTACATAAGAACAACGATGGTGAAATTCCGTCAACAGTGCCCGTCCTCTTGCTAATACAAATTAGAGAACGGGCATCATTTACATACTTTTAAATCGCCTTCGTCGCCGTCTCTAGCCACGCAACGTGCTCAGCATCCAACAAAGGTGTCAGCTCTTTACGGACCCAGGCATGATAGTCATTCAACCATTTGATATCACCCGCACTCATTAAGGCTGGCTCTATCAAACGTAAATCAATCGGACACAACGTTACTGTCTCAAAATCATACAACGGAATGTCTAAACCAACCATTTTTCCGGCATCGCGAACAATAATAAGGTTTTCGATACGAATACCGTACTCACCTGCTTTGTAATAGCCTGGCTCGTTTGACAAGAACATACCCGGCTCTAAAGCGACTGGCGATGAAGCCTTGGCAATACGTTGCGGCCCCTCGTGTACACCAAGGAAACACCCCACGCCATGCCCCGTACCATGATCATAATCGAGCCCCGCATCCCAAAGCGGACGTCTGGCGAGACTATCCAGCTGAATACCGTTTGTTCCCTTGGGGAATTTCGCAGTAGATAGCGCAATGTGCCCCATAAGAACGCGCGTGAAACGGTCTTTCATTTCTGCGTTCGGCGTGCCGATAATAACCGTACGGGTAATATCAGTTGTTCCATCCAGATATTGCCCGCCTGAATCAATCAGAAAAATTTCATCCCTTTTAAGCGGCAAAGAGCTTTCATCACTCACCTTATAATGACAGAGGGCACCGTTTGGTCCCGCACCGGAAATAGTATCAAACGAAGAGTCTTTGAACAGCGGCACTTCTTCCCTGAAAGACAGAAGCTTATAAACAGCCTCCATTTCCGTCACTGGATTGTCGGTATCTGCACGTTCCGTTGCACTTTCAGTTACCCACTTTAAAAAGCGCACCATCGCAGCACCATCGCGGATGTGGGCTGCCCGTATACCATCTAATTCGGACGTATTCTTTCTGGCCTTTGGCAAGCTCACCGGGTCCATAGCGCGCACAAGATTTGCACCACTTTTTTCTAGCAATGCTGTAATACGTTCCGGACAAGTAGCAGGATCAACCAGAACTCTTTTACCCTCGCGCGCAAAAGCTTCAAGACGCGCTTCCAAAGTTCCCGGCTCGGCAACTTCAACCTGATTGTCCAATGCCGTAAGGGTTTCACTCGTTACTTTTTGAGAATCCACAAACCACTGCACATTTCCATCGGCATGAACAACAGCAAAAGAAAGCACCAATGGCGTATGGTCCACATCTTCACCGCGCACGTTCAAGAGCCACGCAACGGAATCTGGCAGACTGAGAACGGCACAATCGGCTTCTGACTTATTAAGAAGTTCGCCAATTTCTTTCCGTTTATCCTGCGAAGACTGCCCCGCATACTTCAAATCATAAGGCATGGATTTTGTACAAGGACGGGCGGGTTGATCCAACCAAACCTTATCAAGAGGATTGTCAGAAAGAGGAACAAGCTCTCCCCCCGCTTTTTCAACACCTTTTCGCAAGGCCTTGATCTGATTTTCACTTTGCAACCAAGGGTCATAGGCAATACGCATACCTGCGGATACATTCTCTTCCAGCCATTGATGGGCGGGCTCTTCAACCAAATGCTGATAGGCAAAAAGGTGTTCACTAACTTCTTGGCGCACCTGAATTGTATAACGACCATCCACAAAGATCGCCGCCTTATCCATAAGAACGGTCGCCAGCCCTGCCGATCCTGTAAACCCACTTAACCATCCAAGTCTCTGAGCTTGGGGTGGAACGTACTCCCCCTGATGTTCGTCAGTTCTCGGAACGATAAAGCCGTCCACACCTTCATTAGCCAACTGGATACGCAAAGCTTTAAGACGAGATTCATGATCAAGAGTAGCCGTTTCAGGCATTTTTTAATCCTTATACAATATACAATTTGATTTTCAGCAGATTAACCGAGCAACAGAAGCATAACAACACCTGCTTTTGCATAACTTAAAATAATTTAATTTCAACAACTTAAATCGAAAAAAACTAAATTATGCTCAAAATGCATGGCTGTGGTGCAGAATAACCGCTACCGAAAAAAAATTTATGAGCTAGATATACTGCAACAACACAGCGGCAATAGAAAGACATAGTCGGCCGCATTAACTGATCTAGGAGAAATGATCATGAGAGAAGATAAATTCGTATTCGCGGCCAACGAAATTGCTAACCAGCCTGTATTCGTAACTGTAGCGCCACACCGTTATACAAAAACATACCGCATCTATGCTGCGATATCTGGACTTGTTCAGGGCTTCAAAAACTACATGGAACGCCGTGCAACTGTCAGCCAGCTTTGGGATCTAACTGATCGCGAACTAAAAGACATCGGCCTAAGCCGTGGTAACATCGAAGCAACTGTAAACAGCCTTTATGCAGAAGCAGCAGAAAAAGAAACTAAAACTTTTGAGCCAGGTTTCTCTTTCCTTTCTTCTTCTGATTTTGTTTCAACACAGGAAACAAAAGCTGAAAACAACAGCAAAGTAGGTCGCGCAGCATAATCCCCCTTTTGCTTGCAGCTCTACTTGTTGAAACGCGCCGGAATCTCCGGCGCGTTTTTTAATACCCGGAAAAATTTAATGCCCATAAAAGGAAAGGCCGATGTTAGATTAACATCGGCCTTTCCTTTTATTTTGGGTTATTACATCAAGGATTACCTTGATAAAACCAATGTCGCCCATTCACCCAAGTGAAGCTCTCGGATAACCTTCAGCCCCAAAGCCTCATGCGCTTTCACAACTTTTTCCTGTTGCGTAATAAGTAATCCAGAGAGCACGGCAACACCGCCCTCTGCCAAGTTCTTTTCCAATAAAGGCGCCATCTGACAGAGCGGCTCCGCAAGAATATTCGCCGCAATCAAGTCATAAGGACCACGCGCAGAAACGTCCGGTGCATTGTACCCGTCACCGCAGACGCCTGTGATATCGGAAACATTATTCAGTTCAGCATTCTCCAATGCCACGCGCACAGAATCAGCATCAATATCCACGCCGAGTACGGGACAGTTCCAAAGGATTTTAATCCCCATGGATAGAATTCCAGACCCGCATCCCATATCCAGCGCGTTGACGACTTTTTTATCTTCGGCCAAATCAGTAAGCGCAACCAGACACCCCTTGGTGGTGTCGTGTTGCCCAGTACCAAACGCAACATTAGCCTCAATCAATAAAGGAACAGAACCTTCCGGTGGCTGCTCTGTTACATGAGATCCGTGCACAAAAAACTTGCCAGCCACAATTGGCGGCAAAGCCTTTTGACTTTCTGCAACCCAGTCGACATCAGGAAGTTGCTCAATAGTAGCAGTCGGGGCATCACCACCAATAATTTCGGCCGTGCTGTTCAAGATGCTGTTAACCTGTTCATCAGACGGCTTGCCATCGACATATACTTTAACGGAAACAACCCCAGATTCATTCGGGTTTGTTGTAACGATTGCACCATCAAGAGGCTCCAGAGCAAGCTCATAGATAGGTAAGTTGACCTCTTTTATATCAAGGGCAACAACCCAAACTGCGGAATTATCTTCTCTCATTACATACCTGCCTGTTCGGCGGGAACCACAAAGTTGCTCAGAACTTTTTTGCTTCCAGCCTTCTCAAAAGAAATTGTTAGACGTTCACCTTCAACCGAAGTGACCATCCCATAGCCGAATTTTTGGTGGAAAACCCGTTCTCCGCGTCCAAAACCGCTTTTACTTTCCGAAATTTTCTGCGCTGCTTGTCGGACAAGCTTTGATTCGCCCCCTGAATAGCTTCGCGCGCGTTGCATCCCTGGACTTGTGCGATCATTATCCTGCCACCCTTTGTTTCCGGAACCAAAACCACCATAAGATGGCTCTAACGGCGCAGAGTAAATACCGCGATCACTTTCCCGCTCAACATGTTCATGGGGCAGCTCATCCACGAAACGAGACGGGATTGCCGAGGCCCAAGACCCATGCATACGCCTGTTCGCTGCAAATGAAATAATGGCGCGTTCTCTGGCACGGGTTAACCCGACATAGGCAAGACGCCTTTCTTCTTCCAGCCCCTTAAGGCCTTGTTCGTCCATGGCGCGTTGGTTCGGAAATAGCCCCTCTTCCCAGCCCGGGAGGAAAACTGTTTCGAACTCAAGTCCCTTAGCCCCATGCAAGGTCATGATTGAAACCATTTCCTGATTTTGCTTACTATTGGTATCCATCACAAGACTGACGTGTTCGAGAAAATCAGGAAGACTTTCGAATTCCCCCAAAGCATTTACTAGCTCGCGTAAATTCTCAACACGCCCTTTGGCTTCAACTGATTTATCATTCTGCCAGAATTCCAGATAGCCGCTTTCTTCCAGTATTAGATCAGCCAACTCTGGATGCGGCATATCACCTTTCAAGCTCTGCCAGCGGTCGACCTGCGCAACAAACCCGGCCATGGACTTACGCGCAGCCGGACGTAGCTCGTCCGTTTCAACAATTTCCTGCGCTGCTTTAAACATCGACGTCTCAATCTGGCGGGCCAGTTGATGAACCACACTGACCGCTGCCGGACCAAGTCCTCTTTTCGGTGTGTTAATAACTCGTTCGAAAGCCAGACTGTCATCCGCTGAATTCACAAGACGCAAATACGCCAAGGCATCACGGATCTCCATACGTTCGTAGAAACGCGCGCCACCGATAACCCGATAGGGAATGCCTAGGGTCAAAAAGCGTTCTTCAAATTCGCGGGTCATTGCACCTGTGCGCACAAGAACCGCTATCTGATCCAGCGACTGTCCTTGGCGTTGTAAGCTTTCTGTCTCTTCACCGACAAACCGGGCTTCGGCTTCACCATCCCAAAGTCCCCGGACGCGAAGCATTTCTCCTTCGTCATCATCCGTCCAAAGCGTCTTGCCTAGACGTCCTTCATTATGACTAATGACAGAGGAAGCCGCGGCAAGTATCCGTCCAGTCGAACGATAATTCCGTTCCAAGCGAACAACCTTTGCACCGGGAAAATCTTTTTCAAAGCGAAGGATGTTACCAACCTCGGCACCACGCCACCCATAGATGGATTGATCATCGTCGCCAACACAACACACATTTTGATGTCCCTGCGCCAAAAGACGCAACCAAAGATACTGTGCCACGTTGGTATCCTGATACTCATCGACCAGAATATAATGAAAACGTCGATGATAATCCGCCAAGACATCCGGATAGGTCTGAAAGATAACCAGTGTATGCAACAGCAGATCCCCAAAATCACAGGCGTTGAGCTCTTTCATACGCTGCTGATAGCTCTGGTAAATTTTATGAATGCGCCCGCCCGCAAACTCTTTGGCATCACTTGCTGAAACATGATCCGGCGTTTGCCCTCGATCTTTCCAGCGCTGAATAACGCCGAGAACCGATTTCGGTGGCCACTTTTTATCGTCGAGGTTGCTCTCTTTCAGAAGCTGCTTCACCAAACGCAGTTGATCATCCGTATCGATAATCGCAAAATCAGATCCAAGCCCAACCTTTTCTGCATGGGCCCGCAACATACGAACCGCAATGGCATGGAAGGTTCCCAACCACCATCGCTCTACTGTTGGCTCATTCAGAATCGAAGCAACACGCTCTTTCATCTCTTGTGCTGCTTTATTGGTAAAGGTCACAGCAAGAACCTGACCGGGGAAAGCTTTTCCCGTCGCCAGAATATGAGCAAGGCGTGTCGTTAGAACCCGCGTCTTCCCCGTTCCGGCCCCGGCCAGAACAAGAACAGGTCCATCCGTGGTCTGAACGGCATCCATCTGCGATTCATTGAGACCGGTAAGATAGGGCGGCAGCCCTTCGTTTTGCATTTGCGATTCGTCTATCATGATTGGTTTATAGCGCAGCTTCTCAACAAGCTCATCCACTTTTAGCTCTTGACCTAAAGTTCAAACAACTCTTTATGTTATGCAAAAGTCTGGATCACAAGAATATACAGGAAAAAACATGACCCGTATTACAGAGCGCCACGCGCTACTTTCTGAAACACCAAGCACACAACGGGTCGTAACCATGCATCGCTACGGCGCAGGCACAAATGGTAAAATTGCCTATGTACAGGCCTGTCTGCACGCGGACGAAACCCCGGCTATGGCTTGCACACATCACCTTCTGCAACGCTTGGAAGAAGCGGACCAACAAGGATTACTAACAGGTGAAATTGTCGTCGTTCCCTTTGCCAACCCGATCGGGTTGGATCAATTTGAAGACGATATTCTTTTGGGGCGCGTTCACCGTGGTGGCGATGGTAATTTTAACCGGGGGTGGTACGATCTGACAGCAATGATGAAAGATCGCCTTGCAGGTAAACTCGGCAATGATGAAAACGATAATGTAAAACTTATTCGCGCGACAATGCAGGACGTTCTGGACGAAGTTACACCGACGAGCGAATTCGCTAGCCTTCGCAAAATACTGACGAAAGAAGCCGCTCGCGCTGATTATGTCTTTGACCTGCACTGTGACGACGAATCTCTTCCCTATCTTTATATTTCTGACCTCAACTGGCCAGACTGTCAGGATTTTGCCGCTGATTTTGGCGCAACAGCCGTCATGATGGCTGAAAATTCCGGCGGCGGTAGCTTTGACGAAGTATATACCCGTCCGTGGGCTGAACTCTCACGCCTTTTCCCGGATGCAGCAATTCCGCAAGCAACTATGTCAATGACTGTTGAGCATCGCGGACGCCCAGATGTATCAGACGAGATCGGGGCAAAAGATGCTGAAGCTCTCTTTAAGTTTTTCATTCGCCGCGGCCTGATCGAAGGCGATGCAGGTCCGATACCTACCCCTTTGTGTGAAGCAACGGGTACAGACGCATGCGAGATTATTCCCTCACCGGGGGCTGGCTTTGTTACCTACTGTCGCGAATTGGGTGACATTGTGAAAAAGGGTGATCAAATTGCAACCTTAATCGACCCAGCAGCAGAAGATCCAACCAAATCGCGTACTCCAATATATGCAGGAACCGACGGTATATTCTTTACGCGCCGCCAGCATAAAGCCGTGAAACCCGGTCTTGTGGTCGGGAAAGTTGCCGGCAAAGAACCTCTCAAAGCAGGATATCTTTTGGAAGACTAATTTCCGGGGGCATTCAGATAAATAGATAAGGGCTGAGACGACATACCGTTCTCAGCCCTTATTTGTAGCAAAATCATTTTTAAGCAGAATCAATTACATGTCACCACGCTCTTCTGCGCGCGCCTGTTCCATCGCTTTTTTATAAGCAAGCGCAACGTCGTGTTCGTGCAGAACGCCCTTGAGAATACCCTCTTCATCAATGACAGGAATATAGACTTCACCGCTTGCGCCATGAGCCTGGAGTGCCTGTTCAATGTTCGAATTCTCTTCCAGCTGCACAGCCTTGGTTCTCGCAATATCCAATGCCGTTAGAGCAACGCCCTTTTCCTCTTGAAGATCCAGACCGTCCGCCAATTCAATAAAGCTAATCGACCCTTTGAAGTGCTCATCTTCATCCACGACAAATACCTGCCCAAGCCTTGTTTTCCTAATTTTTTCCCTGACATGATTCAAATTGGCAGTCGTTTCGACGGTTGAAACTTCGTTATGCACCATATGCGATATGGTAATGGAACGCATCAGGCTTGCTTCTCGTCCTCCGCGAATCTCAACCCCTCTTCTTTCAAGCTGCCACATAAAAAATGACCGTCCATGAACTTGTTGCGTAATCACACTCGCAAGAGAAGTCGCGATCATCACCGCAATAGTTAAGGCATAGTCATTTGTCAGTTCAAATATCATCAAAATAGTCGAAACCGGCGCACCAAGAACCGCCCCGGCAACAGCCCCCATTCCAATAACGGTATAAGCCCCGGTTCCGGACGAGAGTTCCGGGAAAATACTGGTGGCAATGATTCCATATGCGCCACCGACCATAGCCCCCAGAAAAATTGATGGCGAAAAGACCCCACCAGAAAACCCAGATCCCAGCGAGATAGCTGTGGCTATCGTTTTAACCACAATCAAGGCCAACAACAGCCACAAGGGATAAAGCTCGGACAAAGCTGCATCTGTCGCCTCGTAACCAACCCCAAGGACTTGAGGGAAGACAAGCGCCATAACACCCAAAGCCAGTCCCCCGACCATTGGCCTTACCCAAACAGGAACATTTAACTTTTTAAATGTGTCTTCCGCAAAAATAATTGCCCACATAAAAGCGATCGCTGCTAACGCCGAAATAATCCCCAAAAGAGCAAAGGCAGGGAATTCCCAAAACGACGACAATGACATTGCCTTGGGCAAGATGAAGGCAGGAAAATCACCGTAATAAATACGACTGATGATCGTACCCACAACAGACGCGATCACAATTGGTGCAAAAGCGGAAAGCGCATAGTGACCAACGACAACTTCGAGAGCAAAAAACACCCCCGCAATAGGCGCATTAAAGGACGTCGCGATAGCAGCCGCAACTCCACATCCCAAAAGTGTACGGAAAAGGGAATAACCAAGATGTAATCTTTTCGAAAGCCAAGCACCAATTGATGCCCCTAGATGAACAACAGGTCCTTCACGTCCCACTGATGCACCAACACCGATTGAAAAGGCAGATGCAATCGCAGCTCGAATACCTATGCTCAAGGACATACGTCCGCCCTTAAGCGCGGTTGCTTCGATTACATGGGGAACACTTTGCGGCTTACCATCTGGTAGAAAATACCGTATGAACAACCCAACAATTCCTCCTCCAACAACAGGAACAAGAACAATCTGCCACCACGGCAACCCTGCGATTCCAGCGGATACCTTTTCGCCTTGAAAGCCGTAAAAAAACATCTGAACAAGATCAATAAAATGACGAAACGCCATTGCTGCGAGCCCGGCAGCCACACCAATAATGACAGCCAAAGACGATAGAATGACCTGTTCATTTTGTATGAATTGCTTGATCTGTTGTATCGGAGACAATCGGGGGGCTTTATCTTTGGACATACTTGCCCCGTTTCGCGAGAGAGCCAAAGATAGCATTTGGACACAAACCGATTATACAGATTATGCCGTTACCCATCCCCAGAGGTAAAAAAGAAGTGCAAATTAAGTTAAGCAGGACCGCCATCCATAGCTAAAGTATTTAGTCGTTCTAATAACCGTTATAACGCTATGGAAATTATAGTTCCACCAGAACAATGTATTTTTTATAAAATCACTTAAAAGAGCACATGAAATATTTTTATTAAAACTAGCTAGCATAAAAAATGAGCGGCATTAAAACAGACTGGCTAAATGTATTCACAAGAATACTATTTACAGCGTCCTATTGATCCCTCAGCACAAATTCTTTTACCATCGATCCAAGTCGCACCAGACAAATCAGCCTTTGTTAAATCGGCCCCCTCTATTTTTGCCTTGGTCAGATTGGCACCTCTTAAATTTGTTTTAAAAAGTCGGGCACGTTTCAAATTTGCTTTGGTAAAATTAGCAGATTGTAAATTTGCTTTGGTAAAGTCAGCCTCGGGCAACGAAGCTTTTGAAAAGTCGGCCTCAACCAATGAAGCACTGACAAACTTGACCCTAAAGGCAGAAATATTATTAAGATCAGCCTGATCAAGAGAGCCACGCAAAAAGCTCGCGCCTCGTAAATGAGAACCGGAAAGGTCGACATCATCCAAGTTCAAGCCGTCCATATTACACCGTTGCCAATCCACATCAGCCCCTGCCGGATCTGTACAAGCTGCGAGAACAACAGAGGAAGATTGAAAATAGGTAAAAACGAGAATCGCGAGACAAAGACTTTTTTTCATAACCTTAATGTTAGAAATCAAAGGCCTAACTTCAAGTAAATTCAATTTCACTTGCTACCCTTTCGCAATTTAGACGCAAGATACAGATTAGGATAAACGGATCAGGATTTATTATCCCATGACATTATTGATCGCCCGATATTAACAGGCAAGGGCATGTCCTTTTGAGCTTCGTATATCTCTCTCAGGTTACAAACCAATGTATCCGACATTTCACATGAGGCTCGTTTTTCCAGATCCACATGAAGAGAGATCCATTCAGACGTCGCGGCTAAATATCCCGCATCAACATTATAAAGTGAATGGTGGTAGCTCATCTTTTTACGATCAAACCCCAGCAACCTGGTTTCAACTCTCATATTCGAACCATAGTGTAGTTCTTTTACATAGTTCACATGATTTTCAACCACGAAGGTCGAACATCTCTTTTCTTGTCGATAGTCTTCCGTCACGCCGAAAAATTCTAGAAAAGCATCCGTCGCATTACAGAAAACGTGCATATAATAAGCAACATTCATATGCCCGTTATAATCAAGCCATTCGGACGGGACGCGCCCTTCAAAAGTAATCAGGGGCATTACCTCGTTCGAATTAATCACGCCTATATTCCTCTATCCGATAAATAAGAAAACAACACAATGCGTCACGAATCCATTAAAAACCACATTGCGAAAAAAGATTAATAAAACATTACGCTAACAAAGATTCGCAAGCCTTGTTTTGCTAAAGTTTAAAACAAATCAAAGGATGATGATGCAAAAATGCAACAGTACGTTTCTTCTACCGCATTTTCTTACTCTTATGACTGGTTTTGCTATCAAGCCTGTGATAATCAACCATACTAAGTTTTGTACTCTTTAAAAGAACGTATTGTTTTTTACCTTTTAAGAGCATTAAGTATTTTTGTTTTGTTCATATACATTTGCTTTGAGATACCAACGTATATCGAGCAAGTGTCAGGGGGGTCTCTGGTGGACAAGTGTTATGACCGTAGAAACAAATGATAGGCGAAATGTCGTGGGGTTAGGTATTTTGTCCGAGATTAATTCTCGACTAATTAAACGTTTGGTGGCTTTTACAGCTGTTGCTATTTTTGTGACAGGCTGTGCAAGCAAGCCAAATTCAACGCTGCAGGATGAAGCGAATGCTACCACTGATGATCAGTGGGCGCAGACTGAAAGCTCTGCTGCAGTTGAAGAAGGTGACAACGATCCAATTGAAACCGTTAACCGCTTTATTTTTGCGTTTAACGATGCAGCAGATACGCTGATCTTCCGCCCAGTTGCAGAAGGCTACCGTTTCATTGTCCCATCACCTATTCGTGATTCTGTTCGAAACTTCATCAGAAACACATACTCACCTGTCATCCTTGCGAATGATCTTCTTCAAGGTGATATCCAGAAGGCAGAAAATACTTTTGCACGATTCTTGGTGAATACGATTGCTGGTGCCGGTGGCTTGGCAGACGTTGCGGGTCAAACTGGTCTAGAATATCATTCTGAAGATTTTGGTCAGACCATGGGCACTTGGGGTGTTCCCGAAGGTCCCTATCTGGTTCTTCCAATTCTTGGTCCATCCAACGTTCGTGATGGTGTTGGCCTGATCGGTGACGCGCTTCTTGATCCATTGACTTATGTTGCAAAAACAGAAGTTCTGATTGCACGTAAGGTGACAGACGGTATCGACAAAAGATCACGTAACATTGAAACACTTGATGAGCTAGAGCGTGATTCAGTTGATTTCTATGCCCGAGTTCGTTCGCTGTACCATCAGAAACGCGAAAACGAAATTAATGACGGTGACGTAGAACCAACATTGGCGCCAGGATTAACAGACATCTTCCCTGAAGATGATGATCAAGTTTCTCTTGTGGAATAAGCCATGAAGCACATTACTTGCTTTATAAAAAACATAGCAGCTCTCCTTGTGGGGGCTGCTTTCTGTTTGACCGCCTTTAATGGCACGGTACATGCAGACGATGACGCAGGTCTCTTCCTAAAGGCCCTGCAAGAAAAAGCCATTACCCAACTATCAAACGAAGACGTTTCCTTAGAAGATCGTGAAAAACAATTCCGCACTCTTCTAAAGGAAAATTTCGATGTTGAAGGTATCGCACGCTTTGTGATTGGTAAGTATTGGCGCAAAGCTGAAACAGGACATCGTGATGAATTCACGGTAATATTTGAAGATGTCATGGTTCAACGCTTCCTGCCAACTTTCAACCAATATGCAAGCTCAGATTTTGAAATAACAAAAGTTGTTCCAAAAAAATCTTTTTTTATCGTCTTCAGCACAATTAAAGCTGAAAACGGAGAGCCTGCACAGATACTGTGGCGTGTTGAAAAGAAAGAAGGCTCATCTTCTTATATCATTACAGATATTGCTGCCGAAGGTATTAGCCTGCGATCCACTTACAGATCTGATTATACATCAGCCTTAAAAAGCCTCGGTGGAGACCTTTCTGCGCTTAACAGCAAGCTACGCGAAAAAGTCCAATCGGGTGATTTTGCTCCTAAAGAAAACAGCTAGGACAAGCCGCACGACAAAAATATTTAAAAGCCTCGGATTTTAAAATCCGAGGCTTTTTTTGTATGTGCAAAAAGAAATGTGATTATTGGGAAGCTATTATAGGTAAGTAATGTCCCGTTCCATTTAACAAAAAAGGTGTCGAAACAATACGTTCCAACACCTTTTATAATCAGCCCTAAAGAAGTAGAGACCCTCTCTACCGTTTCAAAGGTTTGTATTTAATACGATGTGGTTGATCAGCCTCTGCACCCAAGCGACGCTTGCGATCAGCTTCATAATCTTCGTAATTTCCTTCGAACCATACGACCTGACTGTCGCCCTCAAAGGCAAGTATATGGGTTGCGATACGATCCAGGAACCAGCGATCGTGCGATGTCACCAAGACACAACCGCTATAATCAAGAATTGATTCTTCGAGAGAACGCAGTGTATCCACGTCCAAATCATTTGTCGGCTCATCAAGAAGAATAACGTTCGCGCTTTTGCGTAACATCTTTGCAAGATGCACACGATTTCGCTCACCACCGGAAAGCTGACCAACTTTCTTTTGCTGATCACCACCTTTGAAGTTAAACGCGCCCACATAAGAACGGGACTGATAGGTGTGCTTACCAATCTCAATGACATCAAGCCCGTCCGAGATTTCCTCCCAAACATTCTTTTCAGCAGAAAGCGCATCACGGCTTTGATCGACATATCCGATTTCGACAGTCTCACCAACATTCATAGAACCTTCGCTTGGCTCTTCTTGACCAGTGATCATTCTGAACAACGTCGTTTTACCAGCCCCGTTAGGACCGATAATACCAACAATGGCACCTTTTGGAATTTTGAAGTTCAGATTTTCGATCAAAAGCTTATCACCAAAAGCTTTTGAAAGGTTATTCGCTTCAATAACAAGATCTCCCAAACGTGGGGCCGGCGGGATAACAATACGACCCGGGTCCGGCGCACGAGAGCTTTCTTCTTGTACCAATGTTTCATAAGCCTGTAGACGTGCTTTAGATTTTGTCTGACGCGCTTTCGCCCCCTGACGTACCCATTGCAATTCGTCTTTAAGGAATTTCTGCTTCGCGCTTTCCTGCTTCTCTTCAATCGAAAGACGCTTCTGCTTTTGCTCCAGCCAGCTTGAATAGTTTCCTTCGTAGGGAATACCTTCTCCGCGGTCTAGTTCCAAAATCCAGCCCGCAACATTATCCAGGAAGTATCTATCGTGCGTCACACACACAACAGTCCCTTTATAGTCTTCCAAGAAGCGCTCTAGCCATGATACTGATTCAGCATCAAGGTGGTTGGTAGGCTCATCGAGAAGTAGCATATCAGGCGTGGATAGAAGCAACTGGCACAAAGCAACGCGGCGGCGCTCACCACCTGACAGCTTTGTCACATCGGCATCACCGGGTGGGCAGCGCAGGGCATCCATAGCAATTTCAACCTGACGATCAAGGTCCCAAGCATCTAGGGCATCAATCTTTTCCTGTAGCTCGCCTTGTTGCGTGATCAAATCATCCATTTCGTCCGGATCAACTTCGGCAAACTTGGCACTTAATGCTTCGAAATTTTCCAACAGCGCTTTTGTTTCTGCTACGCCTTCGAAAACATTTCCCGCAACATCCTTTTCAGGATCAAGCTGCGGCTCCTGAGGCAGGTAACCAACTTTCACACCGTCGGCAGCACGTGCCTCGCCGTTGATTTCGTTATCCAGACCCGCCATGACTTTCATCAGGGTCGACTTACCTGAACCATTCAGCCCCAAAACGCCAATTTTTGCGCCAGGAAGAAAGTTCAAATGAATGTTCTTTAGAACCTGTTTTCCACCGGGAAAGGTTTTAGAAACCCCATCCATTTGATAGATGTACTGATATGATGCCATTCGGCGCTCCAATTAATGGTATGTGTAATTTTGCAGCAAGCCTGCGTTGATGCGGTTTTACCCTATTGAACAGCTTGACGCAATCATCACCAACCCAAAGATTAATCTGTAACGAACTATCGTTCTATTGCCCAGCCTTAGCGATTACCTGTGCTGCAGGCAAAGGTAAAAAGACCCCAAAAACAGATCCCTTACTCCCCGTTTGAACCAGCTCCAGACGTCCCCCGAAATATTCAACAATCTGACGAGAAATGCTTAGGCCCAATCCAGTTCCATGGGGTTTATCTGCAAGGCCTTCCCGGGATTGATGGAATTTCTCAAAAATATACTCCCGAGCTTGCCACGGAACGCCTCGCCCATTATCTGAAACTGTGATTGCCATTTCTTGTCCCTGTCGAAAAACCGATACCTTGACCCATCCTTGATCTTCGTCACAAAATTTCACAGCATTGGAAAGTAGGTTCACAAAGACCTGCATTAGCCGATCTCTATCGCCCCTGATCTCTGGCAATCCTGGTTCAAAATCAACATCAAGCGCAATATCTTTTTCGCTTAGGGTTGCAGACATCGTATCCATTGCGTTTTCAACAACCTGTGGAATGTCTAAATCTTCCAGAATCCATTCCATTTGCCCAGCTTCAATTTTTGCCAGATCAAGCACCTGATTAATAAGACGGGTTAACCGAACGCTTTCCTTTACAATAATCCCCAGGAACCTGCTTTTTTCTTCCTCTTCCAAATCAGGATGATCACTCAGAATCTCACTAAATGAGCGAATAGAGGTAAGGGGTGTTCTCAATTCATGACTAACAGTAGATAGAAATTCATCTTTCAGACGATCAAGTTCCTGGAGTCGCTCATTAGCCGCACGCAACTGAGATGTGGTGCTCTCTAGCTCCTTGGATTTTTGCTCCAAATTTTGGCTGTATTCAATGACTTGCGACGTTTCATCCAAAATAGTCATCACCTCTTCCAGCCGAACAACTTCTCCTTTCACTACAGAAGATATCATCACACGGGCCGAAGCTGCACCAATAGCACCAGAAAGTAATCGCTCTGTCAGATGAACGAGATCCGCATCCGCCGCAATGATACGTCTGCGCTCTTGTCCTCTGTCCCTGAAATATCCGCTAAAGGCTCTATCTGCCCTTGCCCGTCCCAAAAAACGGACCAGAAGATTAAACAGGTCTTCAACTGATGCAGACCCTTGCCACAATTGAGACCGTGACCCCTGATCGGCGTAGCGGTAAACATCTACGAACAAGGCCCCTTGCACCCTCTCAATAGCAGAATGCCGCGTATAGAGTGAGACAAAAACATACCCCCCGACATTAAAAACCGTTGTCCAGAAAAGAGAATGAGTTAGGTGATCAATCCCTTGCAAACCAAACAGTTCATAGGGTCTGAGCAACTCGACCCCCCAAGGGCCAGCCGCAATAAAAGTAATTGGCAACACCCCAGACTTGGCAAAAGAAGGTAAAAGAAGCGTATAAGCCCACACAATAATCCCGCAAGAAAGTCCTACCAAAGCCCCTTTGCGATTCCCACCTTTCCAGAACATGCCACCGATCATAGCCGGTGCGAATTGGAAAACAGCAGCGAATGAAATCAGGCCAATGGTAACCAACGCATCGCTTTCACCCAAAAAGCGGAAATAGGCATACCCGAACAAAAGAATCAGGATAATACTGCTACGTCTGACAAAAAGCAGAACCCCAGTAAAATCACTCTTCTGCTTTAGCCCCAGCCAATTCCAGCGCAAAAGTATCGGCATAACCAAATCGTTACACACCATCGTACTTAAAGCTATCGTTGCAACAATCACCATCGATGTCGCTGCGGACAACCCGCCCAAAAAAACCAAAAGAGCCAACATCTCCTGCCCATGGGCCATAGGAAGCGTGAGAATAAAAGTATCCGCATTCATCCCCCCCTTGGGAAACTGAAGCATCCCCCCCAAAGCAATCGGCAATACAAACACATTAATTGCCAACAGATAGAGCGGAAAAAGCCAAACACCTTTCCGAAGCCCGGGTTCATTAACATTCTCTACTGCAATAACCTGAAACTGTCTGGGCAAACAAACTGCGGCAACCATCGACAATGTGGTTAACGTGACCCAAGTAACATAAGCCCCTTCTTTTTCAAATGTCATTAATTGAACAAGTTCCGGTACCCGGGATGCCTGCTCAAATAGGTCTCCAAATCCATCATAAAGCCCAAAGGTCACAAAAATACCTACCGCGAGAAAAGCCAGTAGCTTCACAACCGATTCAAAGGCAATAGCAACCACAACACCATCGTGATGTTCACTATTATCAATATTCCTGGTACCAAATAAAATCGCAAAAATTGCCAGAACCAATGCAACCCAGAATGCAGTATCAGCAACAGTGGCAATCGGTGGCGAATTAAGCGGCGCGACGACTTCGGGGTATTGCTTTAAAACATTAAAGCTAATTGCAACAGCTTTGAGCTGAAGAGATATATAGGGGACAATACCCACAACCGCGATAATCGTAACCAATGCACTCAAAGGCGTACTTTTACCGTAACGTGATGATATAAAATCAGCAATTGAGGTTATTCTGTGAGCTTTCGTAATCCTGATGATCTTTTTAACAACCAACCACCAAAGTACAAAAACAAGTGTTGGCCCTAAGTAAATTGGTAAAAAATTCAATCCACTAGATGCAGCAAGGCCAACAGACCCATAGAACGTCCAGGATGTACAATACACCCCAAGAGAAAGTGCATAAACATAGGGATGAGACGTTATGCCCACCCCTCTTTCAGCACGTTTATCTGCCACATAAGCAATCGCAAAAAGAACGAGCAGGTAAGCAATAGAAGAAAGGATAATGATCCAGTCAACCAACATGGTCATGATCCTTTGACAACTGCTCTTTCTCTTGCTGCTTTTCCAGTTCTTTATCCGGCAGATTTCTAGTCTCGGCCCCCAGCGTATCAATTACCGGAGAAGAATAGGGATCAAGAGCGCCCGTCGAATCATCAGCGTCTTTTGATGCAGACCACGCAACGGCCAGAATAATTCCACCCCATACTGTAAAAAGATACAAAAACAAAGGCGGAAAGCCCCATATTAGCTTTTCACTACTGAAAATGGATAGAAAAAGGGGGCTAAAAAGTAGTAATGCCAATAAAAAAAGCGCAATACTACGATCGCCTTTATCACCTGGACGCCTCACTCATACTCCTTCTGGGGAATGCGAACTCATGTCACAAAATCAGCGTTTTATTCTATAAGATCTACGCCAACTTATCTTCAACACCCAAATGCTGCTTGACCAGTCGAACAACATCCTTTGTTGAAAAAGGCTTCGTCACAAAGTCATCAGCGCCGAGTTCCATCCCCTTCAATCGATCAACATCACGTCCCTTTGCCGTAAGCAAAATAACACGTATTTCTTTCCACGCATCATTAGAACGTACAGATTTCAAGACTTCAAAACCGTCTTTTCTTGGTAACATGATATCAAGCAGCATCAGATCTGGTGGACGGCTTTTCACCATCCGCAATGCTGCATCGCCATCACGCGCAATAAAGACTTCAAAGCCAGCTTTCTTCATCAAAAAGCTTAATGAGTCGACAATATGAGGCTCGTCCTCGACCACTAGAACCGTTTGAGGCATTTTCTGCCTTTCTCCGCGTTATCCGGTTATCTCTTTTTTATTCCCTGTAGGTCTTACATTACAGTCTGGCCGGGTGTTTTGCCAAGCTGTGTTTTTCAGTCCCCTTTGCTGTAGGAGTTAGCTCCCCATTAGAACACTATCCGGATGGGAAAAGTCAACGCCATCAGCATAAACCACATGGCGGGCAAATGACGCTTCACACCCCAGACTAATGGCATAGGTATTCCCCGCCTGCCCCACCATAACCCCAGGCTTCGTCACTGTCTTTGAAATGGAAAAGTAGATACTTTGATCTTCATCGCGTAAAGAATGAAGGTTAATACGCCCAGGTTTAAGAAATGCATCCTGAACACCCCAATCTGGAGACAAAACACCATACCGCGGGATACGTAGGCCTGACGCACTAAACCGTTTTGATATCTGCCCAGCAAGATCAACACGAATAAAGTGAAAAGGAACACCTTCTTCTTCAGGTTTTTGCAGGGTTGTCAACCGATGACAGACCTGCTCAAAACCAGCGCGAAAACGCCGACGGAGCAGGTCAATATCATGACGAAGATCATAAGCTGCGATCCGAAATACGCTGTACGGCATCATCACAGCGCCAGCAAAATAACTACCTAAAGCCTTTAAACATAAGCTTTGGGCTTCATCACTACCAAGAGGCACATCAGCAAGAACCTTTTCCAGCACATCAGCATAAGCAACTTCTGCAATTATGCGTGCCATTCTAAAGTTTAAAGAACTGGTCGCCAGTGTTTCCATAAGCCTGAGCGTCCCACCGTCTTCACCTTCTAATTCCCACATACCACGCTGCAGAGTACCCTGTGAAGATACAGGGACAATCTCGACCTTTATGCCGAGTTGCTGATCTAGATAGTTAGCCAAAGCATCAAACAATCCATAGGGCTTGGGTTCTCCCAATCTACTTCTAAGCTCTTCGGCTGCGGATTCAAGAACAGGAAAGTAGTGATCGTTGGCCGAAAGCATATCCACCACTTCATCAGTAGGCGTCTCGCTCAACAAAGTGCCCTTTTTGGATTCACCATTAATAAAATCAAACAGCTCTCCAACCATTGAGGTCAATTTCTGACTTTCATCGACCAAAACATTGGTAAAGCGTTCGCGCTGATGCTCTGAAAGATCATCATTGTCCTGCAAAATCTCGGCAAACGACCGAATAGATGTTAGCTGCGTCAAAAGTTGATGGCTTGTTTCCGTGAAATAGGGATCAGCGGAAATTGACTCCCGTGCTTTGAGGGTATCTTCGCGTGCATTTCGAAACGCACGGTAAAGCTTTAACAGGGCACGGCTGATTTCAGGGTGCATGGCGACAAAATCACCAAGTACTGTGCTATTAAGCCTGGACCGTTCAAACAGAGGATCCGAAAAAAGCTCATTCATCGCGGAAAGTAATCTTGCTTCTTCTCCCCCGGTGAGTTCACCTTCCTTAACATTAAAAGCCACTTCCAGTTTTTTTTGTAGCTTCCGTGACAAAGGGCGTTGATTGTGTTCAACAAGATTTAAATAGGCAGCCGAAATATCAATTTTCTTTGCCATCGCAATTTGTGTAAGGCCAATCTGGCTTCTTAAATGGCGAATTTTCCGCCCTGCAAAGACTTGTCTTGCCATAACATTTACAGCTTTCACAAAATTTTGAAAATCTCCCTAAATAATTTTACAAAATTTTCAAAACAACACAACGTTTTATTGCCAGATCTCGCTGTGAATTCTATTTTAATTTTCACAAACAAGTCAGTCCCTGTGCTTGATTTTGTTAGTTGTGGCTTTTGTGCATGAGCCATCATGCTTCTGCCCTGCAATGCCCTTCATTCCTTAATGGAATATAGGCCTCCGCAGATTAAGGCAGAGATTTAATCTCTGAGGTTGATTCAGGCGTTTTGTGTTTTCGCCCGGATCTAATAAAGACTTTAGAGATATAGGCAAGCTGATTACCGCCAACTTTGTAATCAGTGAAGCTCTATCGACCTTACTGAGCGAGAGAGGCAATGCCCCTCTCGTCTTTTTTGCTCAAAAGATGATACCTTTTATCTGATTACCACGTGTATCAGGTTATGGGGTATCAGGTCATGACTTGGCTAATTCCCATATAGGCCACAATAGCAACGGTCAAAACAGCCAGTACACCATTTACAAACAAGCGCTTTTGCCGACTCTGGATCGCAGATATTATTTTGGCACCGCCCCAGGACCACATACAGTTTGTCGGGAAACCACCAATTATAAAAACAACACACATCACCGCCCACTGCTCCCAAGCTGGACTAGATTGATTTGTAAACTGCGCGAACACCGTTGTTGCCATCAACCACGCCTTTGGGTTCATAGGGTGCACAATCAAGCCGTTTAAATACCCCACGGCATCTACATTGCGTTCTCCAGATAGGCTTCCCAGATCCGAACGCGCTATTTTCCAAGCCAAATACAGTAAATAACCACTACTAACCACGGTTATAACTGGCGCCAGCCCAGGCACCCCTTTCATAAGGGTTGTCACGCCAAAAGCTGCAACAGCAAGAACCAAGAAGAAGCCACTCTGTACACCCAATGTAAAAGGAAAAGCACCACGAAAGCCTAGATTTGCACCCGTCGCCATCAATATCATATTTGCTGGCCCCGGTGTGCCAGACATAACCGCAGCAAAAATCAAGGCAGGTATAATATTTTCAATCGGCATCGCAAATGCCCCTTTCTCTCAATCTCAGACAAAATGTCTGGTCACATTTTCCATACCCCAAATATTCATATTGAAATGTTCACTGAACAATTACTATATTGTTCCTATGACAATTTTAACACTCATAGCAGAGAATCAACCCAACACAGGGCAGAAATACGTCCATTTGGAACAGCTGTTCAAAGCTGCCATCCGGGATGGCATCCTGAAACCAGGTGAGAAATTACCCCCTTTACGTACCGCCGCGTGGGAAGCCAAGTGTAGCCTTGGAACGATGTCACGCGTCTATGGCTCCCTAGAACGCAAGGGATTGGTAAATGCTAGGGTTGGTCAAGGAACTTTTGTACAAGAGGCAGCAAACATTGGGGCAGATATTATTCTGCCCAAACCCCATCAAGGGAAGGAAGAACAATCCTTAACCACTGACCAAGTAATTGACTTAGGAATGAATGCTATTGCGAACGACTGGGGGGAAGAAATAATTCGTTGGGCGCTACAACGTACTGCAACAAAAGCATCCAGCTATAACCTTATGACCTATAGAGACGGCTTTGGTGATACAAAGCAAAAATTGGCATTACGCGCTTTTCTGCCTCCCTTATTACAGGATGTATCCGAAGACAGAATACTTATAAATCATGGCGTCCAAAACGGTGTATATACGGCCCTTGGGCGTCTGACATCCCCTGGGGATACAATATGTCTTGAACCCCTGAGTTATCCGGGTGTCGGTGCTGCGATATCCCAATTGGGGCTATCCAGCATAACCGTGGAGACAGATGAACGGGGCATCTGTCCAATTTCTTTTGAGCAGCAATGCAAAAAAGGTCGCATTCGTATTCTCGTAACAACAGCCACAGGTCACAACCCAACTTGCATCACAACACCTCTTTCTCGGCGTAAAGAGATCGGATTCATCGCGCAAAAATATGATGTCCTCATCATTGAAGACGATATCTATGGCTTTCTGTATCCCGATGCCCCACCTCCCTACGCGCACCTTTTTCCCTCTCAAACAGTTTACCTCAGTGGCTTGGCAAAAAGAATTTCACCCTCGTTGAGGATAGGTTTTGCAGTTGCACCACCCCATATCACAATGCTTATGGCACAGGGCATCACAGCACAAACGTGGATGGTCTCTCCTATTCTCATCAACACAGCCATAGAAATCGTAGGACGCGGGGACGATCTAGATTCTTTTACAAGCCAAATAAGATCAGAAGCAAAAAAACGCCATGAGCTCACAACGCGTTTTCTTTCGCCCTACGCAACCGACTTAAAAGCCTGTCAATCACATGTATGGATAGGTTTTCCCAAAGACATCCCAGTTCCCCAACTCGTGCGGCGTGCTGCCGAAGCTGGAGTCCACATTCTTGACGGCAGTCGCTTCGCCAACAATACAACAGCCGGAAAACATAATGTCAGACTCTCGATCATGGCACCCGATACGACTCACAAGCTAGAAAAAGCGTTAATAAAACTCAAAGCAGTCTTATCAAACCCCAATGAAAACTCATGCGATTTTTTTTAGAACAATATAGAAAAACAAAACTAAAATATAAAATAAATCTATACTTTATATTAAACACCAATAATAAAAATACCTTACAAAACACGAAAAAAAATAAATTACGCGCCACCTCAGTACTTGAAACAAGAAAAATAAACTCAAAAACAACCCCAGAGGTAATTAATAATCATTATCATAAAACAAATTTTCTGATAAAGTACTTGAATTTTCCAGCAAACAATTTACATTATTGGAAAGATTCTAAAGTAGATTACAAGCCGCAGTAAGATAAGAAATTTCAATACGAACGAATTAAGAGCGAGGATATCATGAAAGGCGACAAAAAAGTCATCGAACACCTGAACACTGCTTTAACGCATGAATTAACAGCGATTAACCAGTACTATCTTCACTACAAGCTTTTGCAAGACTGGGGCGTTGAAGGCCTAGCTAAACACGAATACAAAGAATCCATCGAAGAAATGCAGCATGCCGACAAACTTATGGATCGCATTTTGCTTCTAGATGGTTTCCCAAATCTTCAAAACCTGAATAAACTTAAAATCGGCGAAGATGTAGAAGAAATTTTAAAATGTGATCTGGCCGGAGAGCTGGAAGCTGTTGAAGTTTACAAAGAAGGCATCGCCTATTGTGAGTCTGTCAAAGACTATGGTAGCCGCGAACTTCTTCGTGAAATTCTCGTCGACGAAGAAGAGCACGTAGACCATCTGGAATCACAGTTTGAACTGATCAAACGTGTTGGTATCCAGAACTACATTCAATCTCAGAGCAAAGTCGAAGGCGACTAAGTTTCTTTGATTAGTCAGGCTCTCAAAGCCTATTCCAAAAAGCCAGTGATTTTCACTGGCTTTTTTCATGCTCATCTAAATTACCCGCAAAATTTACTATAATACCTTTGCACTCATCACACTTAACACAAGAGCTTTCCACAGAAATCCGACTTTTTCAGTAACGTATTTTCATCAAAAAAGAACAATTTCGAAATTGCAACTCATTCTCAAACGTGTTAATTACTTGCGACTAATACTCATATGCTTTTGATTTCACCAAAAGTAACACGTTTTATCGCTTGGCTATTAAAATCAGAAATAGCCAAAACTGAATTGGCCGAAACAAAAATTGGAATGAAAATGAGTCACGCTCTCAAAAAAGCTGCGCGTGTAGCAAGCACAGTAACTGTTTTAACCGTTCTCAATGCAGGCGCTGTCTTTGCAGACACTGTTGACGCCGAAAGCGTCCTGAACAACTACGCAAATATTGCCCAAGCAGGCTTCGAAGATTCTCTGACATCTGCGAAAGCTTTGGACAGTGCAATTGATAAACTTATTGCCTCTCCAACTTCTGCCTCTTTGAATGCTGCCCGTGCAGCGTGGGTTTCAGCGCGTGCCCCTTATCAACAGACCGAAGTTTACCGTTTTGGTAACGCCATCGTTGATGATTGGGAAGGCCGCGTAAACGCTTGGCCTCTTGACGAAGGCCTTATCGATTATGTCGATACATCATACGGTGATGAATCAGACGAAAATGCGCTTTACACCGTAAACGTTATTGCCAACGCCAAGCTATCTGTGAACGGCAAAGAAGTTGATGCTTCAGAAATCACACCTGAACTGATTTCAGCAACACTTCACGAAGCAGAAGAAGTTGAATCAAATGTTGCCACTGGTTACCACGCGATTGAGTTCCTTCTTTGGGGACAGGATCTAAACGGTAACGGTGCAGGTGCCGGAAGCCGCCCAGCGTCTGATTTTGATGTGAAAAATTGCACAGGCGGCAACTGTGATCGTCGCGCTCAATACCTAAAATCTGCTTCAACTCTTCTGATTGCTGACCTAGCAGAAATGAAAGCAAACTGGGATGAAAAGGGTGACGCAAGAACGAACCTTCTCAAAGACACCTCAACAGGTTTAACCACAATCCTGACGGGCATGGGATCACTTTCTTATGGCGAGCTTGCTGGTGAGCGTATGAAACTGGGTCTTCTTTTAAATGATCCAGAAGAAGAGCACGACTGCTTCTCCGACAACACCCATAACTCTCACTATTTTGATCAGATCGGCATTCGCAATGTGTACACCGGTCATTATCGTCGCCTTGACGGCTCTGTCGTAAGCGGTCCTTCTATTTCAGATCTTGTGAAAGCAAAAGATGCTGCCATTGATAGCGAGCTTACTGAAAAACTAGATGCAACTGTAACATCAATGGCCGTCATGAAGGCCCGTGCAGAAAGCATCGAAGCTTATGACCAGATGATTGGTGAAGGCAATGTTGTCGGTAATGCTGTTGTGCAAAAAGCAATCGACGGTTTGATCAATCAAACCCGTTCAATCGAACGTGCAGTGGTGGCGCTTGGCCTTTCAGCTATTGAAGTTGAAGGCTCAGATAGTCTCGATAATCCAAATGCCGTTTTCAACTAAGAACAGACATAATATTAGACACATGATCACTGCGACCACGTGTCTATTTATTCAAAATACTTAGTTATGCTAGCTTGTGGGCAGTTCTGAATTCAGAACTGCCCATTTCATTTATCTCAACATTGATTAAAACAAAAAATGCCCACGTCATTTGGAAAACGCCTGCCTTATTATTGCGCCCTTCTCTTTGGAATGTCGCTTGCTTCTACGGTAATAGCGGCACCACTGCCCCGTGATGACCTTACCCCAGAGGACTTTTTGCGTGTTGAAAAAATTACTCAAGCAACAAGTGATTTCACCAAAGCAGAACCTTATGAAAATAAGTCTGCAGGGGCACCGACATCTAAAAAATCAGTCACATCAAAATCATTCTCCCATTTTTCGGCAAATTTATCCTTCAAGGGAGAGCGTGACTTCAAACTAGGCAACAGTCTCTTTAAAAAAATCTGGGTTTCGTCCCCGTCATCGACCAAGGCTTCTGACGGGTTAGGGCCTCTATTCAATGCCCGTTCCTGCCAACGCTGCCATTTACAAGACGGCCGAGGGCACCCACCAGAAAGCAACGACGACTTGGCAACCTCTATGTTTTTACGCCTCTCTGTTCCCCCCAGGACAGATGTAGAAAAACAGGCAATCAACACAGGCACCCAACTTCGTATTCCAGAACCAACTTATGGCGGACAATTACAAGACCAAGCTGTCACGGGCCTGCTAGCCGAAGGTAAGATGCATATTTCTTATGAAGAAGAAGTTATAGCCTTGAACGGAGGCGAGAGTGTCTCGCTACGCAAACCAAGTTACAGCGTTACCCAACTCGCCTATGGAGACATGGATCCCGACGTCATGCTTTCTCCACGAGTAGCACCGCCAATGATCGGCCTAGGACTTTTGGAAGAAATTCACGAGCAGGACCTTCTTGATCTCGCTGATCCAGAAGACAGCGACGGTGATGGCATATCGGGAAAAGCCAGCATGGTTCTCAACCCTGAAACAGGACAAAAAGAGATTGGTCGTTTCGGGTGGAAGGCATCGAACAGAACCGTTCACACCCAATCGGTAAATGCCTTTGCAGGGGACATCGGTTTATCAACACCAGATATAGCGGCACATTGGGGCGATTGTACAAGCAATCAACCAAAGTGCCTTTCCCAACCTCACGGATCACAGAATAATCTTGGCGAGGGAGAGGCCCCGAAAAAAGTTTTAGACCTTGTTGTTTTTTATTCGAAAAATCTGGCTGTTCCAGCACGCCGTAACGTCAACGATCCAAAGGTCTTAAAAGGCAAAGAGCTCTTCTACACCAATGGATGTATTTCCTGTCATAAACCAAAATTTGTTACTCGTAGAAATGCCGCACAAAAAGAATTAGCCTTTCAGTTGATATGGCCCTACAGCGATCTTCTTCTTCACGATATGGGCGAAGGCTTGTCTGATAACCGCCCGGTTGGAAATGCATCTGGGCGTGAATGGCGTACACCGCCATTATGGGGGATTGGACTTACAGAAAAAGTGAATGGACACACCTACTTTCTACATGATGGGCGGGCACGTAATTTGTTAGAAGCTATTATCTGGCACGGTGGTGAAGCGACACAAGCCCGAGACAATGTTGTCGCAATGACACCTGAAGAACGAAAATCTCTGATTACTTTTCTGGAATCTCTGTAATGATAACTTTCCCTTTCAAATCCAAGCCGAATACAAGACGTCATATATCCAGGATAATTAGTCCTGTGCTCGCCGGAATTGTAATCGTAGGGGCAGCCGTAAACGCATGGGGACAAACCCCGGAAATAGACTTCAAACCAATCATCAAACAGACTATCGAGAAGGCGATTCTGCCTGGGTATAAAAATTTAACTGCTGCCGCCAAGGAGCAGGAAAACGATTTGACCAAGTTATGTGAACAACCAAATAAGGAAAACTTGGCGAAAGCTCAACAGGCTTTTCGACCTCTTGTTGCCGCGTGGTCTGGCGTCGAGATGTATCGCATTGGTCCTGCCATAAAAAATAATCGACAAGAAAAGCTGTTCTTTTGGCCCGACCGCAAATCTATCGGACTACGCCAAGTCCGGAAATTAATTGATACCCAAGACGAAACAGCCCTCGCAATAGAAACTCTACAAAAGAAAAGCGTTGCTGTTCAGGGAATGCTTGCACTTGAATATGTTCTATTTGGAAAAAATGCAGAAGCACTCGCGACAGCCAAACCCCAATCTTACCGTTGTGATTATGGGGTAAATATCGCCAGAGCAATTCAGACGACAGGGCAAGAAATTATTGACGATTGGGCATCCCCTTCCGGCTATGCGACGATGATGCTTGATACAGGCCCCACGAACCCGATATACCGATCAGATACAGAAGTCATGCAGGATCTTTTGCGAATCAGCAGTGAAATGATTCAAAGCACAAAGGACCTCAAGATACTGAACACAATCAAGGAAAGCCCTGAGAAATCAAAACCAAAGCGTGCCCCTTTTTGGCGATCCAACCAGACCCTCCACGCGTATCAAAGCAATCTCAACGCTGTTGAGACACTTTTCACGCAGGGGGGGCTTGGAAATCTCACCTCACGTTACACGAAATCCCTTTCTTTCGAACTAGGGCAAATAAACACGTTCTTGATGAAACTTGAAAAAGAGAACATCGCTTGGGAAAAGCAGGTAAAACAAACAAAATCCCATGAAACTTTGTCCTTCACCCTTATTCCGTTAGAAGGTGCACACTACATTGTTAACGACCTCATCCCTGAAAAACTTGGCCTAAGTCTCGGCTTTAATTCTTTGGATGGCGATTAGTAATGGCTTTATCCCGGAGAAAATTCTTAAGCCGAATTGCCGCAAGCGGCGTTCTGGCGACAGGACAACTCCCTTTTGCTTCGTTTGCACAGGCCGAAGCTTCCTCGTTGCAAGCGGCCTATGTTTCAACGCTGAGAAAAGCAGACGGCCAATATGCCGCCGCTGTTATTGATCGTTCTGGTAATTTAATTTTCCAAGAGCATCTTGATGACCGGGGACATGCAACAGCTATCGCACCCAATAAAAAGTTCGCAGTTGTATTTGCCAGACGTCCGGGGCGCTTTGCATTAGTCTTGGACCTATTTAATAACCAACGCCATTTAGCCTTTTCCCCTCCTCTAGATCATCACTTTTATGGGCATGGTTTTTTTTCTCCTGACGGGAAATTACTCTATGCAACAGAAAATGATTACGAAAATGAACGTGGTATTATCGGCATATACGATACGACGAATTCTTTTGCGCGCATCGGTCAACATGAAAGTTACGGCATAGGCCCGCACGAGGCTATCTTGCTTTCTGATGGGATTACTATAGCGATTTCGAATGGTGGCATTATCACCCACCCGGATTACCCTAGACAGAAATTGAATCTTTCCTCTATGGAACCACAGATAAGCTATGTAGATCGACGCGATGGAAAGCTTATTGCGCAAAGCAAGCTCCCCGCAGAATACAGCCAGCTTTCCCTTAGACACATGACTGCTGCCCGAGGGAAAATATGGATCGGCGGTCAATACGAAGGCGATCCGAGCAATAGCGTCAGCCTTGTCGCCACACACCGAATTGGTGAAGAAATTAAACCTGTATCTGGCGGGCAAACCTACCTAGGGATGAAACAATATATCGGGTCTGTCAGCGTAAATATTAACGGCGATCTTGTGGCTACCACCGCCCCAAAAGGCAATAAAGTAGCCATATGGAACAGCGAGACACGGGAACTTGTAAAAACATTATCACACATAGATGCAGGCGGCGTTGCCCCTAATGGTCATGGCTTCACAATCTCCGACGGCCAAGGAAATCTTTGGCAAGATAACAAGGCCATCTATCATGACCCAGAAATTGCCTGGGATAACCATATAAGCTCTGCAATTTAATCCTATTAAGCTGGCATAATTGTAACAGGTTTCGATTATCGCTTATTAACAATCATAATGTTATTCTTCAGCTGCCCCTTTTCGTCTCTTCAGGAATAAATGATAAAAATGTTGCTGACTATCCCAGGTATTTTAGATCAATCCGGACTCGCGAGAATAAACGAGCTTCTTGATCGAGGACAATTCAAGGACGGAAAGCTTACGGCTGGATGGCATGCAAAACTTGTCAAAAACAATACACAACTTACCGGGCGTGATACCACCGCAAAACAGGCAACAGCCATTCTAACCAATGCACTACAACGTAATACCATTTTTGCCCGGGCAACACTTCTACGGCGAATGCGTCCTCTTCTGTTCAGTCGCTATGAGCCTGGTATGGAATATGGCAACCATGTTGACGATGCTATTATGGGTTCTGACAGGGGATTTCGCACTGATATATCTTTTACAGTTTTCCTGAATGATCCAGGTAGTTACGAAGGCGGAGAACTGGTGCTGGACAGCTCTGTCGGTGAACAAAAATTCAAGCTGCCTGCTGGTTCAGCAGTCGTATACCCTTCGACCACATTGCACAGGGTTTCACCCGTTACCAAAGGCGTCAGACAAGTTGCCGTCAGCTGGGTGCAAAGTCTGGTCAGGTCCGCAGACAAACGCGAAATAATCTATGATATCGACCAAACCCGGCGAACGCTTTTTGAGCAAAACGGGAAAAGTAGAGAATTTGACCTCTTGACTAAAACCCACGCCAACTTGTTACGGCTTTGGTCTGAACCATAAATAGCGTATTTACCCCACATAAAAAAAGGCTGCCCGCAAAAGGCAGCCAAAGTTTGTCTTGGGGAATTTAACAAGTAAATTAAACAGCTAATAGCGAGTAGATCGTATCCTTAAGCGCCAAACGTTCCTTTTTGATCTCATGAATGTGATCATCACTTAACGTCTCAACCTCACTTTCGTGCCGATGGATCATCTTGTTAATTCGGTGATAATCCTCAGCAAGTTTCGCAAAATGCGCATCAGACTGCTTCTTGGTGTGAATGCGGTCTTTAAGCTCTGGAAATTCCTCTGCGAGTTCATGCGGTGTGTGCTGTGACATTCCCACTCCCTTGTTGCTTTCATCTACAGGCATGACAATATAACGAATGAGATATTCAGGCTTTGACGTAGGTCAAATGACGATATTTTTCTGTTTCTTTGGGGCTTTATATTTCAAAGGAAAAGGACAGTTAAAATTTAACCAAAATCGTCTTCATCTGGCGCCCTAAGGGCAATTCCACCAAGCAACATATCCACCTCATCTCCATCGCGAGACAAAGGAAGAACGAGACTTTCAACATCCTTGATACCAGGTAAATCACCGACATAAGGCAAAATCGTCCGAACCGGTTCTCTTTCTTGGATCACCCGCTCGTATAAAGAGAACATTCGGCTCGGTGGATTTTGAGTAGGAATTTCACTGATCCGCTTGCCTGTGTAGCTCCCCATAGTGATTTCGTCGATCAAGGTTCCGACAAGGCGATATTCAAAATCAAGTGGATTTCTATGAACATCAATCAATTCGCAATATGGCAATAGTGATGGAATCGCCAACGGATCCACATCAGTTCGGGCAGGTAGCTCTTTAATCCTTGGCAACGATTTCCAGTAATCAAATAACTTAATTAAGTGAGGTGCTTCTATACTTAAGCTGTTATCTAAGTCCGGTGTGTTTGACACTTAATTCCTTTCCTTCGAATAAAAAGCAGCCCCTTATCTTCAGAAGTATAGCACATCCTTGTTTAATTTGGTTTGAAAACCATCAAATAGAAAACAATTACAATCATAGGGAATGCCAAAGACCCCAGAAAAATCCACCAGCGGTCAAATACCCAATATTTCGCAGATACATCTGTGTTGGCATCCAATGCTAGCTTGATCAAATTACGCATCCGAATTTGGATATATACAACCGGAAGCCAGCAAAAACCCGCGCACAAATAAAGAATAATACCCCATAAAACCCAAGCATTACTCAGATCATAGCCCGTGGTAACAAGAAGTCCAATTCCAGAAAGAAGCTGTATAATCACAGAAGGCGTTGTAAACAGCCAATCGGCAACAACGACATGACGCACAGCAAAATACATCGCCGATAAATTTTTGCTACGGTTAGCCATAAACATATAAAATGCACTGCCAATCCCTGTACCAAAGAGGATTGTCGAGCTTAAGATATGTATCCATTTCAGGAGTTCATAATCCATTCGTTTATTGACCTTATCTCGCCACAACTCTCAACATCAATGCGCATAAGCATTTGAAGTATTAGTTTGTTTTTGACTTGTCCAGCAAACAAAATCCAGCCTAAAGTAATTTAACTTTCAATTCCCTTTCCAACACCATAGTTCGGAGTAAGATGTGCCTGCCGGTGACCCTATATTTAAATCTGTCTTCGGCAAAGATTGGGACAATCTTCCGCCCGTGATGAAAAAACATTACGCCGTACGATCAAATAGTCATGATCGTGTTGTGGTCAAAGGAAGACTGGATATAAAAATATCACCAATGGTTAGCCTTATGGCACGGATCAGCGGCATGCTTCTCGCCTACTCTGGCAAAAATATCCCCGTTACCGTTGTTTTTAGAAGTGATCATAAAGGCAGTTCTTCAACATCTAATACACCCTTTTATTTTGATCGCACCTTTCACTTTCCAGACCGTGGCGATATTACCTTTCGCTCGCGTATGGAGCAGATTGAAAACAACATTTTGGTAGAATTCATGCGCTTTGGCATTGGTTGGAAACTCGCGTATGAGTGGGATGGCAAAAAGGTTATCCTGCGCCACAAAGGCTATGTCTGGCAGATCTTTGGGAAATTACTTCCCCTGCCGTTCTCATGGATAATGGGCAAAGGCTATGCCGAAGAAACCCCACTTTCTGATGACACTTTCTCTATGTGGACCCATGCCAAACACTCCCTCTTCGGCCCAACCTTTGGGTATGCAGGTGATTTTAAAGTCACGGAAGTCAAATGCCCCAAATAAAGGTACCTCCCAAAGCACAGCGAACAGTTCTTATACTTGGCGGGTATGGTAACTTTGGCAAGCGCATTGCCTCGGCCCTAACCCGAGACAACATCCCGGTTATTATCGCGGGCAGAAATGCAGAAAAAGCCAACGACTTTGCAAGTCAGCTTCCGCCAAAACTAACACAAACAGCATGCTTTGATGTAAATAAGGGTCTAGCCGCTGAATTGAATCGCCTTAATCCAACTGTTGTCATCAATACCTGTGGCCCCTTCCAGAACAGTAACTATGATGTTGCTGAAACCTGTATCGAGGCGTCTGTTCCCTACATTGATCTTGCTGATGGGCGGGATTTTGTTGTGGGCATCAAAGCCTTGGATGACAAAGCTAAATCAGCTGAAATTCCAGTTATTTCAGGCGCTTCAACCGTCCCCGGATTGTCATCTGCCGTACTGGATAGACACAAAGATCTCTTTTCTGAAATTGATCAGATGATTTATGGCATTTCCCCCGGACAAGGAGCCGAGCGTGGTCTGGCCACAACACAGGGAATACTCAGTTATCTGGGCAAGAAGCTTTCCCCTACGCAGGGATCATCAGCTTCACGTTATGGATGGCAGGATATTTATCGCCAGGAATTTCCTTTGCTCGGAAAACGCTGGATGGCGAATTGTGACATTCCCGATCTCGATCTTTTGCCTTCCCGCTATAACATCAAGTCTCTGCAGTTTTCTGCCGGCATGGAACTTAGCTTGATACACCTTGGCTTATGGGGCCTATCGTGGTTTATCCGTTGGGGCCTGCCTCTAGAACTTGAAAAACATGCTAGCTCTTTGCTCAAGCTCAGTAACTGGTTCAACATCTTTGGCACCAGTGACGGTGGCATGCACATCATCCTCAATGGTAAAGATAACAACGGTCAAGTGCTGACAAAAAAATGGTTCATTATCGGGCTGGACGGCGACGGGCCACAAATCCCAACAATTCCGGCCATTATCCTTGCGAAAAAGATTATTCGTGATGAAAATGTCCCATCTGGTGCCATGCCCTGTGTTGGCTTGGTTAACCTGAACGAATACCTAAAAGAATTAGCGCCCTTTCATATCCGTATCTTTGAAGATTAAGCTTGATGAACCTTGTACCTGCCCGCCGCAAAGACCTCCCAATTTTACCTTCGATTGCTCTAAGGTCAAAAAGCCATTGGGACTACCCTCAGGATTTCTTAGATAAATGTAAGATCTTTTTCGAAGAAGAGTTCACAGAAGAATACCTGAAAGAATCCCACACATTTCTTATCAAGCAAGACGAGGAAGTCATTGGTATGGGCAGCCTGCGATGGAAAGAAGTCCCGATGATTGATAATTTCTGGCTGTTACCAGAGAATATCGGGAAAGGTTATGGCAAACAGGCTTTTGGTCTTCTTTTGACAGAGGCCCGAAACCTTGGTTGGCCGAACCTTACTGCAATTGCAGATATCTATGCCGAAGGTTTTTACAAAGCTATGGGGGCCAAACGGGTAGGCGAAGTCCCTTCGGAAGTACAGGACAAAATGCTGCCCAAAATGTTTCTTGATCTCAGTTAACCGACAGCCGGTAATGTTACCTGATTATGTGTGAACCAATGCGCGAGATGGTCGATTAAAAGGCGAACACGGCGGGGTTGAGTTGCGCCGTCGGGGTAAACAATCTGAAGTCCTGCCGGAACAGCTGCAAACTCCTCCAAAACAGGCACCAAAGTACCTGATTTGAGGTCATCCTGAATATCCCAGATAGATTTCAACGCGAGCCCGTGTCCGGCACGACACCAGATTCTGACCAAATGGCCATCGTTCACCGTACGATTACCACGGACAAAATACTTCTTTTCCCGCCCCTCCACGAAAAAGCGCCATGCGTGATCAACCTGATTGCCAAATCTCATTAAGATACAGTTGTGATGGATCAAATCTTCCGGATGGCCGGGAGTACCATTCTCTTTCAGATAATCAGGCGATGCACAAACAACGCGCCTGTTATCCCCCAGCTTTTTGATACGGAGTGAACTGTCAGCTAAAACCCCAAGGCGTATCGCAAAATCAAGTCCTTGCCCTACAACATCAACATATCCATCGGTCAGAGTCAGGTTAATACTGATTTCAGGATGCTGTTCCATAAAGCTGTCCAGCAAAGGAACAATCCGGTTATATCCCAGATCAATCGGGGCACTGATATGGATCGTTCCCGAAATCTTTTCCACGCCAAGCTTGATGCGGGATTGAACCTCGTCAGCTTCGGCCAATATCCGTCGGGCACCAGATACCAGTTCACGCCCCTCGTCCGTTAGACTGATTGAGCGTGTCGTTCGGGTCAGAAGGCTTGCCCCATAGTAAGCTTCCAGCGCAGCAAGGCGTTCTGAAACACTTGCCGGAGACAGGCCAAGTTCACGCCCGGCAGCCGCCATCCCGCCCTTTTCCACAATACGCAAAAACAGCGTCAGATTATCCAGATCCATAATGTCGGGACCTTTGCATTGTTCGGAATTTCCAAAATATCATTTCGAATTTTGCGCAATTATCAGACGACATAGCAAGTGCTATTTGATAATCACGAAAGGAAAAGTCCCTTATGCAACTTGATCATGTAACCATACGTACCCGGAATCTTGCGGTCACACGTGACTTCTTTCTCAGTGTTTTTGATTTGGAAGAGCGTGAACGTCCCCAGACCATTAAACGCATTCCCGGTCACTGGCTCTATTCAAATGATCGCCCAATCGTTCATCTGATCGGGTCCCAAGGTCACGGTATCGACTGTGCTGCAGAAGCTTTTGATCATGTTGCCTTCCGATTACACGGCTACCAAGAATTCAGGGAGAAACTTCGCAAGCTAGGTATCCGTTACAGCTGTATGGATCTTCCTGAAATTGAAGAACGACGGCTTTTCTTTCGCACGCCCTGTGGCCCCCTTCTAGAAGCAGTATTCGCCGTTTCTGCCCACGACTCTATTGATGACGAACAAGGAATATAAACATGACCAGCGCTCTCTTCCAGCCGCTCTCTCTTGGCCCGGCAATTCTGCCAAACCGAATTGCCATGTCGCCCATGACCCGTGCCCGGACAACACAACCCGGCAACATTCCCAACGCACGCATGGCGGAATATTACGCACAAAGAGCATCCGCAGGATTGATTATCAGTGAAGCGACCCAGATTTCTCAACAGGGTCAGGGGTATTCCTTCACCCCCGGTATTTTCTCTGATGACCATATAGATGGCTGGAAACTTGTGACCAATGCCGTTCACAAAAAAGATGGACGTATATTCCTGCAGCTATGGCACGTCGGACGTATGAGCCACGAAAGCTTTCATGCCGACGGTAAGCCAGTCGCCCCTTCGGCCTTATCTCCTGATGCTCAGGTCTGGGTTGTTGATCCGGCAACTGGCGAGGGCAGCATGGTTGATTGCCCGATCCCCCGTGCACTGGGAAAACACGAGATCAAAGCCATCGTCAACGACTTCCGGCAAGCAGCAGCCAACGCAATTTCTGCGGGTTTCGACGGCGTTGAAATTCACGGTGCCAATGGCTATTTGATTGACCAATTCCTACGCCGCTCATCAAACCAACGTAGCGATGAATATGGTGGTCCACAGGAAAATCGCATTCGCTTTCTGGTCGAAGTCGCCGAAGCTATCGCGGATGAAATAGGCGCAGACCGGACAGGCATCCGCTTGTCCCCCTACATCACCCAGCGCAATATGGCTGACGACGAAATCATTGATGTCATTCTGAAATCCGCCCAAGAACTGAATCGTATCGGCCTAACCTATATCCATCTGTCCGAAGCAGATTGGGATGATGCACCACAGGTACCAGATCGGTTCCGCCACCAGTTGCGCGCGCTCTATGCCGGTAAGATTATCGTTGCTGGAAAATACACCAAAGAGCGCGGCGAACAGATTATTTCTGATGGATTGGCAGATATCATCGCTTATGGCCGTCCCTTCATTGCCAATCCGGATTTGCCGCATCGTTTTGCCAACAACCTCCCTCTCGCGGACTTTGACGGCGGCACACTCTTTGGCGGCACAGAAAAAGGCTATAGCGATTACCCCGCTTGGAAAGAGGCATCATGACCTTATCCCCAGAAGAAACTCTGGCGGGTTGGCAAAATGGTAACATCGGTACCGAACGCGTTCTCACCACCGATGATATGACAGTTTGGCATCTACAGTTAGATCCCGGGGTCACCATTGCGCCACATCGCCACGATCGTCCTTATTTCTGGACGGTTTTGACCGATGGCAAAGGCTTATCCCGTTTTGATGATGGTCGGGAAGTTGCCATTACCTACAAAGCCGGAGATACCCAGTATTTTCCTAACCTCACAGCTGAAACCGGATTTGTGCACGATCTGACCAATAACGGAGACACGCCACTGGTTTTTGTCACTGTCGAGTTTCATTCAGCATTTGATACCAACCTAAATCTCAATACGACCGTACCCCACAGTACGATCAAGAACACCTAACTTACAAAGGAAACGCAAAATGAAAGCTGTTGCTTTAACCCATTACCTCCCCATTGAAGATCCCAATTCATTCTTTGATACGGAACTTGAAAAACCAACACCAACGGGCAAGGATATCCTTGTTGCGGTCAAGGCTGTCGCCGTTAATCCGGTTGATACCAAAGTCCGCGCCCCCAAGGACACAGTCGAAGAAACCCCGCGTGTCATTGGCTATGACGCCAGTGGTGTCGTTGAATCCGTAGGAGATGACGTCAGTCTGTTCAAGGTCGGTGACGAGGTTTATTACGCCGGAGATATCACCAGATCAGGCACCAATGCTGAATTTCAACTGGTTGATGAACGCATTGTCGGGCACAAACCTAAATCTCTGTCTCATGCCCAAGCTGCCGCCCTGCCCCTAACCACGATCACTGCCTACGAAGCGTTCTTTGATCGCCTTTCACTTGATCCCAACGGCGCAAACAAAGACGAGAGCATTCTCATCATTGGTGCCGGGGGTGGTGTTGGTTCCATCGGTATCCAGCTTGCCAAGCGTGCAGGTCTGAAAGTGATCGCAACAGCCTCTCGCCCGGAAACCACATCGTGGGTCAAGGAACTTGGGGCTGATCACGTCGTTAATCACCGTGAAGATATGGTTCAACAGGTTCGCGCCCTTGGTATGGAACACGTAGATTACATTGCCATCTTCAACGATATGCGACATTGGGAAACTGCCGTAGAGCTAATTCGTCCCCAAGGCGGTATTGTCACTATTGATGATACAGACCAGCCTATGCCAATGGCCGGCATGAAAATGAAGGCTGCCAGCCTGCACTGGGAGTTTATGTTCGCCCGTGCCATGCATAATACACCTGATATGATCGAGCAACACAAACTGCTAAACCATGTTGCCAAAGAGATTGACGCCGGGCATATCCGGACAACCGTTTCTGATATCCTCTCCCCCATTAATGCCGAGAACATCAAGAAAAGCCATGCCTTGATCGAGGCTGGTAATGTGAAGGGAAAAATTGTGCTGGAAGGCTTCTAGATCACAATAACACTCAGTTTGACCTGCCTTTTACGGCTCGCTCTCAAAAGGGTGAGCCGTCTTTTTTACGCCACACAAAGAGCTCGTTTTCACGAATGAATGAATAGCGCTCTTGAGATTACTCTACTCACCGACCTCATAGGAAAAAACATCCCCCAGTGAACAACCAAACACATGGGCGATCTGAAACGCCAGCTCTAGCGACGGAGAGTATTTCGCTTTTTCAATTGCCACAATCGTCTGTCGAGAGACCCCGGTTTTTTCAGCTAACTGCTTTTGCGTCATTTCATCGTGGTCAAAACGTAATCTGCGGATGTTATTGGTAATCTGCCCTTTAATCATTTCCCTTTTGACCATATCAAATGCCACCGCGATAGAGGAACAGCTTGACCACATCACCAATGACATTGGCAATAAACATGAAAAAAATAATCAACAGGAAAACCAGAGCAGGCGCAAGAACGTCCAGCGCCAACACCCCCATAGACACCATAAAACCAAAACTGAAAACCAACAAAATGATTTGCATGGACTTGAGGTCAAACAATTTGTCCCGCTCGTCATTCATCATCGGCTCATAGTCCTTGGTGATGATCGAATGAATAATGGTAAAGAGGATATGCACGACAATGCTAACCACAATACCGCCACCCACAAGAATAAAGAAGCTCTTCCCAATCAAGCGATAACCATCCGGCCCGTCCATTGCCCCGTCCTGATAGAGGCCGAACATATAGAAGCCAAATATCCCAAACATAATCAACGTGGTTATCAGGGAAACACCCACTTTTCTTTCCTGTAGAGACATTGCCACTTTCTTCCTGTCATTTGGTTTAACGATTACTGCATTTTGATGTCTTATATACACGACACAGTATCAAATAAATTATACTCAGAGTCAAATATATTTGACTCATCTTAAAAAGATGATCACAGTACAAACATCCTCCCATTAAGGCGTTGCATTAAAGCGCAGTGGTTAAATACGTGATTAACAGAGCAACCAGAGAAACAGGCATGACGACACCAGAAAAAACATCATTACCAGAAGTATCCTCCGCGAAATTTTGGAACAAAATGGCCAATCGCTATTCAAAATCTCCCGTCTCCAATCAGGCCGCCTATGAAAAGAAGCTAGAGATTACGCAAAGTTACTTCACCCCAGACATGGATGTTCTGGAACTTGGCTGTGGCACAGGCACAACAGCCCTTATTCATGCACCCTTTGTAAAACATATCCGAGCTGTTGATATCTCGGAAAAGATGCTGGAAATCGCAAGAGATAAAGCCGCGAAACAAAACGTCACAAACATTACCTTTGATCAGGCAGCCATTGATACTTTCACTGCCACGGACCAATCCTATGACATCATCATGACCCACAGCGTGCTTCACCTGCTCGACGACAAAGAAGCCACCATTGCCAACATCCATAAAATGCTCAAACCCGGCGGCTATTTCATCAGCAGCACCGTTTGTCTAACTGGTGTCATGAAACTCCTGCAACTGATCGCGCCCATCGGCAGACTTTTAGGCTTTATGCCATTGGTAAAATTCTTCTCAGCCAAACATCTGGAAAAATGCATCGCCAATGCAGGCTTTGAAATCATCAGTTCATGGGAACCAGAGAAAAGTCATTCGGTGTTTATTGTGGCCAAGAAGGTAATCTAATTCATGGCAATAAAATTAGTAGCTTAAATGAAAAGCTCTCAAGGTAGATTGTAAATACTATACGCATATAGAACAACGACATGCCCACTAATTACTGGTTTGATACGTGAAAGTGAAAAACAATGCACCAATCAGAAAAATTTTGGGATAAAGCTTCGAAAAACTACGACAAAACAGAAGAGCGCTTTGAACATATTCACCGTAAAACAAGTGAAAAGACCGAGAAATATCTAAATGCTACGGACATTGTATTAGATTACGGATGTGGCACTGGTACAAACTCTTGCGAATTTGCCAAGCAGGTCAAAGAAATTCACGCTATTGATATATCCTCAAAAATGATTGAAATCGCGAAGAATAAAGGCGTTTCAAACAAGGTAGAGAATGTAAACTTCTTAAAAACGACTATATTTGACGAAAAGTATAAAAAAGAGTCATTTGATGTCGTACTGGCTTTCAATATGCTTCATACCGTCCCCAATCCTCAGGATATTGTGAGTAGAATACATAAGCTGTTAAAACCTGAGGGATTATTCATTTCTGCCACCCCTTGTCTGCAGGAAAAAATGTCCTTTTTGGTTCGCATACAGATCTACCTCTTTCGTATCTTGTCTAAAATTGGAATAGTTCCGATAACGATAAGAAGATTAAAAAGTTCGGAATTGGACAATCTAATTGGAAATGGAAATTTTCAGACAATTGAAACTGAAAATATATACAAGGGAGCAACGAGTTATTTTGTTGCTGCAAAGAAAGTGAGTTAAGCCTCTAAAAAATAGAGCCACCACACGAATTTTGAAATTATCCGATCAAGAGAGCCTTTAAAAGCTAATCAATGTTTATAATAGCGAAAACAGAAATGACGGAATTTATCAAACTTAGCCAGAAGTGGAATGCAGAACCGAACGCCCCAAACCCACATATAGAATTAAAAAAGTCTATCTTGGAACTTCATTTTTTTCTCAACCCATATCAATTCGAAGTTTACAATGAAGGTGACAGAGGTTGTTTGCAATTTTCGGATTATTCACGCTTCCGTTTTACAGACATTAACGATGAAGCATGGTACAAAGGAGAATGTCGTTTTAGCACGTTAGCGCCGAGCTGGGGAGAGTTTTACCTTGTACAAGGAGACTTTAAAGAACAGCAAGAAACGACACCATGGCAATATCATGTTCAACACGATGCCAGTTTAAATAATTTCTTATTTTATTTCCGAGATTGCGCATTTGAATGTAGTGCTAAAAACTGGTCGTTCAAACTGGTTAGTTGAACAGCATCCTATTAAGAATAGCGATAAAAGGAAGAAATTGGTGGGCCCGGCAGGATAATAACCAACTAGCAACCACCTCCCATAATATCAATGACTTAAAAGAAACTTTTCGTATAGAAACGTACCATGTTTGTGTCCCACAAAACAATTGAAATTCGAAATGACACGAGTGAATTATATTATGCCACAAAAAGCAAAATCACCAACTTTCCGCATCATTTCAATAGTACTTGCAGTTAATTGCAAATGGTTAGGTGTAGCGGCTTGCATTTATCCGATAATTTGTGCCCGAATTAATTGCGACAATAATTCGTCTTCAGCTCAGATTAAATGAAAATGAGCTCACACTATTTGCAACTGAGCTTGCAAATATAATTCTCGGCTCACTATATCTGAGAATATAGATTCACTCTTCCCGAAAAGCTCTTTCCAACTGATCCGTCAGTGGTTTTACCAGATAACTAAGAGCAGATCTTTCGCCGGTTTGGATATAAACCTCAGCGGGCATGCCCGGTACCAGCTTGGCTGAGTTCAGTCGGGCCATTTCTTCTTCGGGGATTTCGATAATGCCCTGATAGTAAGGTATGCCACTTTGTGGGTCCTGTAATCGGTCCGGAGAGACTTTCAGAACATAGCCATTGAGTTCCGGTGTGACTTTCTGGTTAAAGGCCGGGAACTTCACCACCGCCGGTTGGCCGCTATAGACCTGATCTACGTTTTGAGGATCAACCTGTGCTTCGACCGTCAGGCGCTCATCAAAGGGCACGATCTGCATCAGAGGTTCTGCAGGCGAAACCACACCACCTACAGTAAAGATACTGGAGCCATGAATGATACCATCAACCGGGGCCTTGATCTCTACACGGGCCAACTGCTCCTGATAGGCTATTTTCTGTTCTTCCAATTCTGATATAGAAGAATTGGTTTCTTTGAGTTCGGTTAAAGCGCGTTCACGGTAATCCTGTTCGACCTGCAGGATTTGTAACTCGGCTTCCCCGATCTGGTTTTCTGCCCGGGCAATATTTGCAACCAGTTCGGATATTTCCCCCTCCAGCTTAGCCGCTTCCCGCTCCAGTGCCAGCAGTCGCGGGAGTGTTGCATGGCCCTTTTCATAGAGCTTGCGTAGGCCCGTAAGCTCTTGGGCGATAAAATCAACCTGCTGTTTCTTGGATTTGCGTAAGCCCCTGAGACCCGAGATCTCATTACCGGATTGCGTGATGCGTTTTCTCAGCTGGCTGACCTGGCCTTTGCGCGTACTTTCCCTAGCCTGAAATAAGTTGATGTGATCCCTGTGGATCTGCCACTCTTCAGCGTCTTTGGACAGAGCTTTAAATTGAGGGGAGACCTCGACGGTCTCTTTGCTATCCCGTTCGGCAATCAGTCGCTCTCGTTGTGCATAGGCTTCATAGAGACGGTTCTCGGTAATGACAAAGTTGGTCTGGACCATGGTCTCATCCAGACGCACCAGTACATCACCCGCTTTGACGCTATCACCGTCTTTGACAAGGATTTCACCAACCAGTCCCCCATCCAGATGCTGAATGGTTTTGGGCTTACCCTCTACAATCACAACGCCCGTGGCAATCACGGCGCCAGAGATCGAGGCCATGACAGACCAACCGCCGAGCCCAATAACAAGGGTCGCCACCGTCAACAAACCGGTCAGGACATAGCGACTTGATCCCGCCCACAGCTTTTCCGACCAAAGCTCTTGTGTGTCTTGCTGTCGGATCATCTAGCTGGCCGTCCCCAGCGGTGTTGCTTGTTCGGCCTGTGAAGGATTTTCTTGAACAGACGATTGTCTGTTTGGTACCTGCTGGGTCACTTCCTTGAGAACCTGTTCTTTGGGCCCAAAGGCCGTTTGCTGACCATCATTGAGCATCAAGAGCATATCCACTGCTGCAATGGCAGAGGGACGATGCGCCATAACAATAACGGTCTTACCCCGTTCGCGTATGCCCTTGATCGCTTCAGTCAAAGAGGCATCACCTTCGGAATCAAGGTTTGAATTGGGCTCATCCAGAATAACCAGTGCGGGGTCGAGATAGAGGGCACGGGCCAGTGCTATGCGTTGTTTCTGTCCGCCGGATAAGCCAGCACCATCAGTGCCGATTTCGGTCTCATAGCCATTGGCCAGCCGCAGAATCATCTCGTGCACCCCGGCGCGTTGCGCGGCTTCAATAACATCGGCATCCTGTGCCTCTGGATTAAAGCGGGCAATATTCTCTTTGATGGTCCCGCTGAAGAGCTCCACCTGTTGTGGCAGATAACCAATATGCTTGCCGAGGGCGGTTCGTTTCCATTGATCCAGTGTTGCCCCGTCCAAACGCACCGTTCCCTGCATGGGTAACCAGGCCCCGATTAAAAGACGGGCAAGGGTGGATTTGCCCGAGGCAGAAGTTCCAATTACCCCCAGCCCTTGTCCGGGTTCCAGGGTAAAGTTCACGCCCTTAAGCGCAGGCTTTAATCCACCGGGCGGTGTCACAAAGACCTTTTCCACAGAGAGCTTTCCCTGTGGATCGGGAAGATCGGTTTTATCCTTTTCCTTGGGAATGGAATTCAACAGGGCTTTCAGGCGTTGATAGGCCTGTCTGGCTGTAATCACACCCTTCCACTGCGCCAATGTCTGATCAACAGGGGCTAGAGCTCGACCAGTGAGAATAGAGGCCGCAATCATCACGCCCGGCGTAATCAACTGTTCAACAGCCAAGGCAGCCCCAACAGCGAGAATGATGGATTGCAGAAACATTCGAAAGGTTTTGGACGTTGCTGTCAGAGTTCCAGCACGATCACTGGCGGTAATGTTATTTTTGATGCCTTCCTGATGGCTTTGCTGCCAACGCTTCTGAACGTTTTCTCCCATACCCATGGCAAGGACAGTTTCAGCATTACGATGACTTTGATCAGCATAGGCCCCGGCCGCAGCCGCATGAGCAGCACCTCGTTTTAGGTGATTGCGGGTTGAGAGTTCATTGGTCAGGGCCAGAACAAAGACAATCAAGGCCCCAACCACAGCCACCAGACCAAGGGTCCAGTGCAACAAAAAGACGAGCGCAAGATAGAAAGGTACCCATGGCAAATCAAACAGAGCAACCGGCGCATTGCCAGAGAGGAACTGTCGCAGAGTTGCCAGATCAGCAAGGGGATTGGTCTTTTTACTATCGCTTTTAAGCAGGCCCTGTAACAGCCAGATATTAAAGATCCGTTCTGTCAGGACACTATCAAGTTTGAGGCCGATACGAACCAATACTTTGGACCTGATAATCTCGAGAATACCCATAAAGCCAAAGAGCCCGGCGATCAGAACGGTCAAGGCAATGAGGGTGGGAATGGACCGACTGGTCAGAACCCGGTCATAGACTTGCAGCATAAAGAGCGGCCCGGTCAGCATTAGCATGTTAATCACAAAGCTGAACAGGCCAATAGAGATCAGAGCCTTGCGGCAATAGCCCAAAGCCTGTTTGATCTCGTTATCGGAACTCTCAGGGTTTGACTGCTGCGCGGAGGGCACAGCAGTCTTGGGCGTATTATCTAACATCAGTGATTACACAAACTGGAAGTCATCAGCATGAAGGGCCGTTTTCTGGACATCTTTCAGAGTGATGGAATTGTCATCATCAATATTGATGACAGTATCATCCCCAACTTGTTCCGCCAGTTGTAGAACGGCATCAAAGGTTGAGATATTCAGCCCTTCGATACGGATAGAATCTTCTGAGCCTGCACCCGAGACAAAATCAGTGATCGTGTCGTGGCCCAAGCCAGATTTGAAAACAAAAGTATCGTTGCCAGCGAGACCTGTGAAAACGTTTGCCTGATTATTTCCAATAATTGTGTTGTCACCAGTACTACCGATAACACTTTCTATACTGGTAAGACTTTCCACAGTACCATTTACAAAGCTTGCTTGGCCTGCTTCAAGATCAATGGTCCCGGCAATATCTGTATAAGCATAATCAACAGTGTCAACTCCTTCGCCACCATCAAAGCTATCTATACCAGCACCGCCATCGAGAATATCATTACCAGCACCGCCTTTAAGGGTATCGTTCCCAGCAAAACCTCGTATAACATTATCTTGTGCATCACCGATTATTGTATTGTTACCTCTTGTGCCGTTAATATTTTCAACTGATGTGAAGTTCTCGACAGATCCATGCGCGAAAGTGGCTGTTCCTGCTCCAATGTCAATGACTGCGGCAGCGTTCGTGTAGGTAAAATCAACAGTATCGATACCTTCTCCACCATCAAAATTATCCAGCCCGAAACCACCATTCATGAAATCATTACCTGCTCCACCAATTATAGTATCTTCCCCATCGCCTCCATCAATAATGTCGTCTCCAGCTCCACCATCAAGAACATCATTTCCAGATCCTCCAACGATATGATCGTCACCAAAATTGTATATCTGAATGCCAGTCAGAACATCCGCCATTGTCCATACGGTTCCATCATCAAAAACAATTTGTTCGACAGTGTCCCCTCGATCACCATTGAGGGTATGTCGAATAGTAAGTAAGTCCGTTGACCCATTGAAGGTAAGGACAAGGGTACTCATACTACTTGCTAGACGCCAAGCCGTGACTTCATCTGGTGTGTAGCCATGAATTAAGACACGGTCATTATCGAGATACCCATTATCTTCAATGACATCCTGGCCATCACCCTTGTTAAACACATAGGTATCCGACCCATCATTGCCGTGAAGAATGTCATTACCCAGACCACCTTCAAGCGTATCATCACCAGCAAAACCAACGACCGTGTCATTACCATCGGTCTGCTGTTGTTCAATAAGCGTTGCGCGAGCATAGGTCATTCCCCACAAAGTACCATCATCAAAGATAATTTGCTCGATGGTATCAGAACGGCTGAAACTCAGGGTATTCACAAGGGTTATTTTATCTGATGTTCCTGCAAAAGTGATGACAAGATTGGCGCCATCTTGGGCAAGGATTGCTTCCTGAGGCATATAGCCGTGAATGAGAACCTTGTCCGTATCATGATACCCATTATCTTCGATAATATCCTGTCCATCACCTTTGTTAAACACATAGGCATCAGAACCATCATTGCCATTAAGAATATCATTACCTCGACCACCGCGTAGGGTATTATCACCATCATCTCCCTGTACGTGATCATTGCCAGCGTTCGCATTTTTTTCCGCAATGATGGCTTCGACATCAGCTACTGTCCAAACAGTTCCATCATCAAAAACGAACTCTTCAATTGTATCTGAGCTACTGGCATTAAGAGCATTTTTAATAATGATCTGATCGTCACTGCCAACAAACGTTATTTTCAAATCCGGAGAGAGCGTCGAAGCATTTTCTACAATAACTTCTGCCGGTGTAACACCGTGAATAATCAACCGATCAAGAGTGCCATCGCCATTGTCGTCGATGATATCCTGACCGTCACCTGTAGAGAAAACATAAGTATCTGCGCCAGAACCACCACGTAATGTGTCATTCCCTTCAGCACCAATCAAAGTATCGGCACCAGCTTCACCGTTTATGGTGTCATCCCCAGCACCCGCGTTCAATTCTTCGCTACGAGAAGATCCTGTCAGTGTGTCATTCCCAACTGTCCCTTGATAAGAAGCAAGGGCGAGTATTTGATCCCGATCAAGTTCTGTCCCATCTGCAAACACAAACTTTTCCATCCCTCGGGCAGTGTTTATAAAGTGGTCAACAATGGTCAGTGTTTCACCTGACGATTTAATCGTTAAAACCAAATTATTTAACGCAGGGAGAACTCGGCTGAATTCAAGGTCATTCAGGTTAACATCGGTTAACTGAATAATATCTGTATCGACATCGCTATATTTTCCGATTTCTGCAATCGTATCATTACCGCGTCCAAGGCCCCATATATAAGTGTCACTTCCATCATCACCATCCAACAAATCATCCCCAGTACCGCCATCTAGGGTGTCATGGCCCTCTTTGGCGCGAATAACATCATCCCCTGCACCACCAATGAAAGTCTCACTCCATGTTGTACCAGACAATGTATCGTTGCCATCAGTACCTCTGTAGACAGAATTCGCACGAATATATGTACGATCCCAAGTCGTGCCATCATCAAAGACAAAACTATCAACGCCATAAATGTAGAATTGATCATCAATGGTTAGGCTTTCACCTGTAACAGAGTTTTCAACGAGAAGATCATTACCTTTGCGGTATAGCTTAATATCTGTAGGTAGAGTATTTTTTAATAGAACCGTGTTGGCTCCACTGGAAACATTGTCGTCGATAACATCGTTCCCCCGGCCAGTCCCCCAGACATAAGTATCGCTGCCTGATCCACCATCCATAAAATCATCACCAGCACCGCCGTCGAGAAGATCATCACCTTGGAAACCATTGAGAATATCGTTTCCAAGGCCCCCTTCCAGAGTATCATTCCCACCAAATCCTATGAGAGAATCATCACGATCTGTCCCTGTTTGCATCGCTTGGTGAATAGCAGCAAGATCCCATGATGTACCATCATGGAAGTGAATTTCTTCGATTTTATAATAATCTGTAATGAAAAAATCCTGGATCAGGACTGAATCCCCCTGATCTCCATACTCCACACGCAAATCTCTTAATAGCGACCCTTCTCGGAAGAATTTGAGGCTTTCAGGTGTAATTCCTTCACCAAAGATAATTTTATCATGATCGGATGAGAAAACACTGGATTGAAAGTCATGAATAATGTCCTGCCCATCACCAAGATTAAATATATAGCTATCGCCACCGTTTCCACCTTTTAAGATATCATTCCCTTGGCCACCTTCAATAACATCATCCCAAAAGTATCCGGAAATACTATCATCACCATCAGTACCGGACAGGAGCTTAAGGCGAACCTCATATTCACTCCATACCGTTCCATCAGAAAATACGAACTCTTCAACTTGGTGATAATTTCCACCAAGATTTCCATACGCAAACTGATTTATAACTTTCAGAGTATCATCAGAATCTGCAATCCTGATGATAAGATTATACCCCTCCCTCGTGAGAATCAGATCTGAAGGAGAGATACCTTCTTTAAAGCTAATTTTATCTGGTTGGTCGGCAAAAATACTCGTTTGTTCATCAAAAATAACATCTTGCCCATATCCACGACCAAAGATGTAAGTGTCGCCCCCATCTCCGCCTTTGAGTGTGTCATTACCCAAACCACCATCAATAGTATCCGCACCGAAGAAACCTGTTATGGTATCGTCACCATCAGTACCATTAAGTAGTTTCAGACGAACATCAGACCAACTCCAAACAACATCATTACTAAATCTGAACTCTTCGATCTGATATAAAGTTCCTCCAAGATTACCTGAGAAAAACTGGTTAATAACCCGCAAACTGTCACCTGTATCAGACACTGTAAGGATCAGATCATTACCTTCACGTGTTACAAGAAGATCTTCAGGAAGGATATCATCTTTAAATTGAACGACATCTGGCTGATCCGCAAAAATACTCGTTTGTGCATCGTAAATAACATCTTGGCCATAACCACGGCCAAAGACATAAGTATCACCACCATCCGCACCTTTAAGGGTGTCATTCCCGAGGCCGCCATCAAGTACATCAGCCCCAAAGAAACCTGTTATTGTGTCATCCCCATCAGTTCCCTCAAGCAACTTAAGTCGAACATCAGACCAGCTCCAGACAACATCATTACTGAATTTGAATTCTTCAACCTGATATAACGTTCCACCAAGGTTTCCGGTGAAGAATTGATTGATAATGGTCAGAGTCTCACCCGTATCAGCAATCGTCAGTATCAGATTGTGATTATCTCGAGAGAGAAGAATATCTTCAGGGAGGATACCCTCCCCAAACTGAACAATATCTGGCGCGTCAGAGAAAACGCTTGTTTGCTCATCATAGATGGTATCGTGGTCGTATCCCCGATCAAAAATATAGGTATCCCCGGCATTACGACCTTTCAAAGTATCATTGCCAGCCCTCCCATCCAGAATGTCATAAGCGAAGAACCCTTCCAGAACGTCATCACCATCAGTACCTTCAAGTAAGATCTGTTGAATATCTGTTGGTGTAATGATGGTCCCGTCATCAAAATGAAACTCTTCAATCTGTCGATAAGCATGCCCCAGATTATTATAGAAGAACTGATTTTCAATCGTCAGCGTATCTGTGCTGTCTTTGATTTTAATCGTAAGCTTCGTATCATCCCGGATGAATTCAAGATCGTCAAAGGCAATCCCGGGGCCAAACTTGACAACATCTTTATCGTCAAAAAGTAAGTTGGTGGAGTGGTCGTGAATGATATCCTGTCCATAACCCCGATTGAAGATATAGGTATCACTATCTAATCCACCTTCAAGGCGGTCATTACCCAAGCCACCATCCATAACGTCGGCAATGTCATAACCATAGATAACATCGTCGCCATCTGTTTTGGCCTCTGCCAACAGACGATGAATAAGTTCAGTAGCGTTAAAGTTTGCAGTAGGGTCTGCATCAAATTCAAAATACTCAATGCGATTGAACCAATGAATGCCAAAAACCCCTGTGTGGCTAGCAGCAAATTGCCCACGGATCGTCATAGTTGATCCATCAGACAAAGTAATCAGCAAATCGTCACTACTACCAATTCTTTGATACTGTACTGTCGCGGGATCAACATCTGCTTTGAATTTCAACGTATCTGTCAGGCCAGACAGAATATTGTCCAGTTTTTCATGGATGACATCATTTCCATACCCCATACCAAAGATATAGGTGTCGTTTTCATTTCCTCCACTTAGGAAATCATCCCCAGCTCCACCATCAAGGACATCTTCGTAATCAAAGCCAAAGACTCGATCATCACCATCCGTTTTTGCCTGCTTAACAACATTTTTTAGAACATCATCCCAGCGCAAAAAGCTGCTGTCCTCAAAGATAAAGCTCTCAATTCTTTGGAACCAATGCTTACCAAAAGGCCCGGAATAAGTCGCCGTTCCAAAGGCTTTTAGAGTTACTGTTTCTCCGGTATCATTGATCGTAAAGACAATATCATCTGTCCCCTCCACACGAGAGAGGGACAAGTCCTCTTCTTTGATCCCAGGACCAAAAACAAAAACATCTGGATCATCTTCTAAGAGATAGGTCTGTTGTTCATGAACAATATCATGACCATATCCCCGTCCGAAGACATAGATATCACTTCCGTCGCCGCCACTTAAATAGTCATTACCCGCACCACCATCCAAATAATCGCGATCCCACGTACCCGTTATCGTTTGATCTTCATCTGTCGGGTTGGAAACAGCCGCTGCAATATCAAAAGCTGTCCAAACAATTCCATTCGCAAAAATAATTTCATTTATACCCCGGTCAGGGTTGGTGTTTCCCCCACCGATAAGGGTTCGCTTCTCACCTATGAAGTTTTCAACAACCCGAATTTCATGCTCAGTACCCGTAACCTTGATATATAAATCAATCCCTTCGCGCCGAAACTCCAGATCCTCTGGGTTATAATGAGCAAATCTAATAACATCCAAAGAATTTGTTCTTAGAGGTGTCTCGTAATCATCAATAGTGTCTTTTCCAAAATTACGGCCGACAACATAAACGTCGTGATACCCACCACCTTCTAGAGTTTGATCACCCGCACCAAGATAAAAAATATCATGTCCAGAGGTGCCCTCTACAGTACCATCGCCAACAAAAATATTTGCTTCGGGAATACCAAGCAGAACAGCAGCGTCTTTTAACCCGATATCCAGACCAACATTCTCATAAGCAGCAACAATATTTGTGAACAGATAAGAGTAAGTTGCATAGAGATCAGAATTCACACCTCGATCAAAAGTTAAAAGCACGACATCCAGAATATCCTGCCAACTTGAAAGCCAAGCAGTTTCAGCATCCGTACCATCTGGGGCGCCAGCAAAAATGGCCTCGAACATAGGAACAAGATGCTTGTCAGAATTTGTCCGGAAAACATCGTCTTCAACAACATAGTCCAAGCCATTGAAATAAGGTTCTAACGGACCTTGCATCGCAAGTCGTACAACCATTTCGTCTAGTCGATCGATTTGAAATTCCAAAAGGTCTTCTACTGCATTGATTCCAGCTTGATCACCCGGTTGGACGGCTTCAATCGGAATATTATCCCCGACCAAACGTTCAAGGAAACTGATACTCCCTCCGGTGACAACTTCCCACCCCCCCATATCATCCGGACGGGAGCCTAGAACCTGTACAAGCGTTGGGAACTCAATCACAACACCAAGTTCGTCTTCTATATCTTCACCACTTGCCAATACCCAATATACATCACCACTGCTGCTCGTTTGCTTGATGGCGAAATCTTTTATAGAAGCCCCATCAAGAGTACGTTCAACAAAAACATGAAAATCAGGATTTGTGCCAACAGATGGATCATTTACATAAGGGGGTGCAGCCGCCCATGCCTCAAGGAATGGTAATGCACGTTCACGTAACACATTGAGGTCTGGAACCGTTAAAGTGGGGAGCACTTGCTCTAGTTTTGATTGTAAATCCCCAGAAGTATCAAGTGTCATAGCAACATGAAGGTCAACCAGCGTGCCATGACCTTTAAGGTTTGCCAGATGCGTTATTGATGGATCTATCGTAGAATCACCGAGCCACTTGGAATTATAATTATCAATACGAAACTTCACATCAGCCAAGGAACCGACAGAACCATCCGTACGGGTAAAACTCCCGGTTTCTGCAACGGTATTACCTGCATTTTGTGATCCATCCGCAGTTGCCGAGAGATCAATTGATTCAACACCTACATCTTGAAGAGTAAAGGACTCTCCATCATCCAGTTTTCCATTTTGATTAAGATCGCGCCAAACTCTTAGTTCATCGAAAACGTCATCATCTTTATCAATGATACCGTCATTATTTGAATCATAATCCGCAAGCTCATCAAAACCGGACGTCGTTGGTGATCCGAAAAGTTCACTGATATCATCAATTTCTCCATTGGCATTTTTATCCAAGGCAAGCAGGCCATCATCAGGGCGTACCCATCCTGTCTGTTCAGAGAAACCATCACCATCCATATCAAAGAAGGGCGAGCTTGTTGTTCGGGCAGTAAGTTCCAGACCATCACCATCAAGGTCAAGAATCAGCGGGTCGACACCACCGTATAGCGCGGTTCCCGTCAGGGCCTTCATAATGTGGCCTAAGCCTATCTCAAAAATTCCCCAGATACCTGCACCGGGGCCACCTTTTCCAGAAAATAATCTATGGAAATCAATATCATATTCAAAAGTATAAATTCCAGCGGTTCGTTCACTCGCAGCAACATCTGGTCCGGTTTTGGCATTCGCGACATATGTTTCACCGTACCCGAATACTTTTTTGAGTATCGAGTTTTGAATGACGAGTTCACCGTCTTCATTATAGGCATAACGGAAAAATAGCAGCCCAGTCGCCCAAGGACTTTCAGATTCCATTTGCCGGTAACCACCATGCAAATTAAACAAACCAAATGCAGAAATCCGGTCTTCAGCAGTAGCATCGGTGATCAGCGTTGTATCAGAAAAGAAGAATGTATCTGCGCCTTCGCCCCCGGTCATCTCACCGGCAAATGACGTGTTCCATAAAACATCATCACCTGCCCCACCAAAAAGAAGAGCACCATCCCCGCCGAGAGCAAAAATAACGTCATCACCCGCGCCGCCATCGAGCTCTAACCGGGTTTGCCCATCAATATATTCCGCACCAAAGGCAACAATAATATCATTCCCTGCTCCCCCATCGACTTCCCCATAACCAGTATGGACAATGTAATCATCACCACCTTCGCCTTCGATAACCGCGTTATCAGACCCAAACATAATCTGACTATCATCATCACCAATTGCCGCTGCATCACCATCTGCAATTCTGATTTCCGGGACATCAATAGATAGATCGGGAAGGTGCTTTCCAACCACTTGATCAAAAACTTCAAGCACCGTTTCAACATGGGTCAAGAATTCCCATTCGGGAAACTCTTCCTTATAGGCCGTTACAACCCCTTTTAAATCTTGAAGGGCAAAGGCTACCCCTAATGTAATAACCGCGGCTCCCCCAATCGGGCCAAAAAGGAATGTTGCAGCAACAGCGGCTCCAGCATACGCGATGTTGTTAACCATAAAACCAACAAAAGCATTTGCGACATCTTCACCAGTAATTCTTGATTCAAGTTCAGACCAGATTTGTTCAAATGGTTTCTCTTCTAATTCATCAACAGCCTGTTTCGCCAATAACACAGCAATAAGACCAATCATTGCGGCATCAAATGCATTCACTTTCCCATCGACATCATCTAAAAAGCGAGTAAGAGTTTTCCCTATTTTTCCTGAACCCATCCTGTCCAAATCAAATGATTCTGCATTAATGACATTGTCTCTGCTATCCAGCAGATCAAGTTTTATACGTTGTCCTGCAACAGCAGCAGTCAATTCTTTGAAAATTTTAGAATTCTTATCGGCATCATCACCGCTAAGATAGTCCTTTAGGACAAACTCTCTTTCAATATTGTATTTTTCTTTCAATTCAGCAGGGGCATCTTTTAACAAGCCAATCGTATCTTTAAATGCCCCTTGAGTTGCATAAAAGGCTTTTAAGGGGTCCTGCTTGTATAATGAATCAAGTTTTTCGATTGGAATACCATTTACGGATTCAACCTTTGAATTTTTTAGTAGGGTTGGCAACTCATCGGTAAGGAAAATTGTGTCCCAGGGGTCAAGAGGGTCACCAAGTAAGACAAATACTTTTCCTTCTGCTGCATTCGCATATTTTACAGATGCTTCTCTCCAGCGCTCAGTTAAAGCTTCACCACTTAATTTTTTTAATTCTGTTTCTTGATCTCCAGTTAAAGGGCCGATATCTTTTTCGTGATCGTCAATTAGGCTTTGAATTTTTCCGTCAATTATTTCTTGAATTTCACCATGGTCTCTATCCATGACATAACCAGGTCCGGTAGTGGCAATTGCTTTGAAAGGCGCATCATCTGTTGCAACCCCCTTGACAGGTTCGCCTTCTTCGTTGCTCTCTAGTCCTGACCAGAAACTACTTATTGGACCGACTGATTTTTTGTACTCAGGATCTTCTCTACCTTCCCAGTCCCAGTCGACATGACCTGCCCATAACAATGTACGGTCTTTACCCGCAGAAAAATCTGCAGTCGAAATTAGTTCATCCCACTCCAGAAGCTCTGAACCAATCATCGCTTCAATTGCATCGAGAAGATTAGCATCTATTCCTTGTACATTTGCCACGTGTAGGATCCTTAAATAAATATAACAGTGTTAAGAGCTTGGGTAAGGGATTTGGGCTGTTCTATGTATCTGGAATAATAATAAGCGTATTCATACCAGATACCTGCGATGAAATGGCCTTTCATAGATACCCACATAACTTTGGGTAAAGCAAAGCCATCAACCCATTCTTCGTGTCGTAAATCTGTGCCTTCCCAACATAAAAAGGCATCTCTGATTTTAGGATCTGTTCGGCGCCACATTTCTAACGCAGGGTTGTTACCAGCTATGCCCGGTATTTTGGGCTCACTCCAATATTCATTCGGCCATTCCGGATGACGGGTTTGATGAAACTTAATATTACTTATGGTCCATTTTGGGATAGGCACTACTTGAGGCCTTGCTGTATGAACAGGTGCCGTAATATCCTTGTCAGCATAAAAAAAAGTAAAGTGCCGGGGGACACGATCAGTATCGACCCTTGTTGGGCCTCTCTTCAACGCAAGAACAGATGATCTATCTGCACTCTCCATATAGATTGTCTGGCCATGGATACCTGTTATCTGCGTATCAGAGAGATGTATGTATGTATGATCACCAGAAACAATGTCACCAGCTTTGTCTCTTATTGGGACCTTTGTCTTATTCCCTGGGAATAAAGAATTAAGCCAAAAGCTTGAGTAAAGAGTCTCGTCATACTCTCCCTCTTCAGGTTTTTTACCAACATCATTATGAAAAATCCATTTTGGTGGACTTTTTTCATCGAGGGGAAACAACCACTGTTTCTGCGGATTTGTGTCATCAAACCCGTCATAGCTCTCGTAAAAATGATCTCTTATTGGAAAATATGTACGTTCTAAATGTGCCGACCATGAACTGTTAAACCATCCCCCGGTTAGGATAAATCTATTGGGCAACTGTCCGGCACCGGTATTTTGGGGCCAGAACCTCAGGGCATCACAGACACAGTCATCAATTCTACGCCAGAGACCATAAGATTGAGAGGGATTATTTGAGAGTTGTTCTTGGTTCCAAAGTTGAGCCGAATGTATATAATCCAGTTGCCAACCTAGCCCCCGCTCTGTGTCAGTGTTTCGATTAAAATCTTTATAATATTCTATTTCCCCAACTTCGACGAGGACAGGACACCCGAGACCATCGTGTTCATAATCAAACCGTAACCACTCGCCCTCTGCTGGAACAAATTCGCCTGCCATCCGGTCAACAAAGCGTACCCGTTCTCCGGTTGTTTTGTTGACCAAGGCTTCGTTCTCAGGGTCAAAAGCCCACCAGCCAATAATATCAATCATTTACAACACCCTGCTTTTGAGTTCACATTTACACAAATTCTAAATTTAAGGTTGTATATTTTAATGCTGAAAACTCTCAGATAAACCATCAGTCGAAAAATATCTCTAGACTTAGATAGCGGTTAGAAAAACTCGCATCAAACAGGCTTTGTCAAGGGAATCATATGGGACACACCGATCATTACTTCGAGTACCAGTGTAGCGGCCACCTCGGTATCAAGTGCCTCTTTGCTCTTGGCTAACAAAAACCCGATAACAAACCCCATTGCCATTGCTTTACCTGTTCGATCCAGGCCGTGGCGTTCAGCGATATCATTTATCTGCAAACGATAGTTTGGGCAGGCATTTGGTGACCATTCATGCGGATAATGTTCTTGTGAAATTGACAAGGGAGGAAACGGGCTACCGCCAACAGCAGCGGCGACCCTTTTGGCAACATCCGCTGGATCAGGTAAATTCGCTTCAACTTTTTGGTTATGCAGCACAATACGAATTAAGGTCCAGATCGTTTTATCAGAAGATGTTGGCGCGTCATAAATTAGTTGCGCAGCCTTCTCACTCATCACCCAACCTTTGTCAGGGATATCATCTTCAGCCGCCAAAAGCGCGCTCTCCCCGGCAAGGGCCGCAGCAGCCCCCAATATTGTTTCAGTATGCACCCCACTTGAACTGCTATATCCCTGCATCAACAGTTTCAATATTTCCGCTCCGGCAGCGGACTCTGCAGCACTAGACATCTAAATCAAACCCCATTTACTTATTTGCACTCACAAAAGAACGTGTTGGTACAAATTTTATCAAACTATCCTGTGATAAATATTACAGAATTCCTGTATATAATCTTTTATATCAAGAGGTCGTTCCTGGGAACGCTTTCCACTTTTCATCCTTGAAAACAGTAGTCTTCAGGTTTTCAACGATACGACCTTTTGTTTCTTCCGGTGCAATAACCGCAAGCAACCAAGGAATATCACCACTGGCCCAGTCTTGTGGAGCCAGACGAAAAACAGGAAAACCAGCTTCTTTCTGTGCGCTTAGCTTATTATCAACATCATCAGAAACATGCGCCCAAAGAGCAACGCCAATAGGCACCGTTTCACCATCCAGCTCTTTTTTCTTGCCACGAATCATTTGATATTGTTTTGAGAATATCGCCGGAATGACCAACCACTCCAGATCAAACAAGCTACAATGCCGATAGTAAGGCGACCGCATCATAACAGCCACAATTTCACCAAAAACCTGGCTTGGGTCCTGATCAGAAGAAGTTTTGGCCCTTGTTTCGTTTACAGCATCAAGATGACTTGATGGTTGCGTAGGCTCTGCATTTAGCGTAGTAGCGCTTTCGTTGAGATCATCAGGGCCTGAATCCTGTCGGGTCTCTGATAAATTTCTTTCCGGCATGATACCCCCTCAGCCGTATATTATAATTTAGTTTGGCAACTAATAAAAAACACCGTGCCACAACCTATAATTACATTGCAAGTAATTCTTAATCATGAAATTTAAAATATAAAAAAACCTCATAAATACTTAAAATAAATATTAAATAACCATAAAATACCCTTGATAAAAAATGCATAAATCAAAGAAATTAACACCCCCAAAAGGGGCAACCATCCCTTACACTGTTCAGTGTAGTCGATGACAAAAGCTCAGTGTAGTCGATGACAAAAGCGGCGTTTGTACTGCGTTTATGGAGAAAACGCGGAAGCAACATTACTCTTCTTATATAATGCTATGGCTAAAAAGATCATACGCCGTTCCGGGGAATACCAAGAAAAGCACAGAATGGATTACTTAAACCCTTTGCATCTGCTGATGTAATTTTTTTCCAGAAATAACCTTTCAAGATAGCTATCCCTGGAATTAGATGCCATTCTCCAATCAGTTGAAGTAAGAGGGAAAATTTCAGAACAACTTGGAAAACCCCTAACAGAACTATCTCCAGAAGATAGGAACTTTATATGTGATCTGCTAAACGAGGCTCTGGATAAGAAAATAATCCGGAGAACAATTAAAGATCATCTTCATGTCGATCATCCCCAGTAAGATAAAGAGCCAATTCTAGCAGTCCACCTTTCAATGGCTCATCTCTTATTATCCGTCGCTTAATGTGACTGCACCGCGCACTTAGACTTTGATCGTGCATGGCTTTATTCCTTTCCGTTACTCCAACTAAAGAGGGGTCAATAGATTTGTCAAAGTCACAATTTGTGAGTTGTAACTGGTCTAGGTGACACGAAACTCAAAAAAAGGAATAATATTTCAATTATCACCCCTCTATTCTACTCCATTCAGTTAGCGTTAACGCCAAAACTCCACACCTATGGCACGCACTTTATCGATAGTTTTCATCATATTAACGAGGAAATATTTTTAATGGGGTTACTAATGAAAAAGTAATTACTCGCAGTTGCTATTTTTGCGTTACCGAGAGCTTCGGCCTTTGCAAGCTGCTCAAAATATATTGGTTCTGGAACTTGCACCAAAGACTCAAACGGCAGCAGGTCAGTCACAAACCAAATTTAAACGGAGGCTAAACACCAATTGTGCTAAATTTGTGCTTAGCCGTGACCTGCCCCGTCTCCCAGACTTAGGGTTTTTTGATGTTGTTATCCTCAGAACTTTGATATCCTTCAACAACATCGAAGAAGCCAAGCAACTCACTATACCTTATCTTTCTATCCACTTTTACACCTGACTGGGTATTAATTCGGTATTCCCAAAACTTCACTTGAGGGTTCTTTGTGTGGTATTGGTCAAGGGCTTTAAAATTCTCTCGAGTAAGGTTGAAGACAAAATGCTCAGTATGGGAGCAACTATATACTGAACAATCAACATCAGAACCAATTCGGTCGCCACTGACATACTGGATTTCGTCCGAGTAGAAATTTGCCCCAACAGGGAATAACCACTTGTCAGATTTGGTTATGGTGTAGACTTGATAGCTTATTAGTACCTCACTATCCTTCTTACCTTTATGAGCTCGTAAAAATACTTTTCCCTCAAGTCCCTCATCTGGATCACAATTTGAGCTATCGAACTCCACTACAACGGACAGGTGATCGTCAACTATTTTTGTACAACGACCGATTTCTTCTCGAGTCCAGTTACCCAACCTATATTCGCCATCCTGAGTACTATTGGGTAACACCCATCCACGATCTTCAAGGCAGTTCAAAAAAACTGTATTCGTTGCGCTACCTCCAATATTACCAAAAATAATTGATTTGCCATATTTGCGAGCCTTGGCTTTACATTCTGCGGCGGCTACTTGACGATCCATATCCACATTTTGCCCTGCCTTTGGGATTAAATTACGCTCAAGGTAATCATAGTTACCTACTGTGGCCTGACAACCGGCTAAGAATATGGCCATTGAGGCTGTAATATTAATTTTAATACTCACGCGAATACTCCCTATAGTTTTTCTATGGCCTATGAAAAGTGATCTGTAAAAATTAGAAATCATTAACGGTACATTATGGTCGAGACCATTGGCCTCGCAGCCCATTAAGATGACAGAGAAGGCCGTTGATATGTTTTGTGGGTAAAGGAAAAGGAGAGGATGTTTACGACTTGTGTGGCCCACTTAAAGCGTAAATAACCGACTATTTCTTCGTCGTAGAGACGTTTGGGGACATCAGTCAGTTTAAAAATGCCGCAGTCGATGATCTTAGATTTTTGTTTAATGGTAGAATCTGTGTAATCAGGTATTGCGATTACAGCTATTCCAACAGCAAATAATATTCGCCTAAACATTAACCCCCTCCGTGAAATACACGCAATCAGTGCGCCCACTGTTGCTTGGTATTCCTAGACCTTGGTGATCGGGGAGTTAGTAAACCGTCTATAGGCGGTCCTTGTGCCTTTAGTCCGAGAACCTGTTGTATAGCAACAAGCTCCCCGACCCTAAGAGAATCAAGGATGTTGGTGCTATTAATGGTTAACACCAACCACTATAGAAGGGGTTACTACGCCCCAGAACCATGCGTCTTGGTTCCGCCGACTACGATAAAGAGGTTTGTGGAAAGTTAAAAGTAAAATATGACACACCTTAAAGTAGAAGGTGTTGTGCAATAATATTCATAACTTCATGTGTTTTTTTAGTTGGCTTTCAAAGGGACTCATCTATTGTATTCGAAAATTTAAATGAATATGGCAGGGATAGTATGTCGGATTTACAAAAGCTTTTAACGAAGTATCGTGAAGCTGCACAAGGTGAGCGCGAAAAAGGCACTTATTTTGAAAATTTGATACAGGATTATCTGACTAACGATCCTACATGGGCATCCCAATTTGATAAAGTCTGGACCTTTGCTGATTGGGCCAAAGAGCATGAGCTAAATGCAAATGATACAGGTATCGACCTTGTTGCGCGCCAATCTATTGATGGAACCTTCTGTGCTATTCAATGTAAATTCTATGCAGAAGACAAAATCATACAGAAGGGTGATATTGACAGCTTCTTTAGTGCTTCATCTACATCACACTTTACCCGCCGTCTTTTCGTAGACAGTACCCGCAAGGAGTGGGGCAAAAATGCGTTAGCGACGATGGATGATCAAGCTATTGAAACCACTCGTGTCAGATTAGATGATCTTGAAAGAAGCCCCATTGATTGGAGTATCTATGCTGTAAACCGCGAAATTAAGCTCGCTGCAAAGAAAGAATTGCGTCCCCACCAAGCCAAAGCTCTAGAAAAAGTAGAAGAAGGCTTTAAAACGGCAAAACGTGGCAAGCTGATTATGGCCTGTGGAACAGGTAAGACTTTTACTAGCTTAAAGATCGCAGAGAACCAGTTTGGCAAGGGTAAACGTATTCTTTATCTCGTGCCATCCTTGGCGTTAATGAGTCAGACAGTTGGCGAATGGTCTATCGATACCCAAACTCCTTTGCTTTCATTCGCCGCTTGTTCTGATGTGCAAGTTGGCAAACGCAAGGCAAGTGATGATATTGCCCAAGTAAATGTTCATGATCTCGCCTACCCCGCGACTACAGACGCAAAGAAACTTGCCGAAAAAATTGAAAGCCAACATAGCGACGAACGCATGACCGTGGTTTTCTCTACCTACCAATCCATTAGTGTGATTTCGGCAGCACAATTTAAATATGGTATGGAGGAATTTGACCTCATTGTCTGTGATGAAGCTCACCGTACAACAGGCGTTACTCTAGAGGGGGAAGATGAATCCAATTTTGTCAAAGTTCACAACCAAGAGCATATAAAAGGCAAAAAACGTCTTTATATGACCGCGACACCACGTATCTATAGTGATGCTGTGCAAACCAAAGCCAATGAATTTTCCGCAGAGCTTTGCTCTATGGATGATCCTGCATATTTTGGTGAAACCTTCCACGAGATCAGCTTTTCATGGGCCGTGCAAAATAACCTTCTGACTGATTACAAAGTTATTGTATTGGCAGTAGATGAAGGTGTTATCAGCAGCAGTGTTCAGCGTCGGTTAACAGACGAAGACTCCCAATTACTCTTAGATGATGCAGCAAAAATCATTGGTTGTTATCGTGCCTTGGCAAAGCACGGCTTGAAAGAAGATTTGATCAATGATGCAGATCCTATGCGACGTGCCGTAGCATTTTGCAAAGACATCAAATCATCCAAGCTTGTAAAAACCGAATTTAAACAAGTTGTTGATGAATATCTGGAGAGTGTGGGTGAAGAGAGTGGCGAAATGCTATCTTGTGAGATTGATCATGTAGATGGCACTTATAAGTCTAAAGAACGTCAAGCTCTTCTTGGTTGGTTGAGTGGTGGAGACAACCCACATCATTGTCGTATATTAAGTAATGCTCGTTGCTTATCCGAAGGTGTGGATGTTCCCAGCCTTGATGCCATTTTGTTCATGCATCCCCGCAAAAGCCAAGTAGATGTGGTGCAATCTGTTGGGCGTGTGATGCGCCGTGCACCGGGGAAGAACATGGGTTATGTTATCTTGCCTGTTGGTGTTCCTGCCAATATGAGTGCAGATGAAGCCCTCAATAATAATGATAAATATAAAGTTGTTTGGCAGATATTAAACGCTCTTCGTGCCCATGATGATCGCTTTGATAGCCATATTAACAAAGCTGGTCTTGGCGTCGATGTTTCTGATCATATCGAAGTTGTTGCGGTCACAAATACATTACCCGAAAAAACCAAAGCTGAAAGCACAGGTGCGAATTTAGGCAGTGGCAGCAGCGGTGATGGTCAAGATCGTGAAGGTGACAACACTCTATCTACCCCAACCCAAGAAAGCTTCATCTTTGATGAGTTCTCCAAAGCCATCATGGCGCGGATCGTTAAGAAATGTGGTACTAGGGATTATTGGGAAGATTGGGCCACTGACATTGCCAAAATAGCTCAAACTCATGTCACTCGCATCAAGTCGGTGGTCACTATTGAAGGCAGTAAAGAACAAGAAATATTCCAAAGCTTCCTAAAAGAAATACAAGACGACATTAACAGCAGCGTTTCGGAAGATGATGCCATAGAAATGCTGGCCCAACATATCATCACCAAACCTGTTTTTGATGCCCTATTTGAAGGCTACAGCTTCACAGAGAAAAACTCCGTGTCCGTTGCCCTACAAAAAATTTTAGATGAATTGGAAGATCAAAACCTGGACAAAGAAAGCGAAAGCCTACAGAAATTTTATAATTCTGTAAGAATGCGGGCAGAAGGCATCGACAGCGCGTCCGCGAAACAAAAAATAGTAGTGGAACTTTACGATAAATTTTTCCGAAACGCTTTCCCAAAAATGACGCAAAAGCTGGGAATTGTTTATACCCCTGTGGAAGTCGTGGATTTCATCATCCATTCCATCAATGATATCTTGCTAGATGAGTTCGGACAGACCCTTGGCAGCAAGGGGGTTCACATTCTTGATCCCTTCACTGGCACAGGCACCTTCATCACCAGATTATTACAATCTGGCCTTATAAAACCGGAGGAGCTGGAACATAAATATCAAAACGAAATTCATGCAAATGAAATCGTTTTACTGGCTTATTACATTGCCGCCATCAATATAGAACAGGTCTATCATGAACTCCGCACTGAACAAGGGCATGAAGATTACGAACGCTATCGTAAGATCACCCTTTGCGACACCTTCCGTTTGGATGAAAAAGACCTGATTAAGGATACGCTGGAAGAAAACAGTGAAAATCGTAAATTCCTACGGGACCTAGATGTGCGAGTCATCATGAGCAACCCACCTTACTCAGCAGGACAAACATCTGCTAATGATAACGCTGAGAATGTATCCTACCCTTTAGTAGATGAGCGCATTGCAGAAACCTATGTAGCAAATTCCAGTGCAACACTAAAAAATGCCCTCTATGACAGTTATATCCGTGCGATCCGTTGGGGTAGCGATAAGATTGGAGAAAGCGGCATTATGGGATATGTCAGCAACGCTGGTTGGGTTGAAGGTAATGCCACCGATGGCCTCCGTAAATGTTTAAGTGAAGAACATAGCAATCTTTATGTATTCCATCTACGGGGGAACCAACGCACACAAGGGGAGCAATCGCGAAGAGAAGGTGGCAAGATATTTGGTTCTGGTAGCCGCTCTCCAATCGCCATTACCCTATTCGTTAAAAATCCGAATGCTAAAAAACAGGGACAAATCCATTACCATGATATTGGCGACTATTTAACTCAACAAGAAAAGCTGGATATTATCAAGACGTTTAAATCCGTTAACGGTATAACAGAGCGTGATGGCTGGAAAACCATAACGCCTGACAAGCATCATGATTGGCTTAATCAGCGCGACGACAGCTTTGATAATCATATAGAGCTGGGTAACAATAAAAAACAAACTGCACGCACTGTTTTCAAAAAATATTACAACGGATTAAAAACTGGGCGTGATGCTTGGTGTTACAATCAATCTCGGAAAGAGCTAGAGAATAATGTCTCTTCGATGATCGTTTTTTATAACAATGAGGTTGAGAAATATAAAACCGTTTCACAACGTGATGATGCCTTGAAAGCCGCGAGTGTTGACGACACGAAAATAAGTTGGAATAGGTCTTTAAAAAATGATTTTAAAAAGCAGAAAAAGCATACGTTTGATTCGAAATATGTGAAACGTGGAATGTATAGACCCTTTTTGAGAAGCTGGTCGTATACACATAAACCGCTGAATGATCTAACTTCAATCATGTATGATGCCAACCCACATCGAGATTGTCTGAACCGTTTTATTTCTATGTCTGGGATTGGATCGAATAAAGGTTTCTCAGTCTTTATGTCAAATGATACTCCAGATGTTCAATTATTATTTAACGGTCAATGTTTCCCATTAAAACTCTATGATAAAGTAGAAGAAAGCGAAGGGTTATTTTCGGGGCAACAAACCGAAGTTGAATATGAAGAGAAGGACAGCATCACAGATGACGGGTTAGCTCATTTCACCAGCTTCTATCCGGGTGAAGAAATCAGCAAGGATGACCTGTTCTATTATATCTATGGCTTGTTACATAGCGAAGATTACCGTACTCGCTTTGCCGATAATCTTTCCAAACAATTACCCCGCATCCCACGCGTGAAAACAGCAGAAGATTTCTGGGCTTTTTCAAAAGCCGGACGGGCCTTGGGTGATTTGCATGTGAATTATGAAACAGTAGAGCCTTATCCTGTCAATTATGCGGATGGTGGTTTGCTTCATGGTGAATTCACAGCAGAAGATTATCGCGTGGTAAAAATGAAATTTGGCAAAGGCAAGACTGCCAAAGAAAAAGACAAAACCACAGTCATCTACAATAAAAAAATCACCATGACAGGTATTCCGTTGGAAGCTTATGACTATATCGTCAACGGTAAATCCGCCCTTGAATGGGTCATGGAACGCCAAGTGGTCAAAACCGATAAAGCCAGCGGTATCGTCAACGACGCTAATGATTACGCCATAGAAACCATGGGCGATCCAGCCTACCCTTTAAAACTCTTCCAACGGGTCATCACTGTTTCCCTCGAAACTATAAAGATTGTTAATGGCTTACCAAAGTTGGATATTGAGGTGGTAGAATGAAAACCAAAATAATCGTGGCCGCATTGAGTTTTATCATTATAACAGTTGTTGTGTACATTTTTTGGGATTTTTTGAAAAAGCATCCCGAAGTTTATCTAAGTGGTATTGGTGTCTTCGGAATTGGGGTGATTTCAAATATTTTTTCATTCTTATTTACAAAAGACGCTTATGACTATGCTTTACAAGCTAAAAAGGCTTTTTTGACAGCCAAAGGCCAAGCTTTAGTTCCATACATTGACCGGGCTCTCAATGAGTTACGCAGTGATAATAAACAAAAAACTGAAACTATTTATGGAAAAGTAGATGACTGTCTGTCAGATTTCTTAGCTAATTCCCCTAACGCACATGAGGTTTATCCACTTGTTCAAGAGCTGCAAAAAAAAGTAGGCACTGTATTAAGCCATTGTAAAATCGAGATTCCTCGCAAAAAAGAAATTGAAGATATAAGTGATTTAAAACATGGGATAAAAGCAGAAATGCAAGAGGTATCATCCATATTAAAAAATGCTAAAATATAGGTAAGAAAATGAATATTGATGACGAAATTGAAAAGCTAAAATTTCAAGTTGAAATGTTGGGCCAAGCGGTAGATTTTGAAAAGTTCCCTATTACAAGTTTGGTTTTTGAATTTGGGTGGAATAAAGATCAACTTGATGCTGTTTATAATTGTTTTGAAGAAGCTGAGAATCTTCTTGATGATGATTCTGATAGTTTTAATCATGCTTGGTTTGAACAACTCTTCCATAAAAGTGTTGGTGTTGGTTATCAGGGCTTAAAAGCCATAGTTTTATCTTTTTACCGTGAACAACGTTATATGAACGTATGTGTCGCCTACGTTAAATCTATGGGCGAGAGGGTTTCGGTTGAGTACCATAGAATCCAGCAAGATATCGCAGCACAGGAAGAAAAATAGACGAAAGCTAGCGTCTGAAATAAAGTGTAGAAGTTCGGACTTTATCTGACAGTTGTCCGTTTTACTGAAATGGCCTGCTAGTTAAGATTTACACAGTTATAAATTATTTCAAATAGCCATAATAGTTAGAAGTTTATGAGTGGTTGATATATACCATTTTTTTCCTTCGCGGCTTGGAATGCCTCTTTGGTTTAACTTTATCGTAATATCTCGGATGGAGGTATAGCCTTCTGCTTTAATTCCATTGATGATGCTACTCATATTCTCTGCGAAGGTATGAGCGTCTGACTTGTTTTTTTGTGCGAGAACTTTTCCATTTTTACCAAGTTCTGTACCGCGAGCTTTGGCAGCAGCAAGGGCCGCTTTAGTACGTTGACTAATTCTCCTACCTTCTTCTTCCGCCATAGCTGCATAAACGTGCAGGATAAAGCGATCAGCAGTAGGCATATCAACAGCTATGAAATCCACATTGCTTTCCATCAAGCCGGATATGAAATGTACATTACGGGCGAGGCGATCTAATTTCGCGATAACCAGCTTTGCTTTCATCCGCTTGGCTTGAATGATTGCTTCAGCTAACTTGGGTCGCGATTTCTTCTTACCGCTTTCCACCTCGGTGTAATCCCCAACAATCTGCCACCCTTTCGATTGTGTGAATTCTTCTACCGCCTTTTGTTGGGCCTCTAGCCCCAAACCGGATTTCCCCTGCTTGTCAGTAGAAACTCGATAATAGGCGATGCAGTTAATTGCAATGTCCTCAGTCATGATCAAATACCCGATAAATTTGCAATCAACTGCAAATGAATTGCTGTGGTGATTTCATTCTGTATATGGGTAAAGGGTGGTTTATGTATGAACATTGTCTAAAACTCCTATATTTAAACAGAAAATTGCAATTAACTGCAAAAATACTTAGCTTCTCCCTCCGATTAGCTCCATCCGTACTTCGTTTAATAACGGTATTGATTGGTTCATCAATTCTAAGCCTTCTAAGGCCATTTTAGGATTGATCCCGCCCCCTAAAGTATCACCCAAACGACGTAATTCCTGGCCTGTCCTCCAACACAGGCGATTAATTAGTAAGCCACTTTCTACTCGGAAAGTGATCTTTCCAACTGTTCTGGACCACGCATGCTTTGGGATATCACAACTCAACAGGAAGGCACGCATTTCTGGAGATCGTCGTATAAATTCACGAAAGCAAGAGTTTCCGTCTCTTGTATGTAAATCAAAAACATAAGAGGGGATTTCATTTACAAAACAAATTGGGGGGAGCTCATCGTCTTTTACGTATTGTTCCTGCTTGTAACTGGCTTCATAGAGTACAGGGAAAAAAGCAGGTAAAACTTCACCAGTTTTTTTTGCTCCAATTCGAGCGATTTCAACATTGGTTGGGGACAGCCCATGATCAATCATGCAATCAAATAATGCAGTTGGATCGCCAGTAACCTCTGGAATATTTTCACCAACCACTCTATTAGAACCAAAACTCATCCAGACGGCTAACGCTTTTAAATCAATTCGATCTGTTTCGAAGATTAAATTCAGGCGTTCTTGAAAGGACAGTTCAGCAATTCTCCAACGGTGATCCTCTAGTTCTGGATCATACATAAGCTGGTCAACGAGATCATCCGGGCTTCTATCTTTGCTGCTTTCACACATTCGGCTTATCAAGTGGGTGGCGACTTTCCAGTCTCCCCCCAATTCGGCACGAAATTTTTTTGCATCCACACAAAGAGACACATGCCCTAACAAGGTAGGATCTGCGATAGTAATATCTTCAAACGCAGTTACTCCCAACCTCCTCCACAATGCGGTAGGATTGATTTTAAGGAGTGCTGACGCCGCTCTAAGGGCTACAGCACAATCACCCCGCCTAATAGCCTTCTGCATTGCTGACATGGCATTATATGGATTTGTGCTATAGGGAGTGAAAGGGAAGCTTGCTTTATCTTGTTCTACTAAGCTGCGTAGATCGTTTTTCAAGCCATCAAGAATAAGTTGGTACATCTAGTCCTCCATAAAGTTCAGGAAGACTTATGTCCCGTTACGTACGTTACCTTTTGTCTACTTTATAACAATAAAAAAGCGAACTATATTAAAAAGTTAAATTTACAGAATAAGAACCAACGAAACTTAATACCATCTTCATCTACCGGAAATAAAAGAGAGGCCTCGGGATCATCTTAAAATGGATAGATATGATTACCTGCTTACCTGAAATAGACCGTGTCATCAGATATCATTTACGTGTACATCAAGCAATTTTCTACAATAGAGGTACAAAACAAATTTTGTATAGAATTTGCAATTAACTGCAAAGCTTTACTCTTCAGTAATCACACCAGAAGAATACAGGTAAGTATTCCACATTTCCCATAATTTTTCTGGCCGCCACGTATTAGATTTTGCGGTGTCTATAGCCTCACTACACTTTGCTCGAACATCTTCAGGTAATAATGCTAAAGAAGCATCGATGCCTATTATACGACAACTGTTTAGGAAAAGCTCCCAAACCCAGCTCTCTATTCCATCAGGCACTTTAGAGGGGTTAATAATCGAGAATTTTTTGAATGGATTTTGAATAGTCGGTAACTTGGAAAACTTCCCTCCGTCATGAGTATACTCTACTCGAGTAAGGTGTGTACCATTGTATAGAGGCCGTTTTTCACAATCCGTCAATTGCTGTAACTTATTATACACTTTTTTAGTACTGCTTTTCTTTGAGGGCTTGTCCAAGTAAATAGTTTCAACTTCCCCGGTTAAACCAAAAAAATTTACTGTCTTACCTTTGCCTTGCCCACTAAGAATGAGATTATTCGTAGATACATTTATCATATCCACAGCAATGTCCATTCGAGTTACACGCCCTTCATCAAGAAGGTGCTTATACGTATAATTTCCGACAGTCAGTTCCATTTTTAACATTTCTTTGAAACGCCCCATACCATCAGCTTTTAATTTATCGGGGTTCATTTCGAAACGCATATAATTTTCTTTGATATTTTTGGGATCTGCTTGAATTAACACCGCTTCACTTGTTACTCGATCCAACCATTGCATTGCATATTTATATCTAGAACCTTTAGTATAAACACTCTTAAAACCAACCTCTTTTTTTGGAAGGTCCATAATTTGCTCATTAATAGCTTTGCGATCATCCTCCCCATTTATAGGCAGGGTTATCGAGATCTTATCTATAATTGGGTATAGTACATTAATGTATTTCCCATCATCCTGCTTATAACCATAGGCCCTTGCACTTAATTGCAATGAATATTTTTCGGCCTTGTTAGATAGGGAATTTGGATTATCGCCAAAAAAATAAAAATTAACAGGCATAATCTTTTACTATTATATACATAGCATAGCTGGCCCTTAATGTAAAGAAAAATGAGGACATAAATAGCGCGAACTTTCGAAAAAAACGTAATGAAATAAGTAAGATACCTTAGAGCATTTAATGAGAAGAACTCTAGTTTATAGATCACACCTCAGCATAAAATTATACTTATCATCTTATTTTATATATAGATGTGATAAATCCAAATCAGGGTAATTAACCTTCTCAATCCACTTCCTTAGATGGTCTGGCCATTCATGCTCACCATAATTATCACTAACCGTTTTCTTCTTATCCCAAGCCCCAAGAGCTTGAAGTACCCAATCGGGTGCATCCGCATGTCGTAAAGCATTTCTAAAGTTATGGCGAAAACTATAAAATGACTGCCTATCTTTACCCGTGATGGTATTTTTCAAGAAACTATCCGAGAACCAATCCGAAAGATCCTTACTATAATAACCTCTTTTATCTACATTTAACTCAGGAAACAAACGAGTTTCCCCCTTATTTATCAAGTCTTCTACATATTCCAAAAATCCAAATTTTATTAACTCTGGATGGACAGGTGGTGTTCTAGTACTAGTAATCGTTTTGAGTTTTTTCCCATCCTTACCTGCTGTAATAGAAAAATAATATGTTCCCGCTTTGGTTCGCTTCACATCAGTTAGTAATAGTGAACAAAATTCATTTGGCCGCAAGCCACTAAACAAGAAAATCAATGGTCCCCAGTATCTAGCCTTTTTGATAACTTTCGTGCCCGGCTTAGAGAACCCCATAAAATCATCCTTGCATCCCGTATAAATGGGGGCTGTAAATATTTGTTGTAGCTGCTCTGATGTAAAAGATTTACGTTTTTCACTGTCAGGTATTTTCTCGGCTAAGGGCATAAGATCTAAAGATGGGTCTGTGAGTAGTAATGATTTCTTCACCGCAAGCTTAATGATATTTTTAAAAGTACGAAAATATGCAGTTTGAGTATCATACGCCATAGTTGGCTTCCCCTGATCCTCAGCCAAAGATATCGCATCATCAAGAGGCATATCTCCGTAAATTTTTGTTTTATTTTTAGGGATACAATTCATTTTATCCCGAAACACTATACACACATCATGATTTATTGAAGACACAAGTGTTTCAGGACTAATTATCTGCAGTATTAACTTTATCTCACTAGCAATTTTCTCTGGCGCTCTATCAGATTTTCCTTTGGATATTTTTGAGTATTCTTGTTTGTATTCTTCCGTAAGTTCACCAAAAGTAACTGGTAATGCAACAGGCTTCTCTGGGTCAAATAAATGATCGAAATGACTATTTGTATAATCATTATCAAGCATTGCCTGATATCTGCGATGCAATTCAATCAAACCGCGCTGAATTAATGAAGAAAACTGAGAATAACTATAATTTTCTTCCATTATTTCAGTTTTACTGGAACCGAGAAGCTTTTTTGCTATCAAGCCAATACTTTGGTCCTTTCGTGGATCTTCGAATGACTTAAGGATAGTTAAGCTAGAAACATTTTCTTTACGTAGTTCGTCAAGGAGATCATCATCTGGCTTTGTAGTTTCGAAATCCTTCTTCCACTCATCCCCTCTTCTTTTAATATACTCCTGCACTAATGCAGTAGCTAACTCAGAAGAAAGTGTTGAATATGTTTTTTTAAAACTTGAACTTTCTCGAAATTTGTTAAAGGCCGCATCCCAATATAGAGCCCGTTCATTACGTCTCTTTTTTGCTTCAATATAATTTGTGGTTTTGAGACTCTCTTTTATTTCTTTTTTGCCCTCTAATATATCCATAGCAAAAAGATCAGAGGGAACCCTGCGACGAAAGTAATACACACTCCCGCGTTTGAACAATTCTGGAATTTTCGGCACGTTTTCCATCCCTTATGTGTACCATACCTGTGTACCAACAAACAAGATTAAGTCACTGAGGAATAAAGGATATAAGGATATAAATACTTTAAGAGTAAAATGGTGGGCCCGGCAGGACTTGAACCTGCGACATCTCCGTTATGAGCGGAGGGTTCTAACCAACTGAACTACAGGCCCACTTGAGCGCCTAATGTTGCTCAGGCGCTCGGAATCTTCAAGTGTTAAATGTTCGATTCTGTAACAGAATTATAAAAATTTTCGACTTGATTAATTTACCCGCCAAATATTGAGCTAATAACAGGTGATAAATATCACGCTTTGCATCATAGACACCTATAAACAAAATGGTACACGCCGTGTATCAGGCGTAGGAAAGTCGTGCGGCACAGTAAGAGACTGATTTACTAACGGGATCAACCCGCATCAGGTCTTCGCCAACTAAAACGGGGCCGTCGAATGACTTCTGAACTTCGGCAAGCAGGTCATCGCGGTTGCTGTTTGGTGGAACGATATGGGTCAAGAGCAGACAGCCAACGCCAGCTTCACTAGCCACCTTTCCGACTTCATCTGATAGTGTGTGATAGCCAGCAACGGCCGCGATAGTCTCAGCGGAACGTACGCCTTCAACCACATGCATTTCCCGATGGACAAAGACTTCATGCACCAAGAGATCAACGCCTTTAGCTGCCTTAATCAGGGCCGGGCAATAGGTAGTATCGCCAGACAGGGCGATCTTGGTTGCCCCCCTTCCCTTACCCGCTCCACTTTCTTTCGGTGCAGCAAAGACAAAGCCAAAAGCGGGATCAATAGGTTGATGATCCACAGCGACAACATCAACGGTGACTTCCCCGAATTGGAGGCGTTCGCCCGCTTTGATTTCGGTAATATCCAACTCCAGCGCCGCCGTTGATGGGCGTTTTTCGTGCTTAATGCGCAGGTCCAGTTCTTCTTTCCAGACTGCCATCAGACCCTCAACAAACTTGCGCGTTCCCGTGGGGCCATAGATCCGTTGTGGTGTTGTCCGGCCCTGATGCCAGGCAGAGACGATAACTTGATAGATATCAATCACATGATCAGAATGCAGGTGCGTGAGCAAAATGGCATCCAGCTTGGCCCCGGACGATCCTGTGCCAACAAGACGTTGCGTCACGCCGGAACCACAATCAATCAGGATTTCGGTGGTTCCATCGGCACTGGTATGGCGAATCAGTTGTCCTGCCCCATAGCGTTCCGTATGTACCGCCGGACAGCCCGTCCCCAAAAGTGTGATATCCATCTTTACCTCTCTATTGTTCGCCCCGTTATTACCGGCTTTTCATCCCGTTTGAATACAGGCTTTGCCGTGTACTTCTGTAACGCTGTTCTATGATTTAGTTACATGGGCTTAGTTACATGACGGAGAACTTTGTGCAAAACAAGTATCAAATGAAACGACTATAGTCGTTATTTTACCGGATAGATCAACTTGAAACGTTCCAGCACCAATAGGGTATCTTTGCTGAAACTGTTCCCTGTTGCCTCTGCACGGCGAGTGAAAAACTCCTGATGTGCACACTGCCATTCCGCAAAGGTTCCCTCACCTTCTGCCAGTGCAAATTCCTCTGAAACATCACAGAACGCAGCCAGAGATACAGACGTCATTTGAATCAAACAACGAGGCATTCCTGCAAAATCAGTCAGGATGTGATAACTCCCCTGCTTGGGTGGGTCTTCGTTATCGTACTCATAGTCAAACAGCGCGCCACAGGTCGCTGTTTTCTTTCCTTCGAAAACCAAGGCTAACAGATCATCTGCCAACTCTGCACTATCGCCAAAGAACCACGATGAAAAAGAGGCGCTCCGGTCTTCTGTTGGGATATAGTCCCAACAGCTTTTCCAGAACGCCTCTCGTTTTTCATCTGATCCCCGAAGTGGATTTTCAGCCATCATCAGATCCCAGTAATATCTTTACGCCTTTATCAGGTATCCAGGAAACTACGCAGTTTGCGCGAGCGACTTGGATGCTTGAGCTTACGCAGTGCTTTCGCTTCGATCTGACGAATACGCTCACGTGTTACCGAGAACTGCTGCCCTACTTCTTCCAGCGTATGGTCGGTGTTCATACCGATACCAAAACGCATACGAAGCACACGCTCTTCACGCGGGGTCAAGCTAGCGAGAACTCGGGTTGTGGTTTCGCGTAGGTTCGACTGAATCGCAGAATCAAGTGGAATAACAGCGTTTTTATCTTCGATGAAATCACCTAGATGACTGTCTTCCTCGTCCCCGATTGGGGTTTCAAGCGAAATAGGCTCTTTGGCAATTTTCAGAACCTTGCGCACTTTTTCAAGTGGCATGCCCAGACGTTCTGCCAATTCTTCCGGCTGTGGCTCGCGGCCAATTTCATGAAGCATCTGACGACTGGTACGAACCAGCTTATTGATGGTTTCAATCATATGAACCGGAATACGGATTGTCCGGGCCTGATCCGCGATAGAGCGGGTAATAGCCTGACGGATCCACCACGTCGCATAGGTCGAGAACTTGTAACCGCGACGGTATTCAAACTTGTCCACCGCCTTCATCAAACCAATATTACCTTCCTGAATAAGATCCAGGAATTGAAGGCCACGGTTCGTGTACTTCTTGGCAATAGAGATCACAAGACGCAGGTTGGCTTCGACCATTTCGGTCTTCGCACGGCTGGCTTCTTTTTCACTGGTCTGCACGACTTTAACAGTCTTGCGGAATTCAGGAATTGGCAAACCAACATCATCGGCAACCTTGGAAATGCTACCTCGAATTTTGGTGATATCCTCCGCATAACGGTCTGCGAATTTATCCCAGCCCTTGCCTTTGTAACTTTTAATTTCTTCGAGCCAGTTCGGGTGAAGCTCACTACCGAAATAGGTATCGAGGAATTCCTGACGCGCCACACCAGACTTTTCAGCCAGACGCAGAAGCTTACCTTCTTGAGACATCAGGTTTTTGTTTAAGCCGTAAAGCTGATCCATAAGCTGTTCAAGACGGTTAGAGTTAAAGTGAACTCCTTCCATAAGCTCGATCATTTCCTGCTTCATCTTGCCGTATTTTTTCTCTACAGCATCCGGGACCTTGTCACCGGCAAGCAAGGATGTCAGGCGTTTTTCCTGAACTTTACTCAGCTTCTGTTGATGTCCTGCAATGTTTTCGAGCATTTCGAGAACCTGTGGCAGCAAAGCTTCTTCCATGGCAGCAAGAGACATGTTGTTCTCTTCGCCGTCATCGTCGTCGTCATCGCCACTTTCAGCAGACGCTTCCTCACCTTCAGCAGGTGCTGGCTTGTCTTCATCATCGTCGTCAGCAACTTTTTCACCAGGCTGGCTGACGATTTCATCTTCGACATCTGTCTTTTCGCCTGCGCCGGATTCTTCAAACGCAATATCATCGTCGTTTGGCCCGCCGCCATAAGTAGCGTCTAGATCAATAATATCTCTGAGCAGAAGATCGCCTTGGATCAGGCCTTCGCGCCAGTGAAGCAATGACCGAATTGTCAGCGGGCTTTCGCAAATACCGCCGATCATTTTATCTCGGCCAGCTTCGATACGCTTCGCAATCGCGATCTCGCCTTCGCGAGACAGCAATTCAACTGTGCCCATTTCACGCAGATACATGCGGACAGGATCATCGGTACGTCCGGCGTCCTCTTCCTTTACGTTACCGACAACAACTTCATCGGGTTTCGCTTCTTCGTCTACGGCGTCGTCTGATTCTTCGTTTTCGACGACATTAATACCCATCTCGGAAAGAAGGGCCATAATGTCTTCGATCTGCTCGGATGACATCTCATCAGATGGCAAAACCTTGTTGAGTTCGTCATAAGTGACGTAGCCAACTTCTTTTGCCTTCGCGATCATCTTTTTGACAGTCGCGGATGTAATATCCATTAGAGGTCCGTCGGAAGTTTCTTCCCGATTTTCCGTGCTTTTTTCAGCGGTTTCGGTCGCCTTGGTCGCCATATAACCTTGTACCCCAAATAGCAATTTAGCACGCTAGCCGATTCTATTAATTAGCCAACGTGCTCTCTCGTAACGCTTAGTGACTGTCTTCATAGGCATCCGGGTCATAACTATCCAAATCAATAGCTATACCGGATGTCTCTTGCCGGAGTTGCTTGTGCGCCTCTAGCTGAGTCAATCCCGTTTCGTCCATATTCGCCGCAAATTCGCGGCTGTGAACACCTTTTTCCTGTTCTGCCTGTTTCTCGCGGAACATAGCCGCTATATGCGTCACACCGTGCTCAGCTGCATAGCTGTCCGTTGCCGGTCGCGCAAATTTTCCGTGATCCATAACAGCAGGACTCAAGAGTTCATCCATTAGTCGAGAATATCCCTTATCGCAGAGTTGGCATTTAAGTGCCTCTCTGTCAAGATCTGGGTCTCGAACAATAACATCCACGAGTTCTTGTAACACCCTGTTATATGCTTCGCTTGGAAGCCTCAAACTCGCCAGATCCTCTAGCTGTTTGGACAAAACGTTCGGGTGATTGATCAACGTCGCCAGTAAAACCTGTTCCTGTCGCTGCGCTAATTTTCTCGCGGGTAAATTCGGTCGGGGGATACGCGGGTCCAATTCAAACGAATCCTTCTTCCCCCACTGGCCCTTGCGATTCTGCTTGCGTCCGGCCTGTTTTTTATAGGGCTTGTTATACCCTTGGTAGTTATTTCCGCCATAACCGCCGCCCCCTTGATTAAAGCCCTGATTATACCCCTGGACCGCAGGCTGCGCGGAACTTTTATTCGTTACACCTGTCAGCTCATCAAATCGCCGGAACATTTCTTTTTGATATTCGAACTTCAGGTCCTTATCGGTGATCACACTGAACTGCCTGCGCAGCTCGGCTTTTAAGGCGGCGCGCCGTTCAGGTGTTTCAATATCTACACCCATGGTGGTTTTTCGCCACAGCATTTCTGACAGCGGCTTTGCGGTACGTAGAACTTCCCGCATCTGTGCGGGGCCTTGTGTCTGGATAAGGCTGTCCGGGTCCTCCCCTTCGGGTAAGGTCGCAAAGCTGAGGGATTTTCCCGGCTGGATAATGGGCAAAGCACGCTCCACAACCCGGTTCGCCGCTCGAATACCGGCAGTATCACCATCGAGACACAACACAGGTTCCGGCACCATGCGCCAAAGTTCCTGTATCTGATCTTCGGTTACCGCCGTTCCCAAGGGCGCAACTGCTGATGGGAAACCAGCTTGCGACAGGGCAATAACATCCATGTACCCCTCGGTCACAATAACCTCGCCCAAATCATGAGCGGCTTGCCGTGCGCTTGCCAGATTGTAAAGGATCTTGCCTTTATGAAAAAGAATCGTATCCGGTGAGTTCAGATATTTGGCTTTGCTGTCCCCCAAGGCACGCCCACCAAAAGCAATGATCCTTCCCCGGCGGTCTGTAATCGGAAACATCAGGCGGTGAATGAAGTAATCCCAATATTCATTTCCATCAGTACGTCGATCTTCATCACTGTGTTTGATCACACCGACATCAACCAACTGTTCGTCATCAATCCCGCGCGCGTTCATTGCCTTGCGGATCAAGCCGCGTTGATTGGGGGAATAACCAAGGCGGAAACGACTGACGGTTTCCGGCCTTAAACCGCGACGATTAACATAATCACGTGCTTCTTTACCTGCATCACCTGCCAGTTGCTCTTCGAACCACTTGGCGACTTCTTCCATCACATCGTAAAGACTGGCACGCTTTTTCGATCTCTCAGCCTCTTCCTTCGTGGCTTTCGGCACCTGCAAACCAGCCTGTTCAGCAAGGCGTTCAACAGATTCCGGAAAAGAAAGGCCCTCTGTCTCGGTAACAAAGGTAATGACGTCCCCATGAGCACCACAGCCGAAGCAATGATAAAAACCTTTATCATCATTTACCGTAAATGAGGGACTTTTTTCATTATGGAACGGGCAGAGACCACTGAATTCCCGACCGCGTTTGGTAAGTTTTACCTTACGCCCGACCACACCGGAAACCGGCACACGTGCGCGCAGTTCGTCTAAAAACTCAGGCGTGAATGACATTGAAGGGCGTGTTCCCAAACCAACATGTACCTTGATCTGAAAGATAGCTTATCACAGCAGTGAAAAAGAAAACAGAACCCATAGGCATCCCATGAGTTCTGTTTACATATAATCAGCTTTTGGCAGATTTAAACCAGTTTGGTTTTTACAACACCGCTGGCTTTGCCAAAATCCATTTTTCCCGCATACTTAGATTTAAGCGCGCCCATGACTTTTCCCATATCTTTAATGGAATCCGCCCCAAGCTCAGCAATAAGATTTTCGACAATCTTTTCTATTTCTTCAGAAGACATCTGCTTCGGAAGAAATTTTTCGATAATCTCAATCTCACTCTGTTCGCGCTCTGCGAGTTCTGTACGACCAGCTTTCTCGTACATTTCGATCGAATCTCTTCTTTGGCGAATCATTTTCTGGAGCATTTCCAGAACCGCTTCCTCGCCGATAGGATCACTCCCCTCGCCACGCGCCGCGATATCGCGGTCTTTTAAAGCAGCTAAAATAAGCCTAAGCGTTGATATCGCTTGCTTATCTTTGTTGCGCATAGCTTCTTTGAGAGCATCATTCAAGCTGTTACGTAGCATCATTTGCCCCGAACAAGTTTAGAAAGGACCAGAACCTACTCTAAAAAGAAAGAAATGGCAAAGTTTTAAAAACTTTATAAGCCATTGTTATTAAACAATATTTTCTTTCGTGTTTTTCTTGACCTAAAAGCCACTTATGCTTATACAAAGGCCTCAGCTATTAAATCGCTGACGATCACGTCTGCCTAAAGGACGCCTCATCCATGAGTATTATGACATCAAAAGAAACCTCCGTCTCCCAGACAGGGGTTGTTGATTCTGCCTGCAAACAACCTGCGGGAGCAACCGCGGTCCTCGTTCTTGCCAACGGGCAAGTCTTTTGGGGAAGAGGGTTGGGCGCAGAAGGTGAAGCCGTTGCAGAAGTTTGCTTCAACACCTCTATGACCGGGTATCAGGAAATCCTGACCGACCCTTCGTATGCTGGACAGATCATTACCTTTACCTTCCCGCATATCGGGAATGTTGGAACTAATGACGAAGACATCGAAACAATTACACCGTCTTCACGCGGCGCCATTCTCCGAATGGATATCACGCAGCCTTCTAACTGGCGCGCGACCCGTGATCTTGATGCGTGGCTAAAATCTCACAACCTCAGTGCGATCACAGGTGTTGATACCCGTGTCCTGACCCGTCTTATCCGTGACAATGGCGCGCCGAACGGCTGCATAGCCTATCACGCTGATGGCAAATTTGATCTGGAAGCATTGCGCAAGAAAGCCGCTGACTTCCCCGGCCTAAACGGTATGGATCTCGCCAAAGAAGTTACCTGTGCTCAGACAGCAAACTGGAATGAAAAGCGCTGGACTCTTGAAGAGGGCTACCAGAACGAAGACAATCCCGAGTTTCATGTTGTCGCTGTAGACTTTGGTGCCAAACGTAATATCCTGCGCTCTCTCAGCTCCCAAGGCTGCCGCGTAACCGTTGTTCCAGCAGATGCTACTGCAGATGAAATTCTAGCTCATAAGCCAGATGGCGTCTTCCTATCCAATGGACCGGGCGACCCTGCGGCAACAGGTGTATACGCCATTCCAATGGTAAAGGCACTTCTTGACCAGAAAGACTTGCCAATCTTTGGTATCTGTCTTGGTCACCAGATCCTTGCACTTGCCCTTGGCGCTGACACCAAGAAAATGCATCTTGGCCACCGTGGCGCAAACCATCCGGTCAAAGATTTCACAACGAACAAGGTCGAAATCACCAGTCAGAACCATGGTTTTATGGTGGACAAAGACAGCCTGCCGGAAAATGTTGAAGAGACACATATCTCGCTTTTCGACAATACCAACCAAGGTATTCGTCTGAAAGATCGCCCGGTGTTCTCTGTGCAATACCACCCAGAGGCTTCGCCCGGACCACAGGATAGTCAATACCTGTTCAAGCGGTTCCGCGACCTTATGGCTGAGCGCCGAAAATAATTTGCAATGGCGGCGCTTTCAACAGCAGCCGCCATTGTTTTAACAAGACAGCTGAACAGCTCAAAGCCCAGCACAAGGCAAGAGCAAACAGACAAAAAATGAGTAAAGCAGACCATGCCTAAAAGAACAGACATCAAATCCATTATGATCATCGGCGCGGGGCCGATCATTATCGGTCAGGCTTGTGAGTTTGACTATTCCGGTGCTCAGGCCTGTAAAGCGCTACGCGAAGAAGGTTACCGGGTTATTCTGGTAAACTCGAACCCGGCGACGATTATGACTGATCCAGGTCTTGCCGACGCCACCTATATCGAGCCGATCACACCGGAAATTGTTGAAAAGATCATCGAGAAAGAAAAACCCGATGCGCTTTTACCAACGATGGGCGGTCAAACAGCCTTGAATACAAGTCTTGCACTTGAACGTTCAGGTGTTTTGCACAAACACGGCGTTGAAATGATCGGCGCAAAAGCTGATGTCATTGAAAAAGCTGAAGATCGCTTGCTGTTCAGAACGGCCATGGAAAAAATTGGCCTGAAATCTCCACGCTCCAGCGTTGTTCATTCATACGAAGAAGCTCTGGAAGCTCTGGAAACAGTTGGCATTCCCGCAATTATCCGCCCGTCTTTCACCCTAGGTGGTACAGGCGGCGGCATTGCATACAACCCTGAAGAGTTCGAAGAAATTGTCAAAAGCGGTCTGAAAGCCTCTCCAACCAGCGAAGTTCTCGTTGAACAATCTGTCCTAGGATGGAAAGAGTACGAAATGGAAGTTGTCCGCGACAATGCTGACAACTGCATTATTATTTGTTCCATCGAAAACATTGATCCCATGGGCATCCACACGGGCGATTCCGTTACTGTGGCCCCGGCCCTGACGCTGACAGATAAAGAATACCAAATCCTCAGAGATGCCTCTATCAACTGTCTACGCGAAATTGGTGTTGAAACAGGTGGCTCAAACGTACAGTTCGGCCTTAATCCTGAAAACGGCGAGCTCGTGGTTATTGAAATGAACCCACGTGTATCACGTTCTTCCGCTCTGGCATCCAAAGCAACGGGCTTCCCGATTGCCAAGATCGCGGCAAAGCTGGCTATTGGTTATACATTGGATGAGCTTAAAAACGATATCACCAAAGTTACCCCGGCATCATTTGAGCCTACGATTGACTATGTCGTCACCAAGATCCCGCGCTTTACCTTTGAAAAGTTCCCGGGTGCAGAAGATTACCTGACCACAGCGATGAAATCTGTGGGTGAAGCAATGTCCATCGGACGCTGCTTTGCTGAATCAGTTCAAAAAGCGCTACGGTCCATGGAAACTGGCCTAACCGGATTTAACGAAGTTGATATCCCAGGCGCCGTCGATGCAAACGGCAATGTTGATAAAGACACGGTTCGCTCTTTCTTATCTAAACCAACAAAAGACAGAATGCTGACCATTGCGCAGGCACTGCGTCATGGCTTGACTGTAGAAGAGATCTTTGACGTCACAAAATTTGACCCATGGTTTGTGCGCCAGATCGAAGACATTGTCCTGATGGAAAATGATATTCGTGAAAACGGCCTGCCAAAAGATCGTCAATCCTTCTTGAACCTCAAGAAAATGGGCTTTGCCGACGCACGTCTTGCAGAACTGACCAATCAGGAAGAAGCAAACGTCACCAAGCACCGTCACAGCCTGAACGTCACCCCGGTCTTCAAGCGGATTGATACATGTGCGGGTGAGTTCCCATCCACAACGCCTTACATGTACTCTTGCTACGAAGGCGACGGTGTTAACCCCGCGGAATGTGAATCCGATCCAACCGATCGTGAAAAAATCATGATCCTTGGTGGCGGCCCCAACCGTATTGGTCAAGGTATCGAATTTGATTATTGCTGCGTCCACGCGGCCTATGCTCTTAGTGATGCAGGTTACGAGACCATTATGGTCAACTGCAACCCGGAAACAGTGTCCACCGATTACGATACTTCGGACCGTCTCTATTTCGAACCTCTTACAGGTGAAGACGTTATCGAAATCGCTCGCAAGGAGCAAAGCAACGGCACCCTCAAGGGTGTGATTGTACAGTTTGGTGGCCAGACGCCTCTGAAGTTGTCTCAGGCTCTCGAAGATGCGGGTATTCCGATCCTCGGTACATCTCCAGATGCCATCGACCTTGCAGAAGATCGCGAGCGTTTCCAGAAACTGTTACAAAGCCTTGACCTGCGCCAACCAATCAATGGTACAGCAACAACCAGAGAAGAAGCTTTTGCTGTTGCTGAACGTATTGGTTTCCCCGTTGTTATCCGTCCGTCCTATGTTCTTGGTGGTCGTGCAATGGAAATTATTCACGAAACCAGCCAATTGGAACGCTACATCAACACAGCTGTAAAGGTATCAGGTAAAAACCCTGTCCTTCTTGACGGCTATCTACAAGATGCAATCGAAGTTGATGTTGATGCGATCTGTGATGGCAAAGATGTCTTTGTTGCCGGGATTATGGAACACATCGAGGAAGCGGGTATTCACTCTGGTGACTCAGCCTGTTCTCTACCACCTTACAGTCTGTCCGAAAGTATTATTGCCGAGATTAACAAGCAAGCTCATAAACTTGCCCTCGCCCTTAATGTTGTTGGCCTGATGAATGTTCAATTCGCAGTCAAAGACGATGTTGTTTACATTCTCGAAGTAAACCCGCGTGCCAGCCGGACAGTACCATTTGTTGCCAAAGCAACCGGAAATGCCGTTGCCAAAATTGCTTCCCGTGTTATGGCAGGCGAAAAACTTACTGATATTGATTTGATCACTGAACGCGGCGAACATATCGCCATCAAGGAAGCTGTCTTCCCCTTCAACCGTTTCCCCGGTGTTGATGTCATGCTTGGCCCTGAAATGCGGTCAACAGGCGAAGTTATGGGATTGGATACATCCTTTGGCCGCGCGTTCCTCAAAGCGCAAATGGCCGTTGGCATTGATCTTCCTGATGAAGGAACCGTCTTTATCTCTGTAAAAGACCATGACAAGAAAGTTATAGAAGGCCTCGCCAAAGATCTTTTGGATATGGGTTACAAAATTGTCGCAACCAGCGGTACAGCAACCCACCTACAAGATAAAGGTTTGGAAATAGAGCGTGCCCTGAAAGTTCGCGAAGGTCGCCCGAACATCGCCGACCATATTAAATCCGGCAAAGTTGACTTGATCATCAATACAACCGAAGGTGCCAAGGCAATTGCGGACAGTTTTGATATCCGTCGTGGCGCCCTTGATAGCTCGGTTCCATACTTCACAACGGCCAATGGTGCACGCGCCATGGTAGAGGCTTTAAAAGCAAAAAGAGAAGGCCTACTTGAAGTCGAGCCACTTCAGGCTTACTTTAAAACTTCGTTCTAATTTAAGTGGCTCCCGATTCTGCCCTAAAACGGTGGTGGAATCGGGAGTAACTGTTTGTAAATACGCCTGGAAAAGCGAATGAGTGAAAAGTTTCCTATGACCAAGGAGGGCCTTGTCCGCCTTGAAGAAGAGCTTCGTAACCTGAAAGTTGTCGAACGTCCGGCAGTGATTCGCGCGATTGCCGAAGCACGCGAACACGGCGATTTATCAGAAAACGCCGAGTACCACGCCGCTCGTGAAAAGCAGAGCTTTATCGAGGGTCGTGTTCTTGAGCTTGAAGCGAGAATTTCCCGTGCAGAGGTTATTGACGTTGCCACAATGAGCGGTTCAACCGTGAAGTTTGGTGCCACAATAACCATTGCCGACGAAGATACTGACGAAGAATCGACCTATCAGCTGGTTGGCGATCTGGAAGCAGATGTAAAAGCTGGCCGTATTGCCATTACGTCGCCTATGGCGCGCGCAATGATTGGCAAAGAAGAAGGCGATTCCATCGAAGTCAGAACACCTGCGGGTGAAAAGGGCTATGAAATCGTCAAGATTGAATATGTTTAAGCTATAATTTTTTGGCTAATTGCTACCCGGTATTTCATTGGAATACCGGGTATTTTTTTACCTTAAATGGAATCACTCTATGCTGCTTCACAAAGAATTTTATTACATCCGGCATGGCCAAACCGATTGGAACGCCAAAGGTTTGATGCAGGGTTTTACCGATATTCCCCTGAACGAGACCGGACGAAAACAGGCTTACGAGGCAGCAGAAGCGATTAAAGGCACAGAGATTAAAACCATCTGCGCCAGCCCCCTTGGGCGGGCTTTGGAAACAGCCAAGATCCTTAACGAAGTTCTCAATTGCGAACTCATCATTCTAGATGATCTTAAAGAAGCCTGCTTTGGAGATCACGAAGGTTTAGTTGACGATGGATGGTTCGAAGCTTGGAAAGACGGTGAATTCACCCCAGAAGGCGCAGAAACAAGACTTGAATTTATTGAACGCGCAACAAAAGCCGTCAACAAAGCGATAGATCGCCCCGGCCCGGTTTTAGTCGCAGCCCACGGCGGTCTCTACGGAGCGATCAAACATTATTTTGATTTACCCGATTATGAGCCACTACCAAATTGCGCCCTGTGCCACCACACCCCACCGAATACAGGAAATTCCCTTTGGCATCGACAATTTGTGAACTCCGTGTAGAAGTAGCTTATTCAAAGAACCGAACAGTTTGATAAAAGAATGACCGAGCAAGCTCACGTCTTAGAGAAGCACTATGAATTCTCATGATAGTTCCGCCTTGCTCTTGCCCATAGGTATAAAAGCTATCCATCAAACTTGTTTCATACGCCAGCCACTTCTTTCTTGCCTCAGAAAGCTGTGTATACACTGTTTCTGAGGCACTTTGCGAAAGCTCATCAAACAGATACTCACTCTCTCCGTTCCAGCGTTCAGCGCTTTGATGAAAACACCCTGCAATGTCTAAAGTTGTCATAGCGGTCTCGAGACAAGCTTTCTCTAGCAGCTCAATCGGATTATCTTCTGGAGCAAAGACAACTTTGAAAAAAGTGCCCTCTGCCATCCGATGAATTCCGGCCCCCTTCTTTGCATCTAAGACCCGCTCAAACTTTTCACCTACGGTCCATTTCTCAATTTGTTCAAAAGAGACAAATAGATAATAGAAGGCGGCCTCAATTTCCTTGTTTTCCTTAGTTTGGAAATACACATAACCAGGGTCATGGAACTCTTTATAAACAAGTTCTCCAACAACCAAAGCTTCGGGTTTCTCTTCCGCCTTTACACCCGAAATCGCAAAAAGGAGAGAGAAAATTGTCAAGAAACACCAATACTTTACTCTCATATCCGCCTCCCCCTTTGCATATCACCTAAATTTCAAACACCTTGATCAAAAACGCATCCATCAGGGCCACTTCTTTCAAACGCTCAAAACGGCCAGAAGCACCACCGTGGCCGGCGGACATATTGGTTTTGAAAATCAGATGATTACTGTCTGTTTTAAGTTCACGCAAACACGCAACCCACTTAGCCGGTTCCCAATAGGTGACACGCGGATCAGTTAGCCCGGCTGTGACCAGCATGTTTGGATAATCTTGTGCCGTCACATTATCCACGGGTGAATAGGATTTAATATAATCGTATGCCTCTTTACCCGCGATAGGGTTGCCCCATTCCGGCCATTCCGGCGGCGTCAGCGGCAGGGTTTCATCACACATGGTTGTCAGCACGTCCACAAAGGGAACATCAGCCACAATCGCCTTGAAGAGATCAGGCCGCATATTAGAGATAACGCCCATTAACATACCACCAGCGCTGCCACCATGTGCCGCAATCTGTCCCGCGGCGGTATAGCCCTCGGCAATTAGATGCTCTGCTGCAGCAATAAAATCGATGAAGGTGTTTTTCTTTTTGTCCATTTTACCATCGAGATACCAACCATAGCCCTTATCTGTTCCGCCGCGAATATGGGCGATAGCATAGACAAAGCCACGATCGACAAGTGAGAAGCTGTTGCGCATAAAACCTGCAGGGATTGCATTCCCATAGGAACCATAGCCATAGAGCAACAAAGGCGCTTTGCCATCCAGCACCGTATCATTTCTGTGAATCAATGAAATCGGCACCAGTGCACCATCGTGCGACGGTGCTAATAACCTGCGAACCACATAGTCATCCGGATTATGTCCGCTCGGAATTTCATCTTCCTTGCGCAATGTCCGTTCCCGACTTTCCATATCGTAATCGAACACACGCGCGGGTGTTGATGGTGATGAATAGCTAAAACGCAGTGTCTTGGTATCGAACTCATATCCGCCGGACATGCCAAGGCTATAAGCCTCTTCATCAAAAGCAATTTCGTGTTCATTGTTATCAGAAAAATGCGTCACGATAATTTTTGGCAGACCTTCGACACGCTCTAACCTTGCCATGAAATCTTTGAACACAAGCAAGCTCAAGATCAAAGCACCGGGCTTATGTCTGACCAGGTCTTTCCAGTTTTCTCGTCCTGCTTTGTCCAAAGACGTTTCACAGATTTTAAAATCTACAGCCTTATCGGCGTTAGTCAGAATGAGAAGACGCCCTTCATGATCACTAACTTCATACTCAATGCCCGGTTCACGTACAGAAACAACAACGGGCTTTGAAGCCGGTTTTTGTGCTGGAATTAAATGAACTTCGGATGTTTGGTGATCATGCGCTAGTATCTGAATAAACTTGCCGGACTCACTTTTCCCGATGCCAACAAAGAAGCCGGGATCACTTTCTTCATAAACAAGTACATCAAGGTTTTCATCATCACCCAGATAGTGCCGTAGCACTTTTGACGGACGATGGTTGTCATCTAATACGGTATAAAACAGCGTTTGATTATCTGCTGCCCACACCACAGAACCGGATGTGCTGTCGATCACATCGTCCAGTTCTGATCCGGTTGTGAGATCCTTGATTCTCAACGTGTAATATTCAGAGCCTTTTTCATCGACACTATAGGCGACATAGCGATGGTTTGGACTGTGTGAACAGCTCGCGATCTGGAAAAAATCTTTGCCTTCGGCCTTTTCATTACCATCAAGAAGAACAACTTCGTCACCTTGGCCGTCTGTTGGTTTGCGACAAAAAATGGGGTGCTGCTGCCCTTCTTCATACCGCACATAATAAAGCCAAGGGCCATCCGGCGATGGCACTGAAGAATCATCTTCCTTAATACGCCCTTTTAACTCTTCGAACAGTAATTTTTGCTGCTCTTCCGTATCTGCCATCACAGCTTTGCAGTATCCGTTTTCCTGTTCGAGGTAATCGCGAATGTCCGGCGCGAGCTTATCCGGTTGTCGCATAACTTCCTGCCAGTTATCTGCCCGTAACCATGAATAAGGATCTTCACGTCGGTCACCATGTAGTTCATGCACGTACGGTTTTTGCTGCGCTTTTGGGGCAAAATCATTTTCAGATACTGGACTGCGGGTCATCATGGCTCCATCTGGTCTTAAAAAGTTCTGGTACAGAAGCATTAAATGGTTACATCATATTAGGAAACAAGAAATGACAGGAAATTGCATCTGGCAACACATCATGCAGAAGGCAACAAAATTTTATGAGTAACGTTATCAATCTAAGGCAAGCGCGTAAGAACAAAGCGCGTAAAGAAAAGGCCACCAAGGCTGATGATAACCGTGTTGAGTTCGGCCGGACAAAGACAGAAAAAGAAATTTCCAAAGTCGAAAAGAAACGTCAGACAAAAATTATCGACGACCATAAGCTAGATTCATAAGTCATTCCCTCCCCTAGTTATAAAAAGCAGCGTCAGCGCCTGACGCTTTTAAATATATTTCATAAAAACACTCTTGACCTAGAGTGCACTCCAGCACTTACCATTTGATTTGTTCTCCCCAAAGCAAAGGAGCACTCGGGATGCTCTAAAAGAGCTGTCGGTACAGAACACCTCTACACACGGCAAAACAACTTAGGAAAATTATGTATATCGGTGAGCTTTCAGCCCAGAGTGGTCTTTCCATAGATACGCTTCGTTACTACGAGAAAATCGGCCTGATCCCGGACCCGACAAGAAATCAAGGGGGGCGCCGTGTTTATCAGGAATCAATTAAAGATTGGATTACCTTCCTAAAGAAACTTCGCGCCACCGGAATGGGAGTAAAAGACATGGCCCGATACGCTGCTTTGCGTGAAATGGGTCCGAAAACAGCAAACCAAAGACGCCAGATGCTCGAAGACAGACGGGATATTGTCACAGCAAAGATCGAAGAACTCTCAGATTGTCTGAATTTATTAAATTACAAAGTTGATCTGTATGAAAAAATGGAACGCGACGGTCTGGAAACAAGCTCTCCACTGGAAGCGAAAGTTCAAACCAAAGGCTTATTGAAAAAGGAAGATTAAATAATGGATAAATCCGCATTACAAAAAGGGCGTGATTATGCAGCAGAAAATCTCGCCCCAAACTTAGAAGAAATTTTAGGCGAACGATACGATGAAATGGTCCCGGGCATGTCAGAAAGCCTGATCGAATGGGCCTATGGACGCCATTATTCTCGTGAAGGCCTCGACGCAAAAACTCGACAACTTTGCACCGTAGCCGCCTTGACCGTACTCGGCGGGCATACAGCACCCCAGCTAAAAATCAATATCGAGCACGCGCTTAAAAGCGGCGCGAGTAAAAAAGAAATCGCAGAAGCAATCTGGCAAATGGCAGTATACGGCGGATTACCTGCGGCCATTAATGGATTAAATTCGGCCAAAGAAGTCTTTGACGCCCAGAAAACTTAACCCACGAACTTAATCCACGAACTTAATCCACGTCTGAAAATTAAATATCTAACGTATTCTAAAAAACCGCTCACAAAAAAAGCGCCATAAACGGCGCTTTTTACTATTTCGGGATCAGCGTGAAGCTACTTTACTTCTAATGAAGCAACTTCCAAATCATCCGTTTTCTCACGATAGAAAATATGGCGGCCAATGGTTGGCCCTTCGTCAAAAGCTGTACGCCATTTTGGGTTCACATAATCAGCGTGATACCAAAGGGCGCCTTCACTAACATCATTAGAAACACCCCAATACACATACCGAGCTAACTTTTGTGCCTCATCCCAAGACGCCTGATCTTTAATTTCGTCTTTCTTACCGTCACACCACCAAGAAAACTGGCACTTGTTCAAGCGAGAAGAACCACCCTGTTGAACCACACCACATATCGTGGACGGGAAGCGCTTGCTTGCAACACGATTGAGGACAACATGGGCAACAGCACGTTTACCACTTGTATTTTCACTGCGGGATTCAAAATAAATATTCTGTGCTAGACACTCTAATTCAGTATCATAGCTTGCCGGCGTCGGACGGCGGCGCTCTAATTCTGGTAGGACAGCGTAATCACGCGCCAACGGCCGTACATCAACAGGAGAAATAAAGTCATCTTCTGCCACCTGAACGGCTAGAGCATTTTGCTGCGCTTCAGGTGCAATTAACCCAGCACTGATAACAAGTGCAAACAAGAATGACGAAAAACCATACCAATGGTTACGGAATTGGCCACGTAGCCCATACCCTACACGTCTGATCTGTCGTAAACCACGTCTCATTTAAGTACCTCAGCTTATCACTTCAGCAGCTTCTTCAAGCCCGTGCCCACACAGCCTGTATCATTGTGAGCGTACCCCGATGTGGGGATGAATTGAAAACAAACAACCCTATGTCGCTTGTTACGACCAAATCTTTACAAGAGATTAACACAAAGAGTCAAAGAAATATTTATCATGAATTAGAGACAAAAACGTCTCAAACTACTTACACTCACCATGAATACACTAACTAAAAAACACTTTTACTTTAATTTATTCATCTTTACTTTAAATAAAGAATAATAAGCCATGCAACTTTCGCATGCACCCTATGCCCACTAATCAAAAATGCTGATATTTATTGTGATAAAAATGAGACCTAAAAAAATAAACGCCAACAACACACCAAGACATTGATTTATAATTGTTTTCTATAAATAAGCCATTTTTGACGAATTCTTTTCGTTAACAATTTTTATTTAAAACAATCATCGTGGTAAAATTACAACAGCCGAAAGGCATTCGAAACCCTCTGATAACGTCCCGACTTTCATTAACCTTTTTACTTCAAGCGTTAACCATATTTACTGCATGTAAACCTGTTGGTTTTCGCGGATTCACAAAAATCCTCCCCCAATTTGGCTCCCATTTTGCGGTATATACCTATAGATTTTGGCTACCACAAATGCTTTAGTGCGCTATCAGATCAACCTCGGGGAAGCCTGAAATTATGAACAAGACTATTAAAATTGCCGGTATTACACTTATTACAATTGCCGTCCTAATCGTTGCCGGTGTTATTTTCATATACTCATCACTGGATTCAATCGTTAAAGCCGCTGTCGAAAGCGTTGCTTCGGACATGACCCAGACAGAAGTCACGCTTGATAACGTCTCTATTTCGCCAACGACAGGTGAAGGTAGCCTATCCGGTTTCCTTATGAGTAACCCGCAAGGCTTCAAATCAAGCGATGCTTTCAAATTTGAAGAAATCACAATTAAGGTTGACCCAACGTCTATCGCCAGCGATGTAGTGGTTATCAACGAGATCCGCATCAAGGCCCCACACATCACCTATGAAGTCGGCCCGCAAAAAAGTAATATCGACACAATCAACGAAAATGCTCAGACAACCAGTAACTCTAATAATAGCGACAACAGTGCGGGTTCAGGCCCTAAATTCATCGTCGAGCACCTATACCTAAACGACGGCGAAGTTTCTGTAGCTGCTGCGCCGCTTGGGGATAAAACAATTGATGTTGATTTACCCAACATACACCTTAAAGACATCGGCAAAGGTGATAGCGGAGCAAGCCCGGATGTTATTTTACAAGCCGCGCTTGGTGCAGTGACAAAAAATATTACCCGCGCGCTTAACTCTGTTGATCTAGAAGGCATTGCAAAAGATGTAAAAGGCCGTGTTCAGGATCTATCAGAAGGGGCCGCCAGCGGTGCTTCAGCAGTAACCGATACGGTTGGTAACGCTGCATCTGGTGCTTCCGACGGCATTAAAGACGCCGCTGATGGTGCTGGAAATGCCATCAAAGGTCTGCTTGGCGACTAAAAAGACCGCGATAAAAGCAACGATGGAATGGGGCCCTTGACAACAAGCGGCCCCGTTTTTTTTATCACTTCGCAAAAATCTCTAAACTGTGACAAGACAACACCTTGCACCACTGGTACTTTGAGGGTACCTCAGAATACAAAATAATACCTTCCGCATTCAGCACAGGTGTAACCAGAAACCATGACCGACCAAAATTCTTCCGCAGCACTTGCAAATCAGGTTCAGATTATTGGTGGCGGATTGGCCGGATTAGGTTTAGCCGCAGCACTTGGCACCGCAGGCATAAAAACGCTTTTGGTCGACCTAGAACCGCCTTTGCCCGAAAATGCCTATCAAGATGCAAAAGATAATCGTACCACTGCGCTCATACAAAATTCGATAAATCTGCTCAACGCCTGTGGCGCGTGGGCCGGATGCGAAGAACACGCAACGGCGCTGACCGTCATGCGCATTGTTAATCTGCCACGGGGAAAACAGAAATACCCCAGCTCAACTGATTTTGATTCCAGAGAGATAAATGACAGCCCCTTTGGTTTTAATGTACCCAATGCAGTTTTACGAAGAGCATTATGTGACAGATTAACGGAACTGCCCGCCGTCACCCACCTAACATCAACCAAGATGGAAAAACTGGAAGAAGGCGACAATGGCTATACCCTCACCCTGTCAAACGGGCAACGTTCTATAGCAGAATTGACAATTGGTGCTGATGGAAAGAACTCCCCCAGCCGCAAAGCTGTTGGCATCAAATCCATGTCCTGGCCCTACCCACAAACAGCCATAACCTGTTACATCGAACACAGTAAATCACACCAGAATGTTTCAACAGAAACCCATTTCCCAGCTGGCCCTTTCACTCTCGTACCAATGACAGGAAAACGATCGTCCATCGTTTGGGTAGAAGAAACTTCCTTGGCGAAAAAAATGCTCGCTTTGGACGAAGAGGCCTTCACAAAAAAACTGAAAGAGAAGATCAAAGGGCGCCTTGGCAATGTAAAGCTATTTGGAAAACGTGGTGGGTTTCCTATATCTGCCATGCTCAGTAATTCTTTCCATGCCAGCCGCTTCGCTCTTATCGCCGAAGCAGCACATGCACTGCCACCTATTGCGGCTCAGGGACTTAATCTGAGCTTACGCGATGTTGCCGTCTTGGCAGAACTACTTATCGATCAAAATAATAAAGGAAACGATCTGGGCGACACTCAGCTACTTGCTGAATACGACAGGGCCAGACGCTTCGATGTTGTGACACGCTTGGCGGCTGCCGATGGCCTTAACAGATTTGCCTCAAATGACAGCGCGATTCTTCACAAAGTCAGGGACCTTGGACTATCCGCTGTGCGGAATTTTGCCCCGCTGCGCCACTTCATGATGAAATCGGGAATGACATCCCCACTTGGAACGCCAAGCCTGATGACAGGTAAAGAAATAAAAAAACAAAGCTAATGTCGCCAAGGATACATGACTCTGCCGTTTTGAGTAATGGCTTTCAAGACATATCCCCTTATATCTTTTAGGGATATGTTGTATACACCCTATGTCAGGAATTCGGCACGCCGTAGTTCTCAAAACGAATAAAAATATAACTCTATTGCACGACAGGAGATAACGACCTTGGATTTGCGCCAATTGGAACTACTCTGTGCGCTGGCGCGCGAAAAGCATTTCGGACGAGCCGCGAAAAATTGCCACATCTCACAGCCGGCCTTTTCTGCCCGAATTCGACAGCTAGAGAACGAGCTCGGCGTTCCAATCGTCAAACGTGAGCGTAGCTTCCAGGGACTGACCACCGAAGGTGAATTGGTTGTTACGATCGCCCAGCGTATTCTGGCCGAAGCGCGGACCCTCAAGCAATCCCTCAGTCAAATGAGTAAAGGCTTGGCGGGGCATTTACGGATTGGGGCCATTCCATCGGCAATGCCAATGATGTCGCTGATCAAGAATCCTTTTTGCGAAGCTCACCCCAATATAACTGTTTCAATTCTGTCACTCTCTTCAGCAGAAATACAGTTAGGCTTGGAAAAGTTCGATCTTGAAGTCGGCGTCACCTATCTGAGTGATGAGCTTAGCACCAACGTCGAAAGTCACGAACTTTACCACGAAGAATACTCCCTTATCCACAAGGCAGACGGCCCATTAAAAGGCACAAAGACAATAACCTGGCAAGAAGCTGCCGAGCTGCCGCTTAGCCTATTAACAAGGGATATGCAATATCGTCGTATTATCGATAAAACATTTGAGGAACTCGATTGTTTTGTCACGCCACATACGCAAACCAACTCTATCACACAGCTTCTTCATGAAACGCGATTTGGCAACACATCCAGCATTGTTCCGATTAGCCTGATCCATGTCCTGCGTAACCTAGAAGGCGTCGTTGCAATTCCCCTGTCCGAACCAAGACTTGTCAATAAAATCGGTATGATTATCGCCAAAAGAGAACCAAGTTCCCCCATCGCAAAAGAGTTTTTCAAACACACCAAACGTTTGGATGTGGAAAAACTGCTGCTTGAAGCGGGGCAGGAAAGCTAAAATAATTATCGATTAACTCTGAAACCTGACATGAATACAACAGCAGACACAGTAAAGCTTGATCCTAGCTGGAAAGAAGCGCTTTTTTCCGAGTTCAACAAAGATTATATGCGGAATCTTAAAGCCTTTTTGAAGCAGCAAAAAGACAGCAAGAAAGTTATATTCCCCAAAGGTAACGAGCTTTTCCAAGCCCTTGATCTTACGCCAGTTGATAACGTGAAAATCGTTATTCTGGGGCAAGATCCATATCATGGCCCCGGTCAAGCACACGGGCTGTGTTTTTCTGTCAAACCGGACGTTCCGATCCCTCCCTCTCTTAAGAATATCTATAAAGAAATGGAGCAGGATCTTGGTATCTGCCAGCCACCTCACGGCTATCTCAATTCTTGGGCGGAACAAGGTGTCCTACTGTTAAACTCGGTTTTAACCGTTGAACAGCATAAAGCCGGATCGCATCAAGGTCGTGGCTGGGAAATCTTTACTGATAAAATAATAGAAACGCTAAACCAAAAACATAGCGGGTTAGTGTTCATGCTTTGGGGAAGCTATGCGCAAAAGAAAGGCGCTGTCATAGACCGAGACCGGCATCTCGTTTTACAATCGCCCCATCCATCGCCCTTAAGTGCCCATCGCGGATTTTTTGGCAACCAGCACTTTTCACAAGCAAATGCATATCTGGAACAGAAAAAAAAGACAGCCATCGACTGGTTACTCCCTGAAAACCCTTAAGCATTCAGGACCAAATTCTCTGGCTGCCTTTTGATAGCTAACGCAGTTAAATCCGTGTCACAGTTCCCTTTAGGTCGTCCATGGTGATATCTACAAATAACTGATTTGCCAGCTCTTCCAACTGATCCCGAATACTGTCAACAGGCATAGATGTGGGAATGGCAATATTAATCTCTGCGTTAAAAATGCGCTCAGAAGACATTGCACCATCCTGACAATCAGTAGAGATCTCATTAATGCCGATTTTCTTCTCTGCCAAGGCATGTGAAATGTCTTGAACAATACCGGGATGATCTGGACCAATTATCTCGAGACTAAGTTCACGCAAGGTCTCATCAGAGCCAACTTTGGTTTCTTGTTCGATGATGAGCTGACAGTTTGCACAACCAAGAGACTGTATATCGCTCTCTAAAGCCTTGTGGTTCGCTTCGAGGACAGAAACGCGAACGATACCTGCGAAGTTACTGGATAGCCTAGTCATCCTACTTTCCAGCCAATTACCACCATGCTTATTCACCATCGTGGCCAGGTCATCAACCAACCCCGGCCGATCAGAACCAATAACTGTAAGGATAATGGTATTCGCCATGACACAATTCCTTTTCCCTGTGCATTATACAATTAGTATAAATTGTTGACCGCTCTCCATTTATACAAAAACGACTTTATTTGCCTATTTAATGACATAATATTTCAAAAATTATTTAAAATATATCACCATCTGCCCCGGAGAGCACAAGAGCATCCGGAGACGAGCTCTGGGATTACCTGCAATTTCTTGAGAAAAATATATAAATGGCCCTTTGTAATCAGGCTGCTTCTACGTATTTTCGAACATAAATATCACGCAAGTCCCTAAACCAAGCCGGTTCGGGCTTGAGCCAATAAAGGTCGTCGATGGCTTTAGCGTCGTTATAAGAAAAGTTAAATCGTTCTTGAGCAGCCAAATCCAATTCATTATGCGCATCTTTAACAACCGAATTATACCCAGAAGATGCCATAAACATCCCGGCACCTTTTGGGGATAAAAGCCAATTAATCAACTCATACCCTTGATCAACATTCGTGCTTCCGGCAGGAATCGCCAAAGTATCCAGCCAAGCAAGGGCCCCCTCTTTCGGGGCCAAAAATTTAAACCTGCTCTTTGTTTGCTTCCACAATGTGTGCGCAGCACCACCCCATCCTTGCCCAACAACACAATTGTTGAGTGTAAAGGCAGAGGCCAAACCTTCAGTATCGCGCCAAAACTGGCGAACATGCGATTTATGTTCTTTGGCAAAAAGAAGTGCTTCACCGAAAACTTCCCGGGAAAGGTCTTCATTTAAATAAGCAGAGTCCAATCGTTCTCCCGTTCCATCAAGCATCAATGCCATCGACGTCAGGGCAGATCCAGGGCGGGTCGCGACAAATCCCTTATTAATAAAGGACCATTGGTCATTCCAAGAGATCTCCCCGGGCTGATAGTCTCTTAACAGACTATCAAAGACAATGCCTTCACAGCCCCAAGCAAAAGGCAGTGCATAACGACGCCCCCTATAAATTGTCCCCATATTTTCAGCATTTGACAGAATACTGCCATGTATAAGGCCAAGGTCTAACTTACCTTCATCAATTGGCTGTAACAGATCCCTGGCCAGATGCCAGTTTGTTAAAAAAGAGGACGACGGGAAGACAAGATCAAAGCCCAGCCCCTTGGTGGCCTTAAGCATCAAGAGTGCTTCATCATTGCTGTCATATTCTGTCAGGTAAACTTGAATACCCGTATCTTTTTTAAACTCATCTATGATTTCTTGATTGAAATAGCCTTTCCAGCAAAAGACTTCTAACTCTTGCTCTGCGCTAATCGCCGGGGAAGGAAAAAGAGACGATGCACAACTGACACCTGTAAGACCTGCAAGCCCTTTGAGAAGGCTACGGCGGCCCATAACGGGTTCACGCTGTTTTAATGAAGCTGTTCTTTTGTCAGAAATGACAGGGCGATACGGCACGACCATGGACTGAGACTTCCCAATTAATTTTTCTCTTCAGACAATGGTATCAAGCCCCCACTCAACACACCTATCTGATCAGATAAAAACCGCTTTATTACGATATAAACATTGCCCCGCCAAAGATCAGTCCCCAATCCTTCGACAGGCGATACCCAAGCAGCATAGTGGCCCCCTAGCAAAAAAGCCACATAGAAAATGATATAGAAATATCATCCTTTAACCGAAACCCTTCATACAAAAAAAGACCGGGCATTAAAGCCCGGTCAAGTCATGTGGGGTAAGTTACTCGAGGAGCAACTTCCTTTTTATGTGCCGACCTTTCGGATCGGACGACACATAACTCGTACAGTTAAGCTGAACTAAAATACCTTATCCAAATTCAGCACCGTAGTATTACTCGTCATCAGCCGACTTTTTATCCCGCTGAACAAAAACAGATATCAAAGCCAAAACACCGGATACAACCATCAACATCAGTGACACAGCATTCAATGCAGGGGTTGATCCTTGTTTCAGGCGATCAAACATCGTGATTGTTAGCGGAGAGTCCGATCCAACCAACATCAGTGTTGTGTTGAAGTTCTCAAAAGACATCAGGAAACAAACAATCCCCGCACCAACCATTGCAGGCTTCAAGAAAGGAAGCGTAATCGTTTTTACCGCTTCCCACTTTGTTGCGCCCAAATTCAACGCAGCTTCTTCCAAGCTGGTATCAAATTTTCGAAGGCGAGCCGAAATCACCAACGTTGTGATCGTAGTTACAAAAGCAAACTGCCCCATAATAACGATAAACAAACCTGGGCGCAGAAAATCTAAATCCAGTCCGAAGCTGTCTTCAACACCATTGGCAATCGAATTAGTGAAAATCAGTATAGAGATCCCCAATATCACACCGGGAATAACCAACGGCATCAGCGCGAAGATGTAGAGAACATTTTTCCCCGGGAAAGTATGGCGTTCAAACAAAAATGCATTACAGGTCCCAACGAAAACAGACAACAACGTCACACAAACAGCAATAAAACCGGAATAGCCAATTGATTCCAAAAGTTGCCCATCATTAAAGACCCCAATACGGGTATCTTCTGTGCCAATAAACCAGTCGAACGTGAAACCATTCCATGGCATGGACGGGAACAGACTGTCGTTAAACGCAAAGACACCAACAACCACAAGCGGTGCCGCCAGGTATATAAAAAATAGAGTTATATAAGCCACATAAAGACGTGTGCTGAACTTTGACTGAGGAAGAGACGGTATCATATCAAAGCACCTTATTTCACAGTATCAGCAAGTGTCTGGCGACTTAACTTTAAGCCGACAAAAACAATCACAGATGAAAGGAATAAAAGAAGGAAGCCAAAGGCTGAGCCAGATTCCCAGTTAAAGCGCGTGATAAACTGGTTATAGATTTGCTCGGTAAACCACAGGCTATCTTTCCCACCAAGAAGCGTCGGCGTTAGATAATTCCCCAGCGTCAGCATAAAGACAACAATACAGCCAGATGCAATACCCGGCATTGCGTGAGGGATAACAATCTCACGCAAAATAGAATACGTGCTGCCACCAAGATCATACCCAGCTTCGATAAGGCTATCATCCAGCGTATCCAGCACAGAAACCAGTGGGACGACCATAAAGAGCATGGACGTATAAACCAGACCAACCATCAATGTTGCATCACTGTAGAGCAGCTCGACAGGCCCATCAACAAGACCTGCCCATTGTAGAAAACTACTGATCACACCGGATTCACGCAGTAAAATCATCCACCCAAAAGTTCTGACAAGCTCGGAAACCCAAAAGGGGATCAAGCACATCATGAACAAAAGGTTACGTTTTTTGCCCTTAAGAACTTTAGCAATGTAGTAAGAGACCGGGAAACCAACAACCAGTGTGATGGCTGTTGCGACAATGGACATAACAGCTGTGCGAACAAAGGTGTTCCAATAAAGTGGTTCGGTAAAGAACTCGATATAGTTCTGAAAACTGAAAGCATATTCCCGATACCCCAGCTTTTCGCGAAGGGAAACGGTCAAAAGATCAAGATGCGGTAAAATAATAAGTAAGAACAGCCAGAGCAAAAGCGGTAGCATCAACAGGAAAGTCCCGAGTTTAATCATCGGGATTGTATCACTCTTGTCTGTTCCAGAGGTCATCTGGAGTGTACTCATGCCGCCTGCTCCTTACCAAGCCCCGCCTGAGAGACATAAGCGCGGGCCTTGTCCACACCCCAAGACAATCGAAGCTGTTCGCCAGACTTGAGATCGCTAAAAGCACCTGTCTGAGGCAATGAAACAGTGACCTGATGGCCTGTTTGTTGATCGCGGACCTGCGCGCGGCTGTTTGCCCCGTCAAAGAGAAGGTTTTCAACAATCCCGGACAGCGTATTTTGACCATCTTCAAGATGCGCCCCTGTTTGAGCAGAGCTGTCGCGTTCAATCGTAATTGCTTCCGGCCTGACAAAAAGCTCTACTCTGTCACCAACCGTTAGCGTTTTTTCGTTGCCTGTTATTCCAGCAATCATACCGCCATCATCAAGTGATACCAGTGCCTGTCCGTTATCCATCGTATCGACCCGCCCACTCCAGCGGTTAGAATCACCAACAAAACCAGCAACAAAAGCTGTTTTCGGGTTGTAATAGAGATCTTGCGGAGATCCAACTTGCTCAAAGCGTCCCTGGTTCATAACAGCAACGTTGTCAGACATAACTAATGCTTCGGACTGGTCATGGGTAATATACACAAAGGTTGTACCCACCTCGTGCTGAAGCTGTTTCAGTTCAACTTTCATGTGTTCACGTAGTTTTAAATCGAGAGCACCTAACGGCTCATCAAGAAGTAAAACAGCCGGTTCAAGTACAAGAGAGCGCGCAATCGCAATACGTTGACGCTGTCCACCGGAAAGCTGCGTCACATCTTTTGGTCCTGCGTCGGGCAGACTTACCCGCTCCAAAACATTAGCAACCTTTTTATCAATTTCTGCCTGCGGAAGTTTTCTACGTTTCAAACCATAGGCAATATTCTCAGCCACATTCATCATAGGAAAAAGCGCGAGATGCTGGAAAACCATATTAACAGGGCGCTTGTTCGGGGGAACCCCCAACATGGACTGTTCTTTAATGACAATGTCGCCTGCAGTCGGTTCAATAAAACCAGCAAGCATACGTAAAAGAGTGGTCTTACCACAGCCACTTGGACCGAGTATTGAGAAGAAAGATCCCTTTGGAATTTCCAAAGACACATTATCAACAGCTGTAAATTTCCCAAAGGACTTCACCAGCTGCCGACACTCAAGATCCAATTGATTGCTCATATTCTTTATTTACCTGCGAAAGGGTGTTGTATTTATCAGGTCTGTTGGCCTGTTATGCCGGGTTTTAAAGTCCCCCGAGATTAGGACTTTAGCGGAAAGTGACTGAACAAACCGCTGATGGCAATACCCCCGATCTCTAACAAGACCGGGGGCCGCCTTTTATGCACCGTATGGCACGCTTTTCTTAGTTAGAAGAAGCAGCTTTCACACGGTCCAGAACTTTACCTTCGATAGTTTCAAGCCCTGGTGGTACAGTTGGGTACCATTTGATGTTATCAAGATCTGCCTGTGGGAAACTTCCCTGGAACTGAGCTTTCAGCGTAGCATCAGCATGCTCATCAGCACCTTTGGATGCTGTGAAGTTACCGGCAGCTGCTGTAATTTGTGCAGCAACTTCAGGACGCATTACGAAGTTGATCCACTTGTAAGCAGCAGCTTCATTTTCAGTTTTCTTTGGCAGAACAAAAGTATCAATCCAACCAAGAGCACCAGATTTAGGCGCAACAAAAGTTACGTCTGCATTATCGTTGTTAAGCTTCCATCCGCCTGTATCCCAGGCCATGGCAGCAACAACTTCGCCTGAACGAACAAGGTTAAGAAGTGCGTCGCCGCCTTCCCAATAGGTTTTCACATTTGCTTTACAAGAAATGAGCTTGTTTTCAACATCACCCATGATTTCTTCGTACTTAGCTTTATCGCCATAAGCAGCAAATGGATCATGACCAAGAGCAAAAGCAAAACCAATCAACGTTGGACGCTTTAGGCGGTAAGAAACTTTACCAGCAACGGCATCATTACAAAGATCAGTATAATCTTTAACAGTGCTTGCCAGCTTTGTATTCAAAACCAGACCACTTGTACCCCATACGTGTGGCACACCGTAAACATCGCCTTTGTAGGTTGTGTTTGTCTTTGTTGCTTCAAGCATAGAGCCGATGAACTGGCTAGAATCGATTTTCGAAAGATCAATTGGCTTGTAAATTCTATGTTCGGCCTGCGCACCAGAAATACGGTCTTGGCTGGGCTGAGCAAGGTCAAAACCGCCGCCGCCAGTCGCACGAAGCTTCGCAATCATTTCTTCGTTGTTAGATTTAGTAACCTTAACATCGATGCCAGTTTCTTCCTTGAACTGCTTAACAACAGATTCAGGAGCATAACCACCCCAGGTAAGAAGGCGTAGTTCTTCTGCGTGTGCTTGACCAGCAAATGCCAGGCCTGCGATTGCAGTTACACCCAGAATTGCCTGCTTAAGCGAAAGCTTGGCTTTCGTGTTAATCATAAAAAACCTCCGTGTTTATAAATGCGCATGTTCGAATACGTCATAGGCCCAAATTGAACCTTTTATTCACCGAACAAGAGCTCTCCAAGTCTGACTTCAATGTTCAGAATGAACACTTTTCTATCATGAATGCACACCTACAGGGCATGTATTACAGTGACATTGAACTTTGTTTGCAATTCCGCTTTTACACGGTTTTGCTTGCGGCTTTGTTGTTTTGGAAATACTACACGGATAGTGGCATCACTTTAAGATCCATTATTGAACACCCAAGCAGACCAATTTTACATTAAGTTCACGATCATGGCTAAATTTGCATCCGGCGCCTTACTTGAAGGCATAAAACTGGACCCGACATCACAAACCCCGCTTTACAGACAACTCTATAGCGGGATAAGAAAGCTTATTCTTTCCGGTGACTTACCCCCCGGAACCAAGCTTTCGGCCAGCAGAACAATCGCAACAGAACTGGAAATTTCCAGAACGACAGTCATCAATACAATTGAGCAAATGATTTCCGAAGGCTTCCTAGAAACACGTCGGGGAGCTGGTACTTATGTAACCCATCGTTTATCCGCAATGACAGATTTCTACCAATCTGCAAGTGATGACGACCCCGATTCTTTCGAAGAAGATCCAGATTTAACGCTTTCAAACCGGGGCCTCAAATATTCAGAATTGCCTCACCAATATGAACCGGAAGGCATCTACACCTTTAGACCTAGTCAGCCAGCATACGAGCTGTTGCCACATGATGTTTTCTCTCGCCTTACCAACAGGTATCAACGCAAGCCATCCAACGATGACCTCACCTATGCGGATCGCGGCGGGTTCATGCCTTTGCGAGAAGCGATTTCAAGCTACCTAAAAACGTCTCGTTCAGTGCGCTGCACACCAGAACAGATCATTATCACCTCTGGTACCCAGTCCGCCCTTAATCTTGCTAGTCAACTCCTGCTTGATCCCGGCGATACCGTCTGGATGGAAGATCCAGGTCACACCGCGGCACGCTGTGTCTTCGAGGGGACTGGCGCCAATGTCGTCCCCATTCCCCCCGATGAACACGGCTTCAACCCTGATCTTTGTCCGGAAGAAGCCAAAGATACCCCTGCACGCCTTGCCTATGTAACACCGTCAAGCCAACATCCCCTGGGTTATCGGATGCCCCTCACCCGTCGCATCAAGCTTTTGGAATGGGCGCAGCAAAACAATACCTGGATTTTTGAAGACGATTATAACAGTGAATTCAGATATACGGGGCGTCCTCTGTCAGCTTTGCAAGGGCTGGATAAAGGGGGGAGAGTTCTTTATGTCAGCTCATTTACCAAGATACTCTACCCTGGCCTTCGACTAGGCTATATGATCGTCCCCAAATCCATGGCAGAGGACTTTGCCCATGCCTCAACCATTTTACAGCGTTCAACCCCCAAGTTGACCCAACAGATCATCGCCGATTTCATTAATGAAGGTTTCTTCGCCACACACATGCGGAAAATGCGTCGTGTATATCATCAACGCCAACAAATTCTTATTGAAGCAGCAGAAAAGCACCTCAAAGGGCTGATCGAAATAAACCCGGTAGAACAGGGTTTCCACTGTAACGCCTGGCTTCCTGATCATGCAGACCCAGAACAAGTTGAACAAACATTACGAGCCGCTGGCTATGCCGTAAATAATCTGGACTATTACTGCATGACCCCGCTCAAACGAAAAGGTTTCATGATCGGTTTCGCAGGCACACCAGAAGATAAAATTTCAGACGGTATCAAAGGCATGGCCAAGATACTGAAAGAAATCCTCTAAGATTAAAACTCCCTAGCTATTCCAACGATTTTAAGCAGAAAAAGATCTTAAAGCTACGACAGGGCTTTCTTTAACCGGTTGACCGCTTCTTCAAGGACTTCCATTCGCTTGCAAAAGCAAAAACGAACTAAGTTGGTGGGGCCTTCCATATCAAAAAATACACTGACCGGGATTGCGGCAACTTTTGCCTCTGTCGTTATGTAACGGCAAAACTCTTCATCTTTGCCAGAGTGAACACCACGAATATCGACCGTAACGAAATAAGTACCATCACATGGCAAGACATCAAAACCTATATCAGCTAATGCCTTTGAAAGATAATCCCTCTTACCTTCCAGACCTTTTATTAGATTATTGAAATAGCTTTGATCTTTTGACAATCCCGCAGCCACTGCCTTTTGCAAATTTGGTGGCGTGGTAAAGGTCGTGAATTGATGTGCCTTGATAATCGGGGTTAAAACCTCTGGTGCGCCACACACATAGCCAACTTTCCAGCCCGTTAACGCAAAACTTTTCCCCGCAGATCCGATACGGACCGTACGATCACGCATACCAGGCAGGGTGATCAATGGATAGTGTTTACGGCCATCAAAAATTAGATGCTCATAAACTTCATCACAAACCGCATAGATGTCATACCGTAGACATAATTCGGCCAAGGCTTCCAGCTCATCCCAATGAAAAGCTTTTCCTGTTGGGTTCATTGGGCTGTTGATAATAATCAGTTTGGTTTCTTGGGTAAGGGCCTCATCCAGTTCTTCAATCGGCAGCTTCCAATCAGGTGCCGACATAGGCACAATTACCGGAATACCACCTGCTCTTTTAATAAGCGGAATATAACAATCATACGATGGCTCCAGAACGACAACTTCATCACCAGGTTCAATTAACCCGAACAAACAATCCGCCAAGGCTTCGGTTGCCCCGGAAGTCACCATAACTTCGGTCTTCCAATCCAGATTTAAGCCATAAAACTTTTTATCATGGTCAGCGATCGCTTTACGCAATTCAGGAATACCCATCATAGACGGATATTGATTGGGGCCTTCCATCAAGCTATCAGCCGCTATTTTCCGTAACTCTTCCGGGCCGTCTTCATCTGGAAAACCCTGTCCCAGATTAATGGCATCATGTTTCAAGGCCAATTGGGACATCACCTCAAAAACAGTCGTACTATAAGAAGAAAGGACAGAATTGGCGTCTTTCATGGTTTTGGCTCCCGGTTAGAATTTCTTGCATTAATAGTAACACCTTAGCTGGTTTTCACACAATGAAAGTTCAAACTATTATTGATCCCATGACCACTTCGTCATTCCCCTGAGAAAAACTGACTGATCTACCAAATAAAATCACTTCCCGATGCCCTCGATCTAATCCAAGTTCCTTTTTTAATCGTCAACAGATTTGCCCACAGACTTGCCCTACGACCTTCGGGGGCCAAATAGCTACTTACGGAGTAAAGAATGAGCTCGCTCGCCCAAAAAGGACAATTTGACGTTTCAGTAAAGGAATTAGGCCTTTCAGATCGTTCCTTGGAAATCAGCTGGTCAGACGGCAAGGTTGCAACGTTCCATTACCTATGGCTTCGCGACAACTGTCCAAGCGGGTTCCACCCCTCAACACAAGAGCGCTTATTCAACCTGACGACGGTAAGTCCTGATATATACGCCACCGAAGGAAGCTTTGACCAGACCACCTTGTCTATCAGTTGGTCAGAAGAAGCACACAAAAGCACCTATCAACTACAATGGCTTTATGAGAATGCCTATTCCCCCGATTTCAAAAAGCCGAACACATCCGTTATCGTACCTTGGGGAACAGAAATACTTAATGATATGTACGAGGTCGAATACAATGACCTCATGCAGGATGACCTAGCCCTTTTTAACTGGTTAAAAGCAGTTCAAAGATCCGGCATTTCTTACGTACGCAATGTACCTTGCACAGACGAAGGGGTCACAAATGTTGCCAATCGGATCTCTTTTCTGCGTCAAACCAACTTCGGAACTGTTTTTGATGTACAGTCAAAACCAAACCCCATCAACAACGCCTATACCTCCGAAGCTCTGCCCCTTCATATTGATCTGATCAATCAGGAAACGCCACCAGGATATCAATTCCTGCACTGTCTGATGAATGACAGTCTTGGTGGAGAATCAACTTATGCTGATGGCTTCAAGATCATAGACGAACTCAGAAAAACAGATCCAGAGGCATTCCACCTGTTAACGACCGTGACTGTCCCCATGCGATTTCATGATTTTGAAACAGACATTCGAACACGAAAAACCATCATCAATGTTGACGAAAATAATCAACTTATTGAGTTAAGGTACAGCCCGCACCTCGTCGATACTTTTGATATGGATGAAAAAATAATGGACCGCTTCTATCTTGCCTTTAGAAAGCTCATGGTTCTGATTAATGATCCACGTTTTGTTATTTCTGTAAAAATGACCCCCGGCGATCTATGCATCTTTGATAACAGACGGGTCATGCATGGTCGAAACTCATACGAAGCTGGCGATGGCTACAGTGGCGCAAGACATCTAAGAGGCTGTTATGTAGATCGAAGTGATTTTGAGAGCCGTCTCCGCGTTCTGGCGCGGACTTACGGTTAATTCTCTTCCAAGTACATTCCATAACTTACCAAGTTCAAAAGGCAGCGTTTGTTATGTTACCAAACAAGTGGCGACATTCCATCATAAAGCAGTTTTGCACCAGCCAATATCATCATCAAATAACTGATTTGATAGAATAGTTCAGGTGCAATTAATTTATGTAACTTCAAACCTAACCAAATGCCCAAGGGGACAATTGGAACAAACAAAAGCGAAAGCATCAGGTTTTCAGAAGAAAACTGCCCCATCCACGCGTAGGGTATTAACTTAACCTGATTAACAATCAGAAAGAAGGCAACGTTTGTTCCAACAAAAACCGTTTTGTCTAACCGCTGCCGTAAAAGAAAGAACTTAACTGGGGGACCGCCCGCATGAGCCACAAAGCTGGTAAATCCAGCAATCACACCGCATCCAATTCCGACAGGAGACGATGCCTCTGTTTGTTTTCTTTCTTTTTGATTACCAATAAAATAACTCAGCCCAAACAACAGCGTCAGAAGCCCTAGCAAAATTCGGATATCATTCGCATCGACATAGCTATAGGTCAGTGCGCCGATACCAATCCCCGATAAAGCCCCCAGAACAAGCACCATTAAGTTTTTACGGTGAAAGCTTTTCCGATAAGCCCAAATACTAAGAGCATCCATACAGCACAAAATGGGTAGCATTATCGCAGCCGCTTTAAAGGGGGAAATGAACATCGCCATCAAAGGCACGGTCAAAGCCCCCATTCCCCCCGAAAATCCGCTTTTGGAAATTCCGGTGATTAAAACAGCAAAGGCTGCGACGATATAAAAAGAAAGAGAAACATCCGGCAACATGAAGCGCGGCCATCCTGTGAGATAAATGTGTCACCCAGTTACACTACAAATTCCCCAAAAGGCAAGGCAGGGGATAATCAAAGCGCAAAATAATAAGTTAAGACACTGTATTCATTTAAAAATAAATACTTTTCACAAAATTATTAACGTCCAAAAATAATTCCTATCAACCTGCCTTTTTGTGAACAAAAGGTTGTCTTTTTAATATCACACCTAAAGCACGGGTAATCAGTTAAGTTAATAGCCAAGATCTACTTGGAGCACCTCAGTCGTTACTCTAGGTATCAAATTTTGATCAAGCTAATTAAAAAATAAGAGGAGCCCGAATTGCAGTATTTAAACCGTGTATGAATGAAATTTATATCCACGCCTTTTGATCCAAAACACCGCATTGAAAAGGCTTAGATGAATGCATGATTAGCTCTCTCAAACATAATCAGCCCATTCAATTTAAATAATTCACTGTCTAAAAACTGTAATTGGAATCCTAGTTATGAAACAACTTATGCTTGCTCTATCTCTAATCGCCTTGTCATCATCACTAACGGCCCCGACCTTTGCCCAAGACATCATCGTCCCAAAAAACCATAAAGGCGAAGCGATGACACTTGCCGCGCTAGCTAAAGATGCGGCCTGGAGACAGAAAGTTACAAAGCAATGGAAAACTTCTGAGGCAAATCAGAAGACACGAAAACTAAGATATACAAAAGATAGCTTCTATATTGTGAATAACACTCAAGAAGCCTCGCTGTATAATAGTTATTCATCAAAATACATCTATAATTGAGACCTTAAATCGTGGCTCAATAGGCAGTCAAATTTCTGTTAAAAACAGTATGGCTACCTGTGTGTTGAGTTCTATTCAATAGCCCTTAGTTGTGATTGTTAAAATCGTGTATCAGGTCAGGTGCTATTGTTTTTGCATCCTCGAGTAAGGCTTCCCATTCAGGGCTATGTCTAAGTTCTCTGGCTGCATTTTTGATTTTTACTTTTTTTGAAAAATTTGGCGAAGCATTGGATAGCATCAGAAGCACATGTTTACAGCTCAAAAAATAAGGTGTTCCAATATCGCCTGTTGTCATACCGACTTTGGGCAACGAAGCATGAATAACCTGTTCTGTTCCGGTTACGACATCTACGCGCCCTTTTTTAAGTAACCACAAAGCCTCGGTAAAGTTAGCGGTTTCGATTTTCTTAATCGCTTTATTTTGATCTACCCAAGAGCCTGTGCTTGCCCCTCTGACTATAGCCAAACGCAAGCCTTCGATGTCCTCTTTGGACTTAATATTCAGCCCCTTTAACCCCACAAGCATTTTATCAAGCATAATGGTAGGCTCTAAAGGTGTTGCAAATTCTTCAGGCAGATAATCTTGAAATGTGATCGTTAGATCATAGGTTCCTTTTTTCATGCCACGGAGCAATCGTTGCCTTGGCACAAGAACAACTTCTATAGGTTCGTCCAAAAATTTCGACAAGCGCTTAAAATAAGAAACTGTGACGCCGCCCATCCCCCCCTGATTCATCGTAAAATCCCCACGGTTTTTCAGCCAACACAACAGCTTTCAACGGATTATCCGCGGCAAAACCATAGCTGATCGATGATACCAACAAGAACAGAATAAAGGAGCACAACTTCATTAACGCAAGCAACCAAACGCAAAAAAACAAACGTAAGCAGATCATTACAACAATTCTACTACCCATCAAGCGTTATATTAAGTACGTAACTTTACACAGTTATTTAAAAAAAATTGAGAAATGTGAAACTATTATGACAGTATCTTCTTGCTCTGGCTTGCTCAGCAGGAAAAGGGTAATAAATCCTTTCTACAAAGGTGAAAGGCAAGAAAGTGCCAATTGAAAACGAGTATAAATTTGCTCTCCACGATCCAGAGGGCAAACTAGAAGCAACGTTATCAGCCTCGGATTGTTTTCGTGTTGCCATACGGCAGGGCTATATTCGAAAAGGTGCTCGTATTCGTGAATGGCGTGACCTTAAGGCACAGATGGTCCGTTATATTTTCACCTACAAACAACGTGTCGATGATGACGTTATAGAAGTAGAAACAGACATATCTGAAGATGATTTTAACCGTCTTTGGTCTGTACGTGAGTATGATGTCACCAAAGTTCGCTTTAAATTCATTGTCGATGATGTGACGTGGGATGTTGATTTTTTAAAGGATCATGGCAAAACCTATTTCTCTTTGGCAGAAGTAGAATTACCCGAAGACGAACGCACCGTTCCAATGCCGCCTGACCTGATAAAAGATTATGTGCTGGGGAGTACAGGGCGACACGATAAAACCCTATCAAACAAACGTCTTTTGCATATTGATTATGCCAAGCAGGTCCAAGCCGCTTTTATCACTGGTGAAGATGCCGTTAGGGAATTGGTTTCAACATACCAAGTAACATAACCTTCTTTAAACTGGCCTTTTCAGGAAAAGAACGCGTAATATATATTTACGATCTCACTGAAACAAAAATGCGGCCTCTGATAATTTGACTTCACCGGAAATCAAGTTCTCCTCTGACAAAACAACACTGACCTACTTTCTTTCCGGTTCTTGGACAACGCAAGAACTCGCCAGCGTCATCACGCAAGTCTCTTCTTCAAAGGTTTCAAATGAAGCCGGCGCAGATAACGCGGTTCGAGTATTCGACCTAAAAGCTGTCGAGGTTATGGACACGGCTGGCGCACTTTACTTTCTACAGTACAAAGAAGCGATTGAAGAAAGTGAAGGAAAAACATCCCTTAAAAGTGTTCCCAAACATGTCAGGCAAATTCTTGATACTGTTCAAAAACATAGAATAAAAGAATGCCCCCCTGAAACCAGTCTCGTTGGTTTAAAAAAACTTCTTGCGGATACAGGTGAGAGTTTCTTCAAAATCATCACGCAGGTACAAGAACTCGTTGCATTTTTTGGGTTAGTTCTCGTTGCCTTCGCCAGACAAATGACCAACCCTAAACGCATCCGATGGACGCCTTTAGTTGCACAAATGGAACAAATCGGGATTCATGCCCTTCCGATCGTTGGTCTAATTTCCTTTCTGATTGGTGTGGTTTTAGCCTTTCAGGGTGCTGGACAACTCGAACGTTTTGGCGCACAGATATTCACAATTAATCTCGTTGCTGTCGGTGTGCTGAGAGAAATGGGAATCTTACTCACCGCCATTATTGTGGCTGGCCGATCTGGCAGTGCCTTTACGGCACAATTGGGAACCATGAAGGTCAACGAAGAAATTGATGCCATGCGCACAATAGGTTTAGACCCCATTGATGTTTTGGTTCTCCCTCGCATTTTGGGATTGATGCTAGTTTTACCCCTATTGACCTTTTACGCAGATATCATGGGCATTCTTGGTGGCGCAGCAATGACCATGCTCACGCTTGATCTGTCCTTTTATCAATACGTCCGTTATCTACAGGATGCTGCCTCACTGGGGGATTTCTGGGTTGGCATAATCAAGGCCCCTATTTTTGCGTTTATTATTGCCCTGATAGGCTGTCACGAGGGCCTACAAGTAAGTAGAAGTGCCGAATCAGTTGGACGACAAACAACCCGTTCTGTTGTTGAGGCAATCTTTTTTGTCATTGTTTTGGATGCGCTTTTATCCATTCTCTTCTCTGTTATGGGAATTTGAGAATGCCCACAGAAATCAAATCTGAAAATCTTGTTATCTCACTCAAAGGTATTCGCAATCAGTTCGGCGACCACATCCTTCATGACTACCTTGATCTCGACATCAGAAAAGGCGAAGTTTTAGGGGTTGTTGGTGGCTCGGGCACCGGAAAATCGGTTTTGATGCGTACGATAATTGGCCTTAATCAAAAAGCAGCAGGGTCCATAAAGATCCTGGAACAAGATGTTGATCAGATTTCACAGGCAGAATTAAGGGCCCTAAGACAGCGCATGGGAGTCCTTTTTCAGGATGGCGCCCTCTTTTCCTCCCTAACTGTTTCTCAAAACATAGAAGCCGTGATTAACGAACATACAAAACTCCCGAAACAGTTTGTACGGGAAGTTGCAGCTTTGAAAATTGCCTTGGCAGGCCTACCAATTGAAGCAGGAGACAAGTACCCTTCTGAACTGTCTGGCGGAATGAGAAAAAGGGCTGGTATTGCTCGCGCTCTGGCTCTGGACCCAGATATCCTTTTCCTCGACGAACCAACCGCGGGCCTTGACCCTATTGGTGCCGCCCAGTTTGATGCATTAATCGCAAAGCTACAGGATACATTAGGACTTACTGTTGTTATGATTACCCATGATTTGGATTCACTTCATGCCATCTGTAATCGTATTGGCGTTCTGCTGGATAAGAAAATAAAGGTCGGTACAATTTCAGAGCTGTCAAAAGAGCCTGATCCATGGATCAAGGAATATTTCGGCGGTCCACGAGGACGGGCAGCGACAAGATCACATGCATAACGGCAACTTAAAAATTATAATAACAAGCCACAACTATATGAGTAGCGCCCTAATCCAGACATATTCTGGGGCATATTCCGGGATATATTTTCCCGGTAAGGAGATATAATGGAAACCCGTGCAAACCATATGATTGTCGGCTCTTTTGTCATTGCTTTTTTTATCGGGGCTCTTGCCTTTGTGGTCTGGCTCGCAAAGTTTGAATCAGATCAAAGCTATGCCAATTACAATATTATTTACCGCGGGGATGTTACAGGTCTAAAACCCGGAAGCCCGGTTCGCTATCATGGCGTCAACGTAGGAGAAGTCGTTGATGTTGCTTTGTCACCGGACAAACCAGCAGAAGAAGTTGTTATCCTTTTAGAAGTAGAAGAAGGCACCCCCGTAAAACAAGACACCACAGCTACACTCCAGCTAGAGGGGATTACAGGGGTTAAATCCATCCAACTGACAATTGGCAATATGCAGTCTGCGCCACTTGTCGAAGAAGGCCCCTATGGTCACCCTGTCATCCAATCAAAAACATCCGCTCTAGATCAGTTATTAGAAGGTGCACCAGAACTGGTCTCAAGTGCCAATGTTCTTCTTGCACGCGGCAATAATCTGCTGAATGACCAAAACAGAGCGAGTATTGCCCTAACGCTTAAGAACATTGAAGCCCTGACAAAAGCCCTTGCTGAAAAAGAAAATCAAATCTCAGGCCTTATCGACGACACCGCCGTTACTGCCAGCAATATGAAGGCCGTTTCTGTATCGGTAAAAGAGTTAACTGACGAACTACGTCAGGGCAGTACAGAGATAATAAACAAAACTAACCATGCGATCACCTCGTTGGATAACGCCGCCGTATCAATTGATAATCTTGTTGGCGAAAGCACCCCGGAAATCAAAATTCTCGTACAGGATTTTCAACAAACAGCTCGCAGTTTTGCAAGCACCAGTAACCAGGTCGAAGCGCTTATCAGGGAAAACAGAGAACCTCTTCAGGATTTCACATCCACAGGGCTTTATGAATTTTCCAACCTGTTGTCAGAAACAAGAACTCTTGTTCGGGACCTACAACTCATCGCCGGGGAAATAGAGAGAGATCCCGCTAGGTTCTTTTTTGGCGATAAACAAAAAGGCTTTGAGCCACCAGAATAATATATCAAAATGGCTTCTAGCTATTGGAAAAACGATAGTTCTAGCCCCACTATACGTAAAAGATACGCCGAAGATGCCCAAAAAACGACAATGACAGAGTAAGTAGGCCCAATGAACGATACAGATAATAAAAAACGCACCTTCCTGAAACTTGCTGGCTTGCTTCCTGTTTCTGGCCTTCTTGCATCCTGTGCAACTCTTATTCCTGGACAAGGTCCACTTCCTGACCTTTATCGCCTATCGCCAAAAAGTACTTTTGACGAAGGCTTACCAAAGGTTCCATGGCAGCTGGTCTTAGAACAAACTTCGGCCAATGCCAGCTTGAACACAACAAAGATTGCGCTACAGCGTAAAGCCAATCAGATGGAATATTACGCCAATGCCGGGTGGGTCGACAAAGCCCCGATCATGGTCCAGACGCTGCTTGTGGAATCATTTGAAAATACCGATAGAATTGTGGCTGTTGGTAGAGAAACCATCGGCCTAAGATCAGATTTTATTCTAAAAACGGAACTCCGCGAATTTCAAACTCTTTATTTGGGCAATACGCCAGAGGTCAGGGTTGTCATTAACGCGAAAATTGTACAAATGCCCCGGCGAACAATTATTGGCTCCCAAAGTTTCGAGGCAAAAATTCCAGCACAGTCTGATCAATTGAATTCTGTTGTAGCTGCTTTCGACGAAGGGCTTGGGAAAGTTACCAAAAAACTCGTTGAATGGACTCTGTTTACTGCAAATTCGAAATATAAAGATTAGTTCATTTCCCAAAGACCAAAAGGCGCAGCAATGTGAATAGACTGGTTCCTTTACTCTATTCGAAACATCAAAACGATTATACTGAATTTTCGAATTGCGAAGCCCTTTAATTAACTAGATTTTGCGATGCTCACTTCGTTTTGCCCTCATGTTCTTATATCCGGAAAGCATCCAAATGATTATCAGGGACAAGCCTAATGTATTCAGATTATTCTTCGTTCTAAAGGGATCAATAGTTCCAACGATCGCGCCCCAAATTCTTTTTACAGCTTTGCTAGGACTGTTGGTTTATTCTATTCACCTTTACGCGCCGACCTATCTACCACACTTAACAGTTACACCCTTTATTTTACTTGGTGTGACGCTCTCAATTTTTCTGGGCTTTAGAAATAGTGCGTCTTATGAACGCTGGTGGGAAGCCCGAAAGCTTTGGGGACAGTTGATTATCGACACGCGTTCTCTTGCAAGGCAGACTCAAACATACGCATGGGTAAAAGGTTCTTCAGATAAAAATCAATCTACTGAGATAGAAAGTAAAGCCACCGATATGGCTATAGTATGCAAAACGCATCAGGAAAAAATTGTTTTCCTTGCAATCGGCTTTGCACACTCGCTACGCCATCACCTAAGAGGCACAGATTATAGTGACGATGTTCACAGGTTTCTATCCCCCGGTGATTTTCAAAACCTCAATAGAGTACACCACAAGCCCAACTTCATTTTAAACTTAATGGGGCAAGAGCTCCGCCAGATGCTTCAGAAAGAATTCATCGGTGAAATCTCGGCAAGGAACCTGGAAGAACGCCTGACTTCCCTATCCACCATTCTCGCCGCCTGTGAACGGATACACAATACACCTCTGCCCTTTGCCTATAACTTACTCCTCCACAGAACAGCGTATATCTATTGTATTTGCCTTCCTTTTGGTCTCGTTACGTCATTGGGCATAATGACACCTTTTGTAACAGCAATAATCGCATACACCTTTTTTGGTTTGGATGCTTTGGGCGAAGAGCTAGAAGATCCTTTTGGCACATCAGCACACGATCTCGCGCTGACAACAATGTCTCGCAATATCGAAATTAACCTGCTAGAGACACTTAATGAAGAGAACTTACCAGAGCCGGTAAAGCCAAATGGCTATTACCATATCTGACCTCAATATCCAGTAAGCACATAATCAATCGATCTTTGCCAATAGATGGCGAAGGTGTTGGCGTTCTTCATCAGATAGATTTGATAGCATAGCCTCTTCTTTTTTTACATGTGTAACCACCATCTCATTGGCCAAGTGAAAACCGTCATCAGTCAAGGCGACCATTTGCCCTCGCCTGTCATTTGGGTCCATCATTCTCTCAATAAGGCCACGTTTCTCAAGACGATCAAGCCGATTGGTCATCGCAGACGTTGATAACATCATATCTTTAGCTAACAACGAAGGAGACAACGTCTCTCCTTTTCCTTGACGGCGTAGGGTGAACAACACATCCATACCGGCAAAATCCAGATTGTAGTTAGAAATATTATCTAAAACGCCCTGCCGAAGTTTTTCCCCGGCCCGCCAGACTTCACCACACACAGCCATCGGTGCAGGGTCTATATCGGGCCTTTCCCGACGCCATTGCGCTAAAATTCCCTCCATTGGGCCGCCTTCTGTTGTCGACGAAATAACAGCCTTTTTTGGAATCGACTTTTTGGGGGCTTGACTCATCACAAAACAATCCTTATTTATTTTGACATCAAATTATTTGACGTCAAAATATCTTATATCAAATTATCCTAGATAGAGATACATGACGCCCCAAAAATTGTAAAGGCCCATAAGCAGTAAAGGGTCTGGAAATAGTAAAGGATTGCGTTATGCCAGATACATCACTTCCACTCCGCACCCCGAACCACCCAATTGATCCATTATTTATCAACAGGTGGTCTCCCCGTGCTTTTGACAGCAGCAATATTCCGAACGAGGATCTTCAAACCATTTTGGAAGCAGCAAGGTGGGCGCCCTCAGCATTTAATGTACAGCCTTGGCGCTTTGTTTATGCCCATCGTGGTGATGAACACTGGAATACACAATTGGATCTATTAGACCCCTTCAATAAAAGTTGGGCACAAAATGCATCAGCATTGGTTTTTGTTATATCGGACAAGATTGTCTCTGGGGATGGTACACGGCCAGACCGCCCATCAAATTACAATAGTTTTGATACAGGCGCAGCCTGGGCTCAGCTAGCCCTTCAGGCTTCTATTAGTGGATATAAAGCCCACGCAATGGCTGGCCTTTATTTCGACAAAGCACAAGAAGCATTAAACTTACCAGAGCGCTATAAAGTCGAAATTGCTGTTGCTGTTGGTAAAAACACAGACCCGGACTTTCTTGCCCCTGAACTACAGGAAAGAGAAATTCCCAGCCAACGTCTTTCTAGTACTGAAATTATTTTTTCTGGCACGTTTTCACAAAGCTTCACACCAAGCACTTTTTGAAAGTTAGTTAACAACAAGTACATTCGTACTCAGGAGAAGACAAATGAGTTTATCAACAACAAACAATGCCTCGGGAAACAACTCAAAGGGTAAAAATGTATTGAAAAGTCCTACCAGCCTTCTCCTGATAACCGGCACATTAATCGGTTTCAACTTTCCTTTGGGAAAGATTGCTGGCGAAGCAAACGTTTCCCCGATGATTTGGGCTCTTCTGGTCTCTGTCGGGGTATCTAGCCTTATACTGCCAAGCTTAATTCTTCGAAAACAGCTCGCAATACCCAAAGGAAAAACATTACGGTACGCCATTATATCGTCTCTTATTTCTTTTGTTATTCCGAACCTACTTCTTTTTAGTGTTATTCCCCATGCCGGAGCAGGATATACAGGATTAATGTTTGCGCTCTCACCTGTGTTTACGCTCGCGCTTGCAACTTTGTTTAGACTTAAAACACCTAATTTTTTAGGATTACTAGGTATAGGCATTGGTTTTGTCGGCGCCATTGTAGTGAGCATCACTCGTGCAGGCTCAGCAGAAGCCCCGGAACTTATCTGGATTATCGCGGCAATCCTGATCCCCCTGACACTGGCATGCGGTAATATCTATAGAACCATTGATTGGCCGGAAAATGCACTTCCAGACAGCCTTGCATTCTGGAGCCACGGCTTTGCAATATTAGTGTTTATTGCCTTGCTTCTTGCCACTACAGGAACTGTCCGGATTTCAGAACTTGCCGTAATCCCATGGATCGCAGCAACACAAGCTGTTGTAGCTGGCTTAACTTTTCCGGTTTTCTTCAGACTCCAACAAAAAGGCGGTCCAGTTTTGCTCAGCCAGATTGGGTATGTTGCCGCCGCCGTCGGTCTTCTAACCGCTACCTTTATTCTCGGCGAACGTTATAGTCTTTATACGTGGGGCGGCGCAGGCATAATAGCCATCGGTATTGTCATCACCATTATTTCACAAAGGCAAAAAGCATAATAACCCTGCCCTAATGACTTCCCTTCAGGCCTAGCGTGTCACAACGACATCTTAGGCCTGAAGGGAAGTCATTAAATTGGCTCCATCTTGTAAAAACTTGTGCCACAGAAAGTTGACGTGCGGATTTTTAAGCGCCTCGGGATGACAAACCATAGTAATCTCTGTTTCTGGTATCGAACCTTGCCAATTGACCCTAAAAAGCCCCATATGTGTTGCGATATAATCAGGCAAAACGCCAATACCGACACCTGCCAGAACCGCTTGCGCTTGGACAGGTACACTATCGGATCGAAAAACAATGTTTTTGGAAAGTACCCGTGAGGCAAAACTTTCTATATAAGGCATCGACATATAGGCTTCGTTAAACCCAACAAGCTTATGTAAAGTTAAGTCCTCCTCAGAATTCGGCTCACCATAGGTTTCGAGATATTTTTCCGAAGCCCATAAACCGTTTTTCAATGTAAATATCTTTTTCTCAACAAGCTCTGTATCTTTCTGTCCGCGAACTCTAAAAGCGATATCAGCCTCGCCACGGTGTAAATCTTCTATCTGGTTTCCAGGTGACAGCAAAACCTTCAAGTCAGGCTCCCGCGCTTGAATCTTAGCAACAACCTGAGGCAACCAATAAGCGGCCAGTCCCTCCGTTGCCGTCAAGCGAACTGGCGGATAATCACGCTGGCCAAAGCTTTCCAACTCTTTCTCAAGGCGAAACGCCGTTTCAACAAGGGGCGTTATCCTCTTAGCAAGCAACAACCCATAGGCCGTCAGGCGCACATATTTGCCATCGCGCTCCAAAAGCTGTTGCCCCAAGCGCTCTTCCATCGCGGCAATCCGCCGACCAACCGTTGGTTGGCTTACGCCTAACTCTCGGGCAGCAGCAGAAAGCCCACCGTTTTTAATAACGGCCTGAAAATATCGATAATCATCCCAATCACTCATCTATTCATTTTTGTATTAATAAAGATCAAAAACAAACATTTTTATTTATAAAATAAATTGCGTATGATTTTACCAGAATGAACACGCTGCGACGGGATTATACCGATGAGCCAAGAGCATCAATACAGAACTCACCTTTCCTGGACAGGGAACAAGGGAAGCGGGACGAGCAACTACAAAGCCTATGATCGCTATTATGATATTATAATAGAAGGAAAAACCACATTGTCAGGCTCTTCGGATCCTGCATTTCGTGGAGATCCCACACGACATAATCCCGAAGACCTTTTATTGGCATCGATTTCGTCCTGTCACATGCTGTGGTATTTGCATCTCTGTTCAGTCAATAAAATCGTTATCGTCGATTATCAAGATACGTCAACAGCGACAATGACCATGAATCCAGATGGGAGTGGGCAGTTTACAGCCGCAACACTTAACCCGATTGTGACCATTAGTCAGAGCTCTGACAAAGAAAAAGCCATACAACTGCATCATGACGCAAATAAACTATGCTTTATTGCCAGATCCGTGAATTTCCCAATTCATCACAAACCACAGATAAAAATAGAAACATAAACCAGCTAAAAGCTCACGGTCTGGTTCGTAGAAACTGACCGTGAGCGCAGTTCTCTTACCTAAACTATTCAGACGGCATTCTATTCCACGCATCCAGAGCTGCGACCTTATAAGCCTCGGCAAGGGTTGGATAGTTAAATGTGTTCTCAACAAAATATTCCAGCGTGCCCTTTAGATTGAGAACGGCCTGCCCAATATGAATAAGCTCTGTCGCCCCTTCCCCGACAATATGCACCCCAAGAAGACGTCGGGTTTTAAGCGAGAAAATCATTTTCATCATACCGTGACTGAGGCCCATAATCTGTCCCCGAGCGGTTTCATGAAAGTGACAAACACCGCACTCGTATGGAATACCCCGCTGTTGAACTTCTTCTTCTGACATACCAACCGTCGACATTTCCGGGACAGAATAAATTCCATAAGGGAAATATTCAGGCGCGTCATAAGCATCTTGCTCAAATGCGTGACAGGCAACGATGCGACCTTGCTCCATGGATGTTGACGCCAAGCTCGGAAAGCCAATGACATCCCCCGCAGCATAAATATGGTCAACCTCGGTCTGAAAATTTTCATTAACCTGAATTCGGTTACGATGATCAGCCTTAATCCCAGCTTTATCCAGACCAAGTTTATCTGTCGCACCCATCCGTCCGGCAGAGAAGAGGACCATATCGGCCTTAACGATACGCTTGTTTTCTAACGTAATCGTATTACCACCGCCCTCAATTTTCGTGATTTTCTCGACCCCTTGCCCAAAACGGAAAGTGACATTTTGCTGTCTGAGAAGGTGCGTGAATTCAGCAATAAGTTCCCGATCAATGAAATCGAGCATCGTCTCTCTTGGCTCAATAACCGTTACGGCAACATCCAATGCACTGAATATGGTCGCGTACTCAATACCAATGACCCCAGCGCCTATTACGGCAAGTGACCTCGGCAAGGTTTTTAAATCAATAATTTCATCGCTATCAATGATCGTTTCCCCATCAAAGGGAATGTAATCAGGCCTGTGAGGTTGCGTGCCCGTGGCGATAAGAATTTTATCACCATGCACAGACGTCACCTCACCTTCGTCATCAACAACCTCAAGCGTATTAGAGTCAACAAAGTGTGCAAGCCCTTGTATCCAATCAACTTTGTTACGGACAAACTGATGCTCAAGGTTGTCCACCTCGTGCTGCAAGGTCATATGCAACCGTTCGAGAAGGTCTTCCGCGGTAATATTATCTTTCACACGATAAGAACGACCATAGAAAGTACGCTCACGCCAACCTGACAAGTTCAGAACTGTTTCCCGTAATGTCTTACTTGGCAATGTACCGGTATGAACAGAAACACCGCCAATCGCAGGGCTTTTTTCAATAACAAGAACTCGTTTGTTCCATTTCGCAGCCTGAACAGCAGCCCGCCGCCCCGATGGCCCACTTCCGATAACAACAAGTTCATACCGTTCCATACTTTCCCCCAGCAATCTTTCTTCTATGTCGAGTTTTATTTCAACAAAAGCACATCATGTTATTAAAATACACTGATGTTATTTGCTGTATATCACAGCTTATATCGTTCAAGATTTATTCAATCTCTATTGATTAACATCAACCAGATAACAATTAAAATCATGCCCTGATATTACAATACGAGAGTTACCCATCGCCTAATTAAATTAGCTTATCATCCTGAAACTGATAAGTGCTATAATTTACCTTTACTTACAACCTGTTTTTCTTAACAATTTTACGGATCTCGAAGTCAAATTAGTACAATTACATTGATTTTATAGAACCATTTTAAAACGCTTAAAATAGAACTGCTTCTTTGTTCATTTAAGACCCGTTTGTCATAATTAAGTTGCTCCAATTATTGGATTATGTAATAGGACAAGCAACCTTAAATTTAGAAGTCTGATAGAGGCACTTCCTTTATGAAGCCTGATAAAATCCAGCGAACATCCCTAACTGAGGCTATAATTGTTCGTCGTGATTATCCAAAAAATATCAAATCGGATGACAAGCATCTCTTCAAAAGCGCAATAGAACAAACCGTTCCCGGAAGTGATCTACTGACAATTGATGGTGCTGTAATTCTTGGCAACGGATGGGTCTGGTCAGACGCCAACGTTGTAAGAGAAGCCTTTAACCCACACAGGCAGCCAGATGCCAGAAAAAAAAGGTTAAAGGGAAGACTGCGCTTATTCCTCTCCAACCTTCAAAGACAACAATCCTCAGAAGGTCTTTGGATCTCTGATGTTTGGAGCTACAACTATTATCATTGGCTAACAGATACAATTCCCCGCCTATTTCTTGCTCGAAAAAATGGTGTAACCGCACAATTATATCTGTCTAAAATTTGTATAAATCCTAAGTTCATCCCAATTTCATTGGAACTTCTAGGAGAGAATAAGCCTAAATATATAAAACATGATCTCGCTTCCATAAGGTTTGAGAAGTTATTCTTACCAACCTACGCAGGCGAAGTTGGTAACAATCATTCCCCGACAATAAGGGCGGTTGCCGAAAAGTTCCGACAGCCTTGGGCAAAAACAACACCGCCCAAACGTCGTGTGTATATCAGCCGTAAAATGGCCCCCAACCGTCTTGTCGCGAATGAAGATGAAATTTTACCAATTCTAGATAAATTTAATGTCGAACCTGTCTGTTTCGAAAAGCTCTCTTTCACAGAACAAATAGAGCTCGCAGCTTCTTGCGAACTTATTATCGCCCCTCACGGTGCAGGTTTAACCAACATTATGTTTATGCCAGAAGGTGGAAACGTAATTGAATTCCATCCCAGCAACGTTGAAATTAATCAATGTTATTTCAATCTGTCTCACTCTATGCGTCATTCTTATCAATACTTGATTGCAGATAGTATAGACAATAAAAGCAACATGACACTTAATCCCGCAGCAGTGGAACAATGCTTGGCTACAGCATTAGACCATTCTTAACCGCTAAGTAGGGTGAGCGCCCAAGGCAGAACAAAATGAACAAAAGAATATTGATTACCGGCGGAGCAGGTTTTCTAGGCTCCCACCTTTGCGAACGACTGCTAGAGCGTGGGAACGAAGTGCTTTGTGTTGATAACTACTTTACTGGTACCAGAAGAAATGTAGAGCACCTTATCGGACATCCAAGATTTGAATTAATGCGGCATGATGTCTGCTTTCCTCTCTACGTAGAAGTTGACGAGATCTACAACTTGGCCTGTCCAGCATCCCCTATCCACTATCAACACGACCCTGTGCAAACGACAAAGACATCAGTGCACGGTGCTATAAACATGCTTGGTCTGGCCAAAAGAACCAATGCCAAAATCCTGCAAGCCTCGACGTCTGAAGTTTATGGAGACCCCGAAGTACATCCACAAACAGAAGACTATTGGGGTAATGTAAATCCAATAGGTATTCGTTCTTGTTATGATGAAGGCAAGCGTTGTGCAGAAACACTCTTCTTTGATTACTGGCGTCAACATCAGCTGCGGATAAAAGTTTTACGTATTTTCAATACCTACGGCCCGCGTATGCACCCCAATGATGGACGTGTTGTTTCAAATTTTGTTATGCAGGCATTGCAAAACGACAATATAACGATCTATGGGGATGGAACACAAACCCGGTCATTCTGTTATCGTGATGATCTTGTCGAAGCTATGATCTTATTGATGCAAACAGATGACAAAGTTACCGGACCAATAAATGTCGGTAATCCAAACGAATTTACGATCAAAGAGCTTGCCGAACTTGTTATTGAACTGACAGGATCCAAATCAAAAATCATCTACAAAGACTTACCTCAAGATGATCCCACTCAGCGAAAGCCGGATATATCTATAGCTACGAGAGATCTATCCTGGTCTCCCAAAGTACAGCTTAAGGAAGGTTTGCAGAAAACAATCGAGTACTTCGAAACTGTTATAAAAGCCGAAGTTCAAGAGAATAAAATTTAATCTCACCTTTTATCGCTTTACTCCCGAACGTTTAACGCCTTAACCCATAAAACGTTCGGGAGCTATCTCTTAATGAGGATAACTAAAAAACCAGCTCACCCCTTAAGTTTTTTGTAAGCTGTCTGGCTATAGTCATCCACTTCCACGACGGCATCCGCTAGGCTTTGCGCTTCCAGCAACTGCTGAAATTCATCCTCATCAACAACACCCTTTGCGACAGCGACAAGATAAAGATCTTCGCGCGCAACACCCCTCAAAATTCCTGTTTTTCGGGCTGTTCGGATACGGGCTTCCAACGGAATAACACCTTGTATTTTACGATAGGCTTCTTCCAAAGCCCCCATTGCATCATCCGGGTTATCCGAGACGGAAATATCACGGGACAGTTTCTCGCGCCCACCTAAATCCCCCATCATGCGGTTGGCCAGCGCAATGTTTTGCATATCAGTAGGACCATGGGCTTTTCGACCCAGCAGAAACAGACGGAACCGAAGCATCGTTCCGACAAACTTTACCGGATAGTTGTGTGTTATTGTCAACAATGCCTGTTCAATTTCCTGATAGGCATGGGCACAAAACCAGTCCAGATAAAGCTCGTCTTCTTTCAAACTCCCTTCATCTTCAAAGCGCTTTACTGCTGCTGTCGCCAGATAGAGCCAAGATAAAGCATCCGCTAAACGCCCACTGAGAGTTTCACGCCGCTTTAAACTACTCCCCAAAAGCAACATGGAAACATCCGCGACCAAAACAAACGCAGACGAATAGCGGGTGATCAACTGTTTGTGGCGGCGCGCTTTTGCCGTCCCTTTGACCTTAAGAAACCGGCCTGCGGTCAAACCATCAATCCCAGCTCTGGCGGCATTACAAACTGTAAAGTTGATATGCCCCCAGAAAGCATCATCAAAATCTTTGAGGCTATTGTTTGCAACTGCCGCCAGCTCTTTGGGAACAAAAGGGTGTCCACGAATGGACCCTTGTCCAAAGATAATCATGGAACGGGTCAGTATATTTGCGCCTTCAACAGTAATAGCAATGGGTAGCCCATCATAGGCTCTGCTCAGAAGGTTTTTTGGACCTCGGCAAATGGCTGCACCGCCCAATATATCCATAGCATCCAAAAAAACTGTCCGCATGTTTTCGGTTAAATAGGCCTTTGCAATTCCCGATAACACGGAAGGACGTTCACCAGAATCAACAGCGGCACAGGTCAATTGACGCGCCGCATCCATCCCATAGGTTAAGCCTCCAATTCGCGCGAGACGTTCCGCGACCCCTTCAAATTTTCCGATTGGTAATCCGAATTGTCGACGAACGGCAGAATAGGCCCCGGTCACACGGGTCGCCAACTGTGACGCCCCCAAAGACAAGGACGGAAGAGAAACTGATCGACCGGCCGCAAGGGATTCCATCAACATGCGCCAGCCTTGACCAACGCCATCTTCTCCACCGATAACATAGCTTATTGGAATGAAAACATCTTTGCCTTCAATGGGACCATTTGGAAAAGGAATACCCATCGGATCATGACGCCTGCCAATTGACATGCCTTTTGTATCTCTCGGGATCAGGGCACAGGTTATCCCAAGATCCTCTTTATCGCTGAGCAAACCATCGGGATCACTTAGTTTAAAGGCTAATCCAATAACCGTCGCAACGGGGGCCAGCGTGATATAGCGCTTGCGCCAGTTAAGGCGAATACCCAGAATTTTCTTACCCTTTATTTTTTCTTCACAAATAACACCATGACTTTGGATAGAGGCAGCATCACTCCCCGCCTTTGGTTCTGTTAAAGCAAAACAGGGCATCTCTTCCCCGGTGGCCAAACGAGGAAGGTAGTGATCTTTTTGTTCTTCCGTCCCATAGTGAAGCAAAAGCTCAGCAGGCCCCAAAGAATTAGGCACCATCACAATAACGGACAAAGGCAGAGATCGAGACGAGAGCTTCAAAACCACAGCAGAATGAGCCTGTGCAGAGAATCCCAAGCCCCCGTATTTTTTGGGAATGATCATCCCAAAAAACTTCATGTCCCTTAGTTTTTGCCAGAGTTCTTCTGGTAAATCGCGGTCTTGAGCGATCTTCCAATCATCTGTTTCCTGACAGATTTCTTCGACAGGTCCATCCACAAAATCCTGTTCTTCTTTTGTTAGTCCAGAAACATTAAATTCTTCCAGCTTCGTCCAATCCGGACGACCACTGAATATTTCAGCATCCCACCACACGGTACCTGCATCCAATGCAGTTTGTTCTGTCTCGCTGATTTTTGGCAGGCTGCGTTTGACAATTTTCATCAACCCTGCGGTGAGAAAAGGCCGCCTGATGCCTTGAATTCCAAACAAGCCAGAAAGGACAGCTGTAAAGATGATTGCCCATCCAGTTAATACGGTTGGCATCCCGGCGAGATCACCCCCAGCAATAAGTACAAGAAGAGCCAACACCCATCCCCAAAATCCTTGCCCGCGATATAACAGCGTCGCAAGAACAATGATCGCAAGTAGGAATGTGAAAAGGATAATCATAACGGGAACCTCTTCTTCTTTTGATTTATTAATCTCAAACTTTGGCCAAATTTCTAAACGACGGCTAATTCCTCAGCGGCTTACCGGTCTTGAGCATGTGGTGTACGCGCTCAATCGTATCAGGGTGACGGCACAAGGCATGGAACGCTTCACGCTCCAACTCCAACAGTTTGTCTTCACTGACTTTGCTTGTCATATCCGTATCACCACCACTCAGGATCGTTGAAAGTGCAGCTGAAACAACGACATCATGCGGTGTGGCTTTTCCTGATTTTCGGAAGCCCTCCACGGCCAGATCCAAGGCAACTTTTCCACTTTCCCCCGGAAGGGTTATTTCAGCCGCTGTTGGCGGGTGGTATCCAGAAACCAGTTCAAGCGCACGCTCTTTGGCATCCGCAAGAACACGGTCGCGGTTCATGGTTATTCCATCACCCGCCCGGATAATTTTCATATCTCGTGCTTCTTCTGCTGACTTGGCGACCTGCGCCAGCCCGATCAATTCAAAGACTTTGGACACAGGCGGCATTGGTCCTTTTGGCGTGTCCGTCGCCAGTGCCCAGCGACACATCATTTCCTTACACCCACCCCATCCGGGAATAATACCAACGCCCACCTCTACCAGCCCGGTATAGGTTTCGGCATGCGCCTGTACCGCATCACTATGTAAAAGCAGTTCGCAAGCCCCACCAAGCGCAAGCCCCGAAGGGGCAGAGACAACAGGGAATGGTGCAAATTTCAATGCTTTGTAGGTTTCCTGACCGCGGCGAACCATATAATCGATAAAGGGATAGGCCCAAAGTCTGGCAGCAACAGACATTAAGCCTATATTCGCCCCAACAGAAAAGTTGGTTCCATCATTATAAACAACCAGTGCTTTGTATTCATTGGTTTCAATTTTCTCTCTTGCCCGGTCCATCATAGATAAGGTCCAAAGATTGAGAGAGTTCATCTTGCTATGAAATTCCAGGCACAAGACGTCATCATCAAGATCCCATAGGGATGCAGACGGATTACGCAGTACAGGCTTTGATCTCGCTTTAATATCATCAAGCTTAAGAACCCCGGCATTAGGATAGCGTTTTAAGTATTGACCTTCATGCCCAAAGACTTCCCTAAAACCTTTGGATTTACGATAGAACTTACCCCTACCAACAGATTTCAGCACAGCAGGCACATCTGTGTTTTCTGACTGCAATCGAGTACAAAACCATTCTACGCCAATTTGATCCAACAGCTCAAAAGGGCCATACTTCCAATTGTACCCCAGTTGCATGGCTTCATCGACGGCTTCAATATCGTCAGAAACATCCGGGACAAGTGATGCTGCATACGCCAAGGTTTTTGACATAACAGACCAGGCATAGCGTCCAGCAGGGCTGTCATCGTCAAGAACCTTGCGCGGGTTCTTACGACCAGCCTTTTCAACAATTGCGACGGAGGGACGTTCCGCTTTTGTGTATTCACCTGTCTTTAAATCAATCGCCTCTTTTACCTTCTCAGCACTATCGGGCCTTAGACGATAAAAGCCCCCCTTGCCTTTACGCCCGGTATAACCATCAGCAATAAGCGTCTTGATCAACTCCGGTTCCTGATAAATTTCGTGGAAAGGATCTTCAGGCGACAGGCTTTCTGACATTGATGAAAGAACATGGGGCATGAGATCCAGCCCAACCATATCCAAAAGGGCAAAAACGCCTGTTTTGGGGATACCAAAAGGCCGTCCGATTACTGCATCTGCAACTTCTATGGAAACATTCTGTTTCATGGCCTCGACAACGGCACATTGCAGCCAGAAAACACCGATACGATTAGCAAGGAACCCCGGCGAGTCCTTACAATGAACAACGCCCTTACCCAAGCTGCGATCACAGAATCTCTCAATAAGTTTGCACTGTTCTTCGGATACTTCAGAACCCGAGACGAGTTCCAGTAACCGCATATAACGAGGCGGATTAAAGAAGTGGGTAATCAGAAAATCGCGTCTGAAACTTTCGGGTAAATCAGCAACAAGTTGTTCGCGACACAGAGTAGAGGTGTTCGACGAGACAATTGCGCCCTTTTTGCGGAATTTATCTATTTTTTTATAGAGCGTCTGCTTAATTGCTACGTCTTCGATAATCGCCTCAACGACCCAATCGCAGTCAGCTAACAGCTTAAGATCATCTTCTGTGTTCGCAGGTGTAATGCGATTAGCATTCCGCTTGTTCATCAAAGCAGCAGGGTTGCTTTTGACCAGTTTACCAATAGCATCTTTTGCTATCTTATTGCGATCTTCGTTATCTTCTGACGGGCGATCAAACAGCAAAACAGCCACACCGGCATTCGCAATTTGCGCTGCAATACCAGCCCCCATAACGCCAGCGCCAATAACGGCAACTTTATCTATTCCCTTCATTCAACGGCCTCCAGAATAGTCGCTATTCCCTGACCGCCACCAATACACTGGGTCGCCAAGGCAAACTTACCCTTTTCCCGCTTTAACAACTGGGCCGCTTTCCCTGTAATACGGGCGCCAGTTGCCCCCAAGGGATGCCCAATAGCAATCGCGCCGCCATCCAGATTAATTTTACTCTCGTCCAGTTTCAAATCTGCCATACACGCCAATGCCTGGCTTGCGAAAGCTTCGTTTAGTTCTATGACATCCAGATCCGCAAGAGAGATTCCTGCGCGCGCAATCGCCTTGTTGGTTGCCGCCACAGGACCAATTCCCATTATTTCTGGTGCACATCCTGCAACGGCAATACTGCGGATTTTAGCCAGAACACCCAGCCCCTGAGCTTTTGCAAAATCAGCCGTACAAACAATAACAGCCGTTGCGCCATCAGTAAGAGGAGATGACGACCCCGCGGTTACATTCCCCCCTTCTTTGAAAGCGGGTGAAAGTCCTGACAATCCGTCGATCGTACTGTTCCCCCGAATACAGCCATCCTGATCCACCATATCGCCAGCATTTGTTTTTATAGGAATAATCTCGTCCTTAAAGTTTCCCTTTCCCTGAGCTTCTGATGCTTTCAAATGACTGTTAAGAGAAAATTGATCTTGATCCTTACGGCTGATGCTATACTTGTCAGCAACATTCTCAGCGGTTTCCCCCATGGAGACATAGGCAGGCGGGTATTCCTTTGCGAGAGCCGGATTCAACAGAGGGTTAAAACCCATCATAGGCACCCGTGTCATTGATTCGATACCCGCACAAATATAGGCATCCCCCGCCCCCATGGAGATAGCACCGGCAGCCATGTGAATGGCCTGCATGGATGACCCACAAAAGTGATTGACCGTTGCACCACCAACAGATTGAGGTAAATTCGCGAGAAACACCGCCAGACGGGCGACGTTTAATCCTTGCTCACCTTCAGGAAAAGCGCACCCCATAAAGACCGCTTCAATGCTTTTACCTTCAATCCCGGTTTTCTGAACCAATCCTTTAATGACCTGCGCCACGAGATCATCAGGTCGAACCTTGGCCAAAGCCCCTTTATTTGCAAAATGGAACGGGGAACGTGCGTAGCCTGCAATGACAATATCGACCATATTTCTACCTCTGTTGTTCTCAGAACCGCTGTTCTGTATTCCAATATCTTTTTACTGTTCTCTCTTAATCATTACGTCGAAGACGTTTCTTCACGAAGCTCTTTCTTGGAAAGCTTGCCAATCATCGTTTTAGGTAGTTCAGACCTGAACTCAATTTCTCTTGGCACTTCAATGGGGGATAAATATTCTTCCAGAAACTCTAGCAGTTCATCCGTTTCCAAGCTTGCGCCTTCTCTTAACTTGATAAAGGCTTTGGGGATTTCGCCGTGTTCGACCTCGGCGATACCAATGACAGTGACCTCTTCCACGGAAGGATGACGATTGATCGCTTCTTCAATATTCCGGGGATAAACATTGTATCCGTTACAAATAATAAGATCTTTAAGACGATCCAAAAGAAAAACATATCCTTCATCATCCATATAACCAACATCACCGGTATGAAGACGGCCTTCCTTGATTGCACGCCCCGTTGCTTCCTCATTATGCCAATAGCCCTTCATGACTTGAGGCCCCGTTACACAAAGCTCTCCCTTTTCACCAATATCTAGCAAGACATGGGGCGCTTCTATGCCCCGGATTTCAAAATGGGTCTCTGGCAACGGGAGGCCGATAGATCCTTCTTTATTTTGCCCGCCAACGGGGTTACAGGCACAAACAGGTGATGCCTCACTCAGACCATACCCTTCAACAAGAATGCAACCTGTTAGGGTTTCAAACTGCTTTTTTGTATCCAAAGGCAAAGGCGCCCCACCTGAAATACAGTACTTAATAGACGAAAGATCATACCGCTCAACGACGGGTGAATTATTTACCGCGCCGTACAAAGTTGGCACACCCATCATTAATGTCGGCTTAAATCGGTCAATTGTCTTAAGCATCTGCCCCAATTGGAAGCGAGGGAGTAGAATTAATTCTGCGCCAAGAGCAATTCCCATATTCAGGACAGTGGTCATGGCAAATACATGGAACATGGGCAAAACGCCAAGGATACGTTCTTCGCCGGGAACAGCATCGGAAAACCAAGCAACAACCTGAGTTGTATTGGCAATAACATTGCCATGACTCAAAACCGCGCCCTTAGGCTTCCCCGTAGTTCCCCCCGTGTACTGCAACACGGCGGTATCCTTGCGTGTAACATCTACCGGATAAGCACCCTCTGCACTTTCGGCCAGATCAGTAAACTCTATAAACTCAGAGCCCGAAGGGTGCGATATTTTATGAAACTGCAGCACAGAAAATAGTGCCCCCTTGATTGTCGGCATCGCTTGGGCAAGCCGACAAATAACAACTTTTTCCAGTGGTGTTTGAGAGAACTGTTTTTCAACCTTTTCGCAAAGCTCTTTAACATCCAGTGTTATCAAAAGCTTTGCACCGCAGTCATTTAGCTGATGTTCCAGTTCCTCTGGTGCATACAAAGGATTTGAATTAACGACAATCGCACCAATTTTTAAAAGCGCATAATAACACACAACAAAATAAGGACAGTTTGGCAAGAACAAGACCACGCAGTCCCCCTTGCCGACACCTTGCCTTTGCAATCCAGCCGCAACCAACTCTACCTGATCAAAAATATCCGTGTAGCTATAGCTCCGGCCAAGGAACTCAACACAAGGACGTTCAGGAAAACGAGCAACAACCTGCACCAAATTCTGATAAAGAGACTGGTTATCAGATCGAACCGCATCATCGCGCATCAAAGAGGCTTCGGGGTAAGTTCCAGTATGAGATGCTTTTTGAGGCGTCTCATTCATCACCCAATCCCCCCTTCTTCATACAGGCGATCTTCTGACTGTTCCTTTTGTATCACCTCTTGCTGATTAACCGCTTTCTGATCAATCGTTTCCAAGAAACCAAGAATACCTTGGCGGCAATTGCCAATGTTCTCGTATAAAATTCCATGCTTCTCTGATTCGACCATAATCAACTCTTTATCCTTGGTCCCGATCAAATCAAAAACTTCATTAATCCCTTTGGCATCGACGACTGGATCCTCAATCCCCTGGAAAAGTTTTACAGGACATGAAACCTTTGCCAGACTATCCCGAAGCTGTTCGTGCAGTTGGTGAAGTTCATAGGTCGTTCGTACAGGCACACTGCGATAATTAACTTCTGGATTTTCGCTAGGATGCTCTTTGAAAACACCTTTCTCTTCTAGCGTCGGAACCCAACTTGACAGCCTTTCAAAGCCATGTGCCAAATGCGCAAATAACAGGTTACTGGTCTTGAATTGCCAAGGAACAGATACAGCAGAAACCGATGATATCCCGTCAGGGTTCTGAGCAGCTTCAAGTAAAGAGAGTGTGCCGCCAGTCGCAAAGCCAACCAAACTGATATCATCAACAAAAGCTGATAAGATCTGACGGCCCCGCCCGATTGAATCCATCCAATCTTGCCAATGACGATCTCTCAAATCCCAAGGGGACGTGCCATGCCCCTTCAAGCGAATACCCATGACCGCATATCCTTGTTCGGAAATCTCCCGACCGAATTCATAAAGCTCGGCGGGTGATGCGAGAAGACCATGAACCAGAAGCACACCTGTTTTACGGCAATTTTCCGGAACAATTAGATAGGGTTCAGCCGGGGCACAGGCTGTTTCCTTGAGATTGATCTCGATATGATGTGGTTTCGTATAAGTCTTGCGATCGCAATCAAGAGATAAATTTTCATCATCAAGAAGATGAAGTGCGAATGCGGATTGCCCAACATCCCCTATTGATTCGTAAGCCTCTTCAACACTGATAACAGCTTCTTTTATAGGCATCACTTCATTAGCATATACACGGATTAAATTCTCCAACCGAACCGTGTTAAAACTTGTTATTTCAAGAACTGTTTCATCAAACAGATAGTAATCACCATCTTCTTTTATATGCTCGACACAACCTTCGGCCGACATATATTTTACCAATGCGTCACAGCTATTCCCTTTATTCAGGCTCCAATAATTTTCAGGTTTTGTCAGGCTACGGTGGAGGTGAACATCTGTTTTTTGCTGACAAGACTTAATGGCGAGATACAGCGCCCTGTGGAAATTTCTCTTTGAAATTCGAGCTTCTTTTTTCAAAACAAGATATCGGATCAAAGACGAAGCCAAGTGATAGAGATTGACGGTAACCCCGGTATAGATAGCATCCATGTAATAGTCGCGCAGACGATTGGTGCCACGGGAACTGCATAACTTAAATATCTTTTCGTTTAGGGTATCCGGTGCATGAGAAAGTTTGAAAAAATCATCAAGGGAATTGATCTGGTTAAATACTCTTGAAAGCAGGCGTTTTTCCCACCATTTCCAGACATGCCGCACATCCAGTGGCTTGCTGACGCGAATATCCATGTCGCAATCCTTGAGGATCATATTCGCTTCGATCAGAATCTCTTCAACAAGCCTCGGGTTAGTCCCCTTGCTGAAAAACTCTGCACTTCGGCTTAAAATATTATCACTCGCCCTGATAGGATAAAAAGTAATGTTTGCCGGGATGATTTCGGTCGGTTTGCTTGCGACAGCCAAAAGTTCTTCTGTTGTATCCATTTCCAGCGCTTTTGCCCATCTCTCCAAGCGCGCGTATTCTTTGGCTTCAAACACAGACAAGACACGCTGTTTGAATAGTTCGACAGTCAGGGCAAGAACGGCAGCCCCGGTATGGTGCTTGCGCCTGATCTTTGCCGTTGGCGAAAAGATACTATACTCACCAGAAGGACCAACAACGTGCCTGTCTTTGACCATCCCTCCCTCGGGAAAGATGATGACCTTTCGCCCACGCAGGATTTCAGCAGCAAGGAATGGGAGTAATCCCGGATGATTATGGGGCACTGCCCCAACACCATATAAAAAATTGGCAAAGGATTCATTACCGTCAAACAGCTCACCCGCGGCGACACAACGACAGTACTGTCCCGTTTCTTCGTGAATTAAATATTGGGGAATAATTGTTTCAAATCGGGCGAAGTGATTAAAAAGATAAATATCGCCCTCTGCGAATTTATCGTAATCATCATGCAGACAGATATTGATGCCAAGGCGCTTTTTCACCAAAGAAAAAGCCTTCACGCACCAGTCATATGTTGGTTTAAAGTCGAGGTCCAGTTCTGTATCCATCTCCCCACCTAAGCCGTTACTCTAAATACCCCTATAGTATTTGAATGCGACCTAATAACTATTATCTGTGTACGATCATCCTTACCTGAAAATCACAATCCGGCGATCAAACATCATCTTAGCTCAATCTCTCAAATACCAAGTAAACCACAATACGGGCTAAGGTAGTATTAATATTAGCTACTTTCGCGCAAAATTAAGGCACAAAAAAGGGGCTGGTAAAATTACCAACCCCTTTTCCCGAACAACAGACTATGTTTGTTTTATATAAAACCGCGCTCTTTGAGCTGGGCAATAACGTCGTCTGCCAAAACTTCTGGTTCCGCACTTCCGCCAGCCAAAACGATTTCGGCATTCACTGGCGCTTCATAAGCGGAATCAATACCAGTAAAGTTTTTGATATCTCCAGCACGGGCTTTCTTATATAGCCCTTTCGGATCCCGTTCTTCACAAACTTCCAACGGCGTATCCACAAATACTTCGAGGAACTCGCTTTCGCCCATCAGCTCTCGCGCCATACGGCGTTCGCTTCTAAAAGGCGAAATGAACGATACAAGAACAATCAACCCAGCGTCGACAAACAGGCTCGCGGTTTCAGAGACACGGCGAATATTCTCAACCCGGTCAGCATCTGTAAATCCAAGATCCTTGTTCAAGCCATGACGCACATTATCCCCATCCAGGGTGTATGTGTGTCGGCCTTCGGCAAAGAGTTTCTTTTCAACCAAGTTGGCAACCGTTGATTTACCCGCGCCAGACAATCCGGTAAACCAGAGAACACAGGGCTTTTGCCCCTTCTGCTCTGCTCGATTACCTTTGTTAACGTCCAGCTCCTGCCAAACAATATTACTTGCGCGGCGCAATCCGAAATCAATCATCCCAGCACCAACTGTTGCGTTGGTATAGCGGTCGATCAGAATAAAAGAACCTGTTTCGCGGTTATCTTTATAGGCATCAAATGGAATAGCTCGATCAAGCGCCAGATTACAGACCCCAACCTCGTTCAATTCCAGCGTTTTACCAGCTTGTTCTTCCAGGGTATTCACATTGACCTTGTGATGAAGGTCAGAAATGACCACGGGCACAGTCGTTGCAGCCGTTTTCAAAAGATACGGGCGCCCCGGCAACAAGGCATCTTCCTGCATCCACAAAATATGCGCCTTTAGCTGATCACTAAGCTCTGGCACGTCATCTACTTTGGATAGAAGATCGCCACGGCTAATGTCGATTTCGTCCTGTAGCGTAATTGTGACGGCTTGCCCGGCAATGGCTTCATCCAAATCACCATCAAAGGTCACAATACGGTCAACTTTGGATGTTTTGCCCGACGGAGAAACAGCAATGTCGTCCCCCGGCTTGATACGTCCGGATGCAATCGTTCCGCTGAAGCCACGGAAATCAAGGTTCGGACGGTTGACCCATTGAACGGGCATCCGGAAAGCCGTCTCGGTTATATCCGTGGTGACATCAACGGTTTCAAGGTGATCAAGCAAAGTCGGACCTTTGTACCAAACCATCTCAGCACTCCGCTCGATAACGTTCTCCCCTTTAAGGGCAGAGATCGGCGTCGTAATAATGTTCGGTATATCCAACTTTTCCGCAAAGGCCAGATACTCTTCGACAACCTCGTTGTATCGGTCTTGGGAATAGTTAACCAGATCCATCTTATTGACCACTAGTACAACGTTCTTAATACCAAGCTGAGATACAATATAGCTATGGCGTCTGGTTTGGGTCAAAACCCCTTTGCGCGCATCGACAAGGATAAGCGCGAGTTCTGCACCTGATGCACCCGTTGCCATGTTCCGGGTATATTGTTCGTGGCCCGGTGTATCCGCGACAATAAACTTGCGCTTGTCGGTAGAGAAAAAGCGGTAAGCAACATCAATGGTAATGCCTTGCTCCCGCTCGGCTTGAAGGCCATCAACCAACAAAGCCAGATCGATATCTTCGCCTGTTGTACCAACTTTTTTACTATCACTTTCCAGTGCCGTTAGCTGGTCTTCGAAAATGAGCTTAGAATCATAAAGCAAGCGACCAATAAGCGTTGACTTACCATCATCGACAGAGCCACAGGTAATAAACCTCAACAGGCTTTTTTCTTCCTGCGCTTTAAGATAGGCCAGAATATCTTCGGAAATAAGGGTATCTTTGTGGGCCATTAGAAGTAGCCCTCCTGCTTTTTCTTTTCCATTGAGCCAGACTGGTCGTGATCAATCACACGTCCCTGGCGTTCTGATGTTGTGGTCAGTAACATTTCCTGAATGATGTCCGGTAATGTCGCTGCTTCTGATTCAACAGCGCCTGTAAGCGGATAACACCCTAGGGTTCTAAAGCGGACCGATTTCATCTCAGGTGTTTCACCCGGCTTCAACGGCATACGATCATCATCAACCATAATCAATGCACCATCGCGCTCAACGACCGGGCGCACTGCGGAATAATACAAGGGTACAATCGGAATATTCTCACGATAGATATATTGCCAGATATCCAGCTCGGTCCAGTTGGAAATAGGGAAAGCACGTATGCTCTCACCCGGTTTCACACGGGCGTTGTACACATTCCATAGCTCTGGACGTTGATTTTTCGGATCCCACCGATGATTTTCTGATCGAAAAGAGAAGACACGCTCTTTTGCACGGGACTTTTCTTCATCCCGGCGCGCCCCCCCGAAAGCTGCATCAAACTTGTACTTATCCAACGCCTGTTTCAATGCTTCAGTTTTCATCACATCCGTATAAAGTGCGGAACCATGATCAAAGGGGTTCATTCCCTTCTCACGGCCTTCTTCATTGGTATGAACGATGAGGTCAAACCCATATTCCGCAGCTATTTTATCTCGGAAAGCGATCATTTCCCTGAATTTCCATGTTGTATCAACATGCATCAAAGGAAAAGGCGGTTTAGAAGGATAAAAAGCCTTACGTGCCAAATGCAACATAACGGCAGAATCCTTACCAATGGAATAGAGCATCACAGGGTTACGAAACTCTGCCGCCACCTCACGAATGATATGGATACTCTCAGCTTCCAGCTGTTTTAAGTGTGTCAGATACGGGTCGCTCACCGTTTTCTCCGCAATACTGCTATATCAAGCAGGTAAAATACAAAAAATACAGCCCCAAAGCAGCCATAAACTCAACAGATGTCAAGTTCTTAGTCAAAAGCGGGGCGTTAAATTAAACACAAATTTTTAGTAAATACTAAAACTCAATGTCAATTTGATATGTTAAATAGTAACTACACTCTATTTAACAACATTAAAAGAGATTTTTTTATTATTAACATAAATTTAGTGTTTTTAATTAGAGGCAATATAATTGTTTAATTTCAACACACTACATCAAAAATACAAAAATAACTATTATTTTAGTATAAACAAAAATTCATATTTTCCACTTATTTAATGTAATTAATAATCTCAATTAATCATCATTGGCTTGAGAGTTTATTCCACGCAAGGTACTCAGAGTATATAATTCTATTTCCTTCCATTGACGAAACACCTTAACGAAGCAGAAGACATGAATACTCCCTTTTATGATCCTGACTTTCCTTACGCGACGATGCCTTATATTCAAGAAGATGGCATCTGGTGCGAAAAAAGAACGATCAAAGACCAAGTATTCCCAGTAAACGGGCCTGCCCTTTTTCTTGATCGTGATGGCGTTATCGTTAAAGAAGTGAATTATCTTCATAACCCGAATGATGTCGAGCTCATTCCCGGTGCTGCCGAGATAATTAAAGCAGCTAACCAGCAAAACATTCCTGTGATTATCGTTACCAACCAAGCCGGAATTGCATATGGCTACTTTGGCTGGTCCGATTTTCATTCGGTGCAAAACAGGATGCATCGAGAACTTGAAATCAAAGATGCCTATATAGACGCTGTTTTTGCCTGTCCCTTTCACCAAAAAGGGGAAACACCTTGGGGCGGACACCTAGAACACGAAGCAAGAAAACCCAACAACGGGATGCTTACGCGGGCCAATAACATACTTTCAATCGACCTAAAAAAGTCATGGATCGTGGGCGATAGAGCGACCGATCTTGAAGCGGGAAAAAAAGCAGGGTTAGCTGGCGGCTTGCATGTATTAACCGGACATGGCTCTCGCGTAGGAGAAGCCTCACTGGCAAGAGAACTGGCGAGTTCAAAATATCTAGTTCAAGAATCTGCCTCAATTAAAGGCGCTCAAAAACTGCCTCTGTTTATGCTTTAGAATCTTTTTTACAGATCCAAGCAAACAAAGAAATGTGCCCAACCACAGATTAAGAACATTCTGGATATTATGAACAGTTTTCAAAAGCCGAAGCCATGAACAGCAACAAACCTTTGGTTACTTCTCGTCTCGCAATCTAATTTCGGTTACACCACAGATATAGTGTCCGACAGCAATATGCATTTCTTGAATATGATTTGTTGTATCCGATGGTACTTTAATACAAAGATCACAAAGCTCGGCAAGTTTGCCACCACCTTGCCCCGTAAAGCCCATCACCGTAATACCCATCTTCTTTGCAACATCAACCGCAGCCACAATATTGCTGCTGTTACCGCTTGTCGTAATGCCAACAAAGACGTCACCCTCTTTGCCCAATCCGCTCAGTTGGCGTGCAAAGACCTGATCATAGCCATAGTCATTTGCAATCGCCGTCAAGGCAGAGGTATCAACCGTTAAGGCGATAGAGGGAAGGGAATCACGTTCGATAATATAACGCCCGACCAATTCAGCGGCTAAATGTTGTGAATCAGACGCAGAGCCCCCGTTTCCGCAGAAAATAATTTTATTCCCACGCTTTAAGGCCTGCACCCAAACGTCTGCAGCCTCATCCATGACGTCCCCCAAAACACTCAGTGCTTCAAAGTTTGTCACAACCGTCTGGCAATAATTTTTAAACGTCACGAGAGAACCTTTTGTGGAAAGTCAGGATGTCATTTAACTGGGATAAAATAATATTTTGTCAAAAATATGTGTCTCAAGACAACATGGCAACAACTGATTTAAAACCGGGGTGATGAAGATCCCAATTCGTCCAGCAACAAACCAAAGACAAGCGAAATCAAGGCAGCCTGTCTTGTAAGATCTGTGTCATCTTAGAGCCCCCCTCTTTGATATGCCTTGCCAGCAAATCAACCGCTTTTTCACTAAGATCAGCCCTGACCGCGGATAGAATCTCAGTATGCTCTTGTTGTGACTTTAACTTATAAGGAATGGTTTCGAATACTAATCGTTGATAACGTTCATTGTGCAGCCACAGTGCCTCGAGTGACTTCATTAACCTTGGCTGCTTCTCTGCTGCATAGATTGAACGGTGGAAAGCCCAGTTCGCTGACATAAGCAGATCCAGATCATTGGAATCATTTCCCTTCGTGATCGCCAATTCAGCACTGCCACAGTCAACAGCCCCAAAAACCGTCATTGCTTTTCTAAGCGCCAGACACTCCAATTCAAGTCGCATGTCTGTGATTTCTTGAGCATCTTCTTGCGTTAAAGGCGTAACCATTGCACCGCGACGCGGTTGAAAAAGGACCAGACCTTCTGCCCCAAGCTTTTGCAAAGCTTCACGTACAGGAACATGACTGGCACCAAAGCGTGCAGCAATGTGATCTTGACGCAAACGCTCACCCCCCGAAATCCCCCCCCGAAGAATGTCATTTCTCAGTTGCTGTGCGATTGCATCACTCATCCCCAAACTAGCGACAGGCAAAGTAAACCTCTTGATTATGATTTATGCTTCTTAAACAGAGTGCCTCAAATGACCACCTCAAACCATTACGATCGAGGTCGAATAGCATTCAAGCAAAGCCCAAGTTCTCTCAACCGATCCAGATAGTTGGTTATGCGTGTTACCGTCTTAGAATCATTTAGTTTCATCTCGTCATCGAATTTACTTTTATACAACGGCAAAACAAAATCCGGTGCCGCCAAAGGATAGGCCCCAAGCCCCGAAAGACTTTGTTTTAATTGTTGCTGTACCTTAGACGTTCCCAAAGCCCCCGGGCTAGTTCCCATGATGCCAACCGCAAGGTTTTTAAAAACCGACGGCGTACCACGAGATGCCCAATCGATCGCGTTTTTCAAAACCGCGGGTAAGCCGCTGTTATATTCAGGTGTAACCACAAGAAACCCGTCAGCTTTGCGAATAACTTCTTTAAAAGCCAAGGCAGAATCTGGGGTTTCAATTTCTTCAATATCTTGATTGAAAAGAGGCATGTCGGCCAATTGATCGAAAACTTCGATGGTGACGCCTTCTGGTGCCGCAGCAATTGCTTCCATCATCAAAGCTCGATTATAAGAAGCTTTTCGCAAGCTCCCGACCACAGCAACAATATGAAAAGACTTATTCGGACCTTCTGACAAACCCATCTTACTTTTTCTCCTGAACCAAAAATGTTAGCACCTAAACATGCCATAACATAAGCTTGGCCACGACCCCAGTAAGTTTATAAACTCACCTGATCTTTTCAGGACAGTTGCCGAAATTTTCTTGGCGTCAACCCAGTTGCCTTACGAAAGCGTGTAGCCATATGGCTCTGACTGCTGAACCCGCACTGAAAGGCAATTGAACTCAGCGTTTTTTGACTATTCCCTAATAAGTCCTTGGCCCTTTGCACCCGTCGGGTCAAAACATATTGGTGGGGGCTGGTCCCCATTGTTCGTTGAAACATCCGGGTGAAATGAAACGGGCTCAACTCGGCAACAGCAGACAGATCTTCGACAACCAAACCTTGATCCAAAAACGCCTCTATATAGTCCTTAACTCTTTTTGCGACATAAGGGGGTAATCCTCCCTTGATAAATTCTGGTTCAGCCGTTTTGTTTGTATAACCACGGAACAAATGCTGTATCAAGAGCTGCCCCGCATGTGACAAGCTCATTTTATCCGCAGGGTTTTGCCAATCCAAAGGTACAATTATTTGGCGAAACAGTTGTTCGATCACGGGATCACTTCGAAAGGCAACATCTTCAAGAGAAACCAGACTTGGATCAATATCATAACTTTCCAAGGCAATCCGATCGAATTCAGCCTGATCAAAATAAAGATGCATAAATTTAAACGGCGCTTCGATACTCCATTCAGAACGTACGCCAGCCGGCATGATACAAACCGCACCCGGGTGCCCCTTACCAAGCGATTTCTCACCATTATGGCGCTGTGTCCCTTTGCCCCCTTGCAGATAAAAGCTCAATGTATGGTGGCTTGCTCTCTCGTATACCGCATAGCCACCATCATTATGCCACGCAGACAAAGAAAGCCCTGACCCAATCTCAAGAGTTTGACTGGATTGTGCACCCACTTTTTTAAGGGTTTTATATATATAAAGTTCTTCTGGCTGCATGATCTTTGCCGATATCAATTTCCCCCAACTTAATCCTCTTGCTCACTTTTGAGAAGACACCAGTTTTCACTTAGCCGCAAGAATGTGAAAAAAGTGCCCGAAACTGATATACAGCCCGGTCGCTCCCCTTTATGACATCATCATCTTTTGAACAGTGATTTGTCTGGATGCCTTGTGAATATTCTGCTTTACCTTGGAACTGTCTTGATTTGGGGAACGACCTGGCTGGCAATCGCTTTTCAGGTTGGAACCGTGCAGGTCGAAGTGTCCGCCTTTTATCGTTTTGCCTTGGCGGCACTCGCACAAATCATTTTTATGCTTGCTTTAAGAAAACTTACATGGGTTCCGATCAAACAGCATAAGTGGTTTGTACTACAGGGTTGGTGTCTCTTCTGTTTGAATTTCATCTTCTTCTACAATGCAGCTAAGTATCTACCCAGTGGGTTGATCGCGGTTGTCTTTTCCCTGGCAAGCATCTTCAACATGATCAATGCCTTTATATTCCAGCAAAAGCCGCCGTCTTTAAGATCACTTATTGGTTCATGCCTTGGTGTTTTAGGGGTTTGCGCCCTCTTCTGGGAAGACATTCAACTCGGTAACGGAACCAGTTTTGGCCTCGTAGGCTTACTGTTATCCATAGCAGGAACCTATTGCTTTTCCCTCGGCAACTTGGTCTCACAACATCAGCAAAAGGCAGGGCGAAATGTCCTTGTCTCAAATTCCTATGCGCTGATTTATGGCAGCATAACGCTTGGGCTTTGGTGCCTGTTTCAAGGCTACTCGTTTGATATAGAGAACTCCTATAAATACTTAGGTGCTCTTTTTTATCTCGCCATTCCCGGCACTGTGATTGGCTTTGCCATGTATCTCAAACTTGTTGGACAGATCGGCGCAGAAAAAGCCGCCTATTCCACAGTCCTTTTCCCAATCGTTGCCCTGTCACTCTCTACCGTTTTTGAGGAATATATCTGGACAGAAACAGCTGTTTTAGGCGTTGTTCTTGCTTTGGGCGGAAACCTGATTGTTTTCTCAAAATGGTTCCCCAAACATAAGATCAAGCGCCCGACCTGATCATATTCCCAGATCAGGTTCTCAGCTTCAGGACCTTAGATAAATGCCTCTGATTCCGGGACAGGATCAGGCTCTATTCATCAAGCCTAACTATACTCCACGCAGCTTCGGTCAAATCTTGGATAAAGCTCTTATAATCCTGTGTCAGGCGGCCATAGACGTGGAAAACGGCAGGTTGGATCACGACACCCAGCACCATTGCAGCCATAAAATCAGGATCACCTTGCTTTATCCTTCCGTCACTCTGACCTTGCGCAATTAAATCCCGTAAAACCACAACTGGTGTAATCATGTCATCCGGGACTTCTTTGAGCTGTCCGTGCTGTGTCAAAAGCAAAAAAGTAAATAGCGCCTTGTCCTCTGCAAACAACTGGCAAAATCTGACAATCATATCCGCAATTTTTTGCTTGGAATCTTTACCTGTAGAAGCAATTTCCTGTAGATATTTCCCTTGTTCTTCATAGAGAGACAGAAACAGTTTTTTCACCAATTCATCTTTGCTTTTGTAATGGCGGTATATTGTACCTTCGGCAATTCCCGCGCCTGCGGCAATATCTTTGGTCGTGGTTTCCGTCACGCCCTTTTCAGCAAAGAGCTCCATAGCAACCCGATTTATTTTATTTTTCGTCGCCGTGCCATCACGCATAATTTAATGAACTCAATATCTATTGTGATTAAGCACTCACTATACTACTGAATATGAAAACGAAAACCCAAAAGAACTTAAGATCCCTCAAGCTCCTCTGGGTTAATGTATTAAAGCTGTCTAAAACTAACTGGCCTGACTAACCAAAGCCATACAGACATCAAACTCTTTTAGAAATTGATCTGCATTTTCCATCGTAAGGCACACTGGCGGCTTGATTTTCACCACATTATCCAGCGGGCCATCCGTTGAAAGCAGGATATTCTTTTCTTTCATAAGGTTGACAACCTTGCCGGCTTCAGCTGTTGCAGGCTCTAGCGTTTCTTGGTCATATACCAATTCAGCCCCGATAAAGAGCCCCCGCCCGCGAACGTCACCGATTAATGGATAGCGCGCCATCATCTCTGTCAGACCATCCAGAATATGTTGACCAACTTGAGCCGCATTATGCTGCAAGCGCTCATCCCGAATAACCTGCAACACTTCCCGCCCTATTGCACAAGAAACCGGGTTTCCACCAAAAGTATTGAAATACTCCATACCATTGAAGAAAGCATCTGCGACAGCCCGGGTTGTGATAACGGCCCCCATAGGGTGTCCATTTCCAATCGGCTTTCCGAGGGTAACAATGTCCGGCACAACATCCTGCAATTCAAAGCCCCACATGTGACTTCCAACGCGACCGAAACCAACCTGAACTTCATCAGCAATACAGAGGCCACCCGCACTTCGCACCGCTTCATAAACACGTTTTAGATATCCCTCAGGCAAGACAATCTGTCCACCACACCCCAGTAAGGATTCAGCAATAAAAGCCGCAGGTTTCCGGCCTTGTTTTTGCAAACCCGCTAGCTGTTCAATTGCCTTAGCAGCGTACTTATCACCACAATCAGGATCATCCCATTTAACAGGTCCCCGATATCCGTCAGGCATCGGACATATTTTAACATGATCCGGACAGCCCTTCCCCCCTTTGCGATTAAACTTATAGGGGCTTAGGTCAATGAGGGACGTTAAGTTCCCATGATACGCATGATCAACAATCAGCATATCTTTTTGCCCGGTATAGTTCTGAGCCAAGCGCAGGGCCAAATCATTGGCCTCACTACCAGAATTGGTAAAGAAGCATACCTCTAACGAGTCAGGAAAGGTCGCCAACAGTTCGCGTGCATAGTTAACAATATTGTCATGCATATAACGCGTATTTGTGTTGAGAACGGGCATTTGCCCTGTTGCAGCAGCAACAACACGGGGATGGCAATGTCCTACATGGCAAACATTGTTCACCATATCCAAATACTGCTCGCCTTGTTCAGTGTAGAGGTACTGTCCTTCACCACGCACAATTTTAAGCGGATCCGAATAGGACAAACTTAGATTGGGACTTAAATGTCTGGCACGTTCTTCGCGGATACTTTTTGAGCTACGCGTCACATCTCCCTGACATTTGGTTTTCATGCCCAGAATAAGATTTGGACTTGGACAGACAGATGACCAAACATTGATTTCACTACGCGCCGCCACACCGCAGATATCATTTTCCATGCCCATCAGATCTAACAGAAGTTGGAAATGAACATGAGGCGCCCAGTTGCCATTTTCAGGATAAGGACCGAGATAACCGATTACTTCACCTTTCTTAAAAGCTTTCCGATCTTCCCAAAGCTCCAACGATGAACGGCTAAGATGCCCGTATTTCGTATAGAAAACCTGCCCGTCGTCGGTTTTATGCTCTAGTATCATAACCGGACCATAGTCATAATCGCGCGTATTATCATTATGAACGCGCACAATACCGTCTAGTGGTGCATAGAGAGGTTCATATGCTGGCAGGAAGAGATCTATTCCCAAATGAACAGTGCGTTTTTCGTCCGGATCGACTGTTTCAAAAAAATCTCCCTTATACACATCCCGATCTTCCAGATAACTGCCAACCCCGACAGCAGCCCCAGCGTCTTTCATCAAGTCAAAGATAACATTTGTTGCATCTTCGGCACTGCGCGGTATCCCCTCCTCATTTACAGACAAGGGCGATAGATCGAGAACCAATACATTTTCCGGGGAAAGATCGTGTTGGCAAATCGGTCCAATTTTATCAGCATTGGTCAAAAGCCACTGTTCCAGCTTTCGAGACCCGGCACAGGCTTCATAGCCACAGACATCCCGTAAACGATAATGCACCACCTGCGGGTTGATCTGTTCCATCTTACGAAGAAGGTCACGAATATCTTTCTGGCTGATCAGCAGGTATTCATTTTCCGGATTGGCGGCATATTGCTGTGCCGCCATACAGGATGATTCAGCCAGCCGAACCCTTATCAGATCGTAGAGGATAGATAGCTCTTCCTCACACAGCGAATTCACCTTGTGATAACCAGACACAACATCACAAATTTTTCCGACAGGATCTTTCTGGGCCAGCATGGCATAAGCGCAAGCAACAGCAACTTCGCAAACCCGGTGACTTTTAATAAAATCGCCAAAATCAATAAGACCACTGATCTTGCCCTGTTTATCGACAAGAATGTTGTAGTCATTCGCATCATTGTGAATAACCTGTCGTGGCAACCTGCTTAAAGCACTCGCTGTTTCCTTGGAAAATTTTTCCAGGATTGATTCAACAATGGCCTTAATTTCTGCATCTGCAATCAAAGGAATAAAAGCTGTATGGGCAGATGCTTGAGCAATATCCCACAAAAAAGTTCTATCCGCCCCGGCATGCATAAAGGACTTAAGCGCCAGATCCATACGCCCCATCAATCCGCCAATCTGTTTAAAGTCCAAGCTTTGCTTCTGCGCTGCTTTATTCCAGACTTCTCCTTCCAACCAAGTTAGAGCGCGGATAAAACGATCTTGTCCGTTACAATCCGTAATTTTGTAAGTCGTTGCTTTTTTGTTGTTCTCAATAAGTCTCGGAAGCGGAAGTCCCCCGTCCTGATTTGTCAGCTCTATGAGCAACTGATCCTGTGCATCCAACCAGCAAACATCTGCCTCGGGCGCATATAGTTTAAGCACAAAACTCTCGCCTTTAGCCGTATCCATCCGAAAATTCTGATCTCTCTCGCTCGGTAAACCACTGGCTTTTGCAGTAAGACCATAAAATTCCTGAAAAAGAGCTTCGGCCTCACTTACGGTATAAACATGGAGTTTATTAACAGACATTTTATGCACCTTGTACTACGTATGGTTTTTGCAGTTAATTAATTGAAAGCAGTATAAAAAAAATAAACGCCCACATCTTTCGCCATTATGCGCGTTTGATTGTTTTTATGGCAGGTGCCTGATATTCTCTGCCTCTTATTTCCAACAAATAAAAAGATGTTGACGTTTCGATGCGAGACTTAGATGAAATTGATCGCCAGATCCTACAGGTACTGCGCCATAACGCGCGCGAAACGATCAAGGGAATTGCAACACAGACCAACATCGCCAGATCTACGGTACGTCACCGCCTACAACGACTTGAAGACGACCAGATTATTACAGGTTACAGAGTAGAACTTAAAAACGCTACAACTCGTGGCTTTGGTGCGTTTCTGTTTTTGAACCTGACACACACGCCTGCAAAAGACTTGATCTCAGAAATATCAAGTTTTCCAGAAGTCATCCGATGCTATTCGTTGGCAGGAGAACCCGACCTTTTGGTAGAGGTCAGGGCGGAAACACCCGAGGTTCTCAATGATGTACGCAACAAACTTTCTGCAAATCCGGTAGTGAGCGAACTTAAAACATCACTGATTCTTAATCGGGAACTGGAAACTTAAAACAAAAATCAGCTATAGCAGGGAACAGACATATGTTTCTCAACAGACCAGATCTGCCTGCTCGTCCTCAGCATACCCGGTACCAGAAGAGCCCAAAATTACGATCGAAAAATTACGTGGCTAAAAGTACAGGGCTAAAAGTTACGGGGCTAAAAGTTATAAGCCCCGCAATTGAGAACTGAAAATCAGAGACGAAACATCACTGATCAGGCTTATTTTTCATCGCCCTCGACAACCAATCGTCCCTCTTCTGCCTTGAAAAAGAACTGGCTTGCAATCAACCATCCCTTCAAAGGTCGAAGAGGAAGAATACAGGTTAACAAGAGCAAAGGCAGTGTTGTTAGAAAATGTGCCCAAACAGGAGGCTCAAACTTGACTTCGAACCAGAGTGCAAAAATGACAACAGGAATACAGAACAGCATTTGAATGAAAAAAGCAGGACCATCAGCAGGATCGGCAAAGGAATAGTCAAGACTACACACCTTGCACCCTTTGGCAACGGTCAAAAACCCATCAAAGATTTTTCCTTCGCCACATCTAGGGCATTTCCCGCGGGTACCCGTTTTCATCGAAGACAGTTTTGGGTAAATTTTCTCTGCTGTATCGTGCATGTTAAATTCCACATTGTTTTTTTTCGGCAACATCAAAAAAGCGAACCGATTTGTTGTGGGATTATAGATAGTATTAAATCACGCTTTATACGATAGTAAAGTAACGCTTCACAACGTCGCAGCACTATCGCTTATACGTTTCTATCCTAATTCGAACGAGGTGATACCGTAAATATTATCTAACGGTAAATTTACACTCCCGCCTTTATACATTCGTGCTGTTTCAAAGCTTTGCACAAGCCCATAGCGTTCTGCCAGCAACACCCCCTCTGTATTATTCTCTGGCACATCTAGGATAATGGTACTGTCGTCAATCTCGGCACAAAGTCTATTAAAAATATCATTCGCCACGACGGGATTTTTTGCAAACAAAGGCCCCGTTTTATAGCCGTCAAAGTAGGGACGGATAAGACCATAGCCTTTGACTTCAGCGCCATCAATCGCCGCAAAGCCCAAATGCCCCTCTTCACCAAGCCAAGCTTTGAGAAATCTTTTTCTTTCGTCAAAAAAATGTTCCCGGTCAAACGCAACTATCTGATCAAAAGAAAAGGACTTCACATCGACAAGGCCTACTGCCTTATTCTCTTGCGCCTTTGCTGTACCTTCAAAGCGAATATTTCTGTGTGAAAATTGAAAGCCCGATTTAATATAATTATCCTGTTGGTCGACAACGCCATCCAAACCGATAAGACGGCCTTTCAAGCGATCTAATGCATGATCCCAAATGGCGAGACCAAAGCCCTTACCGCGCCACGGCTCCCTAACAATATAAAATCCGACAAAGCCGTACTCTTCCCCATATTTAACGGCCGAAATACAAGCAATCGGCTCGCCGTTTAAAAGCCCTATAAAGAAACCACTTTTATCCGCCTGATAAAAACACTGGATATCTCTTAGGCCAGGATTCCAACCTTCGCCAGCTGCCAAGTCGCATAAAAATTGAATCTCCTCTTCTTCAGCAAGGCGAATTTCAAAATGATCCTTCGTTATACTTCCAGTCACAAAAAAAACCTTTTAGATTAATAAATTACGTAAATATAATATTGAAAAACATGCAATTTAACCACACATTATATAACTGAAAATTATGTCAAAAATTGGAACCCCCGATATGACGCCGAACGAACTCATACAACTCGCAGAATATAACAAGTGGGCGAATCAAACCCTTTATAAAAGCTGTGCTAACCTGCCCGAAGCTGACTACAAAGCTGAACGCCCCAGCTTCTTTGGATCAATCCACAATACTCTCAACCACATCCTTGTTGGCGACAAAATTTGGTTTGGTCGTTTCGAAGGTGCCCCAGAAAAATTGTCTCTATCTGATATCCTGTATCAAGACTTTTCCAGCTTACAAACAGCGCGTGAGAGCGAAGACGCACGCATCCTGAAATATGCACAAAGTATATCTCAAGACACTTTGGATAATGATCTTAGCTACAAAAATGTTGCCGGAGATAATCATTGTGATCCCATGAGCGCCCTTCTTCGACACGCCTTTAACCATCAAACGCATCATCGTGGTCAAGTACATTGCCTGTTAAGTCAAACCGATGTTCCACCTCCTTCTCTAGATATTATGTATTATTTGCGGGCTCAGGATTAGAATTCATCTGGAAAATGTCAGCCAAATAAATCCATCTGGTTCGCTAACACAGCCTTCTTATCAGGACTTGATCTGCAAAAATCAGGCGGAATGCAAAATTGGCTGATATCCAAATGCCGTAGTGATCTTTTATTTAGTCCATAGCGCTTTCGGGCCAAAGAGAAGCGATCGGCAATGAGTTGCGCAAAAACACCTTCTCCACGCATACGCTTGCCCCAACGTGAATCATACTCACGACCGCCCCGCATCGATTTCAATATTCCCATGATACGATTAGCCCGATCCGGGTAATGCAAGCGTAACCATTCAAGCCATAAATCTTTGATCTCACCCGGCAGCCTTAACAGCACATAACTACAGGAAACTGCGCCCGCCCGCGCGGCCAAACCCAGAACACGTTCTATTTCATGATCATTCAACGCTGGAATAATTGGCGCCATGAGCACCGACACAGGCACACCAAGCTCCGTAAGCTGCCGAACGGCATCCAGTCGTTTAGATGGCGTGCTCGCTCTGGGTTCCATCGCCCGCGCCAACTTCCGGTCCAAAGTTGTTACAGATATAGCTACAGATACTAAATTCTTCTGCGCCATACGCTGCAAGATATCTGCATCGCGCATCACCAGATATCCTTTGGTGATAATACCCACAGGCTGGTTAAAAGCTTCGCAGACCTCTAGGGCCTGTCGGGTGATCTTTTGTTCCCTCTCTATGGGCTGATAAGGATCAGTATTCGCACCAAACGCTATGACCTTACATTCATATGTTTTTTTTGACAGCTCTTTGCCCAGTAATTCTGCAGCATCATCCTTTACATAGATCAAACGCTCAAAATCCACCCCCGGCGAATGCCCAAGATAGGCGTGCGTTGGTCTGGCAAAACAATAAATACAGCCATGCTCGCACCCCTTGTAAGGGTTGAAGGATAATTCAAAGGGGATATCCGGCGAACTATTCTTTGATATTACCGAACGACTTGGGTCTTTCGAGATATCGGTTTGTAGCCTCGTCCCCTCGTCCAAGCTGCCCCAACCATCGTCAGTTCTTTCCCGTTCATGCGTTTCAAAGCGTCCGACACGGTTTGTTATTGCTCCCCGCCCCCGAAGCGCATCGGGATGAAGGTGCCCCTTTTCAAGCTTGTTCTGTTTATCCGGTATTTGCTCTGTCTTTTGATCCATAAACAAGAAATACATCATTAAGAACAAAAAGAGAACAAAATCATTTACCTAATAACAAAAGCATCAAATAATTGTTATAAATTAGATAATTAAAGAAAAATATATAATGAATGAGAGTTTTGAATTTTCAGCGAATCGCATTCACTTTAACCAATAACGTCTAGACAATCACCTTGCCTGTTCGGCTATTATTTTCTTTTCAACAAATACCCGTAAAACAGACCACCTAAGAGAGGCGTTAAATATATAGGCACCTGATACAGCGCCAGAAAGGGAAGTATTTCCTGTAGGAAAGCAATCGGAATAACAGCAGCAACAAGACCTAGGTTTCTGTTCCCAGCAACCATGGAAAAGGATAAAATGCTTTCCGTTTGAATACTTCCGACAGAGCGAAACAAATGACCTATTCGCCGAATAAAAAGTCCAATGATTGAAAAAAAGAATTGGGACCCAAAGTTTGCGATGGTCACGACAATTAATAGCAAGACCATATACAAGGGATCATTTTCAATAATTTCGGATACCCCCGCCATCGCAGTTGCCACAAACAGCACCATAATAAGGGTACTTACCCCATCCAATTGGGGACTGTTTCTTTTAATGCGTTCTCGCCCCAATACTTTGCGGACAACAAACGCAAGTAAAAATGAACTTCCCACAGTGATCAGTAATTTTTGAAACAACGCCCACTGATCAAAAGTCATTTGATCCCCCAGCGTCATTCCAATAACCCATGGCGCTGTCAAAGGTATAATTGCAGTACCAGCCAAGGTGATATTAAACACCAATTCCCCATCAAGCTTTAGAAGGTATGCGAGATTTGGCGCAGACCCTAAAGGTGGGGCACACGCAGCCAATACCAACCCAATATGTATCGGAGCAGCAAGGGAGAAATAACCCGCTATCCAGTCAACACTTAAGGGAAATACCAACATCAAGCCGACAAGGAAAAGCACCAGAGAAACCGGATTTTTTAAATGACCAAGGACACGCGCCAAATCAACCCGGATCATGGCCAAAGTTATAAGACCAATGATAATAAAGCTCATATATGGCAGAAGCATTTTGCTAACAGAAGCAGGTAGATAGGCACAAAGTGGTAGGCTAAGCGTCAAAATAATCGAAGCTCTGTTCCCAATACTCGCAAGCAGTACGGATAGTGCCCCCATAACCCTTTTACCTTACCTCATAAACGTCTGATAATGAACCTGCTATTGAGAAGAAACCACCACCGGTTTTCGTTTTTTTCGAACAGACAGCCAGACCCCAAAGCCGATCAAAATGGCCCCGACAGCATGATATACTTCAGGCGTTTCCCCAAGTAAAAGGATGGCCAGAGATGCCGCAAAAACGGGCAACAGATGGATAAACTGCCCCGCTAAACTGGCCCCAACGTGCTTAACCCCTTCGTTCCAGCAGATGAAGGCAACAATTGAAACAGGCACACCCGCATAGAACACAGCCAATAAATTATTCCGTGTCATTTCCAGCGGGGCCGCTTTTATCCAACCGGGCAAATAAAGTGTCGCTAGGGCAACTTCGCCAATAAGCACACTCAACAGTATAAAAGAAAAAGGCGATGCCCCAGCAGGTTTCCACCTAAGCAAAAGTGAGTATAGCGACCAACTCAACACAGCCCCCAGAACAAACAAATCACCGCTGTTCAGAGTCAGGTTCATAAGGTTTTCCGGATGTCCCCGGACAAGGAGGGTTAGAACACCACAAAAAGAAATAACAATGCCGACAACCTGTATTGAACGAATTCTGTCGCCAAAAACCACAAATGACAGGCCTATAATAATAACCGGGATCATAGAGTTAAAAAGCGCCGCATTGGTTGCCGGGGTTGTCTGTAACCCGAAATAAAGAAGCGTGTTAAAGCTCGCGACGCTCAACAATCCCAAAATAATCATCTTACCAATAACAGGTCGGTATAGATGCCAGTCTTTCTTTAGTGAAAAAATTGTAAAAGGAAAAAGACATGCAAGTGCTAGCGTCCAACGCCAGAAAGAAAGCGTCAGAGGTGCTATTTCTGTTGAAATGGCACGACCAACAATAAAGTTCCCGGCCCAAAGTAATTGCGCCGTTATCAAGAACAAAACTGCCCAGCGTTGAGAAGACATGCCAACCTCATTTTCAGGCGATATTAGGATTTATCTTCATCAGCTTTGTGGATGCCGTGAAGACAAAGCGAAGCTAAGGCATAGGATCTGGTTCAGCAAGACTTGAATCAAATGAAACAATAATTAGATCTGACAGGCTATAAATTACCAAGAAACAATCTCATCGCTCGCATCGTTTTCCCAGATTATTACAAACCAAATTCTGTCAGAGTTCTTTCGCTCGTTTTTCGTATATCTGACGATAAGTATCCCGTTTTCGCCATTATACGAAGGCCGTTATAAGCAACGTTCAAGCTCATTGCCCTTGTTTCTAAAACCTCTTCATCTTGCCCCTCAGGATCTTCAAGATCCTTCAAGGCACAATAAAATCCCTGCACCATTTTTCCCATCATATACTGACAAGCTTTCCTTACATCCGGATCATGAGGGGCCTGATCAACTGCCGTATTACAAAGAAAACATCCCCGCCGATCGTTATCATCTTCGACGGCAAGAATAATCGTCTCAAACAGCATTCGAATTCGCTGTCCTCCGTCTGATATTTCTTTTCCTCGAAGAAGTTGGACCGCAGGCTCAATACAGTTTTTTTCGTATTGCTTTAAGGCAGATAAATACAAATTTCTTTTGTCACCAAAAGCTTTATAAAGGCTGCCCCTGGCAATTTGCATTGCCTCAAGAAGATCGGAGATCCCCGTCCCCTCATAGCCCTTAGTCCAGAACACCTGCAGTGCATTATTCAATGCGACTTCGACATCAAACTCTCGTGGTCGTGCCATTTTTTGCGCTCCTAAATCTATAACGTGTTCCCAAACAGAATAGAGCGGGCTGATTTATTCAACTGCCAATCCAGCAGTAACGAAATCATCACGCCTTTGTGTTTTTGACTGATCAGTCCCCAACACTATATTAGTCAGGAAGCAGGATCAATACCCCAAAGGGGAGCAAATATTCTTAAACAGTCTATAGCTAGATCAGCTCAAACAATTGAACGACGCCTTCCGGAATCGTTCAGCTATTTCTTAATTGTGGAGACAAAAAGTGAACCGTATATTCAGATTTCTTGCGATAACATTCTTGGCAGCGACAACCTTCTCTATCACATCGGCACATGCAGGTGGCATCGTATCAAAAGGAACGTTTGAAGGCAGAAGCGACCATATCACCACTGGTAATGTAGAAATTAAAAAAGCAAGCGATGGCAGTTACATCGTTATTCTAGCTGATAATTTTTCTCTTGACGGTGCCCCGGATCCAAAACTTGCCTTTGGTAAAGATGGTGTCGATAAAAGCACTATCTTTTCGCCCCTCAAAAGCAAAACGGGTAAACAGGAATACAGCCTTCCAGCAAGCATCAACCCAGCGAACTTCAACGAAATCTACGTCTGGTGTGAAAAATTTGATGTTCCTTTGGGTGTCGCCAACCTGAAATAACTCTCCAAATATCTAAGAGAAAACTTTCTCCCAAGAACAGGTTGTCACTCCCCCCGAGGCAACCTGTTCAACAAACGGCTAATCATTTTCATGGTTAGCCGTTTCCTGTCTTATCAGGGGTAAACGATCAGGTGAATTAAAAAGAAGTTAGCGAAGCGTTGCCACCACAAACCAGAACACCAACCTTCTCATTTTTCTCTGGAACATAGGCACCAGACAACAACCCGGCCAACGCCGTCGCGCCACCTGGTTCAGCAATCTGGCGGTAACTGTTCCAGAGGCAATCCTGAGCAACTTTCACATCTGCATCATCGACAAGAACAGACTGATGAACGAAATTCTTACTGGCCTCGAAACCAAAATCGCCAATCGTACTTGCCCCCAAGGCATCAGCGGCCAGACCGGAAACAGAAACCCCAACCGGATGACCAGCATCCAAGGCAGTATGTAATGTGCCAGTTCCTTTGGTCTCGACAGCAATAATTTTGATTCTGCCACGATACCACGACGCCACACCACCAATTAAGCCGCCGCCGCCAACCGCGACCAACAAACTATCTATCTCTGGTGCCTGTTCTTCGAACTCAAGACCAACAGTTCCCTGCCCCGCAACAATCTCATACTGGTCATAAGCATGAAGTAATTTAGCACCTGTATCCTTTTGACGCTCAAGGCAAGCCGAAAAGGCTTCGGAGAAATTCTCCCCAACAACATTAATACATGCACCATACTGTTCCAGTTTTGCCAATTTTGCAGGGGAAACAATTTCGGGAACAAAAATCTCGGCCCTCACCCCCAGCTTACTAGCTGCATAAGCAACGGCAGCCCCGTGGTTTCCACCAGAAGCCGCAATAACCCCGGCCTCAGGAATCTCACCCGACAAAAGAGCATTAAACCCGCCTCTCGCCTTAAAAGATCCGGAATGCTGCATCTGCTCAAACTTTAAGGTTATAGGAACATCGTCAACAAGCTCGCCAGCAGGTGCTCTCAAAATGGGTGTACGACGAATGTGCTCTCGGATTGAGTCGTAAGCATTTAAAATTGTTGATTGCGTAATATGTCCGGTCACAGCTTCCACCGAGATAAATTAGAGAGATAAGGATTTCACCCAATAGAAGGTAAAATTACAACCTAAAACATTATGATTACTAACTTATTTTTCAAGCCCACAATAAAAAGAACTAGAGCCTGTCATACCGAACACACAGCACAGCAAAGCTGCACTCGCCACAAAATCGTATTTTTTCCACATAAATAAATATTTTTCAATTATTATTATTGACTAAAAGAAATTTTACAGTATAAATTCCTGAATGAATGAAACAGACCGGAAAATTTTGTCTCTTCTGCAAGACAACAATAAAACCTCGATGACAACTTTGGCAGAGCATACAGGCCTGAGCGTCTCTGCCGTTAACGATCGAGTGCGGAAATTACAATCCAACGGCACGATCATAGAAAATTGCGCCATTGTCGATCCTGAAGCACTGGGATTAGGCCTTTTGGCCTTCCTTTTCATTGACCTTCACCAGAACACAGATGAAGAGGCCTTTATTCAACAAATGAAACGTTTTGCTGAAGTACAGGAACTGCATCATGTAACAGGCCAACATAATTATATGGCCAAGGTCCGAGTTAAAAACACAAAGGGATTGCAAAGCTTCTTGTCTCAGAAACTAAAACGACAGCAAGGGGTTGCCCAAACAGAAACCCTTATCGTGCTGCAAAGCGAAAAAGAAACAACCGCCTTACCAACATAACGCCGATGTAAGTAGTGAACAAAAGATTGTTCTCATCGGCATTACAAACCGATGAAGAGATCAAACAATGTTAACACTTATCCTTAAGGGCCTTCTAATGGGCTTAGCAATCGCCGCCCCCGTCGGCCCTATGGCACTTCTTTGTTTAAAGCTAAGTCTGGAAAAAGGAATTAAATCCGGCATTGTCGCGGGGCTCGGTATTGCCATGGCCGACATGACTTATGGTCTTGTCGCACTACTCGGTTTTTCCGCCGTGATGACCGTTCTTCTCGATTACAACGAAACTATTCGCCTGATTGGCGGTATCGGACTTTTAGGGCTTGCAAGTCACACCCTCTTTCAAGCACAAAAATCAAAAAAGACAGCCACCCCGAAGCCTCACGCCCCACGAATAGCCTCAAAAGATCTGATCGTTACCTATACCACGGCCTATGGACTGACAATTACAAATCCAATGACCATTCTTGTCTTTCTGGCAATTTTTGCGGGGCTCGGGGATGAAATTTCACACGAAGGCAAATGGATTGTCGCTGCAGGTATTTTTATGGGCTCCCTTGGCTGGTGGATTATAATTGCCTGTATTGGTAACATTTTACGCGCACGGCTATCCCCAAACATAATCGCCACAATCAATATTATCTCGGGCATTATTATAGGCGGATTTGGCATCTATATACTTTCAACCTGAAAGCAACACCTCACCTAACCAGCCTTTTTTATCAAACCTTTTCCCAACTCCGACTTAGCAGGCAGGTTATTTGGCTTTCTTAATTTGAAGGCGTACTATCTGCGGGCCTATATCGCTCAAGAAGCTGTTGATATTTTTGGCTTACTGAAACCCTTGCCAACGCCAAATTAAAACTTTCGACAAAGCCAGAGGATACTGATTCCTTACTCAACATAAAATGTACCGGATCAGAATTTAGTATATGAGGCAAAGGCCGAATAAAATTTAATCGACGAGCCTCTATTGCGTGGTGATATCCAACATACAAATCAGCAATGACGATATCGACACGATCATTTAGTAACTGTTGAATACGAGCTTCGGTCTCAGCATTTAACCTCAACACCCCAGCATCCAAAGCCCTCTGTTTTTCCTTACCGTACTCGGGACCGTACCAACCGCCCAATCCGGCTGTAAGACTCAACCTTTTATCGACTGCCTTTTTTAGATCGTAATCTTTGTATTTTTCGTAGTCAGGTGATCGAACAAACATCGCCACAGTCTCATCCCGATAAGGATCAGAGAAATATGCATATACTGAGCGTTCTTCGGTAACGGATGCAGCAGGCATAATATCTATCACCCCACGTTCCAAAAGTATCTGCGCCCTCTTTGAAGGTGTCAAAACCAAGTTATATTTACAATCCAGTTCAGACATTATCGATTTCACAATATCAATATCCAGCCCTGTTGGGCCTTGGTTTACAGACATAAATTGATAGGGAATATAATTGTCAGAATAGGCAATTGAATATGTTTTCTCGCAAACTGCCGCCATGGCTATTGGCGACCAAAAGCTTACAAGCATACCTACAATAAAAACTGAACTTACACGAGATTTCATCGCCAACCTCTTTCATCTTGATCGGCCATACAGGCGGTTGAACCCTCTCACAAAAAAGTATACGACAAACGGGTGCCTGTTTAGCCTTCTTTTAAACCTGATTAGCACAGTTACACACCCAAACGGGAAAAGACAATGACAACCAATGCCTTACCTTTTAAAGACTATAGTTATCGTGATGATGCCCAGGTTTCAGATTTTAACGATGAAAATCCGATCATTGTTTTCGATGGTGAGTGCGCTCTGTGTTCTTCCTTTATTCAGTTTGTTATTAGGCACGATCAACAAGAGAAATTTCAATTCACGACAGGGCAGTCCAATTTAGGTCAGGCACTCTTTCTGCACTACGAATTAGATAACGTAAATTTTGAAACCAATCTTTTGATATCAAAGGGCAGAGCCTATGCCAAGATGTCAGCCTTTTCCCAAGCCACGTCCCTCCTGCCCTATCCAGCCAAGCTTCTCAGCCTAGCCAAACTCATCCCCTCACCGCTAGATAATTGGCTTTATGACGTAATCGCAAAAAACAGATACCGTTTGTTTGGAAAGGTCGACAGTTGCCTTTTGCCAGACAGTAAACTCAAAAAACGTCTGATTAAGTAATTCTAAAAAATAGCTACTTTTCTGTTCCAATAGGTTGTGCCTCAGCTTTTGAGCTGATGCATCGCCCATTGGAACAGGGCGCTTTCCTTCTGTGCCAGCTGGGCAACAACAGACAGGTGATGACAGTTCGCCGCGTTAATACGATCAAGCTGTTTGAACTTAGTCCCCCACACTTTTTCAAGGTCATCGGATTGCCGATGGAAACCACAGCTTTCGTCACCGCCAACGACGAGAAGAAAAGGACAGACATTGTGAGGTTCAACAAATAAAGGACTTAAAGATTTTGCCTCATCCATATCCAGTTCCAGTTTGGTATTAATGGATGTTGGAACCAGCTGTGTGAGGTCAAAAAGGCCGCTGATTGCGATAGCACTGTGTATTGGTTCTATATCAGAGGGCAGGCCGTAGATTGACCAGTCCGTGGCTAATAACATGCCAACCAAATGTCCCCCTGCCGAATGCCCACAGATCTGAATTTTACGCTGATCATAGCCATGTTCATCCGCATGATGCCAAAGCCAGGCAAAAGCCTGTCTGATTTCTTCGGTAAGTTCTCTCAATGTTACTGCCGGGCACAGGTCATAACCAAGCATGGCAACATTCACGCCCTCATCCAGAAAAGCATCGGCCAGAAAACTTGACTGGCTTTTATCCATTGCCTGCCAATAACCACCGTGAATAAAAACGTGCAACGGCGCATCTTTATTCTCACCCAAATAAAGATCCAGCTTTGCCCGCTCACCAGTCCCGTATGGAAGATCCAGCATTCCGGAAACAGTCTGACTGAATTCAACCGCACGACGATCCCATTCTGCAAAGATATTCATGTGGTCCGGTATCGCCGCACGGACGTTGTAATGTTTGTCTAACTCAGGATCTATCGTCACAGCTACACCCCCAGATAACGATGTTGCATATCTTCATTTGCCAACAAGTCTTCTGAACTTCCTGACCAGACAACCCGCCCCTTTTCCATCACATAATGTCGATCGGCAATCCGGGCCATGGCCTCGGGGTGTTTATCAATCACAAGAATAGCTTGCCCGGATTTCTTGAGATTATGTTCCAGAACATGCCAGATTTCGTCGCGAATAATCGGTGCGAGCCCTTCGGTCGCTTCGTCTAGAATCATAAAGCTCGGGTTGGTCATCAAGGCACGACCAATCGCCAACATTTGTTGCTCGCCCCCCGAAAGTGTCCGGGCGTATTGTTTGGCTCTTTCTCGAAGACGGGGGAACAGATCCATGACCATATCAACAGACCAAGGATCATCAACACCTGCGTGGTTGGCTGCCGTGGCGATCAGGTTCTCAAGCACGGTCAGATTTGAAAAAACCTGCCGACCTTCGGGAACATAGCCAATACCCAACTGCGCAATATTATGACTTCTGAAGTCCTGAATAGCGACGCCACCAAAAGTGATCTCACCCCTTTTCGCAGGTGTAAGCCCCATGATTGAACGAACGGTAGTGGTTTTCCCCATACCATTCCGCCCCATAAGGGTCACGACCTCTCCGGCCTTTATTTCCAGATTAACGCCAAACAGAACCTGACTGGGGCCATAACTGGTTTCAACGCCTGAAAGCTTCAAATCCCCCACTTAATAGTCCCCCAAATAAGCACGTCGTACCTCGGGGTGGTTCTTAATCTCGGCGGAAGTTCCCGTTATCAGCACCTGCCCTTTGACCAAGACGGTGATCATATCGGCAAGGGCAAAGACAACATCCATGTCGTGCTCGACCAACAGCATGGTTACATCACCCTTTAAAGGACGTAAAAGTTCCATCATCCGAAGAGATTCCGATTGCCCCATACCCGCCATAGGCTCATCCAACAACAACATGGACGGCGCAGTTGCCAAAACCATGGCCAGCTCCAATTGCCTTTGTTGCCCATGAGCCAGATCCATAACCGGACTATCGGCAAAATCAGAAAGCCCGACACGTTCCAGTATTTTCCGTGCAGGGATGCGTAAACTGTGATCTTTGCGCGCGTTATCCCAGAAGCGGAAACTGTGTCCCTGTTGGGACTGTATTGCCATCGCCACGTTATCTTCAGCGGTAAATTCAGGCAGCAAGCTTGTGATTTGATATGACCGCTGCAAGCCCGACCTCGCACGTTTATCCACGGGCCAACGGGTTACATCTTGCCCATCAAAACGAACACGCCCTGTATCGGATTGCAGTTCACCGGACAGCTGAGCAATTGCCGTGGATTTGCCCGCCCCATTCGGACCAATTAATCCGTGAATAGTGCCACGCTTCACCGAAAAAGTGAGACCGTCACTTGCAGCAATAGCCCCAAAACATTTGGTCAGACTTATGACTTCGAGAATAGGGTCAGCCATTATCTGCTCCTTTCCCGATCAAAAGGCCATAAAGCCCCTTACGAGCGAAAAGCACAATCAAGACCAGCATCGGTCCCAGAAAAATCATCCAGTGCTCTGTCCATCCCGCCAAAACTTCTTCCATCATCAACAAAGCGGCAGAGCCAAGAACCGGACCTATAAGAGATCCCATACCGCCGAGAATAACCATAATCATAATTTCACCAGAACCGGTCCAATGCATCAGACCGGGGCCGACAAACTCGGTATGGTTCGCCAGTAAAGCGCCTGCAAGCCCGGCGATCATGCCTGACAATACGAATGCGATTAGCTTGTATCGATAGACGGGATACCCCAGCGCCTTCATTCTGACTTCGTTCTGTCGACACCCGCGCAGAACCATGCCGAAACGACTTTTGACAATCCGAGAACAACACCACAAACACAGAAGCAAGAGAATTAGACAGGTGAAGTAAAAGCTTTTGGCATCATAAAGATCCAACAGAGGAATTTCACTTCTCTCCCAGATATTAAGACCGTCCTCACCGCCATAGGTAGGAATAGAGATCATGAAAAAGTACAACATCTGTGCAAAAGCCAGCGTTATCATAATGAAATAAACGCCTGTTGTTCGCAGGCTTAACGCCCCGATAATCAACGCCAGCAAACCACTAAAAATCATTGCAAGCGGCCATTGGATAAAAGCCTGTGTTGTCCCTTGCCATTCCCCGGGCAAAAAGGCCACAGCGGTGCCTTCGTAGCTGTGATGGGTCAAGATGCCAACAACATAGGCCCCCAAACCAAGAAACGCACCGTGGCCAAAACTGACCATCCCACCATACCCAAGGATGAGGTCCAGACTGACTGCCACAAGCGCATAAATCAGAATACGGCTAGCGATATCAACCAAAAAAGGCTCGTCGAAGAGGCTGGCAAGAAGTGGAACAGTAAAAAGAATCAAAAGCCCAACCAGAGAAACAATCTTTGTTCTTAAGCTAGCCTCAGCACCTATAATTTTATTCAAAAACATATGCCAGCTAGCTCCCGTATGCCTGGAACAAACCACGTGGTTTCCAGATCAGCACCACAGCCATCAGGACATAGATCGCAACAGACGATACGGAAGCAGCAACAGTATCAGCAGATGCAGGATCAAGAAGTTCGCGCATGATGGTTGGTAAAAAAGCACGCCCATAGGTATCAACCATCCCCACCAGTAATGCACCAACTAACGCACCACGGACAGAGCCAATCCCCCCAATAATAATAACCACAAAGGTAAGAATCAGAATTTTCTCGCCCATACCGACCTCGACCGCAAGCATTGGTCCAGCCAAGGCCCCGGCAAGTCCAGCAAGCATCGCCCCCAAACCAAAGACAATCGTATAAAGCTGATCGATGTTCACCCCCAAGGCACCAACCATTTCACGGTGTGTTGCCCCTGCCCGTATTAACATGCCAACACGGGTATGAATAATCAGATGCCGTAGTAGTAATGCAACGACTAGCCCCGCCCCGATAATAAAAAGTCTATAGGATGGATAAGGTGCGCCGGGAATAAATTCCAAAGTTCCAGAAAGAAGTTCCGGCGTTGACAGAAACAGCGCCTGAGGCCCCCAGAGGATTTTAACCAGCTCATTAAAAAACAGGATCATGCCAAAGGTCGCGAGCACCTGATCAAGATGATCGCGGTTGTAAAGTCTGCGCAAGGCAGAGAATTCCAATAGCATGCCAGTCAGTCCCGCCGCCGCCAAAGCAGCAAGAATACCAAGGGTAAAACTGTCGCTCGCCTGTGTCACACTGGCTGCCACATAAGCCCCGATCATATAAAGAGACCCGTGAGCAAGATTAATGAGGTGCATAATGCCAAAAACCAGCGTCAAACCCGCTGCCATCAGGAAAAGCATCACCCCCTGTTGCAGCCCATTCAGCGACTGTTCCAGAAACAGCTCAATCGTTAACATGAATACATTCCATACACACCCAATTAGGCCAGACACGCCAGAGCCGGTTGCTTACAATTCCCGGAAAGGAAAACCTTTTCCAAGAGAAGCAACCGGCCCTGTCTATCAATTAAGGGCCTATCAAATAAGGCTTACTATATTTAAAGCTTACACTCGGCTGCATAAGCATCCTGATGAGCTGTAAAAACTTTGCTCACAATCTTGTTCGTTACGGTATCCCCGTCTTTATGAACAATGCGGACATAAATATCCTGAACCGGATGCTGGTTTGATCCAAATTTGAAATCACCCCGCACAGAGTCAAACTCAGCTTTTCGAAGTGCATCCCGGAACTTGTCATCATCGGAAAGATCACCGCCAACCGAACGCACAGCTGAATCAATCAAAAGCGCAGCATCATAGCCCTGACTTGCATAAAGGGATGGGTTGCGACCATAAGCTTCCTTGAAAGCCTTCACAAAAGATACATTTGCCGGATTATCAATGTCCTTATTCCATTGAGATGTGTTGTAAACACCAATTGCTGCATCACCAACAGCTTTCAAAATCCCCTCATCGAAAGAGAACGCCGGACCGAAAAGAGGTGTTTCTCCGCTGAGGCCAGCTTGGGAATATTGCTTCACAAAGTTGATGCCCATCCCGCCCGGTAGGAAGAAATAAACCGCATCCGGTTTCGCCGCGCGCAGGTTCGCCAGCTCCGCAGCATAATCGACCTGACCAAGTTTCGTATAAACTTCCCCTGCTACGTCACCTTTATAGAAACGCTTAAAGCCTGCAATTGCATCTTTACCCGCAGGATAGTTCGGGGCCATCAGGTAAACGTTTTTCAGCCTCTTATCTGTCACATATTGCCCCGCAGCTTCGTGAAGATTATCGTTTTGCCACGCCACATTGAAATAATTTTTATCGCATTTTTTACCAGCCAAGGCAGATGGGCCTGCATTCGGGCTGATGTAAAACTTACCTGCTCGGGTCACACTTGGCACAACGGCCATTGCGAGATTAGACCAGACAATACCCGTCACGATATCAACATCGTCCTGCTTGATCATGCGGGTTGCGATTTGCTTTGCGTTGCCAACCTTACGCGCATCGTCCACTTCAATTACTTGTGTTTCGACACCGCCAAGCTGACCATCTTTCATTTTCAGGCCAAGCATAAAACCATCGCGGATATCAATGCCAAGACTGGCTCCGCCCCCGGAAAGTGTTGTGATCATCCCAATTTTCAAAGGCTCCGCAGCCTGAACAGCCGGAGATGCAAAACCTGCACTTAGTGCCATTGCACCAGCCATAAACAATGGTAACAGATGTTTTTTATTTTTCATTTTTCGCCCCTTGAAAAACAAGCCAAGAACTTGTCTTGTCATTACGGCCCAAAGCCTATGCAGCCCGGAACCTCCCTATATTATTATGGCGAACACGGTAATCGAAGGGGTCAGAACAGGCAACTTTTTATCACCAAGACCAATAGATACGCAGCTTTACTCCCCAATAAACGCTCTCGTTCAGGTATTGATCTGTGCCTCTTTATTTATAAATGTATAGTTACAACGCATAGGGGCCATGCAAAAGATATCGGTGGATCGGGCTTGACCCAACGAGAGCCTTCCTATAGTTAAACGTCACTTCGCGAAAAATCGAGGTGTTTCGGCACGTGTTTTTTCGCTCTGATGGGATTGCGTAATAATCCCGCCTAGATCGATAGCGCTTATCCTTGTGTTGGACATTGATGTCTCCAAAAGTGCGGCGAAGAGCTAGATTGATCCAGGTATAGCCTTCACCATGCTTTTAAAGGAACTTTCCTGCATGACTCAGTTTTCCGAGCTCAATCTGATTGAGCCGCTTCAACGTGCTATCGACGCACAAGGTTTCACCACGCCGACTGCTATTCAGTCCAAGACTATTCCTGCCCTTATGGAAGGCAGAGATGTTATTGGCCTTTCCCAAACAGGTGGTGGTAAAACAGCAGCCTTCGTTCTTCCGCTACTACAGCGCCTGTACGAACGAAAAGAGCGCTATGTTGCCAACCATCCCCAGGCTTTAATTCTTGCACCAACACGTGAAATTGCGATGCAAATCGGCCACGTTCTTCGTGATCTGTCCAAGTTTTTGCCTATCCGCTACACAACAGTCACGGGTGGTGCACCAATGTTCCCACAGTTCCGCGACCTTAATCGCGGCGTAAATATTCTTGTGGCAACACCTGGCCGTTTGATCGACCACGTAAAACGCGGATCTGTTAAGTTCGATCACACAACAACCCTTATTCTTGATGAAGCAGATCGCATGCTCGATCTTGGTTTCTCGGATGAAGTGATTGAAATCGCAAACAGCCTGCCAAAAGAACACCAGACCGTTCTTTTCTCTGCGACAATGCCAAAGTCTGTTGATCGCCTGATCAAGCAGCTTTTGACGAATCCCGTTCGTATTGAAACAGCAAAAGAATCAACAACAGCCGCGAACGTTACCCAACGTGCGTTTTATGTTCACGGCGGACAGAAGCAAGCGCTCCTAAGCCACATTCTGGACAAACACCCTGGCGAACGCGTTCTTGTTTTCATGCAGACAAAAGCAGAGTGTGACCGCTGGTCCGACGCCCTTCGCGAAGATGGCCGTCGTGTGGATGCAATTCACGGTGACAAGCAGCAACGCATTAGAACCAAGGTGATGAATAAATTCCGTCGCGGCGATATTGATGTGCTTGTTGCAACCGATGTTGCAGCCCGCGGTATCGACGTACAGGGCATTAAGATTGTTGTGAATATCGATCTACCTACTGACCCGGAAAATTATGTGCACCGTATTGGCCGTACAGGTCGTGCCGAAGCCACTGGTGATGCCTATTCATTTTGCTCACCAAAAGAAATCGGCACTCTGAAACGCATCGAAAAATCTATCCGTCAAGATATCACCGTTGAAAAGGATCACCCTTTCCACGTTGAAATCAGCATGCGCGATGCAAATTCTCAGCGACCAAATAACCGTCGAGGCAAGAGCTTCGGCAAACCCGGTGGCAACCGCGGTCGTGGTGGCCCAGGCCGTAGTGGTCCTGGCCGCAATGGTCCAGCACGTGGTCGTACAGGTAACAACGAAGGTGGATTTGGCGGACGTCAGGCTCAAAATGCCAATGGTGAAAACAGATCCCAAAAAAGATTCACCAAACGTCAGGCCGCATAACGTACCCGGCAAACGGCACACGAACACAAAGAAGGCTGCTCATCGGGCAGCCTTTTTTACGTGTAGAAATAACAAAAATATTTACTTCAAGTGAATAAAATCCGTATAAGCCACAACCATATTAACGGTTTCACCATCATCCGACAGCGGTAACAAAAGAGCATCCCCTTGCCACAAATTCGGGATATCTGACGGAATACCTTCTCGATCATAAACCGGGCACTTCTTTTCAGATACAATTCGATAGTTAGTCAAAACGTCTTCAATCGTCGCACCAAAACTTCCTTTTGCAACAGATTGCCCGGTCGGATCAAATCCGCGTGCTTCCACCTCTTTGGTACCAACAAGACGGTATATAAAATCAAGTGGCTGTCGTTTTACATCCACCAAAATAATGCTCGAAAGAAACACTTTCATTTCAATGGGGTCAAGATCAGCACGCGAAGGCATTACACGCCCTTTGCGCTTTGAATCCCAGTACGCGTAGAATGCCCGAATACTTTCCGGGCAGCTGTCCAGAAAATCCAGTGTTGTTATTCTATCATATTCCGGTTTCATTCTATTAACTGGCCCATCAACTTGCACTGCAACTGCAGCTATCCACCCTGTTTCAACTCTATGCCCCGTTACATTCTTGCGCATGCAACCAAACTATTATCTTGACCGAACGAAAGCAGATAAAGATTTCAAACAGTTAACCTGCATATCGTAATTTTATACTTACATATAGATTTCATAGCTATTCGCAATAGTACCTAGAGAATTATTTCCCATTTTTTCAAGAATATTTCTCTTGGAGATAAGATATTGAAACAACAGACATATGACGGTAAAAACTATAGGTACTCACGATTAGGGCACTCCTAAACATGTCTCACAAAATCCCCTTACTATACAGTTTCAGACGCTGCCCCTATGCCATGCGGGCAAGACTCGGCTTACAAAGCAGCCATCAAATTTGTGAGTTAAGGGAGATCGTTTTGCGAGATAAGCCCACTGAAATGCTTCTGGCCTCACCGAAAGGAACAGTTCCAGTTCTACTGCTTCCAAATGGCGACGTAATAGAAGAAAGCTTGGATATCATGCTTTGGGCTCTCAATAAAAATGACCCCGAAAATTGGTTATCGCCACAAACAGCTACTCTCGAAAATATGCTGGATCTCATTAATCGGTGTGAAGGCGAGTTTAAAGGACATCTTGACCGTTATAAATATGCCCCGCGTTACGAAGGAGCTGACCCAATTGCCCACCGTACTCTCGCTGAAAATTACTTGAATGAATTAAATACCATGCTCACAAAAAGTAACTTTTTGTTTGGCGCTCAGAGATCACTTGCGGATATGGCCATCGCACCTTTTATCAGACAATTTGCCAATGTTGACCGTACATGGTTTGATCAAACAGATTATCCGCAATTGAAAAACTGGCTCGCTGATTTTCTAGACTCACCCCGGTTTAAAAGCATTTTGACAAAATACCCAGTCTGGAATGCAGGCGATCCCGTTACATACTTCCCAGAAGGGGCAACTCTGTAAGATATATGGATGGCCAACTTCTAAACACTTGATAACCTTCTATAGGCTTTCATGCTTAAAATAACAAACACCATCCAGATTGCCGAAGAAGAGCTACAGGAAACCTTCATCAGGGCCTCAGGCTCTGGCGGCCAGAACGTCAACAAAGTTTCTTCGGCAGTCCAGTTACGATTTAATGCAAAGCTTTGCCCTGCGATTTCTGTATTTGTCTTTAACCGCTTAAAAAATCTCGCCAGCCACCTGATGACCCAAGATGGTGAGATCCTAATTACGGCAAACAGCCACCGTACTCAGGAACGCAACCGCCAGGATGCACGCGACAGACTTACCGATTTAATCAAAAAAGCCACCGTACAACAAAAATCGCGCCGCCCGACCAAACCGTCAAAGTCCGCAAAAACCAAGCGGACAGATAAAAAGAAACAACGCGGTGCGATCAAAAAAGACCGCGGCCGGGTTTCCAAATCAGACTACTAACCTGATCTTCTTTGTGAATTAATTCAACTTCTATCAATCTCATCGTCTTTTAACATCGGGACAAAAGTCGTTGCTTTCACGCGGGAAACGGCAATTGATGTTTGGAAGCGCCGTACATTACTGTCATTAAAAAAGAAACGATGGGTGAAGGCTTCGTAATCTTTCATATTCTTTGCGATGACAATAAGTACAAAATCAGAGCCTCCCGCCACGCAATAACAATGCTGAACCTGCGGTTCTTTTTTTGCGCGTCGTTTAAAAGCATCCGTCTCGTCAATTCGGTCACGTTCGAGATCGACAGAGATTACGGCCGTCACCTCATAACCAACAGCTTCTGGATCAACAATCGCATTTTCTGATTGGATAACCCCGCTTTCACGCAAACGTTTTAAACGTCGCTGAACCGATGCAGTCGATGCATTTGCTTTTTCCGAGAGCAGAGCTATTGGCGTACGCGCATCTAACTGAAGCTCTTCCAATATCCGTTTATCAACATTATCCATATTATTTCAATCATAATTATAAAATATTAGATCTTATTTAATCACATATAGACATTTAACGATACAAAACAATCTTTCTATCTTGATACCTTTGAAGCCTCTTTAAACACTTTTTGGTAATTTTAATGAAACAAGGCTTTATAAGTATTTTGCCATTAGCTGCTGGTGCTGCCGCCTATGGATTTGTCTTTGGCGTTATTGCCGCACAACTTGATTTCCCGTGGTGGGGCATCGCCTTAATGAGTGCCTCGGTACATGCGGGCTCATCCCAGATTGTCGCGGTAGAGCAATTCGCATCAGAAGGATTTGTGATTGGTGCCGTCCTTGCTGGCTTGGCGCTGAATATGCGATATCTCGGCATCATAGCCTCACTCAATTCAGTCCTCAAAGAGGTTCCCCTTCTTCAACGTCTTTTTGCCATTCACATTACAAGTGATGAAAACTGGGCTTTAACTTTTGCAAAGAAAGCAAAAGATCCCTCAATTGGCGCCCCCTTCTTAATTGGGTCAGGCTTAACGATGTTCGTCACATGGATTGTTTCGACAACAGGCGGCGCTTTACTCGGACAATCGATACCTAATCTCATTGAATATGGCCTGGGCTTCGCCTTTACAGCCGCCTTTATCGCCATGGCTCGTGCAATGTGGCGTAACAAACAAGACACCCTGCCCTGGATTATTACATTCATCGTCACGGTTGTTCTTATCCGTCTATCCTTGGGAAGTGCCTTTGCCATTATTGCGGGCAGTATCGCTGGTGTTATCACAACAGGCCTAACACAACAGATAACGAGGAAGGTTGCAGCATGACTGATGCACAATGGCTTTTGATAGGAACACTGGCTTTTGGTGCCTATTCGATCCGATTTTTGGGACTGGTAAGCGGGCAACTGATAAGTGAGCACAAATACCTGAACAAGTTCCTCACCGATTTGCCAGGCTGTTTGATTGTCGCATTGATCGCGTCCTCTCTCGCAGGGGAGAATACGATCACTTGGATAGCAGCGGCGATTACCTTGGCGATTGCTTTAATGACAAATCATGTCGTGATGACTATGACTTTCGGCTTTATCACAATATTCACTTTAAACCATTATTTTGTATAGCCGACTTTAATATAGGTAATCACTTTATTATGAAGCTGGAAAAATCAAGACGACAAAGCCTCGTGTCTAGATATCCAGCTTCATAAACACCTCGTCACTTAAAGTAATAGCCCCCAGATTTTTATAAAATTTTTGAGCTGAGGGATTATTGGCCCAGACAGTCCAAACAAGGAGATCACAGTCATTCTCGCGACCGACTTGACGAAGCTCCTTGATCATCATTTTCCCAATACCCTTCGACCGCCATCCTTCACGTACGAACAAATCAGTCATGAAGATCATGCCTTGAAAACTATCTGCCCAAAATCCGAAATTGTAGATCACATAGCCTACAGGTTTCCCCTCATTCTCAGCCAATAATGCAGAAAAAATCGGCTTATCCCCAAAGCCATGCTTTAAGAGTTGTGCGAGACTGGCCTCAGTATCAAAGCCTGATCGCTCTTCTCCTAATGCGGTAAGATGGTTTGCAAATTCTTCAGCCATACTCACAAGCGCCAACATATCAGTACGATTTGCTATGCGAATAAAAACACTCTCGGATACCATCTCATCTGTCCTTTTAATGGCTGAGAAAATGACGACAGGAATATTTCATATAATTAAAAAGATAGCTTTTAACACGAATTGCACAGTACAATTGATACAATTGACATTTTAAAGCTTGGTTATTACGCACAATGCCATCAAAAATATGCGTTAGAGAATATATATCCCGTAGGACAAGTAGGGTTCTTTTTTTCTTTATAACTATTTTTATATTCTTTATTTCCGCAACAAACACCCAAGCCAACGTTAAAACGATTAAGATAGGCGTCAGCCATTTCCCTCCCTTTTTTACAATCGAACAAAACCGTCCCCTGAGTGGCCTTGGGATAGACCTGATCACAGCGATGAACGACATCCAGCCTGATTATCGATTTGAAATCGTAGAATCAAGCCCACGCCGCCGCCATACGATGTTTGAAAAGGGCCTGTATGATGTTTCGCTGTTTGATCATCTAGAATGGGGATGGAACCCTGAAGAAGTTGATGCAACAAAAGTGTTTCTTAAAGGTGGAGAACGTTACATAACTGCACGCGTGCCTAAAGGTACCCACAATTTCTTCACCGATGTTTCTTCAAAAAAAATCGGTGCCATCCTTGGATATCACTATCGCTTTGCAAACTTTGAAACTGATCCGGAGAAGCTAAAAAAGCGTTTTGATATAAACTTGGTCACATACCAAGAACAGATAATCAAACAAGTTTTGTCTCATCGCATACAAATTGGCGTTATCACGGAAACTTTTCTCAAAAAATATCTAAGAGAAAATAGCGAGGATCGGGAAAAAATCACTATTTCTGATACTTACGATCAGGAATACAACTTTATCGGTATTGTCAGAAAAAAGGCGTTGATATCAGCTTCGGAGCTGGAACAAATTATTGTTTCTGTTACCAAAAGCCCTAAATATCAGTGGATCTCGGACCAATACGGCATAAAGTGGCAAAATTGAAGCAGAAGAGCTAAAAAAAAGCCCTAGAGTTTGTGATAGTCCCTGAGCTTCTCGTAATCACCTTCACGAAGATACTCAAATAACGTACGTCTTTCTTCTTCTCCAACCCCGGCAGCCTCTAATGCTGATGCCCCCAATCTCAGACTAGCTTCAACTGTTTCCGGTATCGCGTGGGACGCACCAAGCTCTGTAAAGTGGTCCGCATCCGGCCAATCCCTGACCCTTACATGTAACGGTACATCTGGATAGAACCGCTTCATTGTGCGCACGACACCTTCGGCTGCTTTATAATTATCCAGTGTAATTACAACCAAACGCGCCCGTCCGGCCCCAACAGACTTTAAAATCTCGGGACGACTAGCATCACCAAAAAGCACGTTATAACCCAGCCGACGTCCACTCGCGACTTTTTTGGCGTCCATGTCAATTGCAACCGTCGCGACATCAACCTTCCTCAGCATCCCTGCGATCACTTCGCCAACACGTCCAAATCCAGCGACAATAACGGGACGTTCAGGTACAGGTTCCGAGACTTCCATCGCGTCTGACGCGGGGGATTTAAGCCATTCAGCCAATAGCTCCCCGGCTTTGACCATCATTGGCGTTGTCACCATACTCAAAACGATGACAGCAATCAGGGTTTCCATCATACCTTCAGGTAACAGATTCAAGCTATCACCCAGCGTGAACAACACAAATCCGAATTCTCCCGCTTGCGAAAGCAAAAACCCACACTTAACTGCGATCGACAATGGGGTTTTCCATATCTTTGCCAACACAATAATGACCAAGGCTTTGACAATGATAAGGGCAAGGGCGCCAAAGATCACAACTTCCAGATTATCAAAGACCGTTCCCGGCACAAATGACATGCCCACACTCATAAAAAAGAGCCCGAGTAACAAACCACGGAATGGCATGACATCTGCTTCGATCTGTTGTTTGTACTCTGATTCTGAAAGCAGCACGCCCGCAATAAAAGCGCCCATCGCCATGGAAAGCCCAACCAGTTCCATAATCCAGGCAAAGCCAAGTACGAGCAAAAGGGCCGTTGCGACAAAAACATCGCTATTCTTGCTATGCGCGATGGCATGTAACATCGGGTTAATTGCATAACGCCCGGCAACAAGGACAGAAATAAAAATGCCCACGGCTTGTAAAAGCGCAAACCCCATGGAAACCGAAAACCGCATCTCGCCGTAGGACAACAATGGCAAAAGGATCAGCAAGGGAACAACTGCTAGATCCTGAAAAAGAAGAATGGAAAAACTGGTTCGCCCCCAATGGCTGGTTGTCTGATGCTGATCCGCAAGAATTTGAACCCCAAAAGCCGTGGAAGAAAGCGCGAGACCAAAACCAACAACCAATGCTGTTTCCCGCGCAAGGCCAAAAGCAAAATAACTAAAGACCGCAATAAGCAACCCTGAGACAAAAACCTGTAGGCCACCCAAGCCAAACACCAGCTTTCGCAAAACCCAAAGACGTTGGGGTTTAATTTCGATTCCAATTAAAAACAGAAGAAAAACAACGCCAAATTCACCAATATGGCGCATATAGTCAGCATCGTTTACGAGGCCAAAACCCGCGGGACCGATAACTGCCCCTGCTGCGAGATACCCAAGAACGGACCCAAGACCCAGTCGGCTAAACAACAAAACCGCCACCACGGATGCTGCCAGCAACGATACGATCTCGATCATTCTTCTCCCTCTCCCCCGACACAAATTTTTTAAGTGCTATTCATACCGGTATAATCAATTTGCGTTCAATTTTGACAAAGTGCTTTTGTCTGATTTTCTTATCATATCGTCAGAATAAATATATATGGTTAATTTCAAGAATCGGTGTTCTCTCCCCTATTCTGCCACTTGATTTTTTTTGTCAGAGCAAATCTTTGACCTCTTCCCATAAAGCCGCCAGAATAGTGGTCCAACCAAAATAGCCTTCCAAAAATTCATATAATTTACACCTAACGAGTACGCGTCATGTCACATAGTTTTTCCATTTCACAATCCGTCAAAAAACCAGCGATCAAATCAGCGGGCGGTGTTGTTGCAGCACAACACATAACCGCAGCAAAAATAGGAACAGAAATTCTTGAACAAGGAGGGGATGCTGTTGATGCAGCCGTCGCCGTTTCTTTTGCTATGGGGGTATTAGAACCCTGGATGAGTGGCCCTGCGGGTGGTGGCGCCATGATGATATGGCGAGAAGAAGAACAAAAAGCTTACGCGCTAACCTATGGTATGAAATCACCAAAATCTCTGGACCCTGGCGCCTTCCCACTATCAAAAGACGGTAAAGCCGCCGACCTTTTCCCCTGGCGTGCTGTCGAAGGTGACCTGAACGTACAGGGACCACTTTCCATTGCGGTTCCCGGCACTGTTGCTGGCGCAGGAAAAGCCCATTCTGCATTTGGTAAAATGCCATGGAAAGACCTGTTACAACCAGCCATCAAAGAAGCAAAATCCGGATTGCTTGTTGATTGGTATGCCGCCCTTATCATTGCCTCGGCAACGCGCGCACTATCCAAAGATCCGCACGCAGCGGCGACTTTTCTCGAAGATGGCCAATGGCCAACCATCGCTGGCTGGACCGCACTATCAGAAAAACGAATAGATCAATCTCTATTTGCCGGCACACTCAGTCGCTTGGCTGATCAGGGACCGGACGATTTTTATAGCGGCGATATTGCGGCAACCATGGTCAAAGATATTCAAGACAAAGGTGGTTTTTTGTCATTAGATGACCTTGCCTCTTATGCCATTGAATTCGAAGATCCACTGACAATCCCCTACCGAAACAGTCGTGTATTCGCAACACCGACATTGACTGCTGGGCCGACCCTTGCGGATACACTTGGGCAGATGGAAAAACTATTTACCCCGGGCTCCACACCATCACCGGAGAGCTTCAATGCCTACGCCGAAGCTTTAAACAATGCCTATAAAAGAAGACTGACATCCATGGGAGATCAGGATGCCCCCCATGCGCCATCATGTACCACACATTTTTCCGTGGTAGATCGCCACGGCAACATGGTTTCCATGACTCAAACTCTACTGTCTCTTTTCGGGTCACGTGTCGTATCCCCCAACACAGGACTTCTGATGAACAATGGCATCATGTGGTTTGATCCTGAACAAGGGCACCCCAACTCTTTGGCTCCCAACAAACGCTGTTTGATGAATGTCTGTCCGGTGATTGGTGAGCAAGGCAATCAACGCTTTGCTATTGGCGCTTCGGGGGGACGAAAAATCATGCCCGCTGTTATGCACCTGACCTCGTTCATGACCGACCATGGCATGAGCTTAGAAGACGCTTTTCATCACCCCAGAATGGATGTGTCCGGGGGGGACGTGATCATTGCCGACGAAGACCTTGATCCAGAAATTATTTCAGCGCTATCTCAAAAACACGATGTTACGACAACAAAACGAACTGTATTCCCCTATGCCTTTGCCTGCCCCGCGGGCGTTTCCAGAGAGAGCGGTGTGAATTCCGGATGTACCGAAATTATGTCGCCGTGGGGTGATGCTGTCGCAGAAGAAGGTGTGAAATAATGGCGACACGTGACGCAACCATCAAAAGGGCAGAAAGCTATTATGATGATGGTCAATTTCTCACAGATTTGGAACGTCTCATTGCCGTTGAAACTGAAAGCCAAAACCCAGATCAATACACAGAACTTCACAGGTACCTGAACGAAGCGATAACACCGCTACTCAATAAGCTGGGTATCATCAGCAAAATATACGAAAACCCCGCCCCTTCGGGGGGACCTTTTTTGGTTGGTGAACGGATCGAAGCACCGGGTCTACCAACGGTTCTGACTTATGGTCATGGGGATGTCATTCGCGCACAAACAGAGCAGTGGCAAGATGGATTACATCCCTTCAAGGTAATTACGCGGGGCGATAAAATTTATGGCCGGGGAACCGCCGACAACAAAGGACAACACCTGATTAACCTCGCCGCATTGTCGTGCCTTCTTGCAGAAAAAGGATCACTTGGTTTTAACTTAAAAATCATCATAGAAACATCAGAAGAAACAGGCTCTGCTGGCCTTGCCGACTTCTTTGAAAGCCACAAAGAACTCTTAAAGGCCGACGTTTTGATTGCGTCTGATGGTCCCAGATTACAACCAGATACGCCAACGTTGTTTATGGGCACCCGTGGGGCAATCAATTTCGATCTATCGGTCAACTTGCGCGAAGGCGCCAACCATTCCGGCAACTGGGGCGGATTGTTGGCTGATCCTGCTATAATATTATCCCACGCAATTGCGTCTATCACAGATGCGCGTGGCCAAATACAAATTCCTGAATGGCGGCCAACAAGCTTGACCGAGGACGTTAAGAATACTCTCGAAGGCTTACCAATTGATGGCGGACCAGAAATAAATCACGACTGGGGAGAAGAAGGACTTGATCCGGCACAACGGGCCTTTGGATGGAACTCATTCGCTGTACTTGCGATGAAAAGCGGTGTTCCCGAAGCCCCAGTTAATGCCATATCTGGTCAGGCAAATGCCCATTGTCAGCTACGGTTTGTTGTCGGAACCGATCCTGATAATATATTACCAGCCTTACGGCGACACCTCGATGAAGCTGGATTTTCTACTGTAGAAATCATTCCCAGTAAGGAAGCATTCTTTAAAGCAACCCGGCTTGATCCAGACCATCCTTGGGTTAGCTTTGTAGCAAAATCCATAGAAGAAACCAGCGGAAAGAAAGCCCACATTCTCCCAAACTTGGCTGGCTCTCTTCCCAACGAAACCTTTAGCGAAATTCTTGGCCTCCCGACGGTATGGATCCCACATTCCTATGGTGGCTGCTCGCAACATGCTCCCAATGAACATCTACTCCAACCGATTGTCAAAGATGGCCTCAGAAATATGGCTGGGCTTTTTTGGGATCTATCCGAGGCAGACTTATCCGGAGCAAACAGGGGCACCTTCTAGCCAGAAAGATCTGTCCTAGGCCAGATATCGGTGCGGGCATACTTGTAGTCTGTGGTTTTAGGATCATTTGGGTAAGGTCCATCAACACTGGCATAGAGTATGTCCGACGCCACAGGTTCAAAACCATCATAAAAGTGGTTGGTGGATTTGATCGCCAAGATCTTTTTTGACTTGGGGTCAACACCAAGATTTCGAAATAAACTCGGGTCAAAGCTCTGGCTGCGGTTGGAATTAAGGATGACCGTAATCCCCATATAATCAATCGCAACACTATCCCCCAGCGGAACAATAGATTCACCAAAATCCTGCGTCGCATCCAAAACGATTTTGAGAACCTTTACATCCCCATCAATCGGTGGGCCAGCTGTATCCGACATTTTGCTACCGAAGCGTAGTTTAAGCGTCGCCCCTTCACCCGCAGAAATACACGTTTTCACAGCCATCGGATCCCAGATGGTGCCGACAGCGGCATCAAAGGCTTCCTGTTCCACCAATGTGCGGAGAAGAATTGTTGAATCACCCGGCACACCTCCTCCTGGATTATCCCAGACATCAGCAATAACAATGGGACCACTCGGGGCTTTTTTAGCCCGAACAACAGCCTCGGTAGGTGATAAAAATTCCGGACGGGTTGTTCCACGGAATGAAAACAATTCCCGGCTGAGATCATAAGCCAACGTTTGGGCGAGGTTCTTTTCACGGTCAGCGACGATTAGTATTTTCGTCCCCATATCCGGCACATCACCAGCCATAAAACCATGAATGACCGAGATCGAAAGAATACCCTCTTTTCCTTCTAGCGACTTTATCTTGTCAACGAAGCTTCGCATTGGCTCTCGACTTGTCGGCAGCACTTCGATCATGTTGCAATCAGCCACATGAAGTTCGGGGGAAACCTGTTTCTTAACTGTTCGAACCACCAGATCAACACAATCTTCAGCACATTCGACAAAATCTGTATGTGGAAATTCCTTGAAAGCAACCAGTACGTCTGCTGCATCCGTTCGCTTTTCCGAAAGATGGCTATGGGGATCGAGTGTCGCGCCAATAATGACATCTGGGCCAACGATTTCCCGAACAGCCTTTAGTAGTGTTCCTTCACAATCCTGACAGTTCTGCGCCACCATTGCCCCGTGCAAACCAAGAACGACGGCATTAACAGGAAGCGCAGATCGTAATTGATCCAAAACCTCTTCCCTCAAGCCATCCCAGGTTTTTGAATTAACAATTCCTCCCGGCTCTGCCCAAGTTGCCGTTCCTTCGACAAGATCCCACCCTTCTTCCTTTGCTCGACGGCGGCAGACAGGAAACACCGCACTACACAAGGTTGGGGTTTCAGGATGATCCCCCGGTCCAGCATAAAAGCTTTCCTTAAAGTCACTGAGATCAGCACGCAGAGGAGAAAAGGTATTTGTCTCAGTCGCGATAGATGCGCAAAATATCCGCACAGGAAAACCTCTTAAATTAATATTTGAAAATACTCTAAAAGGAACCCGGGGGAAAAGCCCCCCGGATCAATCGGTAATTATTTCAGATAATTACGTGTATTGGCTTTACCCAATTCTTCTTGAAAAAGGTCCATAAGAGTAACACCTTTTTCACCAAGCGTTTCTTCGACATGCTTCAACACAACCGGTTGTGCGGCTGCTTTAAACTCACTACGGGCTTCAGCTGATAAAGCTGTCACATCGATTTTATCTTTCAGACCGGCTAAACCACGATCAGAAGCCTCAATCACACGACTTAATCCACGGCTAGCAACAACACAGGAATTCGCAGCATAATTAAGGACACGCTGCTCATCGGCACTCAAATCATCCCAAAATGCTTTTGAGACCATGAAGGTATAAGGCGCAAACAGATGATTGGTCAGTGTCATGTACTTCTGAACTTCAGCAAATTTGGCGAATGAAATAATCGGCACTGGGTTCATCTGGCCATCGATAACCCCAGTCTGCAGTCCGGAATAAACCTCGCCCCATGCCAGTGGATAGGCTTCACCACCAAGCGATTGAATAATTTTCTGATGCGAAGGCAACGTCATTGTACGAACACGAATTCCCTTGAAGTCTTCAAGGTTTTCAATTGGGTGTTTAGAGTTTGTAACTGCAAAGAAACCACCTGTATCCGGAAAGCCAAGTACCTTCACGCCGCTAACAGTTTCTTCGATATCCTTGGAAAGTTGTGCACCAAAAGGACCATCAAAAACATCATACGTTGCCGCGTTATGATCAAAAGCAAAAGCCAAGTTCAGAACATCAATACGCGGATAATAAGACGAAATTGCACCTGTTGAAGTCAGGGTCGCCTGAATGACGTTATCCCGTACCAATTGAACGTGTTCTTTCGCAGAACCGAGCTGGTTTGAAGGATACACTTCAACTTCAATTGAACCATTTGTATCAGCTTCGACAATGTTGGCAAAAACAGCTGTACAAGCGTGCGCAGGATTTTCAAACGGGTCCATTTTGTTGTCATGGCCGAACTTTAGAACTTTTGTATCAGCCATCGCCCCGGTGACACCAGAACAAAGCAATGCACCGACAGCAACAGAAGTTGCAACTTTTTTTAGTAATTTCATCTTATGTCTCCCTTAAGATTATATTTCTTTTTCCCAAACGTGCGTCTGTAACTTCAAAAAGGTGAAGGAGCAGTCGCCACTCCTTATCTCGCGGGGATCAGGCGAACCCCAATAATCGCGGAAGGGCCAATGCTAGGTCCTCCCAAAAAGCAAAAATGAACAGAATGACTACTTCTGCAATCAAGAAGGGCCAAAGTTTTGCGGCGATACGCTCTAACTTCTCCCCCGTCACAGACGACAGGACAAAAAGGCACGCCCCCACAGGCGGCGTCATCAAAGATATGTTCAAGGCCAAAACAAAAATGATCCCCGCATGAATAGGCTCCAGCCCTATTTGTTCCGTCAAAGGGACAAGAACAGGGGCAAGCAAGATCAATATGGCCGTGATATCCATGATCATGCCAATTGCCAAAAGCAGCACGATAACCAATGCGATAATGATGTAAGGGTTGTTCGATATAGATAATATCGCTTCGGCAATCTCCTGAGGAATGCGATTAAAGCTCATCCACCACCCCAGGATCGCTGCAAACGCAATAATGACAAAGATCACACCCGTAATTCGGGCTGTGCGTATCAACATTCCAATAAAGTCAGGAACTGTAATCGCCCGATAGACAACGACACCGATAAAAAGTGCATAGCCAACAGCAATAGAGGCAGCCTCTGTCGGCGTAACAATGCCGCCAAGAATACCGCCTAGAATGATAATTGGCATAAAAAGCGCCAGAATAGAGGATTTAAAGATCTGCCAGAGCTCTTTCAGGCTGGATCTTTCCTCTGCTTCGGGAAGGTTATTCGCTTTAACCCCAACAGCAATCACGATCATACAAACAATACAGATCAATAATCCCGGTAAAATTCCCGCCGCAAACAGTCCTCCGATAGACACCCCCATCAAAGAGCCATAAACAACCATTAACCCAGAAGGCGGAATGGTTGGCCCAATAATTGATCCCGCCGCAGTCACCGCACAAGCATAATCCCGGCTATAGCCACGCTTGACCATTGCGGGGACTAACGTCTTACCAAAGGCGGCTGCATCCGCAGTCGCCGCCCCGGTCAACCCGGCAAAGAAAACAGATGCCAACATATTGGTGTGCGCCAGACCACCACGGAAATGGCCAACCAACGCCTGAGCCAGATTCACCAAACGATGGGTAATTCCGGTATGATTCATAATCTCACCCGCAAGGATGAAAAAAGGCATCGCCAAAAATGGGAAGATATTTAACCCGTTAAACATTTTACTTGGGGCAAGCGCAAAGAAAGCACCACCGCCCATGTCAATCAAGCCAATCACACCAGCCAGCCCTAGGGCAAAACCAATTGGCATACCAATCAAAACTAAAACAACAAACGCAATCCCGACAATCATTGTACTGCCCCCGCCCCAGATGACAGGCTATCATTCGGATCAATAATTACTTCGCCTTGATCCCTCATCGCGACCAACAAAACCTGAACGGCTGCAACCGCAGAAGCCACTGGTATCGCCGCAAAGGGCATTGCCAATGTCATGCCGAAAATCATTGCTTGTCGATTCCCCCCCCCGATAGCGAAATCAATTCCGTACCAGCAAAGAAAAGCAAACAAAGCAAAAGTTATGACATCCACAAGAACAAGCAATGGTCGACGAATGCCTTGGGGTAATCGATCAATTAAAATAGAGAGGCCAATGTGTTCACGCCTTGCAATACCCGCAGATATTGCTAACAGCGCAGCCCAAATCATCAGATATCGGGCTAAAACTTCCGGCCAAGGCAGTTGCCAATGGAAAAGGTAACGATCAACAACACCTAGCCATACATCTAAAACCAATAACAGCATCAGTAAGGCGACAATGCGTTCAACCGCCCAGTTCAACCTTTTACTGGCTTTTGCAGCGAAAGCTTTCATCATCCCTCCTAGAAATGTAATTTAACTACATCTACTGCTCAGAATCGGTATATGTAAAGTAAAATTACGTAAATAAACTTCATAAAGAGTAAATTTAGCGTAGTTTTATAGATACTTCCTGATATTATTACAAAAAATGATTATTTGTGTAATTTAACTACGTAGTATATTGTTTATGAACAATACGACTAGATACAAAGCAATTACACTCAGTTTACGCACAAGAAACTTAAATACGAACAACCAAGGACATACCATTGGCGGCTACTTTTGATCTCATAACTAAAATAAAAAAAATGGACGGTAGTTTTAAAGCACGCGAACAACAAGTGGCCACCTATGTACTTAATAACCTAGAAAGTGTTAGCCAAATAAGTGTTAATTCACTGGCCAAGTTTAGTAACGTCAGCGAACCAACCGTTATTCGCTTCTGCCGTAAGCTAGGCTGTGATGGCTTCAAAGATTTCAAAATTCAGCTGGCGCAAAACGTTGCTGTCAGCATGCAGTACCTTTCGCGCTCGGATAAAACCGTAACGTCAGCAGACAGCACGATTGATCAAGTCCTTGATGCCCTAATATCAACAACCGAAATTGCAAAAAACCAAATTAATCCCGATGAAATATCGAACGCTGTCAATGCCCTTGCTCGTACAAAAACACTTATTTTTTGTGGTGTCGGCGGCGGATCAACAACAGTTGCTTTTGACGCAGCAAACAGGTTTTTCCGTCTTGGCATTACCGCCCTATCCCTTAATGACGCCTATTTACTTAGAATGCACGCTGCAACACTAGGTCCCGATGACCTCATGTTTTTCATTTCATCAACAGGCACCCCTAGGGCTCTTATAGATACGGCAAAAATTGCCAATCAATACGGTGCCACAACCATGTGCCTGACAAAGCCAAATTCAGAACTGTCGCAAGTTTGCTCTCTCACCGTTGGTCTGGAACTTCCTGAAGACCCTGACATATATAAACCAACAGCATCTCGCCTGGTTTTTCTTGCCGTCATTGATGTCCTCGCAGCCTCTGTCGCACGTAAAATGCCCGAAAAAACCAAAGAAAAGCTACGTCGAATCAGGGCCTCTCTTACAGCTTTGCACGGGAACACAGACCCACAGCCAATCGGGGATTGATGGAATGGATTACTCTGTCGAAACAAAACCATCCATGATCGATGAAATTTCAACTCCCGCCGTCTTGATCGACGTTGCGATTGCCCAAAAGAACATAGAAAAGTTGCAAGGGCATTGTGATCAGCACGACATTCTATTACGCCCTCACATCAAAACACATAAGCTACCATGTATGGCCAAGCGTCAAATTAAAGCCGGGGCAATTGGCATCACCTGTCAAAAAATCGGTGAAGCTGAAATCATGGCAGCATCGGGCATCAATGATATCCTCATCACCTATAATATTGTTGGAGATCAAAAATTAAATCGACTGGCTCAACTCGCTCAAAAATGCACTTTATCAGTGGTTGCCGACAATGAATACGTAATTGAAGGGCTAGCAAGAACCTTTACAAAAGAAGAAAAACCTCTGGAAATTTTAATCGAATGTGATACCGGGGCAAATCGATGTGGCGTACAATCTGCTGAAGAGGCACTTCACCTCGCCCGCCTAATTCACAATGCAAGCGGTCTCTGCCTTGGCGGCCTGATGACCTACCCCCCTATGGGTGATCAAAGAGAAGTGAATAATTGGCTCAACAAAGCTAAAGATCTGATAGAAAATAATGGACTTCCTTGCCCCAAGATAAGTAATGGCGGCACTCCAAACATGTGGCGTTCTCAGGAAGTACCTGTCGCAACAGAACATCGATCAGGCACCTATATCTATAACGACAGATCCCTGATCGAAGCTGGCTTGTGTGCGATTAGTGATTGTGCAGTTACCATCAAAACAACCATCGTCAGTAAACCAACAAAAGATCGGGCCATCATTGACGCAGGTTCAAAAATGCTGACATCCGACCTATTGGGCATGGAGGGCTTCGGCCTCATCAAAGAAGCACCAGATGCAAAAATCACCAGCCTTAGCGAAGAACACGGCATCCTTGACCTTAGTAACAGCTCATGGTCACCCAAAGTCGGGGATCAAATACATATCATTCCCAACCATGTATGTGTTGTGTCCAATATGGTCGACTACGTGTATTTGATAGACGGCACTAAAGTTAAAAAAACGATGGTAAGTGCCAGAGGGCTGGTAACTTAAGCTATAAGCCAACTTCAGTTATGGCCCTCTACATCCCCATAACTTCTGGTAAAGATGTCAGTTCAAATCCGGCCTGTTCCAGCCTTTCTTTTACACGACGAGCAATTGCGACTGCTTCGGCAGTATCCCCGTGCACACATACACTATGTATTGGGGTATCAATCCGCTTGCCCGATGGTGTTATAATTTTGCCCTCTTGTACAAAAGAGAGAATTTGATCTGCCGATTGTTCAGGGTCATGAATAACGGCATGGGGTTCAGACCTTGGGGTCAAATTTCCGTTCTCGTCATAGGTTCTATCAGCAAAAATTTCGCCGGCCGTGGGCAGACCTAATTCAAGACCAGCCTTACATAAACAAGATCCAGCTGTCGCCAACATGATAAGAGATGGATCAACCGCGGCAATCCCACGCGCTATGGCAAGCGACATTTCCATATCAACAGCCGCCATATTATTGAGGGCACCATGAGGTTTCACATGAGTAACTTTCGTGCCCTGGCTCTTTGCAACGGCCATCAAGGCACCGATTTGATACACGATCATAGCTTCCAATTCAGAAAGCGGAATGTGCATTTTACGCCGACCAAAGCCCTGTAGATCTGGAAAGGCCGGGTGCGCGCCGATGCTCACGCCCTTTTCTTTGGCAAAGCGCGTAACATCAGACATGACCAAGGGATCACCCGCATGGTAACCACACGCAATATTGGCTGACCCAATAATATCCAGCATCGCAGTATCATTCCCGATGGAATACATGCCAAAGCCTTCGCCCATATCCGCATTTAAATTAATTTTTCCCATGTGTAGTTTCCTCTTGCTGGCTAAGCTTCTAGATGACCGGGGAAATGTCCGGTCAAACTGGCATCAACGACACCGCCGATTAAATTCACTTCATACAAGGCCTTTAGATCCATAACCCCCTCACCAAAATAATCCTGAATAGAGGAAATGGCCCGATCCAACTCTAATTTCTGTTCTTCTCGGGCAGCCTGAGCTTCATCAAGGGAAACGTACTGGAACTTAATATCATTACCCGGCACCAGTTGCCCTAAAAGTGGAAGATCAGATGTAATCACAGCACCAATTTTGGGATAACCTCCAATTGTCTGGCAATCCACAAACAGGATAATAGGCTGCCCGCTACCCGGCACCTGTATAGCCCCCGGAACTATTCCATCAGAAATAAGGTCACTTCCCTTTTCCGGCAAAGGTTTCAATTCATCGCCTTCAAGACGAATGCCCATACGATCTACGTCAGAGCTAACCTTATAACTTTGATCCGTGAATTTGACGATCATGTCATCAGAAAAATAATCATCCTGGGGCCCCGTCATTACACGAATTGTTTCTGCCGTTGTGAGCATCGGTGCAGATACAATTTTTTCCAAACCATCACGTGGGTGCGTTAGTCTAACCTTGATAGAATCCCCCGCCTGTAACGGAAGACCGTTTACTCCCCCCAACTTTGCGCGTGCATAGGTTGAGCAACTATCAAGAACCGGGGCTAAATCAAATCCTCCTTCGACGGTTAAATAGCCCGTCGCCCCATTTTTCAGAGGCTCGACAGAAAGGACATCTCCATCGTCAAGCGTGACAGACTGCCAAGGTTTTATCGCAATACTATCGCCACCATCTGCGAGATTAAGTTCGGCGGTTACATCCCCCGCAAGGCCCAGACGTATTCGCCCGCCTTCCGCCATTACCTTTGGCCCCAAAAACCGAAATTCTAGCGCCGTTTCAAAGGGGGCATTCCCCACCAAAACATTCCCCAACCGCAATGATAACGTATCCGCAGCCCCGCTCCTTGGAACACCAAAGCCAGCAAATCCTTTGCGACCCTCATCTTGAAGAGATGATAAAATACCTGGCGAGAGGATTTTTAGAACAACCGACATCAGCCCTCTCCTTCCATTGTCAAAAAGCTTTGTGGCGCAATACGCTCAGCAGCTAAATCAGCAGTAAGGTCGCCATATTCTTCTGTTGTTATTGGTCTGAATTTCACAGCCCCACCCGGAGAGAGCAAACTGGGCTGCGCCCAGGAACTGTCAAAAAAGGGAACTGGGCAACGCGCAATCAAGTGCCATCCCCCAGGGCTTTCCCACGGATACACAGCCGTTTGTTCGTTGGCAATACCAACTGATCCTGCGGGAACCCTCACTCTCGGGCTTGTTCTTCTTGGAAACTGTAGTCGCGCATCAATTTCCCCCATAAAGGCAAAACCGGGCAAAAAACCAATGAGAAAAATATCATAAATAGCCGAGCTATGTACATTAATGACGTCCTCTACGGACAGCCCGCTACGCTGTGCAACCTCAGCCAAATCAGGCGCCAACTCCCCCTCGTAACAAGCAGGCAAGACCCAGAGTTCCTTGTGCCTATCTTCCTTGCTCAAAGGCTTTTGCGCCAATGCACTTACGTGTTCAACGACATGATTAAAGTTCGCAATATCCGGGTTCAAACACACCGTCAGGGAACGGCTTGCCGAAATAATATCAAACACACCGGGCAGTCGTCCTTCGTCAACTTCCTGTTCAATACAGCCTCTCAATGCGCGAACAGAGCGCGCACCAATAGCCCCTTTTAGCTTAGGAAATTCAATCGTAAAGGCGCTATCGCCTAATGTCAGGACTCGGATATCCAAATTAGCTCTCTTAGTTTTTTTCTTTATTGAACTACAGCCTTAGACACACATCAACTATAAATCGTTATTGTTTTATTGACTTTTTGTCAACATAACGTCATCGTAAATTTATGCGTTAATGATGGCACAGGTATTTTTGGCTCATTAATCACGCTGTATTGCTCAAATCTTCCTGACTTTAAACAGTGAGAATTGAGCCAAAAAGAACGTTTAAGGCCCTGAATATATAAAAAAACATCAAGGCCAACACATAGAAACCCCTGGGAGGTTTTAAAAAATGAAACTTTTACGTAACTTCACCGCTGGTGTTGCTGCCCTTGCTATGGGTGGAATTGCCTCTGCTTCCGCTGACACTTGGGATATGCCGACACCATATCCGGATAAAACTTTTCACACCGCAAACATCATTGAATTTGCCAAGGATGTAGAAACAGCAACTAACGGCGACCTGAAAATCAAAATTCATTCCGCCGGCTCGCTTTTTAAACACCCAGAAATTAAAAATGCCGTTCGTAGCGGTCAGGTGCCAATTGGCGAGTTTTTTCTGTCACGCCTGTCGAATGAACATGCCGCCTTTGGTGCAGACTCACTTCCTTTCCTTGCAACAAATTATGACGATGCAGAAAAGCTTTGGGCCGCTCAAAAACCTGTTATCAGCGCGCTGTTGGACAAACAGGGCTTAATGCCATTGTTCTCTGTTCCGTGGCCACCACAGGGGCTTTATACAAAAAAAGAAATCAAAACGGTTGATGATCTTAAAGGCCTAAAGTTCAGAGCCTACAATGCTACGTTGGAAAAATTCGCCCAACTTACAGGTGCAGCACCGACACAGGTCGAAGTTCCAGACATCCCACAAGCCTATGCAACAGGTCGCGTTGAAGCGATGATCACATCACCATCAACGGGCGCAAACAGCAAAGCTTGGGATTTCGTTTCTCACTACACACACATACAAGCGTGGGTACCGAAAAACATTGTTGTTATTAACAAAAAATACTGGCGTAAGCTTGATGAAGCCACACAAAAGGCTGTTCTTGCTGCGGCAGAAAAAGCGGAAAAACGTGGCTGGGCAATGAGCCAGGAAGAAACCGCTGCTAAAATCAAAATCATGCAAGACAATGGCGTCACAATTGTAAATCCGCCTGCGGCTGAATTGATGACAGGTTTGAAAAAAGTTGGCACTGATATGCTTTCTGATTGGAAAGCATCTGCAGGAGATGAAGGATCTGAGATCCTGAGTTCATACGGCAACTAAGCTCCCTGTTGGGCGGTTCATTTCACTATTTTATCGCGTGATGAACCGCCCCTTTTTATATGGATCCAGCCAGAATGAATGCCCAAGGGCCTATTCATTACTCGGGGATGTGTGTGACCATGAGACAGATACTCAATAAAATATATACGATAAGCGGATGGACAGCGGCCTTTTTTCTTGTGGCCATTTGCCTGACAGTTATAGCACAGGTGGTTTTGAACCTGCTTGACCGCGTTAGTAGCCTGGTTACAGGTGAAGCAATTGGATTGACGATCCCTTCCTATGCCGACTTCACAGGTTTCTTTCTCGCCGGCGCCTCTTTTCTCGCCCTCGCCTACACATTAAGAGACGGTAGCCACATTAGGGTGTCACTGGTTTTGCAACACCTCTCCCCCAAACTGCGTCACATTGTTGAAATTTGGTGCCTGAGTATTGCCGCTGCAATGGCGCTTTATTTCACCACCTACACAGGTTTCCTCGTTCACGAATCATACATCTATAACGATCTCTCCCCAGGTATGATTGCCGTACCAATCTGGATCCCCATGACGCCTGTGCTTGTTGGATTAGCCATTCTGTCCATCGCCTTGATTGATGAACTTGTTTGCGTCATCTCCGGCGGCGAACCGAGTTACGAAGGCAAGGGTGAGAATTTACTTGAGCAAGATCACGCCGATCTTCACGCTGAATAAGAAGGGCAAAACCAATGTCAGAAATTTATTTAACCCTTCTTCTCATGCTTACACTCTTTGCTCTTTTAGGGTCTGGGGTCTGGGTTGCCTTCTCCTTGTTTGGTGTCGGCATCTTTGGGATGGCTCTCTTCACTGACGCCCCTGTTGGCGATGTCCTCGCAACAACCGTTTGGGGTGCCAGTAATCACTGGGCGCTTGCAGCCCTTCCACTATTTATCTGGATGGGTGAAATCCTGTTCCGATCTCGCTTGTCCGAAGACATGTTCAGTGGCCTGTCCCCCTGGATGGGAAAGGTGCCGGGCAAACTGCTCCACGTAAATATTTTTGGCTGTGCTATCTTTGCAGCCGTATCTGGCTCGTCTGCAGCAACAGCGGCAACCATCGGGAAAATGTCAATTCCAGAATTGTCAAAGCGCAAATACCCCGAAAGCATGATGATCGGAACTCTGGCCGGATCAGCCACCCTTGGCTTACTTATCCCCCCATCTATCATCCTGATCGTTTATGGCGTTGCTACCGAGCAATCCATCGCCCGCCTTTTCATCGCAGGCGTCATACCCGGCCTACTTCTCGTCGGCTTGTTTGTCGGCTTTGTGATTATCTGGGCGCTGATGAACAAAGACATTTTGCCAGATGTAATCGAAGAAATCTCATTGGGCGAAAAGCTTAAGCGCGCAAAAAGTCTCCTTCCTGTTGTCATACTAATTAGTGGCGTCATCGGTTCAATTTATACCGGAATCGCTTCACCTACAGACGCTGCGGCTGTTGGCGTTGTTCTTGCTCTTCTTTTGTCTTGGTTTACGGGCGACTTGAACAAAACAACATTTTTCGAAGGACTGATGGGCGCGACGAAGACATCCTGTATGATCGCCTTCATTCTAGCTGGCGCGGCATTTCTAACGGTTGCAATGGGCTTCACAGGCATTCCCAAGCTATTGGCAGAATGGATTGGCGGCCTAGAGCTCAGCCCCTACGCTCTTCTAGCTGCACTTACGGTATTCTTTGTTGTATTGGGCTGCTTTCTCGACGGCATCAGTGTTGTCGTTCTGACCACATCCGTTATCATGCCAATGGTAGAACAGGCCGGGATTGATCCGCTCTGGTTTGGTATCTACATTGTGATTGTTGTTGAAATGTCACAAATCACACCACCGGTCGGCTTCAATCTTTTTGTCTTACAGGCCTTAACCGGGCGAAATATCTTAACCGTTGCAAAGGCTGCCCTACCGTTCTTTGGTCTGCTGGTTCTTGCGCTGGCTATTATTATTGCCGTACCAGAAATCGTCACCTATCTTCCCAATAATATGTAAGCAGACTTCAACACCATCCACGAGATAACCCGTTCTATTAATCAAAAGGTCCCAGTATGTCTGACACACCCAAAACCCCGCGCCACATCGTTTCATCGGAACACCTGGCCAGTGATCAAGGGTGGCAGATGAGCGAACTGGAATACGGTTTGATAATTGCCTTTAACGGTTTTTCCCGCTGGATGGTGCGCTGTATGAATGCTGCGGGGCATCAGGACTTTAATCCGCTTGATGTTCTGGTGCTCCACAACGTGAACCACCGAAACAGAGAAAAGCGGTTAAACGATATATGCTTTGTTCTCAATGTAGAGGATCCGCATACCGTGAACTATTCCCTTAAAAAATTAATCAAAGGAAAACTAGTTAAAGGCACAAAAAAAGGGAAAGAGATCTTCTATTCAACAACAGAAGAAGGTGCAGAAGCCTGCTCTGAGTACAGAAAAATCCGCGAACTGTGCCTGATTGATCCTGCAGTCGCGACAGATACCCGATTTGACGAAGTTGCCCACACAGCACAGATTTTACGTAGCATTTCAGGTCTTTACGACCAAGCTTCCAGAGCGGCAGCGTCGCTTTAGCCCCTAAAAAATCAAACCGCGTTCTACCTATTTAATTTTATGACGCCCTTTATTGACTCGTAAAGTTTGCGAAATGATCCCACTTGTTCTAACGTAAATAAATAATAAGAATACGAGAACAGGCGTATTCAGTGGAACAAAGTTCCACATAAAAAAAATAAAGGGATTAGTGAAGCCATATAAATAATGGTGCACTAGAAACGTCAGGAATAGAGCAACCATTCAGGATACAGCTTTGTATTTTCTTGTGAATTGCTCTTGGGGCAACGAACATGGGATCGACCAGTAACCACGCAACACATGTGGAAAATACATTAGAAACAAATGGCGCCGCACAAACCGAAATCGCGGCGTCTTGGCGGCGCTCGAAACTGCTGCATCATCTCTCGCCTGATTACAGGCGCCCCCCTGAACGCATATCTTCGCACGAACTGAAACAAGCCCGTGAAAAATTGGGCCAGCTGATTCACACAGCAGAAAACAGTTTAGACAATCTGTATCTTGCTGTTGGCAATGCCGGTTGCTGTGTTGTCCTTGCAGATGCAAGCGGCATTGCCGTTGATCGGCGCGGCGCGGGCAGCGACGAAAAGACTTATGATGAATGGGGCCTTTGTACCGGGGCTTTATGGAGTGAAGAAAGTGAAGGCACCAATGGTATTGGCACCTGTATCGTTGAACAACGCGCATTAACAATTCACAAAGACCAACATTTCCATAGCAAGAACATAAACTTGTCTTGTAGTGCGGCCCCCATATTTGATCACGAAGGTCATCTATTGGCAGCCATTGATGTTTCCTCCAGTCGCGCAGACCTGACACCTGATTTTGCGAGGATTATTTCACTTTCTGTAATCAATGCGGCGAGACAGATTGAATCAGAGTACTTTCGCCAAACCTATCATAACGCAGACATCGTATTAGCGACGCCACCTGCCGAACAAAAGAAATCTTCAACAAACTTACAGACGGCTTTATTAGCGGTTGATCAAGATGGAATTGTCATTGGCGCTTCACGGGGGGCACGCCGCATCTACGGACTTAAAAACGGCCCCTTAAAAGAACCCATTCTGCTTGCTGATTTACAAGGCAAACAGGTTAATCACGCCAAAGAGTATGAATTGGCTGAACGTCGGGTTATTTTGCAAGCTCTAGCACACACCGGAGGCAATATCTCTGCCGCAGCCACCGCTATGGGGATAAGCCGCGCCACGTTACATCGGAAAATAAAGTTTATGAAATTGGCGATTTAACCAGATCAATAAAACGCCTTCCCTTATGCCAATCTGGTTCTTGCGCCAATCAGGGCCACTTTTACTTTGAACGAACAGGCACATCGTACTTCTTTAGAAGCCGTCGAAATTGATGATAACTCAACGACAAGGCTTGCGCGGCATCAGTTTGGTTAAACTGATACTTTTCTAGTGTTTGCGTAAGAATTTTTCGCTCAAAGCCCGAAACTGCTTTCGCAAAGTCATCAATGGCCAGACTCTTGTTCTCGACAAGTCCATCTTGTTTCTTATCAGTTGCCCCAAAACGCCATGGGCTGTCAAAGGGATCAATATATATCTCATCAATAGCAACGTCAGAAACTGGCAACCTGCAAATCGTACGCTCAACAGCATTCTTAAGTTCTCTGACATTACCAGGCCAAGCATAGTCAACAAGCTGTCTTCGCGCCTGTTCTGAAAAGCCGGGAAAAAGATCACGCCCCACCTCCCGCGTAACTTCCAGAGCAAAGTGATGGGCTAAAGTCAAAATATCCCGCGGCCGAACTCGTAAAGGCGGTAGCGTAACAACATCAAAGGCCAATCGATCCAGCAAATCAGCACGAAAACCACCTTCCTCGGCCAAAGCAGGTAAATCCACATTAGCAGCCCCAATTACTCGGACATCAACCTGGAGTGTTTCGCTACCCCCTACCCGCTCAAATTCACCATATTCAATAACACGCAGCACTTTCTCCTGTACCGCACTGGACGCTGTGGCAATTTCATCCAAAATGAGTGTCCCACCATCTGCCCGCTCAAATCGCCCGACATGTGTCCGCTGTGCCCCGGTAAATGCCCCCCTCTCATGTCCAAACAGTTCACTTTCCAGCAAGCTATCGTTTAAGGCAGCACAGTTAATCTTAACCAAAGGACCATCCCAGCGACGGGACAGGTAATGTAAACGAGACGTAAACAACTCTTTGCCTGTTCCCCGCTCCCCAACCACAAGACAAGGCTTATCAATCATGGCTAACTGAGATGTCTTTTCGACCACATCCAAAAAATGAGGATCTTCACCGATTATGTTAACTAGAGAGTCCATATGATTAGCTATAATAGTTATCGATTTTCACCATTAAATATCGATAATAATAACTAACATTTCAAGTAATTCATTTAAGCTATTGTTTTTATAAGAAAATTAAAACTGGCACACCTCGTGCAATCTATCTAAGTATTCTTACTCCTCGAAAGGAAATTGTTATGAGTATCTTTTCCCGTCTGACCGACATTGTTAATTCCAACATCAATTCACTGTTGGACCGTGCGGAAGAACCGGAAAAAATGGCCCGTCTTATGATTCAGGAAATGGAAGATACCTTGATTGAGGTACGCTCATCTTCTGTAAAGGCAATTGCCGATAAAAAAGATATCGAAAAGAAGCTAACCGCACTTGAGACATCTAGAGCTGAATGGGCCACCAAAGCAGAATTCGCCCTATCAAAAGGCCGCGACGATCTTGCCAAAGGTGCCCTTTTGGCAAAAAGAAAAATTGAAGAGCAAGCCGGCGCCCTTCAAACGGAGTTGGGTTATATAGAAGAAAGCCTCGCCAAATCTAGCGACGACCTCTCAAAGCTTCAGGTAAAGCTCGACGAAGCCAAGGCAAAGAAAAAGTCGATGGAAATCCGTTTAAACACAGCGGAAAAAAGAGTTAAACTTCGCAAGACAACCTACGACGGTCGCGTTGACGATGCTCTGGCCCGCTACGATAATCTAGAACGTAAAATCACAGAGCTTGATGCTGAAGCTGATTCATACGATCTTGGTAAATCAAAAACGCTTAATGATGAATTTTCCGAATTGGAAGCAGAATCAGAAATTGCCGATGAACTCGCGGCACTTAAAGCAAAAATGGCCAAGCCTAAAAAGTGATGCCTTCACCTATAACGGTCCAGAGCGGCCGGGATTTAGAATAAACAGATTTTAACTGAGAAAGAATTTAAAACAATGAGCTTCGCTGTAGCTTTCTTCGTCCCCTTGGTAGTGTTTTTATCTATCGTTGCCCCGCTCTGGATCATTTTTCACTACATCACAAAGTGGAAAACAATGAAAAAACAAGATCTGGGAAATGGTATGGTTGCCGTCCCCAAAGATGAGCTTTTAAAAATGCGTGACGTTGCGAGAAAGTTGGCAGATCGCGTTGCCACGCTTGAAAAAGTGCTCGAACAGGATTGATCGTCAAGCCTTTCATCCACGCAGCAGCAACTTCACCGCAATAGATTAAGCGACCGGAAGAGAACGGGATATTAAGATGCAAAATCATAGAAAAAAATCAGGCTGTCACAGCTATCAGGCCCACCACCACCAAGGAGCTGTCAAACGGGTTACCCGTGCATTGGCAGATCGTTTTGGCGTCCCAAGGAAGCTTGTTCTGGCCGCCTTTATCATTGGCTTATTCATTAACTTTGTTTTGACCTTAATCGTTTTTTTTCTCTCCCTCTACTGGGTAAATAACCCCGGTCGATTAGAGGAAAAGTTCAACAAAATGGCCAACAAAACAAAAAACTGGATGAACGGAACAAGCTCTCGCGGCACCCAGACACAATATGCCTACGCAGGCACACAACAAACATCATCCCGTCCAGACAGTCACGATAACCACGACAGTGATGATTTGGATTTCTCTGAACTTTGTCGCGAGTTCGAAGATCTGGAACGGCGAACAGCGGATATGGAAAAACACGTATCTTCTGAAGAATACAAACTCAATAAAGAGTTCCAAAAAATGAGAAAAGATGGCGACGCTTAACATTCATCGATCTTTTCCAAACAATACCTATTTGATTATCCGAACAAAAACCGCTCTGGAATTCAGGGCGATTTTTGTGCAACACCACGGTACTAAATATAATATCACAGAGAAATTACCCCGAATATTTCCAATTCATCTCAAGCTTTTCACGCCACGCAAACTTATCAAGATGAATGGTAATAATTCCTTCGATCTTTTCTAACCTGACGCTATCCTCCGCCTGGCAAAAAAAGGATAATGTATTTTCATTGGCCTCTATCACACAGTCACCAATGCCAAAATCGACTGCTCCCTTTTCCGGCGTGTATTGAACCGAAACTTTATGCGCAAAGTGTTTACAAAGCTGCTGTAAATATTTCGCAGCATGTTCGGTTTTGACCGACGCCTTCATCGTCATTGGCAAAATTTAAATCTCCTGGTTTTTATAATTTTACGGATTGAACCGCTTTTCGTCTTTTACCGTTATCTTCACAACATACTTATACGTTATGAATTTTATTTACCCTGAACGGATGCAGCCCAATAGACACCATCTAGAGGAACCGGCTGAAACCGATCAAAATACGTGCCTAGTGTTTCTTCTGGCGCCAAAAACCTGAAACGGTCAGGGTGAAGCCACTTTGCCATAACCTGTACGGCAACAACGTTCATCGGGCTATTATAGAAATGATGCCAAATAGCATAGGCCTTTCCTTGCTTTACAGCCTCTAGCTCTCTCAACTCAGGGCGAGAAAGGGCCGCCATTAAGCTTTTTTCAGCCCTGTCTTTATCCGTATTAGCCCCCAGCTGAATAAACTGCGGGAAACGTTCGTCGGTCATGGTAGATCCAATCGCCGTGCCGATATAAACCTCAGGTTCGTTCAGCAGCAGATACTCACGACTAACCGAACCATGTGTCCCCGGTATCATCTCTCCAAAGACGTTCCGCCCCCCAGCAGCGTCAATAAACCGCCCCATCATACGCTCTCCGATGGCCTCGCAACACTCAGCTCCCAGACCGACCCGAGATTCCATAAATACCATTGGACGAGTGAATTCATTCGGCAGAGCATCTGTAACAAGATCAAGTTGTTCTCGGTAAAAGGCTAAAAACTCTTCTGCCTCGTTCTCTCGCCCCAACAGCTTACCAAGAATCTCAATACTCTTAGGCGTGTTTACCAGCGGATCGATCCTGAAATCCAGAATAACAACGGGAACCCCCGCAGCCTCTAACGTCGCAAGAAGCTGTTTGTCTTTATCATTTGGGCCGTGACCACTTGATAACCCAAAAAATGCAACATCCGGCGCCACAGACAAGGCCTGCTCTAAGCTAAACGATGATGAATTACTGCCCCCAATCCGCGGGATATCGTCAAGCCGTGGATATCGACGGCTATATTGGCCATATGATGCAGGATCATATTTTTCAAATTCGCCCATCATCCCGACAACACGCTGCGTCGGGTCTTTCCTATCCAGTATCGCCAAGCTAGGAAGGTAGCGTCCCTCTCCCAAGATTAACTTTTCTACTGGCACATTAATTTCTACAGACCGACCCGCTAAATCAGTTATTGTCACGGTCTGACCTGCATTCGCTTGCCCCAAGAACAAACACCCAAGTAACAAAGCTATGGAAAATTTCCCAAACGCATACCCAAACCTATACATCGACATTAAAACTCATACTTTGCAGCAAGAAGGAATGTACGTCCCGGGTCGCCATAGGGTGTATATCGCGAACTGTCATACCCAACATTCGCACGATCTACATAATCTTTATCAAACAGATTTTTGACATCAACACGCAATGATAAACCATCAATGTCTTCCGGGTACCATTCGGCATAAAGACCCGCGACAAAATAGCTGTCCAATGCATTGCCGCCATTCTTCTTGGTATCATCATTTTCCAAGGCACCTTCGCCGGTAGCTCCCGCACGTAAGCCAAGATCAGGCCAGGAATACCCTGCCTCAAGACCATAGGTATCCCCCATGAGAATCCCTTGGTAGGCAAGGGTACTCACGGGAACATCCCCGTCGACACGCACATGCGTTTTGGAATAAGAACCCCGCACAAACCCATCCCCAAAGCTATATTTTGCAGACGCATTTACACCTTTGCTGACAACATCGTTCTGGGTACCACGGTTACTGTTCGAAACATCATGTGAATCATCAATTTTAGTGTAGAAAACATTACCATCAAAGGTAAAATTTCCCTCTTCGACCACGAAGCCCGCTTTGTAATTAAAAGAACGCGAGGGAGCCAGATCGTCATAGTTCCAACGCACACCAAATGCACTCCAGTAATTCTGAACCCCGATTTCAGTCATCGGCACACCACCCCAAGCGGTACCAGCACCTGCGTACCCCATAAGCCAGGGCGTGACATCATATTCGCCGCTAAAGTTACCGCTCAACCCGGCATTATCTAGGGTGGTTCCTTCATTACCTTCCAGATGATTATAATCAAACCTCCCCCCAAAAGAGACCCGGGCTTCGTCCGTCAGGGATAGTCGCGCCTGCGTAAACACACCGATATCGTACACTTCTTCTTTATAGTTAGCATCATTTTCACGCCCGCCTTTCCCCCTATCAATATAGAAGTCCGCGCCCGAGGTGATTTTTCCAAGACCCGTTGTGAAGGTATTAGAAGCCTTGCCGTTTATTGTGGTGATATCTGAAACAATGCCTTCGCCAATTGGAGTATTTTTAATATCCGCAAAGAGAGATGTATCCGTATAGCTCAGACTAAAACGTGGATCCCAAAGGTCCGTTGGTGTCTCGTCCCCAATAGAAAGCGAGAATGATTTTCTCTCATAATCAACACGCTGAGGTACGTCAGATGGATTACTTGAACCACCAAAGTTAGCCCGTACCGGACGAATACCATCATCTTTGGTGAACCCACCCGTCAATTTAACCCGGTACCCATTATCAGCACTGTACCCCACCTTTAGAAGGCCGCTTTGCATCTCGGGCTTTGTCCCCGCGACTTCATGCCCTTTCCCGTCAGAATAATTATCGCCGCTGTCATTAGAACCATACACCAAGACGTCAAAGTTATTATACTGTGCAGCCAGCGCCATATTCTCTGAAAATCCGCCAGTATTACTGTTAAAGGTCAGCTTTCCATAACCACCAAAGGCTTCATCGATATCCAGAAAATCGCGCCCGTCCTTTGTTTCATAAGAAATAGAACCTCCTAACGCTTCTGGTCCTGCATCCGCCGGAGCAACACCCGTTTCAACCTTCACAGCTTTAAGCAACTCGGGATCAATAATCGCAGTACCAATATGGTGAAACGTTTTTGTAACCTGCCGTGCCCCGTCGACATCAACAGCTAATTTTGTATCTTCTATCCCGTTCACATAAACCTTTTGCCCAATAGCAATAGGCGAACTTACCGCTACGCCGGGTTCTTGCCGGAACACATCCTTGATGTCTTGCGGATTAATACGCTCCAAGGCTTCCTGACCTACCTGGACACCGCCCGTTAGAACATCTGCCTTACCATCAATATAAACCGGATCAAGAAGGATATCCTGGTCATGGTTGACGACCTCAGACTCAATGATAAGAGGATCTTTTTTTACCTCCTGCGCCACAACACCCGAAGGCAAAGCTATCAATGCCGCCGTTCCCAACAAAAGCCCCTTTAAATTACTCTGGCTAAAATCAAATAAGTGTTCAGAAACAAGTTTGGGGCGTGTTTGCATAGCAACCTCAGCAATCAAAAATCTTTACTAATTGAGAATGCTTCTTATTATTACTTGTTCGTTTTTAACACCAGACAGAATGTTTTTGCAAAAACGTTTCTTTCATTTGCAACAAACGCTTTTACATACATCAAATTCGCATGGAGCCCCTATGCCGTCCTCAGAAATCAGCAACCACACCATGCGCAAGAACCTGACTTATGAAAATCAGATAAAAGAAACCACCTTGTTAAAAATGGGAACACCTGCGCTGAATAAACCAACACCTGAAGACAAATCAGTTGCGTCTGACAGGACAATCCTAAAAGGCAAGATAAGCAACAATCGATACTCTTCATCCCTACAGGTGCATGCGACAGACACTATCGAAGTTCATAATCATCAGGCAGAGGCGATTGTAGGGCCAAACCTAAAAATATGCCTGATTATTCATGGTAAAATAGAGGGAACCCTGGGTGATGATCATTATTCTCTGGATGCAAATAATGGCCCTAAAGGATACATCTGGGCATTACCACGACCTATCCTCTGGACCCGACAAATGCGCAAAGGAACAAAAGTTAGCAAAGTTATCATTTCCGCAGATTTTGACTGGATAAAAACCTACATCAACCAAGACATAGAAAATTCATATCGCATCAATGATTTTCTTCATGGAAAGCTCGATATCAGAGACTGGAAACCTTCGAAGCGCGCCATTTCCCTTGCCGGAAAATTAATTACCCCCCAGGCATCATCGCCAATCATCAAAAAATTACAGGCGGAAAGCAACGCTCTCGAAATTTTAGCCGAAGCTTTAAAAAGTATCCTCACCACAAAATCGTCCTCATCAAACGTTCATAAGGATGCTTCACAAGAACACAAAGCAAGGATGGTCAGAGAATATATAGAAGACAATGTCCATAAAGGCCTCACCCTCGCGGCAATCTCGACCGCTCTCGCAATGAGCAAAAGCGCCCTGCAAAAGTCTTTCAAAATCGCGTACGGCATGACGATCATGGACTACGTCAGAGAACGTCGTCTCGTCACCGCCCGAGATGCGATTGAACAGGATAACCTAACTATTTCACAAGCAGCCTTTTTGGCCGGGTACAACAGTGCTGCAAACTTTTCGACCGCCTTTAAAAGAGTATTTGGTTTTTCCCCATCCGACCTAACAAGCGAATAAGCAAGAAGCCCCCCCTGAAACCAGTCCAGCAAATATTATCAAGTTTTTTGATCCAAGGCATGGCCTAGCGCGACCACTAAGGTTAAAGCCAATGTCATGGTCGCAGAGAGAGATCTGAAAGCATGCACCTCAACTTCTTCGACCTCTAAACAGACATCGGAATGTTGCGCCAAGGGACTAAGAACGCCATCACTAATTGAAACAACGGGAATACCCTGTGACTTTGTCTCTTTCACAAGCTGGACAACATCAGATGCATAGCTTTTGAAACTGATCGCTAGCAACGCGTCCCCTTTACGCATAGAGCGCGCTTGTTCCAAAAACATCCCCCCATTTCCATCGATCAGAACACAGCGTTTATCTAAATGTGCTAAAGCGTAGGCCAAATAACTCGCTATTGGAAAAGATCTGCGCTGCGCTGATAAATATACGACATCAGCCTTTGCTAAAATATCAACCGTCTGCTCCAGCCTTTCAGGGCTAATCACATCACGAAGGTTACTTAATGCAGCAATGCCGCCATCAATAAAATCATCCAACACAATACTGGAAGCATTGGATTGATGAACACTATCCCTGCCCAAAGAACGAATCCGCTCTTTATAGTTTGAGCCATTCTCGACCAGATGAGATCGAAAAACCTTTTGCATCTCACTAAAGCCAGTGTACCCGAAAGCTTTAGCAAATCGGATAAGGCTAGAAGGCTGGACAGCAGCACGCTCAGCAATAGCAGAAACCGTTTCCAGCGCCATATCATTGGGATTATCCAACGCATACTCCGCGATCTGTTTTAGCCGCTTACTCAGATCGTCATGGCGAGAAGCCAACTCATCTCTCAAAGTTTCATAGGTGCGGGGCGTAGTCATCAAAGAACCTTTCATTTTATTCTTCATAACAGACTCACAAAAAAATGGAATATAAATTCTACATAAGGAATAAATGATACTCTTTCTCGCGCCCCCCATGCTTCGAAACAACACGCATTACGCGAAGGAGCTTTTAAACAAAGGACTTAATCATCACATAGTCACAACCGATCAAAGAACGACCCTCGTCTTTGGTAAAGACTTAATTTAGAAAATATATTCCAATAATAATTTTATTGAAATTTTTCTTTCATTTCTTTTTATCCCCTCTTATCATCGCAGCAAGGACAAAGATTCTTAATCGGGTCTTTGAACCAAATTGTGCGTTAACGTGCACAAGCTAAAGCAAGAGGAATAACCTCAAAAAAGACCAAAAAGGGAGGTCACGGGATGACTAAAAAGAATATAGCATTTGGGTTCGCTGTTGCAGCACTGTGCGCTGTATCAGCGGTTTCTGCGCAAGCAAAAGAGAAATTGAATGTTCTCTGCGCTGCGGATGAAGAATGGTGTAACCTTATGAAATCAACGTTCGAAAAAGAGTCCGGCGTTGATGTATCAATGGTACGCAAAAGCTCGGGCGAAATCTTCGCGCACATTAAAGCCGAAGCACGAAACCCCAAGGTTGACGTGTGGTGGGGTGGCACAGGTGACCCACATTTACAAGCAGCTGCAGAAGACTTAACCACACCCTATAAATCAAAACAAATTGATAACCTTCTTGAGTGGGCACAAAACCAAGCGAAACAAGGAGATTACAAAACAGTTGGAATTTATGCTGGGGCCCTTGGCATTGGTTACAACGAAGAACTCTTAAAGGAAAAAGGGCTTCCGACACCAAAATGTTGGGCTGATCTAACAAACCCCGCCTACAAAGGCGAGATACAGATGGCAAATCCAAACTCATCCGGGACAGCTTACACAACACTTGCAACCGTTGTGCAGCTTTTTGGTGAAGAAAAAGGCTTTGAATTTCTGGCAGGACTTCACGCAAACATAAACCAATACACAAAATCAGGGTCGGCCCCGATTAAAGCCTCCGCGCGCGGTGAAACCACACTCGCGATTACTTTCATGCATGACATGGTCAAGCAGGTCAAAAAAGGCTTCCCAATCAAGGTCGTCGCCCCATGTGAAGGTACTGGTTACGAAGTCGGGTCCATGAGCATCATCAAAGGTGCCCGTAATCTGGACAATGCGAAAAAATTCGCAGAATTTGCGCTTCGTTCAGACGTACAGTCCTTGGCTGAGCAAGCAAAAGCCTATCAAGTTCCATCAAACTCAGGATCTTCTGTTCCCGAAGGCGCACCAAAGCTCACAGAGATCAAATTGATCAACTATGACTTTGCTACATACGGCTCAAGCGAGACACGAAAACGTCTCCTAAAGCGTTGGGATGACGAAATTAAATCTCTGCCACGCTAATTCATAAGCGTCATTTGAGATAAAGAGGAAAGATTCGTGCGTACATCATTTTTTCCGTGGCTTGTTTTGGGCTGGATTGGCTTTGCCATACTCCCTTGGTATGCCCTTGAAGATGGCTTTTGGGCATTTGAATGGCTTATCGATGGCTATCCCTTTGATAGCGATTATGCCCCGGCGCTGCTTCAGATATTTCAGGGTAAGGAATGGTTACTACCACTTATCTTTCCGCTTCTCTTCCCCCTATGGATTATTCACAAAATCAAAAGCGATCCCAAATATGCTTCAACTCTGATTATATCGGGGGGATTTGGCCTCGCCTATCTGCTTGGACAAGGCTTTAGCATCGGCATAGGTGGCTGGGAATTCAGTACGTTAGAAAGTATGTTTGGCATACTGGAAACGCGCCAATTTGGGATGGGGTATGGGGCACTCCTCACCGCCGGGTCCTTTCTCATTCTCCTAACCACAGGACTCGCTGCCGCAGGAAACCTGCGGGGTGATGTTTTTGTCACATCAGCGATTGGAATTGTCGTCGCACTTGTCGCGACGTTTGTCTTTTTACCCGTCGGGAAAATCCTAGTTTCGGCCTTTGTAAATGAAGAAGGCCTCTACGCCCTCAGTACCTTTACAGACAACTTTTTTACCAAGAAAATATGGGGCCTTGAATGCCTGAGTTCCAGCGTCTCTTGCGGTGTTGGGTTAAACTCGTTCTTTCTTGCTATTTTAACAGCGACATCAACGACCCTACTGGGACTTGGCTTTGCATTGGTCGCAACCAGAACCGATTTCCGCTGGAAAAAATCTCTTAGGGTTCTCACTATCCTACCAATCATTACACCACCTTTCGTCATTGGCCTTGCGCTCATCCTGCTTTTGGGGCGCTCTGGGACGATCACACAATTTGTTGCGGACCTTCTAAATATCGAAGCGGGGCGTTGGCTTTATGGTTTGCCCGGCATCTGGCTGGCGCAAACGCTTTCCTTCACGCCTATCGCCTTTCTTGTCCTGATCGGTGTGGTAGAAGGTGTCAGCCCTTCAATGGAAGAAGCATCCCAAACACTTGGTGCCAGTCGATGGCATACATTCAAACAGGTCTCTCTTCCCCTAATGCGTCCGGGTATCGCCAATGCCTTTTTGATCGGCTTTATAGAAAGTATGGCTGATTTTGGTAACCCCATGGTGCTTGGCGGTAACTACGATGTTCTATCCACAGAGATCTTCTTTGCGATTGTCGGCGCCCAAAATGATCAAAGCATGGCTGCTGTTCTTGCAATCATCCTTTTGACGTTCACACTCAGCGCCTTCTTTACACAGCGCGTATGGCTTGGGAACAAGTCCTACACCACAGTCGCGGGCAAAGCTGATTCAGGCATTCATGCAGGAATGAACCCGCTACTACGCTGGGTTTGCCTGTGCGTTACTATTCCTTGGGCACTCTTTACAATTGTCATTTACGGCACAGTTCTCTTTGGTGGTTTTGTTGTGAATTGGGGACGCGATAACAGTTTCACTTTGCGACATTACGCTGATGGTTTTGGCGTTGGCTGGAACGACGGCAGCTTAGTATGGAAAGGTGCCGCTTGGGATTCTTTTTGGACGACAATTACGATTTCAGCAATCGCGGCCCCCCTTACCGCCGCGCTAGGCCTTCTGACCGCCTACCTTTTAGTCCGCCAGAAGTTCAGTGGAAAAAACATCTTCGAATTCGGCACGATGTTAAGCTTTGCGATCCCCGGAACGGTTATCGGTGTCAGCTATATTCTTGCTTTCAACGTTCCCCCCTTTGAATTGACCGGAACGGCCGCAATTCTAGTTCTCTGTTTTATGTTCAGAAATATGCCTGTCGGTGTTCGTGGTGGAATAGCAGCCATGAGCCAACTAGATAAAAGCCTGGACGAAGCTTCTCTCACACTTGGGGCAAACAGTTTTACAACATTGCGGAAAGTTATACTCCCGCTATTACGTCCAGCAATTGTTGCGGCCTTGGTATACAGCTTTGTCAGGGCGATCACCTCGGTCAGTGCTGTTATTTTCCTCGTCAGTGCAGATCATAACATGGCAACGTCCTATATCATCGGCCTCGTGGAAAATGGCGAATATGGTATCGCCATTGCCTATTCTTCTGTTCTGATTTTTGTGATGTTAACGGCAATCCTGCTCGTGCAAAAAGTCATTGGCGAGCGTAAACTTCGCAGAGCCGACAGGCTGGCACCACAATCTAAAAACTCAAAACCATCAACTAATTCTGCCGCGATGGAGAAACAAGCATGAGTCTGCACCTAAAAGCAGGATCCGTTACCTTCGAAAATGTCACAAAAAAATACGGTGCTGTTACGGCAATTGATAATGTGTCCTTTTCGATTGAACCCGGTCATCTCGTCACCCTTTTAGGGCCGAGTGGTTGCGGAAAAACCACCACCTTGCGCATGATTGCCGGACTGGAACATGCCTCTTCCGGGCGGATTTTAATCGGCGGAAAAGATGTGACAAGCCTTCCTGCCACAGATCGTGATGTCAGCATGGTTTTTCAATCTTATGCCCTTTTCCCCCACATGACAGTGGGCGAAAACGTGGCTTATGGCTTGACCGTTAGTGGATCAAAAAAAGCCGAAGCAACAGAACGTGCAGAAGAAGGCTTAGCGCTGGTCGGCCTTGCTGGCTATGCATCACGTTTGCCAAGTGAACTTTCTGGTGGCCAGCAACAAAGGGTCGCCGTTGCACGCGCCCTCGTTCTAGAACCAGAAGTATTGCTCCTTGATGAACCCCTATCAAATCTGGATGCGAAACTTCGTCGAAAAGTACGCGAAGAAATAAGGGATCTACAACAGAACCTTGGCTTAACCGCCGTGTACGTCACACACGATCAAGAAGAAGCCCTCGCCGTTTCTGATCGTATTATTGTCATGAATAGATCTGTTATTGCCCAAGAAGGCACACCGAGAGAACTGTATGAAGCCCCTTCATCAGCCTTTATCGCTGACTTTATTGGGGATGCAAATCTAATCGCGGGTGAAGTAATCAACGCAGACCACGAAAAAGCTAAGGTACGTATAGATAGTATCGAATACGACTTGCCAAGCCGTGGCTTAGGGCGTGGGTCGGCGCAAATTGCGATACGCCCCGATTCAATATTACTGGAACCTGCCCTACAATCTTCCGGGCAATCGTCTGAGGGTGCCAATCAGGTTGGCATCAAGGGCAGCGTCACCCATTCAACCTATTTAGGCAACCAAATGCACTATACCATCGACAGCCCCTTGGGTGAACTTTTTGTCGTTGATTATCGTATAGACAACGCCATCAAGGCTGGCAGCGATATCTCCATAACCTTTGCAACCAAAGGCATGGCACTAATAGCCCCATAAGCATCGCACAGAAAACACCTCTCCCAAACAGCCGTATTAGGCATAAATCTCTAAGGACTCTATTGTGTTTCTCACCTATCAGAACCTTTCCCACGAAGATAAGAATGAAATTGATCAAAGGTTCCTTCACGGCAAGGAAATGATCAAAGAAGCAGGCAAAATTGCCCTTGATTATTTCAATCGCCGGGATGAACTAATTATAGAAACAAAAACGGATCCACAGGATGTCGTCAGCATTGCAGATCAGAATGTCGAGAAAATTATCCGTGATCTAACACGAAAGAAATTTCCGGGTGACGGCTATCTCGGCGAAGAACACGGACAGGAAAAGGGGAGTAACGATTATCTCTGGGTGATCGACCCCATCGACGGTACTGCGTGCTTCCTGACAGGAATGTATGCTTGGTGTATTTCCGTCGCCCTGATGAAAGGGGACAATATCGTCGCAGGTTTTGTGTACGACCCCAACACGGATGAACTTTTCTCCGCCCTAACCGGGAACGGCGCGCACTTAAATAATCAAAAAATTGAAACTCAAAATATCAATTCCGTTACCCAAGGGGTAATGGGCTTGGGAACATCCCATCGCATCCCACCGTCACAACTATTACCATTTCTCGACAACCTGCTTTCAGCAGGCGGCATGTTTATCCGCAATGGCTCTTGTGCTCTGATGATGTCATATGTCGCATCTGGTCGTTTGATTGGCTACTACGAACCTCACATTAACCCATGGGATTGTCTGGCGGGTATTATTCTTATCGAAGAAGCTGGTGGATGGTCATCACCTTTTCTTGAGAACGACGGCTTGAACAAAGGAAATCCCATTCTCTCATCAGCTCGCGGAGTTGCCGAAGACTTGCAAAAAATGACAGGTCTTGCGTGACTAACTATAGGGCATAATTGATCTCTGAAGTTCTTTCGAGTTCACACAAAAAAGCAGAGGGCGCGTTTCGCATCCTCTGCTTTTTTAGATCAAACTCTGCCGCCGGCTAGACCAGTGAAACGGGCACGCCAGTCTTCAGAGATTCTGTTGCCGCATCGGCCAAGGCCTGTGCCATGAGGCCATCGTACCCACTTGGCGAAGGCTGTATGCCCTGTTCTACGACATCGATGAAGGCATTGAGTTCATCGCGATACGCAGCCATATAGCGTTCCAAAAAGAAATGCTGAACAGGATCAGCTTTAAAGCCAGCTGATGTTGCGACTTCTACAGTTGTTTCATGAACATTACCTGCGCGGAGCATACCTTTTGATCCATGGACTTCCACTCGCTGGTCGTACCCATAGGTTGCCCGGCGTGAATTGGATATCTGACAAACCTTACCACTTGCAGTTTTCAACACAGCCAGCGCTGTATCCACATCCCCTGCATCGCCGATAGCCGGATCAACCAACGCCGAACCCGTGGCATAGATTGAAACAGGCTCTTCCCCCAACAGAAACCGCGCCATATCAAGATCATGAATCATCATATCGCGAAACAGGCCACCGGATCGTTCAATATAAGAAACTGGCGGCGGAGAAGGATCTCTGGATTGAATGGTTACGATTTCAACATCACCGATTTCACCGTCTGATAACCGACGCTGTAATGATGCAAAATTCGGGTCAAAACGACGATTAAAGCCAATCATCAATGACTGGTTACAGCTTTCAACAACCTTTAAACAAGTTCGTATTCTGTCCGCATCCATATCTACAGGCTTTTCACAAAAAACAGCTTTACCAGCACGCACACCCGCTTCGATGAAATCAGCATGTGTATCTGTTGAAGACGCAATAAAAACAGCCTGAACATCATCTCGGGCCAACATATCTTCGACCGATGAAATTTCGGCACCCGTTTTTGCCGCCAAAGATTTTGCTGCCTCGGCAAAAGCATCTGAAACCGTCACCAACTTTGCCCGTGCATTTGCCACGATATTATCTGCGTGGAGCTGCCCAATTCGACCAGCACCAATTAATCCAAACCCAACCAAAAGAGCCTCCAAAGGAATACATATTCTGAATTGACTTAAATATAGAATATGTGTTTCATTGTCACAAGAAGAAGATGTGAAAGAAACCGTTTTTCAAATCCTAGATATGAAAAGTGAAACTTTTTTCACGCTATAATAAAGATCAAAAGTCCGCGTATTATACAATAATCGGATAGGTCTAAGTGCCCGCAAGTAGACCAGCAAGAAGAAACGACAAAAAATATGACTAAGCAACAAGATCTCGACGTAATTACCATTGGCCGTGCCTCTGTCGATCTCTACGGTCAACAAATTGGTGGACGTTTGGAAGATATGGCGAGTTTCGCAAAATCTGTCGGCGGCTGTCCGGCAAACATCGCCATTGGCACCTCAAGATTAGGGTTGCAATCCGGCTTTATCACACGGGTCGGTGACGAACAGATGGGGCGTTATATCCGCGAACAAATGGCACGCGAAGCCGTTGCAACAGACGGCATTATCACAGACAAAGAACGCTTGACGGCATTGGTGTTGTTGGGCGTCAGGGATGAAGACACCTTTCCCTTAATTTTTTACCGTGAAAATTGCGCCGATATGGCCTTGTGTGAAGAAGATATAGATCCCGATTTTATAAAAAAATCTCAATCAGTTCTCATTAGTGGCACGCACCTATCAAAACCCAATGTACTTGCCGCAAGCAAAAAAGCAGTCTCGATCGCAAAATCTGCAGGACGCAGAGTGATTCTTGATATCGATTACCGCCCCAATCTTTGGGGGTTGGCAGGCCACGAATCAGGCGAAGAACGTTTCATCAAATCAGATCTCGTGACCACCCATCTTCAATCTGTTTTAGCTGATTGTGATCTGATTGTTGGTACAGAAGAAGAAGTTCACATTGCTGGCGGCACCGAAAACACACTCGAAGCCTTAAAAAAGATCCGCTCCCTTTCCTCCGCCGTTGTTGTTCTCAAACGTGGTCCAATGGGCTGTATCGTTTACCCTGATGCGATACCGTCAAATTTGGAAGAAGGTATCACGGGTCCTGGCTTCCCTGTAGAGGTTTACAATGTGTTGGGAGCAGGTGACGCGTTCATGTCAGGTTTTTTAAGGGGTTGGCTTACCGACGAGGATTATGAGACTTGCGCCAAATGGGCCAACGCTTGTGGTGCCTTTGCCGTTTCTCGTCTGCTCTGTTCCCCAGAAATCCCGACTTGGGATGAATTACAGTATTTCCTGAAAACAGGAAGTAAACATCACGCATTGCGTAAAGATCAAGATATCAACCACATTCACTGGGCAACCACGCGCCGCCCCACAGATAAAAGCCTTATGGCCTTTGCCATCGATCACAGATCTCAATTAGAAGATATGGCTGATCGCGCGGGGGTATCCCGTGATCGCATCCCAGCGCTTAAACAGCTCGCGGTAAAAGCTGCCAGTAACGTCGCTCAAGGCCGACCGAACTATGGTATGCTTCTAGACAGTACTTATGGTGTCAAAGCACTTTTTGATGCAGCAAAAGAACCCTTGTGGATCGGGCGGCCCGTCGAATTGCCCGGATCGTATCCTTTAGATTTTGATCAAATCGAAGACTTGGGATCACATCTGATCGAATGGCCCGTTGACCATGTTGTTAAATGCCTTTGTTTCTATCATCCCAACGACGAGAAAAGCATCAGAGAGCAACAAGAAAAATCCCTTTTGCGTCTTCATGAAGCAGCAAGAAAAATTGGGCGAGAACTTCTGATAGAAATCATCGCTGGCAAAAATGGCCCCCTTAACGACGAGACAATTTCAAAAATCATGGCCCGACTTTATGAACTGGGCATCAAGCCGGACTGGTGGAAACTGGAACCACAGACCAGCAAAGTTGCCTGGCAAAATATCAGCAATGTGATAGAGGAAAATGATCGTTATTGCCGAGGCATTGTTCTTCTCGGACTTGAAGCCCCCGAAGATCAACTAAAAGAAGCCTTTGCCTCTGCTATATCATCACCATGGGTCAAGGGTTTTGCCGTGGGTCGCACAATCTTTGCCGAAGCGGCCAATGCATGGTTACAAGGAAAGATTGATGACGAAGCCGCAATCGCAGACATGGAGAATAAATTCCAACGCCTGACAAATTCCTGGATCGAAGTAGAAAAAGCTACGCGCTTTTCCTAAACAGGAACACCCTGACAACAAGAACTGAAACCCGAGAAACAAAATATGTCATACTTCATTTTACTTACAGAATAGAAGTCTGAACAGACCGGATTAAGACAGATGAAAACGATACGATTAACAATGGCGCAAGCTGTTGCCCGATTTTTAAGTGTTCAGAAAATTGAAATTGATAACAAGGTTGAACCAATCTTTGCTGGGGTATGGGCAATCTTTGGGCACGGTAACGTCTCGGGAATGGGCGAAGCTCTCTATCAGGTTCAGGATAAACTTCCCACATACCGGGCGCACAATGAACAAGGTATGGCACACGCAGCGATTGCCTTTGCCAAATCAAAGCAACGCCAACGTATGATGGCCTGTACAACCTCCATTGGTCCCGGCGCAACAAACATGGTCACGGCTGCTGCATTGGCCCATGTCAACCGTCTCCCACTTTTATTGTTACCCGGTGATGTTTTTGCCAACAGGCACCCTGATCCCGTCCTTCAGCAAATTGAAAATTTTAGCGACGGCACGATTTCGGCAAATGATTGTTTCAAGCCCGTATCCAGATACTTTGATCGCATCACACGTCCTGAACAGATTATACCCGCCCTAAACAGAGCCATGAATGTTCTCACAGATCCGGCTGATTGTGGTCCTGTAACATTGTCCCTTTGCCAAGACACCCAAGCCGAAGCCTATGATTACCCAGAAAGTTTCTTCGAAGAAAAGATCTGGTACATTCGACGTCCTACTGTTGATGCCAAAGAACTCGAAATTGCACTTTCAGCTTTGAAAGTAGCCAAAAAACCTTTGATAATTGCAGGGGGTGGCGTCCACTATTCCAAAGCATGTGATGCTCTTCGATCTTTTGCAGAAAGGCATAAGATACCCGTCACAGAAACGCAGGCAGGGAAATCAGCCCTTCCCCACGATCACCCAATGAACATGGGTGCGATAGGCGTCACTGGAACCTCTGCAGCAAACAAGCTCGCTGAAGAAGCCGACATTATTCTGGCTGTGGGAACAAGACTTCAGGACTTCACGACCGGATCATGGGCACTTTTCAAAAACCCAGATCGTCGGTTTATCGGTATCAACGTACAAAACTTTGATGCCACAAAACATAGGTCTCTGCCCTTGATTGGTGATGCCCTAAGTACGTTACAACAGCTAAGTACAAAGCTTGAAAGCTGGCAGGCACCAGATGAGTGGGCCACCTTAGGGCACAACGCACACCAAAGTTGGCTTAATGACGCCAGCAAGGTTACAGCCTCAACGCCCGACCTTTATCCCTCTGATGCCCAAGTCATCGGTGCTGTTCAACGATCATCCCCCAAAGACAGCATTGTTGTCTGTGCAGCTGGGGGATTGCCCGGCGAATTACATAAACTGTGGCAGGCCTCTGCCCCCGGAAGTTACCACGTAGAATATGGCTATTCCTGTATGGGGTACGAGATTGCGGGCGGGCTTGGTGTCAAGCTTGCCAATCCAGACCAAGAAGTCATCGTCATGGTTGGCGATGGCTCTTATTTGATGATGAATTCCGAAATTGCCACCTCTGTTCTACTCGGGCAGAGACTAACAATTGTCGTTCTAGATAACCGTGGCTATGGATGCATCAATCGCCTGCAACGGGGCACAGGGAACCCCTCGTTCAACAATCTATTGGAACACACCAATCATCAATCCTTGCCAGATATTGATTTTAAAGCCCACGCAGAAAGTTTGGGAGCAATTGCGTCAAAAGTCAGCACAATTGATGAGTTGGAAGCAGCGTTAGAACAAGCCCAAAATAAAGATAAAACTACCGTCATTGTGATCGATACAGATCCATTGGCTTCGACAGAAGCTGGCGGGCACTGGTGGGATGTCGCCGTTCCGGAAATATCATCAGACAAGAATGTAAACTCTGCGCGTGAAAACTATGAAACCGCGCTCAAGCAACAACGTATCGGAGACTAAATTAATGACCATTCGCATTGGGGCCAATCCTATTGGCTGGTCAAATGATGATATGACGGAACTCGGTGGTCATATCCCGCTTGAACAATGTCTTCGTGAAGCACAGGAAGCAGGGTTTGTTGGCATGGAGCTTGGCAATAAATTCCCGCGTAAAAGTGAAACACTAAAGGCAACACTTGCTGAATACGGTCACAGCCTTGTGTCCGGTTGGTATTCTTCTGAACTACTAACCCGCAGTGTCAAAGATGAACTTTTGAACCTGCGGCCACATCTGGATCTTCTAAAAGGTTGTGGTGCTGACGTTCTGGTTTTTGCCGAAACATCAAACGCCATTCACGGCGACATAAACATCCCCCTTTCCAAACGACCTGTCTTACATGACAAAGATTGGGCCCAATTTGGCAAACGGGTGACAGAGATCGGCGACATGACTTTGGCCGAAGGTGTCCGCCTTGTGTATCACCATCACATGGGTACCATTGTGCAATCCGAAGAAGACATTCACAATTTTATGCGTGTCACGGGTCCCTCTGTTCATTTGCTTTTGGACACAGGTCACGCGACATGGGGCGGGGTTGATCCCGCGACACTGGCAGCGCGTTACAAGGATCGGATCAGTCATGTACACACAAAAGACATCCGCTCGGATATAATGAAGAAAGCAGCCGATAAGAATATGAGCTTCCTTGAGGCTGTCATTGCCGGTGTCTATACTGTTCCAGGCGATGGCATGATTGATTTCATCACCACACTTAAAGAACTTCAGGGGTATCAAGGTTGGATCATCGTCGAGGCTGAACAGTATTCAGAAGAAACTTCAGCGCTTAGCTTTGCAAAGCTGGGTTATGCCAATTTGGTCAAATACCTGCAAGAAGCCAACCTTTTAGATTAAAACAGTTCAAGCAAATAACCACTCACCCCCACAATCGCACGAGAAACAATCATGAGCCACCTACTTGTAAAGCCATCAGTGCCCGACAACAGCGGAAAAATCATCGAAGTTACTCCTGAAAGTGCCGAATGGACGTATGTTGGCTTTGATGTGCACAAGCTTTTAAAAGGTCAAACCATTTCAGAACAGACAACGGATCGTGAAGTCTGTCTCGTCTTTGTGTCCGGGAAAGGCAAGGTAAGTGTGGATGGTCAGGACTTTGGATCTCTTGGCGAACGCATGTCCCCCTTCGAAGGAGATCCTTGGTCCGTTTATATTCCCGGAGGCTGCAAATGGTCTTTAACCACAGAAACCGATGTCGAACTGGCCGTATGCTCTGCACCTGTAACATCTACACCCGATGAACGGCTGAAACCTCGTGTGATTTCACCAGAAAAAGCAAGTAGAGAAACACGTGGAGAAGGCACAAACATTCGGCATGTTGCCAATATTCTGCCCGAAACAGAGCCAGCAGACAGTCTGCTTGTTGTCGAAGTCATAACTCCTAGCGGGCACTGGTCATCCTACCCGCCCCACAAACATGATCAAGATGCATTGCCAAATGAATCCTTATTGGAAGAAACTTATTACCACCGCCTAAATCCATCACAGGGTTTTGCCTTCCAGCGCGTTTATACTGATGACAGATCCTTGGATGAAACCTTTGCCGTAGAAGATCGTAATGTCGTCTTGGTACCAGAAGGTTACCACCCCTGCGGTGCTCCCCATGGATACGATCTATACTACCTCAATGTCATGGCTGGCCCCAAGCGAATTTGGAAATTCCATAACGACCCAGATCATGAATGGATGCTGACATAAGTTTCTTTGTGCTGGATTTAAGAGCTAAGCAATAAACAGCAACAGAGCTTATAGAATTGGGAAAAATACAATTATATAGCCTTTTAGATAAATATATTTTAAAATGTATTTATCTAAAAAAAACAACCTATAATACTTGGTACATATAAAAATATAGCTAACTACGCATTCTGTTCAGGAGTAAGTAGGTATAGTGAACATGGGATTGATTAACCGCCTCAGTATTTTACAAACAGTTGTCATGACTTTTTTTTCATCGGCTGTAATTGCCGCTGAGCCAGTTATTATAACAACTCATGAACTCCCCCCCTACAGTTATTTTGATGAAGAGAATAACTTTACAGGCATAGCCACAACTGTATTGGAATGTGTTTTACATAAACTTGAAAAACCATATAAAATTCAAGTTGTTCCTTGGAAAAGAGCTCAAATACTTGTGCAAAATCATGAGGCTGATGGATTTTACGCAGCCTCAAAAAACGCATTTCGCGATAGCTATGCTGTGATGACAAAGGCAATTGCGGAACAAACATGGACCTGGTATCTCCGCAAAGAATCCCTCCTTGATCCGCAATCCAACGACTTCAAAAAGAACGCTAACGTTTCCAGTTTTCTAGGGGCGAATATGCATAAATGGCTGATTGCCAACGACTATAACGTTTCGAATACGCCAGCGACAGACACAAAGAGCTTACTTAGAATGTTATTGAGCGACCGTTTCGAAGCTGTTCTGGCAAACGAACTTGTTATGGATCGGCTCTTACATAAAACTGATCAGCTTGAACATGTTCGAAAAGTGGACCTAAAAAACAAACCTCTTGGCGTATATTTTTCGAACCGCTTTTTGCTTAATAATCCGGGTTTTATTGAGCAATTCAACCAGCAAGTTACCCCTTGTCGCAAAGATAGTGACAATATCGCACACTATAATCATCCACTTCTCCTGCCACCCCACACGCAATTAAGTTTAATGCTTCACTAGTAAGCGGCAGAACGAATACAAACCAAGGGGAGAATTAAGAGCGGTTCCAACACCTGGAAACAACCCCACCCAAAACATAAAACTATATTTGCATACTAATGGCGTTGCTTTTATCACAGGTAGGATGCACTTCATCTAAACACATGACCAAAGCGATGCCGGTGCGATACGCATATTTCTCATAATTTTATCTGCTCTCTTTTGAACATTTGTGCTTGGCCGCGCGGCATTTCTTGTTAACGGATTAGGTAAGACAGCGGCAAGACGGGACGCTTGACGCACCGTCATATTTTTAGCGTTCCTCTTAAAGTGCGCCTGAGCAGCCGCCTCGGCACCGTAAATTCCCGGACCAAGCTCTGCTATATTCAGATAAATCTCTAAAATACGGCGTTTGGGCAATATAGTTTCGAGCATGATAGTCAGGGGAATTTCGAGTACTTTTCGAACCTTGCTCCTCGAGGGCCAAAGAAAAAGATTTTTGGCCGTTTGCATCGAAATCGTACTTGCACCCCGTGATGCCGTTCCAGTGTAGATTAACTCGTTCCAAACAATCTCCAATTGTTTCCAATCAAATCCAGCATGCTCACAAAACCGCTGATCTTCAGAAACCAAAACGGCCCGTACAAGATTTGGCGAGATGTCTTCTAATGCGACAAAATCATATTGAATGGGGTCATCTCTGATAAACATGAGTGGCGTCGCCAAAGGCGGTACGACCCAATAAAACAATATTATTGCTAGCGGGAATACGCCCCCGATAAATACGCATATCCAGAATAAACGACGGAGAAACTTCATAAATTTTAACTCCCCCAAACGGGGTTTCCCCTTATCACAGATTAATATGCCCACGAGTTTAACAATCTCACAAACAGGTACAATACGCTTGTACAACATGGGACGCTTGTACAACATGGGACGCTTGTACAACACGAGCAAAAATCATACCCGTGAAATATCTCGCCGAGCTAAGTGCCTTAAAAACGCCGCTAGTTTTGCGGGGCGTATCGGCTTGTTATAATAGCTAAATCCTTTTCTTTTTGTTGCCGCTTCAATTTCCGGGTCAGTGTTCCCAGTCAAAATAATTCCGCGATTTCTTTCGTCTTTTGTAAGGAGAGAATCAAGAACATCCAAGCCTGTTTTCTCACTCTCTAATTCGTAATCGGTCACATAAGCCAGCGGCTGTATTTCGGCTGTATTTAACAATCTTTTTAGTTCTGCACTATTTTGAGCCGCCAGTACGTTACATCCCCACTTTTCAAGTAACCCTGTCATTGCAACAATGATCTGTGGATTGTCATCCAGTAAGACAATTGTTTGATCGTTTAGAATATTTTCATTGATCTTCTTTTCAACAATAGTCGAAGTCTGTTCACAAGAATTAACCCGATCCGCTTCTATCAGTTCAAGACTGAAAATCGCCCCTTTTCCTATATCAGAAAAAACAGTTATCTCGGTCTCTAACAAAACTGCCATCTGTTGAGCAATTGCCAAACCTAAGCCAAGGCCCTTTTCAGATTTATCGCCATAACGATAAAACTCATGAAAAATTTGTTGCTGTTGATCCTTTGAAATACCACGACCACTATCCTGAACCTTAATCGTTACACCTTTTCTCGAAGATACGGCCTTGAGTATAATTTCTCCTTCTTGGGTATAACGAACAGCATTGGAAAGAAGGTTTCGTAGAATCCGATCCAACAAAAGAGGTTCGCACTTAACAGAAAGATCATTCCCTTCAACACGAAGCACTAATCCTTTCTCCGCAGCGAGTATTGCAAAATCAGTTTCCAGAGTTGCAAATAAGGATTTCAGTTTAAAAGAACGTATTTCTGCAACTCGTTCTCCTCTTTCCAACTGTGAATAATCGAGAATAGATTCGAACAGATCATTCATATGTTCAACAGATCGACCAATATTTTCTACAACGGTGCTTCGTGCTTTATTAGAATTTTGATCCAACAAGGTTGCTACAAAAAGGCTAATTGCGTGAAGTGGTTGTCGAAGATCGTGACTTGCAGCAGCCAGAAACCGCGATTTTGCTTGATCCGCGCGAACCGCTATATCCTTAGCCTCTTCCAGTTCCTCTTCGCGTTTTTCAATAACATCGACAAAAAACTTAAAAGCTTTCGTCATATCAGTTATTTCATCATTCCCAGAGCTTGTAATAGGCGGACGCTGCCCCGAAGCATGGGAAAGCATTGTTCGGTTAAGGTTGGCCAACCGTTGAATAACCGATTTATTAATATGAAAGAAAACAAGGACCGCTGCGACAGAGCCCAAAAGTGACATAAGCAAGAAAAGAACACTACGATCCTGGGCATCCTGATCTAGCTGCTCGCTTCGGGCTAAAATATTATTTTGTAATTTCCGAGTCAGAATTGAAGCCGAAGCCACAAAACGATCTGCCACAATTTTATTCTGGCTAAACGTGCCTTCAACTAAATCCCCAAGTTGGAAAGATTCATTTTTCAGCTTTATAATACCATTCTCTCCAAGAGAAAGTATCTGAAGATCACGGACGAGCTTTTGAGCCGTTAATTTGACATCATCAGGAAAATACGATGTTTCTTGCTCTATCTCTTTCAAAAGGTGCGTAATTTGCTCTTCAAACTTTTGTAATTCAAGAGGAAAATCACTTGCTGCCGCAGTTGGAATTAGTAGTAAGGCCGACGAGAAAGCATTACTCCATTTTTGATAATCACGATTAGTCCCAGTGAGTTGTGACAGCTTGGCTCGAAAGGAAAATAGCTCTTTGTTCAGTTTTGGTATCCGATTAAGTAACTTTTTCGTTTCGGTAGAATTCAAAGCTTTTTGCCTAACCAAGTTTGCTACAGCATGGAGGTTTTCAACCAAAGTATCTTTTAATTCCCGGAATCGCTGTAGCTCTTTCTCAGAGTTCCCTTTTTCAAGCTCGACCAAAATCTCTTCCAACCAAGCTTCCTGATCGGCGACCCGTAACAAAACAGCTTGCCGAGTACCTTTACTATTCGTCGCCAACAATTTTGGTGCAAAAGACGCTAAATTTGCAGAGATTTGATTTAATTTAGCCCCTGCAACAACTTTTGGTAAATCGTTCCCAGTAAAATCAGCCAACCCATTTCGTAGATCATTAAAAGAATAGAGAGAAACAACGCTGGCCCCCGCGATCAGAAGAACCATACAACTTAAACTCGCCAATACCCTCGTAACAATTCGGCGTCCAAGAAACCCGGATCTTTTGTCAGCGTTTAAATTCATCTAATCAGGTTTAACGCGCAGGCAAAGCGTACATAAGACCGCCCTTTGTCCATAAATTGTTCATTCCCCGCTCCACCTTGAATTGAGAACCTTCACCTAAATTACGGTCAAAAATTTCTCCATAATTTCCGATATCTCCAATAACGCGGCTTGCCCAATCCGGGTCAAGCCCAAGCGCACCACCAAGGTTATTAACCTTGCCAAACAATCGGGTTTGCTGAGGAGAAAGTCCCTCTTTCATTTTCTGTAAATTTTGAGACGAAATCCCAAACTCCTCACTGGCAACTGTCGTATTAATCACCCACTTTACAATATCAAACCACTGATCATCATCGTTTCTCACCGCAGGTGCCAAAGGCTCTTTTGAAATAACGTCTGATAATATCACGTAGTCATCCGAACTTGGTGCCAACATGGCCGCACCCGCTTGCAAATCAATTCGATCCGACGTCATTAAATCACACCGACCGTTAAAAAAAGCATCCCACCTTCCCTGTTGAGTTTCCAGCACCAGTATTTCCAAATTTGTCTGATTACGATTAAGATAATCGGCAAGATTAAGCTCACTTGTCGTACCTGAATTCACACAAATTGTACCTGATTTGGCCTCATTTAACTGAGTAATGCCAAGCTCTGATCGCGCTATAACACCTTGAACTTCATATAGAGTAATACGTGTGAAATTGATCTCCATTGCCGCATCTCGGCTAAGGGTCCAGGTTGTCGTTCTGGTCAAAAGATCGATTTCGCCCTCTAATAAAGTGGTGATGCGATTTTGACTATCCACAGGAATAAAACGAACCGCTGTAGGGTCTCCCAATGTGGCCGTCGCAACTGCTCGACAGAAATCCACATCAAATCCGTGCCATTTCCCTTGAATATCGCGCTGGGCAAACCCAAAATCATGCTCCCCAACACCACAGGTCAGATAGCCTCGTTCTTTAACGATATCAAGGGTTGATGCTGAAGTTTTGCCGCCTCCAAAGCTAAGTCCCAAAACAAGAAACAAAGCCGCGGAATGGAAAAAATTTGATCTAAACACGGTCTTGCACCCTCAAATAGATTACCCAGTAAAATGACTATATCAAAGCCTCTCGGAATATACAGTGGCGTACGACCTTAATCGTAAGAATACTCCTACGAACTACGACTTTAGTCTCGATACCCAATACCTCTGTCCAATTGCGGCATCTCTATTTTTTGGGGAATGATTGGCTTAACACGGCCCTCAAAAAAATATGTTCCCCAATTAAGGAACAAAAAAATAATGCGTTGTGTAGAACAGGAAACTTAAAATTCAGAGGCATTCAATGAAAAAATTCGCTGTTAACAAAAGTACTGGTAAAAAAATTTCTGGGTTGATGGTCGCCGGACTTGCCCTTTTTGCAACACAGGCATCAGCAGGCACACTTGATGACGTAAAAGCACGAGGTCACATTAACTGTGGTGTCAGTGAAGGCGTTCCTGGGTTCTCTAACCCGAACTCTGACGGTGTCTGGTCAGGACTAGACGTCGATATGTGTCGCGCAGTATCTGCAGCCATTTTTGGCGAAAGTGACAAGATCAAGTTTGTTCCTCTTGCCTCTAAACAAAAAATACTTGCTGTGGTCACAGGCCAAGTTGATCTGACGTCCCGGACCACAACTTGGACAATGAAACGCGACACCAAAGAAGGTGTCGACTTCACCACTATCGTTTTCTATGACGGTCAAGGCTTTATGACCCGTAAAGATTTGGGTGTAAACAGTGCCAAAGAACTTGATGGCGCAACCGTGTGTGTAACATCGGGTACAACAACAGAATTAAACCTTGCCGACTTTGCACGAGCCAACAGCTTGAACTTCGAACCAGTTGTTTTTGAAGGCAAAAAAGAAGCCGTGAACGCATATCGTTCCGGTCGTTGTGACGCGCTCACAACAGACAATAGCCAACTTGCATCATTCAGAACAACAATGCCGGATCCAAGTGCTCATGTGGTTTTGCCGGAAATCATTTCAAAAGAACCTCTTTCCCCGTTGGTAAAACATGGTGATAACCAGTGGAAAGATCTTGTGACCTGGACAATCAATGGCCTGATTACCGCTGAAGAACTTGGTGTTACTCAGGAGAATCTTTCCGACCTATCTGAAGCACAGCGTAATAACCCGACAGTACAGCGTATGCTGGGCGCTTCAGGTGAATACGGTAGCTATATAGGTCTAGAGAACGACTGGATGGTTAACGCAATTTCCGCCGTTGGGAACTACGGTGAAATATTTGACCGTAATCTAGGCAAAGACAGTCCCCTAAACCTGCCCCGCGGCACCAATGCATTATGGCAAAATGGTGGTCTCATGTACGTAGCACCATTACGCTAATGCCTTTTTGCTTTGGCTGGTGTGGTTAGTTAAAAGCAAAAACCGGTAAGAGCAGTTTCACAAATAAATGAACTGCTCTTACCAACACGAACAAGGGTTCACCTACTGAACCACAGCGGTAATTCAAGGGACTTTTTTCATCTAAAGATCCTTGCCCCTCTTTCCGACCAAAGGTTAAATGATGTCGAAATCTACCAGCGCGCGTCTTGGTGGGCTGTTTTCCTATCGCAATTTATTGTCCTGTCTCTATCAGACACTCACAGCAGGAATCGTCATTGCCTGTGCCTATTACCTTTTGCTCGCGACCCAGGAAAACCTAGAAGCACGCCACATTGAATCTGGCTTTTCCTTTCTCTCTCTGGAAGCTGGTTTTCCCATTGGGGATTCTCTGATTTCCTATAGCCCGTCTGATACTTACGGACGTGCCCTTTTAGTCGGAATCATTAACACCTTCTTTGCGGCAATCCTTTGTATTTTCTTGGCGACCATAGTCGGAATCGTAATGGGTGTTGCCCAGGTATCCGGAAATCCACTCATTGCCAGAATGGCCGAGGTTTATGTTGAGATCATGCGCAACATTCCCGTTCTTTTGATTCTTTTATTTGTTTACGGGGTTGTTCTGGTCGGCCTGCCATCAGTTAAACAAGCGATTGAATTCATACCTGACGGCTTCCTCAGCCAAAGAGGGATCTTTGTGCCCAGACCAATAGCCGGTGAAAACTTTATTTACCTCATGGTTGCCCTTGGTTTAGGGATTATCGGAACAGTTTTTTTTCTTAAATGGGCGAAGAAGACCCTAGATGCTACAGGGAAAAGTTATCCTACAATATGGATTTCCTTGGCTTTAATCATCATCCCACCTGTGGTTGCCCAAACAATTTTTAGCGATGTCCTGACTTGGGAAGTACCAGAGCTTAAAGGCTTTAACTTTAAAGGTGGCTGGGTTTTCCGCCCGGAATTTGCAGCTTTAGTTTTTGGCTTGGTGCTCTACCGCGGAGCATTTATTGCGGAAAATGTCCGAAGCGGCATTGTTTCTGTTCAAAAGGGACAGCGTGAAGCTGCCACAGCCCTTGGATTATCCTCAGACCGGACCATGCGGGATGTTGTCCTGCCTCAGGCGCTTCGTACGGTAATTCCTTCCACCACCAACGACTATGCAAGTTTGGTCAAAGACAGCTCCTTGGCCATTGCCATTGGCTTTCCCGATATGGTGTCTGTTGGCGGGACGATGATTGGCCAGAACGGTCAAGCCATTGAGGTCATCGCCATTTGGATGGGCGTTTATCTCTGTATCAACTTGGCCATCTCTTTGCTGATGAACATTGCCAATAACAAATTCCAACTAGTGGAGCGTTAATCATGACTATGGTTTTCCAGCCCTCTCCGGACATGCCGCCTCCTGCGTCACAAACCGGCCTTCTTCACTGGATAAAAAACAATCTGTTCAACAGTTTCGCTAATGGCCTTTTGACCATTGTTGGCTTAGCTATTTTGGCAAGCATTATACCTCCTCTGGTTAACTGGGGCCTGCTTGATGCGATTTTCCAAGGTACTGCAGAGACATGTAGACAAGGGCAAGGTGCTTGCTGGGCCTTTGTTGATGCACAGATAAAACTATTCTTATTAGGACCATACCCCACAGAATTAGCCTGGCGTCCTATTCTTTCAGCTGTTTTGCTTTTCGGGCTGTTTATTATTACCGCTCGGCATATGCTAAAGACTGCTCATCTGGTCGTAGCCTGGCTTATCCTACCCTTACCGATTTATTGGCTTATCGGTGGCGGATTAGGACTAGAGGTTGTTGACACTTCTGAATGGGGTGGGTTAATGCTCACCTTGGTTCTTGCTGTTGTTGGTATTTTGGCTTCTCTTCCAATCGGCGTTCTCTTAGCGCTTGGCCGCAGCATGCAAAACAAAATTATCAAGATTTTTTGTATCTGTGTCATTGAACTGGTCCGCGGAGTACCGCTGGTTACAATCCTTTTCATGGCAACAATTATGCTTCCCCTGTTTCTCCCCACAGACGTTGAGATCGGTATCCTCTATCGTGTTCAATTTGGTATCATTCTTTTTTCATCAGCCTATATTGCCGAAGTGGTCCGCGGAGGTCTCCAGGGCGTGAGTAAAGGGCAAGGCGAAGCAGCCGTGGCATTAGGTTTGAACCGCTGGCAAACAACCGCTTTCATTATACTACCTCAGGCTTTGAAGATTGTTATTCCCCCTCTTATTGGCCGCTGTATCGCACTTCTCAAAGATACCTCTCTCGTTGTTGTCGTTGGCTTGCTCGACTTTCTCGGTATTGCCAAAGCAGCTTCTCAGGATGCCGAATGGCTTGGTTTTGACGCAGAGGCCTTTGTTTTCTGTGCTTTCATTTACTGGGTACTTTGTTTCTGTCTTAGTCGCTATGGCCGTTCGCTCGAAAAGCGCGGCCAGGTTGGTCATCATTAATTAGGGACGCAATAGGAGTTAGTTATGTCAGGACAAAATGCAGCCCTCGCGGCAAAAAATGAACAAGACACCGTCATTTCTCTTGTAGATATGAATAAATGGTATGGGGACTTTCATGTTCTCAAAAACATTAACCTTGAAGTTCAAAGAGGCGAACGTATCGTTATCTGTGGTCCATCAGGCTCTGGTAAATCTACTATGATTCGATGCATCAACCAGCTTGAAGAACACCAGTCTGGCACCATTATCGTTAATAATCAGGAACTCACCAACAATACCAAAGCGTTGGAGAAAGTGCGCAAAGATGTTGGTATGTGCTTTCAGCACTTCAACCTCTTCCCGCATATGACTATTCTTGAGAACTTGATCTTGGCCCCAATATGGGTTCGGAAGATGCCACGCAAAGATGCCATAGACCTCGCGATGACTTATCTAAAGCGCGTAAACATTGCTGAACAGAGCCAAAAATATCCGGGTCAATTATCTGGTGGCCAACAACAGCGTGTTGCAATTGCCCGTTCACTTTGTATGTCCCCCAAAGTCATGTTGTTTGATGAACCAACATCTGCGCTTGACCCTGAAATGATCAAGGAAGTTTTGGATGTGATGGAAGAGCTCGCTAATGATGGTATGACCATGCTTTGCGTAACCCACGAAATGGGTTTTGCAAAATCGGTTGCCGACCGCGTCATTTTTATGGACGGAGGGGAAATAGTTGAAGAAAACGAACCAAACGAATTTTTTAATAACCCTCAGATGGATCGGACCCAACTTTTCCTGAGCCAAATCCTTTCCCACTAAAAGTCAGCCCCTATGAAAACACAAAATCATGTCCTGGTCCTGTCTTCACGGGCAGACTTGCCCTTTGCTATCACAGACCATTGTGCTTCTTTTTTGGATAATAGAAATGTTAAACTAGAGAAAATTAATATTCTGGGCGACAAGGGTTTAGAGTTAATTTTTGCCAGCGATTTTTCCGCTCATCTAGCCGAGTTGCGCGAACAGCTAAAACCATTAGAAATTGATGCAAACCTCTGTTCGACAATAAACAGAAGAAAGAAACTTCTTATTGCCGATATGGATGCGACTATAATTACCTCTGAATGTATTGATGAATTGGCAAGCATTCATGGAATATCGGACCAAATAAAGGCCATTACCAGCAAAGCAATGCAAGGAGAACTCGACTTTGACAGTTCTTTACGGGCAAGAGTGAGCTTGTTATGCGATCTCCCCACAAAAGCCATAGAAATTGCTTACAGGGACAAAGTATCTCTGACTGCTGGCGCACAGACACTAATTCAGACGATGAACACCTTTAAAGCCACGACAGTTCTTGCGTCCGGTGGGTTTACTTGCTTTGCAGAAAGGATAGCTCAAAGAGTTGGTTTTCATCACTGTCATGCAAATAAACTTGATATAGCAGATGGGCGTCTCACAGGAACAATCATCGAACCTATTCTCGGAAAGGAAAGCAAGAAAACCATTCTACAACAATATATGTGTGATCTTAGGATCAATGCAGATGACACAATAGCTGTGGGCGACGGTGCCAATGATGAAGATATGATCAAAGCCGCAAGTTTTGGTGTGGCCTTTAATGCGAAACCTAGCCTGCGACAACATACGCCTTTACATATTGATCATTCTGACTTGACCTCATTACTCTTTCTACAAGGGTACAGAGAAGAAGAATTTGTTAGAAATACCATTTAAGAAAACACATTCAATTCACAAAAGAAACTTGGCACCAAGACTTGCTAACTCTCTATATGCCTCGCTATTATCTTTCCCATACGCTCAACCACTAAGAGGTTGAGCGTAATGTGCATAGGTAACGAGGTTAACTTGAAGATACTGATTGCAGACGATCATCAAATGGTTCGAGAGGGCGTTAAAGGCGTTCTTTCAGCCTTGGATGAGAACCTAGAGGTACTTGAAGCTGAAAACTTTCAGGGGGTACAGAAAATTTTATCCCAGCACCCTGAACTGGACCTTCTTCTTTTGGATATCACGATGCCTGGAATGAATGGGATATCCAACATCAGCATACTCAAAAAACAAGCACCTGATATTCCTGTCGCAATTCTTTCCGCCCATAACGATGCAAAGTTAGTAAAAGAGGCTTTGGCCCTTGGCGCTGATGGTTATATATCAAAAACCTCAAAAACTGCCGTTATGCTGAATGCAATACGCCTTATTCTTGATGGCGAAATTTACATCCCATCACTTTATCTAGATCAGAGTTCAAATAACCTTAACAGTGGAACCCCACGACTAGATATTTTAACTCCCCGCCAACGAGAAGTTCTCGATCGTATGCGTAAAGGGGCATCAAATAAAGAGATTGCACGTGAAATTGGCTGCGCAGAAAGTACGGTTAAAGCTCATGTAACGGCTATTCTTAAAGCCTTAAATGTAAACAGCAGGGCCAAAGCATCTGCGCTTCCCCTCGTTTAAAAATAGCTTCCTCGATTATCTCTGTTTCCACTTCACAAAGACCAAAACCCGGCAACTCGAATGAGTTACCGGGTTTCGATTGGTTACGGAGTATCCAATCACCAAGACTTTCTCCGCACTTACTGACCAGAACTTTCAGATTGAGAATTCTTTTAAACGGCTGCAACCACAATAATTTCAACCGTGTAATCTGGTGTCGCAAGCTTTGATTCACCGCACGCGCGTGTCGGTGGATTTTCTCTATCCACCCAGGCATCCCATACTTCATTCATTTCCTGAAAATCATCCATGGACGCAAGCCAGATTGTTGCCTGTAATATTTTAGTCTTGTCCGATCCCGCTCTTTCGAGAAGGGTTTCTATATTTTTCAAAATTGTCGCGGTCTGGGCTGCAACACTTTCACCGGGAACACCAACCTGCCCCGCCAGCCAAACCGTGTTATTATGGATAACGGCTTGGCTCATTCTGTTGCCAGGATCAATGCGTGTAATAGAAGTCATTTTTTAACACCTTTATGCTTGAAAGAAGTATGTTTACCGGAATCGTCCGGGATCGAGTGCTTTTATTGTTTCCTCGGGTAGTTGGGGACCTCTCCCCAGACAGATATCTGCGACATATTCAGAAAGAGCAGGCGCAGTTTGAATGCCATATCCCCCCTGACCCGCCACCCAGATAAAATCTTCGACATCAGGAGCAAAACCGACCACAGGCGTCTGATCTTTTACAAAACTGCGCAGACCAGCCCAGCTTTTATCAACCCGCGTGACCGGAACATTCACAGCCTGTTCATATCTATAAAGCCCCTCCGCAAGGACCATATCATCAACAAAAACATCATGTGGTTCCACAGGATCTTCATCGGCAGGCGACACCATCAACTTTCCTCCTTCAGGCTTTGCGTACCATTGTTCAGACGCACTCGCAAAAAGGGGCCATTTCATGATATCATGCCCATCTGGTGCAGGCAGAAGTGCCGCTGAGCGACGTTTCGGCACCAGACCAACTTTATTCACCTGCGCCATGGCAGCAACTTCATCAGCCCACCCACCAGCAGCATTGATCAGAATTTTTGCATCATAGATGCCAACGGGCGTTTCCACCTGCCAAACACCATTGCTTCGAGAAATTTTCTGCGCAGGTGCATTCGTGACGATCTGTCCTCCGTTATGTTTGACAATCCGGGCATAACCCTGCAGCAACCTGTCGACATCAATGTCTTGCGCCCGCGGCTCGTAAGCAACCGCCGCAATCATTTCCTTTCGCAGGATAGGGACAAGCTCAACAGCCTGATCCGCACTCAGGCTTTCAATCCCGACTGATCCTTCGAGATAATGATCCAGCGCCTCGGTTTCAGATTCCGTCGCGACAAGCATAACACCACGCGGAGAAAGAAGACTATGATCTGAAATATCTCCGGGCTCTAACAATACTGTTTCAGAGACCGCATTTAACGCCCTCAATGTGGCATTGCCGTAATTTCGTATGAAGATCGCAGCACTGCGCCCGGTAGAGTGATATCCAAAAGCACTCATCGTTTCCAAGACCGTAACACTTGCTTCCGAACTTATTTTGGCCGCAGATCCAATACCCGCTATTCCCCCACCGATAACCAGCACATCCGACGTATGTCTCATCCTGTTTATGATCCTGTTGTTTCAAACCCGAGTAAAAACGATGTAAGGTTATCTGATAATTCTTCACACAGATACCCACCTTCCTGTACCAGCAGGATAGGAATACCAAGAGTATTGATCGCCTTGGCTATTCGGGTAAACCCTGGTGTTGTTATGGAAAAGCCCTTTAGAGGATCTTTTTCATAGGGATCAAGCCCCAGCGCCACGACCAGTACATCAGCCCCAAATGATTTTATCCGCTCAAGAGCTTTTTCCAAGGCAACAAGATAAGCATCATCCCCCGTCCCCCGTGGCAAAGGCAAATTGAGGTTATAACCTTGTCCTTCTCCTTCGCCCCGTTCCTGAACACTGCCCCAGAAGAATGGATAAAAACGATCAGGGTCCGCGTGTATCGATAGGGTCAGAACATCTTTGCGTTCGTAAAAAATACCTTGGGTCCCATTCCCGTGGTGAACATCTACGTCCAAAATAGCAGGCTTGCGCCCTGATTTTAGGAGCTGTTCGGCTGCGATAGCTGAATTATTGAAAAAGCAAAAACCCCCGGCCATGTCCGCAAAAGCATGGTGTCCCGGAGGGCGACAAAGGGCATAGGCCGCTTTTTCACCTTCCAAAATCAATGCCGCCCCTGTCAGGGCTGTTTGCGCAGACCAGTAAGCAGCTTCCCATGTCCCTGAAGAAATGGGGCAAGCCGTATCAGCCTGATGATATCCGGCCTGTCCAACCGCAGACTTCGGATAGTTAGCATTTCTGGTCGCAGGATGAATATTTGGAATAACTTCATCCGACGCCCCCTCTATTCGCTGCCACCGCTCATGAATATTTTGCAAAAAGGTGATATATTCTGCGGAATGTATCGCTGCAATAGGTGCCAGACCATGATCAACAGTTTGTACAGGTTCGCCTCCCGCTGCCTTTGCACCTTTCAGTAAAAGCGTCACCCGCTCGGGCTGCTCAGGGTTGGGAAGCGGCGTACCATTCGCAAAAAAGTGTTTAGGATCATGCCTTTTTTGACGTTCATCAAAGACATATTTCATATGTTACCTCTAGTACTTTGAATTTCTTTTTTGGGAATATGTTTTGTAGGAACATATCATTTGTCGAAGGTTGGTCCTGCAGCTTGAAGCCTAACATCCTTCTGCCCCTTCAACTGAAGCATGCTGCGCGCGTCATCTGCGGTCGCAACCTCACGGCCAAGATTTTCAACAATCTCTCTGACCTTCACCACCTGTTGCGCGTTTGATACTGCCAACTCTCCCTTTGCAATCGTCAGATTATCTTCCAACCCTACCCGGACATGGCCGCCCATAGCTGCCGACATCGCGGCCATTCGCATCTGATGCCGTCCTGCCGCCAATACTGAGAAGGCATAATTATCACCAAAGAGCTTATCAGCCATTCGTTTCATATGGGTCAGGTTCTCAGGGTCAGCCCCCATCCCCCCCAGGACACCAAAAACAAACTGGATAAAAAGCGGTCCGCGCACCAGTCCCCGGCTGACGAAATGTTCAAGCATATAAAGATGCCCCAGATCATAGCACTCAAACTCAAACCGAGTGCCGCGCTTTTCCCCCATTTCAGCAAGAATAAAAGCAATATCCCGTGGGGTATTTTTAAACACCAGATCATCAGAATTCATCAGGAACAATTTTTCCCAATCATGCTTCCAGTCTTTTATACGCTCAGCAATAGGATACAGTGCAAAATTCATACTCCCCATATTTAACGAGCACATCTCTGGCTCAATTTGCAAAGGGGCAGCCAGACGATCTTCCAAAGACATCAGGGCACTGCCCCCGGTAGATAAGTTCAACACGACGTCGGATTGCCGATCGATGTCAGGCAAAAATCCCATGAAATTTTCATAGGACGATGATGGTTTCCCCGTTTCCGGATCTCTGGCGTGCAAATGAATAATCGCGGCCCCGGCTTCTGTTGCTTCAATTGACTGGGCTGCAATTTCTTCGCCTGTGATAGGAAGATAAGGCGACATAGACGGCGTGTGGATAGAACCTGTTATGGCACAGCTGATGATAATCTTGCTCATAAACCGCCCTGCTTTTTGATATAAGAGGCAATTTCGCGTTCAAAAGTGTCGAGAGATTTGACCAACAATGTCATAATCTCCTCCACTTGAGATTCAGAGGTTATCATAGGGGGACATACTAGGAAGTGATCCCCTTCCAAACCGCCACGAGTTCGACGGGAATAAATAATCAAACCATTGCTGTAAGCAATTTCAACCAGCCTATTAAAAGCAGATATCTCTTTAGGAAGCGGTTGCATTGTTTCCCGATCACTCACCAACTCAAAAGCCAGAAGTAAGCCCATCCCCCTAACATCTCCAATAAAGGAATAGCGCTCCATCAATCCACTCAGATGATGCTTTAGAATACCCCCTATTTTTTCAGCATTCGCCAACAGATCTTGGGCCTCAATTTGCTCAATTACAGCCAGTCCCGCCGAACAGGCTAGCGGATTACCTGCATAGGTAAACCCATGTAAAAAGCCTCCATCGGCCAATACAGCATCGACAATATCATTGTGCGCAACCATCGCCCCAAGCGGCGCATATCCTGCTGAAAACCCTTTGGAAAAAACAAGTATGTCAGGGGAAACGCCCCAGTGTTCTCCTGCAAAAAAGCGTCCGGTTCGACCGCCCCCGGTCATCACCTCATCATGGATCAAAAGGATATTATATTCTGTGCAGATCTCACGAATGCGTTCCATATAACCCGCTGGCGGCACCAAAGCCCCAGTAGAAGCCCCCCCGATCGGCTCAACAATGAAAGCCAAAACACTCTCGGGGCCTTCCTCTTGAATACAGGTCTCCAACATATCTGCATAATAACGTCCTGTGGTAGGATCATCCGGATCTCGCCCATCAAGATAGGCCGTTGGAGCTGGGATTTTTGGCATTTCCTGCATCATCGGATCAAAGGGCTGGGTCAACGATGTATAACCTGTCAGCGCCAGAGCTCCCAAAGTACATCCATGATAACTGGGAAAGCGCGAGATCACTTTCCAACGTGTGGCTTGATCAATTGACAGCGCGTATTGTCGCGCAAGCTTAATCGCACTCTCCACCGCTTCGGAACCACCGGATACAAAGAAAACCTTATCCAAACCCTCTGGCGACAAAGCCGCAACTTTACTTGCCAGTAATTCAGCAGGCTCGGTTTCGAAATGCAGACGATAGCCAAATGTTGATTTATCCATTTGCCTGCGCATTGCTTCCAACACCGTTTCATTTGAATGACCAATGTTACAAACCATTGCCCCGGATGACCCATCGAGAAAACGGTTGCCATCAACATCCCACATGTAGATGCCTCTCGCCTGATCGAGAACCGGGCGACGGCCATGCGATTGATAAAAGAGATGGCTTTGTCTTGCTTTTTTCATCAACTATCTTCCCTCAAAACAACACAGTCCTGAGGCCTGAAACGTATTGAAACAGCCTCACCTTCATTAAACGGACGGTCTTCGATCATATTAAGGGCCTGTAGCTGGAGATCGCCGACACGTACGAAATACCGCACGGCTTGACCTTGGTAATCAACAGTTTCAACAACCGCCTCAACACTCATACGTTGATCAGGAGCTGCATCAGCTGGCACAAGACAAAGTTTTTCAGCACGAATGACAAGTGTTGCAGACGTATCCACGGCTATATCTGTTGCTTTCTCACGGGGAACGCTCACCACACCTAATTGCCCTGCATTGACCAGAACTCTCTTCTCATCTGCGTCTTCACACCGAACCGAAAGAATGTTCGAGCTGCCAAGAAAATCAGCCACAAAAGTACTGCGGGGGTTGTCATATACGTCCTTGGGCGCCCCGACCTGTTCGATACGTCCACCTGACATCACAACCAGCTTATCTGACATTGCCAGAGCTTCCGATTGATCATGCGTTACAAAAACTGTGGTAATTCCAATTTTTTCCTGAATACGTTTAAGCTCAATCCGCATATCTTCGCGAAGATTGGCATCCAGCGCAGAAAGAGGCTCATCAAGCAGTAGGACATCCGGGTTGATCACAATTGATCGCGCCAAAGCAATGCGCTGCTGTTGCCCCCCCGACAATTGATTAGGATAGCGATCCCCCAGATCCGGAAGCTGAACCAGATCAAGTACATCTTTCACCCGGCGCTCAACCTCTGCCGCAGGAACTTTGCGATATTTCAGCCCAAAGGCGATGTTTTCATAAATCGTTTTGTGCGGAAACAAGGCATAGTTCTGAAAAACAATGCCAAGATTTCTTTTGTGTATAGGAATGTTATTGACCAGTTGATCCCCGATACTGATTTCTCCTTCGGATGGATCAAGCAACCCCGCAATCATTCGTAATGTCGTGGTTTTTCCGCAGCCTGAAGGGCCAAGTAAGGTAACAAAGCTACCTTCAGAGATATCCAGAACCAGAGGGTGTACAGCCGTAAAACCGGCAAAGCGTTTGGCGACATTTTTCAAGCTGACGGAACTCACAGCAGATCTCCAGAGACTGAACGTATTTAAAGAGCCTCTCTGCCGCAAAAATTACGGCAGAGAGAAGTACAGGAAAGTAAGAACAGGCGATCAATAACCTTTTTGGATACGACCAAACTGTTTAGACCATGCCTGCTGGTTGCTGTTCCAATAGTCAGAGTTGGCAAAGGTCAGTCCAGAAAGGGTTCCTGTCGGATCAAAAGCCGGCAAGGTCGGAATTTTTTTGCCAAGATCAACTTTCGCCGGATCCAGAGCAGGTGGATAGTTTTGTCCCTCAGCAACAGCGACAGACGCCTCTTTAGACAACATGAAGTTCAAAAGCTGTTCACTCTCTTCCATAGGGGAGCCTTTGAGCACAAAAAGGCATTCCTGCCACCCGAACCCATTCGGTGGATCCATGTACCCGATATCATGCCCCTGTTCTTGTAGGGCGAAGACCCGTCCGGACCACGCTTCAGTGACATAAATTTCCTCTTCCGCAAGCAGAGACATCAGTTCTGCCCCAGATCCCCAGTATTTCAGAAGCAGATCACGATGTGTCCGGATTGCCTCCCAGATCGCATCCATGTCAGTCGCGTTATTCGGGTCCTGTCCGGTCTGAAGAGACGCATACCAAATCCGGGTACGCCAATCACTCCACCCACCAATTTTACCTTTCAGGCGTTCATCAAGCAGAATCTTTGCGCCCTTTTCCTTCATCTCATCATCGGAAATGTGTTTGCGATTATAAGCAATACCTGTTGTTCCATAATCAAAGGGAACACAAGAAAGCGTGCCATCCGTTACCTCCCGAAAAACATCAACCAGCTTCGGAATGACATTTTTAAGGTTCGGGATATTTTTTTCATTCAGGGTACTTGTCAGGCCCAACTCATGATAGCGGGCGTAATCAAAGACCCCTGATAGATGGGCAATATTATATTCGCCTGTCTGGCTGGCTTTTACTCTGGAAATATATTCATCACCGCTCCCAAAGGTGCCGTCCACAACCTTGACGCCTGTTTCTTTGGTAAAGGGGTCAAACGCATGTTTACGGAGGGCTTCGGATACCACGCCACCCCAACCATCAAAACGGACTTCCTTAACAGCGGATAGCGCATTCTTAGCAAACGGCGTACTGACACCATACGCCAGCCCGGCGGCCCCGATCAGCCCCAGAAAAGAGCGTCGATCCAAATCACCATTTTTATAGCGATCAAGTAAACGGTCATATCTTTTTGAATTGTCCATGATTTCTTCTCTCTGTTTTAAGGGTTATTATTTTTATGACGTTCAAGAATTATACTTGTTTAGGGATCAGGCTTGTTTAGCGGCAATACGCCGGGCAATACCAAGCCCGATCAGGGGTAATCCCACCGTCAAAATGATCATGACGGACCCCAGCGCGTTGATTTCCGGAGAAATAGAATTCCGCAGCATTGAGAAAATTTGCGTCGGCACAGTCTCGATCCCTCCCGGTTTCCAGAAAAGGGTCCCGGTAATGTCATCAAAACTGATCGTGAAGGCAAAAAGCATCCCCGCAAAGATGGCAGGTGCAAGCAAAGGAAGCGTTATGGTCAGGAAAGCTTGGATCGGATTAGCGCCAAGGCTCATCGCGGCTTCTTCATAATCTCTGCGAATACTGACAAGGCGTGCCTGCACAACAAGAACAACAAAAGGCAGTGTAAAGATCACATGCCCCAGTAGCAGTAAAAAGAAGCTTTTGTGCAAAGAAAGAAAATTAAGGAAAAGCAAAAGAGCAACGGCCAGAACAACCTCTGGAACCAAAACCGGCGCAATCAAAAGTGTTGAAATAAAATCCCGTCCGGGCACTTTATAACGGACGAGCGCCAAGCTCGCGAGAACTCCCAAGAAGGTCGAGATTAAAGCCGTCAAAGCCCCGAGTATCATAGACGTTTTGAACGCCCTGAGAATTGCCTCGTTCTCCCAAAGCTCAATAAACCAGCGAAAGGAAAAACCCGTCACAGGAAAACTGCCGAACTGATTGCTGTTAAAGCTTAGTAAAACGACGACAGCAACGGGCAAAAACATGAACAGATAAACAGTAGCCGTCCACGCACGAATAACCGACCATCCCATTAGCTTAACCCTTTCATGAGCTGTGACATCCCAAAGAAACGGTTGTAGATAAGGATCAAGGCCCCCAATACCGCGACAAGAACAAGTGAAAGTGCTGAACCTAAGGGCCAATCCAGCTGTGTGATAATCGCTTCAAACACCAGATTGGCAAACATAGCATCGGTGGGACCGCCCAAGATCAAGGGCGTGATATAGGTGCCCGCACCAAGGACAAAACAGAGCAACCCACCCGCAGCCAAACCGGGGAGTGATAAAGGCAACGTAACCTCTAGAAAGCTTTGCCATCTGGTGGAACCCAACGAACAGGCCGCATCTTCCAGTGTTTCGTCAATGCCTTCGACGCTGACGTATATGTTAAGGATCATAAAAGGCAGTAAGAAATGGATTAACCCTAGGATAACCGTCATCTCATTATAAAGAAGCTGAAGAGGTTCCGAAATAATTCCCGATGCGAGAAGCAGGGAATTCAACGCCCCGGAAACCCCCAAAATATTAATCCAGGACATGGTGCGAATAATGTAGCTGATCCAGAACGGCAACATCAGGCACATCAATAACATTGCCTTGTTCCGTCGGGAACGCGCAATGAAGTAAGCCGCAGGATATCCCAATAACGCACAAAGCACCGTCGTGATCGTTGAGATCTTCAACGTATGAAACAAGATATCCCGGTAAAAAGAATCTGTCAGAACTTCAGCCCAATTGGTCAGGTAAAATCCCGGTTGATCCGCGCCACTTGCTGTTCGTAACCAAAATGAATAGACGACAACAAAGATTACCGGCACAACCAACAGAAAAAATATGGTTGTTAAAGCCGGAGAAAGCAGCAACCACGGACGCCGCGCCTCACGTTTTTCGAGTGTCATTGATCTACCCTGTTTTTTGAGCCACATCCTGTGAATCTTCACTTTGGAAAGCGTATGAATATGACTTTTGCCCAATATGATTTTTAGAGGTCTTGTTTTGTGGGCTATTGTCTTTTTCTATTTTTCTCTCCTCAAAGCCTCTCAAATCGCATAGCATTGATCAAATAGATAGTTAGAATTATGAGTATTGATTTAATTTATGCCCGATAAACTCTCCACGGACAGCGCAGAAAAACTAGCCCGTGACATGGACTGGAATTTACTGCGGACCTTTGTCGTTCTTGCGAAATCAAACAGCATTACCGATGCCGCAGAAAAAATGAGGCTGAAACAACCTACCGTCTCAAGCGCCCTCAAAAGACTTGAAGATCGGCTCGGTAAACGCCTGATCGACAGATCACCCGGAAACTTTAAGCTAACACAGGCTGGTGAACTTCTTGAAAAGGAGGCTATTGAGATACATGGGGCCATCCTTCGGCTCAATACTTTGATGCGTGAAACCGTAGATGAAGTGCGAGGCCATGTTCAGATCGCCATGGCCAGCCATGTTATCTGCCCGCTGTTTGACAACACATTGACAGAGTTTCACAAGACACATCCTTTTGGAACCTTGTCCATTGATATATCAGCCAGCCGCTATGTAATCGACAAGGTCATGGCCCGTCGGGCTTCCATGGCAATTTGCCTGGTCAAAGACAAGAACCCTGCACTGGAATACAAGCGTCTTTTCAGAGAGTATTTTGGTCTGTTCTGCGGACCTTCACACCCTCTTTTCGGGTTAAAAAACCTAACCAAAGCTGACCTTGCAGGGCATTCGACAGTAAGCTTTGTCACCGATCATATGAGTGACGCCCTCCGTCAAGTCACGTTAATGCGTGCAGATGCAGATTTGGAAGACCGGGTCGTTGGTACTTCTGCCAATCTAGAGGAAGTCAGAAGACTAATTATGGCCGGACTTGGCATCGGGCCACTACCAATCCACGTGGTCAAACGCGATATTGACGATGGGCATCTGTGGCGTCTTCCTCCGTATGACACCCCACCTGCGGTGGATGTCTATGTCGTCTGGAACCCCAAAGCACGCCTGAATCGCGCTGAACAGGCCTTTCTAGATATGCTTTTGGCACAAATAGATAAAACCCCAATGTCCGAGCGAGAATATATTTGAACTGCTTGAAACTTAGAATATGGAGTTTTCTATTCAAGGTTATCGGGATTATAATAAGCTTATCATTAACCGTAAAAATAGCTTTGCAACGATCTTCTCGATATTGATCGTCAACTATATATTGACGTAAGGCGTGAAGGGCAAAGTTTGGCAGAAATTTTGCTTCCGGAGACAAAAAAACCCCCGCAGCTTTCGCTACGGGGTTTTAATTGGTTGCGGGGGTAGGATTTGAACCTACGACCTTCAGGTTATGAGCCTGACGAGCTACCGGGCTGCTCCACCCCG
>NZ_JBLWTH010000004.1:0-433864 GCF_048270245.1 Kiloniella sp.
GACGTTCTGCTTGCAAAAGATCAGGATTGCTTGAAATGGATCGCCAAATACCGCGAGCCAGCCCCGGAAGGTCAGGTCAGTGCACGCGGTGAACGTCGCAACAGACGCAAACGGGCCTAAGTAGCTCCACCGAATAGTTGGTAGTTATAAAAGGTCCTCTTCATATCATTTACGAAGAGGACCTTTTTACCTTAAAAAACAGTTTTCTTTGATATCGAACATGATTTTCCTGTTCCACACAAAGATCCTAAAACAAAAGCTCAGCCCCACGTGTCGCCAGCACGTATAATAACGCTAACAAGGGGCAAAAGTACGAGGAGAGATCCGTGGCTAAAAATGCACATATCGTATTTACCCCCTCTGGTCGGCGTGGTGATTTTCCGATAGGAACGCCTGTCTTAACTGCCGCGCGTAGCTTGGGCGTTGATATTGATTCAGTCTGTGGTGGACGCGGAATTTGTGGACGCTGTCAGGTTCAAGCCGGTGAAGGTGAATTTGCAAAACACAAGATCGTCAGCTCTTGTTCCAATATGACCGGATTTTCAAGTGTTGAAGAACGCTATGCCAGTAAAAAGGGAATGAAAGAAGGACGCCGCTTATCGTGCCAAGCTATGATCGAAGGCGATCTTCTGATTGATGTTCCAGCTGAAAGCCAAGTCCACAAACAGGTCGTACGTAAACGTGCTGATGTTCGTGAAATAGAAATCGATCCCCCCATTCGCCTGCATTATGTCGAAGTATCCGAACCAGATATGCACCATCCGTCTGGCGACTTAGAACGCCTAGAGGATGCACTTGAAGCGCAATGGGGTCTCAAGGAATTACACTGTGAGCTTCGCACACTACAAACGCTACAACCTGCGTTAAGAAAAGGGAAATGGCAGGTAACTGTTGCGGTTGAGAACGAAAAAACAATCATCGCTGTTTGGCCCGGCTATAAAGAAAATGCATTTGGCATTGCCGTTGATTTGGGATCAACCACTGTTGCGGCTCATCTGTGTGATCTACAAACAGGTAAAGTAACAGCGTCTTCCGGCATCATGAACCCTCAAATTCGTTTCGGGGAAGACCTTATGAGCCGCGTCTCATACGTCATGATGAACCCGGGCGGCGATAAGGAAATGACTGTGGCCGTTCGTGAGGCGCTTGATATTATCATCGGCGTAGTTGCAGACGAAGGTAAAATTGAACGGACCGATATTCTCAGCATGACCTTTGTGGGCAATCCCGTCATGCATCACCTTTTGCTGGGCATTGATCCAACTGAGCTTGGCGGCGCGCCCTTCGCCCTTACGTTGAATTCATCCATTAATCTCTATGCCAAGGAACTTGGGCTGAACATCAGCCCAGATGGTCGTGTTTACATTCTTCCCTGTATCGCAGGCCATGTTGGTGCCGATACAGCGGGTGTTATTCTCTCCGAAGGTCCTCACCTTCAGGACGAGGTTACATTGATCTGCGATGTCGGCACCAATGCCGAGATCGTTCTTGGTAACAAGGACAGGTTGCTTGCTTGTTCTTCACCAACAGGCCCGGCCTTCGAAGGCGCGCAAATAACAAGCGGACAACGGGCAGCTCCCGGTGCCATAGAGCGCATAAGAATTAACCCTGAAACGCTGGAACCAAGATATAGGGTCATTGGCTGTGATCTCTGGTCTGATGAGGACGGCTTTGCCGAGCAAACAAAATCAACTGGCGTTACGGGTATCTGTGGATCAGGTATTATCGAAGCGATCGGCGAAATGTTCCTCGCGGGCATTATTCAAACAGATGGCATCATTGATGGATCAAAGTCTGAAAAGTCTCCGCGTGTAAAATTTAACGGTAAAACCTATGACTACGTAATCAGTGAGAATGAACCTCTAATCACGGTAACCCAGACAGATGTCAGAGCTATTCAACTGGCAAAGGCTGCTCTTTATGCCGGGGTTAAATTGCTTATGGAAAAACTAGGCGTAGAAACAATCGACCGTATTCAGCTTGCTGGCGCTTTTGGCAGTCATATTGATGTTAAGTACGCCATGGTAATTGGCCTAATACCCGATTGCGACTTGGAACGTGTAAAATCAGCAGGTAATGCAGCTGGAACTGGAGCACGTATTGCCCTGCTCAATAAGGCGGCACGCAAAGAGATCGAAGATGTTGTTCGACGTGTTGAAAAAATTGAAACAGCAGTTGAACCCAAATTCCAGGAACATTTTGTAAACGCCATGGGAATGCCAAATACAGTCGACGAGTTTGTTAACTTAGCAAAGGTAGTTGACCTTCCAGCACGAAAGGTTGGAGGACCATCATCAGATGGTTCAGAAGAAGGCGGCCGCAGAAGAAGACGCAGACGCTAGAACCTAACACCAATACTTTCAGCTTTAAGAAGAAAAGAAAGAATCAACCCAAAAAAAGGGCGAATTTAGTTCGCCCTTTTTGTTATCTGTAATCTGGCTTTCAATAAATCGTAATCAAAAAGAAATGTAACCTTAAAATCCATGCTGTAAATTGGATAACTGACACATTAAGAACACAATCATTAACAAATTAACTTTTCATTAACTATTAGATACTGTATACTCTAGGCATGAATAGAGAATGTCACAGGCAAGACATCTATAATTTTCGTTTCGAATTATCCGTAATCGCGACGAAGTAAGGGAGGCAAAGAATGCCGTCAACAGAACAACTTGAAAACCGTCTTGCTGAAGATAACATCACACACCAAACTTTTGGAATCAGCAAACGTGCCTATGGTGGTGTTATTGCCTATCAGCTTGAAAAACATGGATTTAAGGGCGCTCTAAAGGTAATTAAAGCGCAAGTCCAAACACTACAAACAACACACTAAGATCTGTTCTTATTTAGTGTCGTAAATATTGCTGAGCTAGGGAAACAAGCTTTTACGCTTTGCCGTGCTCACGCGTAAAGACAAACTCGGATGTATTCGAAAGATCAGACCGATAAGAATAGCCGCCAGCCGTAAAATCTTTCAATCCTTCCACTTTGTCTATTCGCTCCTGAATCATGTATCGGGCCATCATTCCACGCGCGCGCTTAGCTGAAAAACTTATTATTTTGGCTACACCATCCTTAACTTCTTTAAAGACGGGGGTGATGACTGTGCCCTCTAAATTTTTGACCTGAACAGCTTTAAAGTATTCATTAGAAGCAACATTAACCAAGACTTTATCATCTTGGTCAGCAAGCTGCTTATTCAGTTCTTTTGTAATTTTATCACCCCAAAAATCATACAGGTCTTCACCGTGGGGATTCCGAAGCTTTGTTCCCATTTCCAAGCGATAGGGCTGCATAAGATCCAAAGGGCGAAGTAATCCGTAAAGCCCTGAAAGAATACGCAGGTGGTTCTGAGCATACTTTAATTCATCATTACTAAGACTTGCCGCATCCAGGCCAACATAGGTATCACCCTTGAAGGTATCGACCGCTACTTTTGCGTTATCCAAGGTAAAAGGAAAAGAGAACTGACGGTAGCGCTGATAATTTAAGTCTGCCAGATTTTCGCTAATACCCATCAGATTTCTAAGGTCTGCACGGGTTAAATCTTTCGCCACAGAAAGAAGATCTTGTATCTGGTCCTCAAAGACAGGCTGAGAAGTAAAAAAATCTGTTTTAGCTGCACTCTCGTCTAGTTTTTTGGCAGGAGAAACAACAGCTAACATGAGAACCTCGGCATTCAAATAAAAAAAGTTGAGTTGGTTTTATAACGTAAGAACTAAAGCATCAACAAACAAGAAGCATATCCCCTTTTTCGCTATTTTTTTGGCCCTATTCTAATCACAATTGCTCACCAAAAGCTTACAATCAAAAATGCTCATCACATGATACTCTGCTGGGTATGATAGTATACTTTGCTTGATAGATACTGAGCTTGGTAGATACTGGGTAAATAGATACTGGCGCCAACTTAATTAATCTCCAAACGTTCGACGGATGTCCTTATGCAACGACTTAAGCTTACATTTGAAAACTCTCAAGGTAATACTCTTTCAGGAGCTCTTGAATTACCTGATCAGAAACCATGGGGTTATGCTCTCTTTGCACATTGCTTTTCTTGTGGGAAAGACATTCCAGCTGCCACAAGAATTAGCCGTAGTCTTGTCGAAAAAGGATATGCCGTGTTCCGATTTGACTTCACAGGCCTAGGTGGTAGCAATGGTGACTTTGGGAACACAAACTTTTCATCCAACGTTTCAGATTTAGTTGCGGCATCTGAATTACTCAAAGAACAATACCAGGCCCCAAGCCTTTTAATAGGTCATAGTCTGGGGGGTGCTGCTGTTCTTGCTGCTGCGGGCCATATACCCGAAGCCCAAGCCGTAATCACGATCGGCGCACCAAGTGACCCGGAACATGTAAGTCATCTTTTCTCAGATCAGGTAGAAACGATTGAGAAAGAAGGCGTTGCCCCTGTTCAACTGGGCAGCAGAACTTTTAATATAACCAAGCAGTTTCTGACCGATATATCTAACCACAATATGAAAGAGCACATCAGTAACCTGGATAAAGCTCTACTGGTTTTTCATTCACCACGCGATACGACTGTCAGTATTGATGAAGCGAGTAAGATTTTTACAGCAGCCAAACATCCCAGAAGCTTTATTTCGCTTGATCAGGCCGATCACCTATTAACCGATGCTGCCGACGCTACCTATGTTGGTCATACAATCGCCGCTTGGGCAGAACGCTATGTATCAACCTCGCCTTTCCACAAAGAAAGTCTGCCGTCACCAGAAAAAGGACACGTCATTGTTAAAGAAGAAAACAAAGCTTTTTTAAGGCACATAAAAACTGACCATCATGACTGGCTCGCAGATGAGCCACTGGCATTGGGCGGCGGCAATCTAGGACCAGATCCATATGAAATGTTATTGGCAGCACTGGGCACCTGTACTTCTATGACAATTAGAATGTACGCCAACCATAAAAAATGGCCTCTGGATGATCTCGACGTAGAGCTTTCTCACTCTCGGGAACATTGCCAAGATAGTGCTGAGTGCGAACAATCAGGGCAGCAAATAGATCTTATTACCCGAAACATAACGTTAATAGGTGAAGAACTTACAGACGAGCAACGTCAACGTTTGTTACAAATAGCCGGAAAATGTCCTGTTCATAAGACACTTGAGAATAAGATTGTTGTACAGGATACCCTTACGCATAAAGAGTGAGTTGACTGACTAAACAACGATGTCACTTGAAAACTTTCACCGCACACTATATACATTTCATATACAAAACATATATGGATTCGTTAAATGGGAATTGTGAAGGTATCAAGCGAAATACACGAAAACATTCGTGTCGCGAGCAAAGCTATGACCAGATCAATCAATGCTCAGGCAGAACATTGGATGAAAGTTGGTATGCTTGCAGAAAGAAACCCTGGACTTAATTATGGTGAAATTCTGTCTCTGCTCCTCAAAGAAGCGGAACAATCCACCCAACCGGAAAATCAGAACACGCCTACGCGAAAAGACCCGAATAGCCGGGCAACGGGAACTGACAAATAATGCAACAACCCGTTATCAAAACCGCAACTGAAATTGTTAAAATGCGTGTTTCTGGCGCCCTTACAGCCAAAACCTTGGAAGAAGTCGAAAGAATTATCACACTAGGGATTTCAACGATGGAGATCAATGATTTTTGTGACGATTTCATCCAAAATCAAATCAATGCTACTCCGGGAAGCAAAGGGCAATACGACTATCCCTTTGCCGTTAATACATCCGTTAATCATGTTATATGCCACGGCATACCATCAAAAACTGCAAAGCTGAAAAAAGGCGATATCATCAACGTCGATTTAACCGTTCTGAAAAATGGTTACTACGGCGATAGCAGCAAGATGTTTGCTGTTGGTAAAATCCAGCCCCATGCACAAAAGCTAATTGATATCACGCGAGAATGTTTGTATCAGGCGATACAAGTTGTTAAACCCGGAAAAACTTTTGGCGATATAGGATTTACAATCCAAACCCTGGCCGAAAAGAACGGTTACTCGGTTGTACAAGAATTTTGTGGCCACGGTATCGGCGCAGAGATGCATGAACCGCCAGAAGTCAGACATTACGGGAATGCAGGTAAAGGTATTGTTCTCAAAGAAGGTATGACCTTTACAATTGAACCCATGATCAATCAGGGCAAGGCGGCCATAAGACAACATCCTGATGGTTGGACAGTGTCAACAAAAGATCGACGCTTATCAGCTCAATGTGAGCACACAGTACTGGTGACAGCCACAGGGTATGAAATATTAACCTACCGCGACGAAGAGAAAGAGTTTATCCCAAGGACAACGTCGTAAATGATGTTGATGGCAATGCCATAAATAACAACTTAATCACCTAACCTCTTCCCCATGCTAACGCGCGGCTCAATACTGTAGCCAAGGCTTTGATATAGCTTCACAGCTCCGTCATTGCCATCGCGTACTTGTAAATTCAATTTCGTACATCCGAGAGAAGAAAGTGCTTTTTCGGCAAGAGCAAGTAACTTACTGGCAATACCTTTTCGTCGATGGCTCGGCGTGACAACAACACTATATATCCAGCCTCGACGGCCGTCATACCCGGCCATAGTCGTACCGACAATCGTATCTCCGTCTGCTGCTACAAAGAGTAAGCCGGGTTGATAGCTTTCCTTACTATCCAAAATATCCGTTGCTTTATTCCAAAGCGACGGATTGGGATCATCTTCTTCCCATAAACGGATTACCCCTGCCCTGTCTTCTGGGCGATAAGACCTGATATCCATAGTTCCCTCTTTATTGGACAGCACCAGCGAACGCTTGCTTTCACAAGTCGCATATTTTGTCAAAGTTGGCGGTTTCAGACTTGCCTAAATCAAAGATATTGGTCTAGGGTTACCATACTTAAAAGAAGATTCTTTTAAGTATGTGCAATTAGGCGCTTGTTCTCAGGGCAGGGTGAAATTCCCGACCGGCGGTAACTTTTGAACGCGATATGCAGAAGAAAGAAGCCCGCGAGCGCCCTTGGCTTTAAGATCTTTCGGGATCGAAAACCAAGGGGTCAGCAGATCTGGTGAAACTCCAGAGCCGACGGTAACAGTCCGGATGGGAGAGGATAGGCAAGAATAAACATGGCGGTAAGCCTGTTTGTTCTGCGTGTGCGGGTGAGCTGTATCGAGCTGTGTCTCTGGCAGATATTAATCATTCGCCCTTTCTGAACACGCCCTGATTCTGGTTACGCCGCTTATTAGGAGTGACAACCATGAATCAGATCGCAAACGATCATAATAATAGCCACCAGTCTCTGCTGGCGCAGTTCGGTACGCCGTATGAAAGAGTTGAAAAAGCTCTTACTTTCATGCGCGCTGGTAAAGGTGTCCTTGTCGTTGATGACGAAGACAGAGAAAATGAAGGCGATCTCATTTTCGCTGCTGAGACATTGACGAATGAACAGATGGCAATGCTGATCCGCGAATGTAGCGGTATCGTATGCCTTTGTATGACGGACGAAAAACTTCGCAGTCTTGATTTGCCGCAAATGGTACAGGACAACAACTCGTCAATGGGAACTGGCTTTACGGTTACCATCGAAGCAAAGGTTGGGGTCACCACCGGTGTATCCGCAGCTGACCGTGTCACAACAGTCAAAACCGCAATTGCTGATGACTGTAAACCTGACGATTTGGCCCGTCCTGGCCATGTGTTCCCGTTGCGCGCCATGGCTGGCGGAGTTCTCACACGTCAAGGACACACAGAAGCTACCTGTGACCTATCAGCTATGGCGGGGTGGAAGCCAGCCGGGGTTCTATGTGAAGTGACCAACCCTGATGGCACAATGGCCCGCCTACCCGAAATTATTGAGTTCGGTCAAAAACACAATCTACCTGTTGTCTCTATTGACGATATTATCTTGTATCGCAAGAAAACAGAAACAGCTTCAATCGCTGTGTAAATAACAGCAGTTTATGCTTATTACGACAAAGAGGCCTCTTATTCTTAAGGGGCCTCTTTCTTTTCTAGGTTATCTTTATTGAATTACCCCTTTATTGAATTACCCCTTTATTGAATTACCCCTTTATTGAATTACAGGGCAAGAATCAGATATTCTGAACGAACCTTTATTCGTTACCCCATTCCTCTATAGATTTATGGAGGTAACAATGTCAGAAAAAACAACAAACATTCAGTTTATTGCAATTCCCACAGAACATGCACGACATCTTCAATACGGTGGTAAGGATGAAAATGGACACGAGCCAGAGACAATGGTTTCAGATGGCAAAGGGTTTCCTTGTCGCCATTGCTTGAAAGGCATCGAAAAGAATGAAGAAGTTCTGGTGGTTGCATATCGCCCCTTCCCAGAAAAACAACCATATGCTGAATCCGGCCCTATTTTCCTACACAAGAAAACTTGTACCTCTCAACAGAGCAACAGAAAAATACCAGATAATATAAAATCGCAGGGAATCACTCTTATTCGGGGATATAACAGTGAAAACAGGATTGTTTATGGCACAGGTAAAACCATCAAATCATTAGACATTGAAGTAGAAGCATTAAGAATGTTCGAAGCAGATAATGTTGCCTACATACATGCACGATCAGCGACAAACAATTGTTTTACATGTCGCATTGAACGAGCCTAATTGTCATATCAATCGGATCATCCTGAAATATAAAAAGCCCTGTGTAAACACAGGGCTTTTGTCTTTGAGCGAACAGAGCTTGTTATTGAACGAGCACCCATCCCCCATTGGTTTTCTTAGGTAGCATAGATGCTATATCAGCATCTTTTTCAATTCGAAAATCTGTTGCAGATAGGACGCGTCCATCCCCGGCACGAAGCAACCGCAGATTCACAAAAACACTATGTTCACTGATAGAATAGGTTCCAGTTAAAACAGCTTGAGCATTTTGACGACCAGCCAAAAATGCAAGATCCCGGGAAAGCATCAACTCACCTTGTCTTGGACGAACGGCCAAAGAGTCCCGCATTTTAACCTCTGAAACACTATAACCTAATTGTGCAATACGTCCGGAAAGCTGCTCACCAACTGTACGTCCAAATGTTGAACTGGTCTCCAGCGCATCAATATCAACAATCGACGAGACAAGAACAGACGCATTCTGATCCAACACTTGGTTAGATGTCATTACCAAGGTATCAGCAGCCCGATAAACTTCCGGGAGTAATTCAACGGTTGTCTTCGGTTTTTCAACTGGCTCACTATACACATTAAGAGATTGCGGCGAGCAACCTGCTAATCCAATGATCAACGCAGTCGACAGAAAAAGACGTTTCATAATCATAACTCCCTACTGCGTTACAATGGCGATGGTTTGCACAGGTAATTTTTCTTCCGATCCAGTGAGCGTAGCACGTGTTGGACGATCTGCCGGTAAACTTGTCATATACAAAGAAAGCTCTTCCGGGCGGATATAAAGAACTTCTGATTCCTGATGAACCAATTCTGCGCCATGAGCAACTGATGTCGTCAAAACTAATTCAGCATCTGTAACGGCGCCATAATCAATTAATCCACGAACGAGTTCCGTTGCAACCAATCCAGCACCAATTGTACTCAAAGATCCCCAAGTCCCGTATTCGCGAATACCAATAGCAGTGGCCAAACCAAAAACAGATTCAGGCGAAGCAGGCAAACGATACCCCTTATCATCATAGAAAAAGCTTTGTATCTGATAATTTACGATGATCGCATCTTTTGGAGAGGAAACAACAGGGACGCCTTTTGCCAGAAGTTCATTTTCAAGAATGCGTTTAAATGCGCGACTAAAGGGCATATCAAACGGGCCAGGTTGAACATAGAAAGGTTTAGGTGATGAATAGCTTGACGACGACTTCTCTTTCCCACCAGAAGAAACGGCCTCTATAACAGGCGAAACCCCAAAGTCAGGCATTGCAGATAAATCGGACACAATGCGTGTTGAAGATCTCTGTCCCAGAAGATTCCAGTCATTCCAGGTAAGAACTTTGTATTGGCTGTGGGTCGTTTGAGGCTCTTGATCACGCTTCACCCAAGGCTTTCCACAAGCAGACAAAGTAAAGCTGGCAATAGCCAAAAGTATCACGGCTGGCTTCAACATGAAGCATCTCCAATACAGATTCAACACACGGCAATGTTAGACATTCATACTTATGCCTAACACCTGTTTACCGATAAACTCTTTCTGTACCGTTAATTTTCAGATGAAACTTAGTTCAATTATGCATCAAATTGAAAGTTAAACGAGAATCAGTTCACGCCACCCTCTGGCACCCAGCCCGTTTGCCACTGTTCCAACGGGGATAAAGTTGCCTTTTCGCCATTCTTAAAAAAGGAACTATCGACAGACCACATATTGGATTCAGTGCTGTTATTCCCTGCGACCTGTTCCAGCACAGCCGTCGCATGAAGTATATTACCGTTAACCCAGCTGCGTAGCATCGGCTCTCTCAATGCATGATATTTCAATAGGCCATCTCTCTCTATCAGAGAGATAAAATTAGAGGCATTAACTGCTTCATCAATGCAATCCAGTTGTCGATCACCAACGTCACTGATAAAGGTGCCTGCCTTATCTTTATCAGTACCGTTTTGCTGACCTGCAATTGCTTCTATACGCCCGATGGCAATTGTTATCGCCTGTCGTTCTTCGGCAGGTGAAAGTTCTTTCGCTTTAAATAACTTCTGTATTTCAAGCCACTGACCTTCATTCAATGAAACCATACCTTTGTGTTGACACCCATGACCGTAACAGTAACCGACTTCATCAACGTCATAAGAGGTCGACAGGTGAGACAAAGCTTTCTCTGATGGTTTTGTAACATTGCAACCCGTGACTGCTAGTAACAAGAACACTCCAGAAATCAATAAGCTTTTGGACACAGAAAACTCCATTAAGGTAAAAATATCAGCCGCAGAAATGCCATTAGGCACCGTCGATTGCAACAAGATATCGACACAGAAAGGTTGAACGAGATAATTTTATGACGATATTTCCTAAGAGATCCACAGTTATCCATGTAAAATTCTAGACAGTGCAAGACAGATAAGCTACCAGCTTCATCTTGTAGAGACTGATAACGATATATCAGAGCTATAATTGACAGCTCACCCAAGGAGAAACCAATGAGCCAGCTGCAAATTCCAACAGAAATTCCTGTTCACGACGACAATCGTGATTTGATGAATGCGCTGCTCATGATTGCTCAACGGGCGGGTGAGATCATTATGGAAATTTACAACAGGCCTTCCGGAATTGAGGTAGAGGAAAAGGATGACTCCTCCCCCGTCACCGAAGCCGATAAAGCTGCGGAAGCATTCATACTTGGTGCATTGAATACTGTAACACCAGATATTCCCGTCGTTTCAGAAGAAGCTGCCTCCGCAGGCGAAACGCCTGAAATTGACAATGGGTTATTTTGGCTGGTTGATCCTGTTGATGGCACAAAAGAATTTATCAACAAAAACGGCGAATTCACCGTTAACATCGGCCTGATCGAAAACGGCATCCCCGTTGCAGGCGTTGTCCATGCCCCTGCAAAAGGATTAACCTGGGTATCTGCAGATATCTGTGTTTTCTTTGAAGAAGGATACGAGCCAGTTGTCGCTCAGGTACGTTCAATTCCTGCCGAAGGAGCCACCGTTGTCGCTAGCCGACGCCATGGTGATAACGACGACTTAAATGCCTTCTTGAAAACCCGTAAAATCCACGAACAAATCGGTGCTGGCTCTTCCCTTAAAATTTGTTTAATCGCGGCTGGCAGAGCAGACCTTTATCCGCGTTTTGGTCCGACAATGGAATGGGATACGGCCGCTGCGCATGCTGTTCTTCTTGCTGCCGGGGGACATCTGAGCGATGCGGATGGAGATCCTTTGACCTATGGAAAATTCAATTTCCGAAATCCCTATTTTGTTGCTGAAGGCGAACATCTGGATGCCGGTTTTGATTTATCTGACGAAGACCTTTCCACAGAAGAAGCGTAAACAGATTTAATCCGATGGAATCAGTTTCCCAAAACAGATATCCAAATATCTTTAATGCAGACCAAGCAGGGTTGTTGAATGCTTGCAACTTGCTGCGTTCTGGTGAACTAGTCGCATTCCCAACAGAGACTGTTTATGGGCTTGGGGCTGATGCAACAAACCCAAAAGCCTGCGCATCTATATACGAAGCAAAGGGCAGACCAAGCTTCAATCCTTTGATCGTTCACTTCCATGATTTATCAGAGGCCCAAAAACGGGCCGTCTTTAATACAAAGGCAGAAAAGCTTGCCCAAGTCTTCTGGCCAGGTCCTTTAACGCTCGTTTTACCCAGAACAGAAAACTGCGATATTGCTGAACTTTGTTCTGCTGGTTTACCCAGCCTTGCTGTGCGTGTACCAGGCCACTCAATCGCCCACGCTTTACTCAAGCAATCAGGCCTTCCGCTGGCAGCCCCCAGCGCCAATGCATCCGGCAAGATAAGTCCGACAAAATCGGAACATGTCGCCTATTCATTAGGAAACAAAGTATCCTGTATCCTAGATGGCAAAGACACAGCTTGCGCAGTTGGACTTGAATCAACAGTCATTGATTTAACAGGAGACATTCCCGTGCTTCTTCGTCCGGGGAATATTACCAAGGAAGAGATAGAAACTGTTATAGGTTCCATCCAACTTGGCAAATCCTTAATGGAAAGCAAAGCAGAGGATCAAGCTTCATCTCAGACTCGAACAACAGAAGATACATGCCAAACACAGGATCCTCTTAAATCCCCCGGCCTTTTGAAAAGCCATTACGCCCCCACACTCCCGTTACGGTTAAACGCTACAGAAGTAGCAGTAGATGAAGCCCTTCTCGCCTTCGGCAACAAACCGTTGTTAGGTTCATCATGTTGCCTCAATCTAAGTGAAAAAGGCGATTTGTTGGAAGCAGCAGCAAATCTTTTTTCAGCTCTTCACGAACTCGATCAAAAACAAGGTATCCAAGGCATTGCCGTCATGCCAATCCCCGAAGCGGGATTGGGCCTTGCAATTAATGATCGACTAAAACGCGCGGCTGCCCCCAGATAGATACACCCTTTAAATCTATCTAACCTTTTAAAACCCCTAACTCTTGCAACGCTTTATTCATGAGTGCTGGTTCTGTGAAGTGGATAGCTTTGAATCCCAAATCCTTGGCTACCATAATATTATCTTCACGGTCATCAATAAAAACGCACTCTTCCGCTTTTAAAGAAAAATCAGATAACAAACAGTGATAAATCCTTGGGTCCGGTTTTGCCAGTTTAACAGTGCCAGAGACCGTTATGCCTTTGAAATATTCCAAAAAAGGAAAGCGTTTTTGAGCATGAGGGAATGTCTCTTCCGACCAATTTGTTAAACCATAAAGCGGCGTCCGTTGAGCATGGAGTTTTTCAAGCGTTTCAACTGTTCCTTTGATTTCATCCCCAAGTGTATCCGGCCATCTTGTCAATAGCAGTGCGAGCGCATCTTTATATTCAGGAAATTTCCCCTGCAACTCACCAATGACACTGGAAAAACTTTCCCCGGCATCCAACCTGTGATTTGCCTCAAAGGTAAAGACCTCACTTAAGAAACGCTCCATTTCTTCTGTACTGGAAAATTCTGGTTGATAAAGATAACGCAAATTCCAATCAATAAGCACGCCACCAAAATCGAAAACAACATTTTTTATCATGAATCTCTCGAGAAAAATCTGTTAGAACAAACGGGTAAAAGAATATTTCTGGCCCCCCAGAGAAAAGAGATCTAGGCTTAAGCAATCCCTTATCAATCAATTTTGCAAGAAATCCTGTCAAAATAATGACCGACAAAAATATTTCTCCGAAGCTTCCCAAAAAATTTCTTTCTGACCTGGAAACAACTATCGGCGCCAAGGCGATGATTACCAACCTTGATGATATTGCCCCTTATATGGTTGAGCAACGGGGTCGTTTTGTCGGGGAAACATCTTTGGTTGTAACCCCCAAAAACACGCAAGAAGTATCAAACATAGTCAAACTATGTGCAGAACATAATATCGGAATAGTTCCCCAAGGCGGCCATACCGGGCTTGTAAGTGGCGGCATACCCTTTGTTGGTGACAATGCCATTGTACTTAACACCAGCCGCCTGAATAAAATACGGGCTATTGATCCGGTAAATAACACTATGATTGTCGAAGCCGGCTGTATTTTGCAAACAATACAAGAATATGCAGCAAAACATGACCGCCTGTTTCCTTTATCCCTTGGCGCAGAAGGCAGTTGTCAGATTGGCGGGAATATCGCGACGAATGCCGGCGGCATTAATGTCATCCGCTACGGGAATACACGACAACTTGTGCTAGGCTTAGAAGTCGTTACTCCTACGGGTGAAATATGGAATGGCCTCAGGGCCTTACAAAAAGATAATACAGGCTATGATCTGAAACAGCTCTACATTGGATCAGAAGGCACACTCGGGATTATCACAGCAGCCGTTCTTCAACTATTTCCAAAACCTAAAGAGCAACAAACTGCCGTTTTGGCTCTTAAAGAACTAGAAGACGCCCTGCCCTTACTTAATCTGGCTCAATCAATGCTCGGTGATGCGCTGACCTCTTTCGAGCTATTGCCACGGATTGGTATAGATTTCTCTCTTAAACATGGTCAAGGTGTGGTTGACCCAATTGAGGGGCGATACGACTGGTATATCCTGATGGAAGCTTCTGTTGCAATCACCCATTCCAACCTACAAGAACTTTTTGAAAATTATCTTGAAACAGCCTTTGAGCAGAACTGGGTACAAGATGGTGTCTTGGCGCAAAACAAAGCACAGTCCGATAGTTTTTGGTTACTTCGGGAAAACATCACACTGTGCCAGAAACCAGAAGGTGGTTCCATAAAGCACGATATTTCCGTACCTGTTTCATCCGTACCAGCCTTCATTAAGACTGCCAATGAAACCGTTCAGAAAATAATCCCCGGCATCAGACCTCACCCCTTTGGACATTTAGGTGACGGCAACATTCACTACAACCTATCCCAACCTTTGGAAATGGATAAACAGGATTATTTGAATCGCTGGGAAGAAGTAAACAGAGTTGTTCACGACATCGTACATAGTTTTAACGGATCAATTTCAGCTGAACATGGCATCGGTCGTGTCAAACGAGATGAAAACCAACACTACAAATCACCGGTGGAAATGCAGTTACTGAAAAGTATAAAAACCGCGTTAGACCCCAAGAGCATTATGAACCCCGGAAAATTGATACCTGAAAGTTAGCACCCAAAAAATCAAGACCCGTAAGCGAATACCCGTAAGTAAAATTTACTCAAAAAAGTGTACTCAGTTATGATTATTAGACCCCATAAAGTGAACGATGCAGCCGAGCTGTTGCAACTGTTTCACGATACAGTCCACAACGTAAATATTCAGGACTATAGCCAAGAACAAATAAATGCCTGGGCTCCGGCAAATTTTGATCTTGATCGCTGGAAAGAAAGAACAAAAGATTATTTTATTTTTGTTGCAGAGGACGATAGCGGCATCGTTGGTTTTGCAGAACTTGAAACCACAGGGCACATCGATTGCTTTTATGTCCACCATCAAAAACAGGGCCTTGGTATCGGACACAAGCTAATTAAAGAAATAGAGCGAAAAGCCAAGGCCCTCAACCTGAATGAAATCTACGCCGAGGTCAGCATTACAGCACGGCCATTTTTTGAGAGAAAAGGTTTCAGAGTTAAAGAAGAACAAGAAGTTTCTATCAGGGGACAGAACCTTAAAAACTATAAAATGAATAGACTTCTTGTATAACCAATAATGGGCATCACTCTGCCTAATCATACCTATTCAACAGATAGAAAAAGCCCCGGACGGTTGAGCGTTCCGGGGCTTCTACCGAATACGAATGAAATTTATTTCATTGTCGGCATCATAAATTCTGCACCACTACGAATGCCCGTTGGCCAACGAGTTGTGACCGTCTTCAAACGTGTGTAGAAACGAATACCCTCAGGACCGTGCATGGAATGATCACCAAACAGAGATCTTTTCCAGCCGCCAAATGAATGGAATGCCATTGGTACCGGAATTGGCACATTTACACCAACCATACCAATTTGGATTTTGTGCGAAAATTCGCGCGCGGAATCTCCGTCACGGGTAAAGATAGCGGTACCATTTCCATACTCATGATCGTTGACCAACTTAACAGCTTCATCAAAGGTATCGACACGAACAACAGCCAACACAGGACCAAAGATCTCTTCTTTGTAGATGGTCATATCCGATGTGACGTTATCGAACAAACACCCACCGATGAAATAGCCGTTTTCAAGGCCTTCCGGTTTTTTACCGCGACCATCCACAACCAACTTCGCGCCTTCATTCACGCCAGCATCAACAAAACCAGTGACCTTTGCGAGATGCTCCGCAGAGATCAATGCCCCCATTTCGGCGTCAGCAACCTCATAATGCGCAATTTTAAGAGCTTCAACTTTAGGCGCCAGCTTCTCAATAAGAGTATCCGCAGCTTCATCGCCAACCGCAACGGCAACTGAAATCGCCATACAACGTTCGCCTGCGGAACCGTAAGCAGCCCCCATGAGCGCATCAACAGCTTGATCCATGTCGGCATCCGGCATCACAACCATATGGTTCTTTGCACCACCAAGAGCCTGAACCCGCTTCCCGTTCGCTGTACCTGTTTTATACACATACTCGGCAATCGGGGTTGATCCAACAAAACTAATCGCTTTAACACGCTCGTCTTCCAACAGAGTGTCAACAGCTTCCTTATCACCATTAACAACGTTAAGAACACCATCTGGCAAACCAGCTTCTTTCAAAAGCTCGGCAAGTCGCAAGGGACAAGATGGATCTTTTTCAGAAGGCTTCAGGACAAAGGTGTTACCACAGGCAATTGCGATAGGGAACATCCACATAGGAACCATTGCTGGAAAGTTGAACGGTGTGATCCCCGCACAAACACCAACGGGTTGACGCGCAGAATGGCTATCGACCCCAGTACCAACATTTTCGCTGTGCTCACCCTTCAGAAGGTGCGGAATACCGCAAGCAAACTCGACAACCTCGAGACCACGAGTGATCGATCCCACAGCATCGCTGATCACTTTACCATGCTCGGCACTTACCATGGCCGCTAACTCATCCATGTTCTGTTCAATAAGCTCTTTGAACTTGAACATGACCCGCGCACGACGCAATGGTGGTGTTGCCGCCCACCCAGGTAACGCAGCTTCTGCTACAGCAATAGCGTCCCGAACTTCTTCAGCAGATGCCAATGCCACTTCACCAGAAACCTGCCCCAAAGCAGGGTTGTGAATCTTGGCTGATCGGCCGCCTTTTCCTGCGATCTTTTGTCCATTAATAAAGTGCCCAATTTGTTGGCTCATTCGCCTGCTCCCACATTACTAGTTTCAGCGATTTACACGCTGAAACAAGGTTTTCAATTTCGTATTTATCATTTTGAATTTTCACATTTTCGCTAGATGGCATTCGCAAAAATGACTTCTATTCTTCACTCATATTTAAGAGTTAGAGCGTCCTTGCTCATATATCCAGTTTTCTCTATTCTCTATATCCAGATAAAAATTCACGCCTTCTTCGTCTATATTTTCTGTGGATAAATTCCATACCAAATATACGTAAGGAAATTTTTGGATTTAACAGCCAACACAACATTTAGAATATATTATTCAAAATAATAAATTTCAGAATATTAATTCTACACGGAGTAAGTATCAGGAGCGTCCCCTGAATTCAAGAAAAAGACAAAGGATTCCACATAATGTCAGAAAGCCTTTTCATTCTGGACAAGGAAAGCAATGAATCTCTCCAATTACAAATCAGGAGAAAGTTTGTTTCTGCGATTTTAGGGGGAAGCTTACCAGCTGGAGAACCTGTCCCCTCCAGTCGAAAACTGGCAGAACAACTAGATGTGTCTCGCATCACAGTCACTCAGGCTTATAATTCTCTGATCGATGATGGCTATCTGACTTCCAGAGAACGCAGTGGTATCTATGTCAGCGATCGTCTAACCCTTCCATTAACCCGAGACCAGTGTCAACAGACAAAGAAATCCCCTTTACCTAGCCCTGTTTTTCAGCAAATGAAACATCGGCCTAGTCACCAACAAAACATTGAAAAACCATCAAACTGGCGAGATTACCCTTATCCTTTTGTGACAGCCCAGGTAGATAAGTCACTCTTCCCGATTGCCGCGTGGAGAGAGTGCTCTAGACAGGCTTTAAGCCTGAATGCGATGGCTGATTGGACTGAAGATCGCCTAGGAACTGACGATCCCTTTCTCGTTGAACAGATCAGAACGCGGCTACTTCCCACACGCGGCATTCATGCAAGTGAAGAAGAAATCTTGGTAACAGCTGGTGCTCAGAACAGCCTTTATATTCTTTGCCGCCTTTTCCTTAACAACAATACCTTGTTTGGTATGGAAAACCCGGGTTACCCGGACCTGCGGAACATTATTCAGTGTATCGGTTCACGTATACAGTACTTGAAACTGGACAATTATGGACTAATTCCAGACCAACAAATTGACACCTGCAATGTCCTAGCCGTCACGCCAAGCCACCAGTTTCCAACAACCGTCACCATGCCTCTACAAAGAAGAAAGGAATTGCTTGAACGTGCTGAAACCAACAACACATTAATCATTGAAGATGATTATGAGCCTGAATTAAATTTTGAAAACTCTCCAACCCCTGCCCTAAAATCCCTCGATAATAACGGACGTGTCGTTTATGTGGGCAGCCTTTCCAAATCGTTCTTTCCCGGATTACGACTTGGATACCTCGTTGCTTCAAAAGAAATTATCCAAGAAGCAAGAGCACTTGGCCGACTTATGCATCGACATACCCCAACCAACAATCAACGGACGATGGCATTGTTCCTCGCTCTTGGGCATCACGATGCTTTGCGCAAAAAATTAAGAAAAATTTATAAAAACAGATGGATCGAGATGAGAACAGGATTGGAAAAAATCGGTCTTAATTTTCAAAAATCATCCGGAGGATCAAGCTTTTGGGTCAACGGGTCCAAAGACCTTAACAGTAAAGAGTTGTTGCAAGAGGCCCTAAAAAAGGGTGTTGTTCTAGAACCCGGTGCGATTTACTACTTTGACGCAATTCCACCAAAATATAATTTCCGTCTTGGATACACAGCAATCGAACATTCATCAATCAAGAACGGCTTAGAGCAGCTTCATCTTGCATTGAACAGGATAAATAAAACTTAATGAAGTGTCAGCCCAACAGTCGGAACCAAAACAAACTCTTCATCATCAATTAATTCCGGCATAACCACCATTCCATCGTCTTGTAAGGAATCATCAGAATGCATATAAAAAGAAAGCATTCCCTGATTGAGGAAGGGGGTGGGACGATAAGAGTAGTCAGCATCTGTTGCTACAATATCAATCTCAGTAAGGGCCTCACCAACATCGTCCAAAAATAAATCCGACATTTTGGACGAAATTGTTTCAATAGATCGAAGAGATTGATTTAAATCGCCAGAACCGGGCTGGGCATGGTTTTCAAAAGCAACTGAATTCGCCAACATATCCTGCAAAGCATGCACTCCTTGCTCTGAAGCAACTGGTATACTCAGAATGCCTCTTTCTGCCTCTACCAGATGTTCTTCCCTGAATGTGTCAGAATAGCTTTCGCTCAATTGTGCAACAGCAACCATAATACCCTCCTACAAGCAGGACTATTTTAGAAAATTAAATCTAAAATTTGCGTTAAATATTCGTTGACAAAAATTAACCATAAATTGTGATTTGTATTCTTTTCCCCGTTAGCTACAAACTTCTTAAAGTTTTTTTAATCACAATCAGTTATCGATAATTTCAAATCAAATGCTGTAAGGGAGATCTAGACGGTGAATAAATCAGCTGAAGATCGCAGGGTATTTCCAAGGGCAGAAGTAATTCTGGCAGGGCGTGTTGATGGTAACCTGCGGAAAAAAGACTGCGCCGTAATGGACATCTCTTTAACCGGGGCAAAGCTCGAGTTTGATCGACCTTTAACAGGCGAAACGATCGAAACTCTTCGCTTTTCAAAATCAGCAGCTCTCAATGTTTCTGTTGCTTGGGATCATGGCACAAATGTGGGCGTTAACTTCACCGATGCGCCCCATGACATCGCCAACGTTCTTGAGCCTCTTTTACCCAAAAGCTGCTTCGAGCCTTTTGATAACAAAAAATAAAACGCCTATTATTAATAGAAAACAAAAAAATCCTGCGAAACAATTTCGCAGGATTTTTTAATACATCGATTGTTTGGTCAGAAAACTAAACGTCTTCTTCTTCCCCAGGAAGCCCCGGCAGGCCCCGTTCTTTTCTTGGTGTTCTGCCAAAGAAATCGCGATAACATTTTGAAAAGTGGGACGCTGATACAAAACCACACGCCAAAGCCACATCAATAACAGACATATTTGTTTGCAGTAGGAGAAGTCGAGCTTTGTTTAATCTCAGTTCCAAATAGTATCGCGCAGGAGAACGGCCAAGATATTTACGGAAGAGTCGTTCTAGCTGACGGGTTGAGAGCCCCGCATCTTTGGCCAACTGAATACGCGTCAAAGGCTCTTCCAAGTTTTCTTCCATTAACTTGATAACTGCCAACAATTTTGGATGCCGCACGCCCAATCGAACTGGCATAGACATGCGCTGTTGATCATGCTCATCACGAATACGATCATGCATAAACTGGTTTGCGACTTCCCCTGCCAGCTCATGTCCGTATTGGGACGAAATAATATTAAGCATCATATCAAGCGAGGCAGTTCCACCAGCACAGGTGAAGCGGTTACGATCGATTTCGAACAGTTCTGGGGTAACTTCGATTTCGGGAAAATCCTCTAGAAATCCAGCTAAATTTTCCCAATGAATTGTACAGCTGTAATCATCAAGCAACCCAGCTTTTGCCAAAATATGGGCTCCGGTACAAAGAGCTCCAATATCAACACCTTTTCTCTCAATACGACGTAACCAGGAATGAATACGCCTATCTTCTATCTTATGCGCGTCTTCCCCGCTGCAAATAATTGCCGCATGAAAATTATCCAGCTCATCAAGGTTAATATCAGGAGAAATAGGAATACCACAAGACGACAATACAGGCTGGTCATCTACACTGACTAAATTCCAGCTATAGAGTTTTTTTCCTGCTTCTCTGTTAGCAAGTCTTAACGGCTCTATAGCAGATGTAAAAGCGATAAGAGAAAACTTTGGGATAAGGAAAAAAACGATGCGCTGTGGCAATTCTTGCGGGGCTTTTCTAATCATCTCTAAACTTTCACCTGACACGCATGTTAGCAATACGAAGATACATTTATTAGTAAGTGCGTATAAAGTATCACAAGAATGAAGGATAACATCATTCTCTTGCCCTAACCTTAAAAAGTACACTTATTTTATCTTGAGCTTTTTACTCTTTAAAAGGCCAATTATCAGAAAGTTTAAAAGTAAACAAGAACCGAATACTACTTTTATTATCCGCGCATAAGAAAAGGCGACAAAAGTCGCCTTTTCTCTACAAATAAGATCTAAGTGGGAGACTTAGGTAAAAGCATCCGGCATAGACTCTTTTTTCTTGGTGATGAATTCATTCAAAGCTTCATCAATCGATACATCAAGATCAGGCGCGACATATTGCTCCAAAGTCTTTTTTACAACGGCATTTGCACGTTGATAAGCATCAAGGGAACCTTCAGATTCCCACTGTTCGAAAGAATTGTTATCCGCAATATTAGAACGATAGAAAGCTGTCTCAAAGTTTGCCTGAGTATGAGCACAGCCAAGAAAATGGTTACCCGGTCCAACTTCGCGAAGGGCATCCATAGCTTGACCGTTCTCAGTCATATCATAACCTTCCAACATACGCTGCATCATACCCAATTGGTCTGCATCCATCACGAGTTTCTCATAAGATGAAATCAGACCACCTTCGAGCCACCCGGCAGAGTGAAGGGTAAAGTTCACACCAGCAAGCGACGTTGGCAGGATTGTATTTGCTGACTCGTATGCCGCTTGCGCATCAGGAACCTTGGAACCACAAAGCGATCCACCAGAGCGGAATGGAACCCCAAGACGACGCGCGAGCTGTGCCATACCATAAAGAACCAAAGCAGGCTCAGGTGTTCCAAAAGTCGGCGCGCCAGACTGCATTGAAATCGAACTCGCGAACGACCCCAGAACAACCGGAGCCCCTTTGCGAACCATCTGAGCAAAAGCAATACCGGCCATTCCTTCGGCAAGGGATTGCGCCATCACACCAGCTGCGGTCACTGGCGCCATAGCACCCGCGAGAATGAATGGAGTGACAATACAAGCCTGCATGTGACGAGCATATACCTTCAAGGCACCAAGCATGGTATCGTCAAATGTCATCGGTGAATTCGCGTTGATCAGACTGATCATTACCGTATTGTTTTCGACGAAATCATCGCCAAAAACCAATTTAGACATCGCAATAGAATCTTCAGCGCGTTCCGGTGCGGTAACTGATCCCATATAGGGTTTGTCTGAATAACGTATATGGGAATACAGCATGTCCAGGTGACGTTTGTTCACCGGAATATCAACAGGCTCACAAACCGTACCACCAGAATGGTGAAGCGCAGGCATAGAATATGTCAACTTCACAAAGTTCCGGAAATCTTCAATCGTTGCATAGCGACGACCACCGTCGAGATCACGGACAAAAGGAGGTCCATATACGGGGGCAAAAACAGTATTCTTACCACCAATAATCACAGACCGTTCAGTGTTACGGGCGTGTTGGGTAAACTCACTAGGTGCGTGGGCACACCACTGCCGTGCAAGACCGCGCGGGAAACGAACACGCTCGCCCTGTACATCACAGCCATTGTCTTTGAGAATTTGAAGGGCTTCAGGATCGTCACGGAATTCAATCCCGATTTCTTCCAGAACAGTTTCAGCATTGTGTTCGATTATTTCAAGCGCTTCTTCATTCAGTGTCTCGAAATAAGGAATATTACGTGTAATGTATTTTAGTTGCTCTGCTGAACCACTTGATCTGGCAGCACGTCGTGAAGCAGCACCACCGCCACTACGACCTCGACCGGCGCGCCCAGCACGACCTGATCTTGTTTCTGTATCACTCATTAAATGCCCTCCTATAGAGATCTCGAATATTCCCTTCTGGCGGATAAGGCTCTGTCTAGATTGCGACCGACAAAAAACCAAATGCGGCAAGGAGGGTTAACAAGCTTATTTCCCTAGTAAAAACCGTGAGAACAGACTTAAATTTCTCCTCATTAAATCACACTTTTGAGAAATTTTTAAATTGAAGGCCATCTTCTTCAACCGTAACACATACGAGTCGTTTTCAATAAACATGAGATAAAACGACTTTCTTTGTCCCTAAAAGGTCAAAATCTGCTAACGTCAAAAATGTCGTAAAAGATCACTAATGTCGTAAACTGCGAGTGTGGTGACGCAAACCGATAGGACGTTCAGCGGACTGTTCCCCATCATCATAGCAGGATGTAATCGGTGGCTGCTACTGTACAAAAATTACCAAGTCTTTTTGTCGTCTCGCAAAAAACACCGAAACATAACATACAACTTTGACCCTGTGCATAAGCACGTTTAGTCGCATTAATTTGGAGTCAGGCGATGAAATCTCACTACAAAGCCGTCGTTATCGGTGGTGGTGCTGTTGGTGTTGGTACACTTTACCACTTGGCAAAAAAAGGTTGGTCAGATGTTGCGCTGCTAGAGCGCCACGATCTGACATCTGGTTCCACCTGGCACGCTGCTGGCCTGCTGCCTCTGTTCAACATGAGCTACTCTGTTGGAAAAATCCACCAGTACTCTGTAGATCTCTATGCCCGCCTGGAAGAAGAAACCGGTCTGAATTCAGGCCTTAAACAGGTTTCGAACATTCGTCTAGCCCGGACACAAGACCGTATGGACGAGTACAGATACTATGTTGGTGTGGCTAAAACACTTGGTGTTGATGTTAAATGGCTTTCCGTTGAAGAACTGAAAGAAATTTGGCCTCTGTGTAACACAGACGGTATTCTTGGTGCGATCCAGCATGTTGAAGATGGATACGTACAGCCTGCTGAACTGACACAGGCGCTTGCAAAGGGTGCCCGTAACAACGGCGCTGAAATTCACCAGCACACAACTGTTCTGGGCATGGAACAGCAAGACGATGACAGCTGGATTGTTCAGACTGACAAGGGCGATATCTCTTGTGAGCACGTGATTTCCTGTACTGGTAACTTTGCCCGCAAGACAGGTGAAATGGTTGGACTGGACATTCCGGTCATTCCAGTTGAACACCAGTTTATCGTTACTGAGCCTCACCCGGACATTAAAGCACGTCATGCTGCAGGCCTTCCTGAAATGGGTGTTCTTCGTGAATCAGATTCTTCATGGTACATGCGTGAAGAAGCTGGCGGTCTGTTGCTTGGTCCATACGAAGTTGGTGCGCCTTGCTGCTACGTTGATGGTCCAGCGCCTGATGCCAAGTACGAACTGTTCAACGGTGAGCTAGAGCGTCTGATGCCATACATCGAGACCGCTTTTGAGCGTGTACCGGCCTTTGCTGAAGTTGGCATCAAAGAAGTTTATAATGGCGCGATTGCCTACACGCCTGATGGATCACCAATTATTGGTCCAGCTTGGGGGCTAAAGAACTTCTGGCTGAATGAAGGTCACTCCTTTGGCATTACAGCAACCGGTGGTGCTGGCTGGCAGTTGGCAGAATGGATCGTCGACGGCGAACCGACAATTGATATGTCTGGCGTTGACCCACGTCGCTTTGGTCCTTATGCAGGCCGCGGTTTCTTGAAAGAGAAAAACGAAGAAGCCTACGCGAATGTTTTCACTGTTCACTATCCTGACGAATCTCGTCCAGCAGCCCGTGGTCTAAAGCGTTCACCTTGTTATGACCGCATGAAAGAACACGGCGCGGTTATGGGAACAATCTTTGGTTGGGAACGTCCAAACTGGTTCGCCCCGGAAGGTTATGGCCTGACCGAAGAAGATCTGAACCAGGATGATACAATCACACGTGAGAACCATGCCCCTGCTGAAGAAGGTAAACTACCAGTAGAGAAATGGTCTTTCCGTCGCTCTAACTACTTCGAGCACGTTGGCAACGAATGTAAGAACGTTATGGAAAACGTTGGCCTGCTTGACATGTCAGCTTTCTCTAAGTTCATCGTAAAAGGTCGTGGTGCAGAAGCTTGGTTGAGCAGCTTGGTTGCCAACAAAATCCCTAAAAAGATCGGCCGTATGGCGTTGACACATATGTTGACCCTGCACGGCGGTGTTCGAGCTGAATTCACCATTCTTAAAACAGGCAAGCAGAGCTACTACCTCGTATCTGCTGGTGCTCAGGAACGTCACGACTGGGATTACCTTACGAAGCTAAAACCAACAGACGGTTCAGTTGAACTAGAGAAGATCACAACTCAGCAAGGCGTTTTCATTATTGCTGGACCAAAATCCCGCCTCTTGATGGAAAAACTGTCTGATGCTGATTTCTCTAACAAAGCCTTCCCATGGTTGACCGCACAACAGATCTCTGTTGGCATCGCACCAGTCACTGCTGCACGCGTTAACTTTGTCGGTGAGTACGGTTGGGAGCTTCACCACCCAATTGAAATGCAGAACTATCTTTTTGATGTTCTCATGGAAGCTGGTGCTGAATTCGGCCTGAAACCATTTGGTATTCGCGCCATGGATTCCATGCGTCTGGAAAAATCCTACCGTTTGATCCCAACAGAAATGTCCATCGAATATTCTGCGCTCGAGACCGGCCTTGATCGTTTTGTGCGCCTAGATAAAGAAGATGATTTCATCGGGAAACAGGCGTTGGCTGATTGGAAAGAGCGTGGTTTTGACAACCAGTTCGTTACAATGGAAGTCCATGGGGTGACCGATTGTGATGCCCGTGGATCTGAACCAATTTATCTCAACGGTGAAATGGTTGGCCGCGTAACATCCGGTGGATACGGTTTCCGTACTCAGAAATCTATTGCCCTCGCTATGGTACGCCCGGATTTGGCCGAAATTGGCACAGAGCTGGAAGTCTATATCCTTGGAAATCTTTTCAAAGCAACGGTTGTTGAAGAATCACCGTATGATCCAGAAAACAAAATTCTGCGTAACGTCGAATAACATCGACTTACGTTAAAAATAAAAAGCCGCAGAGTTATCCCAACTCTGCGGCTTTTTTATTTTGCACACTTTACTAAGACAATTACCGCCCTGCAGCATATCCTTGCATTGAGCGAGGATTTGCTGCCGCTTTCAACAAACCGTTTTCTTTGGTTGCTGCAGCCATGCGCCCCAGTGACCAATCTGGCTCGATAACGACTTTATGGCCCCGACGTTTCAATTCTTCAATGGTTTCCGAAGGAAAACGTCCTTCGAGTGAGAGATTACCCGGATCACATTCACGCGGATAAAACGAGCTTGGGAAATGCGCGGTTTGGAAAGCAGGCGCATCAATAGCTTCTTGTAGGTTCAGGCCAAAATGAACATGGCGCAGGAAGAAATGGAGCGACCATTGATCCTGTTGATCCCCACCCGGTGTTCCAAAAGCCATGTATGGCACACCATTTTTCAAGGCGAGTGAAGGTGTTAACGTTGTTCTTGGTAGTTTTCCGGGAGCGATACATGCCGGAGAAGTTTCATCAAGCCAGAACATCTGCGCCCGATTTGTCAGGCAAAACCCAAGTCCTGGAATGACCGGTGAAGACTGTAACCACCCACCACTTGGTGTTGCTGAAACCATATTTCCCCAACGATCAATAATATCGAGATGACAGGTATCTCCCTTTACGCCGCCTTTATCGTCTGGTGTTGGTTCATCATTAAACCGCGCAACTGTTGGCTCACCAAGATCGGTATTATCTTTGCCTTCGTCTGTGGTTCCTTTGATCCGAACCACCACATTTCCGCCCTTACCGGGAACAGTTCCCGGCCTGATTTCCAGAGATGCTTTGTCCGTGATGAGTTTACGGCGTTCATCGTTATAAGCTTCGGACAGCAGTACATCCATCGGCACATCAACAAAATCTGGATCGCCATAAAAAGCTTCCCGATCCGCAAAAGCCAACTTTGCACTTTCTGTGACAAGATGTACAAAATCTGGAGATTTTTCATCCAGACTATCCAGATCGAAACCTTTCAACAACGCCAGTTGTTGCAAGAAAACGGGCCCCTGCCCCCATGCCGCAGTCTTACAAACGGTATAACCATGATAATCGAATGTAAGAGGTTCTTCGTAAGAAGCGGACCACGCAGTGAAATCACTTTTATCCAATAAGGCCTTGTGACGTCGTCCTGTCGTATCCATAATCTCTGCGGTTTCACAGAAATCCAAAATTGCCTGCGCGACAAAACCTTCTGACCAAATTTTTCTGGCAGCCTTGATTTGCTCTTCCCGACTATCTGATACAGCTTCCGCTTCAGAAACAATCCGTTCGTACATATCAGCCAGTTCAGGATTTTTAAAAAGATCACCAGCTTCCGGTACTTTACGGTCTTTCAGGTAAATATCAGCCGAAGAAGTCCATTCGGTCTCAAAGAGGTCCTTAACCCGGTTTATTGTATGCGAGATATTGGGAACCAAAGGATAACCATCACGCGCAAAATTAATCGCATAGGATAGAACGTCCCGCAAAGACATCGTGCCATAATCCAACAGCATCAACATCCATGCATCAAAGGCACCGGGAACTACGGCAGAAAGCATACCCGACCCCGGTACAATAGATAAATCCAAGGCCTGATAAGCTTCCAATGTCGCTTTCTTCGGCGCAGGTCCTTGCCCATTAATAACTTTAACGGGCCCATCTTCCGGAGCCACAATGATCGGCACTTCACCACCAGGACCGTTAAGATGTGGTTCGACAACTTGCAATGCAAAACCCGTTGCAACGGCAGCGTCATAGGCGTTTCCACCTCGTTCCAGAATGCCCATACCCGCTGCTGTAGCCAGCCAGTGGGTTGAGGTCACAACACCAAAAGTGCCTGTAATTTCCGGGCGCGTGGTGAAATCGCTCATACTCTACTCTCCTGATCGAATAAGATTCCCCGAATGCGGATATCTAGGAAAAACAAGTGACTAGACCCGTAAAAAGGTATCAAAACAACATAACTTGACAGGTAAGATAGATCATGACGATAATTGGTACAACCAATATAACTTGGTAAAACCAAAAAATTATTGAGACCATACGAAAGACAACTTGATTATCGGAGAGTTTCCCAACCAAGCATCAAGGCATCAAAACCCTTCACGCTATATGGCATCAAGGTAATAGGTGCTGTAAGATTCAGTAAAAATAAATCTAAGCCGAGATAACACTCATTCTCTAACTTTAAAAAAATTACTAGTCAGGCTTTACATAGATGGACGCACTCCTTTCCACAGATCTGCTTATTCTAGCAGCTATCCTATTGGCCACAGGCGTTGTTGCCGGGCTTATTGCCGGCCTTTTAGGCGTCGGCGGCGGCATTGTTATCGTTCCCGTTCTATATCACCTTTTCAGTCTAATAGGTGTCGACGAGTCCGTTCGCATGCACACCGCCGTTGGGACGTCATTGGCAACTATTCTTGTCACTGGTTTTGCCTCTGCCCGTTCTCATTATGCCAAAGGAGCTGTAGATACAGACCTCTTGAAAAGCTGGGGGCCTGCCATTGCGATTGGCGTCTTGATCGGGGTTGTTGTCGGCGGAAATATTGGCTCGGAAGCTTTGATTGCAGTCTTTGCAGTCATAGCGTTAGTCGTCGCTATGAATATGGCTTTCCGACCTGAAGGAGCACATATTTCAGACCAGCTCCCCGGCTCCCCCTTTAAACAACTAATTGGAGTTTTCATCGGCGGAATATCGGTGTTAATGGGTATCGGCGGCGGAACCTTATCTGTACCTATTCTCACCCTTTTTAACTACCCTATTCGCAAAGCTGTTGCGACGGCTTCTGCCATCGGTCTTATCATCGCGGTTCCCGGCTTTCTTGGTTATATTTATTACGGTTTGGGGCTACCCGGCAGACCAGATTTTTCCCTTGGCTACGTCAATCTAATTGGCTTTGCTCTCATCATTCCTACATCAGGGTTCTTTGCCCCAATCGGCGCGAAGATTGCCCATGCGATCCCGCCAAAACTTCTTAGACTGTCTTTTGCCTTTTTCCTCTTTATCACGAGCTTGCGCATGATACATGACTTGCTAACATAAGAACGCTGCCTTAGAAGGCAGTTAAGGGAGAGCAAGTATGACAGAGCAAAGTCAATCCACGACGCTAGAGCAAGAAACTGAAACGAACGATAATTCAGTTTCAACAGCGCGCGCCTATGAAGACGTTATCGCCAAGATCAGAAAGTTGATCAGCGATGAAGACATGGGTCCTGGGGACGCGCTTCCTTCCGAACGACGTCTATCTGACTTGTTTTCTGTCTCACGCCACTCTGTCCGTGAAGCCATTCGTGTCTTACAGGAACAAGGTGTCCTAGCGCCGAAACGTGGAAGTGGCAACTACATCCGATCTTCAACAAGGGAAGAGCTAACCCGCGCTTTGTCCTCTTTGGTTTCCGGCGACGTAAGACGTCTTTTCGAAGTCTTCCAACTACGTGAATTAATCGAGCCGCAAATTACTGCTCTTGCCGCAGAAATGATCCTTCCCGAACAGTTAGCTGAAATGGATCAGCTTCTGAGAACTCAGATGACGACGGAAGATCTAAGTGAACTTCAAAAGATCGACAGGAGCTTTCACGCACTCATCGCCAAGGCAACAGGGAATACACTCCTATCTGATCTCATGGACAAGATCAGCGCATCTATAGACCCATCCCGTACCGAGGGCCATCAAAGTGAAGAACGTCGTGTTGCTTCCATCACGGGTCACTGCCGGATCTTAACTGCACTTCAGGCCCATGACCCCGATGCCGCAGCCGAAGCAATGCGGGACCATATCAACGATATAAAACACGCAGTTTCACCCGATACCCCATAAAGCTCTATTCAGCTGCCAATACCGTTGGATATGGATAAAGCTCATCCATTGAAACGCTGCGCCCTGTATCAAGAACGATCCGCGCGTGATAACGCTTCAAGGCCCGTGCATCTGCCGCACCACAACTATGGGCGATGATTCCCACTTCTTTCCGCATATTCTCGGCATAGCTCGCAACCCGTACTGACTTCGTTTCAGGGTCCAGACCAAATTGTAGTTTTTTATTGTGAGTAGTGATCCCTGTCGGGCATGTATTCTTATTGCATTGCAACGCCTGAATACACCCAAGCGCGAACATAAATCCACGCGCCGAGTTGACAAAATCAGCCCCTGCGCAATAGGCCCACGCCACATCAGACGGGTTAATCATCTTACCACTGGCACAGACTTTAATACGATCACGCAGCCCATGCCTGATCAGGGTATCGACCACATGAGGTAAGCTTTCCCGCAGAGGCACCCCCATGTTATCAATCAAGCTCATCGGGGCTGCCCCAGTTCCCCCGTCAGCACTATCAATTGTGATAAAATCAGGGGCGCTTTCAATGCCTCTTTTTTTAATTTCTTCACACAGGTTATCAAAAAACCCATAGGTCCCAACAACCATTTTAAAGCCAACAGGTTTCCCCGTTGTATCACGGATGTAAGCAAGCATATCCAGAAGTTCGCTCTCGGATTTCACTTCTGGATGACGATTTGGACTGATGGCAGATTGCCCGATAGGAATACCACGGATTTTGGAGATTTCTTCGGTGACCTTTTCTCCGGGTAAAATGCCTCCTTTCCCCGGTTTAGCCCCCTGTGAAAGCTTTAGCTCAAACATTTTAACCTGATCATGGGCCGCAATTTCCCGGAGTTTGTCTTCGTCAAAACCACCTTCGGGCTTGCGAACACCAAACTTGGCGGTTCCAATCTGAAATACAATATCTGCCCCACCTTCCAGATGATAAGGCGATAAGCCGCCCTCGCCTGTATTCAACCAGATACCAGCCTTCTTGGCCCCTTTTGATAAAGCCCGCACAGCCGGAATAGAAATCGCGCCATAACTCATCCCTGAAATGTTAAAAATACTATCTGTTTCATATGGTTGCTGACAATAAGGACCAATGATCACGTTACCGGGTTCAATTGCGTCTTCCGCCTGTGTCGGGAAAGGACAGTTCACAAAGAAAACCGTTCCCGCAGGCCTGAGATCACGGGTAGAACCAAAGGCCACGGTGGAATCAACATTCTTAGCCGCACGATAGACCCATGATCTTTCAGCACGATTAAAGGGCATTTCTTCGCGGTCCAAGGCAAAGAAATACTGGCGAAAGAACTCCCCCAGATGCTCAAAGAAATAGCGAAAACGTGCGATGACAGGATAATTTCGACGCAGTGTACTCTCTGTCTGCGTTACATCAGTGATGTAGGCATAAATCAACCACAGAAACCCGGCGCCGACAGCCGTTATAAAAAGAAAAGAGAGAAGCTCCAGAAAGGTGACAACGAAGTCAGGTATCTGTTCCATTAAAATCTCTCCCCATTATAATTTTCATTACAAAACTATAATAGGAAAACTCTCTTAAAAGCCAGTCACAAGAAAAGTAGCCGTTTGTGACAGCGTAAATTTTATGCCTTTCCTATCTCATACATAGCGAGTTACCCAAAAATAAAAGCGCTGGAAAACCAACGCTTTTATTTCGAGTATTTCTTCTAAATGCCTTTTGAACATAGACGCATTCAGATCATGACTAAATATGTAATGCATGTCCCAAGGTTTTAAGGGCGGCCTCTTGAAAGGCTTCGCTTTGTGTTGGGTGGGCGTGGATTGTTCCAGCGATATCTTCCAGACGCGCGCCCATTTCAAGGGCTAGCGCAAAACCTGCCGACATTTCGGAAACACCTGCACCTACGGCCTGAATGCCAAGAACCAGATGATTATCTGCCCGGGCAACAATGCGGACAAACCCATCTTCGCGTTCGGCAGACATGGCACGACCATTTGCCTGAAATGGAAAGAGATCCACTTTAATCTCATGTCCCAACTTCTTGGCCTCTACCGGTGACAATCCTGCCGTTACGATTTCCGGGTCGGTAAAGCAAACCGCTGGAATACAAACTTTATCCCAAACGCGTTTTTCCCCGGCAATGATTTCAGCAACCATTTCTCCTTGCGCCATGGCACGATGGGCAAGCATTGGTTCCCCGGTAACATCACCAATCGCAAAAGTTCCACGCATAGAGGTTTCGCATTTATCGTTGATATGAATGAAAGATCCATCCATACGCAAGTCAATCTCTTCCAAACCCCAGCCTTCAGTTACAGGTTTTCGCCCGACAGTCACCAGAATTTTATCTGCCGTAACCTTAACGTCAGTGCCTGCACTATTCTCAACAAGCAAGGAATTCCCTTTTGTGGAAAGTCCCTTTGCTTTGGCATTGGTCATGACCTTGATACCAAGACTGCTTAATCGCTTGTTTATTGGGCGCACCAAATCTTTGTCATACTGTGGCAAAATAGATTTAGCCGCCTCGACAACCGTAACCTTCGCCCCCAGTTTTGCATAGGCAATACCAAGCTCAAGCCCGATATACCCGCCACCAACAACAGCCAGCTTTTCGGGTACTTCGGTTAGTGACAGGGCCTCAGTCGATGAAATAACCTTATCCCCGAAAGGTAGGAAAGGCAGTTCCACTGGCTTGGAACCTGTGGCAATCACGACATATTCAGCCCGTATAATCTGCGGCCCTGTCGGCGTAGCGACCTCTACAGTTTTACCGTCCCGAAACTTTGCCCAACCTTCAACGGTCTTAACACCATGCTTTTTTAAAAGTCCAGCAACACCAGAATTCAGGCGGCTCACAATGCCATCTTTCCACTCCATTGTCTGTGCAAGATCAATAGAGGGTTTTGTCGTCGAAATTCCGAGCGCGTTTTCACCCGATAAATGAGCGACTTTGTCGAACTCTTCTGCGGCATGGATCAGGGCTTTTGATGGAATACAACCAACATTAAGACAAGTGCCGCCGGGTTTTCCTGCTTCGATAACAACGGTATCTATCCCCAGCTGCCCCGCACGGATGGCACAGATATACCCACCAGGGCCAGCACCGATAATAAGAAGCTTTGTTTTAATTTCCTTCACGGCTTAGCCCTCCATAAAAATGATTGCCGGGGTTTCAAGCAGGGATTTAATCCGTTGCACAAAAACGGCCGCATCCCAGCCATCAATAACCCTGTGGTCAAAGCTGGAAGAAATATTCATCATTTTACGCGGGACAAAATCATTCCCATCCCACATAGGACGTACAGCCATTTTGTTAACCCCAAGAATGGCGACTTCCGGATGATTAATAACAGGTGTAGTTGCAATAGCCCCCAAAGGCCCCAGTGACGTGATGGTAATGGTCGATCCACTTAACTCTTCGCGTGTTGCGGTCCCTGCTTTGGATGCAGCTGCGAGACGATTGACTTCTGCCGCACAGCCCCAGACATCCCTTGCTTCCGCATGTTTTATAACTGGCACCACCAATCCGTTCGGTGTTTGTGCAGCCATGCCAATATGGACACCACCGTATTGATGAACAACACCCGCCTCATCATCGAAAATTGCATTGAGGTTGGGTTGTTCAGCGACAGCCTTGACCAATGCCCGCATCAAGAACGGTAAGAGTGTCAGTTTAGGATGATCTTCGGATCTGTTCCTATTCAATGTCGCGCGCAGTTCTTCCAAAGCTGTCATATCGACTTCTTCGACAATCGTGATATGCGGTATCCGAGATTTGGAAATCGACATCTTTTCCGCAATTTTACGACGTAAACCTACGATCTTGACTTCCGAGACCGACGTATTGGGGACAAGCCCCCCTTTTGGATGAACCGCAACACTGCTGCCATCAAAATAAGTATCCAGATCTTCGTGGGTAATGCGTCCGGCTGGCCCCGTTCCCGTGACTTGCCGAAGATCAACACCACCGTCCTGTGCACGTTTTCGAATGGCCGGAGATGCAATAGGCTTCTCCCCTTCTGCTCTGGCAGGACCAATAGACTGTTTACGGACTTGAGATGCCGATGGCTTTTCTATCTCCACCTTTGTTTTTGGCGGTTCAACAACAAAACCTTGCTCTTGTTTTGGAGACACCTTCTTCTCTACTTTTCCCGACTTAGGGGTTTCAGGTTCAGCAGATAGAGGTTTTGACGTGCTATCCTCTGTAGTGTTCCCCTCACCATCAACTTCTAGTTTGATAATCGGGGCACCAACCGACATTACATCTCCAGGCTCGGCTCCAAGCCAAATAACACGACCATCCACAGGGGATGGAATTTCGACCGTTGCCTTGTCAGTCATCACAGCGGCAAGGACAGCATCTTCCTGGACCACATCGCCAACTGAAACTTCCCACTCGACGATCTCGGCTTCAGCAACACCCTCGCCAACATCAGGAAGCTTGATTACATATTCACCCATTGATCAGGCCTCCATCACTTGTTTTAACGCACGGCTTACTCTTTCCGGTCCGGGGAAATAAGCCCATTCCTGCGCATGAGGATAAGGTGTGTCCCAGCCTGTCACCCGTTGGATTGGTGCTTCGAGATGATAGAAACAGGTTTCCTGAACACGAGAGAGAAGTTCGGCACCAAAACCAGATGTCAACGTAGCTTCATGAACAACAACACAACGCCCCGTCTTTTTAACCGACGCGATGATTGTTTCCTCATCCAGAGGCAATAAACACCGTAGATCAATTATCTCTGCATCAATTCCGGTTTCTTTGGCCGCAGCCTCAGCCACATAAACCATGGTGCCATAAGCAATAATTGTAACATCCGCTCCCTCACGGGTCACTTTGGCTTTGCCCAATGGAACATTGTAATACCCATCCGGCACTTCACCCATCTCATGTTTTGACCAAGGAGTTACCGGCTGGTCATGGTGACCATCAAAAGGCCCGTTATAAAGGCGCTTTGGTTCCAGATAGATAACGGGGTCATCATCCTCTATCGCCGAAATCAAAAGACCTTTGGCATCTGCAGGGTTGGAAGGCACAACAACCTTTAGGCCCGATACCTGGGTAAAGACCGCTTCGGGGCTTTGACTGTGTGTTTGTCCCCCAAAGATACCACCGCCCGTCGGCATTCTGATTGTTATCGGTGCCGTAAAATCGCCCGCAGAGCGATAGCGCAACCGCGCAGCTTCCGAGACGATCTGGTCATAAGCCGGATAAACATAATCAGCAAACTGGACCTCTACGCAAGGGCGCAAACCATAGGCCGCCATACCAATTGCCGCACCGACAATCCCGGATTCATTAATCGGAGCATCAAAGCAGCGGTTCTTACCGTATTTTTCCTGCAATCCGTGCGTACAGCGAAAGACACCCCCGAAGTAACCAACGTCTTCACCAAAGACAACCACGTCATCATTTTTCCCCATCATGACATCCATTGCATCACGGATGGCTTCAATCATCGTCATCCTGCTCATGAATTAAATCCCCGCTTCCTGACGTTGACGCCGTAAGTGTGGCGGCATTTCTTTATAAACATCTTCGAACATTTCACGCGTTGAAGGCGACCCCCCGGAATGGAGCGTACCGTGACTTTCTGCTTCTTTTTGTGCTGCCAGTACGGTGTCTTTAATTTCAGCTTGTGCCTGTAAGTGACGATCTTCCGACCAAATTCCCTTGCTAATCAGATGAAGTTTCAGACGCTCAATCGGATCGCCCAATGGCCAGGCATCGGACTCTTCCTTTGGACGATAGGCCGCAGGATCATCAGAAGTAGAGTGCCCACCAGCCCTATAGGTCACGTATTCAATCATAGTTGGACCAAGGTTCAAGCGTGCACGCTCAGCAGCCCACTTTGCAACTGCATAAACAGCGAGATAGTCATTACCATCAACACGCAGTGCCGGGATTCCAAAGCCATGCCCACGGGCGGCAAAGGTTCCTGATCCTCCCTTAGCAATTCCCTGGAAGGTAGAGATCGCCCACTGGTTATTTACCACATTAAGAATGACAGGCGCTTTGTAGGTGGATGCAAAGACCAATGCAGCATGAAAATCTGACTCAGCCGTAGATCCATCACCGATCCAGCCCGCTGCAATCTTGGTATCATTTTTAATCGCAGAAGCCATCGCCCAGCCAACAGCCTGAATATACTGCGTGCCCAAGTTACCGGAAATGGAAAAAAATCCGTACTCTTTCTCAGAATACATAATTGGAAGCTGGCGGCCTTTTAACGGATCTTCTTCGTTAGAGTAGATCTGGTTCATCATCTTGACCATGGGATAGTCTTGGGCCAACAACAGGCCTGCCTGACGGTAAGTCGGAAAATTCATATCCCCTTTTTCCAGCGCACATTGAAAAGCAGTTGAAACAGCTTCTTCACCAAGATGTTGCATGTAAAAGGATGTTTTTCCCTGTCTTTGTGCCATCATCATACGCGCATCGAAGGCCCGAAGCGTCATCATATGACGCAGGCCTTTGATCAATTCATCACCACTCAACAGATCCGCCCAAGGGCCAACAGCATTCCCATCCCGATTCAAGACGCGGATAATAGAATAGGCAAGATCCCTGATTTCCTCGGGCGAAACATCAACATCAGGACGCCTTACAGAACCTGCTTTGGGTATCGTAACATTGGAAAAATCCGGGGTATCTCCGGGACGAAATTCTGGCTCTGGCACATGAAGATGAAGCCGTTTTTTTTCAGTCATCAATTTTCTCCGGCAATATATTTTCCAATATATTTTTCTTTCGCATTTATCGCTCCCTAGGTTCCGCCCTTTTCTGCCAATTACAGCTTATTTTTAAGTAGATTTAAAATTTGGGGCATTATCTCTGTCAGTAATTATGACATATTATCACTGGTGATTATTCCCAAAATCATTATCATATCTGCTTAATTGAGCTATTTATCTCTAAAATTAACAACAAAAGTAGTGATTAATGGAACTTGATACGATTGATATAAAGATTTTGCGAATCCTTCAAACGGAAGGACGCATTCGTTCTATCGAACTGGCTGAGCGTGTGGGTTTGTCGCCAACCCCCTGTGCTCGACGCGTAAAAATGCTTGAAGATGAAGGCGTTATTACAGGCTATGCCGCCCGGGTAGATCAAACCAAACTGGGGTATATGATCAACATCTTTGTTTCGGTTGAATTGGAAAAACAGGCCTCGGAGAACTTGAAAAAATTTGAAGAGGAAATAGATAAGTTTGAAGAAGTTGTAGAGTGTTACCTGATGACGGGTAGCCAAGATTTTTTGCTTAAAGTCGTCGCGACCGATCTTATGGCCTTTGAAAAATTCCTTCAGGAAAAACTGACCCGCATTCCAACAATCAGGGCCGTAAGATCTCGTTTTGCCCTGCGCAGCATTGTAGAAAGAAATGCACTTCCCAGCCCACAAAGACCATCCTAGAAATGCAAAAACCCAATTAAAGTTAAGCATCCTGAACATTATTGCTCCTGTTGCGATGCTCCAAGAACCTATTGATCAACTGCTACACATCATTACCGCATAAGTTGAACATAATATTCATAGTACCATCGACTGAACGAAAGAGATACGAAAATGGCCACCACAATAATGTGATGACCATTTTCATAAAACTATTCGACTATTTTTGTTGGTGTTTTTTACTCCGCAGCTTCCGGTAAAGCATTACGATTGCGAATCAACAAATCGCCAATACTGTTGGCCTTGTGTTCCACCAACGTGTCTGGACCACCCCAAATCGGGACCGCACGACCAAGTCTAGCCATAATATCATAGATAATGAACTTCGCGACGCCATTCCCACCACGCGTTCCCTCATATAGCAATTGCAAGGGATAAGCAGCATTCCCAAGAACCGGGATGAACCCCAAAAGCAATGCAAACCAAGGTCGGCTTGTGCCCCGAGCGGTAGAAGCAAGAATACGGCACGTCGTATAGATCGTGCGCACAATCACCCCCCCACTAAAATAACCAATAATACCACCTAAAAGGCCTATAACATCGAAGGCCCCCAACCCAAAGACAATAGCTAGGGTTGTAACTTTCACAAACGGTTTCAGCGCCATTAACACACCAAAGTCAGTGATATAAAGGCTACTTTCACTGTTTTCCATTTCATGCTTCAAAACATCGGCTTCACGCTCGGTAAGCTGGCGACGTTTTTGCCAGTCTTCAATACTGCGTCCAACCAATAGCCTACTCAGTTGCGTTCTATAGGACGGCAAAAACATAAAAGCTTTTATTTTAGGCAGCAAGCTACCAAGTTGTTTGATCAATTTGCTTTCTTTAAAGAACGAACTTACTTTTCCTGCAACTTTTTTCAAACCCTCTTTAGCTTGTCGCCCATACCAGCGAAGAGGATGTTTTTTGTAATAATGTGTTTCTTCTTCAGAAATTTTACCGCGCGCAAATTTTGACTGAATGCTACGCTGTAGGCGTGACATAAAGCGCCAATCATCAGGCTTGTGAATAAGACCTGATACATCAACACAAAGTGCCTCGTATTCCTGTTCGCTCATCGCCCCAAGAAGCGCGTTTTTATTTTTAGCAATATAATCGCGAAGTTTCGGAACATCCACATCATCATAAAGCGGACGGCCATTCACAAGAGTCCGCTGTAAATAATAAGAAAACAAGAGCTTAGGATTTGCTGGGAACAAAGCTGGCACACCGGATTCCAGATCAACCCAGACCCAACGTGTTTCCCCAGTTTCAGTTGTTTCCAATAGGAAGTTACTGGTCGCAACCGGATTGCCATAACCAGCCTGCCAAGCAAGTCCATCAAACCCAGCATCAAGAAGTAATCCCTGCAAGGGTTTCATCACGTTCTCAATCAGGTCCTGAATTTCGGTCTCTTTTTGCGAAGAATACGGATGGTGTAATGATGGCGCCCGCCCATCAATAAATTCCATGGTAATTTCATTGGCTCGGAATTCTTCGTTCCAAGATACAGAAATAATCTCTGCGATACGAAGTTTACCGGGTAGCCAGAGCTTCATCAGAGCAGAAAGAACACGACGACGACAAGCAGCTTCAAGTATTGATCCCTGATGCCAAATATAAGGGTTATTCGCGCCAAAGATCACATTGTGAACGAGGCCAGCCAAAGTGGAGCCTACAAATATCTTACGTGCTGTCGCCCGACCATCAGGAAGATGATCCAGATAGACAGTAGCAGATCGGCCAGCGCCAATCTTTCGATCTTTTAAACTCGACATTTAATTATTTTCCAAGCCTTGTACGGTGCCCGTATTCGCCCCTTCGGTTCATAAAATACCGAAAATAGAAATCAAAGCTGCGGGGAAATTTTTCGCGAGCAGCATATATCTATACTTTTTCTGTAGAAAAAACCACCCATTGCGAAACAAAAATGTCATTTTTATGCCTCAAATGATTCATGAGCGATCTATCTTATTGTGAAATCACCACTAAGCGAGCACAAAATCCATATAAAGAAATCCTGATATAGCTTGCGTCACGTACAAAAAGAGCATAGTTTCTTCAATAAATATAAATCTCAATTTTGTGCGGCGAGTAACCATGGCCAATAAATTTCTAGATCTTTTAAAAACACGCGACTGGCTACTTGCCGATGGCGCAACAGGCACCAACCTTTTCGAAGTAGGCTTGGAAACCGGCGATGCTCCTGAGCTTTGGAACATCGACGAGCCTGAGAAAATTTACAACCTTCAAAAATCCTTTGTTGATGCAGGATCAGACATTATTCTCACCAATACCTTTGGGGGGACTCGCAACCGTCTCAAGCTTCACAAAGCTGACGACCGCGTTGCAGAAATAAACACTGCCGCCGTAAAGATCACCAAGCGCGTTGCTGACGAAGCGGGCCGCCCTGTGGTTGTCGCCGGGTCTATGGGCCCCACAGGCGATATCTTTGAACCTGTAGGATCACTTACCCGCGAAGAAGGTATTGCTGCATTTCGTGAACAAGCTATCGCCCTTGCCGAAGCTGGTGCAGATGTTCTTTGGCTGGAAACAATCTCAGCACCGGAAGAGCTGGAAGCCGCGGTCACGGCATGTAGTGAAACTGGCTTACCTATTGTGACAACGTTAAGCTTTGACACCAATGGCCGCACAATGATGGGCCTAACCCCCGGTGATTTTGCCGGACGCGTCAAAGAGCTTTCAACAGTACCTGTCGCTTATGGTGCTAACTGTGGTGTCGGGGCATCTGAAATGGTTACCGCACTTCAAAACATGGCAATGTGCGCACAAGAAGGCGATGTTCTTGTCTCAAAAAGTAACTGTGGCATTCCTGAATACGTTGATGGTGCCATTCGGTACACGGGCACGCCGGAGCTAATGGCAGATTATGCCCGCATTGCAGTAGATTCCGGTATCAAGATTATCGGTGGTTGCTGTGGTACATCCCCAGATCACGTCAAACATATGCGTGACGCTTTGGACAACCATGTGCGAGGTCCGAAACCAAGCCTTGACGAAATAGTCGCACGACTTGGTGAAATTTCTAACGGTGCACGCGAAATGAACGAAGCCGGACCACTTGGGGCGAAACCAAAAGAGCAGACCGGTGGTGGTCGCCGACGGCGCGGTCGCGACCCAAAACGTAAAGCTGCAGATGATGGAAAAATGCCCGGTCAGGAATAAACGGACCAAGCATAAACCACAACCTGATAACCGTTTAAACATACGAAAAGGGGCTTCATCTGAGGTCCCTTTTGCTTCATCAGCTCAGTAACTACCATTCAGAAAGATTTACAGAGAAATTAACTTAATACGCCCTCAAGCTCTTCAATCGACAAGAGAACATGATCCGCCAGGGTTGAAAGCTCTTCACGTCCGGTTGTGCCTGTCAGAACACCGACTTTCAAACCAGCCCCAGCATTCATTCCCATTTCCATATCATGCAAGTTATCGCCAACAACAACCACATTTTCCGGGGCTACGTCCATTGCCTTACAAAAGCCCTGAACCATGCCCGCGGTTGGTTTCAGTCCATGCCCAGAATCATAACCCGCAATAAAGTCGAGCTTATCAATACAATCAAACCGCGACAAAGAACGCCTCGCCCCTTGTTCACTATCACTTGTTGCTACACCAAGTTTAAGCCCCCGCTCTTTCAAGCGGATAAACAAAGCAGATAGATCAGTAACGGCAACCGCAGCAGCTTCCCCCTCGTCCTGAAAAATTTTCTCAACCGTACCAATAAGAACGTCATAATTCGCATCAGGCAAAAACTCACACCATTTCGCAACGATTTCACCATTGCTACTGGCAGCCAGCATCGAACCGGGCAAAACCCGCCCCAGTTCAGCATCATATCCCGTTGCAGCCAACAGCTGTGCAGCAAGCCCCGCATCCCCTTTGGCAGCCATTAAAGCGGCTTTTTGGTTAAGGGGCGTCCAACTTTGTTCGTAATCAAGAAGGGTTCCATCTTTGTCGAACAGGATCGCCTTAATCGTCATTAGATCAAAACCCTTTATTCTGCCGCATCAGCAATCGAGCTTTGACGAAGAATACCTTGATAGATCTCTTCATCGCCAACAACCCCGACAAGCACACCATCTTCTTCAAGCAATACAGGATTACCTGTTGATTGGCGAAGTTCAATTGCGCGCTTCATCGTTATGTCAGGCGAAGCGGCCACAATATTACAATCGGGAATATCATCTAGCGCATGATCAGGGCCAAAACTAAAGACACGCAATTCCTCTTTATCTTCAAAGGTTACTTTCTGCACAGATCCCTTACCATCCATGGCCACCTTGAAGGCGTCGTACTTATCAAGAATAACACGGGCACCATCTTTACGAAGTTCGCTTACAGGCGTCATCAACGACGCGCAACGCAGAACATTCAGCGGGTTCATATGAGCCACAAATTCAGCAACATATTCATTCGCAGGATTCAAGACGATCTCTTCCGGTTCGCCATATTGAACAATACGTCCACCTTCCATAATCGCGATATGCGTGCCGATTTTCAGCGCTTCATCCAGATCATGGCTTACAAAGACAATCGTTTTTTTCAGGTTTCTCTGAAGTTCAAGCAGCTCATCCTGTAAGTGGTCCCTAATCAAAGGATCCAAAGCCGAGAAAGGCTCGTCCATCAACAAAATATCTGCATCCGTTGCGAATGCGCGCGCTAGCCCCACACGCTGTTGCATTCCGCCAGACAATTCATGCGCGTATTTATCTTTCCACTGATCAAGACTAACCATCTTCAGCTTTTCTTCGACGATGGCTTCACGTTCAGCTTTTGGCACGCCCTTAAGCTCTAGTCCGAGGCCAACGTTTTCCGATACAGTACGCCAAGGTAGAAGCGCAAATTGCTGGAAAACCATGGAAACCCGTTCCATGCGCATATGACGCAGTGTTTTGGCATCGCACGAAGCGACATCAACAAGGTCATCGCCATCACGCACAAGAACTTCACCGCGCGTGACTTTATTCAGACCATTCACTGCGCGTAACAGTGTTGATTTACCAGAACCGGAAAGCCCCATCAGAACACAAATTTCGCCTTCTTCAATTTTGATGGAACCATCAGCGACCCCCAGAACACATCCGGTTTTCTCAAGAATTTCTTCTCGTGTTTTGCCCGCATCAACCATTGGGATGGCTTCTTGCTGGTTATCGCCAAAAACAATATCGACGTTTTTAAATTCTACAGCTGTCATTTTATTGCTCCATCCCTACCTTAAGCGCCATCAACCGGGGCATTACGCTGCTTACACAGACGATCCAACAAAATCGCAACAACAACAATCGCGAGCCCCGCTTCAATTCCCATATCAATCTGGCGGGAATTCAAGGCACGCACAACAGGCTTACCAAGGCCGCTTGCGCCAACCAAGGCTCCAATCACCACCATTGAAAGTGAGAGCATGATACACTGTGTTACCCCAGCCATAATCGTTGGTAAGGCATAAGGAATTTCAACTTTCCAAAGCAATTGTTTCTTCGTAGCGCCAAATGATTCAGCTGCTTCAATCAAAGGCTTGGGAACAGAAGACACGCCGAGGTGCGTCAAACGGACAGGCGCAGCAACAGCAAAGATCACTGTCGCGACAAGCGCAGGCACCATTCCTAAACCAAAAAGTGTCATCGCCGGAATAAGATAAACGAATGTCGGAATTGTTTGTAGAAGATCAAGAACTGGCCTTAACATTGAATACAACCAAGGACGGTGAGCTGCCGCAATACCGAGAGGGACGCCAGTAATCATGCAAACGACAGTCGCATAAACCACAAGAACAAGCGATTCAATCGTCTCTGTCCAATACCCAAGATTTACAATGAACAAAAGAGATAGAAAAACAAACAGAGATAGTTTCCATGTTCTTTGTAAATATTGCGCAAGGCCTGTAATTAAAAGGATTAATATGATTGATGGCACAAACAAAAGCATGTCCACGGTTCCATCAATCAGGAAAGTACCGCCATCAGTTATCGCGTCAAAAAAACCTGCAAAGTTATCGATCAGAAAGTCAAAAAAACTTTCCCCCCATTTCCCTACGGGAATTTTATGGTCAACTAACCACTGTTCGATGCCGGACATTGCTAATCCCTCTGCTCATTAGTGAACCCATAAAATGACTGTTTATGTGTTCTTTTGTTCATTATCACCAGTTTCTTTGATAAATAAGCTATTATTCACAAGCTCTAATTCTATCACTGGTTTTATTTTGATCTAACATACAAGAGGGCCGACAGAATGCCAGCCCTCTTTAACAAATTTATCTGGCGTAAGACTTAAAGGCCTAAGTGGCTTTTCACTGCTGCAAGCCCCTCATTACCATCAAATGTGGTTACACCTGCAAGCCATGCATCCAATGCACCGGGGTTTGCTTTTAACCATTCAGTTGCAGCAACCGGACCTTCTTTACCATCATCTAGGATAGCACCCATGATTTCATTTTCCATGGCAAGTGTGAAGCCCAGATTACCGAGAAGCTTACCCATGTTCGGGCATTCACTCACATAGCCTTTTCTAACGTTTGTATGCACATTCGCACCACCAAAGTTAGGGCCAAAAATGTCATCACCACCTGTTAGATAGGTCAGTTCAAAGTTTGCGTTCATTGGGTGTGGAGCCCAGCCAAGGAAAACAACGCCTTTATCACGACGCGTAGAGCGCGCAACCTGAGACAGCATGCCAGCTTCGGATGATTCAACAACTTCAAAATCTTTGAGGCCAAAGGTATCTTTGTCTATCATATCCTGAATAAGGCGATTTCCGTCATTCCCAGGCTCGATACCATAGATTTTACCATCAAGATCATCTTTGAATTTTGCGATATCTGCAAAATCTTTTAGACCTTTGTCAGCAAGATAAGTTGGAACGGCAAGCGTATATTTAGCCCCTTCGAGGTTAACACGAACAGTCTCAACGGAACCTTCATCACGATAAGGTGCGATATCAGCTTCCATCGTTGGCATCCAGTTGCCAAGGAAAACATCAACATCGCCGTTCTTTAGACCTGCATAGGTCACAGGAACAGAAAGAATTTGCGTTTCAGGTTGATAACCAAGACCTTCCAGAACAACAGATGCTACAGCAGTTGTTGCTGTGATATCGGTCCATCCAACATCGGAAAAAGTAACAGATTGACAGCTAGCTGGGTCAGCAGCTTGTGCCCCAGTTGAAAAACCAGCTGCAGCGATGGCCAGTGTGCTAGCCGAAATCAAGTGTTTGAGGTTCATTCACTTGTCTCCATTTTTACGCCACAAGAGGACCCTGTGGCTCTAATTGATTTTAGCAAGATACCTGCAAGTTCATTATTATTCTAGCAGGATTTTTGCCTGATTTAACTCCCTAGTACGATAGAAACTACCGTCGTAATCTCACTATCAATAATTTATTTTGATTGAACGTTCAATCAAAATAAATTATTGATAATTATACCGCAGTCATCAATTCAAGAACAACGCTATAACTTTGCAAATGAAATCATAGACTAAGTTCAAAAAAATGCGTCACAAAACAGGACATAAATACATCATTTTTTTGTTTCAATGCCTCTACAAAGGCTGAAACATTGAATAAAGAGGAAACAAGGTCTTGCCAAAAATCGGAATGGAAGAGATTCGGAAAACCCAGCTGATCAAAGCGACAATTGCAACGATCCACGAGGAAGGGTTTACTAATGCCAGCATTTCGAAAATAAGCAAACATGCAGGTCTGTCTTCGGGAATTGTCGCCCATTACTTTGATGATAAATCAGGGTTATTAACGGCAACGTTGCAATACCTCATGAGAAAATTGGGCGAAGAAACAAAAAAACAACTGGAACACGCCAACACACCAATAGAACGTCTGCTTGCCGTCGTGAATTCAAATTTTTCAGATGAGCAGTTCAAACCAGGCGTGGTTGATGTTTGGTTGGCGTTTTGGGCTTTGGTTCCAACTTCAGGAAAATTGGGACGCCTGCACAAAATCAATGAACGCCGCATGCAGAGCAATTTTCAACACGCATTGAAGCCTTTGCTTCCTGAACAGATGGTCGCCAGTACCGCCACAGGCTTGGCAGCCATGGTCGAAGGCCTCTGGATACGCTGTGCCCTGACAGAAGGCGGGGTCACACCAAAAGAAGCCATCGCGATTATGGAAAGTTACATCAGCAGCCAGATATTGGCTCATCAGAAATAACTTAAGACATTAGATTTAAACAATTCAGATATATTTGAACAAAATATTAGAACTTTAGGGATCAAGATAATGGCAAAGCTTCCTACTCAACAGCTTTACATCAACGGTAAGTACACAGACGCCACATCCGGAGAAACATTTGAAACTACTAATCCGGCGACTGGTGACGTTATTTGTGATGTCCAAATTGCATCAACAGCAGATGTTGATAAAGCCGTCAAAGCCGCCCAGGCAGGTTTCAAGATCTGGTCCAAGATGAGTGGCACAGAAAGAAGCCGCATTCTTTTAAAAGCCGTTGCCTTGCTCCGCGAACGAAATGATGAGCTTGCTATTCTTGAAGTCATGGATACAGGTAAACCGATGCAAGAGGCAAACTGTGTTGACGTAGAATCAGGTGCTGAGTGCATAGAGTATTTCGCAGGGCTCGCGGCCTCTATCAATGGCGAACATATTCAACTCGCAAACGGCAACTTTGCCTATACGCGCAAAGAGCCGCTCGGTGTCTGTGCTGCCATCGGCGCATGGAACTATCCAATTCAGATTGCTTGCTGGAAATCTGCCCCTGCCCTCGCATGTGGCAATGCGGTTATTTACAAAGCATCAGAAGTCACGCCGCTTACCGCACTAAAACTCGCAGAAATTTATACAGAATCTGGCCTACCCGATGGTGTTTTCAATGTTGTATCCGGTTTGGGCTCCGTTGGCCAAATGCTCGCTGAACACGAGGGTATCGAAAAGATCTCACTGACCGGTTCAGTTCCTACGGGCAAGCGCGTCATGGAATCAGCCTCGAAAACCCTCAAACATGTGACACTTGAGCTTGGTGGGAAATCCCCTCTTATCGTGTTTGATGATGCAAATCTGGACAACGCCGTGTCAGCCGCCATGCTTGCAAACTTTTATACTCAGGGGGAGATCTGTTCCAACGGAACCCGCGTATATGTCCATAAAGACATCAAAGAAGCCTTTTTGGAGAAACTCATTGAACGCACTTCCAAGATGATTATTGGCGATCCTATGGATCTGGAAACACATGTCGGATCACTCATCCACAAGGATCACATGGAAAAGGTTCTGAACTATATCGAAATTGGTAAAAACGAAGGGGCAACCCTCGCTTATGGCGGAAACAAAGTCACCGTTGAAGGCTTCGAAAAAGGCTGTTTTATTGAGCCGGCAATCTTCACAGATGTAAAAGCCGACATGCGTATTGCACGCGAAGAAATCTTTGGTGCTGTTATGTCTGTTATTACTTTCGATAGTGAAGACGAAGTCGTAGAAGCCGCCAATGATACACAATTTGGCTTGGCTGCTGGTGTCTTTACACAGGACATCAATCGTGCCCATCGCGTGATTGAAAACCTGGAAGCCGGAACCTGCTGGATTAACAATTACAATATAACCCCGATCGAAATGCCTTTTGGTGGCTATAAACAATCTGGTATTGGTCGTGAAAATGGCACAGCGGCAATCAATCACTTCACACAACTAAAATCAGTTTATGTTGAGATGGGTGATGTGGATTGTCCTTACTAGAATACTCTTCTGGGAAACCTTACTGGGATAAAGGCTAAATCATCATGGAATTTGCACTTCACGAACGTCTTGAAGCCGACACGATAACCATAGCAGACCTCTCTCATTGTCGGGTTCTGCTTATGAACGACAGCCAGTATCCCTGGTTGATTCTGGTACCGCGTTACAACGACCTTCGTGATTTGCATGACCTACCAAAAGATCTCTTTTCGGCTGTAATGGAAGAGATTAAGTATATATCAGAAATACTTACAGAAGAATGCACAGCCTTTAAGATCAATGTCGCTGCGCTGGGAAATATGGTTCCACAGCTCCACATCCATGTCATTGCACGTTTTGAAAATGACGCAGCCTGGCCAGGTCCGGTCTGGGGAGTAAAAAAACCACAGCCCTATAGGACAGATGATCTAGAGACAATAAAAGTTAAACTTGGAACCGCAATCGAAAGTGGGCGCAAATTACCTGAGTAAAACTTCCTCCCTGAGCCATGCTCAAGTTGTTTTCCTCAGGCCTCCTGCCTTACCATACCCACCAATCGATTGCGGTTTCCTTTTTCGATCAATAATCTTTATGTGAAGAGTTCCCATCCCATACAGATTACTTGATGAAGCCATGAGCTAACAAATAAAACACACTTATTTCTTAGCCAAACAAGACACCAAATTGTCACCTAGGCTCGTCATTAGGGCTTTATAGGCATGAGGACCCTTCGCAAGGTTTGATCCCAAAGGATCTAACTCACCGATATTCGTATCAAGATTTTCCGCTAAGACATCAACCACAACTGGTTTGAACTGTGGTTCTCTAAATATACAAGCTGCCTTTCTTTCCCGAATAATCTCACGTAACTCTGTAATCCGCTTGGCACCTGGCTTTCTTTCAGCATCAATGGTTACTGACCCAACAGTAGAAAGGGAAAATTCTTTTTCAAAATACTGATACGCATCATGGAAAACCAGATAAGGCTTGTCCTGTACAACAGATAGCTGACCATCCAAATCCTGTTTTAACATCCCGAGATCAGCCATAACCTTTTTCACATTGGCTTGATAGGTGGGGGCATGATCAGGATCAATTTTGGCAAGCTCATCACCAACTCTCTCTACAATTGCCTTAGCATTGTTGATAGAAAGCCAAATGTGCGGATCAAATTGTCCGTGATCATGATCATGATCTTCTTCATGGACATGCTCGCCATGGTCTTCTTCTTCATGATGTTCATTCGCATGCTCTTCATCATGAGCATGGTCATCATGATCTTTTGCATGATCGTGATCGTACTCTTTATCATGATCATGTTCTGCCTCATGCTCATGCTCTTCTTCGTGATCATGAGCACTATGTACATCCGCATCATGCTCATCATCATTATGGTGATGGTCATGCTCCCATTGTCCAGAGCTACGATTTTCAAGAAGAGTGATACCTTTAATGTCCATCAACTCTAGGACTGTTTTTTTCCCTTCTTGCTGAGAAAGAGGCTTTTTCAGAAATGTTTCGAGGCCTTCTCCAACCCAAACGACCATGTCAGCATCATTCAACATACGAACTTGGGAAGGACGCATACTATAGCCATGTGGAGAAGCACTCTTATCCATAATAAGCTCAGGCTCTCCAACGCCTTCCATTATTGACTGCACAAGAGAATGAACTGGCAGGATCGATACAGCAACTTTAGGTGCCTCGCCCGCAGCAGCACTCATACTAAGTCCAGAAATGATAGAACTGGCCAGTAAAGAAACACGAAGAGGATTTCGTAACCCTGATTTTCTAGAGAGCATCATAGTGAACCTTATAATTACACCTAAATCGGTGATGAAAAGTAAGATAATGGAGTAAATTTAAATAATGATATGTTATAACATTTACAGAAATGTCAAGACAGGATATCTATAGGGCATGAAAAACTTTGATACTGTTTCTCTCTCTTTTTGCGGTGGATCTCACGATCATAAACACTGTGTAAAAACAGCTTTAAACGACGCGGAAGCGCTGTGCTCGGCTCGTGGTGCCCGCTTGACTGATGCTCGTAAACGCGTGTTGGAATTGGTGTGGGAAAGCCACCACCCCGTTGGTGCTTACGATGTACTTTCCAAACTTTCTCAGGAAAGCGGAAAAACAGCCCCACCGACAGTTTATAGGGCTTTGGATTTTCTTTTGGAGCAAGGCCTTATACACAGAATTGAATCTTTAAACGCCTATGTGGGCTGTTCTCATCCATCAGAAGAACATTCTGGTGTTTTCCTTATTTGCAATAACTGTGGGTGCGCAGCTGAAGTTCATGACTCAGCAATAGATCAAGCAATTTTAAAGAAGACAGATAGTCTTGGCTTTAAAACCGATCAGCGAATGCTGGAAGTTCGGGGGACTTGCCCGGATTGTCATTCAACACAGTAAGACAAAAAGCCCTTGGCTAAGAGTTAGCGACACATACCATGGAAGATATCCTTAGCGATAAAACCCCTAATTTCAGTGACCCAAGTTGTGGTTGCGGACATGACCATAACGCACCCGAGCCAAGTGGAGCGCCCCTCATCCAAGCCGAGAACCTGACAATTAATTTTGGTGGGAAAACAGCTATCCACGACGTCAGCTTAACAGTTCACAAGAATGAAATTGTTACTCTGATCGGGCCAAACGGCGCTGGAAAATCAACACTCCTTCGTGCATTACTAAAGGCAATAAAGCCAACAAAGGGTGAAATTTGGCGTAAACACGGCCTCGTCATTGGCTATGTCCCCCAAAAGTTAAATATCGACCCAATTATGCCTATGACTGTCGAACGCTTTTTGTCCATACCGGACAAGCGTCCACTTTCAGAACGAGAAACAGCCCTCAAAGATGTTGGTGCTCATCACACTCTAAAGCAAGCCGTGCAAAGCTTATCAGGTGGCGAATTCCAACGTGTTCTTCTCGCCCGCGCTATTCTCAGAAAACCCGATCTTCTGGTTTTAGATGAGCCAGTTCAAGGGGTCGACTTTCAAGGCCAGACCGAACTCTACAAACTGATTTCCCGCCTTAAAGAACAATCAGGCTTTGGCATATTGATGGTCTCTCATGACCTGCACATTGTCATGGCCGAAACAGATCGAGTTGTTTGCATTAACGGCCACGTCTGTTGCTCTGGTGCTCCGACACAAGTCAGCGACAGCCCGGAATATCTCGCGCTATTTGGCGGACAAACAAAACCCGGCCTTGCCGTCTACCACCACCTTCATGATCACTCTCATGATTCTAGCCATGACCAACCCCATACGACGTCGGACCAAGCATGATATTTGAAGATTTCTTTCTGCGCGCACTTGTTGCAGGAATTGGTGTTGCCTTAATTTCCGGCCCCTTGGGTTGCTTTGTCGTCTGGCGTAGAATGGCTTATTTTGGGGACACGCTTGCGCACTCTGCTCTGCTCGGTGTCGCCCTTGGATTACTGCTGGGTTTTAATCTAACTGTTGGCATTATTGGAACTGCCATCATGATCGCTTTAACAGTTACGCTATTCCAACATCAAAAAAGAATAGCAAGCGATACATTACTCGGGATCATGGCCCATTCAAGCCTTGCGATCAGCCTTGTTGTCCTTGGGCTATTACAAGGCTATCGAGTTGATTTGCTATCCTATCTTTTCGGGGATGTTCTTGCTGTAAATTATGAAGATATTTACTGGATTTATGGTGGGGGTGCTGTTGCCCTGTCTCTCCTTACCTATATCTGGAAAGACCTCCTTGCCCTCACGCTCCATGAAGAACTCGCACGGGCAGAAGGCATAAATGTCATGCTTATTCAGACCTTGTTTATGATCACAGTCGCTATCGTCATAGCCATTGCAATGAAGGTGGTTGGCGTTCTTCTCATCACTTCTTTGCTCATTATTCCCGCAGCTGCTGCAAGAAGGTTTGCCAAAACACCAGAACAAATGGCCGTTATTGCATCCTTGATAGGTAGCCTTTCAATTATCATTGGTCTCTTCGGTTCTTTGGAATGGGATACACCATCAGGTCCATCCATTGTTGTCGCCGAAGTTATACTTTTTCTAGGCGGATTAATTTTTGGTGGCTTGCTGATGAGTAAAAGCCGCCATCTTTCTTAATCAATAAGTTTTACTAAAGACACTCATGAGCTACGCTCTTATTGATTACAGTGCTCTTTAACTTCATTCAGCAACCAATCTCTAAATTTTTTGATCTTTGGCATATTTCTGCGAGCTTTAGGATACACAAGCCAATACCCTCGCCCTTCATCATGACAAACATCATCAAACGGTTGAATTAAGCTCCCTCTTTTTAGGGAATCTCGGTAAAAATCTGGCGTTAAAATGGCGACCCCTTGCCCTGCCTCCGCCGCCCTTGCTTCTAACATCTGAATCCCCATTCGACTTCGCTTATTACCGTGAAGCCCCTCAGATTGTACCCCCATAGAATCAAACCAGAGTTTCCACCACGGATCAGAGGCATCAATTAATGGCAACTTCAAGAGATCTGAAGGCTTTTTAATACCACCAACTGATTGAGCTAAATCAGGACTTAACATTGGAGAAAACTTAGCTGGTATCAGCAAGTGAGTCTCAACTCCTTGCCATTGACCATCGCCAGATCGAATGCCCAAATCAAAATCTTCACGCGAAAAATCTACGACGGACATAGAGGTATCCAAGCGAACAGCGAGATCGTCATGTAAAATTTGAAAATTACCTAATCTTTCAGCAAGAAAGTTAGTCGCAAAAGTCGTAACGGTTGTTATAGACAAAAGATTATGACTTGCATCTTCAGCCATAACAAATGCTGCACGCAATAGTTCAAATGCCTCTGTTACAACTGGCGCAATACGTTCACCCGTCTCAGTCAGACTCACCTGCCGAGGCTTACGTAAAAAAAGCGGTGTACCCACTCTCTCTTCAAGGATCTTCATTTGATAACTAACTGCGGCTTGGGTCATACCCAATTCTTTTGATGCACGCGTAAAGCTACCATGACGCGCCGCAGCTTCAAAAACACGCAATGATGAAAGTGGGGGTAATTTTGAAGCCATAATACATAAAATCTCCTTATGTATAGTAATCAGAATTTAGTTGGATATTCAAGAAAACATTACGCACATTGGAAACAAGAGATAAAGAAACCATCAGGAGAAAAGAAAATGGCTATCGCAAATAATCCATGTAATTCGCATCATGTCGCAACATCAATCAAAAGTAGAAATAGCTTATGGACTGTCCGTAACCTGTTTAAAAATTTATTTAAATTAAATAAAACGAAGAAAATTATATCCCTTAAAGATATGCATAACCTTCCAATGCATATAAAAGAAGACATTGGCTTTTGGAATATAAGACCTGCTGAACGCCACCGTTTAACGAGCTACCACTAATAATAATCTAAATTAAGCGCAGCGAGCCTGACAATACATTGCACTCAACCACCTTATCAATTGCGTGACTAAGAAGTGATCGACTTTCAGGGGCAGTCAAACAGATACGGATGTGATTAGTCGGCTGAGGGACGGTCGAAAATAAATCCCCAGAAACCACATCAACACCGGCGTCATGAAGCCTGTCAACAACGTCACTCACCTTACCTGAAACCGCGAGCCAAATATGGGGGCATGGTATTTTCTCCCAATTCACAGATCCCATCTTTTTAAATCGCGATTTCGCGAGGCTCCACCGAGCCTCAACTTCTTGCCTTTGCCAGTCAACCCTGGCAAAGGCACGTCCCTCTAAGATCCACATGTTTGCTAATTCAATCATAAAGGGGCTCATAGCCCAGTTTGTTGCATGAACTTCTGCATCAATTGGCTTGACCAGACGCTGACACCCACTGACAAACCCATATCGTAGACCCGGGGCCACTGACTTGGATAGGCTCGAAATCAAAACAGCATGATCTGGGAGAAGGACAGATAGCGGCTTATTACCACTTAAAGGCCCGTACACATCATCCTCAATAACAACGACGTTGTAACGTTTGATGATTCCAACGATATCAGAGCGCCTTTGCTCTGAAGTCGTAAAGCCGGTGGGGTTGTTCAAATTTGGGTTAAGGACAAGAATTTTCGCACCACTTGCAGTTAAGGCCTTTTCCAAACTCTCTGGTTCTATACCATCGTCATCACAGTCAACCCCAACCAACTTAAGTCTTAACTGGCGGGCAACCGCCTTCATCCCGGGAAAGGTATATTTTTCAACAATGACTTTATCTCCGGGTTCACACAGAGCGAGCAGAGATGCCAAGAGTGCCTGCTGCCCCCCGGCACAAGGAACAATATCACTTGGTTTCACTTCATAGCCGCGCCAAGACAACCACTGGCTCGCAGCAAATCTAGTTCGCATAAGCAGATCAGATGAATGATAGGCGAAAGCCTGGGTTCCAGCACCTCTCTCAACTGCCTCAAACAGCAGTTTTTGCGCGTTCTGATCATCCGGATGTATGGCAGGAATATTGGTAGATAAATCAAAACTCCTGCTCGTATCTGAATTTTCCCCAGAATCTTTAAGGGCAAAAAGCTCTGCTTCTCGGCTTGTTGCAAGAACATAGGTTCCCCGCCCAACTTCCCCGCCAATCAAATGTCGTCTTGTCGCTTCCTTATAGGCCTGACTAACCGTACTGACATTTAACTTCAACTCCCAAGCAAGATCACGATGGGTCGGCAAACGCTCTCCAGACAATAGTTCACCTTGTTGGATCGCCGTTGAGATAGCCTCAACAATTGCCAAATATTTAGTTTTGATTTTCGGATTTAATTCAGGTTTCCACATAACATCCACTTTATTGTATGCCATACAATATTAATATTGAACCATACAATCAAGCTGCTACTCTTTAAAAAATCACAATGAGGAATAGTCAATTCTCATCATCAGCAAGATAACCCCACTGCTGACAAAGCATTCAGAAAGAGACGACCATGTTTACAAAGCAACAGCTTGAAAGTGCTGCGCAATATATCTATCAACATATGTCTGCGACCCCGCAATACAGCTGGCCACAGATCAATACCAAAGCAGGCTGTACAGTCGTTGTTAAGCATGAAAATCACACGCCCATCGGCGCTTTCAAAGCACGTGGCGGATTAACTTTCATGAGTTGGTTGCGTGCAAATCATCCTGACATAAAAGGAATCATTACCGCAACACGGGGTAATCACGGACAGGCACAAGCTTTTGCAGCGACAATGGCCGGGATCAAATCTGTTATTGTTGTTCCTCACGGAAATTCATCAGAAAAAAACAATGCCATGCGTGCTTTTGGTGCCGAGCTGATTGAATATGGGGCCGACTTCAACGAAGCCCTTGTCGAAGTTGCCCGGCTAGCAAAGGAAAGAGACCTATTTGTCGTTCCTCCTTTTCACGAACAAATAATGTTGGGCGTGGCAACCTATGGATTGGAACTCATGACAGCCCATCCGAATTTGGATTATATTTACGTCCCTATCGGCTGCGGTTCAGGCATATGCGGTACCATAACCGCCAGAAATGCTCTGAATTTGAAAACAAAAATAATTGGTGTCGTTTCTGACCAGTTTCCAGCGGCAAAAAAATCCTTTGAAAGCGGGCAAATTATAAATACAGAAGCTGCAAACTCCTTCGCTGACGGAATGGCCGTTCGTGCACCAATCGCAGATGCCTATAGTATCTATTCGAAAGGCACAGAACGTATTGTAGAAGTCAGTGATGATGAAATCGCCGAAGCGACCAGAATATATTTCAGCGATACACATAATAACGCAGAGGGAGCAGGCGCTGCCTCACTCGCCGCAGTGATGAAAGAAAGAGATAAATTAACACATAAAAAGGTCGGTGTTATTCTTACAGGGGGTAATATTGATACTAATCAGTTTAAAACTATTCTGGAGGGAATCACGCCAACTTGATAACGATTAAGTGAAGAGCTCAGCGTTAGTTAACAAAATCATCACCCAATAGCACTTCCATTTCAGAAAACGAAGAATGCAATAAAATATATTTTGAAAACCGTTTCATAAAGGGGGCGAATTCGCCCCCTAAGTAGTGATAAAGAAAGGCCGTTTTAATTTTCTGGAATCTTTTTGGCATAATCTGAAAGCCGTTTTTATTCAAATGGGAAACAACGGAAAAATCAGACGACAAGAATGCACCAACCTCTCCATTATCAAAGGCACGAAAAGCATCTTCAACACTGTTAAATATCTTACCACGACGTCCATCCATGTAATTTTCCTGCCACAAAACTCCCCGCACATACCCGACAGGTAATTGAGATGACAAGTCCTGGTTGGGATGTCTCCACAATGAATGGTTAACCGTAAAAATAGGAGTATCCGATCGGACGAAAGTTCGCTTGTATTTACTCTCTGCGATACGTAATCGATAGAGCTCGCCATCTGAAGAAGCATTATTGAAGGCGGCAAGAGCTCTTCGCCCCGGCAAAGCTTCAACAATTATATCACAGCCAAGAGCTTTATATACTTCCTTGAGAATACGCGCGCCGGTATCTGCTATAACACTTTCGCTAATACTGGCAATTTTCCGAGGACAATTACTCTTTACCTCTTCAGAGTATGCCATTGAAGAGGTAAAAAATATTAAGATAGTAACTATCCAGCGTATCATAATACTGAATCACCGTAATAAACGACAAGCAAAGCGGTTTGCCGATATTAAGAAAAGGATATTAACTTTCGATTACTTTTTTCCAACCTTTATTTACTAAGGGGAACCACGAGTATTTCATCATTCACGTGATAGCATTACAGCAAGGCCTAAGAAAAAAGGGCTGTAGCAAATGCCACAGCCCAAGTTTAGCTAACCTGACACAAACACCTAAAATGTCAAGCCGCCTTCCAATTCCTCTAATACCTCAATTTATAGTATTATGGCAACGTATAAGTTAAATTTGCTGAAACAGATTAGGTATTTATCACCCAGCAAACAGTTACCATCATCATTCATTCTGACTGCAAAAAAAGAAGGGGAAGCTTTTGCTTCCCCTTTAGTCATATCACCTAATCTATACGAGATTCCCAATTTTAAGCATCACTAAATACTTAAAACAAACCAACTGGGCGTGGTTAAAACCAACCAGAAACACCACGAGGCTCAGATACTCAGCAGAGTGTCATTATGTTCCTCAAAGCCAAGGCAATGAGTAGGTTTTTACGTTTGTATAGCTCTTCATAGCTTCAATAACGCCCTCTTTATACCCAAGGCCGGAATCTTTGATACCGCCAAATGGTGACATCTCGATACGGTATCCAGGAACTTCCCAAACGTTTACCGTTCCGGTACGGAGCTCTTTGATGAAGCGCTGAATATATTTGAAGTTATCCGTACAAACGCCAGATGAAAGACCGAAAGCCGTTGAGTTTGACACACGGATCGCATCATCAATATCTTTTACGCGGATAATCGGAATAGCAGGTCCAAAGGTTTCTTCGCGTACCAATTCACAATCGAATGGAACATGGTCAACAACCGTTGGCGGATAAAGTGCGCCTTCACGATTATTACCATAAAGAAGCTTAGCGCCTACTTCGACGGCATCGTTCACACGACGTTCAAACATTGACGCAGATTCAGCATCGATAACGCACCCAAGATCTGTTTCCGGGTCCATCGGATCGCCGTATTTGATCTTCTGTGCTTTTTCAAGAACAAGCTTGGAAAATTCGTCTGCGATTTCTTCAACAACAAGAATACGCTTAACAGCGGTACAGCGCTGGCCAGAGTTCTTCGTTGCACCTGCTACAGCAAGTTCAGCGGCCTTATCAAGGTCGGCATCTTCCATCACAATAAGCGGAGCATTACCACCAAGTTCAAGAACTGTACGGCGATATCCTGCATTTTCAGCGATGTATTTGCCAACAGGCACACCACCAGTGAATGTCACCAGTTCAATATTCTTATTCGTGATAAACTCATTACCAAGATCTTCTGGGAGCCCCGTGATAATGGTCAGCATTTCCTTTGGTAAACCAGCTTCATAAATGATATCAGCCAATATCAAAGCCGTTAATGGCGTTTTCTCGGTTGGCTTACAAACAATACAGTTGTTTGTTGCAATTGCAGGCGCAATCTTATGAGAAATCATATTCAAAGGATGATTAAACGGTGTGATGGCAGAAATTGCTTTCAAGGGTTCACGCTCTGTGAAGATTTTACGTGACTTACCCTGAGGTGTGATATCACAAGAGAAAATCTCCCCATCGTCCAGAATACACATCTGACCAGCCAGTGTATAAACATCATAGGCACGACCAACTTCGTATAATGAATCTTTCTTACAAAGGCCAGATTCAGCAGTGATAATGTCAGAAATCTCTTCTTTACGACTGTTCAAAATCTCTGCCACGCGGAAGAGAATTTGTTGACGCTCATAACGTGTCAACTTTGATTCGTAATTTGCTGCAATTTCAAAAGCTTCTTTTGCATGTGCTGCTGTACCGCGAGGCACAGACCCGATCACTTCGTTAGTGTAGGGGTAATGCACATCAATACGGCCCTCGGTATCAACCTTCTTACCGGCGATACGCATTGGTTCATGACCAACAATCTTTACAGACATTCTTCTATCCTTATTTAAGGCCAATTACTCAGCGTAGTTTACAGAGCAATAGAACGCGTCGAAATTACGAAGACGCATATCTGATGGAATACCCGACATTGGGCGGTTGCTGATAAACGGTACTTTCTGCTCGGTGATACCACCGTGCGTCCGCAATGGACGGTCCAACGCAGAAAGATCATGACGTTCTTCAGAAGTTCCCAAGGCCAGGTGACGTTCGGAAATAATGATAATGTCACCCATACGATCTTCGGGTAGCTCCAACATAGCACAACCAGCAGGGCCAGATACCGCCAACTCAACACCATCAATCGCAGATAAACGTTTGATCGCCTCATCAACGCTCTGCCCCTTTGGCAGATAAGCAGTCGCAAAAGATCCTAGCGCACCATGGTGAACAACATATGGATCAGTAATCGGCAGGATAACACGGGCTGCACCTTTGCCGTACCATTCATCAAACAGATCCTGAAGATACAAAACATTCGGTTTGCCGTCAGCATCATGTTTTGGATTCATCCCGTGGTCAGCTGTAAGTGTCAGGACAGCACCCAACTCATCAAGCTGTGCCCAGTATTTATCCATCATTTCATAGAAGGCCAATGCGCCCTCTTCTTCGGGAGCATATTTATGCTGAATGAAATCGGTTGTGGAAAGATACATGATCTCTGGACGAACAGTTTCCAACAGTTTGACGCCAGCAGCGAAAACAAACTCGGAAAGATCAGCACTGTATACAGAAGGAACAGGCATCCCCACAAAATCATTAACATTTTCAATGCCATTGTCTGCCATATTGGCAAGATCAGATTTTTCAGCAGAGAAGCAAATCGCATTGCCTTTGCTGTAATCAAGGCCGTGCCCAAGAAGTAAACGGAGTTTGTCTTTTGCGGTGACAACAGCAACCTTGGCACCAGCGTCCTGATAAGAAGAGAAGATTGTTTTTGCGCGATAGTAACTTGGCGCATTCATCAATTCTTCTTCACCAGTTTCCTGATTATAAAAATAGTTACCACAAATACCGTGATAGCGTGGCGGACAACCACTGACGATAGAAAGATTGTTTGGATTTGTGAACGAAGGGACAACAGATTCAGCAATGCGATTTGTATTCACACCGCTATCCAGTAAGTTTTTCAGCCATGGCATACGCCCAGCCTTCATCGCGACTTCCATATAATCAGGTTCGCTGCCATCAACACAGACGACCACAACCGGGCGGTCAGATCTTTTATACAAACGGCCATTGGCCTGAACGAGTTTACCAGTACTCATAGGGTATCTCCCACTATAACAAATTCCCAATCAAGGAACGAATATCGAATTAGGCAGCAGCCGGCGCGCAATTTTTCACGCCCATTTCATTTATTGTTTCTTCGATGACAACCAATGCATTGCGAATGTCATCATTACCCATGCGACCAATACAGCCAACACGGAACGAGTCTGCAACAGTCAGCTTACCCGGGTAGATCAAATAGCCACGTTCAGCAAGACGATCATAAAAATTCTGGAAATCAAATTTTGGGTCTGTCGGCTTGTGGAAGGTCACAATAATTGGCGCTTGCAGATGGTCAGGCAAGAGTGTTTCAAAACCCATCGCACGCATACCATCGACAAGAATTTTGCAGTTTGAAGCATAACGACCTCCGCGCCCCTCAACACCACCTTCAGCTTCGTATTCACGAATAGCCTGTTCAAAGGCAACAATACAGTGTGTCGGCGGAGTAAACCGCCACTGGTCTGTCTTTTCCATCTGCACCCACTGATCATAAAGATCCAGAACCAGTGAAGGCGCATTGCCTTTTGTTTTTTCCAAAACAGTTCTACGAACAAGAACAAACCCCATTCCAGGGACACCTTCAAGGCACTTGTTGGAAGAAGCAGCAACTGCATCATATTTGATTTTTGATGCATCAACAGGAAGTGCCCCAAACGCAGACATAGAATCAATCAAAAGAGAACGCCCATGCTTTTCAACCACCTCGGAGACACCCGCAATTGGATTGAGGACACCAGACGTTGTTTCACAGTGGATAACAGCGACATGGGTAACGTCCTTATCTTCACTCAAGCGAGTATCGAGATCTGAAATACTTACGGGTTGATCTTCCGGATATTCCATAATCTCGTGTGCACGTCCGTAATAACTACAGATTTTCGCCATACGATGACCGTAGGCGCCGTTGACAAGGATTAACAGCTTACCATCCTGCGGTACCAGCGTCCCCAACATGGCTTCTACAGAAAAAGTTCCGCTGCCCTGCATGGGAACACAAACAAAATCATCTTGCCCGTTAATTATGCTTAAGAGACTACTGCGAACACGTCGGTTAATTTCGATAAATTTTTTATCACGAGAACCAAAATCATGAAGCATTGCTTCCTTAGTAGCAACAGACGTAGTCAAGGGACCTGGAGTTAAAAGCCAGGGGTCACCAGACGGGGAAGCAGCAACTGCAGATGTCTTATTAGACATATGGGATCTCCTCATTTGATCCGAGAACAAAAGCGATGGGTTAACCCCACATCACCTGATTAACTTCATCTGTTCATCCACCTATTTATAAACTTTTTATTTTAAGTGTTCTGAACGTCTTGCTCTATATGCATCGAATCTTTATCATAAATCAAATCGATACTTTTTATATTACAAATTGGTTTCACCTATGAATTATGCTCAAATCCGCGCATTCCATGCCGTTGCTAGTGAAGGCAGCTTTACCAAGGCTGCAGATGTTCTCAATGTAACTCAGCCAACTCTCTCTGGTCAGGTCGCAGCTCTGGAAGAAATTTACGGTGTAAAACTGTTTGAGCGCCGGGGACGCGGTATCGAAATCACCGAAATCGGTCGTCGCTTACATGCTGTAACTCTCCGTCAATTTGCCGTTGAATTGGAAGCAGAACAGGTCTTACTTTCGGCCCGCGGCCTTATGTCAGGGCAGCTCCGCGTGGCAGCAGATGCCCCCTATCATGTTGTCCCCTTACTAGCGACTTTCAGCCGGTTGTACCCCGGGATTAACTTTTCAATGAGCTTTGGTAACTCTCAACAGGTTCTACAGGGGCTTTATGAACGAAAGTCTGATGTTGTAGTTATGCCCAACATCCATGAAGACCGACGCCTTCACGCCGCCCCCTTAAAACGGGAACCGCTTATTGTTTTCGTAGATCGGAACCATCCCTGGGCTGCAAGACGCAGTATAAGTATCACCGAACTGCCTCATCATCGTATTATTTTGCGAGAAAAGGGTTCCGTCACCCGTAAAATCTTTGAAACATCTCTTGAAAGCGCTGGGGTTAAATTAACCGATATTCTCGAAATCGGAAGCCGTGAAGCCGTCAGAGAGGCTGTTGCATCTGGCCTTGGGATCGGGGTGGTTTTTGAAAGCGAATTCGGCAACGATACTCGCCTTCATGGGCTAACGGTCAGAGATGTTCAACTCGAAGGCCTTGAATATGTCGCCTGTCTTAAAGACCAAAAGGACTCACCAGTGATACGCGCGTTCTTTGACCAAATACAAAGCTCAACAGCAACTAATCTGGCTTAGGGCCTTGGTATGAAAAAATATATTAACCACTTTCAGAGCCTCGGTATGGTATAGTTCTACCAAGCTTTTCCTGTATAGACATAGAGAGGCCAAGTGATGCTCATCAGAATATCCATTGTATTTCTTGCTCTTGTCAGCTTCTTTACCATTAGTTTCAATGCTAACTCTCAGGCTCAACCATCAAATAGCTGCACATCATTTAGCGGCAATGGCATTAATAACTGGTATCCCTTTGTCTATCGGAAAGACGATGGGCAGCTAACCGGTATCGTTGTTGATGGAACACAAGAAGCCCTCACAAGAATTGGTCTGGAACTTGAGATCGATAACGATAAACCCTGGAAACGTATTCTCTATGACCTAGAACAGGGAAATGTTGATATGGTGCTCGGTGCTTATTGGAACAAAGAACGCGCGGCACAATATCATTACTCAGAGCAACTCGGAACTGATGAACTCAGAGTATTTGTCAAAGACGGTAAACAATTTCCCCTCACATCTCCTCAGGACCTTATTGGTCACTCAGGTATGAGATTACTCGGCGGTTCACTCGGCGACGAATTCGATTACTTTGCGAGCAATCATCTAGATTTCACAGAAGTTCCGAAAAGCGATAGCATAATTATCATGCTCCAGAACAATAGGGCTGATTATGGGATATTGGGGTATGTAGAAGGCTTGCAACACATCCATGCCCTTGGTCTGGAAAAAAACATTGTTCCCTTGAATATGCCAATCCTATCGAATGCGATGCATGTCATGATAAGCAAAAATGCTAATTGTGCTCATCGAGTTGATGATATGAACAAGGCCATTTTAGACATGAGAGATGATGGTACTTTACAAAATATTATAGATGACCATCTCAGCTTAATAAGAAAGTGAGCCCCCCCCACCCGAAGCTTCTGACAAACCAACATTATTTCCATTAAGGCACACAAGAAAATATTTTCTATTGATGTATTCTAATTTACTCACCGCTTTTGCACATCTATAAGATTTCTAGTTAAATACTAAGATTACTCTTTGCGTTGTTTTGAACGCAATAAACGGCAAAGACATTGTCTAATTTTATCGACGTTTTGAAGGTACAGTAAGAATGACAGATGATATTAAAGCAAAGCTTGGTGAATACCGGGATAGTATTGATAATATTGACGCTGCTTTAATCTATATGCTGTCAGAGCGTTTTAAAGTCACAGAAAAAGTCGGGCTGTTCAAAAAAGAGTACGACTTGCCCCCCGCAGATCCGTCAAGAGAGCAAAAACAAATCGAACGCCTGCGTGAACTTGCAAAATCGGCAAAATTAGATCCTGATTTCTCAGAAAAATTTATCAATTTTGTTATCGAAGAAGTTATTCGTAATCATAAAAAAATCCGTAAGGGATAATTCTAGGTCAGATCGCGAACAAAGAAGGCCTGCCAAATAGTTACTCTTAGTTTTCCTAAATATATCTACCCTCAAGAAGGTCACTCTACTTGAGGCATTTTGTCGTATTGCCAACCTAATCTCATCAATAAAGGATAAACACTCTAAAAGAGAGATCCTAGGCGACACCATGCATCCACCAGATAAAGATAGTGATTTCTACGAGGTATACTTAAAAGAAATCAGGACTGAGAAAAATGAAGAACGGCGAGCCCCCGGTATTTCCCGAAAAAAAGTTGATCCGATCCCAAATAATCAAAGTGCTTGGGGCCCTTTAGACGCACTTCCTGGTAATCCCATGATGTGGATCTTGATTATCAGTGAACTCATGGTTTTTGGCCTATTACTTGCGGGGTATTGTGTAAAATTTATAGAAAGCCCAGAACTCTTTACCAATTCACAAGCTCAACTCAATCGTTTGATTGGGGGTCTCAACACTTTAATTCTCATAACCAGCGGCTTATTCGCTGCTCTAGCCAACGAGACAAGCAAAGAAAACAAAGCATCTTTGACCCGCGCTTTCTTATCCGTGACAGCGGCCCTTGGGTTTCTTTTTCTCGCATTAAAATTTTACGAGTACGGCGAAAAAAGCGCTTTGGGGATTTCAATAGAAACCAACAGCTTTTATACCCTGTTTTACCTCATGACTGGTTTTCATGCCGCACATGTAATCTTTGGTTTATTACTTCTTGGATTGGTCAGCTTTTACAATCGGCACGAAAACATTCAAACTGCTTGCGCCTTTTGGCATATGGTAGATCTTATCTGGCTGATCCTATACCCAGTTCTCTATTTGGTGAGGTAACCTATGAGCACCCCCCTCAATAATACCCCCTGTAAAAAGCCTGTCCCCGTATTTCGCCTCATCATCACCTGGGCGCTCATGTTCGGATTAACAATAATCAGCATGTTCAGCGGTAATGTATTTGAATCACAAGAAATAGCGGCACCAATTGGTTTTATTCCTGTTGTTATATTAATGTTAACAACTCTATTCAAATGCCGCTTGCTTTTACTTGATTTTCTAGAACTCCGTCACGTAGCACCACAATGGAAACGCGGCTTCTTTTTTGCAATTCTCGTCATCACCGGAATGGTTTTAGCCGCTTATGCTCTGGCATTTGGTATATAGAAACAAGCTTTGAATCAATTTTTTTCCTCACCATACCCCCCCCTTATTCTGAGAGGGCTTTAACATAATACCACTGGCGACCTTTTTTACGAAACAGGCTTTTTTCTCTCTGCTCATGGGCCACACCATTAACAACAGATCTAGCAACAAATACGACCGATCCCTCTTTATCGGTTACCTGCCCACGATCACTTGCTATAACCTCTAGCCCAAGCCATCGGCTATCTTGCGCTCTAAGTAATGTGCCGAGCTCATTAAATGATTTCTGATACTGCGGCCACAAAGTTGCTCTTAGATAACTGACATCCTGTTTAACATAGGCCGAATAACGAGACCGCATTAACTGTTCAGCAGTTTCTGGTAATGCCAAACCCGAATGAAATCGGCAACAGCAAACATCATAAGGGTCACCTGCTCCGCAGGGACACATTTCAGTCTCAACCATAAACGATTTGAACCTTCGTAATTTACGCCAACTGGCGGCTTAGTTGACTAAGCCCTTGTTCCTGCGCTTCACTCATTTGGCCACCCTCAATTGTAGAGATATAGGTAACCATTGTTAGAAGTTGTTTTTTCTCTTCCACGTCTAAAGCTCGCCTCAGCACACGACTCAATCGCCTGATAGCTTCATCGACATTAGCAGTCTGTTCCATCAACCAACGACTCTGGCCCGTAATTTCAACGGCCTCTTCTTCAGATGTATTGAACACCCGCTTACACTCTTCTTTAATCGCAACCAGCTGTTCTCTTGTATAGTCCCCATCCATACGAGCAAAAGCTGCCAAAATTGTCGCCGCAGCAACTCTGTTGTCCTCAACATTTTCAAGCGGATTAGCTTTGGTTTTACGTCCGTGATTATAACGTCGTGCCGTCGCTCTGATATCATCGACAGCTTCAACAACATCCCTTGCAGCTTCCGCAGTTGACCGTACACGCCAAATGAAAAAAGCAATTCCGCCTAAAACAGCAACAATACCTAGTAAAATATGCATAGTTTATATCCGAACCCCCATGATCGTAGATTAAACTATTTCGACTAATAACTTGTGAACTTTCTTTTAATATAGGGTTATAGCGCAACACAAGAACGTTTAAATCACATTTACCTTAAAACCATGAGATGCATCCCCAACATGTGTTCTATTTATTGGTTGCTCGTTCAAAGCGAACTCTCTTTATAAGCCCATGAACTACTTCATAGATTGCCAACACATGAAGGACACCATCCCCAAAGGCCTATTACCTCTTCTTCATCAATGACAACACGTCCCACTGCAATGCGGTTAAGTAACTTGGCGTGTAAATTTGGATGAGAAAAACAATCTGCATAGGCTTTACGAAAAGCAGCCATTCCCCGAAAAAGAACTTCGCCATCGATAAGAAATTCAACTTCGACATCATCACTAAAGCAGGAGCAAAACAGATCGAGATCGCAGCAAGCTGTTTTTCAGCGAGTTGAGTAGCTGAAAGGGGCATTACAGATTTCCTTTAGTTCATCAGACAATAAAATAACAAAAGGGACAGAAGATATCTGCCCCTTTTGTTTCACTAAATATACTGCCTATTAAACAACGATAAGCATTAGCGTTGTCGCCAAGCCTGCGTTTTCTTTTCCATATATTTAGACACAACAGCATGAAGAAGGCGCGCTGCCGCGTTCGTATAGAAAATCATCATTCCCATCGCTGCTGCCGGGGCGATATCCCCCGCATCATCCATGTTCAGAACCGCTACCGATGCCAGCTGTGTGTGGTACGAATAGATGAAAACCACCGCAGATACTGTCGTCATTGCATTCACAAAGAGATAGATCGCAATTTCCAAAATAGCTGGCGAGCAAACCGGTACCGTGACCTTCAGGAACATTTTGTAAAAAGGCTGCTGAAGAGATTGCGAGACGGATTCAAACTCTTTATCCATCTGCTTTAATGCTGTCATCGCCGTTAGATGCGCCACAGTATAAAAGTGAGTCACAGTTGAAACGACAAGGATTGCCATTGTCCCATAGATAAAGTTGAAAGGATTATCTGGGTTATTAAAGAAGAAAATGTAGGATAAACCCAACACCATACCCGGCACAGCCATCGGCATCATCGCTAGGAATTGGAACAGTGTTCTTCCTTGTTGGAAACCACGCCCCTTTTCCACCATATAAGCCCCGGTAAACACAACTGTCGTCCCCACAGCCGCTGTCCAAAGAGCCATCTGGATAGAATTATAATAAGAATCCCATCCGCCGCCATCCATCAGATCAAAGTTATAATGCTGCAAGCCAAGGGAAAGATTGTAGGGCCAGAACTTCACCAAGGCAGCAAACTGACAGGTTCCAAGAATTGTAACAATAATCAACACGATAAAGCCGGAATAGCTCATCATAAGCGTATCAAATTTTTTATCCGGCTTTGGTTCGTACGGAACAGCTCTGGCAGATAACTGTGCAACTTGTTTCTTCTGTACCTGTCGATCAATAAAGAACGCAAAAATCGCAGGGATCAAAAGTACCACGGAAACCACAGCACCCATGGAAAAGTTTTGCTGGCCGATTACCTGTTTATAAATATCAACTGCGAGAACGTTATACTGCCCACCAATCACCTTTGGCACACCAAAGTCCGTAATCACCAATGTGAACACAACGAAAGCAGCAGAAATCAAGCCGTAACGCGCGCTTGGTAATGTAACAGTCCAGAAAATCTTCCACTTTGGTGCGCGTAAAACAGTTGCTGCTTCATACAAACGTGCGTCAGAAATCGACAGAGCAGTCATTATGATCAAAAGTGCATGGGGAAAGGTAAAGAAAACCTCTGCGATCACAATCCCCAAAGGACCATATATCGTCTCTCCAAACAGAAGCCACTTCATATAACCCTGTTTTCCGAACATATATATAAGCCCAATCCCCGGTAACAAAGAAGGAACCAGAATGGGGATCATTGCCATGATCTTGAAAAAACCCTTGAACCTCATACAGGATCGGGTCAATGCATAGGCATAAATAAAGGCCAACGTGACCGTTATCACCATAGTAATGATCGAAATCGTTACTGAATTTTCAATGGAATTAAACAGAGCTGGCGTAGAAAAATACTTGATATAGTTTTCAACGCCGATGAAAACGCCGTCTTTATTCTCGAACGACTTTGACAGCATGGTGTACAATGGGAAGGCTAATGCGATCAGCAAATAAGCCCCAATCATCACCATAAAGGCGCGCATGGTCCAATCGTCACGACTGGCCTTTGGTTTCACCATTTTCAATGGCGTAGAATTTGTAACCTCCGCCATATCATTTTACTCCGGGAAATACCGTCAAACGGTCTTGAGGAATAGAAACCGTAATGGTGTCACCTTCTTTAACACCCGTACGACGTACCATATTGATAGAAAAATCCCCTTTGATATGGGCATCACTATTGGTTTGCTTACTCAACAGGTCTACCCGGAAAAAGGATCCCATAAATTCCATAAACTTCACTTCAGCTTCGAAGGCGTTTGGAAGTTTCTTATCACCCTCTTGAACCAAAAGATTTTCAGGACGGAAGGCTACTGTAATATTACCACGTTCTGTGATTTTTTCTGGGTCGCATTTAAGCTCAACACTACCCATTTTAAGGGTATCACGGCCATTCACCTGCCCCGGAACAAAATTCATCGTACCAATAAAATCCGCAACAAAGGCTGACGCCGGATGACGGTAGATTTCAAGTGGCGATCCCACCTGCTCAATGACCCCATCATTCATAACAACGATACGGTCTGCCATTGTCAGGGCTTCTTCCTGATCATGTGTGACCATAATCGTTGTAACGCCAAGTGTACGCTGTAATTCTTTGATTTCATGGCGAAGATGGGCACGTACCTTTGCATCCAACGCAGATAGAGGTTCATCAAGCAATAGCAAACCAGGGTTTGTCGCAATCGCTCGTGCCAACGCAATACGCTGTTGCTGGCCCCCAGATAACTGTGCAGGGTACTTGTCAGCTTGTGAGTTAAGACCAACAAGTTCGAGAAGTTCATTAACTCGTTTATCTATGTCAGCCCTAGGCAGTTTTCTGTTTTCCAAACCAAAGGCAATGTTTTTGTGGATCGTCAGATTTGGGAATAAAGCATACGATTGGAACACAATACCAAAATCTCGCTCACTCGGCGGAAGAGATGAAACGTCGCTCCCCCCTTGCGTCACTGTGCCAAAGGTTTGAATATCCAGACCTGCGATAGCACGTAATAGTGTGGTCTTCCCACAGCCGGATGGCCCCAAGAAACACACAAACTCGCCTTCGTAAATCTCTAACGAAATATCGGATAACGCCGTAAAGTTACCGAACTGTTTTGTTAAATTAGATGTTGTTAAATAGGGCTTTTGCCCATTTCCTGTTTCGACCCGGATATCAGCAGTATTTGCGCTCATTGCCATTCCTCTCAAGCGGCAAAACGGCACAGTTTATCCTGTGCTCTTTTGCAACAGCTTAATTGCATCAGCATCAACGACTCTCGATATTTTGCACAGAATTTGCACTTTTCAAAACCTGGCTCAAACATCAAAACAATAGAATTCCGTTTGATTACTGACGTTTTATTTAACTGTAAATTATTGTGTAGAGCGTTAAGTGAAAATGTATCACCGTTCTAACACTTGTATTTTGATATTCCGCTCTCTGGCTCACCAAAGAGCGGAATATCTAACTTACCTTATGATTTTGGTCTGATTAGTTTTTAGGCTCAGACTTGGAATCATAACGATCTGTCCATTCAGCCAGAATCGCATCACGATTATTCGCAGACCATTCAAAGTCCATTGCGATCATGCTGTCTGTAATGTTTGCAGGGTAATTTTCAATTGGTTTTGAAACACCTGGCATAGCAACAACAGCGTAACCTTGATTGTAATGCTCCATTGCTGGCTTGGAAACGATGAAATCCATCAATTTCTTAGCAGCATCAAGCTTCTTGGTACCTTTAACAATAGCCGCAGCTTCCATTTCCCAGCCAACACCTTCAGATGGCATCACAATTTCCAATGGCGCACCTTGGTTTTTAGATTTTGCAGCACGGAAAGCAAAAGAAATCCCGATTGACACTTCACCAGCTGCAGCCTGTTTACAAGGTTTGGAACCAGAGTGTGTATAATGGCTGATGTTTTCGTGGAGGTCATCCATGAACGCCCAACCATCTTCTTCACCAAACATTTGTAACCAGCTAGCAACATCTAGGAAACCAGTACCAGAAGACCCTGGGTTTGGCATTGCTACATGGCCTTTATATTCAGGCTTCGTCAGATCAGCCCAAGATGTTGGCATTGGAAGATTGTTCGCTTCTGCTTCAACTGTGTTCACACAAACAGCAGCAACCCACGCATCCATACCAGCCCAAACAGGGGTATCTGAATTATCACGGAAGCGACTATCCAGTTGATCAACGCCAGCAGGAGCATAAGTTTCAAACATGTCTTCTTTTTTCATAAGAAGAAGACTGGACCCAGCCAAGCCCCAGACAACATCAGCTTGCGGGTTGTCTTTTTCAGCCAATAGTTTAGCCGTCACAACACCTGTGGAATCACGTACCCAATTGACCGTAATGTCGGGATGAACTTCGTTAAATGCAGCAGCATAACGCTTCAGATCTTCAGCTTCCACAGCAGTATAAACAGTTAGATCTTCAGCAGATACACTGCCGGTAAGAAAGCCAATAGCGGCCAAAGTTGTGGCTACGCCACCTAGCAGTTTGGTTGAAAATGCTTTTTTCATTACTTTCATGCTCCTCGTTGTGATCGTCAAAGGGCTTTCCCTTCAACATCCCTATTCAGTTTTATGTACTGTGCCGTCTATAGCGACACTTTGTTACATTTATGCTAAGTCTTTGTTACGCAAAAACTTTAACTTGAACATCCGTCCAAACTTAATTCCTCCGAAAAGGAATCAAGGCCCTTTCAAACTGAGAGTATCCTGCCAATAGCACTCTCAGTTTACCGGCTACGCCGGATTACGTGTTCGCCTTCGCAGACCTTCTCTCAGAATGAGGCCGTACCCGAAGACGACTTTCATGCAATTCACCACTCGCATCCAAAATCGGATAAGCAACAGATGTCAAATGTGAATTTATTCGCTTTAAATCCCTGATCATGTCGATATGCAAAGCAGAGGATTCAATTGATTCTATGCGTCCTTCTCTCAACCGATCGAGGTGCTTGTCTCCACCACGTTGCTCCATATCCCTGAACTTCTCTTTACCAGCAATAAGCTGTCTGGCGATATCCACATCACCAGATACAAAAGCCGTCATCGCCAGCTGCATCTGATCCAATGCCATGCGATGTAGCTCGACCAATTCAATCCAACCTTGCTCAGAGAATTCAATCCTTTTCTTAATTTTTGTATTCGCTATCTCAAGCAAATTCTTATCAATGATATCCCCAATGTGCTCTAGATTGGTCGTGAATGAAATCAGCTCGACACAACGTGCACTTGTGTCTTCATCCAACTCACGAACACTCACCTTGGTAAGGTACAGTTTGATTGCTTCATGAAGTTCATCAACTTGATCATCAGCTTTGCTAACTTCCTGAAGAAGTGCAGGATCATTTGTTTCAAAGACACCAATACTCTTACGTAACATTTCTTCGACAACATCCGCTAAACGAAGTACTTCACGGGTAGCGCATGCCACAGCAACTGTTGGAGTATTGATAACACTCTGATCTAAATATTTAGGTTTAAGGTCATCTTCGGCGCCAGCACCTTCAGGCAAAGCGCGCTCCATTAAGCTCGACATCACCCCGACAAGCGGCAAAAAGACAATCGCAAGGCCAATATTAAATATGGTATGGAAATTCGCCACTTGGCGTCCTACACCTGCACCACTCAATTCTGCAACATAAGGCGTGATAATTTCCATCAATGGTAAAAGGATAAGAACACCCGCAAATCGAAAGAGCATATTCCCCATGGGTATACGTCGAGCTTTTGGCGTTTCTGACATTGTTAAGGCCATAGGAACAATACCAGCACCGACATTTGCCCCTAAGACCAGAACCAGAGCTAAATCAGCGGAAACGACCCCAGCGACACTCAACGACATTATCAATAAAACCATTGCCACCGACGAATGCGTGATCCAGGTAATTAAAGCAGCCAAAATAACGGCAAACAACGGGGCTTCGGACAAAGCGGCCAGAATGTTTTGCAAAACCACACTATCACGCATTGGCTCAGAAGCACCAACCACCAGCTTCAATGAAAGCAGCATCAAGCCAAGCCCAATAAACACGCGCCCCAAGTGGCGAAGTGTCATTGTTGGTCTTGTGGTGAAACAAACAAATCCTATTAAAATCAATACTGGTGATAACCAGGAAATATCCAGAGAGAGTATTTGTACGACAAGCGTAGAACCGACATCTGCCCCCAGCATCACTGCCAAAGCTGGCCCAATCGCGATTAATCCTTTTCCTGCAAAAGCAACTGTAAGTAATGCCGTTGCCGTGGAACTTTGTAGGATACCGGCCATACCGATGCCCATACCAAATGAAGAAAGCGTGCTTTTAGTGGCCGATCCTAAAAATCGACGAAGCTGACTGCCATATGCACGCAACACACCCGTGCGCACCATTCTTGTCGCCCACAATAAAAGAGCAACACCACCAGCTATTTTTAACAAAAGGTCAAAACCAGACACGCTTATACTTACCTCATTCAATGATTTTTTGGTTACAGAATACTACCCGCGAATAACGCAGCACCACACCTACCATGTGGCAGATCATTCCAGAATTAGTATTTGTAGCTTTAAGCTCCTCTTGCAGACAAGGCTAATTTCACAAAAGTGTCACAATATAGAAATATTTTCATAACAATAAAATGTGGCATTAACAACAAAATATCAACAAAAATATATCTATATACACCATTTTTCTAACATTTGCACATTTATAGTTGAACAAAAAACTATATTTACGTCAAAATAAGAGAATTATTTATATAGTGGCGTGACAATCGACATACATCAAATCGATATTTTGTATGATTGTTATAGTTATGTCCTATGGATAGAACTATAATCCAATAGCAATAATAATCGCCCCCATAAAAGCAACTTCATAAAAAACAGGCCCCTTCTATGAAGAGGCCTGTAAACAATCTTTCAACTCAATTGCATCTCAGAGCATTGGTCCGGGGGATTCCAACGCATGTTCTAACAATCCTTTGGTGACATACTCGAAAGCCTCATCCTTAGAATCTGTAACCAGATAGAGATCAAGATCTTCTTCGCTTATGGTGCCAAACTCGCAAAGCGCTTCAAAATTCACCACCTTATTCCAATAATCAGACCCAAAGAGAACTATTGGCATCTTCTTTTTTATTTTTTGGGTTTGGATAAGTGTTAGCAATTCACAGAATTCATCAAGCGTACCAAAACCGCCTGGCATCACCAGAACCGCTTTGGCCAGATAGATAAACCAAAACTTACGCATAAAGAAGTAATGAAATTCCAGAGCCAACTCTCGGGTAATGTAAGGGTTCTCACTTTGCTCAAAAGGCAATGAGATGTTTAAACCTACATTAATCCCCTTGCCTTCCGAGGCACCTCTGTTAGCTGCCTCCATAATCCCAGGGCCACCACCTGTGCACACAACGAAACGGCGCTCATCATTTGTTAAGGTCTTTGACCACTCTGTAAAACGCCGTGCTAATTCACGCGTCTCCTCGTAGTACCTAGAGACCTTCATCATTTGCTCGGCCTTACGCAAACCATTCCCGGTACGTTTAGCCTCAGCCATCGCGGCCAGAGCCTCTTCCTCTGACTTAATACGGGCAGAACCAAAAAAAACGATCGTGTCTTCTACGTTAAATTTTTCAAATCGATTTTGCGGACCAAAATACTCAGAAAGAATTCTTAATGGCCGAGCATCCCCAGAGTCCATAAAATCATCATCGTGATAAAATTTCGGAATATCATATGTCTTATCGTCCATGTAATACCTTTCAATAACACTCTATAAATATCGCCTCATAAATACATGAGAACAAAGTCATTTTAATAAAAATAACATCACCATTTTATAGATCAGCTTATTAAGCAAAATTTAAATCACGAATATTTACGAAAAAAACTTTCTGAAAATTTTCGATAGCAACCTACTGCTGATCTTTTTTCCAAGCCTCGTGTAGCTTGCGTCCAACCTTTCTCAATGCGCTATTAACCTGAACCTGATGACTGTCATTTACAGAACTATATAATCCACCAGCCCGCCACACTTCTACACGTCCAGAAAGCTCCTGCTGGGTAGCCGGATTGTAATAGCGCGTGTTTGCGTACAACGTGACCTCAACGTTACTGACGCAATTGGTCTTTTCAAAAATGACTGTCGTTACCCGAGTATGTAGCCAATAAGACGATGAATTACTCAGACGAATACCGCCTTCGGGAATTCCCCCCAATAAAGCACGCTCAAACGCTTCTCTACTCAGCCCGCACTGCTTGCTATAATGCCCCAGGGGTGAAATATTTAATTTAATATCCTGTACCCCGGTTAAGGGTCTTGCATTCGCGGACACAGAGAAACCTGCAATCAACACGCCTAAGAAAAAAATAATTTTACTTACGAACTTTACCATCTCAATCCCCTTCATTATTACACGACAACAAACATAACACACCACAGTGCCTGCAATGATAGTATATTGATAACTATTGATAAAAATATGTTCCCAACAAGGCCAAAATCTTGCTGGGCATCTTTTGCCGTACTAAAACATACTCGCATTATCGTTTTGCGAAGTATTTTCCATCAGAAAGACAATTACTTACCTGTCATTAACCATTTATCGCTACCTTAAGCACAGAGACCCTCCATTAAGGAGGTTACCCGTTTAGCAATTTTAGATGAGGGTCGTGATTATCACTCGCCCGCTGGAGAATTTATGCCTTACGTATCACGATCACAGGATGGAAAAATTACCGGCATCCATCAGGAAGAAACAAGTACAGCGAACGAATTCTTAGAAACTGACAATCCTGAACTCACAGCCTTTCTTGTACAAATGGGGCAACAACAAGACGGAAAAGAAGGCGAAATACACCAAGAGCTCGTAGCTTCCGACTTCGAAATGATCCGCGTTTTAGAAGATCTGATCACAACTCTAATCGATAAACGTGTACTCATGATGACAGATTTACCCAAAGCTGCCCAAAGGAAGCTTTCCCAACGGTATTCCTTAAGAAGCAAGCTTACAGACCTTGGAGGAATCGTAGGACAAAACGACGACATTATGCTTCCCTAATACTTTTCACGCCAGTTTATACCAATATTGAATTACAATATTTACACGACATCCTGTATCTTATCCCTCTTACAAGAGGTATATAACTGGCTTTATTTAAATAAGGGAACATGCCGAAACCCATTCTTCCAGTTAACTTTGCAGACCAAGCCCCAAAAGCAAGGATCGTGCAATACAATAAGAAGCGCTATTCCATCAGGTTAGAGCCTGTTTTCTGGCGCGCCCTCGAAGCTGTTGCCAATGAGCATGAGCTTAAAGTTGGTAAATTCATTGGTAAACTAGAAACAATTTACGAAGGACCAAATTTTTCATCGTTTTTAAGAGTATTCTGCATGGTATCCGCAGAACGTCAATTAGCGTCGGCTGAAGTAGATACTCATAAAGACACCCTCGTATCCATCATCAATGCAAGCCCCAGCCCAGCAGCACTTATTGCCCAAGACATGACAATCGTATCCAGCAACAATGCATTTTACAGCTGGTTAGGTGAAGACAAACATGCCTTGGAAGGTACAACTATAAATAAATTATTCCAGCTAAGAACAAAAGGCTTGCTGAAGGACAGCTTAAGCGAACTCCTATCCCTTCAGATAAACCATATAGATGCCAGAATAATAAGAATGATCCCCGGCAAAGTGATAACTGCACAGGCAAGAATGGTCCGTGCCAGCCTATTTAATCACAAGAAACAATACCTTGTTATCTGGATCGCAAGCGCACCAAGAATAGCGGCCCCCAAACAAGCATGACTTTGTACAACCTTATAAAAACTATGGTTTATAAGATTAGCGAAAGGCACCTCGAACGAAAGAAGCCGTACTTACTCGAGAAAAATCACATCCCGGTTTGGATTGTAATTTCGCCTTCGCTATAGAGGGTTAAACCGCTGGCAAAGCTATACACATTAAGCCCGGTTACATCGACACCAGAAGCAGTAACATGTGAACTGGCGACACCACATGACACCAAAAGATCTCCTGCCTCTAAAAATACCTCGTTACATTCACCAGCAAAAAGAACAACGGCACCAGATTCATCTGGCAAAAGATCATCGAGATGAAGGGAAACAATATCCACCTTATCATCGAAAGAACTTTCAAAAGTAGAGTAGAAAAAATCATCAGAAACCGATGGCCCCTGTTTATTTTTCACGGCACCAACAGCCGTAGTATCTTTTACGTTGGAACTCATCTCTACTCGCAAGCTCAAAAAGAATAATTTTACATAACGATCCTGCTATATATAGCATTTATTGTAAATAACAACTCACATTTTCACACACTATGTAAAAAATAAACAATCGATTTTAATTAGCCGCGTTACCATTACGAAAATGATAACGCCACACTCAGAGATATGAACTACACAAAAAAAAGGGCGCCCGATCAGGCGCCCTTTAATTACCAACAATCTCAGCAGAGATTATTCGATCAGACCATCAGCCCATGACTTGTGATCAACCCGTGCCTGCTCTGGAGCTTGCACACCAAGATTAGTCATCAACTGACCGCTAAGAGCAAGAATACGGTATGAAGCAAGCTGCTCATTCGTCATTGCAGAGATCAACTGCCCACGAGAAGTGAAAAGTTCATTCTCTGCATCAAGAACGTCAAGCAATGTACGCTGCGCTACATCAAATTGGTCACGATAAGAATCGCGTGTTTCTGTGTTGTACTGAACAGAAGAAGCAAGATCAGTTACAGACTGACGATTTGATTCAAGCGCGAACCAAGATTGACGCATTTCACGTTGTGCATCAACAACAGAGCTATAACGCTGGTTCTTGCTTTCAGACAAACGAGCCAACGCCTCTTGTCTTGCAGCACGATCAATACCACCGCGGAAAAGATTCCAACGCAAGCGAAGCATTACTGAGTTATTTTGTTCGTATGAACCCGGAGTTGCATCGAACTCATCGCGATGTTCTGTTGAGGCTTCAAGATTTACTGAAGGGTAGAAAGGAACTTCAGAGAGTTCAACTTCCGCCTCAGCAGTACGAACATCAGCTTCAAAGATACGGATTGTAGGGTTGCTGTTCACAGCCAAATCTACAGCTTCATCCAAACCACCAGGCAGCTCAGATGAAAACGCTTCAGGCGTATCCAGATCTTCAGGGAAGTGACCAACGATACGCGTGTAGTTAGCTTCCGCATCACGCAAATCGTTATAAGTTGTTGTCAGTGTATTTCTTGCACGAGCAGCACGCGCCTCTGACTGAGAAACATCTGCACGACTACCGCCACCGCCAGCAAGACGTTCTTGCAGGTTAGCAACAATATCAATGTGAATCTGTAGGTTGTTTTTAGCCAAATCAAGCAGTTCACGCTGTCTCAAAACTTCAAGATACGCGCCAATTGCATCAAGAGCGAGGAATTCAGCATTTTCTTGAACGCGGTTAGCAGCAGATTCGACTCTGGCTTTCTCACGTTCAACTGTAGCGCCAGCTTCGAAACCATCAAAGATACGCTGCTGAAGGGTAATTGAAGCATCAGTAGGATTAATCACATCGTGCTTACCAGTACCACCGCCAGCACGAGATGTTGAATCATCGTTACTTTCAATTCCGGCACCAGCAGAAAGATCAATCTGCGGAAGGTAAAGGCCACGTGCCTGACGAAGTTCTTCGTCTACAGCCTCACGATTATGAGCAACAACCCCGATATCCGGGTTTGTTGCAAGAGCTTGTGTAATTGCTTCTTGCAGCGTGACTGCCTGAGCAGAAGACATAGCTGGCACAGCTAACGCACTTGCTAGAAGTACGGTTTTAAAGCTAACTGCCAATGTTTTACCCAACTGGCGCATTGGTATTTTTCCCCCGATGCTTCCCCGTGTTCATTGACGAATCACAGGCAAATAAATGACTAATTCATAACCTACAAATAGAATACTGTGGTTCTTTTACAATCCACTGGTCTCTAATGTCAAGAATCCAATAGAAACTAAGGCCATTTAAGCAAGAATGTTGCAAAAAAACCACACCCGAATTCTCTCCATAAGATTTGGCGGTCACCGCTTACTTACGATTGCCAATACATTTTATGGATAAATCTGTTGTTCGTCACAGAAGCTATACCAAAAACCAAATACCTTCAAGTTTCAATTGTGGTTTTTCATGAACTTTTCACACCCTATTGGTGCTTTCCTTTCACATCAAATCCCTTAGAGGGTGTATTTCCGACAGCTCCGTGGCATTCTAAAGTCCACAAAAAAGGAATTAGGGGCAATATAAACCACCAACAAATGCATCTGAACGTAGAGTTATGCAAAATAATTCTAAAGCTTCCGCATAGCTAAAGAACACTAGGTTAATCTTTTGCCCAAGCACACGAGACACAGAATGAACGGATTAATTTTAACATTGAAGATTACAATATAAGATTACTATTGAAAAAGCTCTGCGTTAGCCTTGAGAACAATCGATAGAGATTAGAACGCAGATCAACAAATCAACAGAAAATCAATATTGATAAATACGATGATAAAAATTTATGAGAGAGTTAAATTTGAGAGAGTTAAAATGGTGCCCAGAGGTGGATTTGAACCACCGACACGCGGATTTTCAGTCCGCTGCTCTACCAACTGAGCTATCTGGGCACCGTGGGCTTGCCAAACTCGTTGGCCGCCGATGAAGGGCTTATAGAAAATGATTGAGGCTCTGTCCAGCCCTATTACAAAGAAAATGTAAAAAAAGAGAATTTTCTTATATTTACAAGCGCTTAATTACAATATTTCGTCATCGTCAACATTACCTAATGGTCGCTCTTCAGTAGGAATCCGATAGCCGCCATCAAGCCAGCGATTCAAATCAACATCAGCACAACGTTTTGAGCAAAACGGCTTGTATTTCTCAGCCACCTCTCCTCGGCACACCGGACACAACAATTTATTTAGACTTTTCTTTGGCATTATCTTTCACACAAGGCTCTATTCAAACACAACACGATCATCAGCACTTAATTCAGGGTCAATAGACAGGTTGATCTTTTTCCCGATTTTTTCTTCAATATACAGCAAAGCATCGCAACCACTCAATGATTGCACGACTTTACGAGAAGCGACAATTGATGATCCAACTTGCCTGTTCCGCATACTTTCCGCCCAAAACCTTCTCAATCCTTCTAGGCCCTCGATAGCTGGATCTTTTTCGTGCCCCAACCCACCGATACCAACAGGCCTAAGTAGTAAATCCTGCAAGCTCAATCCCGCTCTCTTTCTGGTTAACTCTTGCAAGCCAGTCATATAAAGCGGCAGTAACTTATGCCCAACTCTATCAGCTTTGAGCTGGGACTTAAAAGTTGCTTGTAGTTTTTTTCTATGATCAGGGAACTTCATGTAAGGAAAGTCGATGACAATGCGTCCTGCGATATTTCTGAGCTTCAATTGCCGAGCAATTTCACCTGCGGCTTCAAGATTAAGCTGATAATGAAGCGCTTCAGCCCCACCATTATGCTGCATTGATCCTTTATTAACATCAATCGCAGTTAACGTCCGGCCTTGTTCAATGAGCAAATTTCCCCCAGAGAAAAGCGGGATTTCAATTTCGAGTAAATGCTCTATCTGTTCCTCGATTCCGACAACGTCAAAAAGATCTGGTCGCTCGGCGGAATGCTTAATACTAATCAGATTAGCTCCCTCCCCACCAAGATAGCTTTTAATCTTTTGGGCAATCCCAGCATCAGTTACCTCTATAAACTCAATCGGCTCTTTCTGTCGCAGTATCCATTCACCAAGCCTATCAACCGCCTTTAAAACCTGTACTTTTGCAGGAATATTGTCATCTAACCGAGCTTTTAAGCGTACACCTTTACCATCAAAGGCCTCCCTTACGGCCTCAACGCACAAAAACATCCCCTCACCAACCGACTGGCCACCAAGCGATTTCGGGATATCTTGAAGAGGGAGAAAACCTGGCTGCGACAACCCAACATCAACAAAAGCAGCCCCCAAACCTTTGTCAATTCCAGCAATACGACCGACATATTGGTTTCCAACGACTTGAGGTCTATCAGAACGTATAACAAGAACATCTTCCAGTTTCTCATCCACCAAGCGTGCAGCACGAATTAGTCCCGGAAGATAATCTATGTAGATTTCATTTGTCATACAGCTTTAAAAACCATTCCCAACCAACATGTTTGCGACTTCTGGTAACGATAGCCCAACGACATTTGTATAAGACCCCCCAATCCAAGGTATGAATACAGCTGCCCCCCCCTGAATTGCGTAACCACCCGCCTTCCCTTGCCAATCTTGGGAATCTATATATGCATCAATTTCGTTTTGGTGAAGACGCTTGAACTTTACAGCTGTTGTTACGACTTTTTTGATTACCTTACCATTAGGCAGCACAAGAACATGGCCCGTCAGGACACGGTGACGACGCCCAGAAAGTAAGGACAAACAATCACGCGCATCATGCTCATCTTCTGCTTTGGGCAAAATGCGCCGCCCAACGGAAACCACCGTATCAGCAGCAAGAACAAAAGCACCATCATGCCGTCCAGATATCAGCATAGCTTTTTCCAAAGAAATTCGCTTTGCGTAGTCAAGGGGAAGCTCTCGGTTCCTTGGCGTTTCGTCAATATTCGCAGGATCAATTACATCTGGCTTAACCCCTAATTGTTCCAGCAAATCCCGCCTGCGCGGAGACCCTGATGCCAATACAAATGTAGCTGAAGATTGACGAGAAAATAATTTCATAGACTATACAATTCTTAACTTTAAGACGCAGGACAAATTTCGACCTTATCAACAAGAAACAAGCTGAAGAGTGCTCTTAAATAAACACTCAAGCTAGATAACAAAATTCTTGCTTTCAAACAATGACCTTAACCAACGACCAACATTTAGAGAAAAATCAGCAAAAAAGCTTTACTGACCAATGGGAATTGTTAAGCTTTTATGTGTAATATACGGCATTGATTTTCTTTTATTATGAAGGGGGAGGAAACGACAAGTATGGGCATACGCTTCGCATCCACCCTATGCGTCCTGCTTTCGCTTTGTTTTCCAGCAAAAGCTGAAAAACTTGTTCTTGCCTGCAATGAATGGACTCCCCTTGTTGATAGCAAAAAAGAAAACCATGGACTCTTTGTAGATATATTAAAAACAGCCGGGCAACGTGTAGGTTACGACATTGAACACCTAATTTTGCCATGGAACAGATTGGTTGCTTTAACAAAAACCGGCGAGATTGATGGCATATCATGTTCGACTTTCATCGCCGACAACCAAGACTGGGTAACCTATACCGATCAAGCGTTCTGGGTTACTGAAGTTGGATTATTTGTTAGAAATGACAGCCAGATAGAACTTACACAGCTTAAAGAACTTAAACAGTACACTTTTGGCGCACTGAGAGGTGGGGCCTATACAAAGGTATTACAAGGGCTAATTGATGATGACATCAAACTCGTCTTTTACCCCAAAGAGGCAAATGGTATGAAGATGCTAATTGAGAAGCGTTTTGATATTCTCTTTACAGGCAATATTCTGGGTAATTATATCCTGCAAACAAAAAAATTGAATCAAGCCGACAGTATCGTTTATCTGGAAACGCTGTTTTTGGAAGACATTCATCCGGCTATTAGCCATAAAAGGGCCGATGCAGATATAATTGCTAACCGTTTAAGTGAAGGTTACAAACTGATAAAAACAGACGGAACACTCGAAACCCTGTTTAAAAAGCACAATCTCTACCCAACTTCTTATAATGTTAAACTAACAAATTGACATTACAGGTTTGGTTTTAGATCAAGCGTAAATCTCTCCTCTATTTTCTTCTTTAAGAAGTTCCTTACCTGTCGATAGGCCTCTAATCTCGTTTCCCGGCTACCCTCAATTAGCGTTGGATCAAATGTGTGCCAAAATTCAACATCGCATGCCATCGTACGGGTCATCTCGACTGCAGAGTGTTGAGCTTCGGGAGAAAGGCTGATAATCAAATCGAACGAACTATCTTCCAGATCTGAAAAATTTTTGGCGCGATGCTTTGAAATATCAATGCCAATTTCATCCATTACTTCAATAACAAAACCGTCAATCTCTTGAGAGCGCACGCCAACAGAGTCCACAAAAACCTTATGCCCAAGCAAATGCTTTAAAATACCTTCGGCCATAGGCGACCGTACCGCATTATGCGTGCAGGCAATAAGAACCGCGTCGGGAAGATCGCTCACTCAACGCCCCCTGACATGGTGAAGAGCACAAACCAAAGTAAACAAACGTCGGGCAGTATTGAAATCCATCTCAATCTTGCCTTCGAGCCTCTGTTGTAAAATTTCAGATCCCTCGTTGTGTAGTCCGCGGCGCCCCATATCAATAGCCTCAATCTTCATTGGGCTGGCCATTTTAATGGCCTCAAAATATGTCTGGCAGACTGAAAAATAATCTTTGATCACCCTACGTAATGGTGTCAGAGAGAGAATATGCTCACACAAGAACGTATCCCCTTCCCTGTCAACTCTGAACCTTAGGCGGTTTTCAATAATAGCCAAATCCAGAATATAAGGACCTGATTCAGAACCGAAAGGCACAAAGTGGTTCTGCTCCAAAATGTCATAAATGGCAATTGCACGCTCTTTTTCGACATCAGGCGAACTGCGTGCCAGAGATGTTTCATCTAAATTGATATGGGAAAGATAGTGACAAGACTTCTGACCATCCTGTTCCATTTTCAGCCCCCCAAACACCTATAGTTCGTATCACACCCCGTCAGTAGCGGTGATCCCCATACTATGCCAGCGGAATAATAAAAAGGTAAAGCCCCGACCTAGAACAGAATAACCCGATTTACGCTTTATTATTTCAGAGCAAATCGGGTTAGAGCTTTCCTTCGACGAACGAAACTTAACCTTCCAAGCGCAAAGATACCGATAAGGCGTGCGCGGTAAGCCCTTCCTCTTTGGCGAGAGTCACCGCTGCTGGGCCAATCGCTTTCAAACTCTGAGCATCACAGGAAATCAAGGATGTACGCTTCATAAAATCAAGTACAGACAATCCTGATGAAAAGCGGGCTGATCGGGCAGTTGGTAGTACGTGATTAGGTCCCGCCACGTAATCACCGATAACTTCTGCGGTATGACGCCCCAAGAACATAGCCCCTGCATTTCTAATATTAGCAGCCATCACATTTGGTTCATCAATAGCTATCTCAAGATGTTCAGGAGCAATTCTATCTGTCAGGGCAACAGCCTCTTGAAGATCATCAACCAAGATAATTGCCCCATGATCTTGCCAGCTTTTTCCTGCTATCTCACTTCTGGACAGAGCTTGTAGGTGAATGTCAACAGCTTGCTTTACAGCTTCTGCAAAGCTGGCATCATCAGTAATTAAAATTGATTGCGCCGCAGTATCGTGCTCAGCTTGTGCCAAAAGATCAGCCGCAATCCAACGGGGATCATTTTGACCATCAGCAATAATCAGAATCTCTGATGGCCCCGCAATCATGTCGATACCAACCGTACCAAACACCTGTTTCTTTGCGGCGGCCACATAAGCATTACCAGGACCGACAATTATGTCGACAGGATTGATTGTATTCGTGCCATAAGCTAGCGCACCAACTGCTTGCGCACCACCGATGCGATATATCTCATCGACACCAGCAATAGAAGCGGCGGCAAGAACCAATGGGTTCAAAACACCATCTGGTGAAGGCACGACCATCACCAACCTATCAACACCAGCCACCTTGGCCGGCAAAGCGTTCATCAATACTGATGACGGATAGCTTGCCAGTCCACCGGGAACATAAAGACCCGCAGCCTGAACCGCGGTCCAACGATGACCAAGCTGGACACCAACTTCATCCGTATACTGCAAATCTTCTGGTTTCTGTCTTGCGTGATAATTTGTGATCCGTTCTGCAGCCAAATTTAGCGCTGCAATAGATTCAGAATCACAGGATGCAACGGCCTCTTCAATTTCGCTCCCAGAAACCCGCATTGACATTGCGTCCAGTTCCAGACGATCAAACCGCTTGGTATAGTCAAAAAGAGCCTGATCCCCCCGACGTTTCACATCAGCTAGTATCTCGGCAACGGTATCGTTTACATCAGAAGAAGCTTCACGTTTTGAGGAAAGAAGATCAACAAAACGACTTTCAAAATCAGCAGAACTAGCTTTGAGTTCACTTGGCATTGACCGCCTCCTGAAAGCTGCGGACCCAGTGATTAATTTCGTCGGGTCGGGTTTTAAGGGCCGCACGATTTACAATGAAACGGGACGAGACATCAGAAATCTGTTCAATTTCGGCCAAACCATTTGCCTTTAGCGTAGCACCGGAAGAAACCAGATCAACGATACGTCGACACAAGCCAAGGTTAGGTGCCAATTCCATCGCACCATTTAACTTGATGCATTCCGCCTGCACGCCACGGGCTGAAAAATGCTTCTTAGTTATATTCGGGTACTTCGTTGCAACACGAATGTGGCTCCATTGCGAAGGATCTTCGTTTTCCAATAGCGTCGTAGGCGCGGCCACGGACATGCGACAGTGTCCGATATCCAGATCAACAGGTGCGTATATTTCAGGATAGTCAAATTCCATAATAACATCGCTACCTGCCACCCCGAGATGAGCCGCACCAAAGGCAACAAAAGTCGGAACATCAAAGCTCCGCACTCTGACAAGTTCCAGATACTCAACATTGGTGGCAAAACGTAACTGACGACACTTGTCATCAAAGAATGACTCTTCGGGTACCACCCCTGCACTTTTCATCAATGGCAGAAGTTCTTTAAGAATACGTCCCTTTGGGACAGCCAGGACCATCGGTTCGATCTTGGGCATAATATTTATCCGTTTTCTTTACTAAGGCCTAAGAAAAAATAAGATTTGTGAAATTTCTCTACAGGCCTGAAATAATCTTTGTCTTGTTCTCTATCACGCTTCTTCCGGGGAGCGTGTACCCGCTGAATGCTCGTCTTGTTCGTGACCTGCATCATCGACACCATGTCGAGGCTGATTTAGTGTTGGCCACGGCTCACTAATATCATCCATATGGCAACGAATTTGTGACACCACCAACCGAATAGCCGCACCACCAGAAAAATGGAGCGTAATATAACCGGGTATCGCTGCAACTGTCAGCAGGTTGAGGATCTCGTCTTTGTTTTGAAGGTCCACACCTTTGGTTTGAACCGATTTTACCTTGTCAAAACAAAGCCCTGTATTAACCCGATGAAAAGTTGGTAGATCATCAACATCTTCAAAAGACACATCATCCTGTTCCGCTTGTCCTTCGGGTGTATCAGGCGCAGATAAAGCACGCTCACGAAGTTCTTGTGGTAACATTTCCCAGCAAAAGCGATTAACCACTAACACAAATCGTTTCTCTTCACGCAAATAGGCCACATCACACAGAGGAGCCAGGGAATCCTGAAGTAAGCCCGAGAGTGTACGAATGTCCTCGGCGTCACGCGCTCTGATCTTCAGTCTTTTTCCCTCAGTCATATCTTCAAATTCCCAACTGGTTCCTATTTAGACGCTACTCGCCCTTGATACGTTCGATATCGGCACCACAGGCAGCAAGTTTATCTTCAACACGTTCATAACCTCTATCGAGATGGTAGACACGGTTTAACACAGTTTCACCATCAGCAACCAGTCCTGCCATTATAAGAGAAAAGCTTGCTCTTAAATCTGTCGCCATCACTTCGGCCCCGGTCAATTTAGCCTGACCTCTCACCAAGGCAGAAGAACCGTGCACTGTAATATTAGCGCCCATTCGACATAATTCTGGTACGTGCATAAAACGATTTTCAAAAATCGTCTCGGTAATCATCGATGCCCCATCTGCAGTGGACATCAGTGCCATTGTCTGTGCCTGCAAATCCGTCGGATAGCCCGGATAAGGTTCTGTCATAATATCAGCCCCCATAACCCGTTTACCTGAACAGCTTGCAATCATGCCGTTATCAAGCTCTTTGATATTAACACCTGCATGGGCCAACTGGTCGATCATGGAACGAAGATGTTCTGGGCGCGCGCCAATTAACTCCAGCTCTCCACCAGTCATCGCTGCCGCCATGGCATAGGTCCCGGTCTCGATACGATCTGGCACAACAGTATGGGTATAGCCATGTAAACGATCGACTCCTTCAATCGTTATTGTATCGGTACCAGCGCCCTGAATTTTAGCACCCATTCCCATCAGACACTCGGCGAGATCAACAACTTCGGGCTCGCGCGCCGCATTAATCATACGTGTTGTACCTTTTGCCAACACCGCAGCCATCATAATATTTTCTGTCGCACCAACAGATACTTTCGGGAACATGACTTCACCACCGATCAGGCCTTTTGGAGCCTTAGCGTGAACATATCCCTCTTTAAGTTCGATTTCAGCGCCCAGTTGCTCCATACCTTGCAGATGCAAATCAACTGGGCGAGAGCCGATTGCACATCCTCCCGGCAAGGAGACTTCCGCATGACCTTCACGAGCAAGCAAGGGACCAAGAACAAGAATAGACGCCCGCATTTTTCGAACCAATTCATACGGGGCCTTGGTTGTCGTTATCGTCTTGGCATGCATTTCAAGAACACGCCCGGCACAACCTTCACTTCCGGCAGAACCATTCATGTGCAGCTCAACACCATGTTGAGCCAAAAGGTTTGCAAGGGTCGTAATATCAGCCAGATGAGGAAGGTTTTTGAGTGTCAGCACTTCATCAGTCAACAAAGAAGCCGTCATCAACGGCAAGGCCGCGTTTTTGGCCCCTGAGATCCAAATTTTGCCTTTAAGCGGATTACCACCGCGAATTTTAATTTTATCCATCGTACTTTACCGTTTCTGCCTGGTTATCAACTGTCAGACAGGACTATCCAAAGGCTTTGTTCAAATCGTGGCGTTGATTTGTTTAAAGGATCTCAATTCCCAAAATAAATCGTCTTATTTTTGTTACAGAACTTAGAGCTAAATAATATTTGAATGCCCTAAGCTATAGAGCTTATCCTCAACGAATAACTTCATTACAATCGAGGCAGGGTAACGCCGCGCTGCTTCATGTATTTACCTGCGCGATCTGCATAGGAAACATCACAATCACCCTCCCCCTTCAAGAAGAGAAACTGACAAACCCCTTCGTTGGCATAAATTTTTGCGGGTAAAGGTGTTGTGTTTGAAAACTCCAAAGTCACATGGCCTTCCCACTCTGGCTCTAGCGGCGTCACATTCACGATGATACCGCAACGGGCATAGGTGGATTTACCCAGGCAGATAACCAGAACATCGCGTGGAATACGAAAATATTCAACGGTCCGGGCTAACGCAAAAGAGTTCGGGGGAATAATGCAGACATCATCATCTTTTTCGACAAAACTCTGATCAGAAAATTCTTTTGGATCAACAATGGCATTATGCACATTGGTAAAGATCTTGAATTCTTTGGAAACTCGTGCGTCATACCCATAGGAACTGACGCCGTAAGAGATAACACCCTCACGTCTTTGAGCCTCGACATAAGGCTCAATCATACCATGGTTTTCGGCCTGTTCTCGAATCCAAGTATCCGGCATAATTCCCACGGCATATCCTCCCAATGTTCACCGATTCCATTTTCTTGCACGTCAATGACATACAAGGCCATAAGCCTTCTACTGTCTTCCGCCCCAAAGCTCAAGATGAAGATAAGGAGAATGCTAGATTTGTCGCGATAATTTATCCAAAGATGTATAGGCAAATTCCGAGAGATTACCAATGCAAGAGGTATGCTTTACATTAATTGCGCCAAACTACTTGCGCTCGCGAAGCTGACCTTTCCTCTTTTTAAGGTTATCTCTCAGCGCCTTTGCCTCACGGTCCAGCCGTATTTTTGTCCGCTCCGCCATTTCCTTTTCGGCATTGATGGACTTCTGGCTGCGCTGTTTATTATCAGTAAGGCTTTCGCCTGCCGAACTTTCGGTCTTGTTATCATCTGTCATGGCTGCAGATTGCAAAGTCTCACCGATAAGGTCAAGCCTCAAGCCATCGAAACAGCCGATTATCATCCCACCTGCCATTCGTATAGCATATAAAGGGATGACAAAATTTTACAAAAAGATAAAAATAAGGCTTGCATTAAAATGCGGGCAGAGGCATATAACGCCCGTCCAAACAAGGCCGTGGTAGCTCAGTGGTAGAGCACGTCATTGGTAATGACGGGGTCGGCAGTTCAATTCTGCCTCACGGCACCATTTTTATTTATTAAAATCAACCACCTACGGACTAACGTGTTTCCCGATAACTCAGAGTTTTTGGGCAATATTACCAAAAACGATTGAAAATCGACCTATTTTTGACTTCCTAACCAACCCAACAATCCAAATCATCAAACCTCATTTCAGACGGGTCAATGTCGCCCGAATTCTTATAAACCACCTTGTATATTTGGCCGACACCCTTCTCTCGCGCGTCTTGTCCGTATTATCTCATCGATCAGCTTTGCTTTAATCAGTATCACTTTACTAATCATTTCTTTTTAGATACGAGGCTATACTCAGGTCTAATACAAAATTAATCTACGTATAAGAAAAAGCTTAACCCTATAACAGGTCACTTTTTTTATGAAAATTTCTTGGATATCCCGAATTAGAAAAAGATGGATTTTTAATCTTTATCAAATCCGCCTATTTTTAATGCCAAAACATAAAAAGCGTCTCTTTATTGATTGCGGCTCAAACCTTGGCCAAGGTTTTTCATTTTTTCGCAAGTACTTTCCTTGTGAATATTATAACTACGTTTTAGTGGAACCAAATCCAAACTGTGCATCAGCGCTTAGAGAAAAGTATCAAAATATTGATAATTTAGAAATAATTGAAGCTGCCGTATGGATTGATGACGGCCACATGAATTTATTTGGCTTAGTTGAGGATGGTCGAGGGACACAATCCGATGGAGCCTCTATTATAGAGAACCACAACAATGCTTTTTATAATTCAGACACTTCGAAAGCCACAAAGGTTCAGACGATTGACTTTGCGAGATTATTGAAAGAGAAAGCCAATTTTGATCAAATAATAGTGAAAATGGATATTGAATCTAGCGAATATAATGTTTTAGAAAAATTAATAGACGAAGAGCTTCTCGATAAAATTGATTTTATGTTTATCGAATTTCATAGCCAATATATGACAAAAGATACGAAACATTCCATTGAGGAACGTGAACAAAAGATAAAAAAACACCTGAATGACAAGCATAAGCTATATATATGGCATTAACGTTTTTTAAACGGCATCGAATTTTAATAATGCCTTCAACGTTTAATTATAGCTCCCCATTCATAAAAACAGTTTAACTGGTTTAGTTAATTTGATCGCGCGGCCCCAGTGCATGATTAATAATTGCCGAATGCTCTTATTAATGGCATTATTCTTTTCTCGCTCGTAGTGTGTTTCTTGCTGTGTAAAGTTTTGATGACAAAACATGTTATCACATTAGCCCCTATCACCTTACCTTCGGGTAATGCCAATATCCTTTTGTCGCAAGGACTTGAGTGGTGGGAAAATTCTGGTGGTATCATCGGTCGAGACCAGGCAACCAAACGCATACTAGAAAATCTGCAAATATCAGTTATCCAGCGGGAAGATCGTATCCCCCCGCTTATTCATGCCGGAAATACATCGGTAACAGCCCAGGTATTCGGGCATAACTGGGCAGAAACTTGTACCGGATCGACCTTGCCCGATGCTGAATTTGATTTGGCTGTCACAGAATCTTATATCAAGGTTCTCGAAGACAATAGACCAACGGCTCATGAAGTCGTCGCCCCACTGGCTCACCCGGTAAAAGGAAATTGTCTAGTTAGTTATCAGCGCCTGCTTTTACCTTGTCGCTTTAAAAGCGGTGGAAATGTTATTGGGAGCATAACAAGCCTGAAATCATTTTATGTTGAGCAAGGTATTCCAGGTCATGACGCCCCATCCAGACGAGCCAATCGCTAGGATCGATTTCCCGGGGTTGTTCTACCCAATGAGAACCGATGGGTTCACAGTGAAAATACCCTTCTTTCAACGCAAACCCTGATAAACAAAGTTTTTCCCGCATAAAACCATAAACAAAATCCGGCGCCCATTTAAGTAACGCAACTGACAAAGCGAGATGGGACATAATCCCCCCAAGGTTCATACGGGCACAAGAATGATCAACCCAAACATCCCCGTGATACACAACTCTGCCATTGATAAGTTGAGCACCAGGGCTAGATGTCGTCATGAGTTTCCCGCCATGTAAGCGTTGGAGTTGTTGCTGCCATAGTGTGGCTAAATTGGTCTCCCCCAGCTCAGAAAGACGCATAACCTGTGTACTAACCGTATTACCATCCTGATTAAAACCTCTAATCCAAAAACCATCCCGAGGCAGAATATCGAAATACTTGGAACTAAAAGGCTCGGAAAGGGACTTCCTGTCTTCTATCGAGTTACAAACCCTTTCCAGTTTTTGAAAATCCTCACACATTTCTATCGCAATCCCTTTATCAGATAGCGTGGCCTCTATATCCGATATCTTCTTTGTTACGGCCTGTATTATTCTTACTTTTTGCATTCGAACACCCTCACTCCCCAGCAGTTAAGAACAGCATCTCAATCAATAACAGATAATGGCTCCCCTAAAGACAGCGAGAATGGCTGCCCAGAATTTGAAAAAACACACCATACAGGAAACAAAATTTGGTGGGAGGAAATGACGCCGAAAAGATCACAATTGCGTGGGATCGTATCTTTACCCTGCTATCAAAGACCGAAATGGATTACCTTGCCCTACGCAAACAAAATGACCCGTTGAGATTTTATGAAAAAGAAAATGGTTCCTACTTTATTGCTTGTGCTGACGATCGCCATTGCGACCCCCAACGCTGCGGTTTCTGCAACAGAAAATAATCTCTGTGGAGAGGTTGGGAATGCCTGCCAAGTAAAGCTCGGCGCGTACAATATATCTCTACCTGGGGTCTCTTTATCCAGCACTTCTCTTCCTGGTACAAAAAAAGATCACAGGATTCCCGCAGTCATTTTTTACCATGGTGCCGGAAGATCAGGAGCTGACACCTTAAAAAATATCACAATGATCAAGGCAATGAACCATCGTGGATATGCCGTCATTGCCCCCAGTGGCCTTAAACGACCAAACTCTCGGTTTGGACCGGGATGGTCTTTTATACCGCAACGAAAGGAAATGCGCGACGAACTCGCCTTCACCCGTGAAATCATTCAGGATGCAACCCACAAATTTAAAATTGATCGTGACAAAATTTTGATGAGCGGCTTTTCTATCGGCGGGTCCCTCGTATGGTATTTAGCCTGTCAAGACAATCAGGTTGCCACAGCCTACGCACCCGTTGCCGGAGCATTCTGGTCACCAGAACCAACAGCACAAGATTGTAGTGGTCCCATCAAGCTGATGCAAACACATGGCTGGCGCGATAAAACCGTCCCTCTTGAAGGCCGACCAATTGGTGCAAGCACGGTTCAACAAGGTGATGTGTTTCATAGTTTGAAGGTTATCCGGGAAGTCAATCAATGCGAAGGACTTCGCGCAGATGAATTTGATACGAGCCCCACAACATCTGGCCCGACACTTTTCTGGCAGCGTTGGTGGACGCGTTGTCATCCCGAAAGTAATTTACGATTAGCGCTTCATACCGGGGGCCATTCCATCCCGAAAGGTTGGACAAAAATGGCCTTGGACTGGTTTGAAAAAGTCACCACACAGCTTGATAAAACGAATTGAGAATATTTTGAATTTTCCCGTCATAAATATTCACAGGCCCCACACTAACTCAGACAGTGGTCAACACCTTGCCCTTGCAGCTTAACCATACCTGACTTATAGCCTTGTTCTCTATATTGAAGCAAGAGTTTCTGAGAAACATCTAGAGCAACCGAAATCGACCTAATCCAAGGTAATTCACGAGATAAAACAAGTACCCCTTCTGGACCATATAGCGTCACTTTAAATGACTCTGTCATTATTGTATCCTTTAAATCAACAAGGAACAAAATAAGAACATTTAGTTAAAATTATGTTAAGCACTTCCTAATCGAGATGACATATTTACAGAATATATATATCACACACCCGACATCTATACTCCGTAGAGAATGGGCAAAATATTTTTCTATCCTTGGGGAGGTATATCACGCTAAGCTGTTTCATGCGCACTTATTAACACATGTCCCATCAGCGCTAAAACCAACAAGACGCCAGTTGTAACAGAGGCCATAAAAACAGGAAGACAAATGATATTACGCTTATTTCTCGTTATCGTTTTTATAACTGGATTATCGGCCTGCGCGCAGACCAGATCTGTCGCTACGTTAAATAAGCATGATAAATCTGTTGAGTTTGTTGAAATGATTTTCACAGATGAGTTTGTCAAAAAATCTGTCTTGGAATCATTTCTTGAATACAAAGCAGAAAATAAAGTCGCTGCATTGCGTATACCGGATAAAGCGCTTGAAGAAATAAATACACTCATAACAGAAGAAATAATTAAAAACCGTACAAGCCTGATCAACAAAATAGCAACAATTTTCACCGAAGAGTTAACCAACGACGAAATCATAGCACTTCATAGTATTAAAGATTTTAAACTGTTTCAAAATGCACATGCTAAATTGGCAAAAAACAATGGCATGCTTACCGGGCTCACTCGGCAAGAAATTGATATCTTGTCGAATATAAAAAAACCTGAATCTTTTCTAACGGCAATTCCAAAGTTAGAGAAACTCGAAAACAGAATGAAAGCAACAGGGGAAGAATTTGCAAAAGAAATTCTCCCTAAAATCTTACCAAAGCTGCTTATAATTATCCTAGAAAATGAACCTCTCATTAGCGCTTTTCATTTTTCACATGGAACAAACTCAATCAACCGCGCGCATATTTAAAATCACACAACCGTATTTAAGTAATGAGTACAATAAATGCTTTTTGATCAGGAAACCCTCGACAAACTGATAACACTTCGACGTGAATTACATCGCCACCCTGAAATTTCTGGTCATGAGAAAGAAACCAGTGAACGCATCACAGTCTTTCTTAAGCAGTATAATCCTGACAAGATTATCTACAACCTGGGTGGCTATGGAATAGCCGCAATTTATAATGGTGAAGAAACAGGACCTACAGTTCTCATCCGGTGCGAACTTGATGGGCTACCCATAACCGAAACAGGTAATTTACCCTATCAATCAATCCATCAAGGCAAAGGACATCTATGTGGTCACGATGGACACATGACAATGGTTGTAGGCCTAGCCACTTTGTTACACAGAACACGCCCAGCGAAAGGCCGCGTCATCCTTTTGTTCCAACCAGCAGAAGAAAACGGCGCGGGAGCCAAAGCAGTCATTAATGATCCCAGTTTTGATAGTATCAAACCAGACTACGCTTTTTCGCTTCACAATTTACCGGGCCTAGCATTACACAAGGTTGGGATCAAAGAGGGTTCTTTTAACTGCGCATCCCAAGGTCTTTGGATTAACCTCGAAGGCAAAACATCACATGCGTCCCACCCTGAAGACGGTATCAGTCCTGCCGCGGCGATGTGTGATTTAATAACAGCCTTCTCACAACTTCCAACCAGCCCTGAATTTACAAATGATTTTGCCCTTGTAACCGTTGTTCATGCCAGCCTTGGGGAAGAAGCCTTTGGCATTACACCCGGCTTTGCAAAAATTATGGTCACCTTGCGGAGCGAAACAGACAATATTATGTCCTTATTACAAGAAAAATCTGAAAAGCTGATCAGAGATGTTGCTCAAAAACACACCTTGAAAGCCTCTTACGGATACGAAGATATATTTGCAGCTTCGACAAATGCACCAGAAGCAACACAGATATTGAAGACCGCTTTTCAGGACGAAAATATTGTCAGTGATGAAATGATTGCCCCCATGCGCTGGTCAGAGGATTTTGGGCAGTTCGGCAATATCAGCAACAGTGCAATGTTCACTTTAGGATCAGGTGTAGACCAACCTCAACTTCACAATCCTGATTATGATTTCCCTGACGAACTAATTGAAACAGGAACAAAAATATTCCACCGTGTCGTCAGAAGTGTCTTAGGCCCCAGCAACTCAAAATACTTGTAATTAACAATTATACCTAACACTCTACCCATACCTTCAAAATCATATCTACTGACGTTTTCTTCAAAAACCAACATAACATTTTCAGGTAAACCATTATGCATCGGCACTACGGCGTTATTATCAAATGTTTTCTCTCAGCCTTAATATTGGGTATCGTTACACAACTGGCTTTTACCGCAGGGTTTGTTCGGTGGGCAGCCGCACAAGGGAATGATTTTAGCGCAAACTATTGGATGATCGTTAAAGACACTTGGCACAATGATGGATTAACCACCTTTTTAATTTGCATGGCATCAAGCCTGATTATTTATTTAATAATCAGAAAATTCACAGCTCAACAAGAAACGGCCGAGAAAATTATCACATGGCTCATTATCCCGATCACACTAATTTATAGCGTGATTATGTATCCAAACTTTTCCGATTATCTATAACCAACTCACCCCAAGCATAAAAACAAGAGTATGGAACAGGCTATCCAAGGATAGCCTGTTCCATATCATCAATTAGATCCTGAACATTTTCAATGCCGATAGAAAACCTCAACAAATCATCAGGCACCGGCGTTCCCTCGCCCTCAACAAGCGCCCTGTGCTCAACAAGGCTCTCCACACCACCCAAGGATGTCGCCCTAACAAAGCGTTTCATGCGCCCCATGATTGCTGCGGTCGTATCTTTTCCACCTTCAAATCGGATAGACAGCATTCCACCAAAACCACCCGTCATTTGTTTGACGGCCACTTCATGGTTTGCGTGGGATGCAAGCCCAGGATAGATCACTTCCTTTACACCAGCGCGCCCATCGAAGTGCTGCGCCAGCTTCATCGCGTTTTCACATGCACGTTCAACGCGGATGTGCATGGTTCGCATTCCACGAAGTAGAAGCCAACTTTCAAATGGCCCCAAGATACCGCCTTGTTGAGCGCGGATTTTACACAGACGCTCCCATCGCTGATCTTCTTTCGCAGCAATTAAAGCACCAGCAACAACATCACTGTGGCCATTTATATATTTGGTCGCAGAATGAAATACAAAATCCGCACCAAATTCAATCGGCTTTGTGATCAGTGGCGTTGAAACAGTAGAATCAGCAACCAACTGTGCCCCTACAGAATGCGCCAAGTCAGCAGCTTTTCTGATATCGACAACTTCCCAAGTTGGGTTCGCCGGGGTTTCTATCCATAAAATTTCAGTCGGGGCGGCCTTCACCACATTAATCATATCCGCTTCGTTCTGCGGATCATAAAAAGCAAGATCGATATTCCAGTCAGCACAAAAAGAAATAAGCCATGCACGAAGAGACCAATACATAACCGTCGGCGCAACTATCCTGTCGCCAGGACGAAGTGTTTGCACAAGCGCCGTTGCCGCCGCCATCCCAGAACCAAACAACTTACAAGAAGATCCTGCCTCTAGCTCACAAAGAATAGCTTCGGCCATTTCAGCATTTACACTCTGATCGCGTGCGTATATGCGGTTGCTGTTATAAAGCTCCCCTTGTTCGTTACGGGCAAAGGTTGTAGACGGCTGGATTGGCGGGACAACAGAGCCGCTCTCTTTATCCAGATAATGTCCAGCCTGTGCCAAAAGTGTTTCAGCCTTATCCTTAGTTCCCATAACATACTCCTTTATTAATTCAGCCAAACAATAAGCGGAACAAAAAGGAATGAAAACTCTTAGTTTCAGATGCTCAGGATAAATTAGTAAAAACCAAATACCGATAAATAATCAACACGATAAAATAATTAGGATATTCATATATAACACGCTTAAGGGCTTCTCATATTTTGCGATCTAATAACTTGCGAGTGTTTTCGCTAATGAATGTAAAAAATTTAACGTTCTGACAAACAAACAATTCGAAACACATCAGTTTCAACGAACCACCTCTTACTTCTTTTTCAACATAACAAGACAGATTGTGTTATCTTTAAGCTTATAGAGAATGAATATGTGCGGTTTCCCTATAAAAATTCGGAGGCACGAATGGCATTTTCCCGACGTAAATTTATTACCGCACTGACGACACTTGCGGTATCACCCCCCCTAAACCCCTCAATAGCCAGCAACAAGAAATCTGATCACGAATCAGATAAAAACAGAAAAGACCTGACAGAAACCTGGCAAAATCCCGGGTTTATACGACTGGAAACCCTCTCAACTTTAATCCAGATAAATAATATTATTATCCTCACTGCCCTCACAGTTTATTTTTTGAAAATAATAAGTCTCAGATCCATAACACGGAACAATGAAAACAGGCTTTCAGTTCCCAAGTCTGTGCCTCTATTTGGTAGTTTGTTCGAGGAAACATACGACAGTGATGATTTTTCTTCTCAAAACAAGCTGGGCCTTGCCTACACACACAATAATTCATTGATTTTAGATCTCGTCCCAAACAGGCCGCAAGTAATCACAGAGATCATGCCAAATTTTGATCTGGAACAGGAAATCACTCGCCTGGATCGTCAGATTTCCCCAATTGGTAAAAACCTTATCCTGAATTTAGGAGCAAAAAGTTATTCAAGTGAACGCATCGATCTTCTGAATGGTGATTACAGCTATCGGATAGCATCAAACGAAGCAAAGGCCGTCACCGAAGATAACAGTCAACTACCACTATTAAGTAAGACGCCACTTATCTCACATTTTTTTAAAAATGAAGTCGGTGCCGTATATGGTTCCAGAAATCTGCATATACTCGTCAAACCGACAATTGTTCAAAACAATTAACTCCATAGCTTGCCGCGATTATGGTCAAGCTCGACCTGTTGGCTCTCCATTTGCAAACAGTCGCTTCCCTTGTTCATCAATAATCTGCCGCCCTTTACGGACGGTAAATTCAACGGCTTCTTCACGTGTAGGAAAAGTATCAGCCCTCAAAAAAAAGCGTTCCATTTCGGGATCATCCGGATTTTCATTGAGCTTCTTTATGTATCCACTCAAACGCCATTGGCCACTATCGGCTTTATCTGGCGATGGAACAATCGCATAGCCTTCGTACATAACAGGCTCGTCTTTAGACTTAGCCTCTTCTGTATTTTGTGAAGAAAAACCAAAAAGCTTTGAAAAAAATGACATCCAGCCAAAACCCTACCTAAATACATAATGAATATCCTTACACCTTATTTTATATTCCCCAAAGGATACAAAGGTAAAGTTTTACATCAAAATTAAGAATTTGATTACGGCTTCCTACTTATACTTTTCAATGAAAATTGCCATCGAGAGTAGTTAGCGTGACAAAAACGAGATACGAAGTACTTAAGTATTATCCAGTTACATCACCAGATGAACTCATAGGATTAAGCAATAAGACGTTGCTAGAGTGGTGGCTTTCCTTTGCCCCCAATATTCCTTTTAAAAGTGACTTTGATATTCTTGATCATATTGACTTGGTGTCAGATATTTTCCTCGTCAAAAGACTCAGCGACACCGATTATGAATTTCGCGTCCACGGAGAAAGCGCCCATAACATTTTTGATGACAACATTGGCAAAACCATAAGTACAAACGGCCCGGAGACAACGGAAAAAGAACGCGAAGATGTTCGCCTCGCCAGATATTATACTGAGTTTTTAAAACAGTCTCATTGTTTTAGGAATGAAGGCAATCTTCCTTTTTTAAAAAAAGAACATATCCGCTTTGAATCATTAGATTGCCCGTTGTTAGATGAAGACAAAAATCCAATCTATATCATTGGCACAATAGCAATTCTTGATGACAAAAATCATTAAAATAAAAGGGAGCAAAAAAGCTCCCTTTTATTTTTAAATTGCTAGATTATCCGGCAAGCTTCTTTTTGAGCAACTGATTCACCATACCCGGGTTGGCTTTACCACCCGTCGCTTTCATTGTTTGACCAACAAACCAGCCAATCAGTTTTTCATTACCACCACGGAAGGCTTCTACTTGATCAGGATTAGCTGCCATGATTTCATCAATCGCGGCTTCGATCGGTCCAGTATCTGTGATCTGTTTCAGACCTTTTTCTTCTACTATGGTATCAGCATCCTTGCTGGTTTCCCACATCACTTCAAAGACTTCCTTGGCAATACGCCCGGAAATTGTATTGTCCTTGATTAAACCGATAAGACCGCCAAGCTGTTTGGCTGAAACAGGGCTTTCCTCTAAAGAAAGGCCACTTTTGTTCAGCGCACCAAAGAAATCACCCATCACCCAGTTCGCTGCCAATTTTGGATCGCGACCTTCTGCAACCTCTTCGTAGAAGATGGCTTTTTCACGATCAACGACTAGAATCCCAGCATCATAAGAAGACAAACCAAAGTCATTAATGAAACGGTTTTTCTTTTCATCCGGAAGTTCTGGAATTGTCGCTTTGATTTCTTCAACCCATGCCGGGTCAAGAACCAATGGTAATAAGTCAGGATCAGGGAAGTAACGATAATCGTGCGCTTCTTCTTTGCTTCTCATCGAACGTGTTGTGCCATTACTGGCATCAAACAGGCGCGTTTCCTGAACGATCTCTCCACCGTCTTCCAGGATTTTCACCTGACGTTTAGCTTCATGTTCAATTGTTTGCTGGACATAACGAATAGAATTTACGTTTTTCGTTTCTGTACGTGTACCCAGCTCATCACCCGGCTTGCGAACAGATACGTTCACGTCAGCACGCATAGAACCTTCGTCCATGTTACCATCACAAGTACCAAGGTAACGCAAGATAGCACGAAGCTTACGCAGATAAGCACCCGCTTCTTCAGGAGAACGGAGGTCTGGCTTGGAAACGATTTCCATCAAGGCCACACCAGAACGATTCAGGTCGATGTATGATTGCGTCGGGTGTTGATCGTGAACTGATTTACCAGCGTCCTGTTCCAGATGCATACGTTCGACGCCAACTTCACGAACATCTCCACCTTCGAGATCCAGCGTGATCGTACCTTCGCCAACAATCGGCTCCAGAAACTGAGAAATCTGATAGCCCTGTGGTAGATCGGCATAAAAATAGTTTTTACGCTCAAACACAGACTTCAGGTTGATTTGAGCTCGAAGGCCGAGCCCTGTTCGAACACCCTGTTCAACGACTTCTTTGTTCAACACAGGCAACATACCCGGCATCGCAGCATCGACCAATGACACGTGATGGTTAGGATCAGCACCAAATGTTGTTGCTGCACCAGAAAAGAGTTTGGATTTTGAAATGACCTGAGCATGAACCTCTAGCCCGATAACAACTTCCCACTCGCCTGTATTTCCTTTGATACGATAGCTCATGTTACTTACCTCCGGCCATTAGCTGCGGCAAAGCAGAGAAACCAGCAGCTTCTTCAACAACACCCGCAACCTTCAAGACAGTCTCTTCATCAAAAGCTTTACCAAGTAATTGCAGACCAAGCGGCGTCCCCTCACTGGAAAGACCTGTTGGAACAGATATACCGGGAAGTCCGGCCAAACTGGCTGGAACGGTAAAGACATCGTTCAAGTACATGGCAATCGGGTCATCCATCTTTTCACCAATACCAAACGCAGGGCTTGGGGCAGTTGGTGTCAGAATTACATCCACGCTTTCATAAGCTTTTTTGAAATCATTCGCGATCAAGGTACGAACACGACGCGCCTTGTTGTAATAGGCATCGTAATAACCAGCAGACAGAACATAGGTTCCGATCAAGATACGACGTTTGACTTCATCCCCGAAACCTTCACCACGGGTACGTTCATACATATCATCCAGACTTTCACCATCGACACGTAGACCGTAACGAACGCCATCATAACGGGCCAGATTTGATGAACATTCCGCAGGTGCGATAATGTAATAGGCAGGCAGCGCATATTTAGTATGCGGAAGGCTGATTTCAACAGGCTCGGCGCCCGCTGATTTAAGCCATTCGATCCCCTGCTCCCACGCTTCATCAATTTCTTTTGGTGTGCCGTCCATGCGATATTCTTTTGGAATACCAACTTTTAGGCCACGAATATCACCTGTGAGAGCTTTTTGATAGCTCGGTACATCGACGTTCACCGATGTGGAGTCTTTGGCATCATACCCGGCCATTGCTTCCAGCATGATCGCCGCATCGCGCACAGAACGTGTCATCGGACCAGCCTGATCAAGAGACGAAGCAAAGGCAACAACGCCCCAACGAGAACAACGACCATACGTTGGCTTTAGCCCTACAATACCAGAAAACGCAGCGGGCTGACGGATCGAACCACCTGTATCAGTCCCCGTTGCTGCCATCGCTGAACGTGCAGCAACTGATGCAGCAGAACCACCGGATGACCCACCCGGTGTGAGCTGTGCATCGCTACCATTACGCTGCCACGGATTGATTACATTGCCGTAGTAAGACGTAATGTTTGCAGAGCCCATAGCAAACTGATCAAGGTTGGATTTACCCAACATCACAGCACCGGCATTCCATAGATTGCCAGATACAGTCGATTCATAAGTCGGCACAAAACCATCGAGAATACGCGACGCAGCGGTTGTCTGTGTCCCTTCAGTACAGAAGAGATCCTTCATCGCGATCGGAATCCCCTCCATCAAGCCAGCATCGCCAGTAGCGCGCTTTTTATCAGAAGCATCAGCCATTTCGAGGGCAATTTCAGGTGTCTCAACGATATAAGCGTTAAGCCCGCGAGTTTCTTCCATCGCACTGATATGCGCTTCGGTCAATTCGCGTGCAGAAAAATCACCCTTTTCCATGCCATCAAGAGCATCGGAAATTGTCAAATTATTAAGGTTACTCATTATTCGACCACCTTAGGAACAGCAAAGAAACCATGGGCAGACTCAGGTGCATTTTTTGTCACCCGGTCAACATAGTACCCATCATTGACCACATCCTCACGTAGAGGTTGGGTCATTTCCACAACAGATGTCATAGGCTCAACACCCTCTGTGTCCAGTTCAGAGAGTTGCTCAATCCAACCAAGGATTTGATTTAATTCTCCGGTCAGCTCTTCTTGCTGCTTTTCATCAACCCGGATGCGCGCCAGCCTGGCAATTTTCGCTACCGTATTTTTGTCGACAGACATACTCTGTTCCAATCTTCTATGGATATCGAAAGTATCACGTATTAAATTCGAGCGGAAAATAGCACTCACCCGCCCAAGCTGCAACGCCTACAGAACGCTTTTTATCAAGTAAAACTGCTTTTCTATTATTCAACTGCGACTGCGATTAAAATAGCTAGAGAAATAAGCCTCGAACTAGACTGGGTTACATAACGAGACAACAAGAAAGATATATGCGTTGTCTCGGACAGATTATCACAGGGAAATATCACAAGAGAATAGGTAACAAATTAATGTATAATGGTCTTATTCGGTTAATTGATTTGTAGTTTTGGCCGGGGGCTGACTTGGGCACCTGAGAATGAAGATAGCAACACAAAGCAAACATAAACCGATAAGACCCAGTCCCCATAATGGAACGACTTCTTTATAAGCAACATAGCCTAAACTGGCGCTCATCATTGTAATTGCCAAAGCCTTCGCCTTAAGCGGAATTACCCGATAACAATCCCAATCGCGAACCATCGGGCCAAAGAGATGATGCTGATACAACCAGTTATGAAATCGCTCGGAAGAATGAGAAAAAGCCCACAGAGCTACAAGAAGAAAAGGTGTCGTTGGCAATAACGGTAACACCACCCCGATAAGACCAAGCGTAACGCATAACCAGCCCAAGCCAATCAAACAAACACGTCGAATACCCGTTTTTTTTAGTTTCGTGCTCTCTGCGAAATCAGGTTTCGACATAAATTCTAAAAGGCCCTTTATGTTACTTAAACACTTGAGATTACTCGAGTAAGAGAGATTATTTAAACAGGGAAACAGCTACCCTAACAAACTATAATTAAAAGTTCTTTATCTTGATTTAAGGTGCCCTAACCAAGATATCAATTATTTAAATATCAGCAGACAAATGATTAATTAAAGACTTAGAGAAAACCCGATAAAGGGGAAACATTAAACAAAATTGGATGTAGCCATAAAACAAGCCCAAAACTCAGAATCGCAAGAATAACTCCAAAAAGATCTTTCAGTGTCGGGCGGCAATTTCCACCCTTTAGAAGACCCATAAATGGTATATTTGATGTTCCGGAGGATATTGCGTTCCAGCTTTCTTCCCCTAATAAACGTCTTTTTCGACGATCGACAATGAACATGCCACCAACAGATAAAAGGAGTAAGCCAGCAAAGAATAAAACTTCTGCCAAACTACCGTTCGCAAAAAGATGCGCCCCTGCCCACAAAGCAAAACCCCATAATATCGGGTGACGCACAATTCCAACAACGCCCATACGCGTTTTGTCGAACCCATTGCCCGGACCAATAGAAAGAGGGTTTGGTCGCAAGAAGCCCATAACAAAAAACAAGATTGAAAACGGCATAATATGCGCTGTTGCTCTGGCGGCCCAAGGCTCGTACGGCCACAGCTCAACGTAAGGAGCGGCCCACACTTCATGGATAAGCCAGATCAAGACCCCCGTCGAAACAAGGGAATAGAGAATATAATATCCCGCTTTCCCTAATAGATTAATAAGGGACTGCTTCACCCGACGCATCGGTGGAATTGAATGTAGCAACAAAAAAACAAGAAAAGAGCCGATCAGCCCCCCAAATCCACCAAACATATGCTTTCCGTTTTCTGCCAATTAAGGTAAGTACAAGACACTTATGACAAAGCAATTATCACTTATCTATAGGACACGCTGTCGCGCATCAGACTTCTCTGTGTCCAATACATTTGAATTGTCCGTTTTGTACTGGCAAGTCAAGTCTGTACAGGTAAGTCAAAAATCAAGATAAGAAGATCACGGCTTCGGTGTGATATCGAGATCATAAGGCAAACTAAAAATAATAGGCAGAGCAAAGTGCAGGATTTAGATATTTACGACCTCCCCGATCTCGTCGACCGCAATAAACGTCTGCTCGGCTTGGATCCCGGTACAAAAACAATAGGCGTTGCAGTCTCTGATCGTGATTTTAGAGTTGCGTCCCCCGTCAAAACAATCAAACGCACAAAATTTAAAGCCGACGCCCAAGAGCTTAAAGAGATCTGCGCCGACAAAAATATTGGTGGCATTGTAATGGGGCTGCCCGTCAACATGGACGGGTCCGAAGGCCCTCGCTGTCAATCTGTCAGGACACTTGCGGATAATCTTCGAAACATTGCTGGTATAGAAATACCTATCGTTTTTTGGGACGAAAGGATGTCAACGTCGGCTGTGGAGCGATTTTTAATTGGGGAAGCTGATATGACACGAAAAAATCGTGCAAAGGTTATCGATAAGGCAGCGGCAGCTTATATACTTCAGGGGGCACTGGACGCAATTCAACGAAGAACATCCTCTTAATACCCCTCTATAATCCTCAATATAATGAAACTCTGCGCGTATCCCTAAAAAAATCACTTTCATTGCTGCCATGTACAAAATGCATAAAAAGCAATGAAAGTGCACTCAAATACCAAAACATAACATAATAGATCCACAAATATTTCAAATTTTCGCTGAAAATACTTTTCTATAAAATTTTCCTCAAATTCAAGTTAACATCACCCAGCACAACCTTGCGTTTAGACCCGTCATTCGTATTTATACGAATGTTTACATTAGCGCATAACGACTATCTTCCCTAACAAGACAGACAAATAAGCTCTGATATTTTTGTGCTTTAAAACCTGTAAAGAAGGAAAATAAAATGTTTAGCCTGGAAACCGGCAGCATAATTGTTATACCTATTTTACTCATCAGTTTGTGGGTTGTAACAAGAATTTTTCAGAGTGATGAAAAATCGGCTGTAAAGGTCCTGTGGACAATTACAATCTTTATTTTGCCTGCCATCGGTTGTGCATTGTGGTATTTTATTGGACCACGCAAAGAAAACTCAACACAAAACAGCCTATATTTCCATAAATGACACTATACATATTCGTAATCATACGAATATCATTTCCGGAAAATAAAGCTTACTCTTCCTACAAATGACAACAATGCTTTAAAGAAAGGCATCAAAATGTTTGGTTTCGAATACGGTGGCATCCTGGGGCTTATTCTTCTGGTTGCAAATATATGGGCAATCGTAAAGATCTTCCAAAGCGGTGCAACAACAGGGTCCAAAGTCCTCTGGATTGTGCTTATTATTCTCTTACCAGTAATTGGTCTGATTCTCTGGTTTTTAATGGGCCCCAAATAACCTAATCCCCGAAACACCCAACAACCAAGGTAGCCTTTTCCTCTTTCGAAGGTGTTTCGTCTAGCGACTAAAAAGCGTGCTTATTCTAAGTGCGCTTTTTTCTTCTTCACAAAAAATAATTACCTGCATACCGATCGGCACGAATTTCGACGTGTTGATGCAAGTACAAAACTTACCCGATACTTTACATTCTCAAATGATATGGCTTGAACAAAAAAAAGTGATGGGAACTTTGGCCGTTGCATCTGCTCTCCCCTCTTTTTAAACTTTCCGGCATATTATTTTGTTTTTGCCAAACTGGATGTAAATCCAGACATAAGTTTTTAAGGATATTCTTATGACCAAGCCTACAGGTCCTCTGTCAGGATTAAGGGTTTTCGATCTCTCGCGTATTATGGCTGGCCCAAGCTGTACGCAAATGCTTGGCGATATGGGGGCCGATGTCATAAAGATAGAACGCCCCGGTCAAGGGGATGATACACGCAAGTGGGGACCACCTTTCCTTAAAGACAAAGAAGGCAACGACACAGAAGAAAGCGCTTACTACCTGTCTGCAAACAGGAATAAGCGCTCTGTCAGTTTGGATATTTCCCAAGCTGAGGGACAAAAACTGGCAAAGCAGCTTATTGCAAAAAGCGATATTCTCGTCGAAAACTTCAAAGTCGGCGGACTTGCCAAGTACGGTCTCTCTTATGACGACCTAAAAGAAGAATTCCCCAATCTCATATATTGTTCGATCACCGGATTTGGTCAAACAGGTCCCTACGCCCCGCAGGCTGGTTATGATTTCCTCATTCAGGGTATGGGCGGCATTATGAGCTTGTCTGGCGAACCAGATGGACAACCAATGAAAGTTGGCGTCGCCATCGTAGATCTGATGTGCGGGATGTACGCCAGTAACGCGATCCTTGCCGCCCTTCATCACAGAAACCAAACAGGCGAAGGGCAATACATTGACGTCTCACTTCTGGACACACAGATTGCCTGGCTTGCCAATCAGGGACTTTATTACCTGACGTCCGGCGAACTCCCGCCGCGTCTGGGCAACGGTCATCCCAATATTGTTCCCTACAACGTTGTCCCGTCCAGTAATGGCCACTTTATTCTCGCCATCGGAAATGATGGTCAATACGAAAAATTTTGCCACTTTGCAGATTGCATGAACCTGTTTCATAACGAACGTTTTCATACCAATCAAAACCGCATAAGAAATCGAGACGAGCTTTATTCCCTCATTGGCGAAATCACATCACAACATCCTTCAGAATATTGGATAGAGAACTTGCCTCCTCTTGGCGTTCCCTGTGGCCCGGTCAATGATATGAAAGGTGTTTTTGCCCACCCGCAAACACAGGCCAGAGAAATGAAAATTTCCATGCCCCACCCAACAGCAGCACAAGGTTCCGTCGACTTAATCGGTAGCCCAATGAAATTCTCTCAAACACCTGTAGATTACCGCAAAGCACCACCAAGCATGGGACAAGACACACAAGAAGTTTTGGAAGAGTTGTTAGATCTGGATAGGTCGGCTTTGTATGATCTAAAAGAAGATGGCGTTATTTAAATTTTGACCATCCGATAAAGCTTTTTGAATTTCAAAAGAATCCTCTTTCCACAATTGCACTCCTCCCACTTCAATGACATATTGCGGTTTTAATGACGACATATGCTGAAACGATCGCTGCTGGCCAGACTGGCCACGGGCACCTGCTAGGAATAGAGGGCCTGAGAGCTGATCAGATTTCCAACTTGCTTGACCTAGCCGATGGCTATGTTGACCAGAATCGCGCCGTGAAAAAGACCACTGATTTGTTAGAAGGTCGCACGGTGATTAATCTCTTTTTCGAGAATTCCACCAGAACACGTACTTCTTTTGAGCTGGCCGCCAAACGGTTGGGCGCTGATGTAATCAACATGACCGTTGCCTCAAGCTCTATCAAAAAAGGCGAAACACTGGTTGATACAGCCATGACACTTAATGCAATGCATCCCGATGTCATGGTGGTCCGACATTCAGATTCAGGGGCTGTAAAATTGCTTTCTGAAAAGGTAAATGGCTCGGTCATTAATGCTGGCGACGGAAGCCATGAACACCCGACCCAAGCATTGCTTGACGCCCTGACAATCCGCCGTCGCAAAGGCGATCTTTATGGATTGCGTGTTGCGATCTGTGGCGATGTCGCCCATAGCCGTGTCGCCCGGTCAAACATTCACCTGTTGAATACAATGGGCGCAGAAGTTCGCCTGATTGCGCCACCGACGCTTCTTCCTTCTGCGGTTGACCGTATGGGTGTCGAAACTTTCCACAACATGAAAGAAGGTCTAGAAGGCTGTGATATCGTCATGATGCTCAGGCTACAGCTTGAACGTATGCAGGGATCGTTTGTTCCTTCCGTCCGCGAGTATTTCAGATACTTCGGTTTGGATCAGGAAAAATTAGCTATGGCAAAACCAGATGCCTTGGTTATGCACCCCGGTCCCATGAACCGTGGCGTCGAAATTGACAGTGAACTAGCTGATGATCTAGACCGATCACTGATCAGGACACAGGTAGAAATGGGTGTCGCCGTACGCATGGCCTGTTTACACGCCCTGACACAGGGTACTTTGTCAGACGGAGTGCAATCATGAGCCAGCTCGATAACAAAACGAAACGCGCTTATATAAACGCACACCTCATCGACCCGGCAAGTGGCCTTGATACAAAAGGTGCCTTACTGACCGAAGGTATCCATATTGTCGATTTCGGCCCGGATCTATTCAAAGACGGTGTTCCAGAGGGTATCGAGACAATTGATTGCCAAGGACATCACCTTGCGCCAGGTCTCGTTGATATTCGGGTTCACCTTCGCGAACCCGGCGACGAACACAAAGAAACAATTTTCACGGCAGGCCAAGCCGCCGCCGCGGGTGGTATCACCTCTATCGCCGCATTACCCGATTCCACACCGGTACTAGATGATGTTTCCGGCGTTGAATACGTCGCCCGACGCGCCCGCGAAGCCAAAATGGTTAAAATCTTTCCGTACGGCGCCCTAACAAAACGCCTAGAAGGAAAAGAGTTGACCGAATTCGGTCTGCTTTCCGAGTTTGGCGCCGTCGCCTTTACGGATAGCACCAAAGCAGTCGCAAATGCACAAACCATGCGCCGTGCGCTGAGTTACGCAAAAACATTTAATGCGCTCATCGTTCAACACCCGGAAGAACCAACCCTTGCTGGTGGTGTTATGAATGGTGGTGAGATCTCTACACGCATGGGACTGTCAGGTATCTCTACCTACGCAGAGATCATTATGGTTGAACGCGACATCCGTCTTGTAGAAATGACAGGCGGCCGCTATCACGCTGCGCACCTTTCCACGGCGGGGGCCGTTGACATAATTCGTCAGGCCAAAGCCCGTGGATTGCCTGTTACCTGCGATACAGCACCCCATTATTTCTGCCTGAACGAAAATTCTGTTCTTGATTACAGAACTTTTGCCAAGGTATCACCGCCCCTTCGTTCCGAAGACGATCGTGAAGCCATCTTCCAAGGCTTAGCGGACGGAACAATCGATGCCATTGCCAGCGACCACAGCCCGCATGATCAAGATTCAAAGCGCCTTCCCTTTGCTCAGGCCGAATTTGGTATCGTCGGGCTGGAAACACTCTTTCCTCTGGCCCTTCAACTCTACCATAAAAAAGCTCTTTCGCTTTTGGATTGCCTCTCGCTTGTGACCAATAAACCTGCTGAAATATTAGGACTACCTGTGGGGAAAATTGCCAAGGGTGCAGCGGCCGATCTTGTACTCTTTAATCCTGATAGTCCTTATTTCATCGATCCCGAAAAATTTAGAAGTAAATCGAAAAACTCTCCTTTCACTGGCTTCCCAGCCCAAGGAAAAGTTTTACGAACGGTGGTTGATGGGCGTACAATCTATGAACGATAAAATTCTTAGATGACATATCTCGCCCGCTAACTCCCGAAAAACAAGGACATTTTTCTATGCCAGACCCCATATCATGGAGCCACGTGGCTCCCTTTTATCTGTTAGCATTTGCAGGCAGTTATCTGTTGGGGTCTGTTCCTTTCGGGCTTGTCATTACCCGCCTTTTTGGCTTGGGCGACATACGTCAAATAGGATCAGGAAACATCGGGGCCACGAACGTCCTACGCACGGGCCGCAAGGGCCTGGCTCTCCTCACGCTGATATGTGATAGCGGGAAAGGTGCTGCTGCCGTTTTGATTGCAGCCCTTTGGGGGCCTGATCTTGCTCTAATCGCAGCCCTTGGCTCGGTGCTTGGTCATCTTTTCCCTGTTTGGCTCAAATTTAAAGGCGGGAAAGGCGTTGCGACAACACTCGGCGTGGTCATCGCTCTGTCGTGGATGGTGGGTATTGTTGCCTGTCTTACATGGCTACTCACCGCTTTAACCCTGCGTATGTCATCGCTGTCGGCGCTTACGGCAATGCTGGCAACACCCATAGCGGTCTGGTTTATTCATCATGATCTCCAAATGGTTGAATTGACAGCGTTACTAGCTATCTTGGTTTGGGTACGCCATCACGAAAATATCAAACGTCTAATTAAAGGTGAAGAACCTAAAATCGGTCAAAAGAAATGATCATTTCAGTATTCCCGTACGCTTCAACATAGCACTTCAGGGTTGACTCACCCCCCAACAACACCCCAAATAAAGGTATGTTGAACACCATACGCCCCCCTGCAAATCTGGAAGAAAAGCTTGATTGGCTTCAATTAATTCGTTCCAGATCTGTCGGACCAATAACATTTTACAAGCTATTAGAACGGTTTGGATCAGCGCGTGATGCGCTGCAGGCCTTAACGGCAAAGGCTATAAAGAACAATCAAAAAGACCCCGTCTCAAGCAAATCGAGTATTGATCACGAATTCACTAGAATTCAAAATTTCGGGGCAGAACTTATTGCTTATGGCGAAGATAATTACCCGCCTTTACTTGCACAAATTCCCGATGCCCCTCCTCTCATTCAGGTTCTTGGCAACACAAGGTTTCTCAAGAAAAGAACTGTCGCAATTGTTGGTGCCAGAAATGCATCAACGAACGGGATCACACTGGCAAAAGAATTAGCACAAGACTTGGGGAAATTTGGCTTCCTCATTGCATCAGGTCTCGCCAGAGGCATTGATACAGCCGCACATCAAGGCGCCATACAAAACGGAACAATCGCGGCCGTAGCTGGCGGACTGGATGTCATTTATCCACCAGAAAACAAACCGCTCTATGATGCCATTATCGAGAACGGGGCTCTTATCTCTGAAATGCCATTGGGTAGCGAACCACAAGCCAAACACTTCCCGCGCCGCAATCGACTGGTTTCCGGCCTAAGCCGAGGCGTAGTTGTTATTGAAGCATCCCTGAAGTCTGGATCAATGATTACAGCCAGACTGGCGCAGGAACAGGGCAGAGAGACTATGGCAATTCCAGGTAGCCCCCTTGACCCCAGAAGCAAAGGCGGAAATGCTTTGATCAAACAAGGGGCAACCCTGGTCGAAACAGCTCAAGATATCGTCGAAGCACTCGAGCGTCCTTTTGATCCGCCGATAACAAAATCCGAAAGAAAAAGGGTTGTGCCAGAACCATCAGCACCTCTTTTAAATATCGTAACTGAGAAAAAAATACCTCTTAATGCGGTTGATGCTCGACTTTCTGTAAAAGAGTTGTTAGGTCCTAGCCCAGTATATGTAGATGACCTGCTCCGACAGAGCCAGCTATCACCAACAGAATTGAATGGTATTTTGCTGGAATTTGAATTGGCAGGACAGATTGAATGGCAACCGGGAAACCGTGTTGCCCTGATCAGTTAGGGGTTTCTTAATGGGATCAGTTAGAGGATCTCTTATGAGATCTCTTGAAAGAAATTTGTGATATCAGGCGTTATCCCCAATATCATAACAATAGTATCAGACTATTAGTTAACAGAACCGATTTCTGTTAGTGACCTGGAATTTTAGACGTAGGTAGAACCCGAAGCTATGAACATTGTCGTTGTTGAATCCCCGGCGAAAGCCAAAACAATCAACAAATATCTTGGCGAAGATTATCATGTCCTCGCCAGTTACGGGCATGTGCGCGATCTCCCCCCAAAGGATGGATCTGTCGATCCCGAAGAAGACTTTGCAATGTCATGGCAAGTAGACAGTGGATCTGAAAAACGTCTGAAAGACATTATTGCTGCCTTAAAAGATGCCGATCAACTGATCCTCGCAACCGACCCCGACAGAGAGGGAGAAGCGATTTCCTGGCATCTGGCTGAAGAGCTTGAAAGAAGGAAAAAGCTCAAGGGTAAAAAAGTTTCCCGGGTTGTCTTTAACGAAGTCACAAAAACCGCGATCCAGCAAGCGTTCTCTGAACCAAGAGAACTGAACATGGAACTGGTTGAGGCTTATCTCGCCCGCCGTGCTCTTGATTATCTGTTCGGTTTCACCCTGTCGCCTGTTCTTTGGCGTAAGCTACCGGGCAGCCGTTCGGCAGGTCGCGTTCAATCTGTTGCCCTTCGCCTGATTTGTGACCGGGAATCCGAGATTGAAATCTTCAAACCACAAGAATATTGGACTGTTGACGCGAAACTTTCTACTGAAGACGGTCAGAAATACGGCGCGCGCCTAACTCAACTACGGGGCAAGAAGCTCGATAAATTCGATCTCGCCAATGCCGCCGCCGCACAAGACGCAGTAGATCTGCTCGAAGATGCCACCAGCTTTACGATCAAAACAGTTGAGAAAAAGCAATCTCGACGCAATCCACAACCACCCTTTACGACCTCTACACTTCAGCAGGAAGCGTCTCGTAAATTGGGTTTCGGAGCTTCTCGGACAATGCGGATTGCCCAAAAGCTATACGAAGGGATTGATCTTGGTGGTGAAACGGTTGGTCTGATTACCTATATGCGTACAGATGGTGTCAGTCTTTCCGCAGATGCCATTGCTTCCGGTCGTGATCTTATCGCCAAGCAATACGGCAAAGATTATCTGCCCGCGAACCCGCGCGTTTATAAAAGCAAAGCCAAGAATGCACAAGAAGCGCACGAAGCGATCCGACCGACAAATTTAGAATTGCTGCCACGTGATGTCGTCGCCCATCTTGATGACGAAGGACGCAAACTCTATGAACTGATCTGGAACAGAACCGTCGCCAGTCAGATGGAAAGCGCCATTCTGGATCAGGTAGCTGTGGACATCGACGTTGCCCAAGGGCAAGCCGTTCTTCGTGCCAATGGGTCAGTCTTAAGGTTTGATGGCTTCTTGAAGCTATACAAAGAAGATAAAGATGACGAAAAAGAGGGTCAAGATGATGATCGCCGTCTGCCAAAGCTAACAGAAGGCGATATTGCGAACCGCGAAGAGATTGAAAAAGAACAACACTTCACACAACCTCCACCGCGCTACTCAGAAGCCAGCCTTGTCAAGAAGATGGAAGAACTGGGCATCGGTCGTCCGTCAACCTACGCCTCTATCATACAAGTTCTACAAGATCGCGATTACGTTGTTCTGGAAAAGAAACGCTTCAAACCCGAAGATCGCGGACGTATTGTTGTTACCTTCTTACGGAACTTTTTCGCCAAATATGTCGAGTTCAACTTTACTGCAGACTTGGAAACTCAGCTTGATGATATTTCAGCAGGCTCCGCTGATTGGAAAAAGGTCCTCAGAGGTTTCTGGGATGCCTTCCATACTGCAGTTGATGAAACCAAAGGTCTGACAATCACCGAAGTCATTGAGGCCTTGGACGAAGATCTTAGTGATCATTTCTTCCCGACCCCAGAGGATGCAGATACAAAACATCCAAGAGAGTGCCCAACATGTGATGATGGACGTCTTGGGATCAAGCTTGGAAAAACCGGTGGTTTCATTGGTTGCTCTAATTACCCAGATTGTCGCTATACTCGCCAACTCTCACTCCCAGATGGTGAAGGTGGAGAAAATGATCTCAGTCAGCCAAAGGAACTGGGCATAGACCCAGCAACAGAGCTCGCTGTAACCCTGCGCAAAGGCCCCTATGGTGTTTACGTTCAGTTGGGCGAAGCGGTTGAGAAGACAAAACCCAAACGCGTATCCATTCCCAAGGGAACCCCGATCAGCGATATAACTTTTGAACTTGCTCAAGGCTTGCTTTCGCTACCTCGTGATATTGGTCCTCATCCGGATGATGGTGCCATGATTATCGCTGGCATCGGACGTTTTGGCCCTTACGTAAAGCATGGATCGACCTTTAAGTCCCTGACCAAGGATGACGATGTTCTGATTGTCGGCCTGAACAGAGCTGTTGCCCTTATTGCTGAGGCTCCAAAGCGTGGTCCCGCAGCTGCCCTTAGAACAATCGGAGCACATCCAGAGGACAGTGTTGATATTACCGTTCACTCCGGTAGATACGGCCCCTATGTGAAATGGAACAAAGTGAACGCTTCTTTACCCAAAGATAAAGAAGTCGATACCATTACACTGGAAGAAGCTGTCGAGCTTTTGACTAAACAGCTAGAGAAAAAGGGCGCGAAGAAAAAAGCACCTGCGAAAAAGAAAGCTCCAGCGAAGAAAGCCACAGCTAAAAAGACCACCGCTAAGAAAACGGCCGCAAAGAAACCCGCAGCGAAGAAAACAACCACTGCGAAAAAAACTGCGACTAAAAAGGCTCCTGCAAAAAAGACCGTAAAAACTGAAGAATAAGAGTTAGGAAAAAGGGCGTGACCTCTGATCGAAAATCCCCGCCCTTTCCAACAAAGGAAGCGGTTTTAGACTTTATTGAGCAATCTCCAACTTCTGTTGGAAAACGCGAGATTGCCCGTGCTTTTAATTTGCGTGGCAACGACAAAATCCCCTTGAAACAGCTTTTGAAAGAGCTAAAGGACGAAGGGCATTTTGGACGCGGTGCAAAACAACGCAAAAATAATGTCGACGGTCGCTTGCCCCCCGTTCAGGTCATAGAACTAACACGTATAGATAGCGACGGCGAACTCATCGCAGTTCCTGCCTCGTGGGAAGAAGATCACCCAGCACCGATGATTTACGTTTTGCCAGATCGCAAAAGTAAATTCGACCTTGTGGTTGGCGACCGTGTTCTCGCCAAACTCAAACGACTTGATAATAAAAGCTATCAGGGCATCCCTATTAGAAAACTAGAAGCAGCCCCTCTTAAGATACTCGGCATCTACCAGATTACGGAAGAGGGTGGCTTCGTACGTCCCGTCGATAAAAAGGCAAAGAAGGATTTCATCCTAAATCCCGATCACGCCAAATCAGCAAAACACGGCGAGCTAGTACTCTGTGAAATTCGCAAAGGACGCTCTCGTAAAGGGCTTAAAGAAGTAAAAGTTGTCGAGGTTCTCGGCCGCATTGATAGTCCTCGGGCGTTAAGCCTTGTCGCAATCCACGAACGTAATATTCCCAACCAATTCCCTGAAGAAGCTTTAGAAGAAGCAGCCGCAGCCAAACAAACCACTTTGGGGAAAAGAACGGATCTCCGCGATCTGGCGCTGGTCACAATTGATGGGGCCGACGCTCGCGATTTTGATGATGCCGTCTGGGCCGAACCTGATCCCGATCATGAAGGTGGCTGGCATATCATTGTCGCCATTGCCGATGTTGCCCACTACGTCAGAGCCGGAAGTCCACTGGATGATGAGGCGCAAACACGGGGTAATTCAACCTACTTTGCAGATCGGGTTGTTCCTATGCTTCCCGAAGCACTTTCCAACGGATGGTGTTCGCTTAAGCCCAATGAAGATCGACCTTCAATGGCAGTTCATATGTGGATTGATACAGAAGGCGAACTCAGAAAGCATAAATTTGTCCGAGCTTTAATTCGCTCGCAAGCTCGACTGACCTACGAAGAAGTTCAAGAAGCCCTTAACGGCCATCCAAGCGACAAGACATCTGATCTGCTTGATCCAGTGTTAAAGCCACTAAAAGGCGCTTATGACACTATGCTCAAAGCCCGTCATAAACGGGGAACACTGGAACTCGAAATTCCTGAATTTCAAGTCGTTATGGACGAATCTGGTGAAGTCACAGATATCGTAAAACGCCAAAGACTTGATAGTCATAAACTTATCGAAGAATTTATGATCACGGCCAATGTTGCCGCAGCAATCGAACTCGAAAGCAAGCAACTTCCCTGCATGTATAGGGTTCACGAAGCTCCTGATCCTGTTAAGATCGAAGGTCTTGCAGATAGCCTACATGGCATGGGGATTAAATTCGCCAAAGGGCAAGTTATTCGCCCTAAAGTCCTGACACAGGTTTTGGAACGGGCTTCTGACTTACCAGAAGCAAAGTTAATTAACGAGCTTATACTCAGAGCCCAAAGTCAGGCCAGATACGACGCCACAAATCTTGGTCATTTTGGCTTGGCTCTGACAAGATACGCGCACTTTACGTCTCCCATACGACGCTATTCAGATCTCATGGTTCATCGCGCACTTATCAAAGGCCTGAATCTTGGTAACGATGGCCTGACAAGCGCAGAAACAACGAAGTTTAATGATATTGCTGAACATATCTCGGCAACAGAACGGCGCTCTGCAGCTGCTGAGCGCGATACTGTCAACCGATTCACAGCTTCATTCTTCTCGAAAAAAATTGGAACGATCTTTCCCGGAAAGATCAACGGAGTGCACCGGGCTGGTCTCTTCATTACCTTGGATGAAACTGGCGCTGATGGACTGGTCCCCATGTCCTTTCTGCCCGATGATTACTATATCCACGATGAAAAAAACCACAGCCTGACGGGGCGGCGTTGGGGACGTGAATTCCACTTGGGCGATAGTGTTATGGTTCGTATCTTTGAATCAAACCCTATTACAGGCGGCATAGCACTTCGCATTGTTGAGGGGGATGGCGATGAAGAAACATCCCCACTAAAGCCTAAACCTTACAAACAGAATAGTCGAAGACGCGACAAAATAGGTACAAGTTCTAAACGATCTCCAAAAAAGAACAGGCGAAGGTAGTCACCCGCTATAAAGATTGAAGAAATCCCCCTCTTACAACTTGATCTGATTAAAAATATGCTCTTAATGTATCTTCTGAGCCGTAAGCCCGTGTTTTGTAATTATGAAAGAGGAGACTAGGTAGATGCCTATACGTTTTCAGCCGCATCTTTACCTTCTCAATGCTGACCTGACATCAAGAATACTTTCTGTATTCCTGTTGATTTTCCTTTCTGCATGCGGGACGCCAAATCTAAACCGCAACTACGCTCATAATTACCCCGAAAATGCAGAGTTTGAGCAAAAAACGGCCACAGCTTTGTACGCGGATGCTTTCGAGCATATTGTTCATTATTATATCGAAGAAATTGACGCCTCAAGACTGGCTCTTGCCGCGATGGATAACCTGGCAACTCTCGACCCAGAAATAGATATCATCGATGCCGGTAGCTCTCTTACTTTTACCTATTCAGGGGAAGCTATTTCCCGGCATAGCTATCCTTCTACAATCGATCATAAAGCTTGGGCACGATTGACTGCATCAGTTATTTCAGAAGCCTCGAGATTTTCATCTCCCCTAAGACGTGCGACTGGCGAACAAATCCACCAAGCTATTTTTGACGGTGTTGCTGGTGAGCTAGACAAATTTTCGCGCTACTCAAATCCAGACAAAGCGCTTGCTTATCGTGACAATCGGAATGGTTTCTCTGGTATTGGTATCCGCTACATAAAGGAAAAAGCTGGCGCACGTATCGTATCTGTTATGGAAAACACACCAGCTTTGGCCGTTGGTCTTCAAGAAGGTGATATTATTATCAAGGTTGATGGAACAGACATTATCCCACTCCCTGAAAATGAAATAACAAAGTTGATGAAGGGACCCACGAATACAACAGTTGAGTTAACTGTTAAGCGCACCAATAGTGATTCTCCCCTCACCTACAAAATCACACGAAAAAAAATTTCCGTCCAAACGGTATTCTACAAGCGAATGGGGAATATAGCCTATCTTCAAATATCAAGCTTCAATAAACAAACCCCCCAAAACCTTCTCACAAAAGTAAGAACTGCCCAAAAAGAAATTGGGGACGATCTTTTGGGCTATATACTGGATCTAAGAGATAATGGAGGCGGCATAAAGATAGCTTCAGTCACCTCAGCAGACCTTTTCATATCAAGCGGTACTATTTCCTCTGTAAGGGGAAGGAACCCCAAGAGCCACGATTTAAATGTCGCCAAGAGTAGAGATATCGCCAAAGGGCAACCAATCATCGTTTTAATCAATGCGAATTCCGCCTCTTCTTCAGAGATTTTGGCAGCAGGCCTTCAGGATTCTGGCAGAGCTCTGGTGGTTGGTAGTAACTCCTACGGTAAGGGAACTGTCCAAAGTATTAATGAGCTGCCCAATGGCGGCGAGTTTAGAGTGACCTGGGCGAAGTTCCTTGCTCCATCTGGTTACGCTATCCATGATCGTGGGATAATCCCCAACGTATGTACGACAAACGAAAACTACAGCTCTGCCGATGACATTATTCAGCGCCTGCAATCAGGCACCTTGGAAATGACATATCACATCCAGAATTACGTATCGGAAAACTCATCCGATAGTGAGAGCCTGGAACAAATAAGAGCTTCTTGCCCCCAAAGGACAGAAACAATGGAAATCGATCTAGAGGTTGCAAAGTCTCTGATAAGCTCATCAAAGCTATTTAATATGGCAAAAAACAATACGAACTCAACAACATCAGAGCTGGTAAATTAACCTTCCTGATCATAATAACTATTTCATTTCGTCACTAAACTGTTCGCAATAAAGAAAATGTTAGAACAGGGCTTGACTTCAGGGCTTAAAACGTTATGTTTCGCCCCTGTTATATTTGTAATTTTTAAGCGCGATGAGGATTTCGCTATGGCTAAGCCAGCTACTCAACTAATTCGCATGGTAAGCACCGCGGACACTGGCTACTTTTATGTAGCAAAGAAAAACCCGCGCACACTTACTGAAAAACTCGAGCTACGCAAATACGATCCAGTTGCGCGCAAGCACGTTATTTTCAAAGAAGCGAAAATGAAATAAGCTTTTATAGCTTAGAATAAAAAGGCCGCATTATGCGGCCTTTTTTATGTCTGATATATAGGTAATCTGGTCAACTAGGTCTTTCATTTACTCAGATCGTAACCTTATGCCCCGCCGGGATATTTTTACTGGAATGCTCAATACATACGCAGTTACGACCCATAGATTTAGCATCATATAAGGCAGTATCTGCGCGCGCCAAAAGACTATCAGCCATTTCCATTGGGTCCGAAGTCGTTGCAACCCCAACCGAAATCGTGATTGTCAATGGTTCTGCAGATCCCGGCACCTCAATAGGTTTATCCCCGACTCGTGATCGAAGCCGTTCAGCAACGGTAAATGCCTGCTCAGAAGAAGCACTAGGCATAATAACAACAAATTCTTCGCCGCCATAACGTGCGAGCATATCAAAATCACGAACGGCATCAGTAACCCGTTTAGCCAGGACTTTAAGAACTTCATCTCCGCTCGCATGACCATAAGTGTCATTCACCTTTTTAAAGTGATCAATATCGAACATAAGCGTTGATACTGGTTTGGCCGTTTCTGCAATTTCCATAATTGCTCGATCCAAGTGCGCGTTCATATAGCGCCTGTTAAACACGCCTGTCAGTGGATCTGTGTACGCCATAGCAACACTTTTCTTGAGCATGTCAGTCAGGCGGTCGTGATAACGGCGACGTTTAATTTGGGTTTTACAGCGCGCACGTAATTCGTTTGGATCTATCGGCTTGACCAGATAATCCGTAACACCGATATCAAGGCCCTTAGCCAACTGAGACAGATTTTCCTCTTCCAAAACCAACAGGATTGGTACATGACGTGTTTCTTCGTGTGCACGCAGCTGAGAGCATAGCCTCAGGCCATCTTCCCCCCCTAGATCAAGTGCCACAATAAAAAGATCGTAAGACTTTTCCTGACCAAACTCGATCACTTCACGTGATTGACGGGAATGATCGACATTGTGGTCAAGCTCAGTCAAAAAATTGATAATTTTACTAGCGGTTAAATCGTTGGATTCCGCTAACAATATATTAGCATTAGAAATGGCTTCTTCTTCATCTGGTTCGCCAGATCCGATAGAATCAAACCGAGAAGAAGCTTCTTGGCGGACCCGTAACTCATCGGTCATCATTTTAAGTCGAACAAGAGAACGTACACGCGCAAAAAGCGCGACATCATTGAGCGGTTTTGTCAAAAAGTCGTCTGCGCCAACCTCAAGACCACGGACACGGTCGCTTACCTCACTTAAGGCAGTAACCATAACAACGGGTATGTGACGCGTCTTAGGATCGCTTTTTAAACGACTACAAACTTCATAGCCATCCATGCCAGGCATCATTACATCCAACAGGATGATATCCGGCATTTCTTTCGCTACGATTTCTAGTGCGGATTGCCCATCAGAAGCAGTTATCACCTCGAAATACTCTGCCATCAGCTTTGCTTCTAAAAGCCTGACATTAGCAGGTATATCGTCTACGACCAGAATCCTTGCCGCCATGAATGCTGCACTCTTTCAATATTATAAGAAAAACTGACGAGAAGGTTCTAGTTCAAGAATCTTTCTACAGTTTCTAAAAACTTTGTAACAGAGATCGGCTTTGGAATATAAGCTTCACAGCCGCCTTCCCTGATTTTTTCTTCGTCCCCCTTCATGGCAAACGCCGTCACGGCAATCACAGGTATAGCACGAAGATTATCATCTTCCTTGAGCCACTTAGTCACTTCCAGACCGGATACTTCAGGTAACTGAATATCCATCAAAATTAAATCAGGTTTGTGGGTTCGCGCTATTGAAAGCGCCTCCATTCCATCTTTTGACTGGAGGATATTATAGCCCTGAGCTTCCAGTAAATCGTGGAAAAGCTTCATATTAAGTTCGTTATCTTCGACAACAAGAACAGTTTTTTCTTTGTTCGTCTGCATAGATGTTTCCTGCCGATGCCTCCTAAAAACACATGGAGAGCCCAATGCGCTTCATTAAATGTCTCAGGTGGTTAACCATTTTCACTGAAACAATACCCTTGAATGCCACACTACTCAACTTTAGTTAACATAAGGTAACGGAAATATTGTTAAAATTAACGATAAAAACATATTTTTGCTGACTAACCCCCTAGAATCTCAAAAAATTTAAGCCATAGGCTGCATAATCAATCATATTTACACACTGATATTCATGAATGATTTTAAATTGTAAAATCTTGCAAAGCAAAGAACATAAAGAGTATAAAATAAGAACAATAAATAAACGTGAATTCCCATGCCTGATCTTTGCAGAGACTGTTTTCATTGGCGCGAAACACCCCCAATTTCCCAGGTTAAGCCAATTCGGTGCGGCAACTGTCACTCACCAAGACTGATCAATCACCCTGAACTCGGTGATCTATCAATGGCTCACATAGATTGCGATGCCTTTTATGCCAGTGTGGAAAAAAGAGATAACCCGGCGCTACAAGATAAACCAGTCATTATAGGCGGCGGGAAAAGAGGTGTGGTCTCGACAGCATGCTATTTGGCTAGACTTTATGGTGTCAAATCAGCGATGCCGATGTTCAAAGCCCTCAAAGCTTGCCCAAGCGCGGTAGTTGTCAAACCCAATATGTATAAGTACAAAGAAGAAGGCCTAAGAGTTAGAGACATGATGCAAGCCCTAACCCCCTTGGTCGAACCGCTCTCTATTGATGAAGCATTTTTGGATTTGTCCGGAACAGAAAAATTGCATGGGCACTGCCCTGCTATTACCCTTGTCAAACTTATTAAAAACATAGAAGAAAATATCGGGATAACTGCTTCTGTTGGCTTAAGCTATAACAAATCAATGGCAAAAATTGCATCTGATTTGGATAAACCACGTGGTTTTTCAGTGCTCGGACGAAGCAATACACAGGGATTTTTAGAATCTCAGCCTGTAAGACTTATTTGGGGTGTTGGAAAAAATCTAGAAAGACAACTTCACCAAGATGGCTTAAGACAGATTAAAGACCTTCTCCCCTACTCAGAAGAAGAGCTAATGAAGAAATACGGACAAATGGGGCAAAGAATGTTCCATTTTATCCGGGGAGAAGATGGAAGAACAGTTAACCCTAAATCCCCCACGAAAAGCATTTCAAACGAAACAACCTTTAATGATGATATCAAAGACTTTGATCAGCTCTCTGTCATTCTTTGGCGACTGTGCGAGAATGTTTCTCGCAATTTAAAGAAAAAGCAATTCGCGGCGGGCACGATAAACCTTAAACTGAAAACAGGCGATTTCCGCCTAATCTCCCGCAGTCGAAAAGCTTTTGCACCGACGCAACTCGCCGAGGAAATTTACCAAACAACATTGCCGCTGTTGAAAGAACAGTGTAACGGCCAACGCTTTCGTTTAATCGGTGTCGGGGGGAGTGAGCTTGTGTCAGCGGAACTTGCGGATCCACAAGACTTGCTTGATCCAGAAAAAGAAAAGCGCAAAAAAATAGAAACAGCACTAGATAAAGTTCGTGATAAGCTGGGCAACGACAGTATTCAGAAAGGTCGTTCCTATCAAAGAGCTAATAAGCAGGACACCAGAAAGTAATCCGTGATTACCCTTCTTAGGCAGGCTTGTTCGTGACTATCCACATTGCGGGGAATTATGAACTTCAAGCCCAGAGAGCTTCCCCTTTACAGAGAAATCCCCAAAATCCAAATCAATAGAAGTCACGACACCATTCTCATAAAGTGTAAGTTTTTGTTCCTGTATTGGCAGAGTACTTTTTGACCCCACCTCATAGAACGCAAGGAAAACCTTCCATGAAACCTTACCTCTTAATTCAGATGGTGTTTCATTTTCTTCATTAGGCAAGATAATCGCAGACGCCTTAAAGGCCTCCAGTTCGGCAGTTCCATCAAAAACACCCCTGTTTAAGGCAGTTTCACCCTCTTTAGCTGCAAGAATAATATCTTTTAAAAAGGCAGATGGGTAGATAACGTCTTTTAACTCAACATTTTGTTTCTCAGGCTTTGTGATCTCTGCCAGAACGGTTTCCCCTGAGTCCGAACGAGAAGACTTGCCAATATAACTGCTTTGACCAGACAGATTACCATCTTGAACCACTGTAAAACGATACCGCTGCCCATCCAACGCTTCCCAGGTATTGATATTGAGATCCATATCCATACGTTGACCTGTGCTATAAACAACACTCATTTCAAGATCGTTTGTCATGAGCCATCCACGGCAATCGGTCGTCAAATCATATTCTATTTGCCCGGCCATACTGTTAATAGCCCCTTGATGCGAACTATTTAAACGTAAGTCATAGGTTGCTTTATGCAAAAGTAAATCGACAGACTTTTGTTCTGCAATACTGGTATTAATAAACAATAACGCCGCAGCAGAAGCCGATAAAAAAATCATTTTTTTCTGCCATTTACGCATAAAAGAAATCCATTTCTATAAATTGAGGGGCCTTGAAAACCGCAGACTTTATCTAAGTACTCACTATTTCAGGCAAGATTGAGGCATATTCAACGATAAAAAATTATCTGTTATCTAAATTGTACTAGTCACATTTTACCCATCAACAGTCTTTTCTGTAAATTTACAGGAAAAAACGACACATCAATGCCAACAGACGCATCCCTAAAAATATGTTCCTGACTTTAAAACAGAGACTTAGTCATCACATATTTTCTGGCATATAAATTGCTTACTTACATCGTGATCTTTAATTGGAAATGGTGGCGAGTGTGACTTATACGGATGCATTTAACGGATCTGACTCTTTATATCCTGCAGCTTTTGGAAAAAGTGACGACATAAAACTATCGGCGGACCGCGATAATCTTATGTTTAGACTGCGCCGGATAGCCTATACCCAACCCAGCAAAAGCAAACCAATATCAGATAAACAGATCATTGAATTATTAGAAGCCGCTGCCTTGGCAGAGCAGACACTGTCCGAACAGCATGAACGTATTCGTTATTTAGAAAATCTTTCGATTACAGATGAATTGACAAGCCTTCTTAATCGTCGAGGTTTCCAAGTTGAACTTGATCGCACCCTAAGCCGTGCGACACGCACCGGAGACCAAGGCATCCTTGTTATATGCGATATGAATCACTTTAAATCTATCAATGATTCTTATGGCCATATGGCTGGTGACTGTGTCCTGAAAGAAGTCGCCAAGGCACTGGTAAAGCATTGTCGGAAAAGCGATTACATCGCACGCTTAAGCGGGGATGAATTCGCGATCCTTATGCCTAACACAGCACCAGACAGAGTCGATGCAATTATTGGCAAGCTCAACAAAATTTTAAATACGCTTATCGTACGCTGGGGCCAACACGAAATCCCGGTATCCGTTAGCGTTGGGCATGAAAAATATACAGCTGGTACAAACCCCAACCAATTACTTCATCTCGCTGATAAATCTATGTACCTAAACAAAGGCAACCAGATCGCCTGTCATCTTGGCCCTAAATACATCGAAAAAAGAACACTCTAGTTTTCAGTTACGCAGCTCTCTTCAAATTTCCAATACAAAAATGCCCTGAAAATATTCAGGGCATTTTTGTATTGTAATGATGTGACGATATATCTAGCCGTCAAATTCCATTGGCTTTAGATTATCAGCAAGATAGTCAGCATTATCAAATATTTCAGCAACTTGATCATCAACAACGATCTTGGCTGCCTTTAAGTGATTTGTCTGCGTATCAATGGCTGCGATCTCTTCGGAATAAGCAGATACTTCCGTCGGGTCAGTCGCCCCAAGTTGTGCGTCTTCAGCAAAATAACTAATTGATGTTTCCAAATCAGAAATAGCGGCGATCTCTATTTCATCCACAGGAGAAAGAGGCGCAAGCGTTGCATCTGCAACTTCAAAGTCAACATAGTCATCACACATATCCCCTTCCATCAAGCGGATAAGGGCACAATCCTGTTGCGCTACGGCCGAGATACCGTGGTCAGTCAGTGTTTTCCCGCTAAAAAAATAGCTCGCAACATCAACTGCTAATGAAGCAACCCCAATAGCAGGAGGCAGCGCACAGCCGCTCAATGTAAGCGCAAGAGTCGAAGCGACAAGAATTTTTCGCATGATATTCCCCCCAGGAATAACGATAAGCTTTTGAGAATCATGAGTCATTTAGCTTCCCCGTGCAAGGAAAACCTCCAAAAAGATCAAATTTTATCTAATTTTCGACTCCAAGCTGCGGTTGCCTTGTCGAATACACAACCACTACGAGTCAAAATCGCCCTGCCTAGATCAGTAGGGCGATTCGATTATTATTGCCTAATCCGAGTAAACCCCTGACCAATAGTCAGCGAATTAGCTCTCTTCTGTATCTTCCAAAGGCAGATCAAGTTTGATGTGCAACTCGCGCAAACGATCTTCATCAACTTCTGCTGGTGCCTGCATAAGCGGATCTTCGGCTTTACCATTCATTGGGAAGGCGATCACTTCGCGAATGTTTGGCTCATCAGCCAGCATCATCACCATACGGTCAACACCCGGTGCCGAACCACCGTGTGGCGGCGCACCAAACTTAAACGCTGACAGCATACCACCAAAGCTTTCTTCTACATCTGTGTTACTGTAGCCAGCAACTTCGAAAGCTTTATACATGATATCAGGACGGTGGTTACGGATCGCGCCAGAAGATAGCTCAATACCGTTACAGACGATGTCGTACTGATACGCGTTAATGGTCAGAGGATCCTGTGTTTCCAGCGCTTCCATTCCCCCTTGAGGCATAGAGAACGGGTTATGGCTGAAGTCAATTTTGCCTGTGTCTTCATCCGCCTCAAACATTGGGAAGTCAACAATCCAGCAGAATTTGAAAACGCTCTTGTCCAGAAGATCAAGATCAGTACCCAGCTTATTACGAACATGTCCCGCAAATTTGGCGGCAGCCAATTCTTTGTCACAAGCAAAGAACACTGCGTCTCCATTCTCTAGGCCTGCAATTTCTTTGATCTGAGCCAGACGATCTTCATCTAGGTTCTTGGCAATAGGCCCCTTAGGAACGCCTTCCTTATCATAGATGATATAACCAAGACCTGCGGCGCCTTCTTTACGTGCCCAGTCATTGAACTTGTCAAAGAAGCTACGTGGGTTTCCAGCAGTCCCCGGCGCAGGAATTGCGCGAACGACGTTACCACCTTCGATAGCACGGGCAAAAATGCCAAAGCTTGAGCCACGGAATGCTTCTGTGACGTCATTGATGATAATTGGGTTACGAAGGTCTGGTTTATCTGAACCATATTTGGCCATCGATTCTGCGTAAGGGATACGCACAAACGGATACGGAGAAACTTCGCGTCCTTCGGCAAATTCTTCGAACACACCGTGAAGCACAGGTTCGATAGCATTAAATACATCGTCCTGTGTCACATAACTCATTTCGAAATCGAGCTGATAAAATTCACCGGGGGAACGATCTGCACGACTATCTTCATCACGGAAACAAGGAGCAACCTGGAAATAACGATCAACACCACCAACCATCAACAGCTGTTTGAACATCTGTGGTGCCTGTGGCAGCGCGTAGAATTTACCAGGGTGAATACGGCTAGGAACCAAGAAATCACGTGCACCTTCAGGGCTGGACGCCGTTAGAATAGGTGTCTGGATTTCCATGAAGTTCTGTTCAATCATCCGACGACGTAGAGAGGAAATCACACCTGAACGAAGCTTCAGCTTCTTCACCATCTTTTCACGGCGTAAATCCAGATAACGATAGCGCAGTCTTGTGTCTTCGCCAGCGTCTTCATCAGAATTCACCTGAAGCGGCAACACTTCTGCACGGGACTGGATTTCAAGCTCACGAACGCGGACTTCGATCTCACCTGTCGGCAAAGCCCCGTTAATCGTCTCAGCCGTACGAGTAACCACATCGCCTGTCACAGTGATCACAGATTCAACACGTGTACTTTCCAGCATTTCAAAAAGTGGGCTAGAAACATCAACGACACACTGGGTAATACCAAAGCTATCGCGTAGATCTACAAAAAGAAGCTGACCGTGGTCACGTTTACGGTGAACCCAACCAGAAAGGCGAACCTGCTGACCTTCATCTGAAAGGCGCAGTTCAGCACAGTTATGTGAACGATAAGGATGCATAGTATTTCCTTTGGTATTATAGCTATCTCGATCCAGCAATTTTTATGTAGAGCGATTAAAACCGAACCTTGCAGGCTATCGATTTCAATTCAAACTTTACACACTGCCAAAATCATAAATTATTCCGTTGGAAAAAGGCATCAGATTGGCAATTTGTCAAGGTTTTGCGCCTCAACTTTGAAGAAAGTGACTAAATAATTTTCACAAGCAGCAAATTATGCGGATATCCCCCCTATCAGAAAGTCATTTTTGCTTATTAACCATATTCATCTTTCTAAGCAGGGATCAGGCACGTATAGTCGCGTCATGACATTGATTACATCCAGTAAAGAACTATCAGATCTCTGCCAGGATTTGGCTAAATCTGATGTCGTAACCGTAGATACAGAGTTCCTTCGGGACCAAACCTATTGGCCCAAACTCTGTCTTGTCCAGCTCGCTGATACTCATAATTATGCAGCTATTGATGTACTGGCGCCTGACATTGACCTCACACCACTTTTTGATTTGATGAAAAATCAAAGTGTGTTGAAAGTTTTCCACTCGGCACGCCAGGATCTCGAAATCTTCTGCCTTCTCATGGACGAAGTTCCAGCGCCGCTCTTTGATACGCAGCTGGCAGCCATGGTTTGTGGTTTTGGCGATTCGATTGGGTATGACAATCTCGCTAAAAAACTTCTGAATGTAGATATTGATAAATCCGCCCGCTTTGCAGATTGGTCCAAGCGTCCCTTGACGCCCAAACAGATATCCTATGCCATTTCAGATGTTACCCACCTGCGCGATATCTATGCAAAATTACGCTCACAGATTGACAAAAATGGTCGTGAACACTGGCTCGCCGAAGAAATGGCCATACTTGAAGATCCAGAAACCTATCGCCAGGATCCTGATACAGCTTGGTTGAGATTAAAAACAAGATCCAATGATCGTCGCTATCTTGCTATATTGAAAGAACTGGGCGCGTGGCGAGAACGCGAAGCACAACGACGCAATACACCGCGCGGCAGAGTGGTTAAAGACGAACAGCTTTACGATATTGCTTCCAACCGACCAACCAATGCCAAGGAACTTTCCAAGACCCGTGGTGTCTCGGTTGATATGGCAGAAGGTCGTCTTGGAAAGGAAATCCTTGCGGCAGTTAAGATCGCGATGGATCTACCTAAAGATTCCTGTCCAAAAGCAAAAGAACGCCATATCCCTAACAATGGACTTGCCGCAATCATTGACCTGCTCAGAGTTCTGCTCAAGCAATGCTGTGATGAATTTGATGTCGCACAAAAACTCATTGCCAACAGCAGCGATCTGGAAAAAATTGCAGCAGATGATAATGCCAAAGTCCGTGCACTAACTGGCTGGCGCCGCGAAGTCTTCGGTGACAAGGCGTTACGTCTAAAAAAAGGTCTCATTGCTCTTAGCATCAAGGATGGCAAGCTTGTCGTGGAGGATCTCGGCTAAACTGCGGAGAGCTAATTTCTATCTCTGCAATAGGGTTGCTACGACAGGTATTTTTCATACCTGTACGATCTATACCTGTGCCCTATTCACAGGAATAGTATTACTATTCTCATCCCCCGCGTTAACGGCACCACAAAAGCCGCCCGCACCTTTGCTCGCCTTTCCCGTAGCATGTGACACCGATAGCGATTGCTTTATTCAACACTACTTTGATTACGATCCCGGCCCCGAAGCTCTGGACCACACCTGTGGTATTTTGACCTATAACGGGCATCAGGGCATAGACATAAGAGTTAGCTCTCCACAGTGGAAAGAAAGCGGCTTCCCTGTTCTGGCTGCTGCAAAGGGCAAAATTGAAATTATCAAGGACGGGATTCCAGATCGTGCCTTGAATCAACAAGAAATCAAATCTTCCCTAGGCCTGGCACCAAAGCCAAGCAACTCAGTGGTCATTAACCACGGCGATGGCTGGCGCACACACTATGGCCATTTACGCCAAGGCAGTGTGATCGTCAAACCCGGGCAAGAGGTCTCTCAGGGATCTCTTTTGGGTCTCGTTGGCCTATCAGGGTCAACAAGTTTTCCTCATTTACACTTTCACCTTTCCTACAGAGGGCAAAATATTGATCCCTTTACAGGCATGACAGGTCGTGAGGGCTGCGATCAAGCGGCAACAGGACGTTCTTTTTGGTCAGCAGAGGCCAATGCCAAGCTTGGATACAAAGATGCTGGCGTTTTCCGTACTGGTTTTTCAGATCATTTTCCAGATTATGAAGAGCTTGATACCCTGAAGGTTGAAATCAATCTTTTCCCTGCTGATAGCAAAGAATTTTATTTTTGGGTCAGCCTATGGGGTATCCGACAGGGTGATATGGAAGAGTTAAAAATACTCTTACCCGACGGTGATGTATATCGACGGAGTGACGAGATCGAGAAAAGCTCGGTCCAAGGGCTAAGGGGATTTTACTACAGCAGAAGTCTGCCTTTACCAGCAGGAACCTATCAAGTTAACTACAAGCTTCGTCGCAAAAAAAATCAGAGAGAACCGGAAACAATTATAAACATAGACCGGTCCATGGAAATTTCCTCCCCAACAGAAATATTCTCGTCACCAAACTAATATCCAGTACCTCCAATTTACATGGTAAAGTACCTCAACAGTCTTTAACGTCTCTCTTAGAGAAGCCTTTTCAAACGCGGTGTCGACCGTTTATCTTTTAATGAGGTACCGCGCCCAGAAAGAGAGGGATTGTTCATAAAGTAGTTATGAGCAGAGAAACTCTCCTCGCATCTTTCTTTACGAATATAGCTACCATCAGCTTGTAAATCCCAGGATTGAGCTGTGTCATTTAATGTCGCGATCATAACCTGCTCGAGCACTTGTTGGTGAACCGTTGGATTTTCGATCGGTACAAAACTCTCAACTCGCCGATCAAGGTTTCGCGGCATCCAGTCTGCTGATGAAATAAAAACTTTGTTTTTTCCGGATGGAATTGTGTGACCATCACCAAAGATAACAATACGCCCATGTTCCAGATAGCGACCAACCAATGATTTAACACGAATGTTTTCCGACAAGCCCGGAACCCCCGGACGCAGACAACAGATACCACGGATGACCAATTCGATAGACACCCCAGCCTGAGATGCTTTGTAAAGCTGATCAATAACCTGACGATCCACAAGCGCATTCATCTTGGCCCAGATCGTGGCGGGTTTACCTTCTTTGGCCAATTCGATTTCTCTTTGAATATACTGCAATAACCTTTCCCTGAAGGTTAGCGGCGCATAGTCAATTTTCTCCATCGGAAGCGGCTTGGCATAGCCTGTAATGTAGTTAAAGAGCTTTGCCGTATCACGACACAATGCCTGATCAGAACTAAAGAACGAAAGATCAGTATAGACCTTGGCTGTAATGGGGTGATAGTTGCCTGTACCATAGTGCACGTAGGACTTTAACTTTTTACCTTCACGACGGACGACCAGCGATAATTTTGCATGGGTTTTAAGCTGAATAAATCCATAAATAACCTGAACGCCTGCGCGTTCCATATTTCTGGCCCAACGGATATTACGCTCTTCGTCAAAACGCGCTTTCAATTCCACCAGTGCCGTCACTGTTTTCCCGCGTTCAGCAGCCTCGATCAGGGCTTTAACAATCGGAGAATCTTCACTGGTTCGATAAAGCGTCTGCTTGATGGACACAACAGCCGGATCTTTTGCTGCTTGTCGAACGAACTGAACAACAACGTCAAAACTTTCATAGGGGTGATGAACCAGCAAATCTTTTTCCCGGATTGCCGCAAAACAATCACCACCGAATTCTCGGATACGTTCAGGAAAACGCGGTGTATAAGGTTGAAAAACCAAATCCGGACGATCTTTGACAATAAGCCGCTTAGTATCGACAAGCCCCAAAAGCCCTTCAAGAACAAATATCCTCTCGGGGTCAACATCTAATTCCCGCGTTACAAAAGCCCGTAAATTTTCCGACATATTGGCGTCAATAGAAAGACGGATACAGCTTCCTCTACGGCGGCGTTTAAGCGCACTTTCAAAAACCCGGACCAGATCTTCCGCCTCTTCTTCAATCTCGATATCACTATCTCGGAGCAATCTGAAATGCCCGACACTAATAATATCAAATCCCGGGAATAACTGCGACAAATGTAAGCGAATGACTTGTTCCAAACGAATAAAGCGATGATGCTCGCCCGGTATCCGAATAAAACGATTTAGCTGATGCGGCATCGCAATCAAGCCATTTATATATTTATCGCCCTGTACATCTTCCAATTCCAGCACCATGCAAAACCCATGATTTGGAACAAAGGGAAAAGGATGTGCCGGATCAATTGCAATTGGTGTCAGGATGGGAAATACCTGATCCTGAAAATATTCAGCCAGCCAAACTTTATCCTGATCCGTAAGCTCATCAACACTTAAAAGATCAAAATCTGCCTGTCTTAATTCCTGTCTTATAGAAGACCAGATAAGCTGCTGACGGTGCATCAGCTTTGCTGCTTGCGCATCAATTGCCTTCAGCTGTTGATCAGGGCTTAACCCGTCCTGACTGCGCGAGGTAACACCCGCATTCACCTGCCCCATCAGACCAGCAACACGCACCATATAGAACTCATCCAGGTTACCTGAAGAGATCGACAGGAATCTTAGCCGTTCAAGTAGGGGGTGAGATGGATTATCAGCCTCTTCGAGAACACGTTCGTTAAAGGCAATCCAGGAAAGCTCTCGGTTTATAAACCTGCTTGGAGAATCAGCCGCAATAGACAATACTTCACCCTCTTGCTGAGAGTTTTTTGCTCTTTTATCTTGTTGAGCTGCCTTAGCGGTCATAAATGTCTCCTGAATTGTGGGTAAAAGAATTTTACGTAAATACTGTAAAATAATAGTAAAAATATATCTGGCTATCTATGTAGTATAGTCAATAGCCCAAAGAAAACTAGCTCGTAATATACTTGTGTTGTCATATGAAAAAAATTTATCTTGCACGCCACGCTACAACCCACTATCCAAAGCAAAACCAGCAAGATCGGGATCGACCTCTTACCGAGAAGGGACTGAACGAAGCCAGTTGGCTGAGCAAAAAAATGAGCGATGTTTCTCCATCGATTATCATTACCTCATCAGCGGTAAGAGCTATGGAAACTTCTGCTGTTATCAAAAAGACATTAGACCGCGGTATCGAATTGAAGAGTTTTCCTGAACTTTATCTCGCTGCTCCTCAGATTATATATAAAACGTTGATTGAATTATCTGACCAGCACACGACAATTGTACTTGTCGGGCATAATCCGGGACTTAGTCAGTTTTTGTTCGACATAAGTGGGCCAAATTCTGAGAATACAGCTCTTCAACGAATTTATGGGGGGCTTCCCCCTGCTGGATACGGTATTCTAAAAAGCACAAGCACCGTCTGGGCCGATCTGACAAAAGAAAATACAGAATTGGAACATATTTATTTTCCAGGAGAATAACGCACACAAAAAAACCTTTGTTGCTTTACGTCTTAAACCATCCCTTGATAACCAAAGATCTAGGCTTCGAGAACAGACTTAATGAAGGGTATTGTTATCTCGCGTTGCGAAGCCAAAGATTCCTGATCAAGAACAGAGACAATCTCACGCGCAGCCTGAAACGACCGATCCAGCCTCAGAACCAAAAACCTTAAAACTTCTTTGGATATCGTCAACTGACGATCATAAAACAATTTTACCAGCAAGGCTTCGAACAAAAACTCATCCGGTGCGCCCATCTCAAAGGATGGAATAGCAGATAGCCGCGATGATAGATCAGGCAAGGAAACACCCCACCGAGCTGGAGCCTCTCGCCCCGTGAAAAGAAGATATCCCGCCTCTTCTCGAGCATAGTTGTATAGATGAAAAAGCTTCCGCTGTAGCTCTGCATCTTGCGTCAAGTCTTCCTGAATATCATCGAGAATACACCCACCCTGTTTTTTCAAAAGCTCGGTTGGTTCTGACGCCAATAAATCCTTGGCAGTAACAAAAACAGCAGCACTTTCCATTCGCCAAACATGGGCAAGATGCGTTTTCCCGCAACCAGATGGTCCATAAAAGGCAAGTGCGTGCCCCGGCCATTCCGGCCATTGATCAACACATGCGACCGCAACCTCGTTGCAAGGTGCAACAAGGAAATCTTCTCGTCCAAGGGCTGGACGATGACCAAAATCTAGCGGCAGCTGTGAACTATCCATTTATGATGTAAGCCGTTTAACTACTTCGTTATTTAGGTTGAATATTTTACGAATCTTTATCCTGCAGATTCTTGGGGCGATTGATACCATAATAATAACGACTGTCCATATATTCGCTCAAGGCAAAACGAGCACCAACGCCAATAACAGCTGCAACAGGCAAAGCCAACAGCATGCCAACAAAGCCAAACAAAGCGCCCCCGGCTAGTAAACCGAAGATAACCCATACAGGGTGCAAACCTATTTTCTCTCCGACAAGTTTTGGGGTCAAAATGTTACCTTCTAAAATTTGTCCGGCAAAAAAGACCCCGGCAACAACCGCAATTGGCCCCCAGCTATCAAATTGGAAAAAGGCCAATCCGACAGACAAAATCAGACCAATGATGGACCCAACAAAAGGAATAAAGGAAAGCAGACCAGCCACCATACCCAGCACAAGGCCAAAATTAAGCCCCGACAGGCTGAGGCCAACAGCATAAAACCCGCCTAGCACAAGGCAAACAGTGCCCTGCCCCCGAATAAATCCGGCCAAGGTTTCATCAACTTCTTTTGCTAAACGACGGATTGTTTCCAATTGTGACCTTGGCAACCAGCTATCAACTTTGGCGACAATTTTGTCCCAATCTCTAAGTAAATAAAAGGTCACGACAGGCGTGATAACCAGTAAGGAAACCAGATTGGCAAATGCCACACCACCGTCGATTAAGCTGCCCGCAAAACGAGAAAGCCACTGTGTTACGGATTTCAGGCTGTCCCCAAAAGCTTCTTTAAGATTAACGACACTCGTCGGATCAACGCGATCTTCAATCATCAACAGCAATTTGCTCATCTGTCCCCGAACTGCTTCGACAAGTTTCGGGAGGCTTTCGACCAGGTCAACAGCCTGCCCAATCAAAGCGGGAACAAGCAGAATGAGAGCAACGATAAGTATCAATAAAAAAGCAATCGTGACGAGCGTTGTGGCAAGAACACGTGACACCCCCATCTCTTCGAGCTTGTCACACACTGGATCGAGAAAATAAGCGATTGCCATACCCGCAACAAAGGGCAGCAAAACCGAGCGCAACACATAGACAGATAATAGAAAAACAACCAGCCCAATAAGCCAGAATCTAATTTGACGTTCGGCCGTCATTTTATTCCCCTCAATCGTTTATTGCCGATCACAATTACCTAACGTCTCTTTCAAGAGAGAGGCGTTAAATCATTCACTAACCTCTTCCTCGGAACCAAGATTAATTTCTTGTTCTGGAACAATTACCTCATCGACAACGGTTTCTTCGGGCGGAAGATCCTGATTAATTTGAGATGGAAGCGTAAGGCCTTGTTGGACCTTTGGCCTATTTAAAATCTGCAGCTCCCAAATGCTTCGCTGGTTCAGGACAAGTGCCAAATCCTTTTGCGCCAGAGCCAACGACAATTGTCTTTCATCCCCAGCGAAATAAACGTCGAGATTCACTTGTGTACGATTAATAGACCGGGTTTTTACTTTGTTGATCGCCGGAACCCCCTCTAACCGGTTATTTACCAATACCCAATCCTGCAAGCCTGATATTGGAACTTCGACCTGTATCCATCGCTCAACCCCAAACTGTAACAGGTTCGCCTGTTTCCAATCATGTTGAAGAGAATTATCAAGTGATCGCGCGGCACGCCGCAACATTTTTTGTGTTGTTTCGCCTTCTGATTTGTTCACATTCAGCTGATAACGTCGACCTTCACCAAAACGACCGACACGAACAGCAGACACTTTCGCAGTAGCACCATCATTGTTGATTTCTGCCACAGACAGAAAAACATCACTACTGCCGTACTTTGCCGCCAGTTTCCATAAACCTTCGCTGCCCGCTAAGGCCCCCTTTGCATCCACCAAAGAAAGATCATCAAGATCACCCAATGGCATTGTCACCGGAACCAGGCCATTACTAGTACCAACACCGCCCCAAGCTGTTCGCCATTGATTACGATCTTCCCACAGCAGGTTTGACCCCGCTCTTTTTTCAATGGGGATAATCAAAACCGGCTTACTCACTGTTTCCGCGATTGCGGCACCAGAATTACGAAATAACGCCCGAGTCTGCGATTCTTTAAACCGCACCGTCATATTTGCGATATATCGAACAGAAGATGATTTTTCTGCAGTTAAAGATATATCCAACACATAATTCAGCGCATCATTAGAATTCAATTTCGGAATTTTTGCATGATCATGTTCAGGCACAAGTTTACGAACCAGAGCACGAAAAGCCTTTTCATAACCTTGACTTAACGCATTTTTTTTCGCCTCGATCACTGAATTGGCCGTTGCATCAACGGGTATATCACGAACCGTATAAACTTCGTTCGCCGCCAAAGCAGGCGAATGACAAAGCCCTGTCACGAGCCCAAAAAAGGTTGTTAGAAATGCTGTCTTATAGAAAAAGCGGCGAAACCGCATTGCAAACCATCCCGGATTAAGTATCTTCCCAAATTACAGAGCCTAATACCGAATGCATTAGGTCGTATCTGAACCTGATAATAACCTCGAACTGTGACTATTCAATGAGACTGTTATCTCATTCGTATAAGTCATAATCGCTCGGTGTCATTAACCGGCTAGAAATGATCCGGGATTATTATCAGGTTCAGACACTTGAGTACATTAATACTCGAAGTTACAGGAGGATACCATAAGTACCATCCCTAATAATCCTGATTCCTTGAGCTACAAGGATGCCGGAGTTGATATCGACGCGGGAAATGAGCTTGTTGAAGCCATTAAACCCCTTGCAAAATCAACTGCTCGTTCAGGCTCCATGGCTGGTCTTGGTGGCTTTGGCGCTTTCTTTGACCCCAAAGCTGCTGGCTTTACTGATCCTCTTCTCATTGCCTGTAATGATGGTGTCGGGACGAAACTGAAAGTTGCCATTGAAGCGAACAAACACGACACTGTGGGAATCGATCTGGTTGCCATGTGTGTAAATGACCTTGTTGTGCAGGGCGGTGAACCTCTCTTTTTCCTCGATTACTATGCGACAGGTAAACTGAGCGTTGAAGCTGGGCGCGATATTATTGCAGGTATTGCAGAAGGTTGCGTGCTTTCCAACTGTGCATTGATCGGTGGAGAAACTGCTGAAATGCCGGGCATGTACAGCGATAATGATTACGATCTAGCTGGTTTTTCTGTCGGCGCGGTTGAACGCGGGCAAGCCTTAACCGGTGATCTGGTGAACGACGGTGACGTTGTTCTTGGCTTGGCATCAAGCGGTCCTCATTCAAACGGCTACTCTCTCATTCGTAAGATTGTTGAGATTTCTGGTCTAAAATACAGTGACCCCGCTCCTTTCCAGGATGGCGTAACTCTTGGCGAAGCTTTGCTTACCCCAACACGTATTTATGTAAAAAGCTGCCTTGAGGCTATCCGCGCCTTTGGTCCCCATGGTGAAGGCGTAAAGGCCTTTGCTCACATCACCGGGGGTGGATTTGTCGAAAACCTACCGAGGGTTTTACCCAAAGGCCTCGGCGTAACAATCAACGGTATTTCCTGGCCTATTCCACGTGTCTTTAGCTGGCTTGCTAAAGTCGGAGGGATTGATGAACACGAAATGATGCGCACATTCAACTGCGGCATTGGCATGGCTGTTGTGGTTGCCGCCGACAAAGTAGAAGATGTTACAGGTATTCTTCAAGCTCAAGGGGAAACCGTTGTGTCACTTGGCACAGTAGAAACCCGCAGCGATGGCGAAGAAGCCGTTCAGATTGAAAGGCTTGCAGAAACGTGGCCCGCTTAAAAGTTGGCGTTCTGATATCTGGCAGGGGAAGTAATCTGCAGGCTCTTTTAGATGCCGCAGCAGATCCCGCTTTCCCTGCTGAGCTTGTATTAGTTGTCTCTAACGTTCCAGACGTCGCAGGGCTGGAACGCGCAAAGAAAGCTGGTGTTGCGACAGCAACTGTAAATCATCGCGACTATAAAAGTCGTGTTGATTTTGATAATGCCGTCACTGAAACCTTGGAAAATTCAGACGTTGAATTCGTCTGTTTAGCTGGCTTTATGCGTCTGGTCACAAAAGAATTTGTTGAACATTGGCACAACCGTATGATCAACATCCATCCTGCACTATTGCCATTGTTTCCCGGTCTGGACACACATCAACGTGCGCTGGACGAAGGATGCAAGCTTCACGGCTGTACCGTCCATTTTGTCCGCCATGAAATGGATAGCGGCCCTATTGTTGGTCAAGCGGCAGTGCCCGTTCTCCCAGCAGATACAGAAAGCACTCTCGCGGCCCGCGTCCTCACCGCAGAACACAGGCTCTATCCGGAATGTTTGAAGCTCATTGCCCAAAAGAACATCACAATCTTGGGCAATAAGCTCACCTTCAAGCAAACATCACAAACAACAGAAGAAATGATCTGTAATCCTTGAGCTTGATAATTGGCAATTACAACGCAGATTGTTCTCCACAAAAACCGCAGCCTGAATCAGGACTGCGGTTTTTGATATTCCATACCATTTTGTTAAAACGAATTGCCTCTGTCTATTGAGGCATTAAAACTTATCAATAACGACCACACCACTTGGCGACATTGTCGACATCTTCATCAGCACATCAGCCCCTTCTTGTAAGCCCACAGTACGATCAATGAGCTTTTCAGGGGAAAGTTCACCTTTGATAATCATGTCAAGCATCTGACCGTATTGATGACCTTGCATACCATGGCTTCCCAGCAGATCAAGCTCTCGACCTATGACCAAATTCATCGGGATATTCATATCCTTATGATCACCCGCCGCCAGACCAATTTGAACATGCCTTCCACGCTTCGCTAGACAGGCAATCGAATTATATGCCGTTATCGGTGATCCCAAAGCATCAATAGAAACCTCTGCACCACCGCTCGTAATAGACAAAATAGCTTCGATAACATTATCAACTTTCGCCGCATTAATCACTTGCTCTGCACCCAACAACTTTGCCTGTTCCAAGGTCTGATCATTTACATCAATAGCAATAACCCTGGCCCCTAGGGCACGAGCAATCATCAAGGAACTCAAACCAACACCACCACATCCGTGCACGGCGACCCATTGTTCAGGACCAACTTGGCCACGTTTTACAACACCACGAAAAGCTGTCATAAAACGGCACCCCAAACTGGCAGCAACCACATGATCAAGCTGATCAGGCAAAGCCACCAGATTAACATCGGCATATTCGACAGCCATATACTGTGCAAAAGCGCCCCAGCCCGTAAATCCGGGTTGAAAGTCGTCATCACAGATATGCTCATTTCCCTTTGCGCAAGACGGACAGCGGCCACATCCACAGCTAAAGGGAACAATAACCTCATCCCCTGTCTTCCAACGTGTTACCCCGTCTCCAACAGCAACAACTGTTCCTGCACATTCATGCCCGGGCACATGAGGAAAGCCCGTAATTGCGCCGTCATGACCAACCCAACCATGCCAGTCACTCCGGCAAACCCCATTGGCTTTGACTTCAAGTACAACACCACCAACCGGAGGCGTTGGGTCAGCTAAGTTACCAACTTTGATATCGCCATTGAATTCTTCATAATAAGCAGCACGCATGGATTTTCTTCTTAAAGACAGGGAACAGGTAATGATTTTACAGGATACTCAGAAATATCCGGCTTGAAAATCAAAACACAGTTAAGTCTGAACAAAGAGAGACAAAACAATGCCAGTCCTAGCTATAAAAACCAGTTCAGACTTGAAAAAGCGCCAACCTTTGGTAAAGTCATCTTGAATTTGGCCTCTGGCCAGATATAGATATTTGTGGAACAGAGGATCACACGATAATGACAAACGAAGAACTAACAGTTGAACGCCAACGCGGCTGGGAAAGCTTTACAAAAGTTTCCACATATTCTGTTATCGCAATTATGATCGTTCTTGGCCTAATGGCAGCAACACTGGTTTAAGTTTACTTGAACTAACTTAAAAAGGAGGCTGAAAAGCCTCCTTTTTTTATTGCTCGCCTCACACGACAACAAACCGATCAAGCGCCGAAAACAACTGCTCGATATCATCTTTGCTGTTATAGAGATAAGGTGACACACGAATACCTTCACCTCTTTCACTGACAAAAACGTTTTCAGTCGCAAGTTTTTTCGCCAGATTTTCAATCTTTTGATTTGGAAAACTGATGCCGATAATATGAGCGACCCTGTTTTCGCCGATTGGGACTTTCCAGCCCCGCTCCCCTGCCATTTCAGCAACAAGGTTAGTCATTGGCCTGAGTGTTTCTTGAACTCCTTCTGCCCCCCATTTACTGACCTGGGTTGCTGATTCCAAAGCCATGGACAGAAGAATAAAGTTATTACGTCCCCCCATTTCATAACGTACCGCGCCAGCTTTGGGCTGATGCATCCCGAAAGACGAATCTGGATCATCACAGTTGAATTTATTGTATTCAATTGATTCCCCTTCTTGCCATTTAGGCGCAGCGTAAAGAAAGGCAGATCCAACCGGGCTTAGAAGCCATTTATAAGAAGAACAAATAAGGAAATCAGGCTGGATAGCTGTAACGTCAATTGTCATTGCACCCACCGCCTGGGTCGCATCGATAACCAGCGCCGCGCCTTTATCCCTACAACGATCTCCAACGGCAACGAGATCGATCTTACTACCATCAGTCCAATGACATGGTGGCAGTGTTACAATTGCAGTTTTCTCGGTTATCGCCTCAAGTACATGAGGTGTCCAATCGTAGTCATCAGGACGCTTAACAACGCTTAATTCACCCCCACATGCATTAGCTTTCTGTTCCCATGCAATAACATTAGACGAAAATTGCCCCTCTAGCAGAACAATATTTTGCCCCTTATCGAGAGATAGATTCTTTGCCGCCGTGGCAACACCATAAGCTGTGGAAGGAATAAGAGCGATATCGTTCGTTTGGGCAGAAATCATTTGCGCAAGAAGGGCCTTCAGTTCGCCCGAACGCTCATTCCAGAAATCCGGATCGAGAGTCCAGGGATTTGATTTGATCGCCAACCCTGCATCGCCGGCAATTTTGGCGGATTTCAACATGGGTGACTGCGCAGCGCAATTCAAATAACAAATATCAGAAGGGATATCAAAAAGGGGTTTCACGTTATCTATCATCGGACCTTACCAAAAACTATTTGAATTTTACCGTTAAAATGCGTCAAGACATTCATTACGGCAGATTGGTTGTATTGCGAGATAAGAATGATCGTACGAACAAGAAGAGTACACTTAATTTTTGCCGTCAGAAAAATTGAATGCGGACAAATTGTAAGCAGACAAAGCAAAAAATAAGGAACAGTATTTCCTACAAAAAAAGGGAAGCCGAAGCTCCCCTTTTCAATCTCGTATAGTCAGAAAGACTATTAGCCAACCAATTCAGCGTCTGAGAAGAAATATTTGATTTCTTCAGCAGCTGTTTCAGGAGCATCAGAACCGTGTACAGAGTTTTCACCGATTGAAAGTGCGAACTCTTTACGGATTGTACCTGCATCTGCTTCGGCTGGGTTAGTTGCCCCCATAACTTCGCGGTTTTTAGCAATCGCGTTTTCGCCTTCAAGAACCTGAACAACAACTGGCTCAGAAATCATGAAATCAACGAGTTCACCAAAGAAAGGACGCTCTTTATGAACAGCATAGAAACCTTCAGCCTGTTCGCGGCTCATGTGAATACGCTTGGAAGCAACGATGCGAAGACCAGCTTCTTCGAACTTAGCAATGATTTTGCCAGTCAGATTACGCTTTGTGGCATCGGGTTTAATGATAGAGAAAGTACGCTCAAGAGCCATGTCAGGCACTCCTACTTTAGATAAAGAATGGAAATCGTTTGGCGGCCTTATACAGCCAGAAATGCTTTGGGGCAACTTTAATTACATGACATCTCTGTGTTAGCAGTTATCCGGCAGTTATCCGAGGGGACACATCCTCCGCTTCAGTCTCATAAAAACAAATTTTTTGCCGTGAAAGTGAGGACGTAAAATCGAATTGGCATTGTTTTAGAAATATTCCTCAAGAAAACTCTTACCACAGCCTCTCTTCAGTGATATTAAGCGCACATGCTACATATTAATAACCTTACATACCGCATCGTAGGCCGCCCGATTTTCGAAGAAGCCTCTGCAACCGTTCACAAAAACGATAAAGTTGGTTTTGTCGGCCGTAACGGCACGGGTAAAACAACCCTGCTGAAAATCATCTCTGGAGAGATTGCTTCAGAATCAGGCGACATCAACGTTCCCAATAAAACCAAAATGGGGAAAGTTGCTCAGGAAGCTCCATCTGGCAATGTCAGTCTTATTGATACTGTTCTTCTATCTGATGTTGAGCGAACAGAACTTCTCAAAGAAGCTGACACGGCGACAGATCCGATGCGCATAGCTGAAATTCACGAGCGCCTTGTGGATATAAAAGCCGACACTGCACCTAGCAGGGCAGCACGGATACTTGCGGGGTTGGGTTTTAACGAAGAAGCACAGCAACAGCCCTGTTCTGCCCTTTCTGGTGGTTGGCAAATGCGTGTTGCCTTGGCCAGCCTGCTTTTTGCAGAACCTGATTTTCTTCTTTTGGATGAGCCAACCAACCATCTAGATCTGGAAGCTACAATCTGGTTGGAAAGTTATCTAAAAAACTATCCGGGAACGCTATTACTCATTTCCCATGACCGTGCCCTTTTGAATAATGTTGCCAACAAGATTATCCATCTAGAAAACCTTCAACTGAATTCCTACACAGGAAATTACGATCAATTCGAACAGGTTCGTCGGGAACGTCTTGAACACCAGGCGGCACAACACGCAAAACAACAAGAACAGCGCAAACACATTCAGAGCTTCATTGATCGTTTTAAAGCCAAAGCGTCAAAAGCCAAACAAGCACAATCTCGCGTCAAGATGTTGGAACGTATGCAGCCTATTGCTGCTGTTTCAGAAGACAGTACCTTGGCTTTTGATTTCCCCTCACCAGAAGAACTTGCGCCACCGCTGATCAACCTTGACCGTGTGGATATCGGGTATGAGCCAGGCAAACCAATCCTTAAGGGATTAGATCTTCGCTTGGATATGGAAGATCGTATTGCACTCCTTGGGGCAAACGGCAATGGTAAGTCCACCTTGGTGAAACTCCTTGCAGGACGTTTGGATCCTCAAGAAGGGCAGCTATACAAATCATCCAAGCTCAAGGTTGGCTATTTTGCGCAGGATCAAGCCGAAGAACTTGATCTCGATGCGACGCCGTACACCTTGATGGCCCGCTTGATGAAACCAGGAACACCCGAATCAAAAGTAAGAGCACAGCTGGGTCGCTTTGGCTTTGGCGTGAACCATGTATCAACAAAAGTTGGTAAACTATCAGGTGGCGAAAAAGCACGCCTGCTCTTCGCCTTATCAACCCGAGACGCCCCCCACATATTACTTATGGATGAGCCGACCAACCACCTGGACGTTGATTCCAGAGAAGCCCTTGTTCAGGCCATGAACGCCTTTGAAGGCGCCATTGTATTGGTCTCGCACGATCCTCATTTAATCGAACTTACTGCCGACCGTTTCTGGCTCGTCGCTGATGGTAACGTACAAGCATACGACGGGGATTTAGAAGACTATAAGCGCCTCCTGATGGAACAACGCCGAAAAGAGCGCCAAAGCTCTCGCAGATCCAACGATGTAAATCAGGGAAATGATGCACCTCGCGCAAAGAGCATGAGTAAAAAAGACAAACGTCGGGCAGCAGCAGAGGCCAGAGCTGCCGGAGGCGACCTCAAAAAAGCCGTTCGCCTCGCGGAACAAAAAATGGAAAAATTTCAAGCAAAGAAAGATAAGCTTGAGAAAGATATGGCCGACCCTTCACTCTATGAGGGCGACAACGCCAGACAGCTGGAACTCGCTAAAGAGCTGGCAAAGGTAGAAAAAGAACTCATGAAAGCAGAAACCCTGTGGCTCGAGGCTCAGGAGAAGCTTGAGTCACCTTAGGTAGGATGAAGTTTTCTGATTAATTTGTGCCAGGTTGCAATTGATATTCTTCAAGATAACGTGGCATAAATTTTTCGGTTAATTCGTCTCTGTATTTTGCAATTTTATCCCAAATTTCGTCTCGTAAATCAGGATATTTATCAGAAAATTTATGACCGAAAATTAAAAAATAATCTTTTGTTGCTATTGGCTGAGATACTTTGGTGATTCCAGATATATTATTCTTAAATATAAAGGCATCAGCAACTATTCCCTGATCGGCGACACCGTCAACCCGGCCACTTTTTAACTTTGCAAAATTATTCTTGGTTGATCTCGCCTCCTCCACCTTTATCCCTTTGTTCTTGAGATCCTTCGCAATCGAATAGCCAGAATTTGCACCAACTACTCCCTCTTGATTGATAAACCGTTTACCGTCCCAACCTACAGAGTTTTCATTCATTTTATAGAGATAATAGGATAGAACTGCTAATCGCTTGTCACCATCAGGCCTATTATCCTTCATGGGAAAGACGCCAAATTCTTCTCGTTCAGGCTTGTAAGAAAAAATAAACGCGGCATCCAACTGATCTTCCTTAAGTTCGTTCAAGATGCGGCGCCCAGGTCGTCTTATATATTCAATATCAAAGTCCAAATCACTGGCAATTTGGTTAAGCAAATCCAGTGACACACCAGGTGGTGAAGCAGGTTCAAGCCCAGTACCCAGAAAGTGTGGATAAGACGAATTTACATTGTATCCGATACGCAGCTTCATCTTGTCAGCTTCGGACGGAAAGACCAATAAACCGTTTATAATAAGGCACACCAAAAGAACCAAAAAATTATTAGCTCGGTTCAACAACATACCCCAAACCCAAGTTAAAATAGGACCCAACGCAAACTCCCCGACAGTCGCTAGGCGTAAAACAACTCCGACACTCATAGCAACAGCCTTACATCTTAAACCATAACATCTTTCATTATTGTTAAAGTGTTTTTTAAACCGACACCTCAAATATGGGCCTGAGATAAAGCGCCCAATCGGTTGTCACCGAAAGGACGCCTTATACCTACATTGCGGATACAAGAATGCTAATTAAGGTTTATGCGGCCGCAGCGGAAATCTTCTTCACCGCTTCTTTTGTTGTCCAGAGACCATTTGCAACATATCGAAAGTTAATTAACGCAGCGTGATAGCCATCACCTTCGGGAATTTTCGCTGCTGCTGTGGCATCGCGAACGACAGCCACTTCGAATCCCTGTTCTAGCAAATCATACAAATGAGCTTGCACACAAAGATTTGCAGACATTCCAGCCAAGATTATTTTATTGACGCCATTTTTACGCAATTGAAGCGCCAAATCATTATTCTGTGGCCCATAAATCTTATGTGGGCTAGCAATAATCGTCTTCCCATCAAGAATTTGTTTCTTATATTCTGGCATAAAATCAGCACCGGAATTCTCAAACCCATCTAAGCTCAGAGAACTTTTCCGATTAAACATCCCAATTTTATGCATTAGCCTTTCCAAAGGCCCTTCAAATCGCCACCCGTGATCTGTTGGATAGTAATAATGTGGCGAAATAGCAACGGTCATTCCTGCTTGTTTTGCAGAATTCAATAAATCACCAATATTCTTCACCACATTATGTTCAGAAACACTCTCGCCGACGACACCCCACGCGACACCATTTTCACTTAAAAAGTCTATTTGTGGATCCACAACAACCAAAGCCGTATCAGCTAAACTGACGTCGACATCAATAGCTGGCAAGGCAGGTTTTTCCGGATCAGCATAGCTTGGATTAGAAGCTTCGGCCTCTGCACTATTTCCAAGTGATGTTGCTGTTAGACCTGCCGCGACTAACGTTACAGCAGCTCCCCCCAACATTGCTCGGCGAGAAAAAGCTTTATCATTATGATCATGACAATCACACATTGTACTGTTCCTTAATATTTCTGACCCAAGGATAATTCCTTGTTCTCTAATATCTAGAACGTCATGTGTGCTTTATCGTCTGGATTGTGTCTTTTTCAACAGGGAAGGCATGATATTAAAACCATGTTCTTGTTATCGGTCACAGATTGCACAAATTATAATGTATGACTATCGACCATATCCTTGAAGCCATCGACATCAATCTAAATCCCTTTGCTTTTTGCGAAATTCGCGGGGCAAGCACAACACTTGCTTTACCTGATCAAAATCAGGCAATTCTGCATTACATTACAAGTGGATCGGGAGAGATTGCTATAAGTAACCGTCCCAAGCAGAAAATATCAACGGGGGCGATTATTCTCCTTCCAGCTCACCAACATCATAGCTTAATAAGCGCAACAGAAAGAAATACCCCTCTACCTCTATGCAGGCCGCTTGATGCTTCTCTTAAACATCTGATAACAGGGACAGGACAACAAACTTTAACAGCCGTATGTGGTTTGGTCGATGTGTCGTACCGCGGTATAACCGGATTGCTGAATTTAATTCAAACACCCTTGATCGCTCAACTAACATCAGAAGATCGCATACGAAATGCGATGGATGAATTATTATTAGAACTTGCCAATCCAACAATTGGTACCAAGGCTTTGGCACGCTCACTACTAGAGCAATGCGTTATTATGCTAGTAAGGCGTCATCATTTGGCGGGACATAAATCTGTTGAATGGTTACGTGGTGCTGAAGATCGACAAATGTGGGATGCCTTACAGTATATTTTGAACAAGCCTGAATCACATCACACCGTGGAAAGTCTAGCCGATAACGTAGGAATGAGTCGTGCCAGCTTTGCGAATAAGTTCAAGAAAATTTATGGAACAACCCCCATCGGATTACTTAGATCCATTCGTTTGCACCGCGCTGCGGAACTGTTAAGTGCAACAGATTTACCTATAAAAATCATCTCATCAAAAGTCGGTTATCACAGCCGTAGTTACTTTACCAAGGCCTTTGAAATCGAATTTGGGAAAGCACCTGATCACTATAGGAAAATGGTGCGAAACAACATTGGGTTATCTTAACGAAACCTCGCCAAAATTGATTAAGATCAATGCGCATATTCTTATAAATTTGCAAACTCTCATGAGTTAATCAAATAAGATACATCGTCAGAAAAACTATAGTATCTTTTACATTTCAAAAACGGAGATGCATTTATGTTAAGGGACATTCAGGTTCAACTTGATAACACAGAAGCAGGACAAACCCGTTTAGAAGCAGCAATACAACTATCTGCAAAATTTGACGGAGCGCATATTCTAGGTGTTCACGCACTAAGAACACCAGAAGCGATACTGCATGGTTCGCCCCATGGCGTAACTGGCTATTTTCCAGAAGAAATCATCGAACAACAGCGAAATAACATTAAAGAGCAAGCTGCTACGGTTCAAAAAAGTTTTAAAGAAAAGGCTGAGGCCGCACAAGTAAGCTATGAATGGCGAGAACACGAAGGGCGAGAAGTAGATATCGTTGCTTTCCATGCACGCTTTACAGACCTGACAGTGATTAGCCAGGTAAAGGGAAAGTTTGCCGATGAGCTCGAATTTGCAGGGTCGTTACTGATGGAAAGTAGCCTCCCCATCCTAGCCGTTCCCAATCGTAAAATCCCTAAAGATATTACAAAAAACATTCTTATCGCTTGGGATGGGTCAGCCGAATCCTCTCGCGCAGTAAGGGGCGCCCTACCGCTATTAAAAGCAGCAAAAAAAGTAATATTATTGTCAGTCGGATTACCCGAAGAGGGTAATATATCTCAAGATGATATCTCTACCCATTTGAAACGTCACGGCATCCAAGCTGAGAACAGAGTAGTTGAAAGTGCTTTCCCTGAAGACGTTATCCTAAAAACAGGTAAAGAAGAAGAGATCGGTTTGATTGTTGCTGGCGCTTGGGGACATAGTCGGATCAGAGAAATGATATTTGGCGGCGTTACAAAATCACTCTTTTCCAACCAGGAATTCCCTGTCTTGTTATCTCACTAGCACTGTAAGTAGTTTTTTTGAGAAGAAAGGCAGATCAGGCTTTCTTCTCCCAAGATCCACGATCTGTTTGCTGCCAATACGTCAATTCATGATTGGCAGCTTTCAGCTCTTTCCAAAGTACGCGAGAATCCTGAACTACTGTTGGGTTATTTCCATCAAACAGAACCGCGCATAAAGAGGTTTTATCACTTTCGAGGATTCCTGGGTGTGCGCCATGCACAATGAAGGCAACATCCCGTTTGGCAAGATCATCCTGCTCAGTGGTCAACCAAACCGGATGCTCTTCAATTGAACCGTCTCGTTTAGTGCCATGAGGAAGAAAGGAATCTGGGCGATAGCTCCAAAGATTCTGATCCAGCTCGCCCAATGCACGTTCATCAGATGACAGAATAACAGCTTCCTGACCACGCTCTATTACTTTTTCAAGCATTTGAGGAAGTGCATTTTCCAATGCTGTTTTAGTCAAATGATAAAAACGTATATCTGTCATCAAAGTCATCCAGAAAAAAGGCAGGATACACTGCATCCTGCCTTTTGATTTTTAATCTTCGTAGTTATCAGCAACAAAGCGATCAAGCAAACGAACGCCAAAACCAGTTGCCCCCTTCGCCGCAATGGCTTTTTCTTTTGTCGACCAAGCAACACCAGCAATATCAATATGAACCCAAGGACGATCCTTATCGATGAAACGCTGAAGGAATTGAGCCGCTGTTATTGATCCGGCAGCTCGGCCGCCAATGTTTTTCATATCGGCTGCGTCACAGTCCAACAGTTTATCATAGCAATCTGCAAGAGGCAGACGCCAAACACGTTCATCAACACTTAGACCTGCGCTTGTAAGCTGTTCACATAAAGTATCGTTGTTTGAGAAAATACCGGCGATATCATTACCCAAGGCAATAATCATTGCACCTGTTAGTGTCGCCAAATCTATCACGAGACGTGGATTGTATTTCTCTTGCGTGTAAGAGAGAACATCAGCAAGAACCAAACGCCCCTCTGCATCCGTATTTAATACTTCAATGGTTTTTCCTGAATAGGATTTTACAATATCACCAGGGCGTTGTGCATTAGCGGACGGCATATTTTCAACCAAGCCACACGCACCAACAACGTTTACCTTTGCCTTACGGCCGGCAAGTGCTTTCATCAAACCAAAGACAGTTCCCGCACCGCCCATGTCAAACTTCATGTCTTCCATACCGGCCGCCGGTTTCAGCGAAATACCACCCGTATCAAATGTCACGCCTTTACCAACAAAAGCCAACGGTTTCTCAGTGCTTTTTTCAGAAGCACCATTCCATTCCATAATGACGACTTTAGATTCACGCTCAGACCCCATGCCAACAGCATAGAGAGCATTCATACCCAGTTTGGCGATATCACTTTCGGCCAAGACAGTTACCTTTACCCCAAGCGCTTCAAGTTCTTTAGCCTGTGCTGCAAATGTATCAGGATACAATTCATTGGGGGGTTCAGATACCAACTGTCTGGTAAAAAACACACCTTCTGCAACTTTGGATAACGTTGCATAAGCACTTTTGGTACCCTCAGAATCAGCAGAGAAGATTGTGAACTCTTCGAGTGTATTTTTCGCATCGTTTTTGCTGGTCGTTTTATAGGTATCAAAACGATAGCTGCGAAGTAAGGCACCATAAGCGATAAGAGCACCTGCGTTATCTTCGCTTGCCCCTTGAACACAAGTACCATCCGTGCACACACAGACGGCTTTCTCTCCTTTAGAAAAAAGGTCCTTATAAAGCTGTCCCCCCAGATTTTCAAAATCTGTTGCCTTCAATTCATTAGGATTGCCGAGACCAGCCAAAATAATTCGACTATTTTCGACACCACTTGGTGCTAAAATTTCGAGCAACTCCCCCTTCTTGCCTTTGAAAGAGCTATTAGCGACCGCACGTCTTAGTACTCCGCCTGTCTTATCGTCATATTGCTTTGCAGTTGTGGAGAATTGTCCACCTTCAGATACAGTCGCGACAATCGCGCCAGTGCTAGGAAAATTGTCAGAGACAAAAGAAAACTTCATGCCGCCCTCTTTGGTAAAACGATTTAATTAATTGCTGCTATAGAACAAGGATTACTCTGTAAAATGCAACCGTAATCATAGAACTTTGTATTCCATGACTCAAATCTCATTATTCTTCTTATGAAAATCCACGAATTAACTGGACGTGACAAGGGTGTTCTGGCTATTTCTTTTGTATATTTTTTTATAGGTTATTTTACGGACCCTATGCAGATAATTTCGCGCTATATGCTTGTGCAACTGGTTTTGTTTGCTGTTTCAGTCGCAGTGTCTCTTGCTGTTGCTGTATGGCTGGCTCAATCATTACGATTCGTTGACATGATTGTTAACGACGGCCTTCCGGCATCGACATTTTTCTATTTTGTTATTTTGTTGATGCCTTATTTCCTGGTTATCGTTATCCCTGTCGCGACTTTTTGTTCGGTTCTTTTTATCTATAACAAATTGACAACTGACAGCGAGCTTGTGGTCTTAAAAGCAGCAGGTTTTTCACAACTTCAACTCGCACGCCCTGGAATAATGCTGGGTGCAATATCAATGATCACAGTTGTCGCCATCAATCTATACTTTTTACCTGTTTCATATCGTGAATTCAGAGAGCTACAGCATTATTTCAGGGATAATCTATCCCCCGTCCTTCTAAAAGCGGGGAAGTTCAATACAATCAACACTGAGTATACTATTTATTTTAAAGAAAAAACGCCTGCTGGAGAGTTAAAAGGCCTCATCGTTCATGACAGTAGTATCCCGGGGCAACAAATAACTTATTTAGCTGATACCGGTGCATTGTTAAAAGAAGAGGACGATTTTAGGGCTGTCCTTTGGAATGCAAGTCGACAGGAAGTCAACCCCGTAACAGGGCAACTTTCAATTGCTTATTCTGACAAATATGTCCTTAAATTCGGGGACATCAGTCAAGAAGAAAGTGATCGATGGTTAAAACCCAGAGAACGCTTTCTTAATCAGTTAATATTTCCTGATTTAACAGATCCAAGAGATGTAGATAACTATGACAAGCTCGTCGCAGCTGGCCATTACCGTATCGCCAGCCCTCTATTCACCCTTGCAATGGCTTTTATAGCCTTGGCATGTCTTTTATCTGGAGAATTTAGTCGCAGAGGATATTTGGGGCGCATTATGTTCGCCATTAGCCTTATGGGGGTTATGATGCTGACAATGTTCTTGTTTAAAGATATTGCAGAAAAAAACAAAAACCTAATTCCCTTGCTCTATATCTGGCCATTATTTGTTGTGATCACTTCCCTTTATTTTATTGTAAAAAAGCCTAAAAATTTATCATCGAAAACTTCTGGTGGTTCGCATCCCCCTCACGATGAAGAGGTCGTGGCATCATAATGACAGCACTTGTAAATAAAAAATCTGTTAAGTCTGCGCACATTTCCTGGACTCTTTTTAGATACGCATCCAAAAATTTTTTAATGAGCTTTTTTAGCTTTTTCTTTGTTTTGATGGGTGTGGTCTTCCTTATCTCCTTAATCGAAGTATCGGATGATCTCGAAGATGAGGCAGTTCCCTTCTTACAGATCATAAAAATTGTCCTCTATAAGATGCCTCAACTGAGTGAAGAGATCATGCCATTCATGATTTTGTTCGCAGCAATGGCTACTTTTTGGAAATTAACACGGGCAAACGAACTCGTTATAATTAGATCCGCTGGCGTTTCTATCTGGGGAATCATTTTTCCATTTGCGTTCTGCTCCATCATAATCGGGGCACTGTCTTTTGCTGTAATCAACCCAGTCTCATCAGCGCTATTTGCCAAAAACAAAGAGCTTTCACGTATATACAAGAAAAAAGATCAAGCTATTTTTAAGGTATCAGAAACAGGATTATGGCTCCGCCAACCTGACGAGACGGGTCTTTCCGTTATTCATGCCGGATCTGTGAATAAAGATCTTTCGCTAAATCGGGTCATTATTTTTAACCTAACTAATGACGGGGAATTTTTGTCTCGGTATGACGCGGGAAAAGCACGTTTAGAAAATGGCAATTGGGCCCTACAAAACACCTGGCACTCTTATCCTGGTAAAAAGCCAGATTATTTTGATGAGGTATTAATTCCAACCGACTTAACTATGGAAAAAGTTCAAGACAGCTTTGCCAGCGCAAAATCAATCTCTTTTTGGGAGTTACCGTATTTCATAAATTTATTGGAAAAGGCTGGTTTTTCTGCAGTTAAACTCAAATTACAATTTCACCGACTGCTTTCTAAACCCTTTCTTTTTCTTGCAATGGTATTACTTGCAGCAACCTTTTCCATGCAACAACATCGACGAGGCAGGGTCGGATTGATGATCCTCTCTGGTATTCTTACTGGATTTCTGCTTTATTTCTTATCCAATTTCGTTTTTGCCTTAGGTCAATCAACCAAAGTGCCAGTTGCTCTAGCAGCTTGGTCACCAGCGGGGGTATCACTATTGTTAGGTGTCACTATGCTTTTACATCTGGAAGACGGATAGAACATGTCTTTTAGGGGGGTAAAAACATTACTAAAAAATTCAGTGTCTGTACTGGCACTAACTTTTGTCGTTGGACTATCTTTACCAAATGCATCCTTTGCTCAATCTTTGGAAGGTGTCAATGAAGAGATCCCAGCACTTATTAGTGCTGACGAAGTTGTCTATGACGAAGGATTAGGGGTAGTAACAGCATCAGGGAATGTCGAGATTTCGCAAGGTGACCGTACGGTTCTTGCGAATAGTGTATCTTATAACATGAACACAAATGTTGTGAGTGCAACAGGCAATATAAGCCTGCTAGAGCCTAGTGGTGATATCGTTTTTGCTGAACATGTTGAACTTACAGATAACCTAAAAGAAGGCTTTATTCGTGACATCCGTATACTACTGACAGATCGTAGTCGTCTAGCGGCATCGACGGGACAATTAACCAGTGGTAATATCTCTGTCTTTTCCAATGGCGTTTTCAGCCCTTGTGAACTTTGCAAAGATGACCCTAGCAAGGCGCCTATTTGGCAGCTCAAGGCTAAAAAAATTGTCCATAACAAAACATCACAAACAATAAAATATGACCATGCATGGATGGAAATATTTGGTGTCCCTGTTATCTACACGCCATACCTTGCCCATCCTGACCCCACAGTAAAAAGACGGAGTGGATTCCTCCTACCAAGTTACGGTAACTCCAGTCAGTTAGGTATAACCCTACAGATTCCTTATTACTGGGCAATTGACGAGTACTCAGAATTTTTATTTGCACCTATCGCGACAACAAAACAAGGGATCGTGCTCGCAGGGGAGTATGAAAAAAAATTCAACAAAGGTGACCTCTCAATTGAAGCCAGCGCAACGATCGCTGATAGGGATGAAAATAACGGCAATGTCGAGAAGGATGAATTTCGAGGACAAATCATAAGCGAAGGTCGATTTGACTTAGATAAAACCTGGCGATGGGGTTTTAACGCTGAATATGCTTCTGATGACACTTATGGCCGAGTTTATGGATTCAATACAGAATCAGAGCTTGAGACAAGTGCTTTCATCGAAGGATTTAGAGGGCGTAACTTTGCAAGGTTAGACAGCTATAAATTTCAAAGCACGCGTAATGGTGTTGACGATTCAGAAAACCCTTTTGTTTTACCCCGAGCACAATACCACTTTCAAAGTCAACCAGGTCTGACTGGGGCAACCTATCGCTTGGATGCCAACGCTCAAGCCTTAGGCCGCAGCGAGGGTAGAGACAGTAGACGTGTATCCATGCTTAGCGGATGGGACCTTCCCTACACTGGATCTTGGGGGGATCAGTATAAGCTCACCACGCAAATACAAACTGATGGCTATTGGGTAAATGGTGTCGATACAGCGAATGATGACATTCGAAAAAGCGGGGATAGTTTTACAGGCTTTACGGGTCGTGTTTTCCCACAAATGGCGTTGGAATGGCGCTTTCCCTTTGCCAGTCATCGCGGTAACTTTAGCCAAACAATAGAACCTATTGTACAAGGTGTCCTCGCACCAAATGGATCGAATCCAAACGAAATTCCAAACGACGACAGCCGTGACTTTGAGTTTGATGATGCCTCGCTCTTTTCTCTAAATCGGTTTGCCGGAACAGACCGTGTAGATTCAGGCAGTCGCGTAAGTTATGGCGTAAAATGGACAGCTTCTACTGTATCGGGTAATCAGGCCGACTTTATGGTTGGACAAAGTTATCGATTTAGCGGGAAAAGCAACCTTCATGAAGAGAATTCAGGTTTGAAAGAATCTGTATCAGATATTGTAGGGCACGTAGGTATATATACTATTGATAACTTTAATGCCCTATATCGCTTTAGATTTGACCCTGATGATTTAGGCGTTAATAGAAATGAAGTTGAAGTCAATATTGGCCCTGCGGCATTTAACTTAAACTTGGATTACGTCTTTCTTAAAGATGACAATATCGATGGTGAAACCTCTGATAGAGAAGAAGTCAAAATTGGTATTAACAGCGAGTTGACTAAATATTGGAGCCTGAGATCTAGCTATACACGAGATATCGATGCAGATTCGTCCCGTGAAGCAAGCTTGGGCCTAATTTACCATGATGAATGTATCATTATAGATAGCCAATATTCTCGCACTTGGTTCCAAGATAGAGAAGTAGAACCAGATAACAGGTTTATGGTTGAGTTAACATTTAAACACTTGGGTACAATTCAGCCGCTATAGTAGAATTCGGCTATCTGAGATAATAAGGTATCGATATCAAATGAGAATTAATTTTGCTGCGAATTTGTTGGGCTTTGCCCTCATGCTAACAACAGCAACGACTTCATTTTCACAAGACGTTTTACGTCCAGCAGCAGTTGTGAACGACGATATCATATCTTTGCTGGATGTAAGCCAGCGTACTCAGCTCGCAATTGTATCAAGTAAGCAAAAAAATACTCCACAAGTTCGACAAAGAATGGTCAGACAAGTGGTTCGTATTCTCATTGACGAAAGGCTCAAACTTCAAGAAGCCCAGCGGCTTAATATCACAATATCAGACCAACAAGTTCAACGTGCCCTGACCGCTGTTGCGAAGCAGAACAAAATGACGGTACAACAACTGACAGATGGGCTGCGTAAACAAGGCGTACTTCCAACAACCCTTCTTGACCAATTTAAAGCCGATATTGCATGGAGAGCAGTTGTTAACAGACGACTAAGATCATCTGTTAATATCTCTGAAGCTGAAATAGATGAAGTTATTACAAAACTTCAATCAGATGGTCCAGCAGTCCAGAAAAGAATTTTTGAGATTTTCCTCGGTATCGATACTGCTTCCGATGAAGCTAAAATAAAAGCACAAGCAGATGATGCTCTACTGACAATAAAAAATGGCGGAAATTTTTCTGCTTTGGCCCGGCAAATATCACAATCAAACAGTGCGGGGTTGGGTGGAGATCTTGGATGGTTGCAAACAGGACAACTTTCTAACGAGCTTCAAACCGCTGTAGAATCCGCCTCTATCGGGTCATTGCTCGGCCCGATACAAACCAAGAGAGGCTATTATATTCTCTTAGTTCAAGATCAACGCTCTGCTGAAAGTGAACAGAAAGTCCATCTAAAACAATTCTTCTTCTCTTTGCCTGCAAATCCAAGTTTTGAAGAAACACAACAAGCACAATCAAGAGCAGCTGATGCAAGACGGAAATTCACAAGCTGTAATGAAATGGATGAACTATCCGATGAACTCGGTGACGATGGGTCAGGTGATTTAGGAACCCTTAAAACTAAGGACCTTCCCGCCACAACCAGGGCAGCCATAGAGCAGGTAAGTGAAGGCCAAACAACAGCCGCAATCAAAGTTACGGGCGGTTTGGCTGTTATTGCAGTCTGTAATCGTCAGGAAAGTGGTGGTGTTGATCGCTTGGCAATTCAAGAAAAACTGACGAATGATAGATTAGATACCCTCGCAAGAAGGTACCTTTTAGATCTTCGCAGAAGTTCAAACGTGGATATACGTCTGTGAGCCAATCGATACCTTTACCTGTAGCCATAACAATGGGAGACCCTGCTGGCATTGGCGGTGAACTAACACTTAAAGCGTGGGATCAATTACATCAAAAGGCGGTACAGCCTTTTTTTGTAATAGATTGCCCTAGTCGCTTAAAAAAACTGGCAACCGACCTATCGTTAAACGTACCTGTTAGAGAAATTTCATCTCCGATTGATGCTGTTTCCTGTTTTGGGCAGGCATTACCTGTCATTTCAGAAGAATTACACGAAGCTGTAACTCCTGGTGTAGGAGATCCCCGCAATGGTTCTGCTGTTATTAATTCCATCAAAAGATCTGTAAGTTTTGTACAGAACAAAGAAGCCTCAGCAGTTGTCACAAATCCGATTAATAAAGCCGTTCTTTATCAATCAGGATTTAATCATCCCGGACATACAGAATATCTGTCAGACTTAGCCAAAAGTAAAACTCCGTCCGTTATGATGCTTGCTTCCCAACAATTGCGTGTTATTCCCGTTACGATTCACCTTTCCCTGGCTGAGGCAATAAATAAACTCGACAGCGATTTGATAACGCATACAATAAGAACGGCAAGTACCGCGTTGAAACAAGATTTTGGCATTAGCACACCGCGTATTGCAGTTTCAGGACTAAACCCGCACGCTGGTGAAGACGGCACAATGGGGTCAGAAGAAATTGACCTTATCATTCCAACGCTTGAGTTCCTTCGTAAAGAAGGCATCGACGTCAGAGGCCCTCTACCAGCAGACACAATGTTTCATACCAAAGCACGCGAAGAATATGATGTCGCCGTTTGTATGTATCATGATCAGGCATTAATCCCTATTAAGACCTTGGATTTTGACAACGGTGTCAATATTACACTTGGCCTTCCTTTTATTCGGACTTCACCAGATCACGGTACGGCCTATAATATCGCAGGACAGGGAATTGCAAATCCCACCAGTTTTATTGCAGCGATTGAAATGGCGACGACAATGGCAAGAGCCAAAGTACACTAAAAAATGAACAGATCACCAGACAACCTCCCCCCGCTAAGAGATGTTATCGCGCGCTTTGATCTCGCCGCAAAAAAATCTCTTGGGCAAAATTTTTTACTGGATTTAAATCTTACCTCCAGAATAGCAAGAGGTGGGGGCCCACTTGATCAAGGAACAATATTCGAAATTGGCCCCGGACCGGGCGGTCTAACACGTGGGCTGCTTATGGAAGGCGCCCAACACGTTATTGCCATAGAGAAAGATCAACGTTGTCTCGAAGCTCTGAAAGAAGTCTCAACTGCTTATGGCAATAAATTACAAGTTATGGAAAGCGACGCCCTTAAGGTCGACTTAACAGAACTTGGTAGCCCTCCACGACGAATTGTCGCCAATCTGCCGTATAATATTTCAACAGTACTTCTTCTTAGATGGCTTAAACAAGTTGCACTGGATTCCACTTGTTTTGCAAGTTTAACCCTAATGTTTCAAAAAGAAGTGGTTGATCGCCTAATTGCTGAACCCAGAACAAAAAGTTATGGCCGCCTGAGTGTCATGACACAATGGCTCTGCGAAACCTCTGCGCTTTTTGATATTCCGCCTAGGGCCTTCATCCCTGCACCGAAGATAACATCAACAGTAGCAAGGCTGGAACCTAGACCAAAACCATTGGCAGAAGCCAATGTGTTTACGATGGAAAAAATCACAGAATCAGCCTTTGGGCAAAGACGTAAGATGTTGCGTCAAAGCCTAAAAAGCCTGGGCACGGATACTCCAGAGCTTATATCAATCGCTGGTATAAAAGAGACAGCTCGGGCAGAAGAACTTACCATTGAAGAGTTCTGTTCAATTGCCCGAGCCTATGATCACCTTAAAAGCCGATTCTAAAGCTCACTTCCAAAACTACGCCTGGCGTAATCCACGGACAAAAGAATCAAGGTCAGGCCGACGGTCTCGCTTTAATCTCTCTGCCCTGAGAATAGCCTGTACATCGGCAACAGATTTTTCTACATCTGTATTTACAATAATATAATCATACTCCGCCCAATGACTCATTTCATCAGCAGCTTTGGCCATCCGCCCTTTGACAACCTCTTCGCTATCTTGAGCCCGCGCATAAAGGCGTCTCTCTAACTCTTCCAACGACGGTGGAAGGATAAACACGCGAACGATATCATTAGGTGCCTTTGCAGCAACTTGTTGTGTTCCCTGCCAATCAATATCGAACAGAACATCCTGCCCAGATGAAAGCCCTTGTTCTACAGGTTCACTTGGTGTGCCATATTTATTATCAAATACAGTCGCATGTTCCAGCATCTCATTACTATCCACCATCGAGTTAAACTCTTCAGAGCTCACAAAGAAATAATCTTTGCCGTGGATTTCCCCCGGGCGCATTTGTCGGGTGGTCGCAGATATCGATAGCGTAAGTTCTTCTTCTCTTTCCAGTAAAATTCTGGAAATTGTTGTTTTGCCAGCCCCGGATGGGGAAGAAAGGACCAGCATAAGTCCACGACGTTCAAGCGTGGGAGCAACAACAGCATTCATTGTTTCTAAAACCTTACTTTTATTCGACGTTTTGAATTTGTTCGCGAAGTTGTTCTATCGTTGCCTTGAGCTCAATACCAATCGTCGTCAATGCAACGTCAGAAGACTTTGAGCAAAGTGTGTTGGCTTCGCGATTAAACTCCTGGCAAAGAAAGTCTAACCTACGCCCACAAGGCCCCCCATTTTCCAAAAGCTCACGTGCAGCAGCAACATGCGCAGCGAGACGGTCAAGCTCTTCCCGAATATCAGCCTTAGTGACAAGGATCGCAATTTCCTGTGCTAGACGCTCTTCGGAAACAGTACTTGTATCAGATAACAGCTCTGTCAGTTGTTTATTAAACCGCCCCTGTATCGCTGCCGGTTGTGTCGCCGCTAGTTTAACTGCGTCTTTTTGAAGTTTCTCAATGTCATCCAACTGGGTGCAGGCGATTTCCGCAAGCCTTGCACCCTCTTCTCGTCGCATACTTTGCATCGCTTCGATCGCATCTTTCAGGCTTGCTTCAATCAAGCCTATACGCGTATCAGCCTCATCTTGAGCTTCCTCTTCCTCAACAAGCTCTAACACACCACGCAAATTCAAAATGCCGTCAATGGAAGGGGCAACAGCATCCAGATCATTACTAATTCTTGTTGCAAGCGGAATAACTTGTTGCAGGATGTCTTCGTTCACTTGCAACTTCACCGACCTCTGCTTGTTATCAATCACAAGGTTGATATGGAAATTTCCGCGTTTAAAGTTTTTTGCCAACGCGGACCTTACTTTTGCATCTAAAACTTCGAATCCATTTGGAACCCGACATCTGGCGTCCAAGTTTTTACCATTAACGCTTTTAAGCTCCCAAGACCAGGTTGTTCCTGCGTATTCACCTTCAGCACGGGCAAATCCTGTCATGCTGGCAATTGCTTTTCCCATAATGGTTCCTCGGGGTTATTGAAACATCCTACTCAACCACATGATCGATTGTTTTACATTCATCACAAGCAGCCTTATTTTCATAAGCCTTATACCCAAAGCATATGAGTTACTGCAAGAATGACAATTCCAAAGACGATATTTATTACCGGCGCTTCTAGTGGTATTGGTGCCGCCCTTGCAGAATATTATGCCAAGCCAGGGAATATTTTATTCCTCACAGGCAGAAACAGCGAACGTTTAAATACCACGTCAGATCAATGTATAAAACGTGGCGCAACCGTTCATCAATTGCAACTGGACGTCACAGATCAAAGAGCCTGCTACCAAGAAATCATCAAAGCCAATCAACTGTCAAAACTTGATCTTGTTATCGCCAACGCAGGCATTTCAGGCGGCACAGGAAAACAAGACGAATCTGAAAGTCAAACACGTGAAATTATGGATATAAATCTGAACGGTGTACTCAACACTGTTCTCCCTTCAATTGAGATCATGAAATCCAATGGTCAGGGACAAATCGCGATTATGTCCTCTCTCGCTTCATTTAAAGGGCTTCCTAGTGCCCCGGCTTACTGTGCCAGTAAAGCAGCTGTTCGCACCTGGGGGGAAAGCCTACGAGGCACCTTAAAGAAGAGTAACATCAAGGTCTCAGTGATAACACCCGGCTTTGTCAAAAGCGGTATTACAGCCGTCAATAAATTTCCAATGCCATTTTTAATGGAAGGTGCAAAGGCAGCGACCATTATTGGCAAGGGTTTAGAACGCAACAAAGCCCGTATCTCTTTTCCGAAACCAATGTACATTGCCGTATTATTCTTCTCTGCCCTGCCCCTTTATCTCTCTGAATTTATCTCGAGCAAATTACCTAACAAGCAGTAATTCATCACAAATTATATTCCCGCAAAATGATAATTAGTTCTATCAGATTGGGTTAAGTTCTCACCACCATACCCTGTAAGACACAACATCATAAAGCCGTCCCAATAAATGGAACGGCTTTAATAAAATTTTATCGCTCAAGTCTATACAAAAAAGGGCGAATACATATCTCGGCTTGCCTCTTCAGTGAGGCTGGCATCAAACACACGTGTATAGAAAGCCGCATTCATTCTTTTTGCTGTCTGAGGGAATGTTTCCAAGGCAAAAGAAGTGGCATTCTCTAGCGTATCAAAGGCATCAATCCCACCGATGGTATTGGTGTGCAAACCACTCAGCCATGTTTTCGCTAACAGACCTTTTTGTTGCTTCAAAACAGGATTGCGTTCCTGCCAAGGTGCATTTGCAAACGGCGCGTTAACCTGTACTTCTGTATAAACAAACGCACCTGGCTTTTGCCGAGGTGCAACACCAAAATGTGGAGAACCAATATCCAGGCTAGCATCTTTTACAAGTGTCGCATCAAAAATACGGGTATTGTGCGCAGCACCAAACCCACCCGCCTCTGCAGGAAAGTACCCCGTTACAAATTTTTGTGCATTTTCAATACTGTCGAACGCGTAGATACCACCAAGTGAATTTGTTTTAACGCCTGCTAGCCAAGTTTTGTTGATAAATCCAGGCTGTTCTTTTATCGCTCTATTTACATCCCCCCACGGTGCTTTTTCAAAAGGAACATTAATTTGTACTTCAGTATATACGAATGCTTTCGTGTCCATGATTTTCCCCAATGAATTAGTATTTGATTGTGCGAGAACACCCCTAGAACCAAGTGTTGACGCGAATGCTGTTGCTGCTACTGTTTTTGCCCCGACAACTAATACATCCCTGCGTGACTTCATCCCGTCATCTAAATCACCTAATTTATTTTCACTCATTTTCTCACCTTTGATTATTTTAATTTTCTTATGCGCACACAAATATAACGATCGATATATTTAAATAAATAGTGATCATTATATTTTTGTCAACTTTTTTATACCGTTCGTTATATTTTAAATAATGTATGAACTTATACGCGCAAGCCCCGAAAGCGCTAAGATACATGTCAGCGTATTATCAGTATCGTTTCAGAAAAGTAATAAATAAGTGTCGAGCGACACAAGCGGACGCCGTAATCATGACCATCCCATAAAATACCCACAGCTCGGCGGGAATAATTTATCATATAATAGAAGCACAAAATGCGCGTTCCGTCTTAATGACCAAACGCGCAACTGCACTGTATTCTCTATTTTGAAAAGATAGAGTTATTTGTGACGGAAAGTGATCCGGCCCTTAGTCAAATCATAGGGGGTCATTTCGACGTCAACTTTATCACCAACCATGGTACGAATGCGGAACTTGCGCATTTTACCGCCAGTGTGGGCAATAATTTCGTGTCCATTTTCAAGCTCGACCCGGAACATTGCATTTGGGAGCTTTTCGATAACAGTACCACTAAACTCAAGGAGTTCTTCTTTAGCCATTCAACCTTTGCCTTTTTTATACCGCATTTGTGCGTGCCGCAAAACTACTCAACATTTGCGAAAGGTCAAGTAATCATCTCATTTTTGCACAACTATCGTTAAAAATTAATGAAATCACATTGTAAAATAACCATAAAACTACGAACAATCCGACAGTAACCGTATGTTCTAATTTCCAAAACCATCTCGCTTAACAACTTCGTAGGAGTGACGCTTATCCTATTTCTTATTTACAGAACGCCAATGACGAACGTTTTTATTATGCTCTTTAAGACTACGAGCAAAAGCATGACCACCAGTGCCATCCGCGACAAAATAAAGATATTTTGTTTTAGCAGGTTGAGTTACAGCTTCTAGCGCAGACAAACCAACATTAGCAATTGGCCCAGGAGGAAGCCGATCAATCGTATAGGTATTATAGGGCGTAGGTGTCTTCAAATCTTTACGCGATAGACTGCGTTCCAAAGGCTTAGTACCAAGAGTTATCCCATAGGATACCGTAGGATCAGACTGTAAACGCATTTTCAAATTCAAGCGATTGATAAAGACCCCTGCAACAAGTGGTCTTTCAGCTGCAATCCCAGTTTCCTTTTCAACAATAGATGCCAAAACCAATGCTTCTTCTTTGGTCTTGAGCGGTAAACCTTCCTGTCTATTGTCCCACAGTTTATCAAGACTGGAGCTTAATGCTTGTTCCATTCGGTCCAAAATTGATTGACGACTGTCTCCCCGGACAAACAGGTAAGTTTCAGGCAAAAGGCTCCCTTCTTCGGGGACATCATCAATTTTACCAACTAAATCAGGGTTATTCCGCAGTATTTCAACAATCTCGTAGGATGTCTTTCCTTCAGGTATTGTAATTGAGTAACTAACAGTTTTACCGTTCACCAGTATCTCAATGACACCCTGCATTGAAACAGCAGCCGGCATTAAAAATTCGCCTGCTTTTAAGTTTCTTGCTTTTTTTGTGTAGCGAGCCCCTAACTGAAAGATAAGCGGTTCACGAATGACACCTTCATCCTTCAGGATGTTAGATATTCTCTCTAACCCAGACCCTTTAGGGATCACAATAGTAAGATCTTTTTTGAGAGGGCCGGGCGCAAGAAATTCTTGTTGCCCCATGTACAATACAATTGAAAGGCATAAAATTCCTAGGGCTATAACAAGCGAGGCCCACTTAAAGAAAGAGGGCCTCGTAGATACTTTTTGTTCGTCACTCACAGCTTAAGTGAACTTATCTGAATGCTTTAAGCACTAGGCTTGCATTCGTTCCACCAAATCCAAAAGAATTGGAGAGCGCAACATCAATTTTCCGTTCCTGGGCTTCAAGAGGCACCAGATTAATCCCCTGACATTCGTCAGATGGATCTTCCAAATTAAGTGTTGGCGGGATCACACCTTCTTTAATAGCCTTCACGGAAAAGATTGCTTCAACAGCACCAGCAGCACCGAGTAGATGACCAATAGCAGATTTGGTTGATGACATACAAACGTCTTCGTTATTACCAAACAGACGTTTTACAGCACCAAATTCGATCTCATCCCCCAAAGGAGTAGAAGTACCATGAGCATTGATGTAATTCACATCACCTGCGTTTATACCTGCACGTTTTAGAGCAGCAGACATTGCGCGGAAACCACCATTACCATCAGGTGGTGGCGCCGTAATGTGATGAGCGTCCCCGGACAAGCCATAACCGACAACTTCACCGTAAATTGTAGCACCACGTGCCTTCGCATGCTCAAGCTCTTCAAGCACAACGACACCAGCACCCTCGCCCATAACGAAACCATCACGCCCTTTATCCCAAGGACGAGACCCTTTTTCAGGAGCGTCATTATAGCCAGTAGACAACGCACGTGAAGCACAGAAACCAGCGATTCCAAGTCTACAAACAGCAGCTTCGGCACCACCAGCAACCATCACATCAGCATCATCCAGCTGAATCAAACGCGCTGCATCACCAATGGCATGTGCACCTGTTGAACAGGCGGTTACAACCGAGTGGTTTGGTCCTTTGTATCCATAACGGATAGAAACATGACCTGAAATCAAATTAATTAGAGATGAAGGAATGAAAAAGGGTGAAAGCTTACGCGGCCCCTTCTCCTCAATCATCACCGCTCCATTTGCAATGGTTTGAAGGCCTCCGATACCAGAGCCAATCATCACACCTGTGCGGAACAAACTTTCTTCATCTTCAGGCTTCCAGCCTGCGTCTTCAATAGCTTGTTGAGCTGCAGTGATACCATATACAATGAAGGGATCTAGCTTACGGCGATCCTTTGCTGCGACATGATCATCCGCATTAAAGTAGCCGTCAGCGGTTTCGCCAACAGGAATTTCACCCGCAATCTGACACGGCAAATCAGCTGCCTCAAATTGAGTAATTTTACCTAGACCTGATTCACCGTTGGTAATACGTGACCATATGTGATCAACACCACATCCAAGCGGAGATACCATACCGAGACCGGTTATAACGACACGACGCATGATTTTACAAAGTCTCTACGCTATTAAAGACGAAAACGCCGGGGAGTTCCCCGGCGTTATAAACTTCTAAAAAACGATTAAACGTTTTCTGAAATGAAATCGACAGCGTTCTGAACTGTTACGATTTTTTCAGCAGCATCGTCTGGAATTTCACAACCGAACTCTTCTTCAAATGCCATAACAAGTTCGACAGTATCCAGGCTGTCAGCACCAAGATCGTCGATGAAGCTTGCACTTTCCACAACTTTGGCTTCTTCAACACCGAGGTGTTCAACTACAATTTTCTTTACGCGATCAGCGACATCGTTGCTCATAAACTTTAGCCCTTAACTATTTATCGCCTTTCGGCGGTTTTACTAACGACCCTAAGGCCTGAATTATCTATTTTTGCCCTGCTAAATACAGAGAAGCGCCGCCTCATAACACACTTTAAGTCGGCTTGCCAACGCTCTTAATCGTTTATCTTTCATAAAGATTCAACGCCAGAGGGTCAAATACTGATTATATCATGGCCATTCCGCCATTAACATGCAAGGTCTGGCCAGTCACATAAGCAGCTTCATTACTTGAAAGATATGCTACGGAAGCTGCGATATCCTCGGGTGAGCCAAGCTTTGCGCAAGGAATACCACTTAGAAGATTTTCTTTTATATCATCATTTAGGACATCAGTCATAGCCGTTGCAATGAAGCCAGGCGCCACGCAATTTACCGTAATTCCCCGTGATGCAACTTCTTGCGCCAAAGATTTGCTCATACCAATCAACCCTGCTTTTGACGCTGCATAATTAGTTTGACCAGCATTACCCGTTGTTCCGACAATAGAGGTAATCCCGATGATACGCCCCCAACGACGCTTCATCATACCGCGCAGGCATGCTTTTGACAGACGGAAGCTCGCAGTAAGATTCACAGCAAGAACAGCGTCCCAATCTTCGTCCTTAAGGCGCATTGCAAGATTATCGCGGGTAAGTCCCGCATTGTTTACCAAGATATCCAGCTGCCCCATCGCCTCATCAGCACGCTTCACCAAATCAGCCGGTGCATCTGGATCTGATAGATTCGCGGGTAAAACGTGGACCCGATCACCACCAAGTTCAGCAGCTACCTTTTCAAGCGCTTCTACTCTGGTTCCAGAAAGGCCAACAACGGCTCCCTGATCATGCAACGCCTTGGCAATTGCACTACCAATACCGCCGGAAGCACCTGTTACAAGCGCTGTCTTACCGGAAAGATCAAACATCCTATACTCCTAAGATCAATATTTATGCGCAGAAGAGTACTCAATTTCAAACATGATACCAAGTATCAGAACTTCTGCTTTGAGTTTTTTTTAAAGACTCTTCAACAGGCTTTCGATTTCTGCGGGCGTTCCGGCATTTGCAGAAGTAAGGTCCCGGTCAATACGGCGATTGAGACCACTCAATACTTTACCAGCACCAAGTTCAACCAACTGCTCAACTTCATTTGCGCGCATATAAAGCACGGACTCGCGCCAACGAACAACACCCGTCACCTGCTGGACAAGATATTTACGAATCGTCTCTGGATCCGTGACCATATCAGCCGAAACATTACAAACAACTGGTACAGAAGGGGCTCGCAGTGTCACAGAAGCCAAAGCTTCTGCCATGGCATCCGCCGCAGGAGCCATTAATGAGCAATGGAAAGGGGCAGACACTGGTAACAATACAGCTCGCTTTGCCCCTTTGGCTTTTGCAATTTCCAAACAACGTTCAACGGCAGCTTTGTGACCACTAACAACAACCTGCCCAGGCGCATTATCATTCGCAGCCGAGCAAACTTCACCCTGCGCTGCTTCTTCTGCAACAGCTTGAGCGTCTTCAAAATCCAACCCAAGAAGAGCCGCCATAGCGCCCTCACCAACAGGAACGGCCAGTTGCATTGACTGACCACGTAGCTTCAACAAACGTGCTGCATCAGCCAACTCCAGGGTACCAACGGCCGTTAATGCTGAATACTCACCAAGAGAATGTCCCGCAACAAAAGCAGCATGATCACTCAAGGATAAGCTACCTTCGCTCTGCAACACACGGGTCACTGCTGTGCTTACCGCCATCAAAGCAGGTTGGGCATTTTCTGTAAGCGTAAGTTCGTCAATTGGCCCCTCAAACATCAAGGCTGATAACTTTTGCCCAAGAGCTTCATCAACTTCTTCAAAAACTTCGCGGGCTACTGGAAAAGCTTCCGCTAGCTCTTTCCCCATTCCAACGGCCTGAGATCCCTGCCCAGGAAAAACAAATGCACGCTTCACTATAATCTCCTTATTAAACGCGCTGATGTCTTGGTGTAACAACGCTGCATTACACCCGCCTGCCCAATCAAACCGTCAAGACTTTAATCCGTTGATGAACAAACAACATTCAGGGTATTTGTGTTGCCCCAGAAATAGCCTTCTACAGTTGATTATGCAACGGCATGAGTACCTAATAATTTTCAAAGGCAAAACCATACAATAAAGACATAGGCATAATCGTATCTTTTCAATCAGTTAGTTGCACCACACACTATAGAGCTTGACCCACGCAGCAAGATCGCTATATTCCGCACGTTAATCCGCACTAAATCAACTCCTTGCTGGTGACCTCAAGCGGAAACAAGGACACCAGCTCCGGGTATAGGTTTTCCTCTACCCACAAAGCCGTGAGGAGTAACTATGGCTTTTTATGAATGTGTATATATCGCACGTCAGGACATCTCGTCCTCTCAGGTCGATGCACTCACTGAGCAGTTTACTGCTATTATCACCGAAAATGGTGGTTCTGTTGCTAAGACCGAATATTGGGGTCTGCGTAACATGGCCTATCGCGTTAAGAAAAATCGCAAAGGTCATTACGTTCTTCTCAACATCGATGCTCCATCTGCAGCGGTCCAGGAAATGGAACGTGTTATGCGCTTGAACGACGATGTTCTTCGTACACTAACTATCAAAGTTGATGTACTCGAAGAAGAGCCTTCTGTCGTCATGCAAAACCGTGGCAGCCGTGATGAGCGCGGTGGTCGTGGTGGTCGTGGTGGTCGTGATGACCGCGGCGGTGATCGTGGTGGCCGCGGTGGTGATCGTGGTGGTCGTCCTCCTCGTGAGGGTGGTGATCGCGCTCCTCGTGAAGCAACAGCTAGCTAAGGAAGAGAAACATGGCCGTTCAAATCGTTAGCCAGGGCGTTGGGTCACGTCGCCCATTTAACCGTCGCCGTAAAAGCTGCCCGTTCGTTGGTGCAAACGCACCAAAGATCGACTACAAAGACACACGTCTTCTGCAGCGTTTCATCTCTGAGCGCGGTAAAATTGTACCAAGTCGTATAACTGCAGTATCTGCAAAGAAACAGCGCGAGCTTGCAAAAGCTATCAAACGTGCTCGTTTCCTTGCTCTATTGCCATACTTGATCGGGTAAGAAGGAGATTTTATCATGCAAGTCGTCCTTCTAGAACGCATCGAAAAACTTGGTCAAATGGGTGATGTTGTCACCGTGAAACCTGGTTATGCTCGTAACTTCCTGCTTCCAAAGCAGAAAGCTATGCGCGCAACTAAATCAAATCTTGAACACTTCGAAAACCAGCGTGCTCAGCTGGAAGCAGACAACCTCAAGCGTCGCGAAGAAGCCGAACAGGTTTCTGGTAAGCTTGAAGGCTTGACTGTTTCCCTGATTCGTCAGGCTGGTGATTCCGGGCAGCTTTACGGTTCTGTAAACACTCGTGATATCGCTGAAGCAGTTACTGAAGCTGGCATCACTGTTGCTCGCTCTCAGGTTGTTCTCAACAAAGTTATCAAAACTCTTGGCCTGCACGACGTTAAAGTTATGCTACACCCAGAAGTTACCGTTAACATTGTTGTTAACACTGCACGTTCTGCTGAAGAAGCTGAGCTACAGCTTAGCTCTGGTGGTGCTGTTTCCAATGAGGAAGCAGCTGAAGAACGTGAAGCTGTTGCTGAAGTAGTTGAAGAAGAAATCACAGAAGAAGAAACAGAAGCGTAAGTCTTCGTTTCTCACTTTTGAGTTTTATGAGACGGCACCTTTCGAGGTGCCGTTTTCATTTCCAACCTGTACTTCTCATCCCTAAAGAGCTACATTCCTGTGCGCTCTTTTTTTGCCCTAAACAGGGAACAAGAAACAGGTATGATCAAGCGCTTGTTGATAATAATTTTCTAGATTCGAGGCCATGGAAGATCACGCGATTCCTCCCTTTGATGTTTCAGACATCCCCTTTGATGATGGACAAGAACTCCGCTCTCCTCCTCATAATTACGAGGTTGAGCAAGCTCTGTTAGGCGCAGTACTGTCCAACAACAAAGCCTTTGAAAGAATCTCTGACTTTCTCCTTCCTGTTCATTTTGCAGATCCGGCCCATGCCGAAATTTATCATGCCTGCAAAACGCTCATTGAACGGGGACAGCTGGCAAACGCTACGACGCTAAAAAATTTCTTTGCTAGCAACGGTAATCTGGAGGAGTTGGGCGGCACCAGCTATCTGGCTGAGCTTCAAAGCAACGTTGTTACAATCATCAATGCGTCTGAATACGGCAAGATCATTCACGACCTCTATATCCGTAGAGAGTTAATTGATCTTGGCGAAGAGGTCGTCAATCATGCCCATACACATGATTTAGAACTTTCTGCAACCCAGCAAATTGAGGGCGCAGAGCAAAAGCTCTATCGTTTGGCAGAAGAAGGTCAGACCGAAGGCGGCTTCGTATCATTCGCTGATGCGCTTGCAACATCAATGAATTATATCGATGTTGCCATGAAACAGGGCGATGGTATTTCCGGCGTATCAAGCGGTCTGCGTGATGTTGATAAACTTCTTGGTGGCTTTCACCATTCTGATCTGATTATCCTGGCCGCTCGCCCGTCTATGGGTAAAACCGCCTTTGTAACAAACATCGCCTTTAACATCGCGCAAGCAACCAAATCAGGGCACAATGCTGAAGGCGATGAAGTCGATATTCCGATGTCAGTTGCTTTCTTTTCATTGGAGATGTCAGCAGATCAGCTGGCGAGCAGGATTTTGTCTTCTGCGGCGGAAACACCATCGCATTTAATGCGTAAAGGTGAGTTAACTGAAGATCAGTTCGAGCACGTCTTTCAGATCAGTCGCGCCCTATCCAACTATAAGCTCTTTATTGATGACACACCGAACCTGACAATACCGGGGCTTCGAAATCGTGTCAGACGCCTCAAAAGACAACATGGTTTGGATATTATTATCGTCGATTACCTACAACTGATGTCAGGCGCCCCCGGCGGCAAAAGCGATAGCCGTGTTCAAGAAGTTTCAGAAATTTCACGTGGCCTGAAAGGGATTGCGAAAGAGATGAATGTACCCGTCATCGCGCTTTCACAGCTTTCCCGTCAGACAGAACAACGCGAAGACAAACGTCCCCAGCTCTCTGACCTTCGTGAATCCGGTTCGATTGAGCAGGATGCCGATGTCGTGATCTTCCTCTATCGTGATGAATATTACATTGCCCGTGAAAAACCGGGACAAGGTGCCGATGATTCAACAGATAGATTTCACGAAAAATTGGCCAATCACGAAGCACGTCTGGATGCCGCCAGAAACAAAGCTGAGATGATTGTCGGTAAACAACGTCACGGCCCTATTGGTTCTGTTGAACTCCACTTTAATGGCGAGTTTACGAAATTCTCTGACCTGGCAGAGGAAGATCAACTTCCTGAAAGCTATTAATTTCCCTGATTAATACAAATAACCCAACACTTTGCCCTGGCCTAGATTGACGCAAAAGAACACCTTAGGTATTGTGCCTACCCTATTAGAGACAATTTTCTTATCGCAGGTTCGCAAATAAAGTTGCCTTTAATAGTGAAGCGGATAAATCCTTGGGGGAAGGAAATTCTGGACAAATCAAGCGCATTACTCGTTACAGTCTGATTCAACAGCTTTTCAATAGACCCAACTTAATCATCTCAATCTCTATTCATAACGGTAAAATGTATGCCCATTCTTCAACCTCTTGGTAATCTTACTCTACGCTTTCTGGAGATTGTTGGGCGTCTTTCCATTTTTGCTGGAACAGCAATTTCGCATTGCTTTCGCCCCCCCTTCTATCCGAAGCTTATCCTCAAACAGATGATAGAGGTTGGGTATTATTCACTCCCCGTCGTTGGACTAACCGCAATCTTTACCGGTATGGTTCTCGCGCTGCAAAGTTACACTGGCTTCGCGCGTTTTTCTGCTGAAAGCGCTATCCCAAACGTCGTTATCGTCTCGATCACCCGTGAACTTGGCCCTGTGTTGGCCGGTTTGATGGTTGCTGGTCGCGTCGGCGCCGCCATGGCTGCCGAAATTGGTACTATGCGGGTTACAGAACAAATCGACGCGCTATACACCCTAGCAACAAACCCTTTTAAATACCTTATTGCTCCCCGCGTTATCGCAGGGGTGTTAACGCTTCCCCTCCTCGTACTTGTTGCAGATACAATTGGTGTTTTTGGGGGGTATCTTGTTTCCGTACACAAGCTTGGCTTTAACCCTGCGACTTACATCAAGAATACCATCGACTTTATGGAAAACCTCGATGTTATCTCTGGCCTTGTCAAAGCTGCAGCCTTTGGATTTATTATTACCTTGATGGGCTGTTACCACGGGTTCCATTCAAGAGGTGGCGCACAAGGCGTGGGCGCAGCGACAACAAACGCGGTTGTATCCGCTTCCATCCTTATTCTCACCTTCAACTACATTATAACTGAGTTGTTTTTCTCAATATGAGCAACAAAACAGATATACCCAGCAAGGACATCAGAATAAAGATTAGGGGACTGACCAAAGCCTTTGGCCCCAAAGTCATCCTCAATAATCTGGATCTGGATGTTTATGCAGGCGAATCCCTTGTCGTCATAGGAGGCTCGGGGACAGGAAAATCTGTGCTGCTAAAGTGCATACTAGGTCTATTACGGCCTGATGCTGGAACTATAGAGATCAATGGACAAAACATCGTTGGCCTCAACAGCGATGATATGGAAAGAGTACGCCGCAAATTTGGCATGCTTTTTCAATATGCCGCCCTTTTTGATTCACTTACCATCCTCGATAATGTTGCATTCGGTTTGATCCAAGCTCACGGTGTTTCTAAAAAAGAGGCACATCGTATCGCCCTTGAAAAACTATCCGCAGTTGGGTTGGGGGAACGGTTTGCAGCTAAGTTTCCAGCCGAACTTTCGAGCGGTATGAAAAAGAGGGTTGGACTTGCGCGCGCAATTGCAACAACACCAGAGACCCTGTTCTTTGATGAACCAACAACGGGTCTGGACCCTGTTATGGGCGACGTCATTGATCAATTGATCGTCAAGTCGGTTAAAGAACTTGGCGCAACGGGCCTTACAATTACGCACGATATGGATTCAGCAAAACGAATTTCTGATCGAATCGCCATGCTCTATGATGGCAAGATCACATGGGTTGGCCCAACAGACGAACTGGAGAAAACCGATAATCCTTTTGTTCATCAATTTATAAATGGATTATTAGACGGACCGATAAAAGTCAGCCTTGCCCATGATCATTAACCAACAGCCTAATACCCTTATCAGGCCCGTCTCAATTCGGGTAAATTAAATAACACCACGATAAATTCAGGAGATCCCTTTGGCCCGCCCCGTAATTCGCTACGTTTGTCAGTCCTGCGGTACTGACTATGCAAAATGGTCAGGGAAATGTGATTCCTGTGGCGAGTGGAACTCTATAACAGAAGAAGCTGGGTCATCATCCCCCGTTCCAGGCGGCCTTGGTAAAAAGAATGTCCGTAAAGGCAAACAAATTGAGTTTGTTAGCCTAGAGGGTACAAGCAAGCCCGTTCCCAGAATGATCAGTAAAAACCTTGAATTTGACCGGGTTTGTGGTGGCGGGCTCGTTCCAGGCTCAGCCGTTTTGATAGGTGGAGACCCAGGCATTGGGAAATCAACGCTTCTCACCCAGATATTAGCAGCACTTACAACAAGCGCAGGTGTTAAGTGTGTTTACATTTCTGGCGAGGAAGCTATTGATCAGGTTCGTCTAAGAGCCCGTCGCCTAGGCTTGAAAGGTGATGATTTTCTACTCGCCTCAGCAACTTCTGTTCGTGACATCGCCACCACACTTGATGAACATGACGCTCCACAAGTTGTCGTTATCGATTCTATACAAACAATGTTTGTGGACAGCCTGGATTCTGCCCCCGGAACAGTGTCACAAGTTCGAGCTTCAGCGCAGGAACTGATTCAACTGGCCAAGGCACGGGGCTTTAGCGTTTTACTGGTAGGTCACGTCACAAAAGAAGGCGTCATTGCCGGGCCGAAAGTTCTGGAACACATGGTTGATACCGTTCTTACTTTTGAAGGTGAACGCGGGCATCATTTCAGAATCTTACGCGCCGTAAAAAACCGTTTTGGTCCAACCGATGAAATTGGCGTCTTCGAGATGTCAGAACAAGGACTTGAACAAGTTTCAAATCCCTCAGCACTCTTTCTCGCCGAACGACGTGGCAATGTTACAGGCGCAGCCGTTTTTGCTGGGCTGGAAGGCACGCGTCCAGTTCTCGTCGAAATACAAGCACTTGTCTCTCCCTCACAACAGGCAAACCCAAGACGCGCAGTTGTTGGTTGGGATTCTGGTCGGTTAGCAATGATCCTCGCTGTTCTCGAAGCGAGATGTGGTCTCGTACTCGCCGGAAATGAAGTTTATCTAAATGTTGCCGGGGGTCTACGGATCGGAGAACCAGCAGCGGATATGGCCGTTGCTGCCGCTTTAGTATCAGCAGCCATGGACATTCCCGTCCCCGAAGATACTGTTGTATTTGGGGAAATTGGCCTTTCCGGTGAAATCAGGGCCGTCAACCAATCTGAAAGCAGGTTAAAAGAAGCCACAAAGCTTGGTTTTAAAAATGCAATAATTCCGCCTATTCGTGCAAAGAAGAATTGTAATAAGGCCGCTTCGGGGTTAGATACAAGACAGATTGAACATCTGCAGGATCTGGTTGCATTGTTTGCAGCTAAATCAGTCAAGAAAACTGCGGGTGGCTAACCGGCAAAATTGTTAGGTATTGATGGAAAACTTACCCATCTCACTCTTCGATGTCGCTGTAATTGGCATCATTGTCGTCTCAGGTCTCTTTGCTCTGTTTCGGGGTTTCGTGCACGAAGTCCTATCTGTAGCATCATGGATTGGTGCAGGCTTTGTCACCCTTTGGACATTCCATCCTCTCCTACCCTACGTACAGCAATTTATTAACATCCCCTTTGTTGCTGAAATCGTCACCGGGTTTGCTCTTTTTGTGATAACCCTTGGCCTTTTCATGGTAATGATCAGAGCTATCTGCCGACATGTCCGGGCAAGCACATTTGGTCCTTTGGATCGCTCGCTCGGTTTTCTATTCGGGCTAGTACGCGGTGGAATAATTGTCAGTATAACCTGGATTGCACTCTTTGTATTTCTCATGCCAGAAAAAGAGGGCTGGCCAGAGGATGTTCAACGGGCAAAAACACGACCCTCGATTCAGCAAGCTTCAGCAATCTTAGTAAAAGCTTTACCTGAAAAATTTCATAATGAGACCATTAGACAGGTTCTCAAGCAGGCCGAGGCTGCCCGACAAACCTATAATGCGACACAAACTTATCAACGTTTGATAAGCCCGGAATCAAAATCCTCATCAGATAGCGAAGATGCTTCTGGCTATAACGATGAGATGCGTTCACAAATGCAGAAGACCATAGATGCCGTAAGTGGCAGCGAATAACGGATTTATTACTGAGTTCAGGAAAGCGAAAGCCATGACACTCGAAGATTTTCATGATGATGATAAGCTCCACGAAGAATGCGGTGTTTATGCCGTTCATGGACACGAAGGGGCTGCGGCTCTTGTTACTCTTGGCCTTCATGCTCTGCAGCATCGGGGACAAGAAGCGGCTGGCATCATCAGCTATGATGGTAATGAGTTTTATAACCATCGTGCCCTGGGGCATGTCGGCGATAACTTTTCATCACAGGACGTTATCGAACGCCTGAAGGGGCATGTATCGATCGGGCACACGCGCTATTCTACTACGGGCGAAACGGCTTTGCGAAACGTGCAACCCCTCTTTGCCGACCTTCACGACGGTGGCTTTGCACTTTGCCATAATGGAAACCTGACAAACTCTCAAAAAATACGTGACCAATTGGTCATGCGTGGCTCCATCTTTCAGTCAACAATGGACACCGAGGTGATTTTACACCTCGTCGCAACCTCTATTCAGGATACCATTGTTGGCAAAGTTACTGATGCCATTCAGCGCATTGAGGGTGCCTACGCCCTTCTATGCATGACGAAAGAAGGCGTTATCGCCGTCCGCGACCCCCATGGGATCAGACCTTTGGTTCTTGGTGAACTAGAGGGCGGATATGTCGTCGCCTCCGAGACCTGTGCTCTGGACATTATCGGGGCCAACTTCATTCGGGATGTTGATCCCGGTGAGATGATTGTCATTAATGATGACGGCGTTCAGTCCCTTCGTCCTTTTCCGCCAACACGTCAACAAACATGTATTTTCGAATATATCTATTTTGCCCGACCAGATTCAGTCATTGATGGTGTCAGTGTTTACGATGCACGTAAAAACATTGGGAAAGAGCTGGCACAAGAAAGTCACGTCGAATCAGATGTTGTTGTTCCGGTCCCGGATTCAGGTGTTCCCGCCGCGATCGGCTATTCACAAGAATCCGGTGTTCCTTTTGAACTTGGCATAATTCGAAATCACTATGTCGGCCGGACCTTTATTGAACCAGGCCAACAGATCCGAAATCTTGGCGTAAAGCTGAAGCACAATGCAAACAAAGCCGTTCTTGAAGGCAAGCGCGTCATTCTTGTAGATGATTCTCTGGTGCGCGGAACGACCTCTATCAAGATCGTCGAGATGGTAAAAGCTGCTGGCGCGAAAGAAGTCCACATGCGCATCGCCTCTCCGCCGATTGGATATCCATATTTCTATGGCATTGATATTTCACAATCCAAAGAGTTGCTTGCTGCACAAATGGATTTAGAGGAAATGGCCAAGCATATTGGTGTTGATAGCCTCGCATTCTTAACCATTGACGGTATGTACCGTGCGATGGGCAAAGAAGGGCGTAATCCAGAGGCACCTCAGTATTGTGATGCACCTTTTACTGGGCACTATCCAACTCAGATCGACGACTATAAAGATCACGTCGTTGACGTGCCGAGATTTATGCAATCAAAAAAAGCCGGGTAGGACGTTTTTCATGAATAATGCAGTTAACGGGCGGCTTGAAGGCCGGATCGCACTTATTACAGGTGCGTCTCGTGGTATTGGACGCGCTGTTGCCAAACGCTTTGCACAAGAAGGCGCTCAACTCTTGCTCATGGCCAGAACAGTTGGTGCCCTTGAAGAAATTGATGATGAGATTCGCTCTGAAGGCGGTAAAAACCCTATCCTCATTCCACATGATCTTAAAAACATGGATGGCCTAGATCAACTAGGCGCATCACTATACGATCGCTATGGCAAGCTTGATATCCTCGTTGGAAATGCAGGATCACTTGGTCCGCTATCCCCCATTGGTCATATCAAGCCCAAGATCTGGCAAGAGACTTTTGATATCAATGTCACCGCAAACTATCGCCTCATCAGAAGCCTTGACCCTTTGCTAAAGAAATCAGACGCGGGTCGAGCTATCTTTGTCACGACAGGATCGACAGCCAAAGCCTATTGGAGTCTTTATAAAGCCTCTAAAGCCGCTCTGAATACATTGGTTCAGTCCTATGCCTGTGAAATTGAAAAAACGAACGTCAAAGCTAATCTGATTTCACCCGGACCAATCAGAACAACAATGCGGGAAAAAGCTTTCCCCGGCGAAGACCCAATGACACTCCGAGCACCAGAAGAGATCACTGATACTTTTGTTGATTTTGCTTCTGTCGACTGCACCTTGAATGGACAGTTTATTGATATCAGAGAAGAATAGCTTGTCCTGACTACTTACCAAAAAAGGCTCCTTACCGGAGCCTTTTTTATTACCTTTTAAGTCTTCTTTTTCTTACCTGCATAGGGATTATCCCCCTTTTTCATATGCATACGAAGAGGAACCCCAGGCATATCAAAGGTCTCACGAAGATTGTTCTCTAAAAATCTTGTATAGGATGCAGGAAGATCCTCTGGCAAGGAACAGGAAATCGCAAAAGTTGGTGGCCGTGTCCGGGCCTGCGTAATGTATTTCAACTTGATGCGTCGTCCACCCGGCGCAGGCGGTGGATGGCGTTCAATCAACTCTGCAAGCCATCTGTTTAGACCAGCTGTTGGCAAACGAATATTCCATACATCATAAATATCAAAGACAGTATCCAACATCTTATTCAACTTGTGCCCCTTAAGGGCAGATATTGTCACGACAGGAATGCCTTTGACCTGTGGCAGCGATGTTTGAAGGCGATCTTTCACCAGCTGCATAACTTCATCTTTGTCTTTACAGGTATCCCATTTATTCACAACGATAATAAGCGCACGTCCCTCATCAATTACCGTTCGGGCGATCGTTAAATCCTGTTTTTCCAAGACACCATCGGCGTCCAAAACCAGAGCAACAACCTGAGCATATTTCAAAGCACGAATGGTATCAGAAGCAGAAAGCTTTTCCACTTTATCTTCGATTTTAGATCGACGGCGAAGCCCTGCGGTATCAACAAGCTTAAGAGGCTTTCCCCGATATTCCCATTCAATAGAAATCGCATCCCGTGTGATCCCCGCTTCAGGGCCCGTCAACAGTCTGTCTTCGTCAATTAACTTATTAATCAGCGTAGATTTACCAACATTCGGGCGCCCAACAATGGCCAGTTGCAGAGGTCCGCGCTCGGCCTCATCATCTTCCAAAACCTCTAATTCGTCCTCAGAGTATTCATCTTCGTCTAAATTATCCTGATCTTTGGATTTGACTTCACCATCTAGATTATTTGTCGAACCTGAATCGGTTTTTGACTTATCAAATACTTCTGACGATGCCTTTGATTCCGCGGCACGTGTCATATGCTCTTTGATAACATCATAGAGATCACTGCTGCCCAAACCATGTTCGGCAGAAAATGGAATAGGCTCACCAAGTCCTAATGAATAGGCTTCCATAAGTCCCTGTTCACCAACCTTGCCCTCGCACTTATTTGCCATCAACGCGATAGGTGTTTTTCCACGGCGAAGGTATTTTGCAAAATGCTCATCAATTGGCATAACGCCCACACGGGCATCAATAACCATAATAACAAGATCAGCGTCTTCAACAGCACGTTCAGTTTGCCTGCGCATACGCGCTTCCAGACTGCCATCAAAAGCTTCTTCTAAACCTGCGGTATCAATAATTCTAAACCGACAATCAAAAAGATAAGCATCACCTTCTCTTCGATCCCGGGTTACCCCAGGTTGATCGTCAACAAGAGCGAGCCGTTTTCCAACAAGTCGGTTAAAGAGTGTAGATTTGCCCACATTGGGACGCCCTACAATAGCGACCGTAAAAGTCATTTTGTTTGTCTTTCTTCTCGCGCTTTAGCCCCAAGGGCTTATTGCATCGCGATAATTTCTGCTTCAGCAGTCAGGAAATACAAGCTATTCCCAACAACAACCGGAGGCATAGCAGCTCCATCAGGAAGCTCAAGATATCCAAGGATATCGCCGGTATAGGGTGATAAAGAAATTGCCTCGCCATGAGATCCGGCAATAATTAAACGGTCACTTGCCAATACGGGGCCTTGCCATGCAATCAACCCTTTACGATCTTCTGGATCAGCAAAACGTGGTAAAGACTGGATCCAGCGAATACGGCCATCTTGCCTTCTGACAGCCGCGATCTGCGAGTCATTCGTCAAAACATAAATAAACTCACCAGCAACCCATGGCATCTGTACGCCGCCAATATCGGTATCCCAAAGACGTACACCTTCCTTGAGATCAATAGCAACCATCCGACCGGAGTGACTTATGGCAATTACCCTGTCTCTGTCAATAACTGGCATCGCTTTAATATGGGCGAGATCAGTCAACGGGTCAGTCTTTTTGACAGAAGAAAGGTTCAGGTTCCATTCCTCGTCTCCTTCGATCACGTCAATGGCAACAATCTCGCCTGAAGAATAAGGCACCACCAGTTTACGTCCGGCAATTGCGGGGCTCGCCCCACCAAGCAAGCTGGTTTCAGATTGAAGACCGATATGGCTCCATAAACGACGGCCATCATCAGCAGCAAGAGAAAGGGTTTGGTTATCAAGCGTTACAATGAAAACACGGCCGCCGTTGACTGTTGGTGCGGCCCGGATCGGGGCAGGTGCATCCTGAGACCAAATGACATCACCAGAACGGACATCCAGAGCAAAAACCCGAGCGAACCCCGTAGAAACAAAAATTCGACCATCTGCATAGGCAATACCGCCCCCGAAGAAACCATCATCTTCATCATGCGGATCAAGATCTTTTTCCCAGTAAACTCGACCCGTCAGGCGATCATAGGCCTTTACCGTCGAACGGGAATCCATTGTAAAGAGAACAGATTCAACAACAAGCGGTTGAGCGAGGATCAACTCATCGCCATCGCTTTCTTCACCAATATCATCACTCCAGCTTTCTCGGGGTAAATCCCCTAAAGAAAGATGGAACATTGCATGGGCTGGGTTGCCACCATTATGAGTCCAATAGGTATTCATGAAAGGTTGGGGCAAAACAATCCGCTGGTCGCTTATTGATGGATCAGCTTGTAACCCTTTATCAACAGATTGAATAGAAATACGTGCACCAGGTAAAGGCGGAGCTTCGTCTTCGCCCCACCACTCATCGGCCAAACTGCATCCAGAAAGAACAAAGCCCAGACCAAGTATCAACAGGCTTTTACGCATCCCCATCCCCATCTATTTTACTCCGCCAAGCTCTCTAGTATTTGACTAGAGCGACTTTTGATTCCATTCGGTGTATCAGCATCATCGATAAGCTGTTGAAAAAGTGCTTTAGCTGCTGCGTTGTCACCTTCGCGTAAAGCAACAATAGCCTGTAGTTCAATAGCACTATAACGGAATGCCCCGTTTGCAACAGCTAAACCGGCCAAGCGTTGCTTCACATCAGCCAGATCACCATCTGCAACCAAATGCATCGCCGCGAGTAAAGAAGCCACATCTTTTAGCGTAGAAAGTGGTGGACTGCTTGCAGCAATCTCGTCCCAAACCTTAACCGCAGCTGTTGTGTCGCCAGCTTCGACAAGAAGACGGGCCTGTTCAAAGCGAGCCAACGTACCGTAACCATCATCACTTTGAGCCAAAGGTGTCAACACCTTCGCTGCTTCATCAGCTTTATCAGCCTGGGACAACTCCAACGCTGCTGCAAAAGTTGCTGATTTTTCGGCTTGTACTGTGCTTTTATAACTTTCCCAGCCTTGGAAACCAGCTGTTGCCGCAACGACAAGAACGGCTGCACCAATCGCCCACTTACCATATTTTTTCCAAAGAACTTCAACGCGTTCACGTTTTAGATCTTCTTCAACTTCCTGAAAAATATCAGCCACGAATTAATTATCCCTCGTTTTGGCGTACTGCCATTAGCTTAAAACTTTTTTAAAAGTCCGCTACTAATCAGTCATCACTCGAAATTCGTTGAACTTTATATAGAAACTTTACTCTTACAACAATCGCAATCATCAAATAAGAAGGTACACGATCGAAGATCATCGCCTAATTTCCTAATAATTTATTTACGAAGATGCCGTAAACTTAGCAAATAGGTATATCACCGACCTAATGATCGGCTTTAAACTAGGCAAAATTATGAAACGTCTCTTAAGTGCATTATTGATAAGTATCACCGCGGCAACATCATTAGCCGGATGTAGCTTAACGGACCCCGTAACAGCCGCGGCCAGCGTTGGGACACTTGTCCATACAGATAAAACCATAACAGACCATTTTGTTAGCTGGGCAATGGCTAAAGATTGTTCCATTGTCTATTCGTCAAAAGGTGAGCCCTATTGTAGAGACGAACAGATGGAAAATGGGCTGGCGAATTCTGGTTACGAAAATTTGTACTGTTATCGTAATATTGGTGGCGTGACCTGCTATGAAAGCCCCTACCAGGAAGCAAGCTCACAAACAACGATATACCATAGTAAACAAACACCACCATCAAACGTAGCATCAGGGAATTAACCCGCTAAGTGATTAGACAAACCGCTTTGGGCTATAGGAGGAAAGATCAAAAGATGGCTTCTTTCCTTCGACTATTGAAGAAACTACTTTTCCTGTAATCCCACCTAGTGTTAATCCTACATGCTGGTGTCCAAAAGCGAGGATGATGTTCCTGTTTTGTGGGGAAGGACCAATCACAGGTAACGCATCTGGCATTGATGGCCGAAACCCCAGCCATTCACTCTGACGTTCACCCAAATCTGGTAATGCTGTTTTAGCCGTTCTTTCCAAATAATTCATCAAGCTTTCAGTATATTTATTTTGCAACCCACCAAGTTCGACAGTACCCGCTATACGTACCTGATCGCTCAATGGTGTCATATAAAACCCTTTTTCCGCCCACCCGACAGGACGGCTAAGAGACGTGTTCTGTGCACTGAGCATAACGTGATAACCACGTTCTGTATCCAATGGCATTTTGCCAACAAGAGAAGGAAGTAAGTCCAGTGAATACGCACCTGCCGCGACAACACTTTTTTGAACGAGAAACTCCGCATTTTCGCACTGAACGCGCACGTTTTGATCACCAGAACTTTCGAGTTTTTTAACATTCTCCAGAAAAATGGCCCCTCCTTGACTAACAAAGTGCTCTGTCAATCGCTCAATCAATTTCCCTGGATACAAAAACTGAAACGATTTATCAAAAAACACTCCCTTGTAAAATATGTTCGTCAGGCTTGGTTCCAGTTCATATATTTCACCGGCCTCGACTTCACGAAGGGACACACCTCGTTCTTGCCTGGCTAAAATATCTGAATTTGCAGCTCTATAGCCCTTTTCAGTATTATATAAATAAAGACAGCCGTGCCGTTGAATAAGATCTTTCGCACCGGCGTCTTCTATTAAGGGCATCAGACCACTTTCAGCTTTCGAAAGCAGTACCGCCAAAGCATCAATAATGCGGGTAACTTCTTTTGGCCGACAATGGGATATAAACTGGCTAAGCCAAGGAAACATCCGATAAATATAATTCCACTTTACTGCAAAAGGACTATTCTTGCTCAGAACCATGGCAGGAACTTTAAATGGCAATGACGGAGAATTAATTGGTATGCAGGCATAATCCGCAAAGGTACATGCACTGCCACTGGCCGTACTATTACCGGGGGAACAGCGGTCAATAACGCATACGGAATACCCACTCTTTTGCAACCATAGAGCAGATGAAATGCCAACCATACCGCCACCGATTACGGCAACATCATATTTCTTTATTTCTCTAGGATTAGACATACAACTCTCTACAAAATACGCAATGACAATTCAGACCTGGTCAATTAACCAGAAGCTAAATCAATATCAGGATAAAATCTGAATAGATCAACATCTTTGCCAGATATCATTCAGGCTTATCGCCCCGAAATGCTTCGGCTATTAGGTATGGACCTTCTCATAAAAATCAGCCAACCTATAAGAATGGAATTCACTACATAAAGGGTGCTGAATGACCACTGTTTACTACCTGAACAAGGGGAAGAAAACCTCTCAACAAATCACCTTTAACAAACAAGAATTAGGGCAACTGTTATCAGTTTACAGCCAAAGGGTCGCCAAAGGAGAATGGCGGGACTATGCCATTGATATGTTAGAGGATTCCGCCGTTTTCTCCATCTTCAGACATGCACATGAAACCCCCTTGTTTGCTGTCGTAAAGTCTATGGGACACAAAAATCGTTATGAAGAATATACGGTGTTTAATGGACATAAAAAATTAAAAAAAACCCGAAACTTACCCGAAGCCCTCGAAGTTTTTAATAAAATTCTTCATCCTGTTAGCTACTGATTAACGCCTGAGATTCTATAAATAAGTATAAGCATTAAAAATATTTCTGTCGCCAAAACAGATCTGATTAATTTAATGCCTCAATCAAGGCAGACGTCAGTCCTGTGAATTAAATTTAATAAAGAATATAAGCTTTAAGGAAAAACTGTAAATGCTGGTTGCCGATAGTTTCACAAATGCACAAGCTTACGCAGAGAAAGCTATCACTATTATGGAACAAAGAGGTATCCCCTCTACCCCACCGAACTATACCATCTGGTATGATTATGTCAGTGGTAAAAATACTGATCTCAAAATTGCCGTCGATAAAATCATTCAAGACGAAAAGCAGTTTACTCCAGAAACTTGTAATGAACTGTATCAGCGGTTTTATCTCGCCGACACAACCCATGGCGTTCACCTGCAAGAAGCAGGAGAAAGAATACAAGATACGTTGGCCCAGGTTATCCAGCAGATCAGCGAAGCAGGCAGTGACAACGCGATCTATGGTGAAAAGATTACAAGCATTGCCGATGATATGGCCGGAGAAGACAACGCATCGTCCTTACAGAATTTTGTAAAAGAAATCGTGCGCGAAACTGCCGAAATTACAGAGAAGAATAAAATTCTTCAAAGCCAGCTACAAAAATCATCAAGTGAAATCGATACGCTTCAGGAAAACCTGGAAAAAGTCAGAACGGAAGCCTTAACCGATGCACTGACCCAAATTGGAAATCGAAAGCTTTTTGATACAAATTTGAATGCAGAGGCAAAAAAAGCAAACGAAGAAAATTCCGACCTTTGCTTACTTCTGATGGACATCGATCTTTTTAAGAAGTTTAACGACACCTTCGGTCACAGAGTTGGTGATGAAGTCCTGAGAGTTGTTGCCCGCCAATTAAAAAGCGTCGTAAAGGGGCAGGACACTCCCGCCCGGTACGGAGGGGAAGAGTTTACGTGCATCCTACCAAACACAAGCCTTCACGATGCCACAAGTCTTGCTAATCAGATCCGGGAAAAAATCGCCAAACAAGTTTTACGAAATAAAAAAACGGGTCAGGAATTTGGCAGAATCACCCTTTCGGTTGGCGTTTCAAAATACGTTAAGGGCGAATCCCTCGAAGGATTTATCCAACGTGCAGACGAAGCACTCTACAGAGCAAAAGATCAGGGTCGTAACCGTGTGATACAAGAAATTTCCTAAAACTCACAATCCCTGATTAGCTATATAAATATCTTATGATGCCACTCTCCTTCAAAACAGCTATGTCTACAGACTTGGAAAAGCTCATTTCAATTCGTATCGCAGCAATGAGAGAGAGTTTGGAGAATATCGGACGGTTCGATCCTGAGCGCGCACGTGAACGCTTTGCGAGTAAATTCGCCTCAGATAAAACAACACTTGTTCTACAGAGTAACGAAATTATCGGATTTTATGTTCTTTTGGCGAGAGAGAATTACCTCTGGCTCGATCATCTTTATATAGATCCCGCCACACAAGGTAGTGGTGTCGGATCAAGCATTATGAACAGAATAATTAAAATATCTTGGAGTAAAAAACTTCCCCTGAAACTCTGTGCATTAAAAGAAAGCAAGGCCAATAGTTTTTACATAAAACACGGTTTCGAGCTTACTCATTCAGAAGAATGGGATAACTTTTATTCACGCTCATATTTACAAGAAATTTCTCCGGCTTAATCCGAGCCAAAGTTTCTTTATTGGATAAACAATCTCTATCAGGATACATAACCAACGGGCCCTACATTATCATCTTGGCCACTGACAATTTCCTCAATAACCCGTTCTGAACGTTCAAGTCGTTTGGTCAGCTTTTCAATAACCTGCCATTGCTCTGCCAGCACATCGCTGAGCTCTTGTATGGTTTTATCCTGCTCAGCGATATAACCTTCGAGAACATTCATACGATCATCTAACTCAGCCATTTTGTGTGCTTTCTACTTTGAACTCTACCCCAAACCATCATCTTGCTTTTGTAGCTATTTAAATAGCCTTTGTGCAAATGGTATATTAAACTTTATTTTGATAATTCTAGAAATATAGTTTAATATACCCATAATCGAAAAAAAGAGTGCTAAAAATGAATATCGAAACTGCCGCATCACAAATGGAAGCTTTGGGTAAGCCCAAAAGGTTAGATATATACCGGGCCCTCATTCGTGCAGGAAAAGAAGGGCTATCTGTCGGGGCTTTACAAGACAAACTGGGAATACCCGGTTCAACCCTGTCGCATCATTTAAAAACACTAATGATTGCGGACCTCATCACTCAGGAAAGGCAGGCGACAACCCTGATTTGCCGTGCCAACTACGCCTCTGTACAGCAGCTGGTCGATTACCTCGTTTGCGAGTGTTGTATCGACTCTTCTCAAGATAATGCGGACTGCGAAATCGATGCTTCACTTACATGCAGCTAAATGATCTCGATTGTCAGATATACTATCTTCAACCACCTAAATGTTAAGGAGAAACCAGTGGAGAGAAAAACAGACAGATCAAAAACAACAATGGCCAACAATCAAAAATGTTGTGGTGGATCGCCATTAAACAACACAGATGCCTGTTGTAAAGCGGATGAAGTTGCCAAAGAACAAGGCCAAAAAGGGTGTGGGTGCTCGTGTAGCTCCCCCAAAAATGCTTAAATTGAATCAAAATTCCAGTTGGCTTCTAAGTAGTGCTTCCCACGGGCATTAACTCCCGCTGCAAAATCGCTCATTGCTGCAACGCTACGCGGTATACAATGAAGGGAACTGCGAGGTTAACGGGCCCCAAAAAACCCGGGATCTGCAACGACTAGAGCCTTTATTTCAGCTCCCTCTGCCATTTCCAATGGGCACGCCACTTCAACAAGCTTTTCAGCTTTAACCTTGTTCAACTCATGATCACCGCGAATGACCAGTGCCACTACACTGGAATTAACTTCACCAGCATCGTTCATTTCCTCGCGAACAATTTTTCCAACTTTGCGCAGCACTCTCAGTCCAGTAGGTAGCCACGTGTATAACCTGATGCTAGCTTGCGTATCATTCCCGCACGCACCATAAGTTGGTGACTGATTGTTTCAGCATAGTTTGGAGTCTCTTTTAGAGTAGAAAGGAGGTAGTTACTAGTTCGCATTCATGGCACCCGACAGTAGTGAAAAAAGAAAGCAACAGTGACCAAAGGAGCATCACTTCATCAAACTTAAGGGTTGCGGCTATAGCATGAGCTAAGGCATGCCCAACTTCTATAACAGAGCTGAAATCAAATAGCCGGAGCTACTAAAAATCGAAGTAGTTGAAAATCTCGCTATGGGCTACAGCCTGAACTTATTCACACAAGGCTATTAGTGAAAACTCAAATAAAGCATTCGGGTCTGTCGCAAGTATAGCCACCTGATCGATTTATACCTGACATGGCACAGCAATTAATACACCACAAACTCTTTCATATGAGCGCTGTTGACTAAAGAGATTGACGGATTTTTTGTATCGCAGTATTGAACTCGTCACTATTAGCCCCAATTACACACTCCCCGTTTACTCGCATGGACAAACGTATGAAGCAACGTTGAAGTTCTTCCTTGAACAGCTCCTTAGGTAGCTCCCGTACCGAGTCAACAAGTAATTTACAATGAGCAAGCTTTTGATCAGCCAAAGTGTAAAGTACCCATTTCCCCTGTTTCTCTTGTGTTAGTAAGCCTGCCTTAAACAACATTTTTAAGTTTCTTGAAACGTTGTATTGCGTATCTTGAGTAACGTCCATGGCCTCGGCAACAGTTACACGTTGGTCTACATGAACCAACAGCCAAAACAATCGCAGCCTATTAGGGTCTGATAGCGCCTTCAATCCATCAATATACCGATCATCCATTTGTCACATATCCATATTTTTTGTTAAAGTCAGCGGCCAGTACCGTCTTAAAAACGATATATGAACCACCTCAACGAGACATCATAGATGCCTCATCGCCACGCAAATTTACCCAAACAACCATCTCTATCAACAAGCTAAATGACTTGAGACAAAGTTAGATCATATTTTTCAAGTCATTTAGCTTACTTCTAAGTTGCCTCTGGTTAACTATGCCATGTCGAAAAAAAACTTGCAAGCACACTTGCACAATCGCGCATTTGTGATTATGACATGTCACTCATTGAGATCACACAAGCACGAGGTGTTATTTTGAATACAGATCAACTTACAGTCGCTCTGAATGAGTTTGTTCATGTCGGTAGTGGACTGGTTCTTGTTATAGCAGCGGTATCAATCCTGACCGGGTTTATGCGTGAGTATATTCCACAGGATAAACTACAAAAAAAATTAACTAAGCATGAAAAGTGGGGGCCCTTACTCGGCACGTCCTTTGGAATGCTAACGCCATTCTGCAGCGCGTCTGTAGTACCTGTTTCTATGGGAATGGCAACAATGGGAGTTTCCCTCGGCACTATTTTAAGCTTCTTAATATCCGCACCTTTATGCAATTTCATTGTCTTAGCAATGATATATGCAGTATTTGGTTTAAAAGTAACATCGATATACTTGGCTCTTACTTTCTCTGCTGCGGTAATTGGAGGATGGTTTATTACTAAAACTCCTTGGAGAAACGAAATTAAGCGTGGAAGCGAAATAGATAGCAGCAAAGCCCAACCTAGCTGTAGTGCGTCCCCTGCTCCAGCAATGAGTCAATGTGGAAGTACAATTGGAAGCATGGATTCCTGCGGTGCGATTAATACTGAGGGCGCATCTAACGCAGCATTAGAGACAAAAAAAATTGAACCATCTAAGGTCAACAATGCTCTCAATTTTGCACTGGCATTGTTTAAAAAAATTGTTCCCTATGTCTTAATAGGAGCTCTAATCAGCGGTATTTCGGCAGCTTATTTGCCCGCCGAGTTTATTGAAAAGTACGTTGGCGGAGATAGCTTTAGCGCTATTCTCATCGCGGCGACTATTGGGGTTCCTCTTTACTTGCGTATTGAGATGGCCATCCCATTGCTACAGGTGCTGATCCTAAAAGGTATGGGACTTGGACCTGCTATGGCTCTCATTATTGGCGGTACGGGGGCAAGCCTGCCTGAAATAGCATTAGTCTCATCTGTATTAAAACCTAAAGCTGTCGTCGCATTTGTTTCCATAATTATACTAACTGCGATCCTAGGCGGCATGTTATTTAAAACAATTTAGAAGGCATAAAGCCTACGAGCACTGTCGTAGGCTTTTTTGCATAATTAAAAAAACTCATTGAATTAGGTGTGAATATGAAAATCAACTTTCTTTTATGTGGTGCTATTCCCTTACACTCACAGATAACTTTAGAGATTATGTCAGCTATACAGACTCCAGTTTGAAGTATTTGAAACGGAATAAGACGAAACCGGCAAGGGTGACAGACACATAGAGGCCATCCCGGCCATTCCCTTTGTAGAGCTTATCCCTCGGCTTGAGGTTCGCAGCTTGGTATCGGTCAGCAAGAGTCTTATCCTTCTTCGATTCCGATACCATGCTGAAAGATCATCAAAAAATAAAGGCTATAATTTCAATAAAAACAGTCAGTTAAATAATTTTGACATCATGAACACACACGATCAAGCAGCATGGTACCGGCTATCACTCATGGTATCATGTGTCGATAATACCACCTTGGATACCACGCTCAAGCCATGCTTCCCGCTGCCATCAGTTGCCAAACACTGCCAGCCTCAAAATAGACAAAATCACATTAAAACAATTCCTTAAGCGTGTCTTAATGCCAGTTAGCACCAGCTAGTGCCTGACGTGTGATCATTCCCACTCAATAGTTCCTGGTGGCTTTGACGTGCAGTCATAGACCACCCGGTTAATTCCACGAACTTCATTGATGATGCGGTTTGTCACCCGCCCAAGGAACTCGTGGTCAAAGTGGTAATAATCCGCGGTCATCCCGTCGGTGGAGGTCACAGCTCGCAGAGCGCAGACAAAATCGTAAGTCCGTGCATCCCCCATCACACCAACGGTGCGCACCGGAAGCAACACAGCAAAAGCCTGCCAAATCTCATTATAGAGGCCTGCTTTGCGAATTTCTTCAAGATAGATCGCATCAGCTTTACGCAGGATATCGCACTTTTCAGGCGTTAACGGCTGTCCTGGGATACGGATTGCAAGACCAGGTCCCGGGAAGGGATGACGATCAACAAAGCTATCCGGTAAACCAAGTTCACGGCCCAAGCCACGAACCTCATCCTTGAAAAGCTCTCTGAGCGGCTCAACCAGCTTCATGTTCATGCGTTCGGGCAAACCGCCAACATTGTGGTGAGACTTGATGGTGACACTAGGTCCGCCAGTGAAAGAAACTGATTCGATCACATCCGGGTAGAGCGTTCCCTGCGCAAGGAAATCTGCGCCGCCAATTTTATTGGCTTCTTCCTCGAAAACATCAATGAAGAGACCGCCAATAGTTTTACGTTTTTTCTCCGGATCAAACTCATCCCCAAGGGCCGCAAAGAAACGATCAGCGGCATTCACGTGGACCAACTCAATATTGTAGTGATCTTTAAACAGAGTAACCACCTGCTCGGCTTCGCCCATCCGCATAAAGCCGGTATCAACGAAGACGCAAGTCAGCTGCTCACCAATGGCTTCGTGCAAAAGAACCGCAACAACAGAACTGTCTACACCACCAGAAAGACCACAGATAACTTTCCCGTCGCCAACCTGTTCGCGAATGGCCTCTACCTTTTGATCTTTAAAGGCAGCCATTGTCCAGTCGCCGGTACAGCCCGCAACACCGTGGGTGAAGTTCTTCAAAAGCTGTGCACCATGGGGCGTGTGATAAACTTCCGGGTGGAACTGAACCGCGTAAAACTTTTTGTCATCGTTGGCGACAGCAGCATAAGGCGCGCCCTCAGAGGTCGCAACAACCCTAAAGCCCGGTGCCAGCTTACCGACACGGTCGCCGTGGCTCATCCACACCTGTTCTTGGGTACCAACACCCCATACACCATGAAAAAGGGCACAGTCTTCAGTAATATCGATAATCGCCCGGCCAAATTCCTGATGGTCAGAAGTTTCAACTTTACCGCCAAGCTGTTCCATCATGGTCTGCTGACCATAACAAATTCCCAACACAGGCACGCCCATTTCAAACACCTTTGTCGGTGCAGACGGGGCGTCATCCCAAGTTACAGAGGCAGGACCACCGGAAAGGATGATGGCTTTTGGTGCATAGCTTTCCAAAAAGGCATCATCAACGGCATTAAAGGGATGAATTTCGGAATAGACACCGCTTTCACGCACACGACGTGCAATCAGCTGGGTAACCTGTGACCCGAAATCAATAATGAGAATACGATCAGTCATGGATGGAACTCATGCTCCGCAATAAGCCCGACACCATCATTGGCAAATCCAATCAAAGGTATCCAGGGCACGTTCAATTTCACGCCCCTTACCTGCCGGAAAGTGCAACAAATGTCAAAGACAGAAACAGCTCTTTTACCTGTTTGAGGCTCTTTTTACAGTAAGTCATAAAGATCGCGTTTCTCTTTTCGTCGCCATTTTTTGAGCTACGAAAGAAAAACATCCAAAAACGAAACTATCCAGCGTCCGAGAATATGATCCGGGTTTGAGTAGATTAGCTTTACGGTCATAAGAATCGACGTCACGACCAAAAGCGGCCGAATAATCCGCGCGCCGTGCTTCATGGTCATCTGCGCGCCAAGATAACCACCGATCACGGATCCACAGGCCATGATCAAACCAACAGACCACACCAGACTGTCACCAAGGACGAAAAACAACAGCGAGGCAAAGTTACTGGTGAAGTTTAACAGCTTCGCATGCGCGGTGGCTTTGAGAATGTTGTACCCAAGTAGTGTCACTATGGCCAAGGTGAAGAACGATCCCGTGCCGGGACCGAAAAAACCATCGTAAAAGCCAATGCCAGTCCCAAAAAGAAAAGCAAAGACATTACGACTGATCCGTTGATGACGATCTTCATCCCCCAGCTTGCGTTGAAACAGGAAATAGATCGCAATTGCAATCAGCAAAAAGGGAATGGCATTGACCAGAAAGCTGCTATCAACCGACCGTAGAACAATCACACCAGATGCCGCCCCGATAAAGGTCAGGACAATCGGCAGTATCCATGCCTTGATATCCAGATGGCCTTTGCGGATAAAACTAAGCGTCGCAGAAAAGGTTCCAAAAGATCCCTGTAACTTGTTTGTTGCAATGGCTTGAACCGGCGACAGCCCAACAGTCAACAGGACAGGCAGCGTAATCAGCCCCCCGCCCCCGGCAATGGCATCAACAAAGCCTGCGAAAAGACCCGCAGCAAACATCAGAGCAAGAAGCTCGGGAGAAAAGAAATCCATTCTGGTGACCTGTCGGAAGAAGGAAGACGAAAAATAAAATCGGGGAAACAGGATCTAGTCCTAACAAGCTTTCCCAGCTAATGCAGCAAAAGATATTATTTAATCAGAATTGTAAGCGCACAAATTGTTTTGGTTATTTTATGCCTCCATAACTCCATTATGGTCGCCTAGGCATTTATCTCCTCCTACTTCTGAAAAATCAATTCCGTCAAAATACACACCACCACACACGAATACATTGACGGATGTGTACCAGTGTGTAAAGGTAACTCTATCGAAACTAATTGAGGATTAACTACATGAATTCTAGGCAAGTCATCAAACTTCTAAAGAAGGATGGCTGGCACCACATCAACACAAAAGGCGACCACTACCACTTCAAACATTCTACCAAAAAGGGAAAGGTAACGGTCCCCCACCCAACGCGGGATCTGTCGATCTTGGTACTGAAATCCATAGAACGACAATCTGGCCTCAGCCTCCGTTAATACGGGGGCTGACCAAGCCAACCCAACCGGCGCGGTTAAAAGTGTGAAATGTGAGAATTCATTACAAACAAAGGAAAGCGTACGACATTGACTCAAAAAAGATATTACCCTGCGCTGATTGATAAGCAGCCCGGTAGTGATTACGGGGTTACATTCCCCGATTTTCCCGGATGCGTAAGCGCCGGGAAGGATATTCCCGAAGCCTTTGAAATGGCGAAACTGGCTCTTTCCGGGCACATCACCGTGATGAATGATGATGGTGATCAAATCCCGGAACCGAGCGATATCGAAAGTATTGATGACGAAGATAAAAAATACTCCCTTCTGGTTACTTTGGTTGAAGTAACCATGCCGGGCAAACCGAAACGGGTGAACGTGATGCTTGACGAAGGACTGCTGTCCCGCATCGACGCCGTTTCCAAAAACCGCAGCGCCTTTCTGGCAGAAGCTGCACAGGAAAAACTTCGCGCCGTTTAACCCGGCCTGTTTTTCTAAACAGCCCCCGGCACCCCAACAGGTGCCGGGGGTTTTTCTTTTACGATTCCAAGTAAAAAGTTCATACCTGTACCATTTTAGCTAATGGCTTGCCCTTGCACTTAACCTGTATTCTGTAGTGATCCAACAGCAGTCCAACTGCCATTCCCACTTACGACTGTCTTTCCAATACCGCGCAGAAGAAGCCATCAAGGCTGTGTTGCGCGGGAGATACTTTCATTGTTTGGTCGATAAAGGCACAGGGTTTCATGCCTTGTTCTTTCCAGATTTCGCTGACAGGCACGCGTTGATAGTTTGGATGTTTTGCAAGGAAAGCGTCTATTTGATCCGTGTTTTCGTCATCAAGGACAGAACAGGTCGCATAGATCAGTCGACCACCAACTTTTACACAAGAAGCCCCCTGTTCCAGTACTTTGGTTTGCATTTCCTTGTAATTTACAAACTTACCAGATGTGATCCGCAAACGTGCATCTGGTTGGCGTCGCCATGTCCCGCTTCCAGAACAGGGGGCATCCACCAACACGCGGTCAAAACCTTTTGCAGACATCTTTTTCAGATTATCTTTGTTCAGCGTTGCATAGCGGATGTTTTCAATTCCGGCCTTTTCAACCCGTGGCTCAGCTCGTTGAAGTCGGCGGGGGTCAATATCCATTGCTACCAACTCGCCGTCGTTTTGCAGCAACACGCCCAAGGCAAGAGATTTGCCCCCGGCACCCGCGCAGAGATCAAGCACAGACTGTCCCGGTGTCACGTCGCACAATAAGGCGATCAGCTGTGACCCTTCGTCCTGAACTTCAACCAAGCCATCGCGAAAAGCTTTGCAGTTTCCAAGGGCTGTTCGTCCCTGAACCCGAATGCCCCAAGGGGAAAACGCCGTCGCAACCCCTTCGACATTATCTTTGCCGAGCAGTTCAATTGCCTGATCTAGTCCACCTTTTAGCAAGTTAGCCCGCAAATCAAGGCTGGCCTGAGCTTGCAAACCAGCAGCTTGGACCTTGGCGCCTTCGACACCAAACTGTTTTTCAAACAAAGCATAGAGCCAATCCGACAGTTCCCCCTGAACCGCTGCGGGCATATCCGGATGGTTAAGTTCTTGTCCCTGTAGTGTTGCCAAAGCTTCGTTTTCAAATTCGCTGAGAGCACGCGGGCTGTAATCCCCGCCGTCACAGATTTCATCCAGTTCAGAAGCTTTCAATCCCTCGACCAAAGTCGCGTAGGATAGAACCAATGAACGGCACCCGTCCCCAAGACCTGATTTGATCGTCCACCAATCAAGTCGGCATTTGGATCTGATCACACCGTAAACCCGTGCAGATATATCCTTGCGATCTTTGGAGCCAATAAACCGCCGCGCCCGCAGGTAACTGTTGACCACCCGATCCATAGGCAGGGATGAGTCCATAACTTCTGTCAGAAGTTCGATTGAAGTTTGAATACGGCCAGAAGGTCTCATAGATCATCCAAGTTTTAATTAGCAATAACGTCTCAGTTTGCCAGCAATCAAACACCCAGAAACAAAAATCACTCGATTATTTTTATAATCAATTACTTAAAAGCGCTTGGTTAATCCAAAACGAAGATTATGAGATTGAAAATCTGCATCGTATTTAAAGCCATTTTGTGCGTCATTACTAAGTGCACTCTTGCCATCTACGATGTCAGGAAAATAGCTAAATAGGTAATCGCCGCGTAAAGACCAACCATCACCAACCATATAGTTCACACCCAAGCCGGAAGAAAGCCCCAGAGCAATCTTTGAATCACTAAACGAGGTCGTAGCGCCATTACCATCAGAAAATTGCGAGCTATATTTAAACTTACCTATAGAGGGGCCTGCAGAAAAATGAAACAACGCCTTCCCCATCGCATAACCGACTTTAGGTCTAAGGCTAAGCATAAACTTAGATTCTATTTTGTTTTGTTGATTAAAAAGAGTTCCAGGTTGAGTATCATAAGCAACATCCCTCACCCCCTCAGTCTCAGAAAAGTCCATTACGGTCAGGTCGGTTTCAATTCCATAGGTTATATTATCCCTTTGAAAATCATATCCCGCGATAAATGCGCCCGTAAGGCTTTGACCATCAATTTTTCGATTGAACAAACCACCTAACTGTTCGGGATCACCTGGCACAAAATAAGCTCCCTCATCAATCACATCATAATTAGAATCAGCATTGCCGTAAGCACCACCGATTGAAAACCCAACGTGCAAGCCTTCCCAGCTATGAGGCTGTTTGAGATCACCAGCAAAAGCGTTTAAAGTAAAAACAGTGGTAACAGTAGCCCCAAGAATAAAGAATCGGATAACAGAGAACATTCGAAATTTTCCACACTAAAAATAGCCTTAGATCCAACAATATATCTAAAACTTATATAGTAAATTAAAATATAAGTCGTTTTGAGAAAACGTATATTACATGCAAAAGGGCGCTCATACTAAGAGACACCCTTTTAAACTATTGAAACTCAGTATTACCTGATGTCTGCACCCTTAACCACCGCTGCGATAGTTCGGGGCTTCGCGGGTAATCGTCACATCATGGACATGACTTTCGCGCAGTCCAGCATTTGTAATTTTACAGAAAACGCAATTCTCACGCATGTGATCAATTGTCGGAGAGCCCGTATATCCCATGGATGCTTTCAGACCACCAACCAACTGGTGAACAATGGCACTTGCCTGACCTTTGTATGGTACACGCCCTTCGATACCTTCTGGAACCAGTTTCAGGTTGTCTTTGACATCATCCTGGAAGTAACGATCCGCAGATCCGCGCGCCATGGCACCAACAGATCCCATACCGCGGTAAGATTTATAAGAACGCCCCTGATAAAGGAAAACTTCCCCCGGGCTTTCATCTGTACCACCAAGAAGCGAGCCAACCATAACCGCACGTGCCCCGGCAGCAATTGCCTTGGCAATATCGCCAGAGTTCTTGATACCGCCATCCGCAATAATGCCGACGTTGCTTTTGTTCGCAACTTCGACCGCATCCATAATCGCCGTTAGCTGAGGGACACCAACACCGGCAACGATACGGGTTGTACAGATAGATCCCGGACCGATTCCGACCTTCACCGCATCGGCACCTGCGCCAATTAGGGCGCGCGTTGCTTCGGCGGTGGCAACGTTACCCGCAACAACCTGTGTTGTCGGATAGGTTTTCTTGATCAGCTCAACAGCGTTGATCACACCGCGGGAATGACCGTGGGCCGTATCAATAACCAAAAGATCAACACCCGCGTCAATCAAAGCCTCAGCACGAGAGAAACCTTCTTCGCCAACACCTGTAGCCGCCGCGGCACGCAAGCGACCATGTTCGTCTTTACAGGCAATCGGATGCTTGGCCGCTTTGTCGATATCTTTAACGGTGATCAGGCCGATACAGCGATAGTTGTCATCAACGACCAAAAGCTTCTCAATACGGTGTTGGTGCAGCAAACGTTTCGCTTCGTCGCCGGTAATGCCCTCCTTAACTGTAATAAGGTTATCCCTGGTCATCAGCTCTGAAATAGGCTGATTGGGATCTTGGGCAAAGCGCATGTCACGGTTTGTAATAATACCAACAAGCTTGCCAGTTTTGTCTTCGACAACCGGGAAGCAGGAAAAGCTGACACTTTCCTGAAGACGGAGGATATCAGCCAATGTCGCGCTTGGCGGGAATGTCAGCGGATCGGCAACCATGCCGGATTCAAACTTTTTAACTTTGCGAACTTCACTGGCCTGTTCTTCGATAGAAAGGTTCTTGTGAATAACGCCGATACCACCAAACTGGGCCATTGCGATTGCCAGACGGCTTTCGGTGACCGTATCCATCGCAGAAGAAAGCAACGGGATATTCAGTTCGAGAGAAGCAGTCAGCTTTGTGCGCGTATCTGCCTGAGCGGGAAGAACAGAGGATTCTGCAGGCTGGAGCAGAACATCATCAAATGTGAGGGCTTCGCGGATGTGCATGTCAATCTATCCCTTAGACGCGGGGAAACCTAGTTTCCCGTATGGGCGCCACACCATAGTGGCTAAATCCGATTGACGCCGCATTCTACACAGAAGCGACTTAAAGCCAAGTGATTAAAAGATGACATTTCAATTATTTTATATGCAGGGCTAAGGCCTCAAAAAGCAGAACAACAAAAAGCCCTGAATTTTCAATTATTCAGGGCTTTCATACGCTTACTTTAAGCCTCATTAGTGATCTTATTTTTCCTTAAAACCTGTCGCAACCAAAAACATTTCCGAGGAGTCTTTCCGGCTGGAATCTGGTTTGAAATGGCGCACGCTTTTAAATTTGGTTTTCACTAACTTCAACAACTCGGCCTGCGCCCCACCCTGTAGGACCTTGCCGATAAAACTTCCGCCGGGAACCAGAACTTCTTCAGCAAACATCAGGGCCGTTTCCATCAGACCCATAATCCGCAGGTGATCCGTCTGAGGATGGCCCGTTGCCGCCGCCGCCATATCCGACAGAACAATATCGGCAGGCCCGTTCAGTTCAGCCTTAAGACGTGCAGGCGCATCGTCATCCATAAAGTCGCCCTGCAGTAGAACAACCCCGGCAATCGGCTCGACCTCCTGAAGATCCATACCCACGATATGCGCGCCGGGTCCACAACGCTCAACAGCGACCTGACACCAGCCCCCTGGGGCGCATCCCAAATCGACAATGCGGGAATTCTTTTTGAAAATTTTAAACTTGTCGTCGATCTGAGCAATCTTAAAGGCTGCCCGTCCCCGATAGCCGCGCTTTTTGGCTTCTTGAACATAGGGATCGTTGAGTTGACGGTTCAACCAGCGCGCAGAAGAGTTCGAGCGCCGAGCCGCAGTTTTCACACGGACTTTCAGTCCCCGCCCCGAAGGGTTACTGCTTGGGCGCGAGCCACCTTTTTTGGATTTACCTGAAGAGCTCATTCTTCCGCTTTCTGACACATGATCACAGGATCAAAAGACAATAGTATACGACACACCAGACTTATTGGTGTTCTATTTCTTAACAGGGCTATACATCAGGACTGATAAAATCTCAAATGTCTCATCACCAGCCCAGAAATAAAATTATCACACAACAAGGCCCAGAGTATCTGTTTGACCTTAAAATCCAGAGTATCAATTTGATCTTAAAATAAAGAATAGAAGATATTCTGTTAAAAGACGGCCCGAGGAAGAGACGTCCCGAACGCACCATCCCCCAATAGAACCGAAAGGGCTTAACCTTCGCTAATCAACTTATAGAGAATACCTTCGCGCAGACCTCTATCGGCGACGCGTAGTTGCGCAACAGGCCAAAGCTTGGCCAAGGCTTCAAAAATAGCGCAGCCCGCAACCACCAAATCGGCGCGCTGACTGCCGATACAGGGGTTCGCCACCCGTTGTGCATAGGTCATGCTGGCAATCTTGTGGCAAAGGCCAATGGCGGTATCACAATTGATCAAGGTGCCATCAACCCGATTACGGTCATAACGTGGCAGCTTTTTATACACCCCAACAAGCGTCGTCACCGTGCCCGATGTTCCCAATAGCTGCAACTTTCCATCGCGGACCCGTTGCGCAAAACCGTGTTTTTTCTCAAAGATCAGGAAGTCATCATAGATTTCCTGAACCATCTGTTGATAAATTTCCGCCGTAATATCCCGGCCACCGTATTTCTCGGCAAGGGTCACAACCCCTTTGGAAACCGAATACCAGTCTTCCATGATGGGACTTGGCATAATTGGGGTCGGCATAACAGGTTTGGGCACATCTGGTTTAGGTGCCGTCGCTTTCGCATTATCTGGCACGTTCTTTTCATCTGGCGAGGATTCTTTATCCCCCAGACGAATCCAGCTGACTTCGGTACTGCCCCCGCCAATATCAAAGATTAGAGCTTCGGGCAGGTCAGGGTTTAGCAAAGGCGCACACCCCATAATAGCCAGCGATGCTTCTTCCGAATTATCGATGATTTCCAGATCTAGCCCGGTTTCTTGCTTGACCCGTTTGATAAAGTCATCCCCGTTTGCCGCGCGGCGACAGGCCTCGGTCGCGACACAACGCAGTTTTGTCACGCCCCGTCGTTTAAGTTTACTGTTGCAAATCTTAAGTGCAGCCAGCGTCCGCCCCATGGCTTCTTCAGATAACTTACCTGTTTGACTTAGCCCCTCGCCCAAGCGAACGATGCGGGAAAAGGTATCAAGAACACGAAAATTTTTACGGCTGGCGCGCGCGATCAACAGGCGACAGTTATTTGTCCCCAAATCTATCGCGGCGTAAACGTTATTGTCCGCCCGTTTTGCCGTCTTTTTAGACGAGGCTTTTTTACGGGCCTGCGAAGTAACCGTCAAAAATTCTGCTCCTGAAACAACCGGACAATAATCCGGTACTCCCTTCTTACGAATTCAAAGGGGGAAAAATCAACATCTATTCACCACCAAGACCCTAAAAATGCCCCAAAAGCAAAAAAACATCACTGGACGCAAAAATGTGTTGTAAGATCTGAGCCAAGGGACTATATGAACCCCCGCAAGTCACCGTTATCAGCATATCTGGCACACAGTAAATGCTCGGTGATCATCCAATGATCATCCAAAGCTGCCAGAATTTTTAAGCGCTGACCCCTGATCCGGGATAGTTTAACGGTAGAACTAAGGACTCTGACTCCTTCAGTCCAGGTTCGAATCCTGGTCCCGGATCCAAACTCTTATCCAAACAAGATACATTAAAGTCTGGTAACTGATTAGCGTGTTGCTTCCCCACACCTTGAAGTCTGCTCACATAATAGTTACATCCCAATTTGTGGATTGAATGATAGGGTTCAAATCACCATTTAATTTAGAAATAATCTTTTTCACGGGGATTCTACATGCCTTTCAAACTATCTTTTAAAGCCCTTCCAGCTGGTCTTGCTGCGCTGGCACTTTCCTTGTCTGTTTCAATGGCGAATGCCGCTGAGTACAACATTGATCCAACACACTCGTTTATTAATTTCAAAACAAAACACCTCGGTTATAGCTGGTTATCTGGCACCTTTAACAAGATTTCCGGAACGATCGATTATGATCCTGAAAATAGCGCAGACCAAAAGGTCAATATTGAGATCGATACAGCAAGTTTGGATACAAATCACGCCGAACGTGACAAACACCTACGTGGCCCGGATTTCTTTGATGTGGAAGAGTTCCCAACAGCAACCTTTGTCAGTACGGGATACAGCGGTGATAACAACGGTGGCACCTTGTCCGGCGATCTGACCCTACACGGTGTGACCAAAAACATTTCCTTTGATGTCACTAAGATTGGCGAAGGCAAAGACCCGTGGGGTGGATATCGTGCCGGTTTCGAAGGCAGCTACACCTTGAAACGTAAAGATTTCGGCATGGACTTCAACCTTGGCCCTGCGGCAGAGGAAGTACAGGTTGATCTCTTTATTGAAGCAATTCAAAAGAAATAATCAAAGCGTTTATCAGTTATGATACGCAATTCAACAAATAGCTATGGGCTGGTCAGCAAGTTGCTGCACTCGCTCATAGCTTTTTCCATTATTGGTCTGATCGGTCTTGGCTGGTGGATGGTTGGGCTCAGCTATTATGATGCTTGGTATCATACAGGCTTGGAATTACACCGTGCCATTGGCGTCTGTGTGCTTCTTCTTTCCTCTGTCTTTGCAATATGGAAAGTGATTTCCCCCTCGCCCGGTCTTCAGGAATCCCTGAAACCGATGGAAAAGGTCGGGGCAAAAGTAGTGCATGTCATTCTACTGCTTTCCATGTTTGTCGTTCCCCTGACGGGTTATGCCATTTCCACGTCTTCGGGAAGCGGCTTTACCTTCTTCGGGCTTTTCGACATTCCGTCGATCATGGTAATTACCGATACAACCCGTGATCTCGCCATTAACCTGCACTACTACATTGCCTATGGTCTGATCGCTGTAGTCCTGCTGCACGCCGGGGCGGCCATCAAACATCAGCTCATCGACAAAAAAGGTACGCTTAAACGTATGTTTTAAAGGTAGTGCGCTGTCACTAAGTGGATACAGGTAAAAATGTGAGAGGGAGCGAAAGCTCCCTTTTTCTTTTGGCCAAAACAACAGGCCCTAGATAATTGGGGTTAGATAACGGACCTCATGTAACAGGTCGGGCATGATCCCGGATGATGCGCTCTATTTCCGCGAGGGCAAAGCTGGCGATCTTCTTCTGCGCTTCTCTTTGTGTGGGGGATGTGGTCTCTAGATCGCCAAGGATAATGATGTTCTCGTCATTCAAATGGTTCGCTGGCCCTGTGTAGTTAAAAGAGCCACCGATCACCACTTGCCTGTCCAAGACCATCAGCTTGTGATGCAACTTGCCAAGCTGGCCGCTTTTGTGCACAAAAAACAAGTCTGCCCCCTTGGCCTTGAGATCATCCACAGGCGCCCAATCCTGACTACCCTGCCCGCCATCAAAGACACCCTGTATTGGCATGTCGAGATCAAGCAAGCGCAGCATGGTATCATCTATCCCCGATGACTTTGAAAAGGTAAAGATTGCAAAATCGATCCGCTCTCGCGCCTTGAGCATTTGCTTCATGATCTCCATTTCCGGGCTGTGATCCGGTGCAAACAGAACCCTGATCGGCACGTCGGACACCACTGTATCCGTCGGGGTTTTATCGTGACCTTCGTTCCGCTTGCCAAAATGTCCGCGCTGAATTTCCGCAAATTCACGGCTAAAGATCTTCGCAACCTTCTTATCGTGGATAATAATCACATGGTTCAGGTTATTGTGGATGCCTGTCGGGGTGAAATTGGTCGATCCTGACAGAACCGACGCCCCGTCCCGAACCATAAATTTCTGATGAAATATCTTAGAATTGTAGTCAACCTTCACATCAATTTTGGCCCGCAAGATTGCATCGTGAACCAGACGGTTTGGTTCGTGTTTACCTCCCGGAGCCCAAGGATCGACCCGCGCCGTTGCAGCCTTGAGATAGCTTTGTTCTATGACCATTCTGACCCGAACTTTTCGTTGACGGGCACGAATAATCGCCTTGGCAACGGTTTCGTTTTCCAGCTCCTGCACAGCGATATCCAGGCGCTTTTGTGTGCCGTCGATAAAGTCAACGATCACAGCCTCTAGCTCATCAGGTGCACCCAGAGCTTCCGGCCCTGCATGAAACTCTACATTTCCGACACGCACACCCATTTCTTTTTCTCCCCGATCACACTTATGACACGCACAATGTACCACAAAAGTGCAGCAGGATCATGACAGATCAACTCAAGCGCGTGATACTGTATCTAACACTCCATGCAAAACCCCTTTGATTTTCCAACACCAGAAGAATTGAAACCCGCAAAAAATCTCCCATATGAGATAGGAACAGAGAATAACTGTTTTGCAGAAAACTCTAATTTCTATGATGGGACAGCATGTTTAACGCATCGAAACTAATCAACGAAGTACTTGGCGCAAGTGGTGGTGGAACAGGTGGTGGTTCTGCTATGCAAAAGGGTAAGGATTACCTTTCCAGCAATGCAGGTGGTCTTGCTGGCGGCGCTGTCGCAGGCGGCTTGGCTGGCTATATGATGGGATCCAAAAAGGGTCGCAAGATGGCAAAGAAAACCGTTCAGTACGGCGGCCTAGCCCTTGTTGCCGGTCTTGCGTACAAGGCTTACAGCGATTGGCAAGGTAATAAGAATGCGACCGCTCAACAAGGCATGGGGCACGGGCAAGTACCCGGACAAGCACAAGGTCACACCCAAAGTCAGCCCCACACTGCCCATGCACCTGCACAATCTTCTCAGCAATATACACCGCATCAGGCCGCTATTGTGCCTCCTGTCCCTCAGGATTCAGCCTTTGCGGTAGAACCGGAAACAGAAACCGCCAACAGCTTTGGCGCAGCCTTGGTATCAGCCATGATTGCCGCGGCAAAAGCCGATGGTCAGATTGATAGTGCAGAACAGGATGCTATCTTTGCCAAGATCGATGAACTTGGCCTCTCAAATGATGAAAAAGCCTTCCTCATGGATCAGCTGCGCAGACCATTGGATATCGACAGTCTGGTTGCACTGGCACAGAACAAGGAACAAGCCGTCGAGCTTTACGTGGCTTCCTTAATGGCAATTGAAGTAGATGATCCCGCTGAACAGGGGTATCTCAGCATGCTATCTGCACGCCTGAAGTTAGAACCGGAACTGGTTTCACATATCCACGGATCTGTCGCCCAGGCTGTCCATGCCTAGGGGTAGTAACGTTACTTAAACTCTTGCGGGCTGAAGTGACGACAAAACCCAAGAGTTTTTACTTTGTTTATACATACAAAAAGGGCTCTGCAATTACTTCAGAGCCCTTTTTTACACCTTATCCCGGATAGCTTTAACTTGCTTCGGCTTGTCCATCATCGCGGTCCATAAGACCGGAATAGCTTGGCATCAAACTGATCAGATGCTTGCTATATTCATGCTGCGGTGCTTTGAAAAGCTCTTCCGTATCAGCAATCTCAACCATCTTTCCTTTGGACATAACACCAACACGATCACACATCTGCCGGATTACCGGAAGATCGTGACTAATAAACATCATGGTCAAGCCAAGTTCTTCCTGAAGATCTTTCAACAGATTGAGAATCTGGGCCTGAATGGATACGTCCAAAGCCGATGTTGGCTCGTCACAAATTAGGAAGCGCGGACGTGTCGCCAATGCACGGGCGATGGAAATACGTTGCCGCTGCCCCCCAGAAAATTCATGTGGGAATTTTACGGCTGCCTTGGCACCCAGGCCAACATGATCCAGAAGATCATCAACAATTTGACGTGTCTCGGCTTCGGAACTTGTCAGCTTATGGAAGCGGATTGGCTCTGCAATAATGTCCCGAACCTTCATCCGCGAATTTACGGATGAAAAAGGATCTTGGAAAATCATCTGCATCTGACGACGGTGCACATTAAGTTCGCGACGTTTTTTGATTTTGGTAAGATCTGTACCGGCAAAATTAATAGAACCACCAGCAACCTTGTAAATAGACGTCACCAAACGTGCGATGGTGGATTTACCCGATCCCGACTCTCCAACAATCCCAAAACACTCGCCATCGCGGATATCGAAACTGACATTATCAACGGCCCGGACTTCACTTTTCCCGCCGCCGAACATACCACCGGATTTGAAAACCATCTCAAGATTATCGACTTTAAGCAACGGACCATCGCTTTTGCCAAAATCACGAGCTTTACCCAACCAATGTGTATTCAGATCAAGTTCTTTACACTCACCCGCCGCTTCAATGCTTTCCACAACAGGGAAACGATGCAACCGCATATCCGGGCGCGGAACAGCAGAAATCAAACTGCGAGAATAAGGATGATCCGGATTACCAAGAATTTTAGCGGTAGGCCCAGTTTCCACAACCACACCACGATACATCACCGCAACACGGTCAGCGACTTCGGCAATCACCCCCATATCGTGGGTAATGATGATCATACCAACGCCCTTTTCCCGGACCAGCTTTTTAAGCAAATCAAGTATCTGGGCCTGAATGGAAACATCCAGTGCAGTTGTTGGCTCATCCGCAAGGATAACATCCGGCTCGGCACACAGCGCCAAAGCAATAACAACACGCTGACGCATACCACCAGAGAACTGGTGGGGATAATGGTCAACCCGCACAGACGGATCCGGAATACCAACCTGATCAAGGAGGGAAATTGCACGTTCACGGGCCTCTGCATCGGACAAGCCCAAATGAGTTTGAATTGTACCGATCAACTGGGATGCAATAGTCTCTAATGGATTAAGCGAAGTCAGTGGATCTTGAAAGATCATGCCAATCCGTTTACCCCGGATCTTTCTCAACTCTGCCTGAGATTTACCAATGATCTGCTCACCTTCGAGGAACACCTCCCCGCCACCGACACGTCCGGGACGTTCCAGCAAACCAACCACAGCATTACCAATGGTCGATTTACCTGCGCCAGACTCCCCAACAACACCAAGAATTTCCCCTGCAGCAACAGTCAGATTTACATCCTTAGCCGCAATAACATCACCATGGCGAGATGGGAACTCAACAACGAGGTCTTTGATATCCAGTAATTCTTTACTCATGACATCACTCCCTATCAGCGCAGTTTCGGGTTAAGGGCATCACGAAGCCAGTCACCCAGAATGTTAACGGAAAGAACGAGTACGACCAAAGCCACACCCGGGAAAATAGTTATCCACCACTCCCCAGAGAAGAGATAGTCATTCCCGATACGAATAAGTGTTCCCAAAGACGGAGAGGTCGGAGGAACACCAACACCTAGGAAAGAAAGTGTTGCTTCGGTAATAACAGCCAGAGCCAATTGAATAGTCGCAATCACCAACACTGGCCCCATAACGTTCGGTAAAATATGACGGACCAAAATAATCCAGTCCGGCAAACCGATAACCTGTCCTGCCTGAACATATTCCTTGTTCCGTTCAACCAAAACAGAACTACGAACCGTACGCGCATACTGAACCCAAAAACTCAGACCAATCGCAACAACCAGCACATAAACAGCGAGTTCATCATGAACTTCACGCGGCATTACACCACGGGCGATACCATCAATGAGAAGAGCAATCAAAATAGCTGGAAATGATAACTGAACATCTGCAACACGCATGAGGAAGGAATCAACCATCCCGCCAGCGTAACCCGAAATCAATCCAACAGTAATTCCCAGAACAGCCGCGAAGCCAACAGAGGCAAAACCCACAATAAGGGAAATTCTTGATCCGTACAGAATCGTAGAGAAAACGTCCCTACCCTGATCATCAGTTCCCAAAAGGTAAGACAGCTTGCCATCCGCTTCCCATGCCGGCGGTAACAGACCATCAAAAAGATCAACAGTCGCAAGATCAAAGGGATTATGCGGGGCAACAAAATTGGCAAAAACCGCGCCGAAGACAATTATAAAAGTCAGAAAGGCGGCAATGATTGCCCCCGGAGATCTCTTGAAATTGTACCAGAGATCACTTTCACGGAAGCGCGTGATAAATGATGGTGCTTCGCTTGAAATATCACTCATTAGCTCTGTACTCGCAAACGGGGATCAACAACAAAATAGAGAATGTCGACAATCAAATTGATCACAACAAAAACAAAGGCAATCAATAGAAGATATGCCGCCATAACGGGGATATCTACTTCGGATACCGCCTGAATAAACAACAGCCCCATTCCCGGCCATTGGAATACGCTCTCGGTGATAATGGCAAAAGCAATAATCGACCCGACCTGAAGACCAATAATTGTAATAACAGGAACAAGTGTATTACGCAGAGCAATAGAGAAGTTTATTAACCTTGGGCTTAGACCACGTGCGTGAGCAAACTTGATATAATCAGTGCGCAAAACTTCTAGCATTTCAGCACGAACCAAACGCACGATCAAAGTCATCTGGAAAACTGCCAATGTAATCGCTGGCAAGATAATCGACTTTAGACCACTTGCTGTCAGGAAACCTGTGCTCCACCAGCCTAGCTCGACAACCTCCCCACGACCAAAGGTTGGTAACCATCGCAAGGTCACACCAAAGAAGAGAATCAACAAAATACCGATTAAGAAGGTCGGCAACGATACCCCCATCAGAGATATCGTCATAAAACTGCGACTAAATAACGATTTTGGTTTTAGCGCTGTATAGATCCCCATGGGAACCCCCAACACCAAAGCGAGTACAGCAGAAACCAGGGAAAGTTCAAGGGTTGCGGGAAAACGTTCAGCAATCAATCCACTTACGGGCTGGCGCAAACGATAGGACATACCAAAATCGCCCTGCACAGCATTAGAAATAAAACGCCCGTATTGAACGAGAAAAGGATCATTTAATCCCAATGATTCAGTCAAGGCTTCACGCTCTTCAAGCGTCGTATCCTGACCCACCATATTATTAATGGGATCCCCAACAAAACGGAATAAGGCGAAGGCGATCAAGCCAACCACCAACATGACGACAATCGACTGAAGAAGCCGCATCGATATAAACTTGAACATAACGTCCCCTGCTCAACTTGGCTCAAGATAATTGAACCAGTAAAAACGGGGGCCTCTAAAACTGAGGCCCCCTTATACAATCACCCCAAAGGGTTATTTACCAATCACAACATAGCGAAGGTCAAGCACGTTATCAGCACGCTGAGAAAGCGTTACGCCATCACGAACACCCCATGAAAGAGGTTGCTGGTGAAGAGGTAGATAACCAACGTCTTCCTTCAGAATAGAGAAAGCTTCAGCAATCATTTCCTGACGCTTGGCTTGATCTGTTTCCTTTTCAACGTTGCCTGCTATCTCATCAATCCGTGAATTGGAATAACGACCATAGTTAAATTGGCCAGTATTCTTCTCAGTATCAAATGATGACATCAGGTTGAAAAGAACGTTATGAACGTCCATTGAACTTGGTGTCCACCCCAAAAGATAGAAAGAAGTATCGTTACCATTTTGCGGGCTTACTTTTGCAAAATATTTGGATTTTGGCTGAGCATTCAGATCAACTTTGATACCAACGCGTGCCAAAAGTCCAACAACAGCCTGACAGATTTTTTCGTCATTTACATAACGATTATTCGGGCAATCCATACCAAGCTCAAAACCTTCTGGATATCCAGCTTCGGCAAGAAGTGCTTTGGATTTTTCCGGATCATACGCATAAGGCTTATTAAATTTAGCATCATGACCATTGATCTGTGGTGCAATCAATAGACCTGAAGGCACAGCCGCACCACGCATGATTTTTTTGTCGATTGCGTTCAGATCAATCGCATGTGCCATAGCAGCACGAACACGCTGATCTTTAAGCGGGTTCTTACCTTTGATATTGGAATAAAGCAGTTCATCACGCCATTGATCCATACCCAAGAAGATTGTACGTGCTTCTGGCCCTGTTAGTGGGCTAACACCTTCAGCTTCTTCCAAACGATTCCAATCCTGAACAGGAACCGGATAAACCAAATCAAGTTCACCCGAAATCAATGCAGCAACCCGTGTTGCACCTTGTGAAATCGGTGTAAAGTTAACTTCGGTCACGTTTGTTGGAATATCTTTCCAATAGCCATCAAAACGCTTGAAGGTTGAGCGAACATCGGGTTGACGTTCAGTCAAAATGAACGGGCCTGTACCATTCGCATTTTGCGCTGCATAGGTCGCTGTGGAATCAGCAGCCTTTGGGCTTGTTGCTTCTATTGAACCATGCTTTTCAGACCATTCTTTGTCCATCATGTAATAGAAAACAAGTTCGCGTGGCAGAATTGGGTTCGGCGCAGGTGTTTCAACTTCAATCGTATAGTCATCAATTTTCTTGATGTCTTTCATACGACTGCCATAACCCTTCATGTCAGAGCCAGCAGTCAGCGTACGCTTCCATGAAAAGATAACATCATCAGCATTAAAATCGCCACCATCATGGAATTTTACGCCTTCACGAAGTTTAAAGATCCACGTTGTCGGGCCAGTATTTTCCCAGCTAACAGCCAACCCAGGCTGTAGTTCTAGGTTTTTGTCATAATAGGTAAGGCCTTCATAGATATTCCCCAAATACCCAAGAGTAAATGTTTCGTTCAAGCCATGAGGGTCTAGAGACTGAACATCCCCCTGAAATGACCACTTGAAGGTTTCAGCATTCGCTGAGCCCGCGCCGAGGGCAAGCGCACATGCACTCGCCGCGAGTATTGATTTAATTTTCATTTTATACTCCCTGTATTACTAACTTTATTTGTTTATACCACACTACATATTTAAACTTTTTTGTTTTAACGATTTATTGGCATCGCTGTTTCGACGAGCTTAGCCCAATAAGAACAACCAATGGGAATTATTTCGTCGTTAAAATTGTATTTTGGATGATGGACTGGTGCAGTATCACCGTTCCCTAAGAAAATAAATGATCCCGGACGAGCATTGAGCATAAAGGCAAAATCTTCCCCACCCATTGTTGGGTTCGCGTCCGTATTCACTTTATCTTCACCAGAAATGCCAGAGGCAATATCAACGGCAAAAGCTGTTTCTTTTTCATGGTTCATCACAACAGGATAATTGCGTTTATAGTCTAGAACAGCCGTCGCACCGTGTGCTTTTGCTGTATGCTCGACAATTTCCTGTATGCGTTTTTCAGTCAAATCACGTACAGCTTCACTCAAAGTACGAACAGTACCGTTCAAGCTAGCTGTGTCTGGAATAACATTAAATGCTGTACCCGCATTACAAGTTGTTACAGAAACAACCACAGATTCAATTGGATCAACATTACGCGAAGCAATAGATTGAAGCGCCAAAATAATATGGCTGGCAATAACGATCGGATCAATTGTTTCATGTGGCTTTGCTGCGTGACCACCAGATGCCTGAATATCAATAGTAAAAATATCAGTCGCAGCCATCAGCGCGCCAGGACGTGTTCCAAAACTTCCCACAGGAACACCCGGCCAGTTATGGAGGCCATATACTTCCTGAATATTGAAACGATCCATCATACCATCGTCAACCATTTCGCGGCCGCCGCCGCCGCCTTCTTCGGCAGGTTGGAAAATAACAGCAACAGAGCCATCAAAATTTCGGGTCTCAGAAAGATACTTGGCAGCACCAAGCAACATCGCCGTATGTCCATCATGGCCACAGGCATGCATTTTACCGTCTACTTTGGACGCGTACTCAAGCCCAGTTTCTTCATGAATTGGCAAGGCATCCATATCAGCCCGCAAGCCAACAACTTTACCAGAACTGGTTTGATTACCCTTGATAATCCCAACAACACCTGTACGGCCAATACCTGTAACAACCTCATCAAGGCCAAACTCTTTTAGCTTTTCAGTGACAAAATTAGCCGTTTCCTCTACGTCGAATAAAAGCTCGGGGTTCGAATGAATTTCTCTACGCCACCCTGTAATTTCATCGTGAAGTTCTGCAAACCTGTTTATAATCGGCATTGTTATTCCTTAATTCGGTATCTCAACTGTTCGTTATTCAAATTATTCTTATCAAACTTTGGTCAAACTTTGGTCTTAGCGGGCTAAACGTTCAATCAGGCGTCGCTGAAAATCAATACCTGCATTCAATTGCTCAATAGACAGATATTCGTTTGCCGCGTGGGCTTGCGCAATATCACCGGGGCCGCACACAATCGTCGAATATCCACCGTCCTGAAACTGTCCAGCCTCGGTGCCGTAAGATACAACATGCTCGGCATTATCACCTGTAATTTGACGGACCAACCTTTCAGCCGAACCATCAACTTCGCGGCGACATCCCGGCACATTCCCCCTGACTTCAATCTCAATCTTCGCAGATGGAGAAATGCGTTGCATCTCTGCTTCCAACTCTTCGGTATAGGTCCGATAAGCCTCAAGATATTCCATCGGGTTTTCAGATGGTAACACCCTAAAATCAGAAGAAAAGGAGCAATCTTTCGCTGTTATGTTATGCGCTGTCCCTCCCTCGATGACACCGCAATGCAAGGTTGTATAAGGAGGATTAAACAAGGCCGTCTCAGATAAATTTTCGGTTCGTTCTTTATTTTCCAACATTTTCTGTTCATGCCAGACAACGAGTTTGGCGGCGACATGCACGGCGGACACGCCCGTATGAACCAGACTGGAATGAACTTCAAAACCACGGACTCTGGTTGTCAGCCCTAAAGCACCTTTATGACCAGAGACCACCTTCATCATAGTGGGCTCACCAACAATCACAGCTTCAGCTTTTACTTTTGGCGCCATGTCCTCAATCATTGATGGCGCCCCTAGGCATCCAATTTCTTCGTCATAAGAAAGGGCAAGATGAATAGGACGCTTCATCTTTGCTTTGATCATTTCCGGAACCAGCGACAGTGCTATCGCAGAGAATGCCTTCATGTCAGCCGTTCCACGCCCATAGAGAAGGCCATCTTTCTCTATAACCTCAAAAGGATTTGTATCCCAAGGCTGGCCATCCACAGGAACAACATCTGTATGGCCAGATAAAATCACGCCCCCATCTGTATCTGGACCAATCGAAGCCCACAGATTGGTTTTAGTACCATCAGAATTTTGAACACGATGAGAGCTTACACCATGAGAATTCAAATAACTCTCAACAAACTCAATCAGGGGAATATTACTATTTCGTGACACAGTATCGAACGAAACCAGCTTCGCAAGCATTTCTTTTGCTGAATAATATTCAGTCACAAACAACTCCCGTATGTCACTCGCCTAAATAAAACAAGGTAAACGACAAATAAAAAAATCCACGATTTCTATTGCCAGTATTGAGAGGTAATATGAAATCTCAACATCAGCATCAAATGACTTGTTTGCACAGACAAATTACTAAGTCATCAATGTCGGCACCTGATGGGCACAAGTAACTTGCCTGTACTGATCAACAAGAAGGCCACGAACAAAGAATTGAATCAATGCATAATGATGTATATAGGTATACAAAAAAAGCATAATGGATATCAAGACATGCGCATGCGACAGCTAGAGGCTTTCAGGGCCACAATTCTAAACGGCACCATATCTTCTGCGGCAAAAAGCCTCAAAACCACACAACCAACTATTAGCCGTTTGTTAGCTGATTTAGAGTATTCCTTACAACTCAACCTTCTTCATCGTCGAAAAGGCAGGGTTGTTCCCACACCAGAAGGCATGGCGTTCTATAGAAAACTTGATGAAGTTTTTGATGCTTTTTCGAAGCTTAAAAATGCAGCAGAAGACATATCTCGGAATAAACAGCAAGATATTCGGATTATCTCTCTGGGCGCTTTGTCGGTAAGTATTATCCCCGAAATTCTAGAGGAATTCACAGCCAATCATCCCAAGGTATCCATTACCCTGAACACAACGGATGTTAAAAGCTATTTTAACATGATTATGGATGAAGATCTTGATATCGCTTTTGGCAACCAAATGGGAGAACAACCGGGCGTCGAACAGGCTATTTTAGCCAAGGTTGACTACATTTGTGCCTTAAGCCCAAACCATCCCTTAGCAGAAAAAGACGTTATTTTTGAAGAGGACCTAATCGGCGAAAGGCTTATCGCGCTCGATAGCGACGAGGTCTTGGCTTTTCATCAACACACTGACCTATACAAACGTATAAAACCAGAAACACCCTTTAGCACACAACATTCAGCAAATGCCTACTCCCTTGTCTGCAAAGGACTTTGCAGTGGCATTTTGGAACCTTTTTCTGCACCTATCTGGGCAGCAAAAGGGGTTAAAATCCGCCCATTCAAACCATCCATTTCTTATAAATATTCCGCTTATTACAAAGAGAACAGAAAAGATAGCTGGGTCATTCGTGAACTCTTAGAAATCGCGAGCAAAAAATTTAAACATTATGAGAAAGCTGAACAGCTTACTGAAATTTTCGACCAGTAGTACGACCTTCACATAAGGGAATGCCTTATGCCCCCTCCGCCTGTTTTTTTTGAATGACTATATAGCTCAGCATTATATTCATAAAAATTGGCACACTCGCGACACCATGAGCCAGGGCTGAAGGAGTACTGACGCCAAGTAACCCCTTCTGTCCCAATGACTTTAACTGTGTCACCACCGAAGGGAGCAGCCCTTCTATTAGAAATGCGTATAGAGCTAGCCAAGTTACATAAACAGCTTGAAGCCACAATGATCTATGTTACGCATGATCAAGTAGAGGCAATGACGCGCGGCATCAATTAGGTCCGATGAAAACATTTGTTTTGCTGTCGCACACGAACATTATCACCTCTTCACCTCGAAAGAGAACCGCATTAAGCCAACAGTTCTTTGAACAATAATTACGGAATATCTATCTCGGAAGATGATTTTCTGTTACTTGGTACAATCGCCACAATCAGGCGATCAACATCCCCAGTATTACTAAGCGGAAGAATCAAACGATCCCACACTTGCATTTTTAATGAATGGTGTGGTTTATGCTGGGTATACAGGGGCTCTTTACGCTGAACAACAGCACGATAGGTTATCATAAAAAATGCTCTAAGTGGGGTCCAGATATCTGTTAGCAAAAGTCCGGTAAGGTCTCTGCCAGGTTCATTCATTATAGCAGAACCATACAGGCGATATCTAAAGTTTTCACCACCATCCAAAACGTCTAAAACGGCTAAATATCCAAGAATTGATCGCAGTTCCATAGGATCAACAGCATCCAGCGGCGCTGCAAAACTATTGCTCCGAGCCTGATTCCACCATTCCAGAAAGCATGCAAGTTGATCCTCCGGAAGATTTTCGGGCCCGGGATTCCAAATCAAACACGGTTTAGGACTACCAAGCTTACAAAGCAACAAGTCCAGTTCGTGATAATCTTCCTGAATAATTTCCTTCGAACGATCCCATAACACTTCCGTCGAAAAACTCGTATCTTCAAATTGCACACTTCACCCCGAATAAACTCTGCGTACAATGTTATTAACACAACAAAGACATCGTTTAAACGAAATTCAAAACCACTATTCAACCAATGGTTAATCAATTCAAAAAAATAAAATAATAAAAAAAATGCACCCAAAATGATTGGGTGCATTTTGATAAATCAGAAGATCGAGATTAACTTCGTCCCTCTTCGACGGCATGACACGAAACAAGTGCATTGCTTGTAGATGTCAAAACTGGTCGCTCTGCTTTGCAGCGATCATTAGCAAGTGGACAGCGCGGATGGAAAGAACAACCTGATGGCGGGTTCAATGGGGACGGTAGCTCCCCAACCAACTTGATACGGTCTTTCTTTCTATTAGGATCAGCAACAGGTGTTGCCGATAAAAGCGCACGCGTGTATGGATGCTGAGGATTACTGAAAATTTCATCCCGCGTCCCATGTTCCACAGGTTGCCCGAGATACATCACCAAAACATCATCTGCAATGTGTTTTACAACAGACAGATCATGCGAAATGAAGAGATAGGCAAGATCCATCTCTTCCTGTAAATCAGTCAACAAGTTCAATACCTGTGCCTGAATGGAAACATCCAATGCAGAAACGGGTTCGTCCAAGATCACGATTTTTGGTCGTAGCATCAGTGCACGAGCAACAGCAATACGTTGTCGCTGTCCGCCAGAGAACATATGTGGGTAACGATCAGCCTGTTCTGGTCGAAGACCAACACGCGACATCATGGAAAGCACTTCTTCGCGTCTTTCCGAAGCTGACATCTTGGTATTAATCTTCAACGGTTCGGCCAGAATATCACTGATTTTCTGGCGCGGATTCAAAGAGCCATAAGGATCCTGAAAAACAATCTGTACCATCTGGCGTAATGTAATCATGTCTTCTTTGCTATGTGCAGACGCGATATCCATGCCACCGAGTATCAGTTCACCCTGTGTTGGTTTTTCAATAAGAGTAACCAAGCGGGCAAGCGTGGATTTACCACACCCGGATTCACCGACAACAGCCAGTGTTTTTCCTGCCTCGAGCTGAAATGTTGCCCCATCAAGTGCCTTTACAGTACCACCCTTGGAGAACATGCCGCCTTTAACGTCGTAATAACGCTTGAGATTATCGGCTTTCAATACAGTTTCAGCACCCATTATACAGCTCCCCCTGAAACAGAGACATCTACACCGGGATGACCATTCGATGGTTTTCCATCAACCAAAGGATAATGACACAAAACCTTACTTGCGTGATCCGGTGCTTCTTTTCTGCATTTGTCTGTTGCAAACTGACAACGTGGATTAAAAAGACATCCCGTTGGCCTGTCTAACAGTCCGGGCACAACACCAGGAATAGATGGCAGTCGCTTACTTGTCGCACGTTCGGGCAAAGCATTAAGTAAAGCATAGGTATAAGGGTGTTGTGGCTTATCAAACAAACCGACAACGTCCTGACGCTCTACTTGCTGGCCCGCATACTGAACATTCACAACTTCAGCAGTTTCAGCAACAACCCCCATATCATGGGTAATAAGAACCAAGGCCATGCCTTTTTCTTTTTGTAACTCACCCAAAAGCTCAAGAATTTGAGCCTGAATGGTCACATCCAAAGCTGTTGTTGGCTCATCAGCAATCAACAAACGTGGATTACAAGCAATCATCATTGCGATCATCACACGCTGGTTCATACCACCAGACATCTGGTGCGGGAACGCACGCAATCTGGTTTCCGGTGCAGGAATACCAACCAAGCCCAAAAGCTCAATTGCTCTTTTTTCCAACTCTTTCTTGGTACCGCCCAAGTGCTCTTTGATCACTTCCATGATCTGATAGCCGACGGTAAAGCAAGGGTTAAGACTGGTCATTGGCTCCTGAAAAATCATGGAAATATCTTTACCAATGATTTGACGACGCTCTTTTTTGGAAATTGACAATAGATCAATGCCATCGAAGAGCATGCGATCAGCTGTAATGTTCGCAGTCCAAGGCAACAAGCCCATCAAAGCCAGCATGGAAACGGATTTACCCGATCCCGACTCACCAACAATCGCAACCATTTCCCCCTGATCAATTTCCAGATCAACACCATCAACAGCACGGAACAAGCCATGCGCGGTCTGGAATTCGACTGAGAGATTTTTAATATCCAATAAACTCATGGGATCAAGACCTCTTCATCTTGGGATCAAGGGCATCACGCAGACCATCACCCATCAGGTTGATAGCCAAAACGGTCAAGAGAATGGCAACACCAGGGAAAGTCACAACCCACCAGGCACTGAGGATAAATTCACGTGCTTCAGCAAGCATTGTTCCCCACTCAGATGCAGGCGGTTGTGCCCCCATACCCAGGAAGCCAAGTGCAGCCGTATCTAGAATAGCCGTAGAGAAACTCAACGAGGCCTGAACAATCAATGGCGCCATACAATTCGGCAAAATTGTTACAAGCATTAGTCTCATAGTGCCTGCACCAGCCACTTTACTGGCTGTCACATAATCCCGAGCAGCTTCAGCCACAGCAGAAGCACGTGCAAGACGGACATAGTGCGGCAAATAAGTAATGGAAATCGCAATCATCGCGTTTCTAAGGCCAGGGCCAAGCATAGCAACAAGAACAAGTGCCATCAGCAAACTTGGAATAGACAAGATGACATCCATAACACGCATTACGATGACTTCGTAGAAACCCCTGAAGTACCCGGCGGATAGACCAAGCAAAACACCGAATGTCAAACTGATGACAATCACAATGCACCCAGCAAATAGAGAGAAGCGAGATCCGTGCATCAGGCGTGATAAAAGATCACGACCAACAGCATCCGTTCCCAAAAGAAACTCTATGCTTCCACCATCCTGCCAAAATGGCGGGATCAAAATGAAATCGCGGTTTTGCTGATCAGGCGAATGTGGCGCAATCACATCAGCAAAAAGAGCAATAAAGACAATAAACAGGAAGAAAAACAGGCCAACGACAGCGCCTTTGTTTTCCGAAAAATAAAACCAGAACTCTCTGAACTGTTGACGCAGAGGACTGATTTGTTCAGGTACCGAGGACTGCTCGGCTGTATTTTGAACTTCGCTCATCATTACCTCCGATGCAGAATTCTTGGATTGATCAAACCATACATGAAGTCAACCAACAGGTTCACCATCATGACAATCGATGCAATAAGGACGATTCCCCCTTGAACCGCGAAATAATCACGTCGAGAAATAGAATCAATCATCCATTTACCAATTCCAGGCCAAGAGAAAATTGTTTCCGTCAGGATAGCGCCAGCCAAAAGAACCCCGACCTGCAAGCCAATCACGGTAACAACTGTGATCAAAGCATTCCGAAGGGCATGAATACCAACAATACGGAAAGGAGAAAGCCCTTTGGCCTTTGCTGTACGAACATAATCTTCACCAAGAACTTCCAACATCGCAGAACGAGTCTGGCGCGCAATGATTGCCATCGGTATCGTACCTAAGACAATGGTCGGTAAAATAAGGTGCGAGACCGCTGACTTGAAGGCTCCTTTCTCATCACTAACGAAGGCGTCAATCAACATAAACCCAGTATCTTGATCAATCCAGAACAAGGCGGAAAGTCGACCTGATACCGGAGTTAATCCAAGCATATCCGGGCTAGAGAACAGGATAATCAACAGAAGTCCCCACCAGAAGATAGGCATGGAATACCCGGCGAGGGAAATACCCATAAGAGTATGATCAAAAGCTGAGCCACGTTTGACCGCAGCAATGATACCGGCCGGTAGACCAATCAAAGCAGCAAAAATAATTGCGCACCCAGCGAGCTCGACTGTCGCGGGGAAACGCGTTAGGAACTCTTCGAGAACTGGAGTACGACTGGTAAAGGAGACACCGAAGTCACCTTGTAAAATCCCCCAAAGGAATGAAAAATATTGTTCCCAAATCGGGCGATCAAAACCTAAATCGGCCATAAGCTGGGCATGCCGTTCTGGCGTAACACCGCGTTCGCCGGCAAGAAGCTCGATTGGGTCACCTGGTAACATCCTGATGAAACTGAAAGCAATCAGAGTAACACCAAGAAATGTTGGGATAAGAACACCCAACTTTGATAAAATGAAGCGTAACATCGCGATCCTGACTTCGCTTATAAGAAAAGCGGGGAAGGTTTACACCCCCCCCGTTTCATATTTAGCTATAAGATTTTTCTCTTATTCTTCTAAATCAACGCCGTAGAATACATGACCACCAAGTGGATCAATACGGAAATCAACTACTTTGTTGCTCATCGCTTTGTGAACAACAGAGTGAGCAACAGTTACCCAAGGAGCTTCTTCTTTAAAGACAGCCTGAGCTTGCTCATAAAGTTGAGTACGTTTTTCTGGGTCAGAAACACGTACAGCTTCCTGGAAAAGATCATCAAATTCTTTGTGACACCAGCGCGCGCGGTTACCACCGGACTCAGCAGATGCGCAGTTCAGAAGTGACAGGAAGTTATCCGGATCAGGATAATCCGCAGTCCAACCTAGAAGTACTGTATCGTGATCGCCTTTCTGTGAACGGGAAAGATACTCACCCCATTCCATAGAAACAATCTCGGCATCCACACCAACATTCGCCCAATCAGCCTGAATAAGCTCAGCCATACGACGAGCATTCGGGTTGTAAGGACGCTTCACTGGCATCGCCCAGATGTTAGTGCTTAGGTTTGTTACACCAGCTTCAGCCAAGAGAGCTTTCGCTTTTGCAGGATCATAAGGATAATCCTGGATCTCTTCGTTATAGCCCCAAAGGGTTGGTGGAAGCGGGTTCTTAGCCGCATTACCAGCGCCTTGGAAAACAGCTTTGATGATAGACTCTTTGTTCATGGCATAGTTAAGAGCCTGACGAACACGCTTGTCATCAAATGGTTTTTTCTCTGTGTTGAACGCAAGATAACCAACGTTCATGCCTTCTTGGCTATCCACTGTCAGATCTTTGTTTGCTTCGATTGAAGCAAGATCAGCTTGGTTTGGATAAGGAACAAGATGGCATTCGCCAGCTGCAAGCTTCTGATACGCAACCTGAGCATCAGGTGTAATTGCGAAAACGAGTTTATCTAACGGTGCACGACCAGACCAATAATCATCATTAGCTTGATAGCGAATGAAAGCATCTTTTTGGTAAGATACGAACTGGAAAGGACCAGTACCGATAGGCTCTTGGTCAAACTTCTCAGGAGAACCTGCATCCATCATCTGCTGAGCGTACTCTGCAGAGTGAATTGAAGCAAAATCAATAGCGATTTTGGAAATAAATGCAGCATCTGGCTTTTGCAGAGTAAATTTGACAGTTAAATCGTCAACTTTCTCAATTGTTTCCAGAATGTCCGGGAAGCTAACATACCCAGAGAAATATTCATACGTACCACCGGATACTTTATGATACGGATGGTCCGCTTTCCACTGGCGGTTAAAGCTGAAAAGCACATCATCAGCATTCAACTCACGCGTTGGAGTAAAATATTTTGTTGTGTGGAACTTTACACCAGGACGAAGTTTAAAGGTGTAAGAAAGACCATCTTCAGAAACTTCCCAGGATTCAGCCAAACCTGGTGTCATGATGGTTGAGCCTCTTTCGAACTCAACAAGACGGTTAAAGATGTTACGAGAGCTAGCATCAAATGACGTACCTGATGTATATAACGCTGGCGTAAAACCTTCCGGGCTACCTTCTGAGCAATAGACAAAAGTTTTTGCCTGTGCTGTTACAGCACCCATTGTAAGCATACTAGCGAGAGCCGCTGTAGCCAAAAGTCCTTTTTTAATCACGATATCCTCCCAAATGTCGCAAATAAGCGCGGAATGCGCTTCTTTTATTAATTAGTGTTCTTCTACCTAATCTAATAAGGATGGTTTTAAGCTATCCATCTGGAGTTGCATAGTCAATTTACAGTTCATCAGCACAGTAAAATTGTATACAAAATACAGCCACTCTCAGAAGCCAGAATCATACATGAACACGAAACAATTATCTGTTTAATTACATGAAGATAACACAAATTTATTTCAAAATTAAACTGCCTCAAGACAACATTATAAAACACTAAGCAGCAAAAAAAAGCAATAAAATTTCACCTCTTTTCTATAGAAGTAATAGCATAAAGCTCATGTCTACCCTGCTAAACAACTCAAAGATGAAGACAATTCAAGATTCGTTAGTACAATCTTACAGCACCTGCTCCGAGCAGGTTCTTGTCATTCCATGCTTCAGCTTTTGATAAATAAAAAAGGTGCTACAAACTGCAGCACCTAAATTCTTTTTCATAAGTAACAGAAATACGCCACCTTCAGCACTAATACACCCTAAGCAAACTCTAAACATTTACTAGGTAAAACGCCGGACATGATGCTTGCCATCTTATCCGGGCTGTCACTAAAACGAAGGCCAACCGTCCTGCCCCTTGACCATACAACTTCCGTTAACAGCTGAAACCCACCCGCAATTTTCAGAATAAACTGCGTACCGATCTCCAGAGTTTGGTCAAATTTTGCACGAACACCATTAACAGATATATCAAAGATCACACACTTTTGCTCAGTCCCCTGATCATCGGCATACTCACCAGACCAAAGCACTGACACCCGTTGAAAACGACGTTTGTCATCACTTATGTGACCATCTTTTATAGTACTATGTTTTTTTGGCATCGGATTCCAGAACACCCATACAACAAACGAAATAAATTAACGCAATCCGTTTGTTCATTTAATAATTATTTGGCAACGAATACATAGAGTGTAGAACAAAACTTACTAAATTATAAATAAAATTTGATCAAAACGATAACTAAAAACCACTAAACAAGCTAATAACAGACAAACGCTTATATTTTTATGGTTAAGACGAGAAGCAAGATTATTAAAATATATTAATCTTTAACCGTATCAAGGAGTGTTTCATCTAACTCTGAGAAGGTATTTATTACAGCCGCATTTGCTTTATACGCAATAGAAGCAAGCTTTTGGTCAACCAACTCTCTTTCAATATTGACGCCTGTGGCAGAAAACACTTCCGCGAAACCAGCACTTTGTCCTGGCTCAGACAACGGTGCATTTGGGCCTAATTTCTGCAAGCTTCCAGAAACGCCGGGGTCACGACTTACTGCATCCAGCCTACTTGGTGCAAAGGGAACACGCTCAGGCAATCGCGATGAATCAAGGGATCCCGCGTTAACAATATTATTTGAAGACACAGACATCTGCTGAGCCTGATACCTTAGCCCTGATAAGGGTATAGAGTAGTCCATATAAATAATCCTTTGCCCTATAATACCCCATGTAATTTTCAATTTCAATTTCAGGTATTTTAGATAAATTCCATGCAAACTGTAGCTAAAGCCTTATATTTACAGCGTTTTTAATTCTCGCCATACTTTTGTCAAAATTTATTCACATATATCGACTTGATATATATTGAAATGAAGTATATCTGTCCTGCATATGCCTAAGGTGAATTTAGACGATTAAAAGCGAGTCTTTAATTCACTTTAGAAGCAGAAAACAAGCTAAGGTAAATTTTCAGTATGGATGTCAGAACACTATGCCTTGCGGTCTTGTACCAAGGGGAAGCAAGTGGATATGAAATCAAGAAAGCTTTCCAAGAAGGAGCTTTTAGCCACTTTCAGGATGCAAGTTTTGGTTCTATCTACCCTGCCCTTGGACGCCTTTCTTCTGAAGGTCTCGTTGAATGTACTCAAATGGCTCAGGAAAAAAGACCGGACAAAAAGGTGTACAAGCTGACACAAAGTGGCGAAGACTCTCTTATTACAAGTCTTCTGACGCCACCCACACCAGACAAATTTACGTCTGATTTTTTCTTCGTTTTATATTTCGCAGAACTTCTCCCTTTACCACAGGTTATAAAACTCGTGGACCAGAGGATTTCTTTTTATCAGGAAATCATAGAGCGCATGACAAAATGTGATCCCGCAGCTCTACCAACCGGGCGACGACTTTGCCACGGTTTAGGATTGACCGTTTATCAAAATTCTCTCGCTTATTTAGAAGAGAACAAAGAACGTTTTATCGCTGAACTTCGATCTCAAAATACAATTCATACCTCTTCTGCCCCAGATACAAATCGCACTCAGATAGAAACCAACAGGCACATATCATGAAAGTTTCCTATTTACTCGCATTCATTCTCGCCGTTGGAACGGCTGGCTGGGTTATGTCCGGTCAGCTATCTGATAGTTCTGAAACGGGTGAAGCAGGACAACCCGAGATCAAAAAGCCCCCGGTTAATCTCTCTGTCGACGCAAAAATACCTTCCGTACGCGTCCAAAGCCAAACAGCAGTCCCCTACACGCGTTATTTGACAGTGCGCGGCAGAACCGAAGCCCTTCGGACTGTCGAAATAAAAAGCGAAGCAAGTGGGAAGATCATCGACCTGGCTGTCAACAAAGGTGATACGATCGAAGCAGGAAAGCTTGTTGCTAAGCTAGACGTCAATGAACGTTCTGCTAAAGTGCAGGAATTCAAAGCTTTGCAAGAACAACGTGCTATTGAATACAAAGCCGCAAAGCGTCTCTCTCAAAAAGGTTTTAAAGCAGAAACAAAACTTGCTGCCAGTAAAGCATCACTGGAATCAGCACAAGCTGAATTAAGACGTGCACAGGTCGATCTTTCAAACACACTTATACCTGCCCCCTTTACGGGTGTCTTGAATAATCGCACAGTGGAAATTGGTGAGTACGTCGATGTAGGCGATACGATTGGTACAATTGTTGACCTATCAACAATACTTGTGGTCTCAGACGTCAGTGAGAGACTTGTGCCCTTTATATCTGTCGGACACACGGCCAAGGTACGTTTGATCACAGGGCAAATTATCGAAGGTAAAGTTAAGTATATTGCTTCGATGGCTGATGCAACGACCCGAACTTTTCGCATCGAAGTCGCCGTCCCCAATCCTGAATTCAAAATTTCAGATGGCATTACAGCAGAAACTGTACTCACCCTCAACAGCATGCAAGCCCACAAAGTATCGCCAGGTATCCTGACTATCAATTCCGACGGCGCAATTGGTGTAAAAACACTAGGCCCCAATAATATTATAGAATTCAGAGAAGCCAGTATTCTTGAGAACACAACGAATGGCTTGTGGCTTGGCGGCCTTCCTAAGGACGTTACCTTTGTGGTGATTGGCCAAGAATTGATCAAGGATGGTCAGGAAGTAAAAGCAATTGATGCTGACACTCTCAAAGAACTGAAACCAACAACTTCAATAAAACAAGACCAAGAGACGGCACTTGGAGCAGAACAGTCATGACCGATATCATTTCTGGTGCTCTCGGACGCTCGCGTACAGTAATACTGGGACTAATCCTCGTTCTTATAGCCGGCGCAGTATCTTACGTCACAATACCGAAAGAAGATAACCCGGACATCACCATTCCAATCATCTACGTCAGTATGCATCACGAAGGAATCTCTCCGGTTGATGCTGAACGCCTGCTACTGAAGCCGATGGAAAAAGAGCTTCGCAGTATTGAGGGTGTGAAAGAAATGCGATCTAGCTCTTTTCTTGGCGGCGGTAATGTCGTCATGGAATTCGAAGCTGGTTCAGATATTGACCTTGCGCTAACGGATGTCAGAGAAAAGGTCGACATTGCCAAAGCAGAACTCCCCGATGATGCAGATGAGCCATCTGTGCACGAGGTTAACCTCAGTCTGTTCCCCATCTTGGTTGTCAATTTGTCCGGTGACGTTCCAGAGAGAGCATTGCTTGCCATAGCCAAAAACCTACAAGACAAATTGGAATCCATTCCAAATGTTCTCGAAGCCAAGTTGGTTGGTGATAGAGATGAATTAATCGAAATTGTCGTAGATCCCCTTGTACTGGAAAGCTACAATCTTGACGCCAATGATATTATCACGGCCGTGGGAAAATCCAACCTTGTTGTTGCAGCAGGGTCTTTGGATACAGGCCAAGGGCGTTTCGCCATTCAGGTCCCCGGCCTGTTCGAGGACACTACGGATATTTTAAATATGCCTGTAAAAGTCAATGGCGATGCTGTTGTTAGGGTCAAAGATATCGGCATTCTTCGGAAAACATTTAAAGACACAACAGAGTACGCCCGGGTCAACAACAAGCCCGCTTTGACCATGGAAATATCAAAGCGAACAGGCACAAATATTATCGAAACAATCGAACAGGTCCGCGCAGTTGTCAGTCAACAACAAACCTTGTGGCCTAAATCTATTGACGTTTCCTACAGCCAAGACCAATCAACTGGTATCCGTACCATGTTACAGGATCTGCAAAACAACGTTCTCTCTGCAATTATTCTTGTTATGATCGTTGTTGTCGCCGCTTTGGGATTCAGATCTTCCATACTTGTTGGGATCGCCATACCAGGATCTTTTCTTGCATCGATCATGATCCTTCATGCCGCAGGATTAACAGTCAATGTTGTCGTGCTATTTAGTTTGATTCTATCGGTTGGCATGCTGGTTGATGGCGCTATCGTTGTGACTGAATTTGCAGATCGCAAAATGAGCGAAGGATTACCGAGAAAAGAGGCATACAAACAAGCAAGCCTGCGCATGGCATGGCCGATCATAGCATCAACGGCCACCACCCTAGCAGCTTTTGCTCCTCTTATTTTCTGGCCCGGCATAATGGGCGAGTTTATGAAATTCATGCCCATAACCCTCATCGCAACCCTAAGTGCTTCCTTGGTTATGGCACTGATTGTCGTTCCAACAATTGGTGGATTAATTGGGAAGGCCGGCGGTGCCGCCGATAAAAAGTCTATGGAAAATCTGGCGGCATCAGAAACTGGTGATTTAAATGCGGTAACTGGTTTTACAGGTCTTTATATCAAACTGATGCATTTGGTCCTGAAAATTCCGGGCACTATTGCAACACTGACTTTTGCCTCACTGATCGGGGTCATCATGCTCTACAGCAGCTTTGGCAAAGGTGTCGAATTCTTCCCGGATATTGAACCAGATAATGCCGTTCTTCAGGTCCGTGCCCAGGGTAACATGTCCATTGATGAACGCGATCACCTTGTCAGACAGGTTGAACAAATTGTGCTTGATCTTCAGAACGAAAGACATGAGCTACATAATATTTATGTCAGCACCAATGCAGAGAGTTCAACAAGCAGTAACCAGCCCGAAGACGTAATTGGTAATATCCAGATGGAATTTACCGATTGGTTCAACCGACGATCGGCAGATGAAATCCTTGCAGAAATTCGCGAACGAACAGCCATTTTAGGCGGTATTTCTGTAGAGCCAAGAAAAGAAGACAAAGGACCATCGTCCGGAAAGCCAATTCAGATAGAAATAGCGTCAAGCGAACCTAGTCTCGTTTACCCCTGGGCCAATAAAGTTGCTCACCATTTAAGAGAAGCGAATGGCTTTGTCGATATCGAAGATGGCCTGCCAGTCCCCGGTATCGAATGGCGCATTGATGTTGACCGTGCACAGGCTGCAAAATTCGGCGCAGACATTGCCTTGATAGGTAGCTACATCCGAATGATTACGAATGGAATGAAACTTGGTAGTTATCGCCCGGATGATAGTGATGAAGAAATTGATTTGGTCGTTCGTCTTCCCCGAAGCAACCGGAACATTGAGCATCTAGATCAAATCAAAATACAAACCAATGCTGGCTTGATCCCTATATCCAATTTCATTACGCGGACAGCTGCACCAAAAGTCGGTGTTATCAACCGTGTGGATAGTCAGCGGGTTGCAACGGTAAAATCCGATATTGCACCTGGTGTTCTTGCAGATGATAAGGTCAAGGAATTGACCGAATGGATGTCGTCGCAAGAACTTGATCCCCGGGTAACAATTCAGTTCAAGGGAGAAAACGAAGATCAACAAGAATCTCAGGATTTTCTGGTAAAAGCTTTTGGGGTTGCCCTTTTTATGATCGCGATCATTCTGGTAACCCAGTTCAACAGCTTCTACAGTGCGTTCCTCATTCTGTCAGCTGTGATCATGTCAACAATCGGCGTTTTAATCGGTCTACTAATCACCGATCAACCCTTTGGCATTGTCATGTCAGGTATTGGCGTGATCGCACTGGCAGGTATTGTCGTGAATAACAATATCGTTCTCATAGATACCTTTGATTATGTTTCGACTAAATTCAAAGATCAGAAAGAAGCGATTATCCGTACAGGTGCACAGCGCCTCCGCCCCGTAATGTTAACAACAATCACAACTATTCTTGGTCTAATGCCGATGGTTCTCGCGACCAACATTGATCTGATCAACAGAACGGTTCAAGTCGGTGCCCCCTCTACACAATGGTGGACCCAACTAGCCACAGCAATTGCATTCGGCCTTTGTTTTGCGACTATTCTCACGCTTGTGATCACCCCCTGCTCTTTGATGGTCCGGGTAAACAGCCGAAACCTTGTAAACCGACTTAAAGAAAGGTTTAAAAAGGATGACACACCATCTGAACCAGAAAACTCAGACGATGAAAAGGCGATACCAGCCGAATAGAATAGGTCGATATTTTTCCATCAAAAAAGCCGGTACTTGTTACTGGCTTTTTTGATTCGGCTTTTTGAATTAATCGTCAAAAAGACTAAGAGCTGCGTGTATTCTGAAGCTAGTCGTCAGCCAGCATAAAGCACCAAAGGTCCAAGCCAATAAAACAAACTTATCCGGCCAGAGACATAGAGCGAGAAAAAGCAGAATGGTCTCAGTCCCCTCGGTCAAACCGCCGAGATAATAAATGCTTTTTTTTCCGCGGATATCAGTGGAAATATTTTTCTTAGCGGCAACGATTGCAAAAGATAAAAACGACGCCCCGGTTCCCATAAATGAGAAAATAAGGAATGCCGCCGCCAGTCCATTTTCTTCAGGCATCGCCAAGGCAAAACCAAAAACAACAGCCGAATAGAAAATAAAATCGAGAGTGATATCAAGGTACCCCCCCAGATCGGTGATACCCTGTTTTCTCGCAACGGCACCGTCCAGACCGTCACAAAGCCTGTTAAAAGCAATCGCTATTATAGCCAGATAGTAAGATTCCGTGGCAAGCGCAGGGACGACGAGCATCCCCCCAACAAAGCCAATCCAGGTTATTTGATTAGCGCCCAGCCCTGAACGTGACAAAACCTCCCCTATTTTATCAAGGGGAGGATCAATTTTCGTTCTCATCCAAGCATCAAACATAACGCGCCTGAAACTTATTCTTTTTCAGAAGTTGTATCGTCAGTTGACGTTTTCTCATCCTCGGAATCTTTTTCTTCCTGAGCCAACATTTTCTTACGGGTTGCCTGATAAGAAAACTGGGCCAGAATGATAGAAACCAGATACCCAATACCCGCAACACTCAGGAAAACCCAAGGCGTGCTGTATAAGAACATAATACAAACAGCAAAGCCCAGTAGAACAAGACCAACATACCGTCTTGGGATGCGAATACGTTTGGATGAATAGGTCGGAATCGTACTGACAAAAAGTGCGCCCACAGCAACCAGCATCACACCATTCAGAACAGACGAGCGAAAGATATCATCGCCCAGTTCGAATGACAGGACAACAGGAATAAGCACAAGCCCTGCGCCACAAGGGGCAGGAATACCTGTAAAAAACTTGGATGCCCATGGAGGGGGATTTTCATCCAGCAAACTGGTGTTAAACCGGGCTAACCGCATACCACAACAGACAGCAAAGAAAAGAGAAACAGCCCAAGCAAGTCCACCTGTACCATCCATTGCCCATAGATAAATAACCAACGAAGGAACAACACCAAAATTGACAAAGTCGGCAAGTGAATCAAGCTGTGCACCAAATTCACTTGTTCCCTTCATCAAGCGGGCAACGGGGCCGTCCAGACCATCAAGTATCATTGCAACAACGATACCGATAACAGCCAGTTTCCAGTTCCCCTCAAGCGCCGCACGGATCGCAGATAAACCCGAACAAAGTGCCATCAAAGTAATGGCGTTTGGTATCAGGCGATTTACAGAAAATCCATGAAGTCGACGACGACGCTTGAGACCAGACATTAGCGTACCTCTGTTTCACGTTGTGTTTCATCAGACAAAAGATCGGCAATCACAGTTTCGCCACCAATCATTTGCTGCCCAACAGAAACAAGCGGCGCAACGCCGTCTGGTAGGTAAATATCTGTACGACTGCCAAAACGGATCAGACCAAACCGTTCCCCCGTTTTAACTTCTTGTTCCAACGTCAGATTACAGATAATACGGCGCGCGATCAGACCAGCGATCTGTACAAACGCGATCTCTTTACCGTCATTGGTTTCCATTTTGACGGACATGCGCTCATTAAGCTCGGAAGCTTTATCAAGTGCTGCGTTAAGGAAAGCACCATGATGATAGGCCAGCTCTGTAATTTTACCCGCAGTCGGAACACGGTTAACGTGCACATCAAAAACACTGAGGAAAACAGAAACACGCATTCGTGGCTCGGTCCCCATATTCAATTCAGCGGGAGGAACTGCCGTTTCAACCGCACTTACGTGCCCATCAGCAGGACTGACAACAAGGCCTTCACGAACTGGTGTCTGTCTTTCCGGGTCTCGGAAAAAATAAGTACAGAATGCTGCGATGATTAGCCCGACTATTGCCAAAGGCTTCCATATCAAAGCAAATCCAACACTTAGCGCAAGTGCGCCGCCGACAAAAGGCCAACCAGCTTTATTAATAGGCACTAGAATGTGCTTCAGCACTGCCGTCTCCATTCAATATTCTAACAATAAGTGACGTAGCTCTGTATTCGAAGTATGAGCTACGTATAACATTTGGGCTGTAATACTGTATTACGAGGTCCAATGTAAGGTATTTTCCGAAAATCTCTCAATTTTACGTCGAATTATGACTTAATTTTCTTTGGGAAGGATAAAAATTTGCCCTGGGTAAATCAAATCCGGGTTTCTGATCTGATCCTGATTTCGATCAAAGATAACAGCATAACGCGCACCCTCTCCGTAAATAGCACGTGAAATACGCCACAAACTATTACCCGGTTGAACAGTTACAACTCGTTCATCGGGAAGGGATTCAACTTTACCCGATCGCGAGAAGGGTATTTCGACACGTGCGATCACTTTTCCTTCGCCATCAACCTGATCAATTCGGAGTTGATGTAATCCTTCTTGAACATTCTTTTCTGCTTCTACAGTCCAACGCCCTTCTTCATCTGTAACGCCCTGCCCCACAAATTCGTTGTTTAAATAACCAACAACCTTTTGTCCTGGCTGTGATGTCCCGCCGATAACAGTTTGACCCGCATCGTCATAATCAACGCTATCCAGCGCCAAATCTCCATCTTTGATACCTTCGTCTTCGACCTTCTCGGGAAGTTGAATCACTTTTGATACCCCGCCCTTTTCTTCAGGCACAAGAACAGCAAGCGCGGATTTATCTCCGACAGGAACATCAACAATCGCGACTTCAGCAGATTTGAGTTTTACACCCTCTTCTTCATTATTAACCTGTAAACCTAGTTCATGGGCCCCCGGTGCGAGCGGTATTTCTAGAACATAGGCCCACTGACCATTTTCATCCGCCTGTACACTTCCAAGTAAGGTTGTTCCATCGACAATGCGTACATCGCTCCCCGCGGGCGCCCTGCCAGCGAGAACAGTATCCCCCGTCTTTTCAACCCTGATCACATCAAAAGACAAAGACGGGTCAACAATTACTGCCGCTGATTGTTCCTCATCAGAAGGTTGTGTCTCGGAAACATCAGTTTCTATTTCTGTATCAGATTCTTCAGCCTTTTGGCTCTCATCTGTGTCTTCAGATGAAGAAATCTCAGACTCAATCCCTTGCTCTGTATCACTTGTTGGAACGTCATTTTCGGGCGCTACTGGCTCGGAAGTACTCGGTTCCCCAGAAAGTTTATTTACAATCTTTTTAGGAGCCCCCTTTGAAGTACTCGTACTATCCACGACCACTGTAGAATCAGGATCATCACCCAAGACATACCAAATCGAGACGCTGCCCACTAACAGAACGACAACGGCTACGAATGAAACAATGAGGGTACGGCTCAAAGATGCCTCCTAAGATCTCTATCTTGACTGATATTATTCTATAGTCAAAGCAGGTGGGAAATTTCCCCGCAGACTAACATTCTTCTAACTCTAGGTTAAGTCCTTATGGGAAAAGAACAAGAGCTATGACATTTTTTAGACAACAAAAAGTACCAGAACGCTTCTTCGTCTGCTTTTTCCAGATGATTGCCATTGTTCAAACTAAAGATATAATAAGGACATCGGCACGTCGAAGAGGGGCCACCCCTGTTATCAACGTGCCGTTTTGCAACTCTGCACAAAAATAATAAGAAAAGGAATTTATAAATGACCAACATTAAGTCCATCTGTGTTTATTGCGGTTCATCTAACCTTGTAAGCGACGAACATCTTGCAAAAGCCCATCAGCTAGGTCGCCTGGCAGCAGAAAATGGTATTGAAATTGTCTATGGTGGCGGACGTGTCGGGTCAATGGGGCGGGTCGCTGATGGCGCTTTGGCTCATAATGGCACCGTAACGGGGATAATACCTGAATATCTGGATAAATTGGAAGTTGCACATAAAGACGTAAATGAATTGATCGTTGTTGATTCCATGCATACTCGTAAAATGGCAATGTTCGAACGCTCGGATGCCTTCTGTATACTGCCTGGCGGTTTGGGAACTCTGGATGAATTTTTCGAAATTGCGACCTGGAAACAGCTTGGCATGCATGACAAGCCTTTAATCATTGTCAATTTGGAAAATTTTTGGACCCCGCTTTTGGACCTAATCAGGCATCAAATCTCTGCAGGTTATCTAAGGCAAAATCCTGCTGATATATATAGTGTTGTCAACAACATAGAAGAAGTATTCACCCAACTAAAAAGTATGCCAGAGAGCAATATTGAAACAGATATCAAGCAACTTTGATATGAATTGTTATTCCGAGTTATCTTGCACTGCAGCGAAAGACTGTTATTTTCCTCTGTGAGTTCCCCAAATTATACGAAACAAGCCGACAAACAAGGAGGCGAACATGTCCAAAATTAAGGTTAAAAATCCAATCGTCGAACTCGATGGCGATGAGATGACACGGATCATCTGGGAAAAAATCAAACAAAAGTTCATTCTTCCTTATCTTGATGTTGATCTGAAATACTTTGATCTTTCCATCGAAAGTCGTGATGAGACCGACGACCAGATCACTGTTGATGCCGCCAATGCCATCAAAGAGCATCGCGTAGGTGTTAAGTGTGCAACAATCACACCTGATGAAGCACGTGTTGAAGAATTCGACCTGAAAAAAATGTGGCGTTCGCCAAACGGAACCATTCGTAACATTCTTGGTGGTACTGTTTTCCGTCAGCCAATTATCATGGAAAATGTTCCACGCTTGGTCCCAGGCTGGACACAACCAATTGTTATTGGACGTCACGCGTTTGGTGATCAGTATAAAGCAACTGACTTCCTTGTTCCTGGCGCAGGTAAACTGACCATGACCTTCCAACCAGAAGACGGTGGTGAGCCAATTACCCGTGAAATCTTTGAGTTTCCGGAAGCTGGTGTCGCAATGGGCATGTACAACCTGGATGAATCCATCCGCGGTTTTGCCCGTGCTTGCATGAACTACGGCCTTGATCTTGGCTGGCCTGTATACCTGTCGACAAAAAATACCATTCTGAAAGCTTACGACGGTCGCTTTAAAGATCTGTTCGAAGAAGTTTACCAAAAAGAATTTGCTGATAAGTTTGCAGCAAAAGGTATTTCCTATGAACACCGTTTGATTGATGACATGGTTGCAGCAGCCATGAAATGGTCTGGTGGTTTTGTATGGGCTTGTAAAAACTATGACGGCGATGTTCAGTCTGATACTGTTGCACAAGGTTTTGGTTCTCTTGGCCTAATGACATCAGTTTTGATGACACCAGATGGACAGACCGTAGAAGCTGAAGCAGCGCATGGTACAGTGACACGCCACTATCGTCTGCATCAGCAAGGCAAAGACACATCGACAAACCCAATCGCTTCTATTTTCGCATGGTCTCGCGGCTTGAAATTCCGTGGACAATTTGACGAAACACCGGAAGTCGTTGAGTTTGCAGAAACACTTGAAAAAGTTTGCATCGACACAGTTGAATCTGGAAAGATGACAAAAGATCTTGCGCTTCTGATCAGCCCTAATCAAGATTGGCTGACAACAGATCAATTCTTGGATGCGATCGATACTAATCTACAGAAAGCAATGAGCTAACAAATATGCCAAAAATCCTACGTAATTTACTTGCTGGCCTTCTTGCATTGACCTTTGCGTCAACAACTTCACAGGCTGCAGATCCTGAAAACACGCTGGTAATAGAACTTAAAACCGGTAACGTCTTCATCGAGATGCTTCCCAACCTTGCCCCAAACCATGTGGCGAGAATCAAGGAGCTGACACGCGAGGGCTTTTATGACGGCATTGTATTCCATCGGGTAATCGCAGGATTTATGGCACAAACCGGTGACCCTAAAGGTCTTGGTACGGGTGGATCTGGTAAAAAACTAAATGCTGAATTTTCTCGTGAACCTTATGTTCGTGGTACCGTCGGCATGGCACGTTCCCAAAGCGAAAATTCTGGGGACAGTCAGTTCTTTATCATGTTCAAAAGAACGCCGTCGCTTGATGGAAAATACACTGTATGGGGTAAAGTCATACAGGGTATGGAACATGTCGACACGATCAAAAAAGGTGCCCAGGGCAGCGGTAAAGTTAGCAACCCAGACAAAATGATTTCTGTAAAGGTACTTGCTGACATTCAGTAGCTACCCGCCCAGAAAACTCAAAAAAAGCGCTGTAATCCCAATGGATACAGCGCTTTTTATTTTCGAGGAGAAGTATGAACTCCTCTTCTCTTTTTGAATTCCTATCCCCATAAAGATGCTACCTTGCAAAAGTACTCTCAAATACCTATTTTGCTGTTAGTTTATCACACTTATTTAAGGCCTAAGCCATGACAGAAGAAACAACACCAGATCTGGAAAACACTCTCGTTATCGAACTTGAAACGGGTAAAGTAACCATCGAAATGCTTCCCGATCTAGCCCCAACACACGTTGCTCGTATAAAAGAACTTGCACGCGAAGGCTTTTACGATGGCATCGTATTCCACCGTGTTATTGACGGCTTCATGGCTCAAACAGGTGATCCAACCGGAACAGGTACAAGCGGCTCAGGCAAAAAGCTGCGCGCAGAATTTACACAAGAACCATTTGAACGTGGTGTCGTAGGCATGGCCCGCGCGCAGAATCCACATTCTGGCGACAGCCAGTTCTTCATCATGTTTGACAGTGCCCCGTCACTTAACGGCCAGTATACAGTCTGGGGCCGTGTAACCGATGGTATGGAACTGGTTGATGGTATCAAAAAAGGCGCTCCGGGCAGTGGTGCTGTTGATGATCCTGATCGTATGTTATCCGTCAAAGTACTTGCCGATATCTGATAAATTTCCCGATACCTAGAAGGATATTCTTCCCCTGTCGAAGGTTGGTATTTTTACTAGGTGATTTTTTTTAACCCTCGCTGTATTATCCACAGCGGGGGTTTTGTCCAATGAGGGTTTATCCGGGGGACAGCCTGTAATCTTAGAAAGAGGAACTTTGGTTGTGACAATCACCGAAGAATACACACAGCTCATTGAGCAACTTACACAAACTGCACTGGATTTTTCACTCGAAATCCTTGCCGCACTAGCTATACTCATTGTTGGTATTTTTGTCGCGGGACGTGTCGCAAAATATACAGACAAACTTCTCACTAAATCAGGGAAAGTTGATGCAACCCTGAAACCAGTCATCGTGAAGATCATTCGCTATACAATCATGGTCTTTGTCTTGATTGCAGTTTTGGCCCGTTTTGGTGTTGAAACTACTAGCATTATTGCTGTTCTTGGTGCCGCAGGCCTGGCAATCGGTCTGGCTCTGCAAGGAACAATGCAAAACATCGCCGCGGGCTTTATGCTGCTTTTCCTTCGCCCTCTGAAAGTTGGTGAATTTGTTGATGCCGATGGTATTTCTGGAACGGTAGAAGAAATCAGTCTGTTCATCACACATATGACCACAGTTGACGGATTGTACCTTTCTGTACCTAATTCTAAGCTCTGGTCTGCAACTGTGACCAACTACAGCAGAAACAGCAAGCGTCGTACAGACATGGCAATCGGCATTGGTTACGGTGACGATATCGCAAAAGCAGAGAAAATCGCTTTAGCTGTACTTTCTGGCGATGGACGCGTTCACAAAGATCCAGCTGCACAGGTTATCATCAGCGGTTTGGGTGAAAGTTCTGTCGATCTGAATATCAGATACTGGACAGACAGCGGAGACTATTGGCCTGCGTTAAGTGACAATCGCCGAGCAATAAAAGAAGCCTTCGACAAAGAAGGCATCTCTATCCCGTTCCCACAACGCGATTTACATATTATTTCTGATGTTAAAGCTAAGGCGTAACTTTAGAAAAGGTTAGACGAACCAATAAAGGCCGCTACATGCGGCCTTTATGACGTCTGCTGCATATCGTTTAGTATCACCAAGATATCAAAGCTGTTCGTGTAGCAATAACGATTTTTTACGTTTTAACCCGCCCCCATACCCCGTCAGCGATCCATCTTTCCCAACAATGCGGTGACAGGGAATAACAATAGAAATTGGATTTAAAGCATTCGCAGCTGCCATGGCACGGACGGCTTTGGGTTTGCCAATTATAGACGCCATAGAGCTATAGGTCTCCTTTGATCCAAAGGGGACTTTGCATAACGCAGCCCATACTTGTTTCTGAAAGTCTGTCCCGCCTGTATCCATGGCCAAGTCATCGAAAGCTGTTGGTGATTTAGAAAAATAATCATCCAGCCGCATATCCAAATCAGACAGCCCTGAAACTTCTTCCAACAACAAGTTTGGAAAGCGTCTCTTCAAAAGCTTCCCCCAACGATCCTGACAATCCGTGAAATCTAGGAGGCAAAGGATATTATCGTTATAAAATGATAGAATCTGGCCAATAGGTGATTCATATCGTGAATAAGAAATCAGATCTTGTAACATTACAAATACCTTATAATAACTTGATCTCAACACAAGATCGTGATTTCAAAACAAAGTTCCTGTTCGACAAATTGCGATCAGCTCAATACCTTGTAAATATCAATCTTCTTACCCTACCAGAGACACATGACAAGCACTTCTGATAAATGGTTTTCCCTAACGATACTTGCCCTTTGTCAGGTTGCAGCTATGGCACTCTGGTTTTCGGCATCCGCTGTCCTCCCCTCATTAGTAGAGGAATATAGCCTCACGTCTTTCCAACAAGCACTTTTTACATCTGCTGTTCAGGTTGGGTTTGTAGTAGGTAGCCTGTCTTCTGCCCTCTTTGGCTTGGCCGATCGATTACCGCCTAAATTTTTTTTCCTAGGCTCTGCAATCATTGCAGCCTTGGCAAATGCTTTGCTACTGGCCATAGAACCTACCCACGCAATTGTGCCGCTCCTTCGTTTTATCACTGGGGTTTGTATGGCTGGAATTTATCCCGTAGGCATGCGGATGGCCGCAACCTGGGCAAAAGGCGATATGGGCCTTCTTGTCGGCCTTTTGGTCGGCGCCCTGACCCTTGGATCAGCCTCTCCTCATCTATTTAATGCAATTGGTGGTATTGACTGGCGCTTTACCATCGCAATGGCTTCTGCCTGTGCTATAGCCGCGGCCATTGGCATACTTTTGTTCAAAATGGGCCCTGCGTATACTAAAGCACCCAAATTTCATCCACGGCATATTTTCTCTGCTTGGAATATCAAATCAGTTCGTCTGGCAAACCTTGGTTATCTAGGGCATATGTGGGAACTGTATGCAATGTGGGCTTGGATCGGGATATTCCTAACCGCCAGCTTTTCGCTGACGATGGAAAATACCATTGCCCACAATCTTGCCAAGCTGGCAACCTTTGCCACAATGGCAGCAGGCGCTATCGGTTGTTTGGCAACAGGTTACCTTGCAGATAAGCTCGGACGGACCACATTAACCATTATAGCGATGTTAATTAGCGGTATCTGCGCTCTAACAGTTGGCCTTCTGTTCGGTGCTTCGCCCGTATGGCTGACATTGCTCTGTGTTCTATGGGGTATCAGCATCATTGCGGATTCAGCTCAGTTTTCAGCATCAGTCGCGGAATTATCCCCGCCTGAGATCGTAGGCACAATGCTGACACTACAAACATCATTAGGGTTTACACTCACCCTAATCACCATTCATTTGATGCCCTATGCCGTTGATCTTCTAAGTTGGACCTATGCCTTTGCTCCCTTAGCCATTGGACCGTTCCTCGGCGTTTGGGCTATGGCAAAATTACGTCAGCATCCTGACGCCCTAAAACTTGCCAATGGTAAAAAATAAGCTTGATAGATTTGCTACGAACAAAACACCTAGAGACATAAAAAAAGCTCCGCAGCCTTCATAACTGCGGAGCTTTTTATCTTGAGCAAAACACTAATCAACCAAGCAAGGTTTCGATTGCCTGTATCGCATCTTGAGCTTTCGAAGCGTCTGGACCACCGGCTTGCGCCATATCGGGGCGACCGCCCCCGCCTTTGCCGCCAAGAGCCGCAGAACCAGCACGAACCAAATCAACCGCAGAAACCTTGTCGGTGAGATCATCCGTCACGGCAACAACAATAGAGGCCTTACCATCAGTATCTGCTATCAGAACAATAACGCCAGTACCGATTTGTTTCTTCAACTCATCTGCCGTTGGTTTAAGGTCTTTTGGCAAAACACCTTCTAGAACCCGAGCAGCAACTTTGATGCCGTTTACATCCTTGAATTCGGCATCACCTGATGCGCCACCACCGCCACCCGCGGCAAGCTTACGACGTGCATCGGTCAAATCACGCTCCAGCCGCTTTCTTTCTTCCAAAAGCGATGTTACACGTGCTTCCAATTCAGCAGGTGAGGCCTTCATTGCCGCCGCAGCAGCAGCCAGTTGGGTTTCCTGTGCGGATACATATTCCAGTGCAGCCTGACCTGTCACCGCCTCAATACGACGAACACCAGAAGCAAGCGCCGCTTCGGACACGATTTTAAAGAAACCGATATCTCCGGTTCTTCTGACATGCGTACCACCACACAGCTCTGTTGAGTAGTACCCACTTCCAGTCGAACTATCTGAACCACCCATTGAAACTACGCGGACTTCTTCACCGTACTTCTCGCCAAAGAGAGCCATCGCCCCTTCTTTGATTGCCTCATCCGGGGTCATCAGACGGGTAATAACCGGATCGTTACGACGAATGTAATCATTCACTTCGCGTTCAACAGCCGTAATATCATCTGGGTTCAAAGGCTTTGGTTGGCTAATATCAAAACGAAGACGTTCTTTTGCCACCAAGGATCCTTTTTGCGTTACGTGTGTCCCCAAACGTCGGCGAAGAGCTTCGTGTAACAGGTGTGTCGCAGAGTGATGAGCACGCAGGGCAGAACGACGAGACACATCTACCTTCATTTCCAGTGCAAGATCCACCGAGATTTCACCACGGGTCACTTCACCGATATGAATAAATAGATTGCCCAGCTTTTTCTGTGTATCACTGATCGTAACTTCCGCACCTTCGGCAGAGAACAACAGGCCGTGATCCCCTTGTTGCCCACCACTTTCACCATAGAACGGTGTCTGGTTTGTGATAACCATCACCTGATCACCAGTCTTTGCAGTAGAAACTTCGGCACCATCTTTTAGGATTGTGAGAACTTGGCCTTCAGCTGTCTCTGTATCGTACCCAAGGAACTCTGTTCCCCCGACACGTTCTTGTATTTCAAACCAGACTTTTTCTGTCGCAGCATCGCCGGAACCACTCCAAGCCTTACGTGCAGCAGCACGCTGTTGCTCCATGGCCGCATTGAAACCTTCGGTATCAACGGCTTGCCCCTGTCCACGCAAAACATCCTGAGTCAAATCAAGCGGAAAGCCATAGGTATCGTAGAGCTTAAAGGCAACTTCACCATCAAGCGTACCCTTGTCACCTAACTTGTCCGTTTCAGCTGACAGTAATTTCATGCCGCGATCCAGAGTTTGACCGAACCGATTTTCTTCTAGCTTAAGCGTTTCTGTGATGAGAGCTTCTGCACGAGTCAATTCAGGGAAAGCAGTCCCCATCATCCCAACCAAAGACGGAACCAATTTGTAGATCGCCGGATCTTTAACACCAATTTTGTGCACATGGCGCATGGCACGGCGCATAATACGACGCAGAACATAGCCACGTCCTTCGTTAGATGGCAAAACCCCATCAGCAATCAGAAACGCCGTCGAGCGAAGGTGGTCGGCAATAACCCGATGAGAAACGGCATGATCCCCGTCCGCATCGACACCAGTTTCATGCGCTGACGCTTCGATGATAGTGCGAAGTAAATCAACATCGTAGTTATCGTGTTTGCCTTGAAGAACAGCTGTAATACGCTCTAGCCCCATCCCGGTATCAATTGACGGCTTAGGCAGATCGACCCGTGTCTGTGCATCAATCTGTTCATATTGCATAAACACGAGATTCCAGATTTCAATAAATCTGTCACCATCTTCATCGGGGCTACCCGGAGGGCCACCAAAAATGTGATCGCCATGATCGTAGAAAATTTCTGAACACGGTCCGCAAGGTCCTGTAGGACCCATCGACCAGAAGTTGTCACTTGTCGAGATCCGGATAATACGATCATCGCTCAGGCCCGCAATTTTACGCCAGAGAGCCGCAGCTTCTTCATCTTCGGAATAAACCGTGACCAACAACTTCTCTTCCGGAACACCATATTCTTTTGTGATCAAGTTCCACGCATGTTCAATAGCCACATCCTTGAAGTAATCCCCAAAGGAAAAGTTCCCCATCATTTCAAAGAAGGTGTGGTGCCTTGCGGTATAGCCTACGTTTTCGAGGTCATTGTGTTTACCGCCTGCACGCACACATTTCTGCGAGGTTGCCGCACGGCTATAGGGACGTGTCTCATTACCGGTAAAGACATTTTTAAATTGCACCATACCTGCGTTGGTAAACATCAACGTCGGATCATTTCGCGGCACCAGTGGCGAAGATTCAACTGTTTGATGACCATGTTTTGCAAAATAGTCGAGAAAGACCCTACGGATCTCATTGCCGGTAATCATTTTAATCACTTACCCTAAAACTTGGACAGGACGCATTCTTTTCATAACAGAATACGGAAAATCTTATCTGCGGTTTTAACGTGCTGCCAAGGCTCTGTCTAGACTTCGCTTACAGCATCATGATTTACCCGCCCCAACCTTCACACAACCCTCTATTATAACTTGCCTTTAATTTTCCATGATTATTCGATATAGCTAGAGCACATATCTTGTGAATCAACATTCACGACCATTAATTTAGTAAACTGGTAATCTAAAAACCATGGCCTTCATAAATACCGGAAATATTTTCAAAACTGTTGTCAGCTGTTGCCTGTTTCTCATAGCAACATCTTCCACTGCCACAGCCCAACAACAGGCTCCACAACGGTCAACCGAACGTTTTGGGAACTGGGCCGCGCATTGTACGGTAAATGAGCCCCTTACGTGTTACATCGTTCATAATGTAACACTCGGCGATAACCCTAGCCCTGTGCTGAATCTTGCTGTTGGACGACCTGACAATAATACAGCTGGAATCACCACTCTTATTCTAACCTTACCATTAGGCATTCGCCTGCCAGAAGGTTTTTCTTTAGAGGTTGGGCCACAGCTAAAAAGGCAATATCCTTTTATCCGTTGCTTAAGAACAGGCTGCCAGTCTGAAATACAAATTGATAATGAACTTCTAAATACATTTAAAAGCCAAAATGAAGGACGGATTGTCTTTTTTGATGCTGTCAAAAAGAAAATTGCGATCCCCTTCTCATTAAAAGGCTTCACAAAGGCTTTTGGACGGGTTACCAACCCATAATTTGGACGATACTCCAAAAGAAAAAGGAGCCAACAGTAGGCTCCTTTTTTGTTTTCAAAACTAAAGAGAGTTAAGCGTCTTCGGTTTCGTCTTCTTCTTTTCCTTCGAGCATGGCGTTTGCCACAATCCCTGCATTTTTACGTACAGCAGTCTCGATTTTTTTCGCAACTTCCGGATTTTCCGTCAGGAATTTTTTAGCATTCTCACGCCCTTGCCCAATGCGCTGTCCATCACAAGAGAACCAAGCACCGGCCTTTTCAACAACGCCGGCTTGAACACCGAGATCAAGCATTTCACCAGTTTTGGAAATACCTTCACCATACATAATGTCAAACTCAACCACACGGAATGGAGGGGCCATTTTATTTTTAACAACCTTCACCCGAGTTTGGTTACCGGTAATATTTTCACGATCTTTAATCGCACCAATACGGCGAATATCCAAACGAACGGAAGAATAGAACTTAAGTGCGTTACCGCCTGTTGTCGTTTCCGGATTACCAAACATCACCCCGATTTTCATACGGATCTGGTTAATAAAAATCACCAGCGTACGGGACTTGGAAATGGAGCTTGTCAATTTACGCATCGCCTGACTCATCAAGCGTGCTTGCAAACCAGGAAGAGAGTCGCCCATATCCCCTTCGAGTTCAGCTTTAGGAACCAAGGCAGCTACGGAATCCACAACCAGCACATCCAATGCGCCAGAACGTACCAATGTATCCGTAATTTCCAACGCTTGTTCACCGGCATCAGGTTGAGAAATCAGCAACTCGCTTACGTCGACACCAAGCTTATTGGCATAGGCAGGATCAAGAGCATGTTCTGCATCAATAAAAGCACAGGTGCCACCAGCTTTTTGTGCTTCAGCAACAACATGCAGGGCTAGGGTTGTTTTACCGGATGACTCCGGTCCGTAAATTTCGACAATACGCCCGCGTGGCAAGCCACCTATGCCTAGACCAATGTCCAATCCCAACGATCCCGTGGAAATAACTTCGGCCTCAACTGCCGTCCCCTCGCCCAATTTCATGATCGAGCCTTTACCAAAAGCGCGTTCAATCTGTCCCAGGGCTGCATCTAATGCCTTTTGTTTGTCCACCGTGCTATTCTCCACTAACTGTAAGACGTTTTGTGCCATCGTTGCCTCCCTTATCCCACAGGCTCACACTTGCTGCAACGAGAACAATGTACCCCCTTTGTTCCCGTCAAGCAACAAAAAAGAACATTAAGGGAACATTCTTATGTAAAAGAGCTTATCCACTGTAGTTAAGCTGACATAACTATTGCTGTCTAAGTATATATATCCAGCATAAAAACCGTAATACACAGTTATTGCGTGGCAAGAACATCCTTAACTTTAGAAGCTAACTGTTTCAAGCTAAAGGGCTTGGGTAAAAATTCAATAGCAGAATCTACATCCAACGACTTACGAAAGGAATCTTCCGTATAGCCGGAAATGAAGATAACTTTTAAATCCGGATGCGTTTTATAAAGCGTCTTGATTAGCGTAGGTCCATCCATCTTTGGCATCACAACATCTGTTATGACCAGATCAATGGTTTCCCCGTCTTGCTGAAGAATCTCAAGTGCTGCTTCACCCGAATTCGCCTCAAGTACTTTATAACCTTTGTTCTCTAATGCCCGCGCACTAAAGGACCTCACAGCATCTTCATCTTCGACCAACAGAATATTACCCCGCCCGGTCAAATCCTGTGCTTTTGGTATTTCAGCAACAAGTTCTTCCTGATCTTGCGCATCTTCTTGGAAATGCGGCAGCAGTAAAGAAAAAACCGTTCCCTGATCAGCTGTTGAATCAACAAAAACAAAACCACCCGACTGCTTCACAATACCATAGACAGTGGACAGTCCCAGCCCGGTCCCAGCCCCAACTTCTTTTGTTGAAAAGAAGGGGTCGAAAATACGGTCAATAATTTCAGTCGGAATACCGTGTCCGGTATCTTGTACCTTCACCAGAACATAATCACCGGGCGGAATTTCCTCGCCTTTAACTTTATAAGGGGCATCAACCATCACATTTGATGTAATAATTTCCAACACCCCCCCCTGATCCATTGCATCACGCGCATTCACAGCAAGGTTAATGATAACCTGCTCTAATTGTCCCTGATCAGCCTTCACATCCCCCAAATCACGTCCATGTGTGATGCGTAGTTCAATGGTTTCACCAATAAGGCGACGCAATAGATGCGCAAGTTCAGCAATAATATCCGTTACATTCAAACGTCTGGGCTGAAGCGTTTGTTGACGAGAAAAAGCCAGTAACTGACGAACAAGGTTTGCCGCCCGATTGGCGTTTTGTTTAATCTGCATAATATCTGCAAATGATTGATCACCCGGACGATGACGCAAAAGCAATAAGTCAGAAAAACCAATCATAGCCGTTAGCAGATTGTTAAAATCATGCGCAATGCCACCAGCCAGTTGGCCAACAGCCTGCATTTTTTGTGATTGTGCGAACTGAGCTTCCAGGCTGCGTTGCTCAGTCGTATCTGTAAAATTCAGAATATACCCGCTTGGTAGTCCGGAATTTTCATCCACATGCGTAACATTCATATTACAAACAGTATCGGAATTTCCCGTAAGGTGCACTTCCATAGCCTTACGTTCATAAGTCGTTGCAGAAACCAACGCCTCTCGAACACTCTCTCTTTCCTCTTCCCCAATCAAAGAAAGAAGTGGCTTTCCTTTGACGTCCTCTGTTGTCGCTAGAAACTCTTGGAAAGCCCGATTGCTTTCTGTAATAACGCCGCGTTCATTCAACAAAACGATACCAACTGGGGCCTCATTAAAGAACTTGCGGAACCGCTTTTCTGATTGCTCCAGCGCCGTGGCCATCTCTCGCTCAAGCGTCAAATTCCGTACAACGGACCTTGTTCTAAAGCCCTTATCCCCACTACCTTCCGCAATATGCTGACTGATCGCTGCAAGAATACGCTTTTCCCCATCTACTGTTCTAAGGAAAACTTCTCCGGATCGGCTCTCCACATCCTCAAAGGGATGATAGGCAGGAACCTCGTCTAAAGTAGCATCAGCAACAATATCATGAAGCTTGATTTGCCCGCTTTCCAGTTCAGATGATGAATACCCCAACCAATCGGTCAAGGTCTGGTTGGCAAACAGAAACGAACCATCCGCATCTACAGAGAAAAAACCAATTGGCGCATTTTCCAAAAGGTCGACAAAACGTTGTTGCTGGTCATTAATGACCTTTTCCATTTGACGGCGCATCGTAATATCGTCAACGAACCAGAACACATACCCCGGTCGGTTTGGTAAAGGATAAGCAGCTACATGACGCCATTGAACATCGTTGTGTTCAGGTCTAACCCCCGGTATTTCAATCTCGACATGCCCTGAAACACCATTCTTGGCATTAAGCTCCAGAGTAGCCAGCTTGCGCCCGATTTCTTCATCTCCATTACTCTCTTCGAGAATCAAATCAGGCACGGCCCTAAGATCACCGCCAAAAAAATCTTCAAACGCTGGATTTGCGAAAAGGCACTTTCCTTTGGGATCCACAATCTGTCTTGGTCTGGGTACAGCAGCAAAAGCATACTGACGCAAAGCAAGCATCTTTCTGTATCGCCAGACAACAAAGCCAAGAGCAAGTATGATCAGAGCTAAAAAGCTACAGATTGCGATCCAGATAGTAGATGACACTTCCCTGCTTCCCCCACGAAATGTCTTCTTTTAAGACCACAACTAGGGCCTTAGAAAAGAAACAATAAGACAGTAAATGAAAGATTAACCCGAAAATCGTTTAAAAACAAACAGGATAGCTTAAGAAAGGTTCTCGATTACAAAGAACTCTTGTTATTTTTTGAGTTTCATAACGTAACCAATGATTTCGGCGACTGCTTTATAGTGTTCTGGCGGGATCTCTTGGTCAATCTCCACCCCAGCATAAAGAGCACGTGCCAACGGGGGGTTCTCCATCACCGGAATTTTATTTTCTTCAGCTACCTTACGGATACGAAAAGCAACCGCATCCACCCCTTTTGCAGTAAGTTTAGGGGCCTCCATCATCATACCGTTGTATTCCAGAGCAACCGCAAAGTGCGTCGGGTTCGTTATGACAACATCAGCATTGGGAACAGAGGCCATCATTCTCTGTCGAGCCTTTTCCATCCGTAATTGACGCAAACGCCCCTTGACCATCGGGTCACCTTCACTCTGCTTTGATTCGTCTTTGACTTCCTGTTTCGTCATCTTGAGCTTTTTTATGTACTCAAAATATTGATACAGATAATCAAGCCCCGCAATTACGGCCATTACAGCAACAACCGCGATCACGATGAGGGTCGCCCAATCCAGAAGCGTTATTGTCATCTGCGCCACATTAAGTTCTGAAAGTTGGGGCACGACAGAACGTTTAGGCCAAAGAACAAAGCCAATGATCCCACCAACAATAATAAGTTTGGCCAAACCCTTGACTAAATTCATTACGGACTGAAGAGAAAAAAGTCGTTTGAATCCTGCAAGTGGTGAGATCTTACTTAACTTCGGGGTTAACGATTCAGATGATATCAAAAACCCGTGCTGCATTAACCCCGATGCAATTGCAAACGCAATCATGATAACAGCAGGTGTAATAAAAAGAATGCCAACATCTTTGATGAGAGAAATTGTCGCCTCAAATATGTGCCCTGTTTCAAGTCTTATTGTATCTGGTCGCTCTAAAAAAGCAGCAAGCGTTGCTCCCAGTTCTTGGCTAATCCAGACAGAGAAAAAACTGAGAAACAACAAAAAACCAAAAAATGAAAACCAAGAGTTCAACTCTTGAGATTTAGGGACATCGCCTTTTTGCCGCGCATCAGCTAATTTTTTTGCGGTTGGCTCTTCTGTTTTTTGGGACTCATCACTATCATCGGACATGAGATGCCCTCTTTATTACTGTGAAACAAATAGATATTTCCATCATTTCACAAACACCATCCAATGCTCTTCTAAGCTAATCATATAGACTTTTATCATGACTGGCACAGAAAGGAATAAGACGGTAATACCCATTGCAACCTGAAGCGGCATTGCTACAAAAAACACCTGCATTTGCGGCATTAATTTCGCAAGTAAACCCAAGCCAAGAAAAAAAATCATTCCAACAACAATAAAAGGAGCCGCCATTCGTGTCGCCAGAATAAACGTATCACCAACAACCCGAGCAATCATGTTTGAAAAATCACCCGTTGGTAATATCTGGCCCGGCACAAAAAGCTCATAACTATCTACCAAACCAAGAATAAATAGGTGGTGAATATCCAGAACCATAATCAACACAATAGCGATCGCGGTTAAAAATGTGCCCATAATTGAAGCTTGTTGAGCTGAAACAGGGTCTTGGATCAACGCGTTTGCCAAAGAAGACATTGTCGCTGCAATCATGCCCGCAGATGCCGCTGCACTTAAAAACATCCTTGCAACGGTCCCCATAAAAAAACCTATCAAAGCCTCACTAAAAACCAGAAATCCCAAACCGGAGATTTGTTCTGGCATCTGAGGAATGCTGGAGGCTATCAACGGGGCAACAACCAGAGTAATTAAAATAGCTAACGCTAACCTGGCCCTGGGAGAAACATATGATTCCCCAAAACCTGGCAACAGAATCATGGCGCTGCCGATACGTGTGAAAACGATTAATACGATATATACGCTAGAAGGAAGTAAATCATAGAGCATGACCTAACCCAGAGCGACGATTTTATCCATAATTTGTTCAGTAAAATCCCCAAGTGTTTGCGCCATAAACGGTGCTGTCGTAACAAGGGTTAAGCTAATGATAATCAGTTTGGGAACAAAGGTTAGCGTCATTTCCTGCAACTGGGTTAAAGCTTGGAACAGGGAAATAATTAACCCAACTAACAAAGCAACTGACAAGGTTGGTGCGCTCATTTTAAGCATGACCCAAACAGCTTCTTTACCAAACTCAATGACGTCTGTTTCACTCATGCCCCACCTGTGGAATTAATTTTCTGTTACGTACTAACCTAGCCAGATTAAATTGGCATTCTTAAAATTTCCTGATAGGCCTGAACAACCTTATCACGTACAGCAACAACAGTTTGCAAAGTGACCTCTGCTTCAGACATCGCGGTTACCACGTCTGTCACATCCGCTTTACCTGCAGCTGCCATCAACGTTTTATTTTCCGCCGTTTGCATTGTACCCAAGGTATCAGCGGCAACGTCTCGCAATGTTGACGCAAAATCGTCACCGACCGGATCAGACTTATCTTTTTTCCCTACAAGACCTTTTTCAGCAGCTTGATTGTAAGCGTTTACTGCATCAACAAAATTTACAGCCATTATCTAAATCCTCTTACGCTTATTCTACTGAAGTATTTCCAAAGTACGCTGTAACATACTTTTCGATGCTTGTATTGCCTGAAGGTTTGCCTCGAAGCTTCGCTGCGCTTCGCGCATATCCGTCATTTCGATCAACGAGTTCACATTGGGTTGAAGCACATATCCGTCTTCATCAGCTGCCGGGTGTCCGGGCAAATATTCTCTTTTAAATTCAGACTTATCCGTCAGTACATCTTTAACGACAACTTTTTCGACACCAAGTTCTCTACTCAGTTCCGAACCAAACGAGACCATCTTGCGACGGTAAGGAGCACCACCTGGTTCTTGAGCGACAGAATCAGCATTGGCAATGTTTTCAGAAATAATGCGGAGCCGTGTCCCCTGCGCTCTCATGCCAGAGGCAGAAACCTGCATTGATTTATAAAGATCGGACATTGCTTATTTTCCTAAAATTCATCAAACACTATGTGCTAAAAACAACCTGCCTAAGTTATGGCCCTTTAAGAACCATCTTGTACATCTCTTGATGCTTTTTATAAAGACGCACCATGCCTTGATAATCCAATTGTGTTTGAGACATTTTGATCATTTGCTCTTCCAGAATAACCGCATTACCAGCGGGAGCTGTCTCATAAATATCTTTCGCCTTGTTTGCGCGAGCCTGATCACCTTTGAGAGGATTGCTTGACAAGTGTCCGTCATGACTGGATCGCTGTGCCATCACAGGGGCCGATCGACTAACCAATGACTTAAAATGGTTATCTTTTAAATCCAAAGGGACATAGTTCAGAGTATCCGAATTCGCGATATTCTTAGAGATCACAGCCTGTCGCTGTGTCAGCCAATCCATCTTTCTGGCTAGAACATCCGTAATTTTCAGCTTATCAGCCAACGTCGGCTCTCCTCATAAACGATAAGGTCCACAACCCCCGGAATAATACGCTTACTAACTTAATAACCTGTTAACGAATTTCCGATCTAGCAAAAAATAACATAAAAATGGAACTTTGGCTCGACCTATTTAAAAAATACACGTATAAACTTAGCAATAGAACAAGTAGTTATAAAAACAACATAAGTCAGCATTTGGCAAATAAGGGACAGGGAGTCCGACGTCCGCGATGTTATACCTTACACGGAAAATTGGTGAATCTGTCATCATCAACAACGACATTGAAGTCAAAGTTGTTGATATCCGTGGGAAATCGGTAAAAATTGGCTTCACCTTCCCCGAAGATGCCACAGTTCTTAGACAAGAACTTCACGAACGAATTCAAGAAGAAAACAAAGCGGCTGTCGCTGGATCTCTGGATATGCTTGGCATTGATCTGACAACTGAAGATGAATAATCTCAGATCGTCCCTAATTTAAATTTACCCCTATTTAGATTTACACTGCACCTCCCCCTCATAACCTTTCATTAAGTATAAAGGGGCAAACTAATAATGAATTTTCTGATTTTATTAGAGAAAACAGGATGAGTGTAATTAACGAAGATCAACAAAAAAAACTACCCCCTTCGTTTTCTACCACGCAAAGCGAGCCCCCCTCTGATAAGGAAGAGGCAGAAACCCCACAACTATCTATCGCCGTTAAACGAAATCCAGCGGGCCAAACAAAGGTTATTGCAAAAGGTTCAGGCGAAGTCGCCGAACAAATTCTGCAAATTGCCTTTGAGCAAGGTGTAAAGGTAAGAACAGATTCAGATTTGGCCCAGATCCTCGCTAACGTTGAATTGGAAAGTGAAATTCCCTTAGAAGCGCTAACGGCAGTAGCCACAATCCTAAACTATGTTTATGATGAACAGAAACAACCTCTTGATGAAACACCAAAACAGTCATGACAACGTTTGATGAACTTCGGGAACAGATAACACATCTTTCCCAGCAAATAGCCCTAGCCAATTCCACGATTAAGTCCGGGAACGACTTTGACGTTACTGATTTACCCAAAGTTACCGACTTTTTGTGCCGGGAATTACAGCACCTTCCATCGGCAGAACGGTCAAAGTTATCCCCAAAATTGTTAGCCTTAATTGAAGAGCTCGATAACCTTACGATTACAATCAATAGTAATCTGGATAAGGTACGTGTAGAGATAAAAGAAACCACCAGCCATAACAAAGCGGCCCGCGCGTATACCAGCGCAAACCAGCCAGGAAAAAAATAATTCAATGGATTATGGTAATTATTTCCAGTTCTTCTTAAGCCTGATATTTATCATCGGTCTAATATTTGCGTTTTCAATTATTGCAAAGAAGTTAGGCTTGGGTCATGGCCCTGCGATAACAGGAAATAAGCAAAAACGTATTCAAATCGCAGAAGTTAAACCGTTGGATGCCAAAAGAAAAATTGTACTAATCCAATGCGATAACAAAGAGCATCTTGTCTTGGTTGGTGGCACAAATGATCTCCTGCTTGATACAGTTCCTTGCAACATTTCTCTGGATCAAACAGATAAAACAAAAGCCCCTATAGGCGCTGGAAAAATGAATGAAAGCTCAGGGGTATGACAAAAAGTATTAACCCTAAAATTACTGTAATTGCAGCGTTAACAGCTGGTATTTCATTCATTCCAGATCAAAGCTGGGCACAGGCACTGACCCTTGATTTGAATAATGAAATACTTGGTTCAGGAAGCGGCCGTATAATACAGATGCTGGCGCTACTTACCATCCTAAGCCTTGCCCCGGCCATTCTGATGATGGTTACGTCTTTTACCAGAATTATTGTCGTTCTATCATTTATCCGAACCGCAATGGGTATTCAACAGGCACCGCCCAACACTGTCTTAATCAGCTTGGCATTATTTCTCACCGCCTTCATCATGACGCCAACAATGGAAAAAGTTTATCAGGACGCGATAAAACCTCTTGTAGATGAAGAAATAACCGAAATTGAGGCATGGGATAGAGGCACAGGACCTATCCGGAATTTCATGCTACAGCACGTTAGAGAAAAAGACCTTCGACTATTCCTTGACCTTGCTGAAACCGGAGAGGTAACAGAACCATCGGCAACCCCGCTTCGTGCGCTCATACCCGCCTTTATGATCAGTGAATTAAGAAGAGCTTTCGAAATTGGTTTTTTAATCTTCCTGCCCTTTTTGATAATCGACATGGTTGTTGCATCTGTTTTGATGTCGATGGGTATGATGATGTTGCCACCAATTATGCTTTCTTTACCCTTTAAGTTGATTTTCTTTGTGATGGTTGATGGTTGGTATTTAATTGCCGGAAGCTTGGTTCGAAGCTTCGGATAGCTATACGAATTGCATTCACAACGCCCTTGATTTCCAAATATAACACGAAGACCTAATTGATTTCACTCAGGGGCGTTGACTTAAGCTTGCTGCGGTACTGATCCATAAAAGCCTGAACCTGAGAGATTTGCTTTAACTCTTCAGCAATTGACGTCACAGACCCCGAATTCAAGCTGTTTGTTAAAAGTTTGAATGTATCGCTGTGCGGCCCCTTACTCATAATAGAGCTATAGCTATCCCTTAGGAGTTTCAGCCCCTCGTTATCTTCAGAAAGAGTTTGTGCAATAGCGAGATTGATCACAGCTTGGCTTTCCTTATCATTCAAAATTCGGTCCGCCGGCGGAGACGCAGGGATTAATTTACCAAGAATTTTTCCAGCCTCCTCCCACTTTCGCTGTTTCCACAAAATGTCGGCTTTCAAGCGCAACGCATCAAGGCTTTGATCCTCCGCGAGTAAATTCAAAGCTTCTTCTTCTTTTGACAGCTCTGCCAAAGCCCTTGCTCTTAAATGCAACCTTTGCTGAGCCAAATCATCAGATATTTTATCCCCTTCGGTTTTATCCAGGGCAACAAGACTCTCTTCAGCGCTTTTTTCCAACAACCGAATTAAGGCCAATCGACTTCCAACACGGGCTTTCTCCTCACCCTCTAATCGGAAATCCACTTGCTCTTCTAGCAAATTACCCGCTTGCTCTAACAGATCAACATCAACAAGACGGTCCGCTAATTTAGTGATCATAATATCGCCTTTGTCACCAAGCGGCGTTAGCTCCTTAAACTCTTCATACAGAGCAATAGAGGACAACGGCGGTATTCTCTTTCCACCATCCTCGACATACATTCCCTCAAAAATTTCCTGCATCCGTTTCGCGATTTTATCCGCCCGTTCCGAATGAGGAAAATATGAAGCTGCTTGGCGAAGAGAATGTAAGCTTTTGCGGAAATCTAATTCATCAGCGTAGCGGTCCCCCAACTCACTAAGAATGGCAAACTCGAATTTATCACCTCGCCAGGCGAATCTTAACTGTTCAAGTTGTTCAATACCTTCTTCTTGAGTGATCGTCCCCTCATCTATGTCAAGTTTTGTAAGCGCATGACGCGCTCTGGCACTTGTGGGGCGATGCCTGTTATATTTCAAGCCTTTCCAGATTGTGCGCGCCTCTTCCGGGAAGCCGTCCTGAAGCTGTCTCTGTCCCTCTAGAAAATCTGCCTGCGCTTTTTCAAAATCGGTTGGTTCACCTGATAGTACTTTACCAATAAGTAAACTTGCGCTTCCTGTATCTCCGACATGCAGCTTTGAGTCTGCTGCAAGCAGGTAGAGTTTATTCCTTATATTTTGCGGGAAGTCGCCGATCAGCGTCTCAGTTTCTGAAAAACCAATCGCCGCAGGTCCCCAGTCTTGACCAGATGCCGCTAGCGCAGCTTGCCATAAATTGGCCTCCCATTCCCCAGCCAGTACCGGGCTAGAAAGTGTTTTCTGGGCTTCGTCAAATTTATCGCTCAAAAACTGTGTTGCCCCCAACAACAGTTGATAGGACGGATCATCACTTAATCGACGGTTTTCCTGCCCAATAAGACGAAGCATGCCTGCAGCTTCGGCACCCCGTCCATGTGAAAAAAAGAACCGGGCCAAGTCCAAGCGCGCTAACCCCTGTTGCATACCAGTCGTTTCAACGACAGCACGTTGCAGTTCTTGTAAGTTTTTAAGATAATCGTCCTCATTGCCCAATCGGTCTGCTTCCAAATTTAACATCTTTACAGGTGCGACAGGTGTGATCGTCGCACTACGAGGAAGAGAACGGGCAGTTTCATCAGAAACAATCAACTGATCACGGCTACGGACGACAACAGCACGAGATGTCAGGGCAACAACCAGCCCTTCTGCAGTAGGTTGCAATACCACCCCTTGATAAGAAGGTAGAGACCTGAACTGTGGAAATTCGTCAATATCAGATGATCCAAGGTTCGGCTCGCCAATAGGAGCAACAATCAGTCTATCGCCAAGTTCTGGATGAGAAAGCGATAACAAACGGCTCACAGACTTAACTAAAAAGCGAACCTCAGGTCCATCCTCTCCCTCGCCCAAGACATTCGAAATCGCCTGTACTGGCAAAGAAGATCTTCGACGAATATCAATCGTCCAGGTATTATCCTGCTTACTTAATCTAGGGACTTCTGTTGCTGGTGCCGTTAAGCGAACAACTGTAGCACCTGCAACAGGCTGTGTATCAACAGGGGCAAAATGCGGTACCATCGCCTCAATAGCTTCGGCAAGGTTATCAGGGCCCTCCCGATCAAAAACAAGCCATAGGTGTTCTCCGCGACGGAAAACAACCGCGCCAGTCTCTTCTTTCCAATTAAAATTCAAAATTGTTGGCGGCAACAGATCAGCAGAGCGCCCTGGCGGAGGAACAAGGTTTGGAATTTCCAAGGGTTCTGTCAGAGTTACCAAATCTTGCTCAATTGAACGTTCTGTGTTCGGGTCATCCACCAACTTAAAGTCAGATAATTTTACAGGGCCATTATTTCCCTGAGGTTTTGAGAGCCGCTTTTTTGTATTGCCCTCAAGCAAATTACGCCCCTCTTCTGGAGGGGTGGTATTTTCTGAAAGAGGCGTATTTTCACCATCATTATTGGCTTTAATTTCGGCATTGTCTTTGGAAGTGTCTTCTGAAGTTATTTGCGTATCTGATAAAGTTTTTTCGGCCTCATCATTTGCTACATTAGAATTTACGGGTTTAGGTAAAAGTGACAAAGGTCCCGGCCCTGCTAACTCTTCTAATTTCGGAAGAGAAGCTGATGGTTCTGCTGACGTTGTCTCAGCATTTTTTTGTTCAGATCTTACCGTGTCCGGATTTTCGTTTTTATTGCTTTCATCCGCCTGCACTTTTTTGTTCTCGGCAGATGCTGTTTGCCCTTTTGCCGGATCAGATTTTGTTTTTCCAGCCGATGACGTACTTTTCTTTACAGAACCGAGCTTAACGTCAATAACAGACTTTGATCCGACATTAAAAATACGGGCTTGCGCCTCTGGAACAAGGCCAAATTCAACAGTTAACTTTGGTGTACTAGCAATAACCCGACCGTTTTCGACAAATGGCATTTTTTGTTTATTGAGCGTCCTAAGATCAACTGACGCCCCTTGATCAAAACGAACGTTTAACTTGTCACCGACTTGAGAGATTGTCCCCTTCACCTTTTCAGGCCAATCAAAAACAAGCCTGTTATAATCCGGGTGCTCAGCAAACCTAAATCCAACGCCGGGTACAGGTCGGCTATCCGTTTTTGTAGCCACATCCTTATTATTTTCTGCGTTTATATCAACCTGCAGATCGACAATAATTTTTAGGCCTGAGGAAAACGTTTTTAGAGAGAAATCATCAAGCAATGGAAAGGTCAGAATTTTTTTAGTGGGGTCTATTGTGGGGCTTCCTGTATAGCCCTTTACGCCTTGGCGGATATTATCCAACTGATAATCACCAGCCTTACCAAACTCAACAATTAGCTGGCGTTGATCTATTCTCGCATTATGAGAAACCTGTTCAGGCCAATCAAAAACAATGCGACCATACCCGGGGTGAATACCTGTCCTTACAGGAATTTCCTGGGCATGAGGAGCAGAAGAAATAAACAACAAAAGCGCCCCTGCCATAAATATTTGGCATAGCGCTTTAATCACCCATTTTCTCCTGCATAGGAATGCACAATAATATCAACACGACGCGCGAGCTTTTCCCTTTGGTCTTCCGATAACCTATCGGTTATCTCATCATAACGCGAATCACCATAGCCGCGCGATAAAATTGTGCCCCTATATCCAGATTTTTCTAATAAACCAGCAACATAGTTAGCTCTGGCCACTGATAGAGGCCAGTTAGTTTGGTAATTTTGTTCGCCCGAGGGAACCGCAGGGTCAGCATGCCCTGCAATCTCAATTTTGTTACTTATATTTTGAAAAATTTGACCTAAACGCCGTAAAATAGGCTGTGCCTCTTCCATAGGCTCTATCGCACCCGTTAAAAACAATAAATCACCAGGCACAGAAACCACGACACGATCATCCAATCTTGTTAAAATAGCTTGGGATAAACCTGAATCAGACTTGAATTTTTCAGATAACAATGCCTGTAAATAATCCAAGTCCTCTCCCGGTATGAAGTCAACGGGCTCCATTGTTAAACTTTTTGCAGGTTTTGGTTCTGCAATTACTCCCTCAATTTTGAGGTTACTTGCAAGGGAATCAACCAAATTACGCCATTGCTTTTCTTCCATCACAGACATCGAATATAACAAAACAAAAAAGGTCAGCATCAACGCGACAAGGTCAGTAAAAGTTACCATCCAACTTGAACCATAATTCACGGCGACGGCCTGTTCATTCTGCCTTCTGTTGGCAAAGAGTTTTGATTTTGGAACATCCGCAATTTCATGCTTATCAGAGCTCTTCTGTACTTGTTCTTTATCGAAGTTCTTTTTACCCTCTTCATAAATCTTATCTGCACGCGCTTTCTTCTGTGCTTCACCCCGGGCGTTTTTATTCCTTTTTCCCTTACCAGCCATTATCTTTCCTCTCGATAAGAGCTAAAGGTAATATTAGGTGGCGCTTGGTCGTACAATCGAATTACAACAAAAACATAACCCGCTCGATTTGGTTGTAAACCTACTACTAGTCTCTCTTTTGGAATACCCGCATCCAGGGCTTCAATCGCAACAACTTCCAGTCTCCTTAACATCAAATCAAGAAGGCTTTTCTGCCCCTCGTCCTGACGTACCGACGTACCATAAAGAAATTCAAACTCATAGTAACCACCCTCGACATCAACCTTTTGCAGGGATGCCGCTAACCGCTTCAACAAAAGTTCGCGCCCGGAAGCAAGTTCAACTTCATCACGATAGAACAAAGCTTCAACAGGTAATTTAAGGCGTAGAAAATTTTGGGTACTTCCCTGCTCTCTTTCCACAGCGGGGATAGTTGTTTCAAACAGTCGTTCGATTTCAGTGATTAAATCTGTTTGATCATCAAGGTTATCTAACGCTTGATCAAAAGAGGCATGCCGTTCCATATGACTAGCATCACCACGGAAAGTGTTGTTGACAGATTCAAGAACAGCTCGTGCTTTTTCTTCTTCGTATGAAGAAATTGCGTTTAGCATAATGAAAAAAGCCAAAAGCAAGAGCTTAAGGCTTAATAAGGCGACATAATTCCGATCACCATCATCCTGGCGTCTGCGAAACAAAGGGCCAAGCATAACAACTAATCAAATCCCATCAAAGCATCGATGTCATCTTGACTGACACCCTCGCCAGGCAGCTGCGGCCCATTGAGCAAATCTTCATCGGGTCGTTCAACCCCATCTGCACGTTTCGGCGTCGATTTTGCAGTTGTATTTTCAGGAACAAACTCCTCTCCACCGAAAGCATTGAGCAATTTATCAACCTTGATTTCTACATGCTGTAACGCATTCACCACTCTCGATATCCGTTGACCAGTGATATCCTGAAAGCTACAGGCTTCATACACCTGGGTTACAGCATCATTCACTTTATCTGCGGCCTCAGCTTCAAGATTTCCAGATACTTCTTCCAGCGTCTCCATCGCGGAAAGGATGTTGTGGGTGGCCTGTTCAGTTGCCCCCACAATCGCATCCAGTTCATCCGCTGCGGTCGGAAGAAAATCACTCTTAATCTCATCGGGCCTCAAAGAAGCCAGTTGCGTCTTCATATCGTGAATATAACTTGCGACAGAGCCAATCTCCGCCAAAAGCTTGTGATTGGTTTCAATCGCATCTTCACCAAAGTTCTGCAATAGACTATCCACTAATGCTTCAAGATCTGCATCCTGAGCATTAGTGTCAAAAGCCTTCAGTTTATCGAGTAACTCTTCTCTGACCGGGTTGGTCATAGCATTAACCTCTTAGAAGTTTCCAAGTACCGCGATCAACTTCTTTTTGAGGGTCGCAGCATTAAACGGCTTCACAATATAATTGTTCACACCCGCCTGTTTAGCCGCGATAACGTTTTCTGTTTTACTTTCAGCAGTAACCATAATGAAAGACAAGTCCTTCAAGTGGGCATCTGCACGGCACTCTTTTAGCAACTGAAGACCACTCATGGGCTCCATGTTCCAATCAGAAATAACCAGACTATATTGCTTACCACGCAATTTTTGTAACGCACTGCTGCCATCTGTTGCTTCATCAACATTGTTGAAGCCTAGCTGCTTGAGCAAATTGCGCACAATACGCAACATGGTTTTATAATCATCCACGATGAGGATTGGCATATTCATGTCGACATCCGACATCAGCAACTCCTTAACTATCTCTCTTGCACACACATTCGCTTAAATTGTGATTTTAAGCTATCAGCATACAATTAACGCAGTGTAAACAAACCGCAGCTTTTCAAGATCTTAGACTTTTATTTTCAAAAAACTTGGAACTTCATAAAAACAAAAGCCCCGTATCTCAACGGATACAGGGCTGTTTCTGAAATTTGAACAGATAAATTAAAAAATTAACCATAATCCTTATTGGGATTCGATTATTCTTTTGATAAGGGTAATTCCCGCCTTTGCGCTAATTCTAGCGTAATTTCTTTTGCTCTTTTGGGGTCCATACTCGCCAGAATCGGAGCTGTCTTTCTTTCTTTCATCCGCTCAACAACACCGAGCAGAACAATCATATCCAATTCTTCAAAAATCCGGGCAGCATCCTTGGGCTTCATACTTTCATATATTTTAACAAGACTGAGCATCTGTTTTTCGCTCTGCTCATCATGTTTGACAATCAAGCCTTCGATCGTATTTTGAAGCTTGCCAAGCTCGGAAATTTTCTCATCAATTCTGCGCTCTGCGGCAAGCAAAAGCGTTTCTCTTTGTTCGACATCCCGCTCACGCGTTTCAAGTTGCTCTCTGCGGGCAGACAAGGATTGTAACAATTCAATCTCTTCATCCGTCATCGAAAAAGGATCGGCTTCAATACCCTGAACAACGGGAACCCCCTTCGCATCTTCGTCAACCGAAGCGGTTTCAGGCACGTCCTTTGGTTCAGTTCCCTCAGCGGCCTCTTCATCACCATTTATTTCTGAGGCTTCTGCCTTAGCTTCATCTTCTACTGTTTCTTCAGCTTCCGGAGTAGCTTGCGCAAACGCTTCACCTGATTGATTAAACCCCTCCCAGACCCCCCCGGCCTTAACGATCAAAGTCAACGAAGACACCGCAATTAATATCGGAAGCAAACGCATAGCATATTCTCCTTAACGCATGCCTTTTAGGGTTTTCAAAAGGTCTTCCGCAGCTGGCGAGAGATCTCTTTTGGCTGCAGCTTCTTTATCGGGGATTTGTTTTTTGCCTTTTTTGATTTCTCCAGGCTTAACGCCCTTCGGTAAAACTGTCTCTGGAGATTTTTGTCGTGCCAGACCAAGATCTTCTTCCAAACGGTCCGCAACAACCTCGGCCCGGTCCACCAAATAACTCAAGTCAGACAAAATTCCATCTGCTTTGGCAGTGTTCTCTTTCAATCCAGAACCAGTATCCGATGCGTGAACTTTGAATTCAGCAAGACTTCTTTCCGCTTTAGCCGTTGTCTCTGAAAAGGAAAGTATCAAGCCCTCCATTTCGGCCTTGGCTTCACGCAAAGCATCCAGTTTTTTATTTAAAATTACCGCATAAGCAATCGTTGCCACCAAAAGGATCGCAACGAGAATATTAAATCCAAGCTCTATATTCGATAAGTCTAACATAATCTATTCGCCATCATCACGAACAATCTTATTGGCAATTTTGACGGCAATATTTCCGCTTTTCCGTCCCATGTTCCCTTTGAACATTGAAACATCTCCACATCTTAGCTCGACAAGTGATTCTGGGGAAACGGTCAGATCCATTGTATCACCAACTTTCCAGTTCATCACATCACCAAGAGAAATATTCACTTGCTCCAATACCGCCAAAATAGAAACGTCTGTCTGCCATAGTTCAGCAGTCAAATGTCCTTCCCAAATTGAATCTCGACCGAACTTTTCCCCCATAAACATCTGGAGTAAAAGTTCACGCACAGGTTCAAGCGTTGCATAAGGAATGAGCAGTTCGACACGTCCGCCCCGATCTTCCATATCGACACGCAGAGTGATCACAATCGCAGCATTTTCATGACGTGCAATCGTCGCAAAGCGGGGATTGGTTTCCAAACGGTCAAATCTAAAAGTAACCGGAGAAAGAGGATCAAAGGCACTGGATAGATCAGCCAGCACAACATGCGCTAATCTTTGAATAAGGTTACGTTCGATCGTCGTATAAGGACGCCCCTCAATACGCATAGCAGCCGTTCCACGACGTCCGCCAAGTAACACATCAACAATCGAATATATCAATGCAGAATCAACGGTCATCAAACCGTAGTTATCCCATTCTTCTGCCTTAAAGACCGTAAGCATAGCGGGCAGAGGAATTGAATTGAGATAATCACCAAATCGTGCCGAGGTGATATTATCTAAACTCACTTCAACGTTATCGGAAGTAAAGTTACGTAATGATGTCGACATCATTCTGACCAAGCGATCAAAAACAATATCCAACATTGGAAGGCGTTCGTAAGACACCAAAGCAGAGTTGAGAATTGCCTGAATGCCCGAATTGTCCCCGCCGTCATCATCCCCGGCATCAACACCTAGCAGGCTATCAATTTCACTTTGATCCAGAACACGCGTACCACCAGGGCCGTCGTCGACTTCGTCGAAAACGTCATCTGCCTCATCCGCGTCGTCATCCGCCATGGCCTCCCATTCGGCCATCATGGCTTCCTGATCGACTTCTTCTTCCGTTTCGTCAGCCATTTCTTACCTTACAGGTTACTGTACCAGCATTTCCTGAAACAATACATCTTTCACCTTTATAGGAGCAGCTGCTGCGTTCACCCGAAGTAATAATTCTTCTCTCAAACGCTGGATACCAGCCGACCCACTCAAATCTTCAATTCTGAGCTCTCTTAAATAAACTTGAAAATTATCGACAATCCTTGGCATCACAGCTTCAATACCGGGAATGTCCGTTTGCGCTTCAAGCTCTAGACTAATCGTAATTTTCAGAAAATGCTTTTTATTGCCAGTGGAATTCAAATTTACCAATAACTCTGGCACATCATAAAAGGCTGCTGGTCCATGAGCGGGAATAACTTCCTCAACGACCTCTTCTTCGACCACTTCTTCTTTACCAAGCAAAGAATCAAGCATACCTGTGAAGTAAGCGCCAGCGCCTGCAATAAGAATGAGCAATAAAGGCAGTATGAAAAAAAGAACGAGTTTCTTTCCCGACATCCCACCTTTGGGGCGCGCTTCAACTTCGAGTTCTTCTTCACCAACAGATTCATCAGTCATATGCTGATATAAGCCTCCAATTAAAATACCCCATTAATAAGGGGTCAAGATGGTTAAAAAGTCGTTAAGTAGTATAGACGTTAAATCAAATACTTATCAGGCAAAACCTCGCCCTTACCAATAAACTCTTCATCTAAATAATTTGTATCTGAAAGCAGCTTAATCGAAAAGTGTTAATATCTGCCCAAGACCAGATAACATCCTATCAGGAACTCTACTTAATAAATATTCTACCAATTTACCGCCCTCTCATTCCCAAGCCCATAACTCCTATAAAGAATAACATAGTTTACCCTATTAGCGGTAAATGTTTCCCCATACCGGAAATTGTTAACCAACAAAAGCTGACGCGCCCGCTCTTATCAACTCCGCGTCCCTTACGGCTCAAGGCATTACAAAATTGGCACACATCATGCATAGATTAGTTCGAACACATGATGGCAAGGAATATCCAGGATGGAAAACCCCAGTTACATAGCACTTTCAAGGCAAATGGCCCTCGGTAGAGAAATGGCGATCATTGCCAACAATGTTGCGAACATGAACACCAATGCTTACAAGAACGAAGGCATGATGTTTGTTGAGTATCTGAAAGACACCAAAACTGGTGAAAACCTTAGCTTTACACAAGATCTAAGATTGGTCAGGAACCTCGCCGAAGGGCAGCTTCATACAACAAACAACCCTTTGGATGTTGCCATCTCTGGAAAAGGCTACTTTACCGTAGAAGTTGATGGTGAAGATCGTTACACAAGAAACGGCTCTTTTAAACTAAGCCCTGATGGTGAGCTCATCACAACAGAAGGATATCTCGTCCTTGGTGATGGTGATGCCCCAATTTCAATCCCGGCAACTGCAACAGATATAACAATCACTAGGGATGGAACAATCACGTCTAGCGCAGGAACGGCAGGCCGCTTAAAAACGGTTGATTTTGAGGACGAGCAACTTCTTGTAAAAGAAGCTGGAAGCGTTTTCAGCACTGCAGACAATCAAGAGCCAATTGATCAGGTAACAGGTGAAATCATTCAAGGAGCAATCGAAGGCTCTAACGTTCAAGGCGTCATTGAAATGACCCGGATGATTGACACAACGCGCAGCTATACATCAATGGCTAAATTTATCAAAGAAGAACATGACCGCCAGCTTAAAGCTATTCAGTCGCTGGCCAGTTTAAAAGTTTAACAGGAGCCGTAAAATGAGATCATTAAACATCGGTGCAACTGGAATGCTGGCCCAACAGCTTAATGTTGAAGTTATTTCCAATAACATTGCCAACCTCAACACCACAGGCTTTAAGCGCCAGCGTGCAGAATTCAGTGACTTGCTGTATCAAAATCTACGTCGTGTGGGAACAAACTCATCCGATACAGGTACTGTCGTTCCAACAGGTATCCAGCTCGGACTAGGCGTTAAACCATCAGCGACCTATCGCATCACAAGTCAGGGTGAAATGAACATCACTGATAACTCGCTTGATGTTGCTATTAACGGTGAAGGTTATTTTAACGTAGAGCTACCCAGTGGCGAAACAGGCTACACTCGTGCTGGCGCACTTCAGCTTTCCCCGACGGGTGATATTGTCACCCCGGATGGTTACACCGTACAGCCGGGCATTAATGTCCCAACAAACGCGGTATCAATCTCTATCAACTCCGCTGGCGAAGTTTATGTGAAACTTGACGGTCAGGTAAATGCCGCATTGGCCGGACAATTTGATCTTGCAATTTTCCCCAATGAAGCCGGACTGGAAGCGATTGGTGATAACTACTTCCTGGAAACACCAGCGTCTGGTGCCCCAACAAATGGTTCTCCCAATTCAACAGGCTTTGGTAGCATCCTTCAGGGCGCACTAGAGACATCAAACGTCAATGCCGTTTCAGAGATAACAAACCTGATCACAGCGCAACGTGCTTACGAAATGAATTCAAAAATCCTAACAGCATCCGATGAAATGATGCGTTCTGTTGCGAACTTGAGATAATTGAGATCAGACGGAGAAGAACAATGCATCTATTTAAGAAATTACTATTTGCAACAGGCCTATCCCTCACTGCCCAAATTGGTTTTGTTGGGGCAAGTTTTGCCGAGGTGAATGTAAATTCAGTTCCATCAATCATAAACCTGAACAAGGATATCGTGATTGAAGGTGATATTGTTTATCTGGATGATATTTTTTCTGGTACGGATACAGAAAACAGAACCGCAATCGCTCGATCCCCAGCCCTTGGCAAAGATGTTGAGCTTTCAGCAAGATGGCTGTGGGCTCTTGCCCAAAAGAATGAACTAGATTGGCAACCAAGCACGCATTTGGATACAGCCATGGTCACACGGGCAAGCCAAATAATTAATGCGACGGATATACGTGACAGCGTTGAAACCGCCTTGTTGGAAAGAGGGTTGGTAGATAACAAGAAAATTGAGTTTGACCGAAAAGATCGCGACCTGAAAATTCCAGCTGAAATTGAGCCAACACTCCGTGTAGAAAATATCAGCTATAGACCTGGACGCAATCGTTTCACGGCACAAATTGTCATTCCTGCCGAAGGACGCCCAATCATCAATAAAACCCTATCTGGTTATCTGATAGAGATGGTGAATGTCCCCGTGCTCAAACGTCGCCTGTCAAAAGGTGATGTAATTCAAGCACAAGATATTCAGTGGATCGCGATTAAAGAGTCAAAACTCAGTAAAAATGCTATTACGGATATTGATAATCTAATTGGAATGACCCCCAAACAAACGCTCAAAGATCAAGCCATTATTCGGACCAATGACATCGACACCCCTAAAGCCGTCGCCAAAAACGGCCTGGTAACAATGTTACTACAAAGCGGTTCTCTAAACCTTCGCACCCAGGGTAGAGCCCTTGAAAATGGTGCCATAGGCGAAGTAATCCGCTTGCTTAACACTCAATCAAACACAATCGTCCATGGTACCGTTACAGGTGCGGGGCTTGTCACAGTCTCGCTTGTAAACAAAACCATAGTCGGTACTAACTAAGGAGCTCAGCGATGAAAAATTTACTGACATCCAACATAAGCAGATACCTAATAGCTGGCGTCCTGGGCTTTTCTCTGACTGCCTGTAATGCGATATCTCGTATTTCTGAAATTGGCGAAGTTCCCAAACTCAGCAAAATAGAAAACCCGGCCCCGCCTCAGCCTATTTCCTTGCCAATGCCAGCACCGCAGGTTGCGACGAGACAGGCCAATTCTTTATGGCGTCCAGGGTCAAGAGCCTTCTTAAAAGATCAGCGGGCGGATGAAATCGGTGATCTGCTTACAGTCGTTATCCAGATTGATGATAAAGCCGCCGTTTCCAACACCACAGAAAGAACGCGAGCCAATGCAGAAGGCGCAGGCTTAAACAGCTTCCTTGGTTACGAAACAGAGTTGGGCCGTATTTTTAACGACAACCTTAACCCGGCTACCCTAGTTGATGGTGAGAGCACAAGTGCCTCAAAAGGTGTTGGATCAGTGGATCGTGAAGAAGAAATCAACTTGCGTGTTGCTGCCTTGGTTACACAGGTTATGCCAAACGGAAACCTTATTATTTCTGGACGACAGGAAGTTCGCGTTAACTACGAAGTCAGGGAACTTATGGTTACAGGGATGATTAGACCAGAAGATATCACATCCACAAACACAATCAGCTACGATCAAATCGCAGAGGCACGCATAGCTTATGGAGGACGTGGACAGTTAAGCGACGTACAACAACCACGTTACGGGCAACAGTTGTATGACATAATATTCCCGTTCTAAGACACGGAAATAATAATCGAAAAAGGGCCGATGAAAGATCAATTTCATCGGCCCTTTTTCATTTCAGTTTCGAAAAGAAACTAGTCGTCCCTATGAACCTTTTCCATCCGCTCATGTTGTTCTTGAGCTTCAAGTGTCATGGTTGCAATTGGACGAGCTTCGAGACGTTTAATGCTGATAGGATCACCGGTTATCTCGCAAAACCCATATTCATTCTCGTCAATACGACGAAGGGCTTCATCAATTTTCCCGATAAGCTTACGTTCACGATCTCTCGTACGTAATTCCAAAGCACGTTCTGTTTCAGATGAAGCACGATCTGCAAGATCTGGCTCTTGTAAAGTTTCATTCTGGAGCGTCTGCAACGTAGCAGATGATTCAGCGAGTAGTTCTTCTCTCCAAGCCAACAGTTTATGCTTAAAGAACTCCAGCATGACTGGATTCATAAACTCTTCGTCTTCTTGCGGACGATAATCAATTGGAAGAGGAATAGTCATGGCAACCCCCATAAATTGGCAATTTTGGCGTGCAGTATAGGGAATTTCCCTGCCACGACAAGTTTGTCATGAAGAATTAACGCTATTTTCTATTTATCCGATTAAAAACAGAGGATTATCGCCCTAATTTAGCGAGCTCAACCGCGGCACGAACCTCAACCTCGTTCAAAATATCAAGGAGTCGAGGGTCATTAATTTGCTCTCTACGCTGAGCAACGAGCGATTCGATTTTTTCCAACCGCCAGACTGGTATAGAGCCAAATAGCAAACCAAGACGTAATTCTTCCAGCTCATCCAGGATATCTTCGGCTTGTTTTTTCGCCTTCTGCTTACCTGTCAATGCATCAGGAACTTCCTGAATTGAAAGCAGACCACTCACCCCACCAGCAGCAGATACGCCACCTGTATCAGAAACGGAATCTCCAGCACCAGATTCCAAAGCGTCACTAAAGCTTCCCCCAACCCCCGAAGCCTTACGTTTTGACTTCGAACCTGCTGCAGGTGTGACGGATGATCCCGTTCTAATCTTCATTTCAAGCCTATTACCTAATCTGACTACAGGTGAATGTTAGAGCCTCGATAAATTTTGTCTTCGTATGGGCAAGTTTTACCAAATCAATAGCACCATTGTTACCCAGCTCTCAATCAGAAGCAAAATTATTCCTTATAAATTGGCAGTTTCACACCAATCGTCAAGCCCCCATCATATTGGCACGAAATTCGCATAAGTTACAGTGAACATCGTGTTGGTTCTGAAAATCGCAACAAAGGCCAACCAAACAATGGGTAGAATAATGAGCTTAGTACAACATATAAACATCTTATACAGAGCAACGGTCCTTCTTGGTGCGTTACTTGTATCATTTGCTGTTCAAGTTTCAGATGCCTCTGCCCAGTCACGCATTAAAGATATTGCCAACTTTGAAGGCATTAGAGACAACCTTTTAGTGGGATATGGATTGGTTGTCGGTCTTAACGGAACAGGTGACGACATTGATGATGCTGTCTTTACCCGTGAAAGCCTTATCGGTGTGTTACAACGTTTAGGCGTTAATGCAAGAGACAACAACCTTGATACCGATAATGTTGCCGCTGTTATGATTACAGCAAACCTTCCCCCTTTCGCCCGCCAAGGAACACGTATTGATTTAACTGTCTCTGCGATTGGAACAGCAGAAAGCCTTCAGGGCGGTACATTACTTGTAACCCCACTGATGGGGGCCGATGGTGAAGTTTATGCGGTTGGTCAAGGTCCGATCGCCATAAACGGTTTCAGTGCGGCCGGTAATGCAGAAACAATTACCCGCGGCGTGCCAACTGTGGGACGAATTTCAAATGGAGCAATTGTTGAACGCGAAATCGATTTCGACCTTAAAGAGCTTCAGAGCGTTAAAATCGCCCTTAAAAATCCTGACCTGACAACAGCAAGACGTATTGCACAAGCGATCAATACTCAGCTCGGCGGAAATTCCGCTGTTAGTACAGATCCCTCTACCGTCCAGCTGGATGTTCCAGAGCGCTACAGAGGTAATACAGTTGCAATGTTGACAGACATTGAACAACTACCTGTGCGTGTTGATACACCGGCAAAAGTTGTTATTGATGAAAAATCTGGCGTCATTGTCATTGGCAACGATGTCCGGATCAGTACCGTCGCGATAGCCCAGGGCAACCTCACAGTCCGCATTACAGAAACACCACAAGTCAGCCAACCGAATGCTTTTTCAAACACAGGCACAACAGAAGTTGTTGATCGTACTGAAATTGAAATTGATGACGATAGCGACAAACGCCTTGCCCTTCTTCCTTCGGGCGTAACTCTTCAGGAAGTCGTAAACGGCCTTAACGCATTGGGCGTTGGCCCCAGAGACATGATTGCAATCTTACAAAGCATCAAAGCTGCCGGTGCTCTTCAAGCTGATATAGAGTTACTATAATGCTGATAGATACACAGACATACGCAGAAAACATAATCAACGATACGATTGTTGGCAAAGCCCAATCCCTTGCCAGCATGAAACCCAAAAGCGAAGCCGAAGCAATGGCAACAGCCAAAGACTTCGAAGCTGTTTTTCTAACACAAATGTTAACTCCAATTTTTGAGAGCCTACCTACCGATGGTCCCATGGGTGGCGGCTCTGGAGAGAAAATTTTTCGTTCTCTCATGGTACAAGAGTACGGAAAATCTCTTGCCGAATCAGGTGGTGTCGGAATCTCCGATGCTGTCTATCGCGAAATCATAAAGCTGCAGGAGGTTTAAATGACTACAGCCCCTAAAACACACAACGCACCGGAAACAACTGTTCATAGTGTCATTGCTACGGTTAAAGGCCTTGTTTCAGTTATGAGTCGAGAAATTGATCTTCTCCGTGCGATGAAAATCAAAGAAATGAGCCAATTACAAGAACAGAAACTCGTTCTCGTAAACGCTTATGAACAAGGATCATCCCAGCTGAAGAAAGATCCATCTTTCATGCAACACTTGGATCCTCTGTTAAAAGAAGAGCTCCGTGATGTCATTCAGTTGCTTAACACGACAGTGACCGAAAACGAGACAGCCTTGCTTGCGGCAAAAACAAGCAATGAACGCTTGATGCAAGCAGTCGTTGAGGCTGTTCAAGAACAAAAAATCAAAAGCAGTACAAGCTATTCACAAACAGGTGTTCTTGCTGCTCAGAAAGCCCAGACAGCACAGGCAACAACGCCCATGCATTTGAATCAGTGTCTCTAATTTCTAAAAGTTGCTTAAAATTATAAAGAAATAAGATTTGAGGACATTATGTCGCTAACCATCGCAATGAACAATGCATTAACAGGACTGAAGGTGAACCAGAGTGCTCTGGCCGTCACATCATCAAACCTGGCAAACATCAATAATGCGAACTACACCCGTAAGGTTCTCTTACAGGAAACTCAGGTTATTGCTGGCCTTGGCGCAGGTGTCACAGCTGATACGATCAGGCGTAATGTCAATACACTGATTCAAAGAGATTTCAGAGAAGAAACAACAACACTCGCCTCAATACAAACGGAAAGTAATTATCTAAACCGCATTCAACAGATGTTTGGATCCGTGGCCAATAAAAATTCTGTTGGTGATCTTATCGATAAATTCAATTCATCCCTTGAAAACCTGGGAAGTAGTCCAGAAATTTCGGCAAATTACTTTACGTCGGTAAACAACGGTACAATTTTAGCGCAACGTATCCGTGATATGGCTGATACTGTTCAAGCGGAACGTATGCGTGCGGATCTTGAAATTAAACAGGCCGTTGATGACATAGAACTTCAGCTTAATATTGTCGCAGAAATCAATGGTACTATTCCAGGGCAAACTGCTCTCGGATTGCCAACAGGAGATCTTGAAGACAAACGAGATCAAGCTATAAACAAACTCGCTGAATATATGGATATCCAATATTTTCAGACGGATAAAAATCAAGTAAATGTTTTAACAAAAACAGGTCACACGCTGATTAGCGGTAGTTTTCAGGCCGATCTTTCGTTCAGACAAACGACCCTTATTACAGCCAATGAGACCTATCCCGCCGTACTCGACGGCATTCATCTGAATGCAGGAACCAGTCCTTCAGCAGCAAACGATATTACATCAAGCATTACAGACGGTAAGTTAGGGGCCCTTTTCAAAGCACGTGATACGACTCTACCGGCAATGACCAACCAACTTGACCAAATGTCTGCGGCTTTGCGAGATCAAGTCAACCGGGCTCACAATAGAGGCGCCAACACCCCGATGGGGTTGGGCACAGGCGCTCTTGATCCCGCAACAATGCTGGGCTCCAGATCCTTTACAAACACAGCCCAAGCGATGACCATTGGCAGCGATGTCAACATGGTTTTACTTGATTCAAGCGGTGCTATGGTTGGCGCCATGGGTTCGATTACTGCAGGCGCGACAACCCCAGCAGCAGTTCAAACGGCCATTAACACCTTCCTTGGCGCCAACGGTACAGCAGGTTTTGATGCCGATGGTAGGCTGGAAATCAAACTAAATAACAACGTTCGTTTGGCTTTCAAAGATACCGGTTCAGTCGCAAACAGTGGAGATTCTGTCATTCAGTATGATGCTGATGGCGATACGGTAAATGAAAACTATAACGGGTTTTCAAATTTTTTCGGCTTAAATGATTTTTTCGTTACGCCACAGTTGTCAACGACGGTCCCAGCAGTTGAAGGACAAGGTACCCAGACAGGTATTTCCTCGGGCATCGTCGTTAGACAAGACATGATTGACACTCCCTCTAATATTTCAAGAGGGAGTCTTAGTGGCACACCACCTAACTATGCGTTGGGATCAGGCAATAATGATATTGCGCTCCAGCTCGCTGCTGTCTTTGAGCAAAATTATACTTTCAACGGTGTCTCAAACGGCCCTGATGTGACTTCCACCACAATAAGTGGCTACGCAGGTGTCATGCTATCTTACAGTGCAACAACGGCACAAGCGGCAGAAAACACCCTTTCATTTCAAAGCTCCCTCGCTGGGGATCTGCAGGTGAAGATGCAAAATGAATCTGGTGTTAGTATGGATGAAGAGCTCGCCAACATGGTTATCTTTCAAAATGCTTATAACGCCGCAGCACGTGTAATACAAATTACAGGTGAAATGCTTGATACCGTTATTGAGCTCGCCTAAGGAGAAAATAGATGATTCGCGTTTCCAGTTATGCTCAAAATCAACTATTGCAAACGAACATGGCCTTAACACAGGCAAAAGTTTCGGATAGAACAGTACAAATTGCCAGCGGTAAAGTAACGCAGGAATACACAAATATTTCAGCTCAAGCCTTGGAACTTGTTAGCCTACAGCGCGATAACGTACGTACTACTCAATTTGAACGTAATATCCAGACCACAAAAACTAGATTGGAAATCATGGATAGCAACATGGCGACCATGTCTGCACGGATTACAAACTTGCTAAGCGACGTCCTTAACGGTTTGAATAGTTCAAATATTCAGGAAATTCCGCTGGATCAATTTGCCGTCAGCTTCCGCCAGGAAATCACAGCTTTAATGAACGCACAACACGAAGGCAGGTATCTTTTTTCTGGCAGCCTTACAGATACACCACCGATTGACCTCTCAGATCCTGCCTACACACCGCAGGCAGGTTTACCAGGAACCTTTACTGCCGATTTTGACTATTACGACGGTGATAACGTTAAACTTAGCAACAGAATCGACCAAGATGCCAACCTGACTTACGGTATCACAGCCGATGACCCCACCTTCGAGAAAATACTCAGAAGTCTTGCCTATGTTGAGTATGCAGGAACAAATAACGACACCACGGTGTTACAAGAAGCATACGATTTACTCCAGAGCTCACTGGATGGCGTTGCAAACTTCCGAAGTCAAATCGGAGCACAGCTAACTGTTTTAGAAGGCGCAAATAAAAATCACGCCGATTTTAAAACCTACGTACAAAATACAATTTCTGGTATCGAAGACGTTGATGTCGCCGAAGCCACTAGTAGACTGGCCTTTGATCAGGTACAACTTCAGGCCTCTTATATCAGCCTGACACGGATCAATGAAACCACACTTTTAAATTACCTTAGATAAGCCTTTGTGATTTCACGCTTACTATTCGTTAATCATGGTTGCCTATTGTGACTGGAAAGCCCATTATGTTGGACTTGGAACAAAATTATAAAGCTCAAGATTTAGCCGGGATCACAATGCCGAAGGCCGAAGAAGTGTCAAATAACGTAATTACGCTGAAAACCCGTTTTGGGGTGATGGAAATAGATCGCGACAAAACCATTAAAATACCGAAAGGTATTGTAGGATTTTCAGAGTATAAAGAGTTCGGATTATCAACTCCATCACATTCGATATTAAATGGCTGTATGCTTTTGCAGGCAATTAATGAAGCCGATTTAACCTTTATCCTAACACCATATAATATCAATAGTCATTTACTGAACGAAAAAGACATCGCGAATGTAATGAAACAATATTCGATAAGTCCAAACGACATTGCAATCATGTTAGTTACGACACTTCGGCAAATGGGTGATACAACACAAAAAACAGTGAATTTAAGAGCACCACTGTTCATTAACACATCGGCTAGGCTAGCATGGCAGCATATTTTGAATTCAGAAAATTATGATATTCGGCATAAACTGAATTAAAACTGTCAACTTTTACAAAAATATCAGTACGAAATAATTCTGACACAAAATAAAAAATCAACGACAGAACAAGCACACCCGATGGCTACTGTTATTACAACTTAAAGCTATAATTTGTGCTCTTAAGTTTAGCCATTAGGCAAATAAATAATGCCTTGTTCTTTTTTTGGGGGATACATGAACAGTTTTGATGAAAAAATTGAAAAAGTTGCCAACGATGTTCTAGTTCTTCTTATGACAGACAAAGTCAAAGATGCAATTCAGATATCAGAACAATATCTGGAACAAAATATATCACATCCTTATTTTCTTTTTGCTCAAACTATTTCGTTCCTAAGCGGAAATTCTCATCAGAACTTTCACGATTCTTTCAAAAATTTAAAAATTATACCAAATATAACTTATGCCGATTTTCATAATTTTGGTTTGTTTTTTCAGCGCAACCAGGCCCATCAACTTGCTGCAGAGTGTTTTGGGGAAAGCATAAACAAAAAACCAGATTTCTTTGCTAGTTATATCCAGCTCGCTAAAATTTTTATAGCACTAGACAACTTCGAATCTGCTATCAACGCTTATATAGCGGCATTAGAAATATCTCCAGAGGACTTGGAAAGCCATCAAAACTTAGGACTTTGCTACGAAAAGCTTTTACAATCAGAGCTCGCCCTGGAAATTTATACAAAAGGATTAGTTCATCATCCAGAATCAAGAACGCTCAATATTGGAATAGCGCGATGCTATTTAGATTCAGGTTCAGTACAAGAAGCATATTCAGCATTTATGACGAGCCTAGAGGACTTGAATTCGGAATCAGATCAAGACTTCCTGCATCTCCTATATCAAGAAAGGAAAAATTTAACATACAGGCAAATCGTTAAAATTAGCCGCTTGTTAGGTTTTACAAAAAGACAAATTTTAGCTAATTTTTTGGGCGACATAAGAAGTTTTTTTTCTAGCATACCGATTAAGATATTGTCCCTTTTTTCATCAAAAAAGAACCACCCCCGACTAAAGCTTGCTGCAAATTTAACAATATTGCCTTTTGTCTACTGGGAAATACTTCTTCACTACATACTCACTCCCCTTAAATTATTACCTGAGATAGAAGATCATCTTAAAATTCCTTACCCCGTTTTTAAGGGGCAGATGGCATACCTTCTTTCACGCCCGTTTATTGGCCGGGAACGGGCTTTAACTTATCGAGATTCTGCCGCACAAGCCCTATATCATATGGGGAGAATTAATGAGTCAGAGAAAATCGCCCAGGACGCTCTAAAAACACTTCCAACAACAGACCGATCCGATAATCTTTCGAGAATATTATTAGCAAGTGAGAACTGTAGTAATGAAGAATTTTGTACTATCATTAAAAAAAATATGGACGCGTTACCAACAGTAATCTCCTCCCCCATTGATAATATTAACATGCAGGCAGATCGGGTATTAAACGTTGGTATGTTATGTGATTTTTTTGATGGTCAAATTGCTGCTTACACATTAATCCCTCAGTTGAAAAATCATGACCCAAATAAAATAAAAGTTTATTTGTATGATTCAGGGTCAGGAAAAGCCCACGACAAGTATCCAACACAAGCTTATCGATATGTAAAAAAACTCGACGACAACCAGTTAAAAGACCTCATAAGAGAAGATAAAATTGATATATTGATAGAAATGAATGGCCCACTAAGACCGAGTAATCGTCTAGGCGTTTTGAAGAGAAGAGCCGCTCCCATACAGGCCAGTTGGTATAATTTGTGTGCCACGACCGGTATAAAAGAAGTTGATTATGTGATCACTGACAAAATATCCGTTCCAGCACAACAACAAAAATACTTTACAGAGAAGCTGCTTTTTCTTTCAGGAAAAGCAACCGGAGGATGGGAACTAGAAAATAATGCACCGGTTACACCTCCTCCTTTTCAAAAGAACAAATTTTTTACTTTTGGGTGCTTCGGTGCAAGCTTCAAAATTAACCCTAAGATGATATCCATTTGGTCAAAAATTCTCCACTCTGCTCCGACAAGTAAACTGTTAATAAAAACAGATATGCTAGACAAAATAACAAGCAAACTACTTTTAGTTCAATCCTTTGCCAGAGAAGGAATTTCTCCAAATAGATTAATATTTGAGGGCCTAACTTCCTATCAAAAAATGTGTGAAAAATATCAAGACATTGACTTATCATTGGATACCTTCCCATACAGCAATGGCTCAACAACCATGAACTCTTTATGGCAAGGAGTTCCAGTTCTCACAATTGCGGGGCCCGCCTGGCGCTCAAGGACCACAACCTCAATCATGGGATCAGCTGGGTTTGATCAGTTTATTTGCAAAGATAAAGAGGAGTATATTTCTCGTGCTGTTGAAATTGCGAACGCCCCACAGCAACTTGTTGGGCTGCGTCAAGAAATGCGCGTTCACTTAATAAATCACAGTAGATATTTTCAAATCGAAAAATTTGCTCAAGACTTTGAAGATGGTCTGCGTGATGCTTGGCACGAATATATTTCGGCTAACTATAAATATACTCCCAAATCTAGAGATGAGGCAAATATGTATGAATAGTTTTTTTTCACACATACTCTCTAAACTATAAATAAACTTTCAACTTCTACAGGATTAAACAATGAAAAATTTGATAATCTTTGGCAATGGTCAAGTAGCAGAGCTTGTTTATTATATGTTTAATCATGACAGTGACTACCGTCCAGTCGCGTTCACCGTAGATGAAGAGTACATAAAAGAAGAGCAACTTCTTGGCTTGCCAGTTATTCCCTTCGATAAAATCGTTGAAACATTATCGCCTGAAAATCACAATATATTTGTCGCGACAAGCTTTACGGGTGTGAATAAATTAAGAGCTCAAAAAGTTGCTGCCTGTAAAGAAAAAGGCTACAAACTCGCCACATATGTGTCTAGCAAAGCAACGACATTCCCGGATCTTACAGTTGGCGAAAATTGCCTTATTTTAGAAGACAACACGATCCAACCATTTGTTACAATAGCTGATAACGTTTTTTTATGGAGCGGAAATCACATTGGACATCACACTTCTATAGAAAATCATTGCTTCATAGCATCACATGTAGTCATTTCTGGCTCAGTACACATTGGCTCTCATACCTTCATAGGGGTAAATGCCACCCTCCGCGACAATATTAAAATTGGTAAATACAATGTAATCGGAGCAGGCTGTGTTATTTTGAAAGATACCGATGATGAAAATGTATTTGTTGCAAGCCCAGCAAAATTGGCAAATATCCCAAGCTCCAGATTAAAACGAATATAGATCTTGGCTTTGTCATGACAACTGTAGCCATTATGCAACCTTACTTCTTTCCTTATGCTGGCTATTACAGACTCTTTGCACTAGCTGATATATTTGTCATCCTTGATTGTGTCCAATTTCCGCGTAGAGGATGGGTTCATCGAAATAAATTTTCCTGTCAAGATAGATCACTTAAATGGCTTACTGTTCCACTACAAAAAGCCTCATACAATAGTCCTATTTCCTCACTTAATTTTGCTGAAAATGCCCATGAAACTTTCCAAAAAAGAATAGCAACTTTTCCTAATCTCTCTGAATCACTTAACGACAAAAATGATTTTTCTTCAATAGTTCTAAACTTCCAAGGAACTTACGTAGACTATCTGGAACGGACTTTGCGCCACACCACAACAAAGTTAGGGTATGAACCAAAGATCTATAGATCTTCCCAATTAAATATTTCTCACGAGAAAAAAGGACAAGCTCGAATAGAAGCTATTGCACAAGAATTTGAAGCGACAAAGTATATCAATCTTGAAGGAGGGATTAATTACTACCAACCAAACAGCTTTCAGAATTTAGGTATCACTCTTGCTGTTTTTACACCATACAAAGGCAAAAAGATAAGTATTCTTGAGCGACTTCTTAATAACGAAACTTCCGCCATAACAAAGGAAATCAAACAAAACCTCGATTTACTAGAGTTTTAAACGTCACAATCGACAAGATTGCAATATCTTCTATCGCTCTAAAACAGCTAAGCCGATCCCCCCTTGACTAAAACCATTACCACAATAAATAAGGTAGAGTTCATCGCCATGCTTAAAAACATTTGGATAGCAAATCATTTCTGAATCCCAACCTTCACTTGAACGTGATAGATTGATTACGTCGTCGCGGCGTTCCCAATTTGCTCCATCATTAGAGATCGCATACCCCAGTCGGTAGGGATAATCTCTTCCCCGATGGCTATACCACATATGAAACTTGCGCTCCCAATACGCCACAGAGGGCCGGGCAATCGCCATCTCAGAATTGTGCGTATAATCGATACAAACACCTTCTGTTACAATCCAACTCATCCCGTCAACAGAAGTCGCGTGGCGAATGTGATAATCAGCAAAAGGCAGACCAGCCTCATTGTCGTGCCAGGCAGTCCCTGTTAAATACCATAAATGCCAAACATCAAAATCATCAACGACAACACATGGGTTTCCTACAAAAAAAGGGTTTTCTGGCGAGCGATCTAATACAGGTCCAGATTTTTTTTGAAAATTACCGTCATTACCACTACGACTAGCTAATCCGATTGCATTGCGGAAAGGAACACTATCTCCTATATTCCACCCTGTGTAATACAAATACTCTTTGTTTTCGTGCTCCAATATCCAGGAGAACATCGCACCATTTTCATCAAATTCCCCCAACCCCCCTGCAACGACGGATGGTTCAGGCGCGTGTCTGACTACTTCATTGGGTTTCGTTATATCAAATTCCAGCCATGTGCAGTTTGACCTATTTTTGTCGTCTCTAGCTGCAAACCATACCCGATAATTATTGCCATGTAGATGCTGCACTTGCGGGCATGAAGAATGTGAAATACGCCAAGAGGTTTCTCCTTGGCTCTGATATAACCTACCTAATTTTTTCCATTTTTGTGGATTCAAGATTTTCATAAAATGTAATTCATTCTAAGGGATACAGCTTAAAGGAATGAGAAGTCATAACCGTATTTGTCATACATCTCTCTTAAACCTGACTTTTCAAAAAAATATCTAAAAACTTCCTGCTGCCAAGGATGCCATTCATCAAACTGCTCTTGTGCTAATAGCTTTTTACCAGTTTTATGTTGATTAAGCTGCCCTAGCTTAAAGACGTCATCAAGATAACTCTCTGAAGGTTCAACAAAACCAGATGTAATTTGGCGTACAACATTAGCAAAATAATCCCTATCTGCTGTCGCACGCTCCATGATAATAGTAGGTACATCAGGAAAGGCTCTTGCATCAACGGCTACGAACAACTGATGATGAGCAGCATAACTGAACGAACGAACGTCATAATCACATAAATTGATTTTATACCGTTCCGCGATATCAAGGAAAAAAGATAGATGTTCCTCCATTCCATGTGTTGCATCTATATGGCAATAAACGTCCCATTCTAGCATGCTCTTAACTTGTCCAAAACCAGAGGCGACTAAAGATACTGGGTGGCGAATTTGATTCATTAAGACATAGGAGTAGGACTGGCCAAATCTCTGTATGAGACCTTTTAAATCACGCAATCTCAAAGTATGAATATTACCGTAAACTTTACAATTTTTCGCTTCATCATAACTTTCAACTTCATCAAGCAATTGATTTATAGATAGCTCCCCTCTAGCAGTACGAGCTTTATGTCGCTCAACCATCGTTGCGCGAAATTCATTTTCCGTTTCCTTTAATTTTTTGCTATCCGCAGGTACATTCATAGCGCTATGACAGCACAGTATATCAGGGTGTTTGCTAAGTGCGGTTGCAGTCCAATTTGATGCACTCCAGCCATGACAGGTAATAATAAAATATACTTTAGGAGCTGAATATATCGTTGCAGCAGTTACCGAAGAAGATACTTGAATATCATTATTATCAGAAAACATTTTTTACAACTCTCACGAATCAGAGTGTGCGCAATCAAGCTCGCACATCATACTCATAGCATATTAATCTATAGAACTACTAAACAATGGGAGTATTTATTTTCTTCACATTGGGTAAGCATACCTCTCTAAATCAAGTTCCCACGTACCAGCTAAATCTTGATTAGACTTTCCATATAAATCAGTAAATATTCTTGTATATTTACTGGAAAATTCAGCTTTAATTTCAGACGTATCGCCAGTAAAAGTGCTATCAACTTCCATTAATGCTTTGGGTTGCGCTTCAATCGCAGCTGCGGCATTTGCAGATAAAGCCTTCCCTTCTCGTTTCCAATAAGAAGTATATTTATGCGCATCAAGAAATGAAAAAGATTCATCTCCAAAATTATACCTGTGCTTGGCATTATAAAGACGCCAATTTTCCAGCTTCCTAAGATCAGTTGATGGATTATGTTGTCCCAATGCTAGATCTATTTGTGATGCTCCAACGAAATGGCACATCTTTTTAATATAAAAATCTTTATCGGCAATCAGGCTTTCAAAAGGTATAATCAAGATATTTTCAAGGCCAAACCGTTCTCCAAAAATTTTCACCATTCGAGTGTAATCAAGATCACCAGTTAGGCTAGCATAAGGATGAAAATACAAATACTCCAAATACTCTTCAAATGTTTTTGACAGGCCGTCTCTGACCATCTCAAAATACATTGAACGAATCAATTCAAACTGATTTCGTATTACAAAAATAATTTTAGTCTCACGACCAAATAATTCCAATAAGCGCGAAGCCTTAATAACAGGGTCTACATCGTATGCTAATGTAAAACATAAACTTTCCCATGATAAACCAATTGTTTTATAGCTACTTATTTGCTCGAATATTTTAAAGTGTTTTTCCAAAGCATTTTTTGCAGGCGTTATGTCATATTGATGAGTCTTAGCCATCCTTAAGTCCACCTCAAAAGCAGCAGCAAGCTCGTCATCAATCCATCCATGTTCAGTACTTAAATTTCCCCAGCCAAGATGATATATTTCTGGATGACCATAAAAAATATCATACTGGAGTGTTGTAGAAGCACACTTAGGATATCCAACATGGATAAAACGAGGCTTAGTTTTTGTCATCAATTACACTCTTTTATTCTACTGAACTTCCGATAAACACCTGTGACTAATTTTAATTCACAAACAGCATGGCATCAAATTTTCATCTTAATAAACAAAGCCTTACCGCAAACAAAAGTTCTATCAATCGATTTTATGTTTTTCATTAAAAACTCATCCGCAGCCTTTTTAGGACCATCGCCATGCTCCCAAACATAGTCATCAAACACAATCCACCCCCCAGCTTGAACATATGGGCACCACGTATCACGGTCGATGACAACACTTTCATAATCATGATTTCCGTCTATATGAATAAGTGCAATTTTTTTTGTAAACTGAGTTGCCCCATAGCTATCATTTGAGACTTCTCCACAATCAATATACGTGTGTATTGCCTCATCAGATGATGCGCGTAAAAAATTGACCTTTGAGGGGCCAAAAATCGATAACGCGACTTGGAAGCCCTTACATATAGTGTCCCAATCTTGCCGCAAAGTGTCTCTTTGCACCAAATCCGGCGAATCATTTTGCCGAGAATATTTTGCTTGCCACGGATCAACAGCAAGCACCTTACCTATTCCATATCGCTGGGCAGCCCAAGTCAGTAAAAATGTTGATCGCCCCCAAAATGCACCAATTTCAACAATATCACCTTCCGGCATATCAAGATATAAAGCCAACATTGCTGCAAGCTTTTCATCAGAAGACTGCCCCGTAATAAATTTACAAAACATGATCACAGAAGCTATCTCGATTTCATTCAAAAAAACTCGAGATCCCGGAGATGCTATTGATAGAATCATTGCATGAATGTTTTTTGCACGGTCAAGTATATCCAACATACGGGCATTTTCAGCATCAGCAGGCGCTTCATTTAATAACTGAACATTCAGATTCTCATTTTGGAGTATATCAGTGAGAGCATCATATAGTATCGAATGAGAGCAATATATATCATTGATTTTAAAAAACTTTACACCTTCTAAAAAAGATTTCAAAAATTCTTTTTTATGGACAGAAGGCAAAAAAAGCCATTCATCATAGTGTGATCTAGCACAATCATCTCTTACAGAAGAGGCCCCCACCAAGAGATCTCCCCTTGCACTCGCTTCTTGACGGTACCTCTCAGCTTCTGTGGTACCTCCAGGAAAAACCAATGTTTTCGTTACCATTTCAATATCAGCACTCATCTATTCAAAAATGACAATTGTACGATCAGGAAGAAATTTAGATTTACGCATTTTAAATTTATTCAAACCAAATACTTCCTTAAATGCCTTAGTCTCACCCGGAAATTTACTTGATCCAAATTCATCTAACGCGATTACTCCCCCTCTAATCATATGCGGCTCAAGAATTTGTAATACCTCTTTGGTTGGCTCATACATAGCCATATCCAAATAAGCCAAGGCTACTGATGTCTCAGGTTTATCATGAAAATATTTTTTGAGTGATTCTGGAGCATTTCCCTTAATAAGTTCAAATTTTTTAATATGCTCAAGTGGGTTATCAATTTCGTGTATACGTAAAATTTCAGAAAGCGTATCGATATAGCCTTCTGGCATTTTGTAGCCGCCAACAGCAACACTTTGATCTCCGCCATCTTCTGCAGTAACCGTTGGATATCCCTCAAAAGTATCAAAACCAATAACTTTTCTCATTCGATTGTATGGTTCATAAACAGCTCTTAAATTATTAAATAGCGCTTGGTTGGCTCCCCACCAAACCCCAAACTCCATAATTACACCGGGTTTATCCAGTATAATTTCGTATAACTCATTGAGGTATAATATTTTAGCTAACATTACCGAGCGTAGATAGAGACCTACATTTGACAATAATTCGTCATTCTGCTTGGGAGGATTTAAAGCAAACTCAAGTAGCTTTTCTTTACTATATTTCTGGTTTTCACCACCTACTGTCGGAATCACATAATCGTTCTCTGGCATAGCGAGATTCTACTTCCTACCAATTAAGCCATTTATATAAATAACTTATATTTATATTATAAATTCATTAAACTACTAAACTTATTTATGAAATATGTCTTTTTCTTCCCCTGTCAGGGCACGCTTATCGATGACGATGGATTGAGACGTTGTAAACTGTCTCTTCCTCCATTCTGGGCAAGTCAAATCCTCGAAACGAAAACTAATTGCCATTCTGAACTCATCTGTATTCTGTGATGAATGTGCTGTAAGACTGTTAAAAAAGACAGCATCTCCTTCTAACATCCCTTGGTGCAGCGTATTAAAATCAGAAATTTCTTTATCATCAATAGAGTAAACTGTTTGAACATCACCAGAATTAATTATCCCGTTCTGATGACTCCCAACTTTAAATGAGAGCGCACCTTTGTCTCGTGCCCCTCCGAGAGGCACCCAGACGACTAATGTATGTGTAGATGTTCTTAATGCTGGCCAATCTTGATGCCATGGGGCCGCCAGAGAAAGGTCACTCAATTGAAATTTTTTTCCTGTTATGTGTAGAACAGGATCACTTCTTTGAGAGATATGATGAGAATTTAATAATTTTTGTGCTTTCGATATCACAGACGGAGTTATAGATACCTGCTTAACCCGAACAGAGGCCTTAATCGCTCGAAGCAGGGCTAAATAGTCAGATTTTGAGTTACTATTTAAATAATCAAATAAAGCGCCTTCAACCTGTGGGAACAGATTTTTTGAAAGGTCCACTTTTCGACCACAGAGAGCTATAATCTCACTCAACAGTTCGGAGATTAGACGGTCAGGAATAATACCTTCGAAATACTGGACCCCATCCCTAGCATAATCAGGAAAATAGTTTGTTTCATTCAACATAACGCATCTTTTTAAAAGAAATCAGATCAAATTGTACTTATGTGTTCTTTTGGTTTACCTTCTACGTATGTTTGCCACATAATATCACAAGCATTTTCAAGCCCTTGACAAACAGCTAATCCATTATCAGAAACATTCTTCAAGAACGTTTCCCGTAATTCAAGACGGATGCTTTCCATGGAATCAAGATTACCCGCGACCTGAATAGCTTTTTCTTTATACTCATCAACAGATGTAGCGACGAGCTCTGGATGTCCAAAATATTCCAAATAGGATGATCCAACAATATTTTGTATAGCTCCCTTCCCCTTCAAGGAGATATACCCACGCCCCATAAAAAGCATATCAAAAGAAGTTGTAGCACCATTAAACGGGAAAGAGTCTAAGCCAATATCAATCTCATTCATCTCCTTCAAATAGTCAGGATAATCATTCCGCCCCCTGAAGATAAGGCGCTCAGATGAAACATTTTCTTTTTCCATATACTCCGTAATTATTTCTTCATAATGACTACCGATAATGTCATCACCTTTTATCAAGAAACGTGAGTTTGGAACTTTACGAAGAATATGAGCCCACGCCTGAATACACTCTACCGACACTTTATTAGGACGGTTAAAGCTGCCAAAGGTGACGTACCCATTTTCTTTATAAGGTAGCTCTTTAGAAAGAACGGACCGCGCATCTTCTCTAACGTTATAACTGGTACAGCCGGGTATATACGCCAACTTTTCGGAAAAAACATTAGATGCTTCTAGCGGAACATGCATTGGCTGCGTTATAAAATAATCAATTGCATCCAGACCCGTTGTCGCAGGATATCCAATAAACGTTGCTTGCACTGGGGCTGGTTTAAAACTTAGTGCCGCAAGGCGATTTCCCGAAGTATGGCCAGACAAATCAATCAAAATATTAATTTTGTCTTCAACAATTTGATCGCAAAGCTCTTTATTTGATAACAAAGAAACATCTCTTCTCTTATCGCATAAGCTATCAATCTTTTTATTAATTTCAGCGGATCGCTGACCTGTACGTGTTCTTTGAGAATAAAGGTATATTTCATACTTAGAGCGATCATGATGCTCTGCTATAGGCATCCAATGATATGTGACCACATGATCACCAAAATCTGCAGAAATATATCCAATTCTGACTTTAGCATCTGGACTTTTATCAACCTCGTACTCACGAATAACTTCATTCAATTTTGCACAATGTTGCTCTTGCCATCTCCGTGCCTCATCAAAGTGCACTTTGGGATCATCATTTTCCATATGCAACAAAGAGAATAAAATATTACTATGATAATCATCCCGTTTTGGTGCCAACTCTAAAGCCGCTTGATAACATATTGTCGCTTTGCCGTGATCCCCCTGGGCTTGATACCCAACCCCGAGATTATTATGAGCTTTGTGATAATTAGGTTTTAACTCCAAAGCTTTTGTAAAGTACTTACGTGCTTGAGATAACTGCCCCAAATTTTGATAAGCATTACCATAGTTAAAGATAGCTTCACTATCATCAGCATCTCTTGCTAGCGCAACCTTAAGAACATCCAGAGCTTGTTCGTTGTACCCCAAACGAGTAAGCAACGCGCCGTACAATTTAATCAGAGGTAGATAATTCGGATATTTTTTGTATCCTTTTGCAGCAATCCGAAGACCTGATTCCATATCATTACGACGGTTATATATAATGCTAAGTGCCAAATAATCTTTATAAGGTTCGGAAGCATTTTCAATATCATTAGAAACAGTAGCCTCGGCTTTTTCAACTTGCCCAAGCTCGAGTAAACAGCGAGAAATCCCCACTCTGATGTCACTATTGAAAGGATTATCGACAATTAGTTTCTCATAAAACTCAAGCGCTTTAGTATATTGCCGTATATTCGCACAGCAAATAGCTGCTTTCATGATAAATTGTTTGTTATCGGGATTGAGTTCCAAAGCAGAAATATATGCACCCAAAGCACTTTCATATTCGCCGATATTAAAAATCGAATTTGCAAGTTGCTCATGACCCTCAATAAATTTTTTATCAAGACTTATGCACTTATCAAAGCATTCAATTGCGAGAATATCATATTTAAAATTTTGAAAAAACACGCCAAAGTTATAATAATCAGTCTGGCGAACTGTTTTTAAATCAGATATTGAACTGAATTCTTTTTGAAAGGCTTCTTGATTTTCTGCAGCTAAAAATTCTATCGATTTTGCGAAGATAAAAATTGGGTGTTTATTTTTCTTTTTCAGATTTTTATTTGCGAGAACAAAAGCTGCTTCAAACTGCTTATTAATTAAAAGGTTAATTGTATTTTCAGCATCCTTCTCAACCTTATAATTAAACTTCCCCCCTGCCCCCATAACATATCCTTTTATAATAGCTAAATATCTATTTATGCATTACCCACTAGATTATTGAGGTAGCCCCTTAACGAGCGCATGACATAAAAAATAATAAGATCAAATAGATGATCAGCAAAGATACTTTATAAAATTTTACGCTATCCAGCAACAACAAGAATTTATAGAATCTAAATCGAGAAGATTTAGCTCAATACATACTGAGTAGGCTATCCCTTAGATATATTTAAAATAAGTAAAAAAATGGAGCCATTAAGAAAATAACAAGGCTAGATGCTTAATGACGCAGAAGAAATACCCGTTTTCATATCGTCAGTAACTGTACCATCAGTCATCTTTGAAGATGATTTTGCACCAGCACCATTACCCATTTTTTCATCAACCAAGACCCAAGTCTGTTTCATCCTGGTCAAGCTTTCCAAAACATCATCAAAAATAGGACCAGAGTTCCTAGAATTCATCTGCATCATTCGCATAAACAAATCATCATAAAACTGATGCAGCATTGGAGAAATTTCACCACCATTCTCAAAATCTAACTGCCCTTGCAACCCGATAATAATTTTAGATGCTTTGCTAATCGCATTAAACCTTGCCTCATAATCCTGATCTTCATCAGCTCTACGAGCCTCAGAAACGAGACGAATCACCCCCTCATACAACATAATGACTGCCTTCATAGGACTTACATTCATAGATGCTTGTGTGTATGCGTTTGAACCATAGGGTTTTGGATACATAAATTACCCCTTTAATTCTTACTAGCATTAGCTTGGGCTTCAAGTTGCTTTCTCATAGCATCGGCTTGCGCTAAAACTTGTTCAAGTCGTGAATATTTTTCTATTAAAAAGTTTCGCGTTAGCTCTAGTCTGGCGTCAAGAGCCACAATCTTCTCATTCAGATCCTTATTTGCATCCGCCAACTCAAGTATCCGTGTAGAAAGCTGTCCCGACCCAGGCTTGACAAAATCATCAACTGAGTGGAAGAAATTTTCCGCTATACCGTAAGATGTTTTCACCTCTATTGTTTGAGAACCACTACCAGGGGTACCAACAAAAACCATTGTCATCCCCTCGAAAGCAGTACCAACTTTCCCCTTCAGTGTATTACCAGTAATATCAAAGACATCACCATATCCCGTCACAGATGCGCCGGTAATATTCCCACTACCATCAACTCCATCAATGACAAGAGAGAAATCATCAATATTAATTCCTTTGGTACGAGAAATAACAGCAAGTCGAGAATCGTCCGGCTCAAAGGTAAATTCAAAGACGCTTCGCACGCCATCCAGGTTTGTCACTAAAGCATCATCAAGCTTGGTACTATCAACAGCCAACTTATTGTCATCATTAAGCTCAACCCCAATCAAAGCGAGCGTATTTACTTTACCGCCATCCACACCTTCAGCACCTGTACTCACAATCCCACTAAGTGCTCGATCAACTCGCCTAAGAATATCATCACCATACAAAGGCGGTTTTCCACCAGAAGATGAACTTGGATCATAATCACGTTGCTGTTTAACAAGGTCTCGTAAAGTATTATAAGTTTCTACAAAATCGTTAATAGCAGTTTTAATACCACCTAAATTATTATTTATTTCAACTTTTATATTATTACCAACCTCAGCTTTATAAAGCTGAATTGTCACGCCTTCAATCACGTCAGTAATATTATTGGTATCACGCTCAATTACAGTGGCGATACCATCAACTTTAATTTGTGCTTTATCCCCGGCTTGTAATTCAGTTAAAACAGCCCCGTCGCCATAAGTACTTAAAAAATTACCCGCCCCTGAGAGAGTGATGGCTTTACCAGTTTCCTCCGCGGTCATAACCAAGCGAAAATCATTATCACCAACCTTGATTACCGATGCTCTTACACCTGTATCATTCGTAACACCATTTATTGCGCCAGCAATATCATTCAAGGACATATCAGACGTAATAGAAATATCTTTTGTTGCTCCACCAGATACCCCTAGCGTGATTGTGTCGGTAATCCCCTGAGCTGCAGTAGCATCAACAACGGTACTTGATGAAATTTTATTGGCGGTAGCGATTTGCAATACTTCTATCTCATACACACCAGAAGCAGCGGAATTTGTTGATGAAACGCCAAGAATATCTGTCGCAGGCGTTGAGGTAGAAGAAGTTAAAAAACCCGACTTGGCTTCAAATATGTTGCTATCTCGCCCACTTAACCCTGGGGGATTACGCAAACCGTTTAATGAATCTCTTAAGGAAGTTAGAAGCGTATTAAGCTCGTTATAAGCTTGTGTTTGAACTTCATTGTCACTAATCGTGCTTTCCATCCTAACAGCTGGAAGTCGCTTAGCTAATAAAGTTGCTTCTACAATAGCATTTGTATCAAACCCAGAATACTGTCCGGTAATTCTCGGGGAGCCATTAACGTATGTTAGAGTTCCAGCGTCCATGTCCTACTCCATATCAAAAACACATTAAATAAGTATGCAAAATGCATTCCAATTATGCTTTTGTATCTAGGCTCGTGTTTACTTCAAGAGGAAAGTTTGATTGTTTAGGGTAATTTCCCAGCATCGTTTTACTCGGAAATTCAGAAATCACCGCATTATTGTCTTCATCAATCAAACGGACGACCAATCGTCCAGACTCGCTATCTCTGTACGTCATAATATTTGACGCTAATGAAGCAACTACGGCCTCAGGATCATGCATCGTCTGACTTACTTGCGTTACAGGCGAAGCATCAATAACGCTGTTTGCAATAGAAATCTTTTCAAGAGACAATGCTGCCGCACTCACCGTACTAGTCGGTATTTTTTGCCTACTCACAACACCCTGAGGTGAGATATTTGAGACAGATTGAGTTGGCTGCTTAGGAATTGTTAATTCTGACATCTGACCTCCTCCTCTCTCATAAATCTCTATCTAGCTTACAAAGTACATGATTACGTAGCAGAAGTAAAATATCTGCTACGTAATCCATTAGCTAAACTATTACTGAAGAACTCTAAGTAAAGTTTGTGGTATCTGGTTTGCCTGAGACAAAGCGGAAACCGCTGCTTGAGTGAGAACATTAGCAGTCACAAGTTTACTTTGTTCTGCCGCCAGATCGACATCTTTAAGCTTTGAGTTTGCAGCTTCAATATTCTCAATAGAGGTTGCAACCTGCTGTCCACGGGTTTCAAATCGAGAAATAAGCGCACCAACCGTCGCACGATCTTCCGCAATGTTACTGATCTGGGTTGTAACCGCTGTAAACGCAGTAGCTGCAGCACTCGCGTTTGAAACAGAACCACCGACAGCTGCTGCCGAAGCGTCAACACTAGACAGATCGGCCGCAATATTATTAACAGCACCACCAGTCGCAATTCCAACAAAGAAATTCTGGTTATAACCAGCTTTAATCAGCTCGCTGCCATTAAAGGTCGTTGTATCAGCAATACCACCAATTTCAGAATTCAGCGCGGTAAATTCAGCATTGATGTAAGCACGCTCTGTATCAGTGACTGTACCAGATAGCGATTGTGAAGCCAGCGCCTTCATACGCTGAAGCACATCACTTACCCGCGCCAGACCACCATCAGCAACCTGCATGATTGAAGCAGCTTGCGAAGCATTAGTGGCCGCCTGCTTAAGAGCAGTAACATCACCAGTAAGCTTTGTACTGATCGCAAGACCAGCAGCATCATCAGACGCACGCACAATTCTAGACCCTGAAGCCAATTTCGACACAGAGTTAGAAGCCATGTTAGCGTTATTATTAAGAAAACGGATTGCAGAATTCGCTGCAGTATTTGTACCAACTACGGGCATAAAATTATTCCTTCTACTTGAAGTATGTTAAACTTAACCCATCCTAGATTAAGTCACTTATATAGGCCGCCTTCTTGGCAGCCGCCCATTTCATTCCCTCCTGGAACAAAACAGTAATGTCAGAGATCATTAACTTTAACTATTACAAAAACCCAACATCCTTTTAATTTAAGCTCAATATATTAACATATCATTAACGGCGCAAATACAATCCCATCAAGCATACGTCAGAGCAAAAAAATACGCCTAAACCCCTAGCATAACTTGGAAATATATTTATTTAAAATATAGATCGAATCCCATTTCTCACCTCTACCATTTCAGCTTTCGACATTTGAGAATAAAAAGGTAAAGCAATAACTTTATCATAAAAATAATCTGAAACAGGAAAGGAATTATGAGTCGTATTAGGATTGAAAAGTATATTTCTATGCAAGCGATCCTCCCACCAAATCGATGCACCGATCCCCAGCGCCCTCAACCCAGACACTGTACGCTCAGCCCCTCCCGATAGGATAATACCATTTACCGTTGAACTGACATTAAATTCTTCACCAGCAAAAAAAACTATCCCTTCGCATTCACTCAGGACCGACAAATACTGCTGTTTTGTCTTTAGGTACCTCGCCCGTAACAAGTCTATACGATCAAATTGCGCCAATCCGACAGCAGCATGGTATTCACTTATTTTATAGTTTCCACCACCAGACAACGCCTTACGACCTTTAAAAAATCCAAATTCACAACGTTGCCGGACTTTAGCCACAAATTCTTTATTATCAGTAACAACGAAGCCTCCTTCCCCGACCCCAAATACTTTTGTAGCGTGTAGACTAACAACGGCTGGGCTGGTTCCTGGGATCAAGCCATAAAAAGATGCAGCAGCATCAATCACAACAGGGATATCAAATTCTTTAGAGAAGGCATCCCAATCGAACACACATATCGTCGCTCCGAAAGGAGCAACAGGCATAACAACATCCGGCTTCTGACATCCTGGTGTCTTTAAATATTCAGCTACAATAGATGGCGTTAACACGCCTGAAACTGCATCAACGTCACAAAAAAGAAGTTCACCACCTGCCTCCAGGACAGCTTGCGCGGAAGCAACAAACGTCCAAGCAGGAAGCAAACACGTAAACTTTTTGCCTCCCTCAGAAGAAAAAATAGGTGAAACCGTTTCTTTCAAGGCAGCCATAAGGCCCGTTGTTGCGCTTGACGTCGTGGTAATATTACAACTAGGAAGGTTATAAAAATCTGCTATTCTTCCTTCAAATTCCTGCAATCGCGGGCCATAATTTGAATACCATTTATCCCTATCGATTAAATCTAAATAGGGAAGAAGTTCCTGAGCAGACGGCATATCGGGTGTAAGTAAAGGGATCAAAGGCTGGCCCTGAAATTTGAATTGTCACCTTTAATATATAATAAAGAATTCAAATAACATAAATTAAATGTAGCGCAAAAATATAAAAAAATCGACTGTATGTATTTATCACATATTTGGGCGTCCATCCTGGACGCCCGAAAGCTATGTGAAAGTATATTAGAATTACCTCTTATTGCAGTAAGGATAACAGTGTCTGAGGCAATTGATTTGCCTGAGATAAAGCAGACACTGAAGCCTGAACAAGTACCTGGGATGAAACCAAGCGAGATTGTTCAGCCGCAAGATCAACATCCATCACAGATGAAAGCGCCGCATCAATATTTTCCTTAGACGTAGCAACCTGTTGCTGCCTAAATTCAAAACGAGAAACAATAGAACCAATATTGGCCCGGGCTTCAGAAATTTCATTTATTGCTAAATCAACAGAAGCCATCGCAGTAGCAGCAGCAGAAGACGTACTAACATCTGTTGACCCCAATGCAGTTCCACCTGTAGCCAAGCTTGCCGCTAAGAAATTGCTCGCTGTCCCGCTTAAAGTCGATATGTCGACACTAATAACATCTGCCGTCGTAACGCCAACAAAGAAACTAACTGGTCCTGCACCAAATTGTGCTCCAGTACCATCAAGCAAAGATTCACCGTTAAAGCGTGAACTTGCAGCTATACCATCAATTTCAGAAAGTAATTGCGCATACTCAGCATTAATAAAGCCACGTTCAGTATCTGTCGGCACCCCAGACAAAGAAGCTGCAGCCAAAGCTTTCAATCGTTGCAACACATCTGAAATCCGTGCCAGACCACCGTCACCAACCTGCATAACGGATGCACCTTGGGCGGAGTTAATAGAAGCTTGCTGCAGGACATTACTATCCGCCCGAAGGCGTGTACCAATAGCCAAACCAGCGGCATCATCTGATGCATTTACGATACGTGACCCCGAAGCAAGCTTAGAAATCGAGCTCCCAGACTTCATTGAATTCAAATTCAGAAAACGCAGCGCTGAATTAGCTGCTGTATTTGTCGTTACTGTAGGCATGTTCTTTCCTTTCACATTTAGCTCAACGGAAGGCTTCTTGCCATTCCACCGCCAGAGACGGCACGTGTTGAATTCCCAATTGATAAGCAAAGGTCATGCCAAACAAAAACATCTTTAAATTTCAAATAGTTATAATTCAAATTAATGTTTTCAGAATAGGAAATATTGTTTTACCTAGACAATAAAAAGACTTTTCTGCCCGGTAAAATGGCAAACAATTCCTAGCTAAGAACAATGTAGCGGCAACAATTGACATCCGTATGTCCAAAAAATATCTGATTGATATCTCAACATATTTTTAAGAGAATACAAAAGTACAGAGAAAGACCACTTATCTTGAACTTGGTTATTCTATCGGGGACTCATAGAAATGATAAAAAAGGCCATTATACTTGCTGGCGGCTCCGGTACACGGTTAAGGCCTCTCACTGACGTTGCCTGCAAACAGTTACTTCCTATTTATGACAAGCCGATGCTTCATTACCCGCTAGCAACGTTGATGTTAATTGGTATAAGAGACATTCTAATCATAACCACCCCTAAAGATAGAACTGCCATCGAAGATAATCTGGGGGATGGATCGCAACTAGGAATTTCTATCCAATACGAAACACAAAAACACCCTAAAGGTTTACCCGAAGCATTTATTATTGGTGAAAAATTCATCAACAACGAGCCGGTCTGTTTAATACTTGGAGACAATATTCTTTATTGGGGACAACTAAACCTTGTCTGGAACGAATGTCTGTCCGTAAAGAATGGGGCCTATATTGTTGGCGCCTTTACTAGAGAGCCAGAAAGGTTCGGCATTATAGAATGCGACAAGAATAGTAATGTACTCTCGCTTATTGAAAAGCCAACCAATCCTCAATCCAATATTGCCGCGATTGGCCTCTATTTTTACGACCATCAAGTCGTAGAATTCGCAAAACAGGTACAACCCAGTTCTAGGGGCGAATTGGAAATCACCGATTTAAACAACATCTACCTTAACAGAGGAGAACTAAAGGCCAAATTCCTTTCTCGCGGCACAACTTGGCTTGATGCAGGAACCGTGAACTCATTAATGGATGCCTCAAACTTTTTTAAAATCATTGAGGATCGTCAAGGCCTAAAAATATGCTGTATAGAAGAAGTCGCCTATAACATGGGCTACATATCAAACAGCCAACTTATAACTCTGGCAGAAAAATTCGACGGCAGTAGCTATGGGGAATACCTAAAACAAAGAGCGAACAGAACCCATTCTCCCCATGCAAATTATCTATAGGTTAAAAAGCTCAACATACCCGGCATCTTTTATCACTTTCCAATAATTTATACCCGGCATTCTTTTCCTTCCCATCTCTTTACGATGATATTTCCCTTTTAAAACAACAAAAAACATCACCACCAAAAACTGGCCCGCAGTTTGCATTAATCATCCTGAGTTTTTGTAATTCAAGATAGATTGGACACAAAATGCATTGGCAAGCGGACACAACAGCAACACCACTAGACTCTTTAGATACGTCACCAGGTGAGGTTCTGATGCTTATCAACCATGCTATTAATGCTTTGGGTGAAGCAAAGGATGCGGTGACCACTCTTGAAATTGAAAAGCGCTTCAATGCAACGATGAAAGCTTCTGCCTTATTGGATGCTATAGAAGAAGAAATGAAGGCAGACATTTCCGAAAATGTTCGCGGTGCTTTTATGCAAACCCACTTGAGTTTAATTGCGAACATTACCCGAACCAATGTCAAAAATGATTTGGAATCGGCTAAAGAGTCCATCTCGCTCATCATGAGCTTCCGGCAAATTTGGGTAACACTTCATCCGTCATTAGAAGAAGAATGTTTTACTTGGCCCCTCTCATCAACCCAAAACCATCGCCGTTCTGGTCTCCACTTGGCTTAATGATTTAGAGATTCAGGGATAGAATGATGAACAACTACAATATAGATATTAACAGAACTGTTTCCCAACAGTCGACGGTAAAAGGTAAACAGGCACCTAATGCTAGCCAAGTATTTGCGGAATACCTGAACGCTGTCGGCTCCTCGGGTAAATCTGCAGCTGTCAATCCCTCCCTGACACGTGATAATTCATTGCTCGGAAATATCTTTAATAAGACACCTTGGCCTGGAGAGCGCGAAATCAGCTTCAGCGTCCCGAAAGAAACATTCGAAGACAAGACCAAGGCCCACGAAGATACAAAATCATCTGCAGTCGAACATCCAGCAGATGAAAAAGACCATATTGCACAGCATGCGTCAGACGACAAAAAGAATTCATCTGATCTAAAAGATGAGCAACAAGCGGTCACGTCCGATATCGATAACAACGATACAGCCCTTGAAAATAAAGAAGTTGGTTCAAATGAAAATACAGCAACAGATAGCAATGATGTCGCAGCTGCTGTTGTAGAACCAGCCTCTCAACAGGCAGCCTCTCAGACAGCAGCTAGCTTAAAACAGGCTGCTACCAATGGAGCTGCAAACCAAGGCACTCCGGCTACTGTAGCCCCCCAAAAGAACACAAAACCTGAAAGCGCTAACCAAGGGGCAAACAACGCAGGCGTTGCCAATGTCAAGGTTACTGAAGCAGACGTAACATCCAGGCCAATGAATAGCCTGACCGGCTCTACATCAGTAAGTGCACAAAGCAGTCAAGATGCAAACACCGCCTCAGCAAACGCAAGTGCTCAAGACAAATCAAAAGGCTTGGCCACAGCAACTGCTGCACAAACAGTTAATGGCAAGACAGCAACGCCAGGTCAGGTCGCACAAGCCGTTTTGGCTAACAATCCTGGGCAAAATGGCAATAGCGCTAACGGACAGTCCCAAAGTAACAACGGGATGATCAAAGCTGATCTTGGCCAAGCGACAAACGCAAAGACACAAGTGCAAACTGGTAATCTGAATTTTGCAGATACACTGGCGTCAACAAATCGTACTTCCAAGCCAGCACAGACAGCCCCATTACAAAGCACTCTAAGATCAATGAATGTAACCCCAGCCGATCAGCTGTCGATACACATTCGCAAGGCGGCCAGCGCCAATAAAGACAGTATCTCAATAAAACTACACCCATCTGAACTAGGGCGCGTAGATGTGAAATTGGAAATTGTCGACGGCAGCACCATGAAAGCCATGATTTCAGCAGAACGTCCGGACACACTGGATATGCTGCAAAGAGATTCTCGGATGCTGGAAAAGGCGCTGCAAGACGCGGGCCTTAAAACAGACGGACAAAGCCTGAGCTTTAACCTAAAACAGGGTGGTAGTGAACAAAATTCTACTCGTAACCAAGGGCCCGAATTAGCTGGCACAGAAAACGTTTCTGCGAGTGACGAAGACTTAACTGAAACAGCAGACATTGTGAAGAAATCGTCACATGACGGCGACTTGGACATTAGTATTTAAGGGAATGGCAGGAGAATAAAATGGACACGACAGCAGCACAAGCTCCAGCCCCCGTAAACGGAGTAACATATCAAGAATCTGGTGGGTCAGGCTCCTTAACCGGTGGCCAGTCACTCAACGATACATTCGACATGTTCTTGAAACTGTTGACCACTCAGCTCAAAAACCAAGATCCATTGGAACCGACAGATAACACTGAATTTGTGAACCAATTAACACAATTCACCCAAACTGAAGCTGGATTGAACACAAATAAGAAGCTCGACAGCTTGATTGCTCTACAAAGTAACACTCAACTAACCTCTGCCCTTGATTACGTTGGAAAAGAGGTAAAAGCAGACAGTATTGTTCTCAACCTGAGCGATAGCGGCGCAGACGCGATTTATGGTTTGACGGCGAATGCAGCCACCACTGAGATTAAAATTCTTAATTCCGAGGGCAAGACAGTACGAACCCTTCAAGGTCAAACCTCTGCAGGACAACATACAATTCATTGGGACGGCAAAGATGACAATGGCAACCAGATGGAAAATGGCATCTATGCCTTCAGTGTTGTCGCAAAAGATTCTGATGAAAAGATAATTCAAACGGCACAAGGTATTCAAGGTACGGTCACAGGCGTTCAGATGAGCAATGGTAGCGTCATCTTGAACATCGGTGAAATCGAAGCACCACTGGATAGCGTCCAAGCCGTCGTTCAGAAAAGTTCCACCACCGGAGAAAGTTCTTAAGATGAAAATGAGTACTTACGTAGATTTATTTTATCGGACGAAGAGCTTGCTCTGCCTAATTGCACTCTTTACCACTAGGGAGATTGGATCATGAGTATTTATGGCGCCCTTTATTCTGGCGTGTCCGGGCTCTCGGCTCAGAGTAATGCGATGGGCATGATTTCGGACAATATAGCAAACGTTAACACAACTGGCTACAAAGGCGTGACAGCACGTTTTTCAACACTGGTTGCCCAATCTTCGAGTGAAACGCTCTATGCCCCTGGTGGCGTACGTTCTGCTCCGTTGAGAAACATAGATAAACAAGGCCAATTACAAGGTACGGCATCTGCGACTGACCTGGCCGTTGCTGGTAAAGGTTTCTTTGTCGTCGCCGACAGACCAGGTGGTGCGACAGGAACGCAATACCTGTTTACCCGCGCGGGATCATTCAGGCCAAACGCCTCAGGTGACCTCGTGAATGCCGGTGGATATTACTTGCAAGGGTGGCCGATAACTCCGGGTAGCAGTACGCCAACCAGCGGCAGTACCTTTACTGGGCTTGAAACGATCAACGTTGCAAATCTAAATGGTACGGCAAGGGCGACGACGAACCTAGAGCTTGCACTCAATCTACCATCGACAGTTCTACCTACTGAACAGACAAGTGACGTGGCCCTTGAAACTAACCTCAACAGCGCAGCTGTAGCAGGCACACAACATGATGTGGTCACAACTGTAAACGATCCAACAGGTGTCGCACAATCTGTCACATATCGCTGGACAAAACTAGCTGCGGCAAACGAGTGGAGCTTTGAAGCATTAGCTCCAGCCGGTGGTTCAGTTAATAATGGTGGCCCAACAACAGTTGTATTCGATCCGGCAACAGGTCGTCCGACATCTGGATTTCCGCCTCCCGATCCGCTCTATTCTTGGAACAATGGATCATCAAGCACTATTGACGTCGGCAGTTACGGCAATGCTATCACAGAAACTGCGGCTGCTTCAGCATCAACAGCAACACAGTATAACGATCAATATCTGGCGACCGTTCAAGTATATGACGACTTGGGTAACACCCATGATATGCAGTTGGCGTTTACCAAAACAGCCGCAAATGATTGGTCCATGACTGTCTTAAACCCAACATTGAACGGTGCCACCAGCGGTATTGTTGCCAACCTACCGCGTACAATTCAATTTTCCGGTGGTGTTCCAAGTTTGATCAACATGCCACCGATTACAATTGATTGGTCCGTAGGTTCAACAGGTGCGACAAACAGCACAATTGCTCTTGACGCAGGTACTGTTGGGTCACCGGATGGGATTATCCAGTTTTCTGGCAACTTCATTCTTAACTCTGCTGAACAGGATGGCGTGACCTTTGGTAATTTCCGAGGTGTATCTGTTAATGAAGAAGGGGTTGTAACCGCCCTTTTTGACAACGGCGAACAACTGGATATTGCACAAATTCCTCTTGGCATGTTCCCAAATCCCAACGGTTTGGAAGGCAGAACGGGGAATGCCTATAGTGCGACAGCAGAATCAGGAAACTTCTTGCTCAACCGCCCGAAGGTGGGTGGTGCAGGTCTGATTGCCTCTTCTTCACTAGAAGCTTCCAACGTTGATCTTGCCGAAGAGTTCACAAAAATGATTGTGACCCAACAGGCTTATTCCGCAAGCTCGAAAATCATTACGACAGCGGATGAAATGCTTGATGAGCTCATAAGAATCGCTCGATAAGCAATATTAACGAAAACAAAAAATTATTTTTACAGCCATTCATGTTTGAATGGCTGTTTTTTTATCCCTAAAAGACTGTTTAAAAAGACAAATTAAATAATACATAAAATTTAAGATAAATTGTCTAAATTATTGATATTAATAGTTTTTCAATAACCTCCCCCTATAAAAGCAATTCTTATTTAAATTGCTGGAGTAGAAACCATGCCGTCTCGCAATTTAGGCCGACGGACGAGTGATGCGGATATAAATGCACATCCTCTTTCTCTTGACGATCTACCGCCACCGGAAACGAAAAGGTGGGTCATACGACGTAAAGCACAAGTTGTTGCCGGTGTTAGAAATGGCGTCATAAGCCTCGATGATGCCTGCAAGCGATATAAGTTATCATTAGAAGAGTTTCTTTCTTGGCAGCGCTTGATTGATAACCATGGATTACGCGGGCTAAGAACCACTCATCTACAAAAATACCGTATAGATACTGAACATAAAGAGGCATCAAAACACTAGAAAAAATATATATTTCTTTCTGATACCGCCTCTAATTTTCACAAAAAAATAGCCTTTATTATTGAGCTTATTGTTATTTACACAATAAGCTCTTGACTTATATAGATAAAATTTGATTCAATCCGCTGGGCAATTTTTTCCCACTACTAGGCAATTTTTTCCTTTGTTAACCTCCTATTTACCGAATAGCTATAGGTTGGTGTTAGCAGATTTTAAGTGTCTGTAAGTGAATAGCAATAATTCGGATCGTGCGGTAGTGAATACATTCGTAGATACATTGAAGAACCTCGGGCCTGTTCGCCTTGGCATAATGGCTGGCGTAGCAGCAGCTATTATTGCATTTTTCATATACCTGACCGGACGTGTTGCCACACCGGAAATGGCATTGTTATACGCCGATCTCGATACGCAGGATGGTGGGCAGATTGTTAGTGAGCTTGAACAACTACAGGTCCCTTACAAACTTTCCCCTGCTGGCGATGCTGTTTATGTCCCCAGTAACAAAGTAGGCGCAATGCGTGTCGCTATGGCAGAAAAAGGACTGCCATCCGGCGGTTCAATCGGATATGAGATCTTTGATCAATCCGAAGCCCTGGGAACAACAAGCTTTGTACAGAATATAAATCACTTACGTGCACTAGAAGGAGAACTGTCCCGGACGGTTAAATCTATAAACCGAATTAAACAGGCCCGGGTCCATCTTGTATTACCACAAAGAGAGCTTTTTAGCAGAGACAAACAATCCCCCTCTGCATCAGTTGTTGTCACAACACAGGGCAACAATACTCTGGACCGCCAGCAAATTTTATCTATCCAGCATCTGATTTCTGCGGCTGTACCGGGTATGAAGCCCTTAAACGTATCCATTATTGATGACAAAGGAAACCTTCTGGCCCGCGGCGGAGAAGAAGGTGATCTCAATCAACTGACAAGTACTGCTGACGAACGCCGTGTTGCTTATGAAACGCGATTGATGCGTACTGTAGAAGAATTATTGGAACGGTATGTTGGGCGTGGCAATGCTCAGGTTCAGATTTCTGCAGAAATGGACTTTGACAGAGTAACAGAAAACTCAGAAACATATGATCCTGATGGTCAGGTTGTCCTGTCTACGCAAACAGTTGAAGAAAGCGCGAATGAAGCTGATAATGCCGGGAACGAAGGCATTACTGTTGGTAACAATCTACCTGATGCCAATTTAGGTCAGCTCGGTGGTGCTTCAGGAAGCCAGAGCAACAGCTCTCGCCTGGAAGAGACAGTCAACTTTGAAAACTCAAAAATCATTAAAACACGTGTTCGCGAAACCGGTGCTGTAAGACGCCTATCTGTGGCCGTTATTATCAATGACATCACAGAAGTTAATGAAGAGGGCGTAAGAACCTTTACAAGCCGAAGCGAAGAAGACCTTGCACAGCTTGGCGCAATTGTTAGATCGGCCGTAGGGTTTGATGAAAACCGTGGCGACACAGTTGAAGTTGCCAATTTCCGTTTTGCAGAACTTGACCCCCTACTCCTTCCTGAAGAAGGAGTTCTTGGGATGGATAAAGAAGATATGATGCGGTTTGCTGAACTCTTTATACTTGGAGTTGTTGCAATTCTAATCCTTCTCCTTGTTGTGCGCCCTCTTGTTACACGCGTCATTGACGGTGATTTTGCACCTGTCGGCGATGGTGAAGGCGGCGGCACCATCACGATTCCCGGTCCAGATGGACGTCCAATGGTTATGGCCGTTCCAGCTGGGGCCCCAGGGGCAACTATGATACCCGGTATGCCCGCTCAGATAGGCGCTGATGGAACACCTCTTCTAACCTCAACAGCGGGGGGAACAGATGAAGCTGGCCTTCCGACCGAGGCAGGTGGGGTTAACAACGAAATCGAACAGATGATCGATATGAATAAGGTAGAGGGGCGTGTCCGCGCCTCATCCCTGAACAAGATTGGGGAAATCGTCGAAAAACATCCTGAAGAAGCTGTCCAGATTATACGCGGATGGCTTTATCAAGAAGGCAAATAACATCTACAAGTCCGAATATGATCACAGGTAAGAGCAACGAGTATGCGTGACGACTATAGAACAATGACCGGCCCAGAGAAGGCAGCACTTCTTGTGATGGCACTGGGCGAAGCGCAAACAGCTCAACTTTTTGCGCTCATGGAAGATGACGAAATCCGCGAGATTTCACAAATAATGGCAACACTTGGTACTGTGAGTGCCCAGTTGATTGAACGTTTACTCGTTGAGTTTGCGGACCAGATTTCTACGACAGGCACCATTGTCGGAAGCTATGACAGTACAGAACGTCTGTTGATGAAAGTTCTCGACAAGGACCGTGTTGACACCATCATGGAAGAAATTCGTGGCCCCGCAGGCAGAACAATGTGGGAAAAGCTTGCGAATGTTAACGAAAACGTGCTCGCGAATTATCTTAAGAATGAGTACCCACAAACCGTTGCAGTTATTTTATCCAAAGTTAAACCAGAACATGCTTCACGCGTTCTTGGACTTCTTCCTGAACCCTTCGCCATGGAAGTTGTTATGCGTATGCTCCGCATGGAAGCCGTTCAAAAAGACGTTCTGGATGATGTTGAAAGGACACTGCGTAACGAGTTTATGTCTAATCTGGCACGAACAAATAGGCGTGATTCACACGAAATGATGGCTGACATTTTTAACTTCCTTGATCGGAACGTTGAAAGCCGCTTTATGAATGCCCTGGAAGAGCGAAACAAAGATTCAGCAGAACGCATCAAAGCCTTGATGTTTACTTTTGAAGACCTAGGCAACCTCGACCCGGGTGGGGTTCAAACTCTATTGAGTGCTGCTGAAAAAGACAAACTGGCAATTGCACTCAAAGGTTCCTCTGAAACACTCAGAGAACTCTTCTTTACAAATATGTCTGAGCGTGCAGCCAAAATCATGAAAGAAGATATGCAGGCAATGGGACCAATTCGCCTCAAAGATGTGGACGAAGCCCAAATGTATATGGTTACCATTGCCAAAGACCTTGCCGAAAAAGGCGAAATCGTTATGGCCGACTCAAAAGGCGAAGACGAGTTGGTGTATTAGGAGCGATAGGTGGTGGCGAATTCTACACAAAAGTTCCTTTTTGATACCTCGTTTGAAGGCAGGGAAGAGCCGAACAAAAATAAACCCCAGAATAGCTCTACAAATAATTTTTCAGACTTTATGGGCAACTCCGCACCCCCGCCCCCCGATGTTGAAGAGAATATAGAGCCAGAAGAAGTCCCCTTACCGGAAGGCGCCGTCTCTGTAGAAAATCTGGAATTGGAAAAACAGGCTGCCTATGCCGAGGGTTTTGCCGCCGGGCAAATAGATGCACAAAATCATGCCGATGAGACAGCTAACGCATTAATCGCACAATCAATTAATTTGATCACAGAACAATTACAAGGACTTCAAACCGTTCAACAATCTCAAGTTCAGGAACTTCAAAGTGTTTCGATGGAAGTTGTACTTACAGCGCTCAAGAAACTTTTCCCAAGCTTAGTGAACAATACATCACTGGACGAAATTATTCTTGTTTTCCGAGAATGTCTCGATCGTCTTCCACAAGAACCAAGATTGGTTATTCGTGTTTCGGATACAACACTGGATGACGTACAAGACAAACTGGAACAGGTCGCCCAGCAAAGTGGTTTTAATGGCAATTTAGTATTTTTGTCAGAGCCCGGCATGATGGCAGGCGATGTTCGGGTGGAATGGGCCGAGGGTGGCGCAGAAAGAACTGTGACAGAGCTTTTACAAGAAATTGAAACAATTATTAGTCGAGCAATTACAAATTTCTCACTGCCCGGAGCTGCCGGGAAAACCAGTGCAACGCCAGCATCAGTCAGCCCGGCAGTTGTACCAACCGATGAGACAACGCAATGAACGATGATGACACACAAGCCCCAGCTGAAGACACTTTTCCTGACATGCCAGAGATGGAAGACGACTCAGCAATGCCAGAGCCTGGCGGACGCCCGCCGACCAACGCAAAGGAACTGGAAGCCGTCTACGACATTCCGGTACAGGTTTCAGCCATTTTGGGTAAAGCCAATATGCAAGTCAGCCAGCTTCTCAAACTGGGCCGCGGTGCTGTCATTGAACTGGACCGTAAGGTTGGTGAAGCCATTGATATCTATGTAAACAATAGATTAGTCGCACGTGGTGAAGTCGTTGTTGTTGAAAACCGCCTAGGCGTGACAATGACAGAGATCATCAAAATGGACCGAAACTAGGACTATTTGGGATAACAGCTAAAAATGGCAAATACATCTCAAACGCGCGCTACAGAAGGGACAGAAGTCCCCAGTCGCCCGCAATCCAATGCAACGGTTGATTATGCAACGCTAGGCGGTGTTGCAGGTGCGTTTTTGATCATTATTGTCGCAATGATTGTTGGGGGCTCTCCAGGATCATTCTTTAATTTGCCTGCTATTCTGATTGTCATCGGCGGAACATTTTTGGTGACAACGATCTCCTTTACCTTTGATGAGGTAAGTAGATCGCAAAAAACAATGATGCGTGCAGCATTCTACCAGGCTGAAACCCCGAAGAATGCAGCTCTTCAGGTTCTTTTTTTGGCAGACAACGCCCGACGGAACAGTATTCTGTCTCTACAAAAACACCTAAAAGACATTCAAAACAGTGTCTTTTTACACCGTGCAACAGAAATGCTTGTGGATGGTATAGCGCCAGAACAACTGGAAGCAGTCCTAGAGCAGCAGTTAATTGCCACGCAAACCCGACATCAACGTTCTGCTAATATCCTCAGGAGAGCAGGCGAAGTTGCCCCTGCCATGGGTTTGATAGGAACGCTCGTTGGGTTGGTCCAAATGCTTAGTAATCTTGAAGACCCCAGTACAATTGGTCCCAGCATGGCTGTTGCTCTTCTAACGACATTTTATGGAGCCATTTTATCAAACATGGTTTTTCATCCACTTGCTGCCAAGTTGGAACGAATTTCTCAAACTGAAGCGATCGTGAATCAAATCTATACCATTGGTATCTGTTCTGTATGTAAGCAAGAAAATCCAAGACGTTTGGAGATAATGTTGAACACTATTCTCTCTCCGGACCAGAGAGTGAATTATTTTGATTAAGACGGTCATATACGTAACCGTCGACCAGGAGAGTAAGTTATGCGCCTACTAATTGTTGGTTCGCTAGAAGGTCATATGATCACTGCCGGCAAAATCGCCTTTGAAAAAGGTGCAAAAGTGGCAACTGTAGATGACGTTGATCAGGCGATGGCCTCTTTACGCACAGGAAATGGTGCTGATTTGTTGATGGTCGATATCGGTTTGGATATTGATAAACTTTGTAAACACCTAGATGCAGAACGCTTTTCCGTTCCTGTCATTGCCTGTGGCATTGGCACCCAACCGTCAAAAGCTGGCGACGCCATAAGATCCGGCGCAAAAGAATACATTCCGCTTCCTCCCGATGCTGAACTTATTGCAGCAGTCTTGGCCGCAGTGACAGAAGAAACCACGTCACTGATCTACAAAGACCCCGCGACCGCAGCAGTCTTGAAACTGGCTGAACAAATTGCCCCATCAGATGCCTCGGTACTGGTGACGGGTGAAAGTGGTACGGGTAAAGAAGTGATGTCACGGTTCCTGCATACAAAATCAAAACGTGCAAAAAAGAACTTCATTTCAGTCAACTGTGCAGCTATTCCAGAAAACCTTTTGGAATCAGAGCTTTTCGGTCATGAAAAAGGGGCATTTACAGGCGCGATCTCACGACGTATAGGGAAATTCGAAGAAGCAAACGGGGGAACCCTTTTGCTCGACGAAATTTCAGAAATGCATCCCCGTCTACAAGCAAAATTATTAAGGGCCGTGCAGGAACGTGAAATTGATCGTGTCGGGGGTAACCAACCCATTAAGGTTGATATCCGTCTGCTCGCGACCTCGAACAGAGACTTGGAAGAAGAAGTCAAAAAAGGGAACTTCAGAGAAGATCTTTATTTCCGCCTTAACGTCGTAACAATCGAAATGCCTTCCCTCCGGGATCGCCCTTTGGATATAGAAATTCTAGCTGATCATTTTCTCGGAAAGTATGCTGAATCAAACGGTGTCCCTAAGCCTGCCATCACGCCAGAAGCGATGACACAGCTTATGCAACATCACTGGCGCGGGAACGTTCGGGAACTAGAAAACACAATGCACAGAGCTGTGCTGTTATCTCGCGATAATCTTGTCAGCCCCGAGGCCATCATGTTGACCGGGTCCAGCTTTGCACCAGCTGCAGCGGCCCGAACTGCTGTTTCACAAGCACCAGCGAGTACCGCAGCGGCGAATGCCTATGGCGGGGCGCGAACACCAACCCAACCGACATCACCAAATGTCGGCACTTCAGAAGCACCGATTGACGAAAAACTTGTCGGAAGAACCGTCGCAGATGTTGAGAAAGATTTAATTCTAAACACCTTGGAACATTGTTTGGGCAACCGAACCCATGCAGCCAATATTCTGGGTATTTCCATTAGAACTCTTCGCAACAAGTTAAAAATTTATAGCGAAGACGGTACTGAAATCACTAGTCCAGGGAATATCAGTGAACACTTAAGCCCGTCGGTTTGAGTCACATAAACAGTATCAGAGTACAGTATGTCTGACAGTAGCCCACAACAAGATGGCAATAAACTAGGCCTGCCAGCTACCATTTCTTCAGCTATTGAAGCAATGAAGCGTGGCGATATCGCCTTAGCCCTTGGTGTTATCGCAATTTTGATTGTTTTGATTTTGCCGATGCCAAGCTGGTTGCTGGACATTTCTCTGGCGCTATCTATCACGCTTTCAGTTTTGATCCTTATGACCGCCCTTTTTATTCAAGGACCATTGGAATTTGGATCATTCCCAACCGTATTGCTGATTGCGACTATGCTACGATTATCGCTTAACTTGGCATCAACACGATTAATTCTTGCTGAAGGGCACCAAGGTACAGCCGCTGCAGGACAGGTTATTCAATCATTCGGTAACTTTGTCATGGGCGGCAACTTTGTCATTGGGATTATTGTTTTTGGCATCCTTGTCATCGTGAATTTTATTGTTATTACAAAGGGTGCAGGACGTATTGCGGAAGTATCAGCACGTTTTAGCTTGGATGCTATGCCCGGTAAGCAAATGGCTATTGATGCTGATTTATCAAGTGGTCTTATAGATGAAGGCGACGCCAGAGAACGTCGCAAGACACTGGAAGATGAAAGTAACTTCTTTGGGGCCATGGATGGTGCTTCAAAGTTTGTTCGGGGTGACGCCATTGCGGGCCTTCTTATAACTTTCATCAATGTGATCGGCGGCATTATCATTGGTGTTGCGCAACGAGACATGGCTGTCGGAGATGCCGCAACATCATACACTTTGTTAACTGTTGGCGATGGCCTCGTTTCACAAATTCCTGCGATTGTCGTCTCTACAGCGGCGGGTATTCTTGTTTCCAAAACCACCACAACAGGCTCTGCAGACAAAGCAATTTTTGCACAGCTTGGTGGATACCCTCGTGCTCTTGGGCTGTCGTCAGCCCTTATGGTCGCGCTCGCTGTCGTGCCCGGCACACCTGCTTTTCCGTTTCTTCTTCTCGCCGCAGCAACAGGAGGACTGGCTTGGTATAGTGACAAGAAAGATACACAAAAAACCGACCTCGCAGATAAAAAAGAACTGGAAGCCGCAGCACCCGCCCCTGTTGCGGAAGAACCAATCTCAGCATCCTTGCAAATTGATAACCTTCGGCTTGAACTGGGTTATGCACTGCTCCCCATGATCAATGGACAGGGTGGGGAAAGGCTCACAGATCAAATTAAAGGCTTACGTAGACAACTGGCTCAAGAACTCGGGTTTGTGTTACCGTCCGTACGTATTCAGGATAACCTTCAGCTCGGCGCGAACAGCTATGTTATTCGCGTTAAAGAGATAGCCGCCGGCGAAGGAGAACTTCGTCCCAATATGTTCCTGATCATGGACCCCCGCGGCGATAAGATCCAACTCGTCGGCGAAGAAACTGTCGAGCCAACATTCGGCTTACCCGCGATGTGGGTTGATGAAGGTCAGAAAGAAGAAGCCCTATTCCGCGGCTATACTGTTGTTGATGCCTCAACAGTGATCACGACCCATATCACTGAAGTTGTGAAAGACAATATTTCCGAATTACTTTCCTATGCTGAAACACAGAAATTGCTCGACGAACTCGGTGAAGAACACCAGAAGCTTATTGGCGATCTTATTCCCAATCAAATTTCAGTTGGTGCCTTGCAACGTGTGCTGCAAAACCTACTTGGCGAACGTATTTCCATTCGTGATTTGCCGACAATTCTCGAAGGTATTTCAGAAGCCTGTGCCTATACACGAAACGCTACCTTTATTACTGAACATGTACGTTCGCGCCTTGCCAGACAGATTTCCAATGATAATCAGAATGAACAGGGCTTTATTCCAATGATCACACTGTCACCTCAGTGGGAGCAAGCTTTTGCTCAGGCATTGGTGGGGGAAGGTGAAGAAAAACAGCTTTCTATGCCTCCTACCCAGCTTCAAGAATTTATAACTGCTGTTCGCCAAACATTTGAACGACATGCCATGATGGGCGAAGCACCTGTCATGTTGAGCAGCCCGGTTATTCGTCCCTATGTACGTTCTATTGTAGAGCGCTTTCGGCCCACGACGGTCGTTATGTCGCAAAATGAAGTGCATCCAAAAGCAAAAATTAAGACTTTGGGAGTTATTTAGCTCCTATGATCACAAGACAAGAACGAGTTAAACTTTATTGGGCTGGAGCGATCGTGGTATGCGATTAAAGCACTATATCGCTGAAAATCTACCTGATGCCATGAATCAGGTCCGTCTTGATTTGGGTGAGGATGCGATTATTCTCTCCACGGATGAATTAGGTCCCGGTCAAGGCGTCCGTGTCACAGCAGGACTTGATGATGAGCCCGAGAATGATTTCTCTATTTCCGATCCTCAAGACGATGTAGATATTGTCGACGAAATAACCGAAGTACTTGATTTTCATCGCCTTCCCCATGAAATGATCGATATGCTTGTCGGACATGCTATGGGGGTTCCTGCATCAGAATGGCATATTTCTCTTGCTGGGGCATTGGACAACAATTTCCACTTTGGGCAAATCCCTAGCCGGGCATTATCCAAACCATTAATGCTCGTTGGCTCCCCTGGCGATGGTAAAACCTCGACCATTGCCAAGCTTTGCGCCAAGGCCAGATTATCAGACATACCAACAACAGTTATAACAATTGATGCAGAAAAAACAGGTGGTGTCGAACAGATCGCCGCCTTCTGTCATCGTCTGCAAATAAATCTAGATATCGCCGAGACACCAGAAAAACTTGCAGAATCTATTCACAGACCTCCATCTGATCACCTGCTATTAATTGATACAATGGGCGTGAACCCTTTTGATGATGATTCCCTGAATTATCTGGCAGAATTTGCCCAGGCCGCAAATGCCGTATCGACACTCATCATTCCTGCCGGGGGCGATGTTTATGAAACAGCAGATAAAGCCGCTGCGTTCAAATCACTGAATACAAAATACATTATTCCAACAAAACTAGACATGACACGGCGCTTTGGTGGCTTATTAACGGCAGCCCACAGTGCTGAACTCACCTTTATGGCTGCGGGCATATCCCCGCATATCGCAGACGGATTATCCCCAATAAATCCAGTATCTCTGGCACGGCTATTGCTTCCTACCAGACTAGAATCCCAACAGCACTCTCTTGCAACAGGCACACGCTGATGAACCAAGCTAAAAACCATAATGTTCAATCTTTGCATAATAAATTACTCTGCAAGAACATGATTGCCATAGCATCAGGCAAGGGTGGTGTCGGTAAGACATGGCTGTCAATTACTCTGTCACATGCGCTATCAAGCTTGGGGTGCAGAACGCTGTTGTTTGATGGCGATCTTGGTCTGGCGAACGTTGACATTCAACTGGGTCTCGCCCCGAATAAAGATATGGGGGGCGTCTTAAACGGCAGGTACTCTCTCGAAGAAGCGGCCGTGCGTTATCCAGACGGTGGCTTTGACGTTGTAGCGGGACGATCAGGCTCTGGTAATTTAGCGAACCTTCCTGCGCCTCGTTTGAACAGTCTGACAACGGATCTAGCAAATCTGTCCCAATCTTATGATCGGATTATTTTGGACCTTGGTGCAGGAATTGACAGAACCGTACGTCAACTTGCATCACAAGCTCAAGTCTGCTTGGTCATCACAACAGATGAGCCAACTTCACTCACAGATGCATATGCTTTTATTAAGCTGACAAAAATGCAACGCCCTGATGCAGACCTACGTGTTATCGTGAACATGGCAGAAACAGAACATGACGGGCACAAGACCTACAATACCATTCGCAAGGCTTGTGAATCCTTCTTGAAGATTACACCGCCACTTGCAGGTATTATTGTTCGAGACAATAAGGTAAAGGAAGCAATTCGCAATCAAACACCTCTGCTGGTAAGATATCCATCATCAACCGCTGCAGAACGCGTAGAACAGATTGCCCGGAATTTGCTAAAGGGACATGAATAAGGTCCGATTACCCCTTGCAACGACACCAACCACTCAATCCGGAGCAACTCAAACAGCTCAGGCCAGTACGCTTGCAAATTATCCCCCAACCCTTACAAACCAAAAGATACAAGAGCAACTAAGCGGAACAATCAAAGGACAGACACCACAAGGACAATTACTTGTCCAAACTTTACTCGGCGAGTTATCTGTTAACACCAATGTTAAGCTCCCTGCCGGAACAGAAGTCATTGTCCAATTTAGGACCCATAAGCCTCCCTTTGAAGTCCTCATCCTGCCGCAAGGTGACAAAGCAAAAAACCAGTCGGGGCAAATCCAGCAAAATCCAACTGATAAGCTAAGCCTAAGCCACCAAATTCAAGCAACTCTTATCAGTAAACCAACAAGCAGTGCTGCTGTTCCTCTCCCCAAGACACTTCAAAACTTACAAATCGCCACGCAAATTTCCGTTAGAATGGAAGTATTGGGCCCTCCCCCCAAAAGCGCCGCACCGCAAGTTACACCTGGCTTCTCTCAAACTTCAACGCAACAACCAAGTTCAACAGCATCTCTACCAAATACGTCCGTAACATCACAGCCCGCAACCATATTGAAAGCCACGGTAACAGGAAATACTCAAGGCAATCCTGTGGTTCAAACTGCCATTGGCACAATTCAACTTGCGATCAAGGCTTCCTTGCCCGTAGGAACACAGATATCCCTCACTCTGCTTTCGTTGGATGATTCAGAGGGAATAAAAATAGGCGACGGTTCTCGTATAGCATCAACACCAACCCAACTGGGACAGGACTTGCGCCAAGTTCTTCAAAGTGCATTGACCACTTTGGGGCAACAGGGGCAATTTAATGCACTCGCAAGCCATCTTCCTCAAAAAGGTTCTGCATTAACATCTGGAATTTTATTATTCCTGAATGCCCTTAAATCCGGCGCACCAAAAGGTTGGGCTGGCGAAGATACTCTCTCCTTACTCCGTGCTGCGGGCCGTCCTGAACTGGCACAGCAATTAACCTCCGAAAGCTCTCTCATCACAAGACCCGTCGAGACAGGACAGGGAGAATGGCGTATGACTCAACTGCCTATTCTTCACGATAGCCAATTACATCAGGCAAACCTGTTTGTTCGAGACCGTGAGCATGACAAGCAAGGACGCGGCAACTTGGAACGAGAAGAAGTAACACGCTTTAAGTTAGAAGTAGAAATGAGCCGTGATGGCGAGATGCAATTCGATGGCCTCGTAAAAAAAGGACGTTTTGATCTCGTTATCAGAAGTAGAAACAGTCTTCCCAAAACAATGGAAGTTAAAATATCTGACCTGTTTTACGGCGCAAACGAGGCCACTGGATTTGCCGGGAAACTTTCATTTGAAGTTTCGGAAAATTGGGAAAAACTAACTCAAAGCTCTCAAAAATTAATTGCAGGCTCTCATAACAGCACCATGGCTTAACCCGCTCCGCTCCAATACCGCGATCAAGACACCTTCGGCATGAAGAGTGATGAATATCTCACTTCATGCCGAAGTGCTTAATCTCTGAGTATTTTATCTATGTAATTAAAGTTACTCTAGATCACGAAGCTTTCTATTCTTCGGATCATATAGTGGTTCACTAGACACAACCGCTGGATAGCGTTTCCCAAGAATGCTAACTTCAAGTTCAGTCCCTTCCACGGCCAAATCAGTTCTCACAAAACTCAGGGCAATATTCTTTTTAATTGTATGCCCATATCCGCCAGAAGAAGATATCCCAACGATTTCATCGCCTTTGTAAATTGGGGAACAATAAGGTGCTTCAGCAATAGTTGTATCAATAATCAAAGGAACAAACCTTTCTTTGATACCATTCTCAAGATGTTGTTTTAGAGCCTCACGTCCCAAGAATGGACCTTTATCCAAATCAACAAACCGATCCAATGACAATTCGAAAGGCGTATATTCATGAATGATATCAACTTTCCACGACCGATAACACTTCTCTAGACGCAATGAATCCATAGCATAGAGACCAAAGTCAGAAACGCCATATTCTTCCCCCGCCTCCATTACGTCATCATATACCTGCCCCAAAAACTCCATTGGAACATGTAACTCCCATCCGAGTTCACCAACATAGTTCACCCGCATCGCCAGCACATCGGGGCAGTATCCAATTTCCATGCCTTGTGTCGTAAGCCACGGGAAAGCCTTGTTAGACAGTTCAGTTTTGGTGATCTTGCTGAGCAAATCCCTAGAACGTGGCCCCGCCACCACCAAAGTTCCATAGCGATCCGTCAGGTTTTCAAATTCGACAGAACCATCGCCCGGCATGTTTGAAAGAAGCCAATCTTCATCGTGCCATTCACCGGCACCAGCAGAAATAAGCCAATAATGATCTTCCGCCAATCTCGTGATGGTCATTTCTGTCATTACATGCCCTTTACGGGAAAGGAAATATGACAAGGACATGCCACCAATCTTAGGCATTTTTCCCGCAATCATATAATCAAGCCATGCAGTTGCCCCCGGACCGGTAACTTCATATTTCGTGAACCCGCCAAGATCCAATACTCCGACGCGTTCTCGCACAGCCTTACATTCAAACTTGACCGCGTCATTCCAATTTCTGCGCTCATCCAAAAACGAAACAGTTTGCGCGTCCGGCCGGTCTGTTTGCGGGAACCATACAGCACGTTCCCAGCCACCTCTTGCACCAAAGAAAGCCCCCTTTTGCTTTAGCTTTTCATAAACGGGGGTCATCTTTGCGGGGCGCCCTGCAGGACGTTCTTCATGCGGGAAAGGAATAGCATATTCGTTCTGGTAAACTTCAATCGCCTTTTCAACCACATATTTTTGCGTGGCATAGTCCGTATATCGACGCGGATCCAGCATCCACATATCCCATTCGGACTCACCTTCCAGAACTTGCTCTGCAATAATTTTACCTGCTCCACCAGATTGGGTAATACCAAAACTAAAACCACAACAATGGTAAAAGTTATCCAGTCCATAGGCTGGTCCAATATAAGGTAATCCATCCGGAGTATAAGGAATTGGCCCGTTTATAACGCGGGAAACGCCACCCTTCTCAAGGATAGGAACACGCGCCATAGCCTGCCCAATGTACCATTCAATTCGATCGAGATCGTCACTCCACAATTGTGAGGCAAAATTTTCAGGCAAACCATCTAGCCAATAAGGCGTCGCTTTCCATTCATACGGGCCAAGAATAAGTCCGGCGCGCTCCTGACGGAGGTAGTAACTATCATCAGGATCCCTGAAGAGTGGTAATTTCTTATCCAGCGCTTCCAGCTCAGGGATCGCATCCGTTACAAGGTATTGGTGAGACAAGGTAACAATGGGGATATATTGACCAACCATGGCAGCGATTTCTCCACCACGATATCCGCCTGCATTAATCACCTTCTCACACGTAACAGATCCCTTTTCACAATCTACACGCCACTCACCATTTGGCGTCTGTGAAATAGCTGTCACGCGATTAAATCGATGGATTTTGACGCCCAGGTCACGTGCACCTTTTGCATAGGCTTGCGTTAACTGGCTTGGATCAATATCCCCGTCCAAAGGATCCCATAATCCCCCGACACAATCATGTGTTTCCAGATAGGGATAATAATCCTTCATCTCATCAGGCGTCAGAATATCATATTCCAAACCCTGAGCCTTTGCCATGGCTTGAACATGCTTGAATTCAAACATGCGTTCATCACTCTGCGCCAAGCGAACAGAACCTGTACGGGTATAATTAATTGGGTAATCGACCTCTTCTGCTAATCGATTATAAAGCTCAACGCCATAGTGCTGCATCTTCATAATGTTGACACTGCCAGAATATGTTGGGCAATTTCCTGCTGCATGCCATGTAGAACCCGATGTCAGCTCATCCATTTCTAAAATAACAACATCTTTACATCCCATCTTTGCCAGATGATACGCAGCGCTACAGCCGACAGCTCCGCCACCTATAATGACAACTCTTGCATGGCTTTTCATAATTCACTTCCTGTTTTTCTTATCATTTATTTTTGATCGAACTTGGATTAGTTTAATTCAGATCGCTAAAACTAGATTATAAGTCTTTATTTTGCGCTCATCAGATCTCGGGGCAACTTGATGTCAAATTCTGCCCTGATTTTTTGATCCATTTCATCATTGATATGGCGAGGAAAATGACTGTTCATTGTTTTCTGAACAATTTTTGTCGCCTTGGATAGAGATGTTGGTCGCTCTTTTTCAACCCATTCATTGGGGCTACTGCGATCAGATGTTTCGGGATAAAAATACTCTGTTTCCATAACCGATAGAGTTTGATCCGACCCAAGATAATGTCCGGGACCTTCTTCGCAAACTTGGCGGATCGCTTCAATTGACAGAGTGTCTTCATTGACATCAATCCCCCTAACTGTCCGTAGAACAGATCCAATAGTATCGTTATCGAGTACAAGGCTTTCCATACACATGCCCAGAAGACTGGCATGCATGCCCGCCGCTTCATAAACCAGATTAGTTCCTGAATTTCCAGTTACGGCATGATTGTACCCTTTTTCAGCCCCGGCCTGATAATCAGGAACTTTCGAATCACACATTCCACTGGGAACACCCGTCGGTAAATCATAGAAACGTCCCATCTGGGCGCAAGCTGCCACCAACAGAGCTTGTTCTCCGCTACCACCGCTCATTGCACCCGTTCTTAAATCAGAAACAAAAGGCCAAGTACCAAAAATTGCTGGTGCGCCGGGCTGAATCGCATTCACATAAACAAGGCCGGCAAGAACTTCGGCAACTTCCTGTACAACCGACCCTGCTAATGAAGCTGGGGATGTTGCTCCCGCCTGCCCAGCCGATAACATAAGCACGGGCATGCCACCCCGTACTGCGACTTCCATACATTTACATGCATCTTCTGCAAACTTAAGGGGCGGCACAACAAAGCAATTCGACATACTAACAAAGGGACGTTCCCGCCAATTGTCTTCCCCACCAGCAACTATGTGCAGCATTTCCAAAGACTTTTCGATATGGCTTGGTTCAACCCAACTTGACCCGACATGTTTGGTCGTCCCCGAAATGGCCGCATAACATGTGTTAAAATCCATATCAAAGGGATCTGCCAGATCCCGGCAAACCACTGAACGTTGAAAGAAATGAATGTTGTCCAGCTTATCCACCATACGCGCGATATCATAAAGATCTTGCGTGGTGGACTCGCGATAATCCCCAGTATTGGCGTCGACCATATGAACCGCTGCGCCCGCTGTGCCAAAATAGGTTTTACTACCCGACAGATCCATATCGTGCTTTGGATCCTGTCCATGCAAGACGACATTACGGTTAACTTTCACCAGCATATCTTCGACAAGAGCCCGTGGAAAAGTCAAACGACCATTGTCTTTCAGCACCCCACCAGCGGCAGTAACAACATCGATGCAGCTTGGAATTGCATCAGCTAAACCAATATTTTCTAACACATCCAAAACCGCAGTATGAATACGCTTTATCTGTAAATCATTGAGAGCTTTATAATTACCACTTTCCAAGCCGGGCTGGATAGCGCGTTTATCTTCGGCTAGTGGTGCAGCACGCAAGGCTTGACGGGCTTGACGACCTCCCCTACGACGGGATGAAACAGCAACTTCACTCATGAGTGTCTCCGGAGCAGATATTTGTGTCCATTGTTAGCTTCAGTTTTAAATCGGACAAATGATCCTTTTTCACCAAATGGTCACTTTTACTCACCATTTAAAATTGACTTTGTGCCATAATCGTAAAAGATTTGGATAGTTACCCAGATTATTCACACTCTATACTTGAAGGTTTTGATATTGCTGAAGAAAAGATACCTGCCAAATTTAAACGCACTTCGCGCTTTTGAATCTGCTGCCAGACATTTGAATTTTCGTCTTGCATCCGAAGAGCTCAACATCACGCATTCAGCAATCAGTCATCACATCAAAAATCTAGAAGATCAACTCGGTGTAAGCTTATTTGCCCGTGCCGGACGGAATGTCGTTCTCACAGAAGCAGGTAAACTCTATTTACCAATACTAATCGACAGCTTTGACCGGATCGCGGACGGCGCGCGTTTGGTGCAATCACTCGAACGCCCAAAAACCCTACTTGTACAGGTATACATAACTGTTGCTATGTTTTGGTTACTTCCCAGAATTCACGAATTTTATAAAGTAAGTAAAGGCATTCAGGCACAGATAAACACAGCGTATCTTGATTGGACTTTTGATCGAACAGGGACAGATGTTGGCATTATATGGGCTGCGAAAAAAGATAAGGACCTTGTCTATTATCACTTGGCAGAAGCACATCTATCCCCCATGTGCCACAAAGATTTGATAACAGGCGAACACCCAATTCACGAGCCAAAAGATCTCCTTCACCACGACATTCTACAACTCTTTAACCATAACCATGATTGGGCGATGTGGTTTCAGCAAGAAGGGATCTCAGACTGGGCTCCGGATCAGGCTATTACCTTTGACAACTATCTTCTTGCTCTAGAAGCTGCAAACAAGGGCCGTGGAATTGCGATGACAAACAGTCCCTTTGCGACCCCCCGAGATATTAATAGCCCCCTCGTAAAACCCTTTGGGGATAAAACCTGTCATAGCGGTGATTGGTATCTCGTATGCAAACCTGAACTTGCCGAAAGCAATAAGGTTAAAACATTTCATAAGTGGCTCGTTGAAGAGCTCAAAATCAACAGTTGATAAACTGACCTTCAATTAGACATTCATCAGATTGAAGGGCATTAATTATTTTCTGATGCTTTGCGTCGCCTATATTGTTGTATACCCATTTCATCAAAGGCGGCTTGTTCTTTTTTCTTTAGAACATCCTGCTGCCGTTTAATGTCATTTGCCTGCGCTTCTTCGTATTTCTTCAGATCCTGATAGATTTCATGTAACTCTTGTTGCGCAATCGCCTTCAAGGTTATGACTTCTTCAATGGATGTCTCCAAACGCTTACGCCGTTCGCGTGCAGCTTCAGCATAGGCAGGATAAGTCTGCGCCATATCAGGGTGTTGTGACGCGAAGTCCTGCTCTCTAGCAACTTCAGCATCCAATTTTTCAATATCTTGTTCTAACTTGATCCCCAAGCTTTCCAGATCAGCGAGCTTTTGCTGGGCTTCATCCAACTTCCAGCTATGCACCCTTACAATACTGTCAATTGGGGTCTTCATGATTCAATCCCCGTTCCATCTATATTCTGTTGTCCTTGGGGTGGCATCTGGCCAGTTTCCTGCCCGAGCACCTCAGCATTCGGATTAAATTCAACTGCCGGATCGCCTCCTTGTCCCCAAGGCAGACCAACTGCGGCCGCGAGCTGTTCATACCCGATTGCAAGGTTACTTTCTTCATACTTACCTTGTGTCAAAAAGGCTTCCAATCCACCATGGTGCGCAATAGCTTCATCAATTACAGGGTCAGATCCTTCGGTATAAGCACCGATGCGAATAAGCTCTGCCATATTGTCATAAGTAGAAAGCAATTGGCGCCCACGGGTTACCAACTCGTTCTCTGCGTCTGTATTACACCCGGGCATTGTACGCGAAACACTACGCAATAGATTAATTGCTGGGAACCTGTTTCGTTCAGCAATCGCACGATCAAGAATAATATGACCGTCAAGAATACCGCGAACAGCATCGGCAATCGGCTCGTTGTGATCATCGCCTTCAACCAAAACGGTGAAAAGCCCTGTGATTGATCCCTGCGCTTTAACTCCTGGTCCTGCGCGTTCCAAAAGCTGTGGAAGCTCTGCAAAAACCGATGGTGTATAGCCTTTACTCGCAGGGGGTTCACCAGCAGAAAGACCAATTTCACGCATAGACATGGCAAAACGAGTGACAGAGTCCATAAGACACAGTACATCCCGGCCATTATCCCTAAAGTACTCTGATAGCGCCATTGTCATGTAAGCAGCCTGGCGCCGCATCAACGGTGGCTCGTCTGAAGTAGCGACAACGACCACTGAGCGGGCAAGTCCTTCTGGCCCTAAATCGTCCTCAAGCCATTCCTGAACTTCTCGGCCGCGTTCACCAATCAAACCGATAACGTTGACATCCAAGGATGTATAGCGTGCCAGCATAGACAACAATACAGATTTTCCGACCCCCGATCCTGCAAAGATCCCCATGCGCTGTCCCTGACAACAAGACAGGAAGGTATTGATCGCCCTGACACCCAGATCAATTTTACCGCCAACACGTTGCCGCCCGTGGGCTGGGGGTGGAGAGCTTCGAACTTTGTATGGATCTGGTCCCATTGGCAAAGGACCCTTACCGTCAATCGGTTCGCCCAAGGCATTAACAACTCTTCCAAGCCATGCTTCAGATGGATGGATAGATGGCTCGCTCGAAGCAAGAATTGCTTTACACCCCAATCCAATACCGTCCAAAGAACCAAAAGGTAGTAATAACGCGTGGCCTTGTCTGAAACCGATAACCTCGCAAGGGACACGTCTTTCATCTTTTGCAATCAAGATACAACGTGAACCGATCACCAACAGTCGATCAAGACCTGACAATTCAACCAGCATCCCCAGAACACCGGACACTCTTCCATATACCTGATAATCCGAGAGGTCTGATATCTCTCTGGTTAAACTTTTGAGAGGCATTCTGAATTCTATACCCTGTAAAAAATATTAATTATGTAGCAACCAGATATTCTCTTTCTAAATATCTATGGCTGAGTTCTATAAATATCGACACTATTTTTACACATTTGTTTTAATAGCAGCTTAACCGGAAATTCTTTCCAAAAAATCAATTTTGGCAGAAAAATAGTCCTATTGTGTAAAATTTGTTCTAAATTTTCGGGTATTTTTAACTTTTAAACAACCTTGGTAAGATTTTGTTAATATTCATTACCGAAAATGGTTAACAATATTGATATTGGTTTAACAAACATTAACAACCGGAATTTGAACATGCGAGTCTTGCTAGTAGAAGATGATGCCCCAACAGCCCAAGGCATCGAAATGATGCTCAAGTCAGAAGGCTATGTCTGCGACACGACAGACATGGGCGAAGACGGGCTCGAAATAGGTAAAATTTACGATTACGACATTATCATTCTTGATCTGATGTTACCTGATATGGATGGCTATGAAGTCATTCGTCGTCTTCGGGCATCTAGAGTTGAAACTCCAATTCTGATTCTGTCCGGCCTGAACGGTCTGGATGACAAAATCAAAGGTCTCGGTTTTGGTGCTGATGATTATCTGACAAAACCCTTTGATAAACGAGAACTTATCGCGCGTATCCAAGCGATTGTACGCCGCTCAAAAGGGCACGCTGCTTCTGTTATCAACACTGGAAAACTCAAGGTAAACTTGGACACAAGAACAGTCGAAGTTGAAAACAAGCTGCTTCACCTAACGGGTAAAGAGTACGGAATTCTAGAGCTCCTTTCTCTCCGTAAAGGCACAACCCTTACAAAAGAGATGTTCCTCAACCACCTGTATGGTGGCATGGATGAGCCTGAGTTAAAAATCATTGACGTTTTTGTCTGCAAACTACGTAAAAAACTGTCAAATGCCACAGGCGGTGAGAACTATATCGAAACTGTATGGGGACGCGGATATGTTCTGCGTGATCCTGTTGAAAGCAGTGCGGATACACCGCAACTTGCTTCAGCCTAAATTTTTCTTTTAAGAAAATTTTAGGCTGAATTTATTAAAAAAAATCAGCCTATCAAAAAGGACCTCTGAATTAAATTCAGAGGTCCTTTTACTTTTTACTTTCCAGCTTTTAGCAATCGCTTAAACAGCAGCCTTGTTCACCAACTCACCATTGCGAACCAGACCATATATTCCTCTTTTCCCAGGAATAAGCTGAAATTCGTCAGAAATACCAAGAACTGTTTCTGCACCGCCCAGATATAAGAAACCATCATCTGGCATTTGCTTCGCAATGTTTTTCAAAACAACCGATTTAGTTGGTTGATCGAAATAAATAAGCACATTACGACAAAAAACGATATCAAACTTACCGAGCATTGCCGGGCTTTCAAGAAGGTTAAAAGGCTTGAAAGTCACCATATTGCGGATAGAACTGTCTATCTGCCAGCGATCCCCATTTTGTTGGAAATACTTTACAAGAAGATTGATCGGCAATCCTCTTTGTACTTCAAACTGCGTGTAAACACCCTCTTTGGCCTTGTTCAGAATTTCATTAGAGAGATCCGTCGCAATGATCTCTATCTTCCATCCTGCAAGGGCTGGCCCTGCTTCTTTCAAAAGCATCGCCAAGGTATAAGGCTCTTGCCCACTGGAACACGCTGCCGACCAAATTCGTATTGTTTTACTCGAAGCTCTTTTCTCCAGCATATGCGGAAGCACCAGATCTTTAAACTGATCAAAAGGTTTTTGATCACGGAAGAAAAACGATTCATTTGTCGTCATTGCTTCCGTGATGTCATTAAGAATACGTTCGTCATTCGTCGCACGAACCTTTTGAACAAGTTCGTCAAAACCGCTCATGCTCCATTTGCGAGCAACAGGGTTCAAGCGACTTTCCAACAGATAGGCTTTATCCTGACTCAGGACCAAACCAGAACGTTTCTTTAAAAATTGCGAAATAAAATCAAAATCACTCACGTTCATGCCGCCGACCTCATAACAAGTTGTCGTACATTTGACGCCATCTCCTTGATTGGAAGAACCGCGGAACAGAGTCCTGCAGTTGCTACCGCACCTGGCATCCCCCACACCACACTTGTTTGTTCGTCCTGAGCAATAACGGAACCACCGGCCGCCGTTACTACTTCTGAACCTCGTAAACCATCACTTCCCATCCCGGTAAGAATTAGAACCAAAAGACGGGAGCCATAAATTTTAGATAAACTTCTGAGCATAGGATCGACCGCAGGCCGACAGAAGTTTTCGGGTGGTTCTTGGTTCAGGCGAATCACCGTATTCACCCCTTGTTTTTCAAAAACCATATGATACCCGCCTGGAGCAAGATAGATGTGTCCACCTTTAATGACCTCGCCATCTTCACCTTCTTTACTTGGCATACTTGAAACCCTTGCAATATGTTCCGCAAGCAAAGCTGTAAAAGTGGCTGGCATGTGCTGTGTAATAACCACCGGCTGGGTAATTGTTCCCAAATTACCAAGCACATCAAACAGGGCTTGGGGCCCTCCTGTTGAGCTTCCAATAGCAAGAACATCCGGCTTTGTAATAGTGTCTTTACGAAGTGTAATTGTTTTACTGGGATACAAACTCGACGGAGCAGCCGCTGTTTCTCTTGGCTTTAGGGCTGATGAACTTACTGCCCCTTGCTGTGATTTAGCCGCAGATGGTAAGGGCGCTTTTTGGCTAGCTCTTGCTACCTGCCCCAGTGCCTTAACCTTTTCTACAAGTTCGTGTTTAAAATCACTGGCCTTGGTCAGTTCACCAGAACTGGTTGGCTTCGGGATATAATCGGCAGCGCCCAAGCGCATCGCCTTCAAGCTTATTTCCGCGTTTTTTCGTGTCAGTGTCGATGCCATGATGACTTGAACATCAGGTTTAACCTGAAGCAGCTTTGGTAAAGCCGTCAGACCGTCCATAACCGGCATCTCGATGTCCAAAACAACAACATCGATATTTTGATTTTCTAAACGTTTAACTGCGATTTCACCATTAGATACAGATTCAACTACAGAAACTTGTGGATCGCTCTCTAGAATTCTGGTGAGGAGTCCCCGAATAACTGCAGAATCATCAACTACCATAATCCGATACGCATTATCGGACTTACCGCCTTGATCAGTAGTGGATGTATTCATCGACAAGGGCATTAAATAAGGCCCACCTGTATAAATTTAGACTCAATAATATCGCTATCAAAAGGCTTCATGATATATTCATTGGCCCCCGCAGCTATAGCTTGTTGTATGTGCTGCATGTCATTCTCTGTCGTACAGAAAACAACAATTGGCTGTTCAACATTTTGAATCGCCCTCAGATCCTTGAGGAACTCCAACCCATCTTTTACAGGCATGTTCCAGTCGAGTAAAACAGCGTCAGGCATGGATGCGTTACATGCGTCTAAGGCTTTTTGACCGTCCTCTGCTTCTTCGATGTTAAAGTTTAATCCTTCAAGAATTTTCCGCGCAACCATTCGCACGACCTTGGAGTCATCGACAACCAAACAGGTCTTCATATTTTTGCTCCAACTTGTTTTTGAATACCCAAAATAACCGAACTCTACTGAACTAATAAAAAATTATTATGCTGCGTCCGCATTTCGTCCATAATCTAAGAATCTGTTTACATCCAGAATGACAAGAAGCTTACCATCCAGACGATAAATTCCTTGCGAGTAATCCCGAAAGCGCTGGTCAAGTGTAGGTGGATTTCGTTCAAACGAACTTTCGTCCACCCCAAGAACTTCACCGACACTATCCACCATCAAGCTGTAAAGGTCATGACCATTCTCAACAACGATGCTCATCGACTCTTTTTCTTTGCGTGCAGGTAACCCCAACCGTTTCCTAACATCAATTGCAGTTACAATACGTCCGCGCAAATTCAAAGACCCCGCAATCTCGGGCGGTGCTAAAGGAATCGGCGTAATACGCTGAGGATTAATGATATCCTGTACACTTAAAACCGGAACACCAAAAAGCTGGCCAGCGATATAGAAAGTAACAAAATCTTCGTTTTCCAAATAAGTATCACTCACAGTTTCACTCTTTCTATGGTTTTATCTCACGCAGCGCCTTTAAGTTCTGCAATTGTATCTTGAAGGGTCAGCAACAAAGCTTCGCGATCAGTTTTTGAAACGTAATCCTTGAAGCCAGCAGCCCGGCCACGCATCAAATCAGCGGGTGATGCAAAGGCCGACAGCGCGACCATTGGTGTTTTTGCCCAACGGTGATCTTCACGAACTGCTTCTGCGAATTCGAAACCGTTCATTCCCGGCATTTCAATATCGGAAACGATAACATCAAATACTTCCCCGTTTTCACACAAGGTCAAGGCTTCACTGGCTGATTCAACCGCTTTCACATCGTAACCCGCAACTGAAAGCATTGGCATCAAGAGATTACGGAAAAATGGACTATCATCTACAACCAAGATCTTAGATCGATCACTTTCAAAGTTTTCTTTGCCAGCTTCAGATCCAAACCAATCTGGATAAGCCTGCGTCAAGTAGTAACCTGCATCGACAACATCCGTCGCCTTCTCGGCAATGATCGCACTACCGATATAACCTTCTTTCTCAGCACTCAGTTCAACGTTCATCCGATCTTCGACAATGTCGATAATTTCATCAACGACAAGTCCCATAGATCGTTCTCTATCCGAGAACACAAGGACAGGCTGACGACCTTCTTTCTCCAATTCCATACCAGGTTGCATTGGAATAAGAGGCATTAGCTGACCACGATATTGAACCACATGTTGCCCACCTGACGTTTCCACTTTGGTCAGATCGATTTCTTCCAATCGGGCAATAAGGGCAAGCGGAACCGCTTTGGGTGCATCGTCGCCGGAACGGAAGACAAGCATAGCAACTTTTTCATCATTGCCAGTCAGATGACGATCTTCGTGAGCACCCAAATCACTATCCGCTACGGCAATTTCACCTGTTGCAGCAGCTATACCATTAGGGTCAAGGATCATTACAACCGCGCCATCCCCAAGAATAGTATTTCCAGAGAAGAGTTGAATATCTCGCAAGATTGGTGCGACTGGTTTGACAACAATTTCCTCGGTATCAAAGACACGATCGACAATGATACCAAACGTGTACGTTCCAACCTGAGAAACAACAATAAAGTTGTCTTCTCTCAATTCCTTTTCATCACCTTCTGGCTCATCATCATCTGTAAGCTTGAGCAGGTCACGCAATGTAACCAGTGGTAACAAACGATTTCTCAACCGCAAGACAGGCGTTTCGTTGATGTGTTCGATTGTATGTTCAGAATGCGCCGATGTACGTACCAGCTCGACAACAGACAGCTGTGGGATGGCAAAGCGTTCTTTACAACATTCAACAATCAACGCGGACACAATCGCCAGTGTCAGCGGAATTTTAATAGTAAAGATTGTACCTTTGCCCTCGGTTGAGCTTAGTTCAATCGTCCCGCCAATTTTTTCAATGTTGGTACGAACAACGTCCATGCCAACACCTCGACCAGATACCGCCGTAACTTCTGCTGCCGTCGAGAACCCAGGTTTGAAGATGAACTGCTGAATCTGCTGGTCATTCATACCATCTAGATCAGTCTCTGAAGCGAGATTATTTTCAACACATTTTTCTTTAATACGATCTGTATTAAGTCCCTTACCATCATCAGAAATCTGAATGATAATATGTCCACCCTCGTGGTATGCGTTGAGAATAACTTGACCTGTTTCAGGTTTACCCGCTGCTATACGATCACTCGGCATTTCAAGGCCGTGATCAGCAGAGTTCCGAACCATGTGGGTCAATGGATCTTTAATCAGCTCCAGAACCTGACGATCAAGTTCTGTTTCCGCACCTTTCATCACCAGATCAATTTTCTTGTCCAGTTCATGAGAAAGATCGCGGATAATACGAGGAAGTTTGGCCCACGCATTTCCAATTGGTTGCATTCGTGTCTTCATAACACCTTCTTGCAGGTCAGAAACCACATGGTTCAAACGCTGTAAGGGTGTCGCAAAATCACTTTCTTTATGGGCCCGCAAAATTTGCAGGGTCTGGTTTCGAGTCAAGACGAGCTCAGAAACCATTGTCATTAAATTCTCAAGAACATCAACGCTAACCCGAATAGATTGATTTGCGACTGAAGACCCACCATCTGCGGCTGGTGCTGCAGGAGGTGGCGCTGGTTTCTTTGCCGCAGGTTTTGGTGCTGGCGCTGCAGGTGGAGTAGGTTCCGCCTTCAGCTCAACCACTTCAACAGCAGGTGCTGCATCTGGAACCGCAGACGCTTCGGCTGCGGCTTGTGCAGCCAACTCTTCTGGGCCGAGAGCTTCTCTAAAAGCGCGTTCAAGCTCATCTTCTTCATCATCGTCAGCTGCATCTTCAACTGGGGCACCCGCAGGTTCTGGGGCCGCAGCAGCTGGTTCGGCAGCATCTCCGCCTTCAGCATGGGCATTCAAACGGCTAATCAAGTCTGAATCATCACCTTCAGGTTCTTGTTCAGTAGCTTCTAACGTTGTGAGAATTTCACGAATTTGGTCCAAACACTCAAGGATAAGAGACACACCAGCTGGAGTTACTGAGAGCTCTCCATCCCTAAACTTGTTCATGATGTTTTCACCAGCATGAGCAACAGATTCAAGTCTCGGCAGGCCTAAAAATCCACAGGTACCTTTAATCGTATGCATTAATCTAAAAATGCTACTCAGCAACTCTGCGTCGTTTGGGTTCTGTTCGAGTTTGACAAGTTCCATATCGAGTGTCGTGAGACCTTCGTTTGTCTCAGTCAGAAACTCACTCAAAAGATCATCCATAACCGCGCTTCCATTCCATCTCTAATCAACCAAATCGGATGCAACAAACGTGCAATCCGCTATTAATTCAGTGACAAGCTTGTCAAAGGAAGATTAATAACCTCTTACCCAAACCCTATCCTTTATTAACTTTAATTAGAAAGGGCCTCATTTTATCATTTTTTTTGGTTTAAAGGCCTCATTTAATTACAACAAATCCTTGATAAACCCTAGTCGCAGAGCTTTTGCCATGCTAGCAGATGGGAGTCGAAAAAAATTTACGACAATGATTAGTTTGACGGATTCGAGATTATGGCTCCAAACCCGATAGCAGCTGAATCGAAAGTTTCACTCCTGCGCTTTAAAAATAAATTTGGTTTAATGACTTGGTTGGCATTGTTCATTGCAGCATTGTTTACTTTGCCAATTTTTAACGTTATCGGGTCTGCCTTAATAACTAAGAGTGACATATGGAATCACTTGGTTGATACCGTTCTCACCGACTATCTAATCAATACATTATTACTCGCAACCGGCGTCGCAATCCTGGTTGCCATTATCGGTACAGGCACCGCATGGCTCGTGACAATGTGTCGCTTTCCCGGACACAAAATATTCGAATGGGCGCTGATACTACCCCTCGCTGTTCCGGCTTATGTCATGGCCTACACCTATACTGATTTCTTGCAAGTAAGCGGCCCATTACAGGGGATGATCCGAGATATTTTCGATGTTCAGTACCGTGAATACTGGTTCCCCGAAATACGATCTCTGCCCGGCGCAATCGTCATGTTATCCCTCGTTTTGTATCCATACGTCTATATGCTTTCCCGTGCTGCATTTCTGGAACAATCCATCTGTGCACTTGAAGTCAGTAGAACTCTTGGTTGCGGCCCATGGGGTAGTTTTTTCCGTGTCGCCTTGCCACTTGCACGGCCAACCATTATCGCGGGAACCTCTCTTGCTTTAATGGAAACGCTTGCAGACTTTGGAACAGTTTCATTTTTTGGGGTTCAAACCTTTACAACGGGTATAATGAACGCCTGGACAAATATGGGTGATTTACCAGCAGCACGCCAGCTATCCACCTATCTTCTGGTTTTTATCCTAACCGTTTTTATTTTGGAAAAAGTCAGTCGAGGTAATGCGCGCTATCACCATTCAACAAATCGATATCAAACTCTTCCCGGGTACCAACTAAAAGGTCTCAGCAAATTTTTGGCAATTATTGCCTGTATAACGCCGTTATTTTTAGGCTTTGTTCTTCCCGCCATTTTATTACTGGACATGTCGATCACACTTGGTGACCAGCAATTTGGTGCCAAGTTCGTTAAGCTTGCATTCAACAGCTTCACAATCTCACTTATAACTGCTGTTATCGCGGTAATGATCGCAATTCTTTTGGCCTATACCAATCGATTACAATCAAACATCCTGTCAAAAGCAGCGACGAGAATTGCTTCCATGGGCTATGCTGTTCCAGGTACTGTTGTTGCTATTGGCACACTCTTCCCTCTCGCAACGCTTGATAATACAGTTGATGCATGGATGCGGGAAAACTTTGACATCTCCACAGGCCTTTTACTAACCGGATCAATTACAGCTCTGGTTTTCGCCTATCTAGTGCGCTTCCTTGCTGTTTCCCTTAACGCGGTTGAGACCGGTTTGGGTAAAATACGCCCTAGCATGGAAGATGCATCACGAACATTGGGACACGGTCCATTTAAAACCCTTAAACACGTTCATGTCCCCATAATGAGTGGCAGTATTCTGACCGCAGGTTTGGTTGTTTTTGTCGACGTTATGAAAGAGCTACCAGCAACCCTTGTAATGCGCCCGTTTAACTTCGACACTCTGGCCACTCAGGCTTACAATCTTGCGTCAGATGAACGCCTGTCAGAATCCTCGACGGCATCCCTAACCATTGTCCTTGTCGGAATTCTTCCATTAATAGTACTAACCAGAGCAATATCAAAAAGCCGGGCAGGCTCCTCAGCCTAGAAACAGTAAGTTGCCCGATTAAAGCTCACGTTTTTTAGAGCAAGCAAAGACATAAAAGCCCTGTAACTTTATCTTAGCTACAGGGCTTTTAATTTTTCAGGCACTTATATCCTAGACTTTATTTCCAGCCAACGCGGTCGAAAATTTTCTGAGCCGTAACCTGGTTTTTACCATAGACAGAAACATTAACTGTATCGACTTTGAAATCACCCAAGCCTTTTACAGCTGAATTTGGTGCAATCCCGGAAACAACAGGGAATTCGTTGTTACCATCAGCAAAGTAGCTTTGAGCTTGCTCACTTGTTAGATATTCAAGGAACTTAACCGCAGCTTCTTTATGAGGGGCAGATTTCACGACACCTGCACCAGACACATTCACATGGGTGCCGCGATCAGATTGGTTCGGGAATACATAACCAAGCTTCTCCGCTAAGCCTTTGTCTTTATCGCTTGGTTTGGTTAGCAAACGAACAAAGTAATATGAGTTGGCAACAGCGATCTCACATTCACCAGAGCCAATACCACGCAGCTGGTTTGTGTCGCCTTTTACAGGTTGACGTGCAAAATTGGCAACGACACCAGCTGCCCATTTTTCAGCAGCTTCTTCACCTTTGGCTTCTACGATAGAAGCGAGCAAAGACTGATTGTAAATATTTGAGCTTTTGCGAATACAAACTTTGCCCTTCCATTTTGGATCGGCCAAATCTTCGTAGCTTGTGATCTCCCCATCTTTGATTTTAGCTTTATCAAAGAAAATCATCCGGGCACGTGTAGATAGACCATACCATTTATTTTCAGGGTGACGTAGATTTTCTGGAATGTTTGCATCCAGCTCATCTGAAGAAACAGATTGGAAAATTTCTTTCTGTTCAGCACGCCACAAATTTCCAGCGTCTACAGTAATCAGAACATCAGCAGGGCTATTCGCGCCTTCACTTTTAATACGTTCGATAAGTGCAGCACCTTTACCCTCGATCAGGTTAATTTTGATACCTGTTTCTTTTGTAAAGTTGTCATATAGCGCATCGTCCGTTTGATAGTGTCGGGATGAGTATACATTAACGACATCTTCAGCATAAGTTGCTGTGCTGCCCATCGCAGCAGCAGTGAGCATAGCAGTTGTAGCTAACCAAGCAGCCTTCATTGTGACTGTCTCCTATTTTAATCGCCCCAATTTAGTATCGGACGACATGAGGACAAATTGAGAGAATATTCTCTGTGAAACCGCTAGGAATATTGCAAATCATTCTCAATTGATCAATCAAAATAATGCGAATAATTCGCATTATCCAAATGAAGTCACTAATAAATAAACAGCTTCCCCTCAAAGGGGCTGCTTATTTATGGTTCCAATAAAAATTAATTTTATGACGCTGATTGTTTTCTTTCAGCGTTTCAAAGATCTTGTACTACTTATTAGAACGATACAATAAGTTGGACATGCCCCTCGACAGAGCTATTGATCAACAAATCTGTGCCACTTTGTCGCGCAAGAAAACGGGTAAAATATGCGTGAACATTACGCGGTGTCAGCTCCTCGGTCTCAACATCATCGGTCAAAGCTTCCTTAACCTCTTCACGAATCGAAACGGACTCTCCCGTCACCGTTACTGCGACAAAAGTCCCCGTATCAGCATTCCCACTCAGAGCTGTTATAACACCACCTCTCGGTAGCATCTCGACACCAAGGGCAATAAGGTTAAGAAGAACCTTGCCCCCGTTATCCGGTAAACCTTCTGGTGCCGTCAAATCCGGCCACTTAAAATCAACTTTGGTATGAGACAGGTAATTAACAGCCAGCTGATTCAATGTCGCGTAATCACTCCCCATACGACTACCCGCCAATCCATAGGCCAATCTGTAGAACTGTAAAGTGGCCGCAGCCTGGGATGCAGAAGAAGTAGCCAACTTAAGTGCATCATCTGCCATGCCAAAGGAATCATCGGCCATAAGTTCAAGGCCATTGTTAACAGCCCCCACAGGACCGACAAGATCGTGGCATAGACGCGAGGAAAGAAGCTCGAGCACACGGAAATCAATTTGATTATTCATTTGTTACAAAATCTCTTTTGACAATTTAGCTATATTCTAAACGACCCCGAAAGATCTCATTTGTTGCATATAAAATACCTGCAGGCAGTTAACCATAGATAAACAGAATAAATAAAGCTGATACAGTCTATTATTATCACCATGCACTGATACACGACTTGATGCCTTTTATTGATAAGCAAACCCTATCAAAGCATAGGACTTTGCGAATGTCCGGTTACTATCGTTCCTTGGTAAAGAGCTATAAAATGTAACAGAAAGCTTCGGGAATACGACAGAATCGTAGCGCAGTCATGGGCTACAAGACATCGTTACCAAGTGAATGGTTACCTAAAAAACAGAATTTGACCGGGACAAACCGGAACAACATGCCCCCTATAAGGGCAGATTGTCGTGGAGAAGCATGAATAATGTCAGATAGCAGCGTCTTGGATGCCCCCTCTAAGAAGGACAGTCCCCCAGTTAAGCGCCAAATTCACCCTGGATCCGGTCGTCGTAAGCCACCTGTTTTTTCCAAGGGTCGCCAACTTGAAACTGAAGCTCACGAAGAAATCGTTGCTCTTCTAGGAAACAAGTCACGCCAAAGAGATCTCTTGATTGAGCACTTGCATCTTGTTCAGGACAAGTACGGCAGCCTGTCAGCCGGTCATTTACAAGCTTTGGCAGATGAAATGAAGCTTCCCATGGCCGAAGTTTACGAAGTCGCGTCCTTTTACGCACACTTTGATATCGTGCTTGACGGTGAAGAAGCCCCGGCTGAGATAACCGTCCGCGTTTGCGAAAGTCTGAGCTGCGAAATGGCTGGCGCAAAAGATCTGCTAAAGAATCTTCCCAATTCAGTTGCCAAAAACGTTCGTGTTATCGCCGCCCCTTGTATGGGACGGTGTGATTGTGCACCTGTTGCCGAAGTCGGCCACAATCACGTTGATAATGCGACAGTTGAAAATATTACCGCGGCAACGGAAAACAAAGACATTCATCCCGCAGCTGTCGATTACAGAGACTACGATGCCTATGTCGCTGATGGCGGCTACAAAGTGTTGCGCGAGTGTTACGAGGGCAAATATGATCGCGACGAGATCGTTGAAATTCTAAAAAACACTGGTTTAAGAGGGCTTGGCGGTGCTGGCTTCCCAACCGGTCTGAAATGGAGCATCATTCGCCAACAGCCAAAACCTCGATTGATGGCCATTAATGGCGATGAAGGCGAACCCGGAACATTCAAGGACCGTCACTATCTGGAAACTGATCCGCACCGCTTCCTCGAAGGCATGTTGATTGGTGCTTGGGTCGGTGAAGTAGAAGCAAGCTACATCTATATACGTGACGAGTATCCCGCTATTATTAAGCTTCTGAAAAAAGAGATTGAACGTGTTTATGCCGAGGGCCTCAACAACGGTATTAAAATAGATCTTCGGCGTGGTGCAGGTGCTTATATCTGTGGTGAAGAATCAGCGATGATTGAATCCATCGAGGGGAAAAAAGGTTATCCACGTCACAAACCTCCTTTCCCATCACAAGTTGGCTTGTTCGGTCTACCGACACTTACAAACAATGTAGAAACAGTCTACTGGGTACGTGATCTTATCGAAAAAGGTCCAGAGTGGTTCACAAGCCACGGCAGAAATGGTCGCAAAGGCTTGCGGTCTTTCTCTGTCTCTGGACGTGTAAAAAATCCGGGCGTCAAGTTTGCCCCGGCAGGTATCACAATCAAAGAGCTTATTGCTGAATACTGTGATGGCATGGCCGATGGACATGAATTCAAGGCTTATCTACCGGGTGGCGCCTCTGGCGGTATTCTGCCCGCAAGCCTTGGCGATGTTCCGCTGGACTTTGATACTCTTCACGAACATGGCTGCTTTATCGGTTCTGCTGCAGTAATCGTTCTTTCCGATCAGGATAATATGCGCGATGTTGCTATGAACCTGATGCGCTTCTTCGAAGATGAAAGCTGTGGTCAATGCACACCATGTCGGACAGGAACAGAAAAAGCGGTTAGTCTTATGGAACAAGATACATGGGACCAAGATCTTCTGAAAGAGCTTTCCACAGTGATGATGGATGCCTCGATTTGCGGCTTGGGTCAGGCAGCACCTAATCCTTTACTCACAGTGATGAAACATTTTCCGGAGGAACTGTAATGTCTGTTACTGCAAACACAAAACCGGTCAGCTTTACACTTAACGGAAATGAAGTCACAGCACAGCCAGGTGAATCCATCTGGCAGGTTGCTGATCGTCTCGGTACAGAAATCCCTCACCTTTGTTACCAGCCTGAACCTGGCTACAGAGCCGATGGAAATTGTCGTGCCTGTATGGTGGAGATTGAAGGCGAGCGTACGCTGGCGGCATCCTGTATACGCCAGCCTGCGGAGGGCATGGTTGTTAACACAGCAAATGAACGGGCGAAAAAAGCACGGGAAATGGTGTTTGAATTGCTTGTGGCTGATCAGCCAGCACGCGAAGAAGCACACGAACCAGATTCAAAATTCTGGAACTGGGCATCAGATATAGGTGTCACATCCAGTCGCTTCCCCGCACATGAAAGAGTAGTTGCTGACTTAAGCCACACAGCAATCGCCGTAAATCTGGACGCTTGTATTAACTGTAACCTCTGTGTCCGTGCCTGTCGCGAAGTACAGGTAAACGACGTCATCGGCATGGCTTTCCGCGGATCAAAATCCAGCGTCGTCTTCGATTTTAATGCCGATATGGGTGACAGTACCTGTGTTGCCTGTGGTGAGTGTGTTCAAGCCTGTCCAACAGGCGCACTCATGGAAAGCTCTCTTCTAAATGACGCGGGTGTCAGAGAAGATTACGCCGATGAAATCGTAAATTCAGTTTGTCCTTTCTGCGGTGTTGGCTGCCAGACAGAAGTACATGTCAAAGATGATAAAATCATCAAGATTGACGGTGCAGAAGGCCCCGCAAATGAAAAACGCCTTTGTGTAAAAGGCCGCTTTGGATTTGACTACATTCACAATCCAAACCGCCTGACCAAGCCACTTGTCCGCCGCGATGATGCGCCACGTGGCTGGGATATTGGTGTTCCCGATAACGATTTCTCTGCTTATTTCCGCGAAGCGACATGGGAAGAAGCACTTGAACGTGCAGCATCCGGTCTCAACAAGATACGTGATGAGAAAGGCCCCAAAGCACTTGCTGGTTTTGGTTCTGCAAAAGGCTCGAACGAAGAAGCTTATCTGTTCCAGAAACTGGTTCGGACAGGCTTTGGCAGCAACAATGTTGATCACTGTACACGTCTTTGCCACGCCTCATCCGTTGCTGCACTAATGGAAGGTGTTGGATCTGGTGCGGTATCAGCTCCTTTCACTTCGGTTGCTGATGCAGAATGCATCATCATCATTGGCTGTCGCCCTGGCTGGAACCATCCGGTTGCCGCGACCTACATCAAACAGGCAGCAAAAGATCCAAACAAACATATGATTGTCATGGATCCACGTGGGCAAAACCTTGTGCGCTATGCTGATAATCACCTGCAATTCAAACCCGGTCGTGATGTAGCAATGCTGAACGCGATGATCTACACAATCATCGAAGAAAAGCTTTACGACCTCCAGTACGTTCAGGCCAACACCGAAGGCTTTGAAGAGCTGAAAGAAAATATCAAAGATTTTGCGCCTGAAGATATGGCCGAAATCTGTGGTATTGATGCCCAAACCTTGCGTGAAACCGCCCGTCTCTATGCGACTTCAGAAGCATCCCTGATCCTTTGGGGAATGGGCGTATCCCAACATACACATGGTACAGACAATGTACGTTGTCTGATAGCTATGTCTTTGATCACAGGTCAAATTGGTCGCCCGGGTACAGGTCTGCACCCGTTACGTGGTCAAAACAACGTGCAGGGCGCATCTGACGCTGGTCTTATCCCAATGCTTTACCCAGATTATCAATCCGTCGAAAACGAAGAAATTCGTAGCCGCATGGAAGATTTCTGGGGCATGGAACTCGACAAGGAAAAAGGCCTGACCGTTGTTGAGATCATGGACGCAATCCATGACGGGAATATTACCGGCATGTTCATTCAGGGCGAAAACCCTGCAATGTCTGATCCCGACCAGCAACATGCTCGTGAAGCTCTGTCGAAGCTAGATCACTTAGTGGTTCAGGATATCTTCATGACAGAAACTGCATGGCATGCTGATGTCATCCTACCCTCTTCTGCCCATGCTGAAAAAGATGGTACCTTTACCAATACCAACCGCCAGGTTCAGATGGGACGCGCAGCTGTATCCCCACCAGGTGACGCACGGCAGGACTGGGAACTCATTCAGGAACTTGCACAGCGCATGGGACTGGATTGGACCTATACGCACCCTCGGGACGTTTTCAATGAAATGGCACAGGTTATGCCATCGCTGAACAACATTACTTGGGAAAGACTATCCCGTGAAAACGTGGTGACTTATCCTTGCGCAAGCGAAGATGGACCGGGCACAGAAATCCTCTTTGCTCAAGGCTTCCCGACAACATCTGGACGGGGCAAGCTTGTTTCCACAGCTCTCATTGATCCGGCAGAACTACCAGACAAAGAGTTCCCACTTGTTCTGACAACAGGACGCCTTTTGGAGCATTGGCACACAGGCGCCATGACACGTCGTTCAGAGGTTCTGGATAATCTAGAACCAGAAGCTGTTGTTTTCATCAACCGTCTGGATATGAAAAAACTCGGCTTGGATGCTGGTGACTGGGTGTCCGTCTCCACAAGGCGTGGAACTGTTAGTCTGAAAGTTCGTCAGGATCGCGAAGTTCCTGAAGGCATGATATTCATGCCATTCTGTTTCTCTGAAGCTGCGGCCAATATGCTGACAAACCCACAACTTGATCCATTCGGAAAAATTCCTGAATTCAAATACAGCGCGGCAAAAATTGAACCTCTTGCGGTTGCCGCGGAATAGTTCTCATACGTATATATTTACCAGAAAGGGTCGCATTTCATGCGGCCCTTTTCTTATGAGCTGACTTTCCTTTAAGCACTTGATCTCACTTGATCGTGAAGAGGCTTTACTCCCACTTTCTTACAAGAATGTTATCTAGAAAGGAGAACAAAAAAAGCACCGAAACGCGGGTAAGACGATAATTCGGTGTCAGTCAGGATAATTGGAGATACCCAAATGAAGATAACGTTCAGCTCATCTGTCAAAAACTTGCTTCTCTCAACATTGTTTGTACCAACACTATTTATGGTCCCCGTTGCTGTGAATGCTGAAGACGTTACCCCTGAGAAAGCTGCCGAACATTATGAAGCTCTCTCGCCAAAAATGAGAGCTGGCTATGCAAAATCGGGCCACCCAGTTTCAACTGAGTACTTCAACTGGGACCGCTATACAAAAGCGCCTCATAAATCCAGTACACACGGTGGTCGATTGGTACACAACTACGCAAATGATCTGGCAAAGGCCTACGGCAAATACGAAGACATCGGCACACTACCTGTCGGCGCAATTGTCGCCAAGGACAGCTTCAAGGTTGGAAAGAAGGGTGTAAAACCCGGCCCTCTCTTTCTCATGGAGAAAATGGAGGCTGGCTTTGCACCTGAAAACGGTAATTGGAAATATACGCTTGTAACCCCAAGCGGCAAGATTTTTGGCGAAACCAACGGGGTAAACTCTAAGAAAGTGAAATTCTGTGCTGATTGTCACAATGCAGTTGGCGAGGATCAAGACTATATGTTCTTCCCCGAAGAAGACTACCGAGTTGTAAATTAGTCGTCAGTTACTCACATTTAACTTTCAAGGCTGAGTGTTACGCACTCAGCCCTTTTCTTTTACATAATTAGAAAAAGACTTAGTCGATAGTTTGCGTACAGACGTTTTTGCCTGCAACCCTGTAAGAGCCGATTCTTTTGTTACCACGCGATCGACCGGGAACCTAAGAACAACTGAAGTTCCGTGACCAACTTCACTTTCAATAGATAAATCCCCACCATGTAAGTTCATAAGAGACCCGGCCAAAGATAGCCCCAACCCAGTCCCTTCTATGGTTTTTGAATAGCTCGATTCACACTGTTCAAATGGCTTAATAACACGTTCAAGATCATCCTTAGAAATACCAATTCCTGTATCTGAAATAATAATAGAAAGGCCATTTTCGCTATCGGGATACCTGACTTCGGCTTTAATAGATCCACCATCAGGTGTGAATTTAACGGCATTCGTCGCCAAATTAATCAGAACCTGTTTTATCAAACGTTCATCAGCAAACAGATAGGGCAAATCGTCGTGTAGATTTGCGTCAAGAGAGATATTTTTTACCTTTGCCTGACGCTTAACAAAACGATAGGCCGACAAGATCGACTGACGCACACACACGACAGTTTCATTTAACTGGATCTCACCTGCTTCAACACGGGACAGATCAAGGATGTCGTTTACGATTGTTAAAAGATGTCTTCCGCTATCCAGAATATCCCCGATATATTCACGGTACTTTGGATGTGCAATAGGTCCGAGGTGTTCCTCGGTAATGAATTCAGAAAAACCAATAATAGCATTCAAAGGAGTTCGAAGTTCATGGCTCATATTTGCAAGGAATGAAGACTTCATCTGGCTGGCGATTTCAGCCATTTCCTTGGCTTCTTGTAGCTGCGTCTGGACTTTAATGCGTTCCGATACGTCCCTGACAACCGCGGCAAAGGTTTGTTGTTCTCCCTCACCAATCTTTATGATCGTTGCTTCTGCTGGAAATGTCTCACCGCCTTGACGTAACCCGGAAATAGCACCACGGGTTCCCATGCCACGTGTATCAATCGCCCCGGCATCAAAATCCAACATATAACTGCTATGCTCACCACGATGTTCTTCGGGAATCAATATATCGAGATGTTTTCCTATAATTTCTTCAGAGCTATACCCAAAAGTATCTTCCGCACCTCGATTAAAAAGTGTCAGAAAACCATCTTTATCTGTCGCAATAATTGCATCACCGACCCCTGCAACAATACTGCTCATCAATTGTTGCGAAGAGGCAAGCTCACGGCTAATCGAGACCCGGGTACTAATATCACGCACCAGAAAAGTAAGCTGCCGTTGTTTAGAATTTTCCGTTACAAAAGATCGAAGCTGTACATCTATTTTCACACCGTCTTTAGATTTGATAAGACCAGGTAGTATAAATTCACCCTCAAGTAAGCTGTCATTGTCACAGATTTTGAGAAGCTTGCTCTGGTTATCTAGGCTAACGGTAAAGACATCAAAAATCGATTGCGAAAAAAGATCTTCTATCACATATCCAAAGTTTTTCCGGACCGCAGGATTAGTGTATTGAATTTGCCCTTTGTTATCAGTAACAAGAACAGCTTCGAAACTATTTTCGAGTAAGATATTGCTTGCATTACTTCGTGCTTCCGAAGTAAGAGCATGTTCATTACGATAATGCTCGCTGGTCATATACACAGCCCATTTCAACTTGAATTACCGGGCTCACATAGTCTTCAAACCAGTACAAAAGCGCCGTCTCTCACATGAGAAAGCAAATAGAACATAAAAGATCAATTCAATTCTGATCATTAACCATAATATTTTCGTAATATTTCCAAAAAAAGAATTTTTACCTAAAAACCAACAACAATAGAATGAAACAATGCTTCTTCTATACACGCATTAATTACTTATAATTTTATCCAGTTTTCAGCTCCAAGAATTTAACCTCACCACCAGATACAAAAAAGGGAAGGCCCGGCGCGACCTTCCCTTTCGTACTGCCTTTGAATAATTTCTTATTCTTCAGCAGCTATCTCTTCAACATTCAGACCCAGTGCCTTGGCAACACCTGCGCCATAGGCTGGATCGGCTTTATAACAGTTCCGAATATGACGATGCTGAATATCCAGCCTTGCACCACCAACAGCTCTTGCTGTGTTTTCAAACAACACTTGCTGTTGCTTTGCAGTCATGAGTTGGAACAGAGCTCGAGGTTGAGAATAGTAATCGTCATCCTCCCGGTGGTTCCAGTGATCCGCAGCACCTTCGATCGACAAAGGGGGTTCTGCAAAATCAGGCTGCTCGTTCCACTCATCCTTTGTATTAGGTTCATACCCGATACGACTACCGCCATTACCATCAACACGCATTGCGCCATCGCGATGATAAGAATGGAACGGACAACGGGGCGCATTAACAGGGATTTGGCTATGATTAACCCCTAGACGATAACGCTGAGTGTCACCGTACGAGAACAGGCGTCCCTGAAGCATTTTGTCTGGCGAGAAGCTAATACCAGGAACCACATTCCCCGGATTAAAAGCAGATTGCTCAACTTCGGCGAAATAGTTTTCAGGATTGCGGTTCAGTTCAAATTCACCAACTTCAATAAGCGGGTAGTCTGCCTTTGGCCATACCTTGGTCAGATCAAATGGGTTTACATGATAAGAGCCCGCTTCTTTTTCAGGCATCACCTGAACAAAAAGTGTCCACTTGGGGAAATCTCCATTTTCAATTGAATCAAATAAATCTTTCTGGTGGCTTTCCCGGTCTTCCCCAACCAGCTCGGCTGATTCTTCATCCGTTAGGTTTTTAATACCTTGCTGGGTTTTAAAGTGGAACTTCACCCAATAGCGTTCGTTATTAGCACTGATAAAGCTAAAGGTGTGACTACCAAAGCCATGCATATGACGGTAAGTTGCTGGGATACCCCGATCACTCATGACAATTGTTACCTGATGCAGAGCTTCTGGTAAGCTTGTCCAAAAATCCCAGTTATTATCGGCACTGCGCATATTAGTTTTTGGATCGCGTTTTACGGCGTGATTAAGATCCGGGAACTTCATAGGGTCCCGAAGAAAAAATACAGGAGTGTTATTTCCGACAAGGTCCCAGTTTCCTTCTTCTGTATAGAACTTCATTGCAAAACCGCGAATATCACGTTCCGCATCTGCCGCACCACGTTCACCCGCTACTGTCGAAAACCGGAGGAACATTTCCGTCTTTTTACCGATTTCAGAAAAGATTTTCGCTTTTGTGTACTTTGTAATGTCGTGTGTAACTGTGAATGTACCGTAAGCAGCAGACCCTTTGGCATGCATACGTCTTTCAGGAATGACTTCTCGGTCAAAATGGGCCATCTTTTCCAAGAACCAAACATCCTGTAATAGTGCCGGGCCACGTGGACCTGCAGTCTGGATATTCTGGTTATCGACAACGGGAGCACCGAATGCGGTTGTAAGTTTATTTTTCATGCTGCTTACCTTCTCTCCTTAACCCAGCCTTAAATAAAGCTGGCAATTGATTAAATTGACTTCATTCGGCCTATTGTGAAGTTTGAAATTGTTTTGTTGATATCGTTAGAATTGCGCCGGCCGATAAAAGAACAATACTCCCTTGATTAAAATCGATCTAACAAGTTATTATGATCACAATAATTGAAAAAATCGATTAATATGCATATACCAACATTAAAACAGCTAAAATATCTTGTTGAATTGGAACGTCATGGGCACTTCGGTCGAGCGGCAGAAGCCTGTTTTGTAACTCAATCGACCCTAAGCGCAGGTATACAAGAGCTTGAAAATTTGCTTGGTTGCAAACTTGTAGAACGGACCAAGCGAAAGGTTTTCTTTACGGAACTCGGCAATGAAATTGTTCTTCGTGCAACTGAACTTATCCGAGGAGCTGAAGATATTACAACAATGGCAAGGCATAGCACAGCAACACTTAGTGGCGACCTAAAGCTTGGTGCCATCCCAACAATTGCACCTTATCTCCTGCCACAAACCCTCCCCCGATTACGCGAAGAGTACAGAGACTTGAAGCTCTATCTTGTCGAAGACGAAACATCCCGTCTCATTGATCGTTTAAGGACAGGAACCATTGATGCAGCCTTAATGGCTTTCCCTTATAATGAAGCAAGTCTTGAGTGGGTTGAACTTGCCGAAGATCCCTTCCTTCTTGCCCACCCCATTGATCATCCAATTGCCATGATGGACGCTGCGCAACGCAATCATTTATTACAAAGCCAAGCCTTACAAAGCCAACTTATCCTTCTGGAAGAAGGCCATTGCTTACGTGACCATGCCTTGGCTGTTTGTCATATGACAAAGCTAAAGCCAGGACAGACATTACAGGCATCCAGCCTTCTGACACTGGTGCATATGGTTGCTAACGGTCTGGGCGTCACTCTTTTACCTGCGCTTTCCTGCCAATCGTCACTTCTCTCGGGCACCAACGTTGCCTTAACCCCACTTGACGGAAATTCAGGTCACAGAAAGCTTGGTTTGGCATGGCGGAAAAGCTCGGTCAGAAAAAAGGATCTCAAACTCCTTGCCGATCAGCTTGCACAGACCGCACAAAAGCAAATCAATTCATTTCTGACGAAAATGCTATCGACCAACGAAACCGGATAGGTATAAGCTAGCATTATCTTTGTTAATCCTCTCTTTCATCACGTATCACCGAGCCCCAAATGTCCGCACAAAACGCTAACGAAATCATCAATGCCACGGCCTGTGAGGTCAGAGATCGTCTTCTAAAAAAAGATATCAAACCAACAGAACTACTCGATATACTTGAAGATCGCATTCAAACTGTAGACGATCAGGTTAACGCCTTACCGACCCTTTGTTTTGACCGTGCACGTAGTTTTGCAAAAAAACTTGAAGCCAAACCCATGGAAGATCGTGGGATGCTGGCTGGTATTCCTGTGCCAATTAAAGACTTAACCGCCGTAAACGGCGTGCGAACAACCTCTGGCAGTCCAATTTTTGCAGATCGTATTCCTGATTGGTCCGATGTTTTGGTTGAAACAATGGAAACAAACGGTGCCATTGTTTATGGCAAATCGAATACACCAGAGTTTGGCGCTGGTGCACATACATTCAACCCTGTTTTGGGCACGACAAGAAATCCATGGGATCTATCCAAATCAGCCGCGGGCTCTTCTGGCGGTGCCGCTGCGGCTCTCGCCACAGGCTGTGCCTGGCTGGCTCATGGATCCGATATGGGCGGATCGCTCCGTAATCCAGCAAGTTTTTGTGGGGTCGTCGGCTTGCGCCCTTCTATGCATCGCTTATCCGATGGACCAGGAACATCGCCGTTCCAAACTCTATCCATGCAGGGTCCCATGGCACGGAATGTAGCAGACACCGCTTTGTTATTAGATGCGATGGTGGGCTTCAAGAACATGAACCCACTGGCCCGACCAAGCCCCGCGACAAGCTTTTTATCAATTGCCAACAAAAAAATAAAACCAATCAAAGTCGCGTATAGCCCTGACCTCGGTGTCAGTCCGGTAGACCCAGAGATCGCAGAAATATGCAAAAATGCAGCACTACAATTCGAAGCGGCAGGTGTCTGTGTAGAAGAAATAACACCCGATCTTTTGGATGCTCCTGAAGTATTTAAACGTTTGCGCGGTTTAGATTTTGTTGTCGGGCTGGGTCCTCTTTTAGATCAGCATCGTGATAAGCTAAAAGAGGATATCATCTGGAACATTGAATACGGGCGTTCTTTAAGCGCAGAAGACATTGCATGGGCAGAGCGGAAAAGAGGCAAAATCTACTATTCCATGCGACAGTTTTTTACCGAATACGATCTGCTGATTTGCCCCACAACCATTGTGCCCCCTTTTCCTGTCGAACAAAGATACGTGACTGAATGCGCTGGTCAGAAGTTGGAAACTTACATTGATTGGCTAGCAATCGTCTCTACGATAACGCTTACGGCATCCCCCGCGATTTCAATCCCCTGTGGGTTCACCAAAACAGGATTACCTGTCGGATTACAACTTGTTGGTAAACCACAAGGTGACGGACCTTTGCTTTCGGCGGCAAATTTACTAGAAGAAATACTTCCTAAAATGCAAACGCCTATAGACCCAAGACCTAAGGTCGGATCGTAGAGCTAGATTACAAAAAAGCCCCGCAAATGCGGGGCTTTCTCGATTATTTCATCAGATATGACATCCTATTCTTCAATAAAGTGGCACGCTGCCTCTCTACCTTCTCCATAAGATTTCAAAGCCGGAACTTCTGCTGCGCAAATGTCCTTGGCAAACGGACAGCGTGTTCTAAAAACACAGCCTGATGGCGGATTTAAAGGGCTCGGCAAATCCCCTTTCAAAGCGACATGTTCTTTATTACGCTCAATCTCTGGATCAGGGATTGGCACCGCAGAAATCAAAGCTTTGGTGTAGGGATGTAGAGGCTTCGCATAAATCGCATCCCTGTCCGCAACTTCCATCATCCGACCAAGGTATAACACCATGATACGATGGCTGATGTGGCGAACAATACTCAAGTTATGCGAAATAAAGATCAGACTAAGTCCGAATTCTTTTTGCAGTCCCATGAGCAGATTAACGATCTGCGCTTGAATGGAAACATCCAGAGCACTCACAGCTTCATCACAGACGATAAGCTTTGGCTCTAAAATCATTGCCCGCGCAATACCAATTCTCTGGCATTGTCCGCCAGAAAACTCATGCGGATAGCGATTAACCTGATCAGGGAGAAGACCAACCTTGGCCATCATTGCTTTGACTTTTTCCTTCACCTCGGTTTTTGACAACTTCGGATAGTGGGTAATCAAAGGCTCACTAATAATCTGGCCAATCGTCATCCGGGGATCTAGTGACGCCAAAGGATCTTGAAAAATCACCTGAAGATCAGAGCGCACATTACGCAATTCTTCAGCCTTCATGCCACCCATTTCTTGACCAAACCAAGCAACTTGTCCGTCGGTTGGTTTTAGAAGGCGCAAAACAGCACGCCCAAGTGTCGATTTACCACAACCGGACTCACCCACAACGCCCAGTGTTTCACCCGCTTTAACCTGGAAGGAAACACCATCGACAGCTTTGAGCAATCCTGGCTTTTTGAACAACTTACCGCTTGGGATCGAGAAATGAACCTTGAGATCCTTTACATCAAGAAGGACTTCCTGGGACGTACTCATGCGACATCCTCCTCTCTATAACAGGCATTATGACTTCCGCTTGGTGTCTCAAACAGCGGCGGACGTTCACAAAGGCATCGATCCTGCACATGGATACAGCGCGGCGCAAACGCACAGCCTTGTGGTAACCGTTGCAGGTTTGGCGGCTGTCCGGGAATGGTTACCAGTTCGTTGTTATGCGTTTTTTCATCAAGTCTTGGCGTAGAAGCCAAAAGCCCCTGACTGTAAGGATGGCGAGGCGCAGAGAAAACTTCACGAACGGAAGAGCGTTCGACAATGCGCCCGGCATACATGACATTCAAGGTATCACATAGTCCGGCCACAACGCCTAAGTCATGGGTAATCATAACAATCGCCGTATTGAACTCACTTTTCAGTTTCCGCATCAAATCCAGAATCTGCGCCTGAATAGTCACATCCAATGCCGTCGTGGGTTCATCCGCAATCAACAAAGCTGGCTCACACAACAGTGCCATTGCAATCATCACACGTTGACGCATACCACCAGAAAATTCATGCGGGTACATATCAAAGCGTTTTTCAGCCTCGGGAATTCCCACTTTGTCGAGCATATTAAGTGCTTCTGACCTTGCGGCTTGCTCGCTCATACCTTTGTGGAGAACCAAAACTTCTGTTAGCTGTTTTGATACTTTAAGGTAAGGATTCAGTGACGTCATGGGATCCTGAAAGATCATGGACATTGATTGCCCACGGATCTTGTTCAACTCATCCGCACTTAGGCCAATCAGCTCTCGTCCCAAAAGCTTAGCACTACCCGTTGTTTTACCGTTAGAAGCCAACAACCCCATGACAGCGAGGAAGGTTTGACTTTTACCCGAGCCAGACTCACCAACAACCCCCAATGCTTCGCCAGCTTTAATCGTAAAATTCATGTTATTGACGGCATTCACAGGACCTTCTGGCGTAGAGAAGGTCACAGAGAGGTCTTTCACCTCAAGAATAATATCACTCATTTTCAGACCTCCCTAGCGATCACGCGGATCTAACGCATCACGCAGACCATCGCCAATAAAGTTAAAGCAAAAAAGGATAATCGCCAGAGCGCTCGCCGGGAACAATAGTGTCCAAGGCGCAGATTCCATCTGTTGGGCACCTTCGGAAATCAACACCCCCAGACTTGTCATCGGTTCCTGCACACCAAGACCAAGGAAAGAAAGAAAACTTTCGATCAGAATAACTTGTGGGATTGTAAGTGTTACATAAACAATCACAGGCCCCAGAGCATTGGGAATAATGTGCCGGCGAATAATGTTAAAGTTACTCACACCTGATGCACGGGCCGCTTCGACAAACTCTCTGTTTTTAATCGAAAGTGCCTGACCGCGAACAATACGGGCCATGGTCAACCATTCAACCGCGCCCAAAGCAGCAAAGATCAGGAAGATGTTTCGTCCAAAAATCACCATCAACAAAATCACGAAAAACATGAAGGGCATGGAATACATAATATCCACAAATCGCATCATGATGTGATCTGTACGTCCACCAACGTAACCGGAAATTGCGCCATAGGTAACACCAATGATCAACGACACACCTGTTGCCACCAAACCAACAAGCATTGATACCCGAATTCCATATAATGTTCGGACAAAAAGATCCCGACCATTGGTATCTGTACCAAAGTAAAACCCAGCGTCCATATCCGGTGCAGCCTGAATGTAATCCCAATAGACTTCATCAAAAGGATTAGGGTGTATCCAAGGCCCAATAACCGCAATAAGTACAATACTCAACAGCACAACACAGCTGACCACAGAAGCCTTGTTTATCAGCAATCGCCTAAATGCATCCTGCCAAAGGCTACGGCCCTGAATTTCCTTTTCATCAGAACCTGTACTTTTCATTTCCATATCAACTGCCATTATCCCATCCTCACTTTTGGATCGAGGAAGCCATAGATAATATCAACGATTAGATTGAACGAGATAATCAGCGACCCGTAAAAAATCACAACACCCATCACGAGAGTATAATCCCGGTTTAATGCTCCTTGAACAAAGTAACGCCCGATACCAGGAATACCGAAGATCTGTTCAATCACAACAGAGCCTGTAATCACAGCAGCAGAGGCTGGTCCTAAATAGGATACAACAGGCAACATCGCTGCCTTCAAGGCATGACGGCTAAGCATAAGCCGTTCGGGCAATCCTTTTGCCCGCGCCGTACGGACAAAGTTAGATCGTAAAACCTCAATCATCGACCCACGAGTCAATCGTGCGATATAAGCAATTTGCGGCAAAGCCAATGCAATAATTGGCAATACGGCCTGAGACATACCATCACCCCATCCTCCGACAGGTAGCATGTGTAGATAAACTCCAAAAATCAGCGTCAACAAAGGCGCCATAACAAAATTTGGAATAGTAATTCCAGTCATTGCCGTCGCCATAACAGCATAATCAAGAACAGAGTTTTGTTTTAATGCCGCAAGTGCACCCATTGTCATGCCAATTGTTATAGCAAGGAAAATCGCGGACAAACCAATAGTTAGAGATACAGGAAAACCTGCACCTATCAATTCGGTAACAGAGAAATCACGATACTGAAAAGAGGGGCCAAAATCACCCTGGAGAATGTTACCAAGGTAATAGAGATATTGCTGCCACATAGGCTCATCAAGATGATAAACAGCATTTAAATTTGCCTCAACTTCCGCAGGCACAGAGCGCTCTTTATCAAACGGGCCACCAGGAGCAGCGCGAATTAAGAAAAACGCAAGGGTAATGATAATAAGTAGCGTCGGAATCGCCCCGGCCAGACGCTTTAAGATAAACGACCACATTTTATTATGTCCTGACATAAAAGTTCGGCGCACCACCCACATGACAGCGCGCCGAAACATTATTGGGAAACCGGGGGTTTCCTATTGCTCAATGGTAATGTACTGCGAACGGATGTGATCCATCACGTTATTCTCCCAACCTTTAACATAAGGCTTTACCATACGTTTGGTAACGTAGTGGTAGATCGGAGCAACAGCATTAGCTTCCAGGAAAATCGTCTCAGCTTGCATTAACAAATTTTTGCGTTTTTCAGCGTCTTGCTCAAGTTTAGCTTGATTCATAAGACTATCAAATTCAGGACTATCAAAACCAGTGTCATTTAGACCAGAATCAGACAACCAAAGTTCGAGAAATGTATTTGGATCGTTATAATCGCCAATCCATCCAGCTCTGAAGGCTTGAGTTGCCTGTTTAAGTTTACGAGTTTCTAGATAAACTTTCCACTCTTCGTTAACTAGATTGACCTTTGCGCCTAAAGTTTTCTTCCACATATTTTGGACCGCAATAGCGATCTTTTTGTGGTTATCGCTGGTGTTGTAACGAAGCTCAATTTCAATCGGATTATCCTTGGAATAACCAGCTTCTTCATACAACTTTAAAGCTTCAGCATTACGCGCAGCCTGATCTTTTGCTTTAAAATCTGCATATACGGGATCATAGGCAGTCACACCAGGAACGACAAAAGCATACGCAGGGACTTCACCAGCACCAACAATTTTCGACGTTAGAATCTCACGATCAATAGCCATCGAGAATGCTTTACGCAATTTCGGGTCATTGAACGGCGGCTTCGTCATGTTAAAGCCGTAATAATATGTTCCAAGATAGTTAGACACATGGAACTCATCGGCCATGTTTTCTTTGATCCACTTAATCTGATCATTTGGAACTTCGTATGTCCAATCAAGCTCGCCCGCACGATAACGCTTAAGGGCGGTTGTTTGACTTTCAGTAGGATAGTAAACAACCTTATCCAGCTTAACCGTATCTTTATTCCAGTAAGTATCAGATTTAACAGCAACGATACGAGATTGGGGTGTCCATTCCTGAAGTTTAAAGGCGCCGTTTGAAACCATGTTCTCTGGGCGTGTCCAACTTGCACCCTTAGCTTCAACTGTTCCTTTGTGTACTGGGTAAGCTACGGAATGAGTAATCATACCAAGAAAATATGGAGCTGGACCAGAAAGTTTTACTTCCAAAGTTCTATCGTCAGTGGCCTTCACCCCCAATTTAGATAGATCTTTTTCTTCACCACTAGAAATAGCTTGTGCATTTTCGAGAGGATATAGCAAGAAAGAGTATGCAGTACCTGTTGCCGGAGCGACAGCTCGTTGCCAAGCGTAAACAAAATCATGCGCGGTTACAGGATCGCCATTACTCCATTTAGCATTATCGCGAATTTTGAAAACAAATGTCTTACCGTCTTCACTAATAGTCCAGCTCTCTGCTTGGCCTGGGATAATAGAACCATCCGTATGTTCAGCAGTTAGCCCCTCAAATAAATCACGAAGAATATGCGCTGATGGCACCCCTTCAGAGATTTGTGGATCCAATGTTCCTGGCTCTGATCCGTTACCACGATTAAAAACCATTTCAGCAGATGCAACGGAAGGTGCAACAAGTGCACTTGTACCTGCCAGAAGAGAAACGCCAAGTGCGACTGCACGTGTTGTTTTTACAAATGTTCCATCAGTAAGGAACCGTTTTATACCTGATTTGAACTCCATAACTCTATCCCTGTTGTTATTGTTCGTTGTGCCCGCCAAATTTTTTTACATCCTTGCGTGCATCACACACAAGGTGACCTTGTTTTCTCTTAATGACAAGAGGAGGTCTTTGTTTTAGGTCAACTAGGTAATAAACGTAGCAAAACAGCCATTTTATTTTACTAATTGATCAAAACTGGTGAGCATTTCAGTATTATACTTTATACAAAGAAGAGAATCCAGCCTAAGTCGCTTAGGTCACAAAAAAAGCCGCCCGATATCAACAATCGAGCAGCTTTATAACCATGGTTTTCTTGGATTTTAACTTACTTTGCAGCAGTAATAATAATTTCTACACTCAATTCTGCACGTGCAAGTTTAGCTTCACCACAAGCACGAGCCGGAGCATAACCTTCTGGCACCCAAGCATTCCAAACTTCATTGAGTTCAGCGAAATATTTCATATCGCTTAGCCAGATCACAGCCTGTAGGATTTTGGTTTTATCACTTCCAACAGACTCCAAACATGTATCAATTTTTTTCAAAATCTCTTTTGTCTGTTCAGTGACAGAATCGCCCGCTGTACCCACTTGGCCAGAGAGGTAAACAGTATTACCATGTTCAACAATTTTACTGGATCGCGCCGTCGTGTCGTGACGAATAATTTCACTCATGAAGATAACTCCCTAATAAAAAACACACCCCTTTGGATGAGATGCTCTATATGCGTCAAAACATATCCCTAGGTCCAGATTTGAGTAAAATATAAACCAGAAAATCAAAAATAACTTTCTCTCTTGCCTATTTTTAAAAGCACCGCATAATTCAGGAAATCTCGTCGGGGTGCTCAATCAATCAACATTGATAGAGCTGAGAGGCAACCGCCAACCCGCAGAACCTGATCCGGTTAATACCGGCGGAGGAAATTGAGATGCTGGGATTGGCAAGCGCCATCTAACCCTTTCCCAAAAGGAACCAGCATTAACAACTTCCTCTGGAAATAAAACGGAGGAAAGTATGTCTGCACCAATAGCCCTAACAATCGCCGGATCAGATAGCGGTGGTGGCGCAGGTATTCAAGCGGACATCAAAACAATGTCTGCTCTAGGTGTATATGCCGCATCGGTTATCACGGCTCTTACCGCGCAAAACACCTGCAAAGTACACTCAATCTTTCCCGTATCCACTGACTTTATCCAAGATCAGCTATATACCGTTTTTGAAGATCTGAACGTCAAGGCGATCAAGATTGGTATGCTGGGCACGCCAGATATCATCAAATCTGTTGCAGGTGTTTTAAAAAATTACCCGCAAATCCCCATCGTTCTTGACCCCGTTATGGTGGCAAAAAGCGGTGATAAACTTCTACAAGATGATGCTGTTGCAAGTCTGAAAGAAAACCTGCTTCCCCTTGCCGAAATTATTACCCCCAACCTTCCGGAAGCAGCCGTCTTGACTGGTAAAAAAGAACCAGCTTCCATTGAAGAAATGAAGAGCATGCTCGCGGCACTTCAGGCCATCAGCCCCAAAGCCATTCTTTTGAAAGGGGGACACCTTGGCGGTGACAAAAGCGATGACTTGCTCTTTGACGGACAAAACGAAATTTGTTTGAGCTCGCAGCGTATAGACACCAAAAACAGCCATGGAACCGGCTGTACGCTCTCAGCAGCTATTGCTTCTGGCATAGCAAAGGGACTTACACTTTTAGAAGCTGTCAATGCGGCCAAAGAATACCTTACAGAAGCGCTTCGTCACGCTGACACCCTCGAAGTAGGCAAAGGACATGGCCCAGTTCATCACTTTCATAACAGTTGGAAAGTTTGACCACGAGGTTACTTACAACAAATTAGGCGAATTGCGTTAATGACATCCCAGACAGCAAGCAGCATTCATATTCAGAATTTTTACCTTTCCTATCAAGACAGGCAGATTTTCAAAAACTTTTCCCTTAGCATGAAAGGCGGAAAGTGGAATGTTCTGTTGGGACGTAGCGGTGTTGGAAAATCATCCTTTCTAAAAGCAATCGCAGGCCTTCTTCCACCATCCACTTACCAAGGCACAATCAAAGCAGACAATGGTTCTCTTTTATCCGAACAAATAAGCTGGATGACACAGGATGCCTTGCTGCTCCCCTGGCTCAGCGTTTTACAAAATGTCCTGATAGGCAACAAGCTAAGACAGCTTTCCGGGGCAATCGCGATCAGTGAAACAAAAGCAAAATCGCTATTGGTAGATCTAGGACTCGGATCCTTTCTGGATATGAAACCAGACAGTTTGTCCGGCGGTATGCGTCAAAGGACAGCTTTGGCTAGAACACTATTGGAAGATCGCCCAATTGTTCTTTTGGACGAACCCTTCTCGGCACTGGATGCCATAACACGCGCAGAAATGCACGACCTCACCTTTCGATATTTGACGAACAAAACCGTTGTCATGATCACCCACGACCCGCTTGAGGCCTTAAAACTCGCAAACATAGTTTACGTGTTAAAAGGGCCGACAATTTCCAGTGTAGAGACATTAACGCCTTCTAACTGCCCACCACGAAATATCAAGAACGAACTTGTGCTGAAAGAGCACGAAACTTTGATGAAACAGCTTTCTAATAACGAAGGTCTGTCATGATAAAGTGCGCGCGCCCGTTCACAATTATTATCGGGCTTCTTCTGGCTTGGCAGTTGCTGGTTTATACGACGGAAGTTCCGCCCTATATCCTTCCTGATCCCCTCTCTGTTTTCCAAGCTCTGTTCCAACGATTTGATACACTGATCAACCACGCAGGCATAACTCTACTTGAAATCATTCTCGGCTTTCTTATCGGCAGCTTGCTGGGATGTTGTTCGGCCTTGGTCCTTGCCACGGTTAAATCCGCACGTGACTGGTTAACACCTTTGCTTGTCATCACTCAATCTTTGCCTGTTTTCGCCCTCGCTCCTATTCTGGTTTTGTGGCTAGGTTATGGCCTAGCGTCAAAAGTAGCTATGGCTGTCCTGATTATATACTTCCCAGTAACTGCGGCGTTCTATGACGGGCTTCGGCGCACACCAAGAGACTGGCAAGCACTGGCCCAGGTTATGGGGGCAAAGCCACTGGCTTTTCTGATCCACGTTCGTATCCCTCTTGCCTTGCCCGCACTGTCATCAGGCTTGCGCGTCGCTATGGCCACAGCACCAATTGGGGCAATCGTTGGTGAATGGGTCGGTTCGTCAGAGGGATTGGGTTACCTGATGCTTCATGCAAACGGACGTATGCAAATTGACCTGCTGTTTGCCGCCCTCCTCATACTCTCCATCATGGCTGTTTCTCTCTATCTGACAACAGACCATCTCTTACACAAACTTCTTCGACACCTTTCACTTGATGACCATAAAACACGATAAATAACCTTACATAAGGACCATATAATGTTACGAAAATTTATACCTGCAGCTCTTGCGTTGGCCAGCTTGTTAAGCCTTTCCACACAAGCTGTTGCCAATGAAAAACTAACCGTCTTATTAGACTGGTTCGTGAACCCTGATCACGCCACATTGGTTGTCGCGAAAGAAAAGGGGTTCTTTAGCGAACAGGGGTTAGACGTAGATCTGATCGCCCCGGCAGATCCGAACGATCCGCCCAAACTTGTTGCAGCAGGAAAGGCCGCGCTTGCGGTTTCTTACCAGCCCCAACTTCATTTACAAGTCGCCGAAGGGCTTCCGCTAACCCGTGTGGGAACACTGGTGGCAACGCCATTGAATTCTCTTGTTGTCCTTAAAGACAGCCCAATTAAATCCATTGCTGACTTGAAAGGTCGTAAAGTCGGTTATTCCGTTGGCGGCTTCGAAGATGTTATTCTGGATGCAATGCTGGAAAAACATGGCCTCGGCGTAAAAGACGTCGAACTGATCAATGTAAATTTCACGCTCTCCCCCTCGCTTATTTCAGGTCAGGTCGACGCCGTCATCGGGGCTTTCCGTAACTTTGAATTGAACCAGATGGATATTGTTGGAAAGCCAGGTCGAGCATTCTACGTCGAAGAGGAAGGCGTACCTTCATATGACGAACTTATACTGGTAGCGAACAACCAGAATGTCGACGATCCGCGCTTTCCCCGTTTTCTCAAAGCTTTAGAGCAGGCCACCACTTATCTTATCAATCACCCACAAGAAAGCTGGACCCTTTTCATCAAAGCCTATCCAGATCTTGACGACGAACTGAACCGAAGAGCTTGGAAGGATACTCTACCACGCTTTGCTCTACGTCCAGCGGCTTTGGATGAAGGACGTTACAGCGATTTTGCAGACTTCCTGAAAGCAAAAGACCTGATTAAAGAAGTTGGTGATGTATCTAATTATGCAGTGACCATTAAATAACATCACCCATCATATAAAAAGACAAGGGCTACCCAACCAAAGGTGGCCCTTATTGATTCCCGTATTATTTAAAGGGACTTTGTTTTTCTTGAGCAAACAATACCAAAACAGATGCAACAACCAACCAGATTATCATCGGGATAAACCCGGCTTCAAAAGCAGAAACATCATATACACGCTGCCCCGCTTCTGTTGCACCACTCCAGTTTAGGTCGATCAAAATACCTGTCAGAGGTTGCAGAACCATTGGGCCAATCATAACACCTGTATTACACCAACCTAGCGATGTTCCTTGCAGTCGAGCAGGAACAGCTTCTTTGGCCCAGGACAGGCCAACAATCATAATACAACTTCCTGCGGCAGCAGAAAATAATGCCAGACCAAGAACAGTCAGAGGAAGATCAGGTATCTGCGTAGCAACAAACCAACCCAACGCAGCCACAAGTGCCAGCACAAAAAAAGGAATTTTTCGTTTCCCTGATGCATCGGACCAATGTCCAAGCAATACGCCGCTTCCAGCCCACACAAGCAATGTAACAGTGGTAATTAATGCAGCTTCTGATGTGGTAAAGCCATAGGCAACTTTAAGAAAAGGTACTCCCCAAAGGCCACCAAAAGTAAGCATTGATCCAGCAGATGCCCCGCATGCCAACGTCAAAAGAAAAACCGTACGATAAGTAATGGCTTCTTTTAAATCAGCCCAAATGGACTGTTTCGGTTGGGTTTCATCGTGCTCATGGCCATAGCTTTTATAGCCAAGATCCGTCGGATCATCCCGCAACCAGATACCTGTGGCCAAAGCCAGTACACCTGTAATCCCTGCAAAGCCAAGCATGACATAACGCCAGCCAATCAACTCTATCATTTGCTGTAGTGGCGCTCCCGCAACAACAGCCCCCAGATTACCCGATAGAAGCCCAAGGCCAACCAGAAGAGCAAACCGCTTAAGGTCAAACCAATGCAGAGCTATCTTCATCATTGTGACAAAAGCCACAGCCACTGAGCCACCGATCAACAAGCGACCAAAACTGATAATCCAGTAATTAGGGGCAAGTGCAAAAATCGCAGTTCCGATTGCCGCAATAATCGCCCCTGTTGTTAAAAGCTTTCGGGGGCCAAAACGGTCTGCCATTACACCAACGGGCACCTGCATAACCACATAACTGTAATAGTAAAAACTCGCCAACGTACCCAAGGTTGTTGCCGTTAACCCAAACTCGATGGTCAAGGGCTCTGCCATTACCCCAAATGCAATGCGATGAAAGAACCCAATCAAAAAGAGCATCGCGCCCAATAACCACATCAACCAAGACAAGCTGGCTGGCGGCTTTTGTAATAAAACAGGTTTATCGGGCATAACAGCAGACTGCGACAAATGAATTTTCCCTATGAAGAGATCATGTGAAGAAAGAATAGCTCAATAGCAAATTTTTCTGCAGCTATCCACAGACAGGATAATTTTGACGTAACCAATCAGTAACCGATACCAACCCGTTAAGCAAAGATTCAGGCTGATTTGATCTCGATGCTGATATCGAGATAAATTGTACGAAGATAGAGTTATATCAGAGTATGAAAGCACTATATAATAGTTGCCATCACACCCCGATATAAAGACTGGCGAACGTTTAATAAGCATTAAACCGGAAAGATTGGCAAAGCCTAATCTTACACATTCACTTTCGCAAAAATGCCACCCACTTTTTCATTCCCTCAACAAACTCTCGACCTTTAACAAATCATCCGGTTTGTTGGCGTTAAAAAAGGGATCAACCGTTTCATTGCCGATGACAACATCATCAAATGAAACGTGACAAATTCCATGACGTTCAGTCCAGCGATCAACCTTGCGCATTTCTTCGTGCACGATTGCTTGGCGTAAATCATCACGTAGAGCAACAGACCACAAACCAACAACAGGATGTGTTCGCCCATGCGACATGGCGCAAGCCAAAGGTAAGTCTTGTTTGCTTGCCTCTGATACTAGTCTTTCAACGAGATCCACAGGAATAAAAGGCGCATCACAAGGAACAGATATCATCCATTTCGCATCAGGCGAATGTGTTGCAACCCACTCTAGCCCCGTGAGCACCCCAGCCAAAGGACCCGGATTATCATCAACGACGTCTGCTGTTACAGGTAACGAAAAAGCCTTAAACCGATCACTATCACCATTAGCGTTTAACACCAACGGTCCGACTTGTGGCTTTATTCGCTTGATAATGCGGGTAAGCAAGCTCTCCCCGGCCAATGATTTCATGCCCTTATCACCCCCACCCATGCGGCGGGCCAGCCCACCGGCCAGTATCACACCCGCAACATCAGTCATCGGCTTGGCTTTCTTTAGTTTCAGTTCCTTGGGTTATATTATCTGTCCCACGGGCCGCCGCTCTTTGATGGCGCGGGTTTTCATCTTCCAAATCTGCGTCCTGATGGTCGAAGACTATTCGGTCCTGTCCTGCAAGGGCTGTGAAACGTTTGCCTTTGGCACGACCAATTAAGGTAAGACCCGCTTCTTTTGCCAAATCAACACCCCATGCCGTGAAACCGGAACGGGAAACCAGTACAGGAATACCCATCTGTACTGTTTTGATCACCATCTCTGATGTCAAACGACCCGTTGTGTAGAAGATCTTGTCTGAAGCTGTAATGTTATTCAAAAACATATAACCCGCAATTTTATCAACGGCGTTATGACGCCCGACATCTTCGATATAAATTAAAGGCCGATCGCTCTGGCATAAAACACACCCATGTATCGCACCAGCTTCCAAGTATAAACTCGGCACCATGTTGATTTTACGGCTGAGTGCGTAGATCCATGATGTGTGAATTTTGGCATCCGAAGGTAGCTTTATATCTTCGAACTTTTCCATCAAATCCCCAAAGACAGTCCCTTGAGCACATCCAGATGTACGTGTTTTCTTTTTCAATTTTTCTTCGTAGTTAGTTTCACGTTCAGTGCGAACCACAACCAGATCCAGCTCTTCATCCACATCAATGGCTGTGATCACATCATCACGGCGTAGCATATTTTGATTTAAAAGATAGCCAACTGCCAAATAATCAGGGTAATCACCGATGGTCATCATCGTTACAATTTCCTGCCCATTCAGGAAAAGAGTTAAAGGTTTTTCGACCACAACAGGAATTTCAATTACATTTCCATCCTGATCCGTTCCTTTTACCGCTTCAGTTAATCCTTCTTTCGACGGATCGGGGCGCAAGACAAATTCTTCCAACGTTTCCAAAGAGGCTTTTGCCATACGTCTGGATGTCGTACTTGCCTGATTTTTATCTTTCATAAAACGGTCCGCATTAAATCTCTACAGGTCTGCTGATATCATTCAAACACTAAATCCCATGCACTATGTCGGGTTTTCTCATTATGAACAAGAAAAGGCCTAATCGTGATTTACGATCTTATATTCGGCTTGGGCTGGGGCATTTATTTAGAGTTTAAATCCATAAAAAAACATCTAATCACTTCAACATATCTTCTTGCTTTCATGGCAGTGACAAGGATTAATACATCACAATAAATTGGACAGACTCCTAATACCCTATTTCTCTGCGGGTATCATGGGGTTCTGAACCATACAAACGAATATATAATTGCTATCTCGGAGGCACATCATGATTTCAAAAAATTTGGGATCCAAATTTATTGCAGCTACTTTAGCACTTGGCCTATCGCTTCCATTTGCAGCGCAAGCTGAAGATGTTGTTGTTGCCACAACTGCTATTGTCGAACACCCCGCTCTTGATGCGGTACGTGACGGCGTACGCGACGAACTAAAATCTCAGGGTTATGAAGAAGGTAAAAACCTGACCTTCCTTTATAAAAGTGCACAGGGCAATCCCGCAACCGCAGCTCAAATTGCCAGAGAATACATTGGGAATGGCCCTGATGTTATCGTCCCAATTGCAACGCCTTCTGCACAAGCTGTTGTCGCAGCGACAAAAGATATTCCCGTTGTTTTCTCTGCCGTTACTGACCCTGTCGCAGCCAAGCTTGTTGCCAATGAAGGTCCATCAGGTACAAATGTTACAGGTGTGAGCGATCTTTCACCTATTGATCAGCACATTGCCCTGATAAAGGAACTGACACCAAATGCGAAAAGCATCGGTGTTCCCTATAACCCGGGCGAAGCAAACTCCGTTGTTCTATTGGACCTTGTGAAAAAGCACGGTGCAGCCCAGGGCTTTGACGTTATTGCGTCCCCGGCAACAAAAACCGGTGAAGTTCTAGCCGCAGCACAAAACCTGATCGGTAAAGCTGATGTTATTTATGTTGCAACGGACAATACAATCATCTCAGCTTTCGAAGCTGTGGTGAAAGTTGGTATCGATCACCAGATCCCTGTTTATGCGGGGGATACAGATTCTGTAAAACGTGGCGCAATGGCCGCGCTGGGTTTTGATTACTACGATGTCGGTCGCCAGACAGGTAAAGTTGTTGTTGAAATCCTAAAGGGTAAAGCAGCAGGTGACATTGCATTTCAGGGCGTGAGCAAAACCAATCTTTTTGTGAACCCGGCAATGGCAGAGAAAATGGGTGTTACTCTTTCTCCAGAAGTCATCGCGCGCGCAACAGAAGTGATCAAATAAGATCCCTTGCTCTATCGCTGTCAAAAACAACAGTGATATAAAAGCTTTCAGGGAAGGCGAAATTCGTTTTGCGGATTTCGCCTTCTTGCGTTATGGAACTATCCAAGCAGCGTGATCTACGTAAAAACACAACAGTTAGAGAGCCGCAAGGCTTCGGATAAATGAACCTTATTTCCTTTATGGGTGCCATCGAATTAGGTCTGATCTACGGTCTAATTGCTTTAGCCGTCTTCTTGTCGTTCAGAATTCTCGACTTTCCCGATCTAACAATTGACGGATCGTTTCCCTTGGGGGCTGCCGTCTGCGCAACGATGATCGTCTCAGGATGTAACCCGGTATTGGCAACGGTTATTGCCTTCTTTGCTGGCGGCATGGCCGGACTGGTCACTGCATTTTTGAACTTACGCTTCAAGATCCTCAATCTACTCGCATCTATCTTGACCATGATTGCCCTCTATTCAATCAATCTTCGGATTATGGGGCGCCCGAATGTACCAATAATCACAGAAGAGACAATTCTGACATCTTTTGAAGGTCAAGGACTGCCCGGCTATTATCTGAAGCCAATCATTGCTGCTGTTATCGTCTTTGTTGTTGCCCTCATCGTTGCCCGGTTCCTCAATTCCGACTATGGACTAGCCATGCGTTCAACCGGTGCAAATCAGAAAATGGCCCGTGCCCAAGGAATTGATACCAACAAAACAACTTATATCGGTATGGCACTTTCAAATGCCCTTGTTGGTCTTGCCGGGGCTTTGTTTGCCCAAATGAACGGCTTTGCAGATATCACAATTGGTACTGGTACTATTGTGATCGGCCTTGCAGCCCTTATCGCAGGTGAAGCAATCTTTTCGACACGCGGCATGTTGATGGCCGTTCTTGCCTGTATCTTCGGATCAATTGTCTATCGCATCGCCATTGGTCTCGCCCTTAACGCGGATAGTATTGGGTTGGAACCTTCCGACCTCAACTTGGTTACCGCCTTATTGGTAACAATTGCCTTGATTTTACCCGGGGCTAAAAACCCCCTTAAAAAACTGATGAAGCGGGGGCACTAAAATGATCAATGTTCAAGATCTCCGCATCACTTTTGGCAAAGACACGCCAAACGAAAACAAAGCACTCCAAGGCGTAAATCTGTCCGTTGCCGAGGGCGAGTTTGTGACTGTCATCGGGTCAAACGGTGCTGGAAAATCCACATTTATGAACTGTTTGACCGGTGAGTTAATCGCCGACAGTGGTGCCATTACAATTGACGGAAAAGACGTCAGCCGATGGAAAGCAGCGCGACGGAGTAGTTTGGTCTCGCGGGTTTTCCAAGACCCTCTTGCGGGAACCTGTGAAGCTTTAACCATCGAAGAGAATCTTTCTCTTGCCCATTCAAGGGGGCAAAAACGCGGCTTTGGTCTGGCGATAAATAATACCAAGCGTGAACTTTTCAAAGAACGTTTGTCTCGCCTACGGTTAGGTTTGGAAGATCGTCTAGCAGACAAGATGGGACTTCTCAGCGGTGGTCAGCGACAAGCCGTCAGCCTAATCATGGCAGCATTGCAACCAACAAAATGCCTGCTTCTTGATGAGCACACGGCCGCACTTGACCCCAGAATGCAAGCTTTTGTGCTAGAACTCACTAATGATATTGTCAAAGAAACTGGCATCACGACCTTGATGATTACCCACTCTATGGGACAGGCTCTTCAGTTTGGGACAAGAACAGTAATGCTTCATGAAGGACAAGTTGTCTTGGATGTTTCTGGCGAAGAACGTAGTTCCATGACGATCCACGATCTCGTTGACATGTTTGGCAGGGTTAGAGGCGAGGAACTCGATAGTGACAGCTTGTTGCTTGGGTAACGTCTCGTCTCTAATTAAGTGACGGATAGTACACATCCAAGAGAAACAGGCGAGTAAAACTGGCTCATTAACACAGGAGAGTCTCGCGTAAGAACATGAAACATCTTCCCCTTACTTCTCTCCCCTTTTATAGCCTTGTAAGCGCTCTACTGACATGCCTTTTTTTATCATCCGCAACAGCAACCAACGCTGGTGAGCGTGAAGACTGCTTTCATCACAATAAGGTTTGTTATCTGACAGTTGAGGATAATAAACTTGCCCAGATTAGTGCCCAAAACAACTATGCTTTTCCTATGCGCATATCGCTACAAATGACGGGACACAATGTAATACCTGCAAAAAAAACAGAGAACGTGCGACTTGACCCAAATGAAATTAAAAGCATTCTCACAATAAAGGCAGAAAGCCATGGTGAGTGGCGTTACAGCTGGACATCACAGCTCCATCCCGACACAGGCAGCGCCAAACACGATGACACTGTGCTCTACCAGCTCCCTTTTCCAAAAGCCAAATCCTACCCCATCTCTCAGGGACCGAATGGAGCATTTTCTCACACTGGGCCAAATAGCTTTGCCATTGATTGGGCAATGCCTGTGGGATCAGAAATTTTGGCGGCACGCGAGGGGATTGTCATTTCACTCAGGGAAGATTCATCCCGTGGTGGCGCTTCGAATAAATATAAAAGCGAAGAAAATTATATCTGGATCCAACATCCCGATAGAACAATAGGTCAGTATCTGCACCTTAAGAAAGACGGTGTTGTTGTCCAAATAGGTGATAAGGTCAATAAAGGTCAGCTTATCGCCTATTCAGGAAACACAGGCTATTCCACGGCACCTCATCTGCATTTCCACGTTTCTACATCGCAGACACATGGCGCAGCCTTTCAAAGCCATCCCATTACCTTCATTACGGACGAGCCTTAGAACCCTATCCGTCAAAATGACCTGTCATACATCCCCGAGACGATTTAGTTCCAATTGTCATTAGCCGATTTATTCTTCAAGTAAAACCCGAATATTGCAGGTGTCATCAACCAAAATCCTGACGCAGGTATCAACAATATTCCCAACGCCGTCATACATACCAAAGAAATGAGGATAACCTCTTGAAAAGGCGGCATCACTGTTTTCTTCTCGTCACGATCAATCATATACCCAACAAGAAAAAGCGGAATTCCAAAGAAAAAGAACCAAACTGTGTTTCCTATCTCAGCGTTCGCAACGCCGGTATCAAAGAAACCCCTTGTGAAAATAAAGGCCACATGGGCTGGAAACATAATAAAGGTAAAAACAAGATGGGTTATGGATACGCCCATAATCCATCGACCAACCCATCGCAGCTCAATAATGTACGAAAATAATCTCACATAGCGTGACCTTTCCTCAAACAGATCTTTATGCCCCCTCATCGTCATCGGTATCTTTACACTCCGATCCATTTATTTCCGGTTTTTACTGTTGCGCCTAGTTTACTCAACAACAAAATCATTCCGCGATAGGTTCGGTCAAAGTACAAAAGGTTACGATTAATTTCTTTCATAAAAGGGGTAATTTTCCGGGTATCGGCCATCTTAATTTCTGGCCATTCCCAGTTGGTAAAGTCAAATTTTTCTTCCAGATATGGTTCAATCATCCATTTTTGAATAACATCTAGTTGAGGTTGCAAGATCGAACGAAATTCATCATTACTCATATCATCCTTACTGAGTTCCAGATCTTCATAGAAATGTCTTAGTCTTTCATAATCTGGCTCAACAGTATGATGATGAATAAGAAATTTGTAATAGTTAGATATGAACTTTGTGAATCCATTATCCATTTTTCGAACACAGCCAAAGTCCAGTAATCCCAACTGACCATTTTCCATAAAAAGAAAATTACCCGGATGTGGATCTGCGTGCACAAAACCTAGTTCAAAAAAACTGTCGAAGAAAAAATCAAATAAGAGCTGACCATACGCATTTTTCTCGTCTTGTGAAGGATTGGTTGCCAACCATTCATCCAAATGAAATCCTGTTAACAGTTCCGTTGTCAAAATACGTTCAGAACTATAATCATCATAAGTTTCCGGAACGACGATCTTCTCGTTCTTTATTCTTTTTTTAAACCACTTCAGGCTTTCGGCCTCTTGAAAATAATCAACTTCCCGATGCAACTGAATAGTGATTTCATCGAGAACAGTGTCGATAATGTTTTTATCTGGCATCAAATCAGTAGAGGCAGAAAAAACTGTCAGCAACCCACCGAGCATTTTCACATCGCTTTTAATCGATGCCGCAATTCCAGGGTACTGAACCTTAACGGCAACATCCTCTCCCGATCCAAGCTTTGCTTTGTGAACCTGTCCCAGACTTGCTGCAGCAAACGCCGACGAGTTAAAATCATCAAAAATTTTGCCTGGACTTTTACCAAATTGATCCCGAAATACCTTGTCAACCAAAGCCCGGTTTAAGGGCGTTGCTTTATAGCAAGCTTTTGATAACTCCCGTCGAATACCTTCGGGAAGAATATCCGCTTCCATGCTGAGAATTTGTGAGGCCTTTAACGCTGTTCCTTTAAGTTGGTTCAAAGCCTTGAAAAGCGTTTTCCCGATATCTTCTTCGTGTTTGATACGAGCATCTTCATCCTGTTCCGGAGAGGAATGTCCCACGGTAAATTTTTTCTTACCCACATGCCCCAGATGTCGTAAGCCAACCTTGGTTGCGGTTAATCCAATTGTTGCCGAACGATGCAGCTTTCTGGTTGCAATTGATCCCTTACCCCCCATGTTTCCAGCCTCCTTTGCCCGCGCCTTTATTGGCCATAGCGCCCAAGCCTTTCATTAGGCTCGAAAAACCCTGACCATTTTCTAGAAACCGCATCATCTGGCTTTTGATCATAAAGCTAACCAGATCAACACCCTTACCAAGCACGCCACTTTTTAATACTGTGGCAAAGAAATTTGTCGAAACCTCTACAAATTGAGTTGTCTGGGTGAATTCTTCACTTTCATCCTGTAGCCAATAGAGAACTATTCCCAATAAAGCATCAACCATCAGATGCGCTACGGCACTTTCAAAAGGAACATCCGGGATCTCACCATTTTCCACCGAATGTTCAAGAATTTGAATGATTTCTTTTTTCAGGGCTTTGCTTGCCGGGAACTCCCGCTGCATTAAAAAAGCCGGAGACTCTCGTAAAATCTCGATACTTTCGGCAACAAACTCACGATTTTCGATAAGGATATCTAGATAATTATAGATAAAAAATTGAAGTTTCTCTTCGAGAGTAAATTCAGGAAAATCGTCGGCTTCATCGACGAGCAGTATCACGCTATTCAAAGCAGACTCATGATAAGCCAGCAAAAATTTATCTTTGCTAGGGAAATACTTATAGATTGTTGAATCCCCCATTTTAGCTGCCTTGGAAATCTGCTTCATAGAAACATTGTGAAAGCCATGCTCGGAAAACAGATCCACCGCAACAGCAATCAACTTCGCTTTATTTGCTTCTTTTTGCTTGTTAGATATTTTCATATTGAGAATAACTTTCCATTAAACCCTTAATAAGTAAATTTAATGTATAGTATTTCTCAAAATCAACAACTAAATTAATGAAATCAACTCGCTTAAATTCCAGGCGTCAAATAATTATCTAAATGATATCAGATAGATAATTTAATACTGCCCAATTGACGCACCTCGAGACTCCTTGCCCCCAAACAAACAGAGCCTGTTCCCCATAGGATAAAATTGCTAAACTTACGATACAGGGCACAAAAAAAAAGCAACCACCCATAAAATAGGCAAAAACTGTGCACGCTTTTATAGAGATACAATTAGGAGGTTAAGTTTGGATTTTTTAATGATCCCAAGCCACGAAGAAATTTCCCACTGGATGGAACAGATCACCAGCTGGTTGGGACAAAATCTTTTGAGTTGGCCGGTCATTTTCCAACTTGGCTTCCTTCTTATCCTTCTTCCGCTTAGTCGCTACACGGGCAACAAATTACGCCCCATGGCGAGTGAGTGGAAGCAATTTGCCAAAACCCCACAAGCTTTAAGACTTATCCTGACCAACCTACTTCCCATGATCCCATGGGTGGTGTTCCTGTTAATGCTATGGGTCACGCTTGGCGCTTTGATCCAGCTTGAAATGCCTCTTCGAACAAGGTTTCTGATCAATACTGTTGCAAGCTTAACCTTGGCATGGGTCATCATCAACCTAACAACAAGTCTCATCAAAACACGTATCGTCGCACGGTTGGTCTCTCTTTTCATTTGGTCTGTCGCCGCCCTAAACATCTTAGGACTTCTCGGACTTGCAGAAGAGATACTAGATGCAGCCGCACTAGATGTTGGCGGATTAAGGATATCAGTCCTTATGGTGCTAAAAGGGGTTATTTCGCTCGCGGTATTACTTTGGGCCGCGATTGCCTTTAGCTCACTATTGGAACGTCGCGTAAAAGCCGTACCAGAATTAACACCTTCCGTTCAGGTCCTTCTTGGCAAATTATTAAAAGTCACCTTTATTGGTCTCGCCGTAATTGTTGGGCTTAAAACTGTCGGCATCGACCTCTCCGCTTTCGCACTTTTCGGTGGTGCGCTTGGTGTTGGCATCGGTTTTGGCCTTCAAAAGGTTATTTCCAACCTGGTATCCGGTATCATCTTGTTAATGGATAGATCCATTAAACCGGGCGATGTTATCGCCGTAAATGATACCTATGGCTGGGTTAAATCTTTCGGTGCTCGCTATGCCTCTGTTATTACCCGGGATGGTATTGAACACCTTATCCCAAATGAAGAGTTCATCACACAACGGGTTGAAAACTGGTCTTATACGAACAGCTGGGTCAGAGTACGTGTACCAATTGGTGTTTCCTATAACTCAGATCTTCACAAGGCCATTAATCTTTGTATAGAAGCCGCGAAAGAGAACAAACGCATTCTGGACAACCCCAAGGCAAACTGTCTTGTACGTAACTTTGGCGACAACTCTGTAAACCTAGAAGTACGGGTTTGGATTACCGATCCACAGAACGGAGTTGGCAATATAACGAGCGAATTGTTATTAGCTATCTGGGATAAATTCAAAGAAGAGAATGTCGAATTTCCCTTCCCCCAACGTGACCTTCATATCAAAGCACCAATCCAGATTGAAACCCTTTCAAATCAAACAGATTATGGGCAAGGTCAACCAGAAAACAAACCTTCTTGATTATAGAGAATCAACAACATTCAAAAAGTCCAACGGCTTATCAATAAGGTAGTGAACACCAGCGTCTTTTAATTCACTGACAGTTCCATAACCATAAGTAACACCAACCGATATCATCTTATTATTCAGCGCCCCCACAGCATCATGTTTCCTATCTCCAACCATGAGAGAACTTGACGGACGGCTTCCCGTTTTTGAAAGTGCGTACTCAAGTAAATCAGTTTTATTCGAACGCGTGCCATTCAATTCAGAGCCCAAAACCCGCTCGAAAAAGCTTTCAAGATTAAAGTGCTCAATTATTTTAGTGGCATAGATTTCCGGCTTACTTGTCGCGACAAAAAGGGGAAAACCTTTCTCTTTAAGGCTCTTAAGAAGAAGAACGATTTCTGGATAAATCTCATTCTCATAAAGACCTGTTTCTGCAAACCTCTCTCGATAGAGAGCAATAGCCTCCTCACTCAAAGATCTACCGCCAAGCAGCTGATCAAATGATTCTTTCAAAGGTGGCCCGATGCACCATTCCAGATCATCAGGCGACGGACTTTCCATACCAAGTTGTTCCAAAGCATATTGAATAGACTTCGTAATACCTTCTTTTGGATCGGTAAGGGTTCCATCCAAATCAAAGAAAATTGCCACCATTTTGACCTCTGGGCTGTAAAACAGGAACAAGAGCACTTTATTTACTCACTCGACAGTGGCAAGCTTGTAATCAAATAAGACTGACAGAGAAAGCCTGACGCCACCATGCCACAAACATTGGACCCTCGCCTCCATCCGCTGAGAAAAGATCTAGCTGCTGAATATCTGCGCGACAAAGTTGAGGCCTCCGCATACAGCAAAGGCTACGCGGCACAGGTATCAAGGGGTATCGTTCCCCTCAGACGGCATCCAGCAGATGAGGCTGGACAAGACACCGAGTTGCTTTTCGGCGAGAAAGTCACCGTCTATGAAGAAAAAAACGGCTGGGTGTGGGTGCAAAATGCCAAAGACAGCTATGTCGGCTACATACGGGCTGACACCCTGTCACGAGAAGTAAGACAAACAACACACAGGGTAAAAGCCCTTCGTACTTATGTATATCCCCAGCCTGCCATGAAAATCCCGCCGATAGACATGCTTTCAATGGAATCAACGGTTCTCCCCCTAAAAGAAGAAGGACGCTACACCCAAATTCAAGGCGGCGGATGGGTCTTTACCGATCATATTTGTTCACTTGAAACTAAAGCCCTAAGTCATGTAGATGTCGCATACCAATTTTTGGGTACCCCCTATTTTTGGGGCGGAAAATCTTCTGTTGGCATCGACTGCTCTGGTTTGGTTCAGGTATCGCTAAGCGCCAGTGGTATCAACACACACAGGGATACCTATGTCCAAGAAACAAATGCAGGTTTTCCAGTAAACTCCGAACAATGCGCTGAAGGTGACCTTATCTATTGGCCGGGGCATGTTGCTATTGCATTAGATAAAGAGAACGTTATTCATGCTACCGCGAATTCTATGGACGTTCTGATAGAGCCAATTTCCCACATCACAGAACGCGTAAAAATGGAAACGGGTGGGACAGGTATAACCGCTATTAAGCGAATATCGACAACATGATCTATATTAAGCGCGATGAAAGCCGCTTAATATATGACCTTGATATATGACAAGGTACAGTCTTTTGGCCTTCACTATAGGTTAGAAACTTAAATTGACTTGCAATTAACGACCTATGCGCCAAAGTGTAGGATGATTTTCAGGAATAAAAACAGAGCACCTGAAAGCTCAGGAGATATAATTGATGATTAATTCGTCAAACATACAAAAGGGCCTCGTCTCGTCCGCGGCTTCTGCGGCCAATACGCAAGGCAACATTCAGGATGGTCTCCCCGGGCAGGATAGCCACCCCGGAATGATAGACCCTTTTGGCCGTATGGTTGATTACCTGCGGATATCGGTCACCGACAGATGTGACTTTCGCTGTGTTTATTGCATGTCTGAAGACATGAACTTTTTACCAAAAAAAGAACTGTTGACGATTGAAGAGCTGGAAAGAGTTTCTGGTGCCTTCATCAACCTAGGCGTCAAAAAGCTTCGATTTACGGGTGGTGAGCCACTGGTTCGCAAAAACATTATGAAGCTGTTTAATGGCCTGACACCTTACCTGGAATCAGGACAGCTCAAGGAAATGACTCTGACAACAAACGGAAGTCAGTTGGAAAAGTACTCGCAACAGCTTGCAGATGCGGGAATGCGACGTATTAATGTTTCCCTCGACACACTCAATAAAGATAAGTTTGCCGCGATCACACGATGGGGAAAGCTTGATCAGGTCCTAGAAGGTTTACAGGCGGCCAAAAAAGCCGGGCTAAAAGTCAAGATTAATACCGTTGCTCTTCGCGGTGTAAATGATGACGAACTACACACCCTTGTATCTTGGTGCGGTGACGAAGGCTTTGATATTACCTTTATCGAAGTGATGCCGATGGGCGACATTGGTAACGAAAACCGTGTTGACCAGTATCTGCCCCTAACTGAAGTGCGATCCATTTTGGGGGAGCATTGGACCCTGAATGAGAGTGATCACAAAACAGGCGGCCCAGCGCGGTATGTTGAGGTCAAAGAGACTGGCGGAAAGATCGGTTTCATTACCCCCATGACCCATAATTTCTGCGAAAGCTGTAATCGAGTTAGAATGACCTGTACCGGAACCTTGTATCTCTGCCTCGGGCAAGATGATGCCATGGATTTGCGGGACCCCTTGCGCAGCAGTGATGAAAACGGGCCGCTAGAACAGGCAATATTTGAAGCCATTGCCCGAAAGCCCAAAGGTCATGATTTTATCATCGACCGGGAAGCCGACCCATCTGTTGCTCGACACATGAGTGTTACAGGCGGCTAAAGAGATAAAGGGAGGCTCCCGATCAAGCTCCCTTTATCCTTTCCACAGCCCTGTTAAGCTGATGGTATTTTTTCACCATCAGCGGGAAAAGATAATACCACCCCACACCAAGAAACTGTGCGACAAGCAGCATAACAATACCCGCTTGATATCCTTCGACAGCATAACCACCAGAGGCTTGCACAGGCCATAATTCGATTACCGCACCAACGGCCCATTGCCCGACAAAAGCAACTACAAACACAAAAGAGTTCAATGCCGTATTAACACGGCCAGCCAGATGACTTGGGAAAAACTGAGACAATCCCGGATAAATTAAATATCCCCCCGTTCCCAGAAAACCAAAAGCCATCCAAACAATGCTAACCATCAGGAAGGAATCTATTTCCAGTAGCAAAAGAGCCTGTGGGATCATACAAAGAAACATGCCATAAAACCCAATTGTTATCGGGCTGATCTTATGTCGACGCAACCAGTCGGTCACAATGCCACCAACAAGAAAACCAGTAAAAACGGCAACAGCAATCAACGTTAACCCCCACGCAACGACACCTCGATCAAATCCGGCGACATCACGTAACCAAGGGCCAGACCATAATGCCTGCAAAGAAAAGAAGGCCGCCTGAGACATCACAGTAAAAGGTGTGATTCGCCAGAAGAACGAACTTTTAAAAACAAGGCCATAATCCTTGATCTGCTTTGTAATACTTTCACTTGCGGGAACCTCACCTCGTCGAGGAATCACAAGGTAAATCAGCACGGAAATGACCAAAGACATCACCGCAAGGACAACAAAAACGCCACGCCAGCCCATAAGTTCGGAAAGAAACTCAACTGGCGCCGTTCCCGCAATGGCCCCCAAACCACCAGCAGCAAGGTGACAGCCGTTAATTAAAGCTAGACGTTCTTTGGGAACCCAGCTGACATAGGCTTTAAACGCCGCCATCATGCAAGCGGATACGCCAAAACCTATCAAAGCCCGGCCCAAAACAAGAAGCGGGAAAGTTTCTGCCCAGGAAAATAATAACGCACCCGCAGCTGTCAACAGCAGAAAAGCACTTTCCACTTTTCGCGGTCCATAGCGATCAAGCAAAACCCCCAAAGGGAGCTGTGTAAGAGCAAAGGCGATGAAGAAGGCGCTTGTCAATAACCCCAGATCAGCTGCTGACAAATTCAATTCAGCAACAAGATCAGGGGCAATAACAGCATTCACAACGCGTAATAAAAACGAAAGAAAATAACCAATCGCAAAGGGAAGAAAAATACGGGCAATCATAAATTAATTGTTACTCACCGAAATTATAAAAAAGCCAAGTTTCACTGAAGAATTACTTGGTGTGTAAAGTTCCGACCATTGGTAACCGTTATCTGGGTAAACCCCATCAAGGCTGCGAGATCAAAAAAGGTAAAGACATCTTCGACACCCAGCTCCTGAAAAACGGGTAAAGTTCGAACACCCGCAGTCATATTGGCAAAGATAGCACGTGCGCGATAAATCGTATCCAATCGGCCATCTTCCAACCCAACAATAATGAGCTTTTCCGCATCATTACCCTTTGCAAAAATTGCCGCTGTCGGGGCAAATTCCCGTTGCATGTTCTGCTGTGTAATAGAAGTGACAAAAGCGATGCGGGTTTTACGGTTCGCTGTTGCAATCTGCTTGGCCCTGGCTTTGTAAACTTCCCGGTAAACCGGATCTGGATAATAGTAACCCGCGTGTCTGTCTGCAGCCTGAACGGTCGCGCCTAAGACTGCGCAATAACCAACGATGGTCAGAATTGCGAAAAAGAATGAACGGATCAAAATAACTCCCCTTTGAAATATTTTATTTATCAATCAGTATCAGACATTTTGACAGCGCTGCAAGTGGCTGTCAGTCTATTGTTATTATTTATGAAATACACATCTGTAATGTTTGTGATGTTTTACGGAAAAGGTTGGCTGCCATGAGGCAAAAACGATGAGCCGAAAACGTGTTGCATTTGTTGCCTCTGAAACAGAAAGAGCAACGAATGCATTGGAATGCCTAGAAAACAAATACAAAGCTGTTTCACCTGACGAAGCGGATGTGATCGTCGCGCTTGGTGGAGACGGGTTCATGTTGGAAACATTACACCAATTTATAGGGCTGGACATTCCTATATACGGCATGAACAGGGGCACAATTGGTTTTCTTCTCAATAAGTATAACGAAGATCAGCTTGATCAACGTATTGAAAGAGCCGTGAAGGTTACATTGCATCCCTTGCGTATGTCCGTTGAGACAGTGAGCGGTCAAAAATTTGAAGCCCTGGCCATCAATGAGGTTTCTCTTCATCGAGATAGTCGACAAGCCGCAAGTATAGGCATAGACATCGATGGTATCGAACGCATGCAGGAATTGGTATGCGATGGCGTCATCCTATCAACGCCAGCGGGCAGCACAGCTTATAATCTGTCTGCTCATGGGCCTATCGTTCCTATCGGGGCGTCACTGCTTGCTATGACACCCATTAGCGCCTTTAGACCAAGACGTTGGAGAGGCGCCCTTCTTCCAGCTTCGGCAGAAGTTACGTTCAGAACCTTGGACACAGAAAAGCGCCCCATTTCTGCAACGGCTGACTTCACCGAAATTAAACACGTCAAACGAGTCAGTGTTCGTCAGGACAATAGCGTCGATATGAATCTTCTTTTTGACGAAGAGCACAATCTGGAAGAACGCATTATCCGCGAACAATTTCTTCCCTAAGCTGCCAGCCTCCCCTTTTTAGGCGTTTGGTCTGTCTTTGAATTCACACAAAGCCAAAAACTTCAAAAGCCCGTCAACGGCTGTCGGCGAGCAGTTAACGGACTTTATAAAGTTCCAAAAGGAAAGTGCGCTATCTTCTAGAAAGAAGAACCCGATAGCGCGGTCGGGGCAGGGTAATTTTTAGCTAACCCAGAAAGGCTTTGATGCTTCACGGAATGCAGCCTGAGCCGTAATTCCCATATCCTGTAACAGATGGGCATCGGCATCACGAAGGCTGGCACGTTCATTTAAACGTTCTTGCCATGTAACCAACTTCTGGATGACGCTTGCAATTGGGGCCTTCAAAAAAGATACATCCTGCTTGCTCTTTTGCAACAGACCAAAAGTATAGGTTTTGTGCATTGTTACATTTGCCATAACAGTTCTCCTTATCCGAAATAATATGCCTCAACGGGCAATTGTTCTCTGTGTTCTTTGATACAGCTAAAATATGACCGTTTGATTTCAATCTCAAACGATGATATTTCATATATCGGATTAGATTTTATAATGTGAATTCATGCTTAGACCTCTCCCACCTCTAAATGCCTTGCGCGCGTTCGAAGCAGCAGCCAGACAACTCTCCTTTACCAAAGCCGCACAAGAGCTTTTTGTGACGCAAGCAGCTGTCAGCCACCAGATCAAATCACTCGAAGACCATTTGGGGATTCAACTTTTCCGCCGAATGAACCGCCGCCTAATCCTTACGGATGAGGCGCAGATTCTGTTACCCGCTGTCAGTGAAGCTTTCGACATTATTAAATCAACTACGCAGAAACTTTATGATGGTGGGGATCGCGGAACCCTTAAAGTCTCTGTCATGCCATCCTTTGCAGCAAAATGGCTATTACCACGACTGCCAAAATTTCGCCGAAAGCACCCTGAAATCGACATTCTTGTTTCGGCAACCATTACAAAAAGTAATTTCTCTCGCGATGATGTGGATTTAGCAATCCGATTTGGCGCAGGGCAATATCCCGGTTGCCGCGTTGATAAAATGATGGAAGACGAGAGTCTTGTTGTTTGTAGCCCCCACCTTCTCAAAGGATCCCTACCTTTACGCACACCCCATGACCTGAAGTATCACACGCTACTTCATGACGATGTGGGCGAAGAACCTTTTGCCGTTAACTGGCGGCGATGGTTGCATATTGCCGGTGTTACAGATATCGACCCAGACAAGGGTCCCGGGTACAATGATTCCAGCTTAATCTTACAAGCAGCAATAGAAGGACAAGGTATCGCGTTGGGCCGCACATCCCTTACTTATGACGACCTAAAAGCAGGCCGATTGGTTTGCCCCTTTGGCCCCAGAACCCCCTCAACATACCAATACTACGTTGTCACACCGCAAAGCACGTCTGAGATCACCAAAATCAAGGCTTTCCGTGAATGGCTTCTTGAAGAAGCCACGGCTGATGACTTTGTTCCCAATGTACAGATCGACCTGGATAGAGCGAAAGAAAGAGGCGAAATTGGCACTGATCATGTCACCCCCAATAAAAATGAAAAAAGCTGATCGTACTTCTAATTTGTGTTTCAGAATCATATCTTTGCTCATTTGAGTGAAGTCATACTCCATTTCAGAAAAAATCAAAAAAAATTTTAAAACCTAAAAACGAATCATTGACACAAAGCCGCTTTCGGGCGAGAGATTTCCCCACAGAGTGTCCTAGACAACACGTGCGGACGTGGTGGAATTGGTAGACACGACGGACTTAAAAAATTGAGTGCCTTTGGGGAAACCCAGAGAGTAGAACTGCTCAAATTCGGGGAAAGCTTAGATCGCAAGATAATGCCAATCCCGAGCCAAGCCCAAGACTTGAAAAAGATTTGGGAAGGTGTAGAGACTAGACGGGCAGCACCTACGACAAGGATCAGTGAGTTAGGCCTTGTTATGGTGAAGGGATAGTCCAGACCACAAACGCGCGGTGTTTACACCAAAGGCGTGGCAGCGAAAGCTGTAGATGGTATGAAAATCCGTTGGCTTCGGCCGTGCGGGTTCAAGTCCCGCCGTCCGCACCACTCTTCTTTTTGAGAAGAGACCGTTGCTAGAACATAATTTTGCTCTCCTTTGAAATTTTGCTTTGTTTCGTTTTTCAAAGAGAGCTTTATTAAAAACAAATCTCCAGAACACCAGAATGCCCGAGCTTCAAGATGCATGACAACACCTTACCACTTTTCTTCTTTGGCTCGTTGATGGATCAAGATGTCCTTGAAATTGTTTTGGGCAAAAAGATTGATGTTCAAAACCTCAAGCAAGGCGTACTCCTCGGATATCAATGCGAAAAAGAAGCAAAAGAAAGCTATCCTGTACTCATCCCAAGCCCAGGAAAGCAGGCAACCGTGCTGATCGCAGAGTCTCTATCGACAACAGATATCGACCGTATTCTTTTTTATGAGACAGGCGAATATGACCTTGTTCGCTTCAATCTGTTAGTCGACAAAGAAGAAAGTACAGCCCTGGGCTTTGCAACAGGCGACGGCATCACATCATCGGGGGAGCGTTGGCATCTGAATGTCTGGCAAAAGAAAGACAAAGCAGCGTTTTTACCCCTAGCTGAACGCTTTATGGAAGCATACGGAACAATGACGCTACCTGAAGCTCTCATTTTTTGGGATCAACTCGTTGTGGAATTCGACCAAGACAAAATGGCCCCTAGCTCTTCGATAGCAAGCTAACAAAAAAGCTCTTCGCAATACGAAGAGCTTTTATAATCACGGTCCATCGTTAACGGTTAACTATGCAACACCCGCATGTCATCGCTATTAAGAAAACCGGACAACCGTTCTGCTATTTTTTCAGGTGAATTTCTAAATTTTAATCCAACTTGAAGCCCGTGACGCCACATTACTTCACCGCCAAAATGAACAGACCCCGGCAGAATAAGCGTAACTTCACTATTCAACGGAACAGTATCTGCGAGTTGTACTTTGACGCCAGTAACTGACACATCCACAACCTCACAGCTCGTAGATAGCTCAGGACCAAACTTTAAGCTCCCGCTCAACGCGGCCCCAATACGCGCCTTACCGCGACGCTCTTCTACACTTGCCTTTAATGCATCTTGCATTTCTATCGATCCCCCGTCGACTTCATTGCATTTCCATAAAATCCCATATAATTCAAAATGAACCAAGTATGGAAAAATTACAAGAGAATAAACAAGCCAAAGGCAAATAGCTCAATAATATTGATGCATTTAAAGTAATATTTAAGGTTAATATGCTTAAGTATAATTCTGGGCAAGACCCTTTTATTCTTCTTTATAACTGCCGAGAAAACCACTTATGCTCAATACTACAAAAAAGTCGCCATCACTTCGGCATGTCACGTATAGTTGTTAAGAACAACATCAACGTCTTTTTCACATTGCGTCAATAAATCTTCATTTGTTGATCGCATCACAATGCGCACCCCCGTACCTCCTCGCCCCATAAATGGATAGCTACCGACATCAACATCAGGGTATTTTTTCTGAATATCACCAAGGTCTTTGGCAATTTCCCCCTCCTTTGCATGAGACGTCAAAGTCCTTGAGATCATGGGTTTGCCCCCCGTCAGCCCCGGTGATAATTTTGAAAACATGGATTGCATGATCTTCGGAACACCAGCGAGAACAAAAACATTTTCAATCTGGTATCCCGGCGCAACAGAGATATCATTTTCAATGAGGCTGGCCCCTTGAGGTACATGTGCCATACGCAGGCGTGCTTCAGTTAACTGATCTTCGCCATAAAAAGCTAGCATAGCTTTATGTGCATCGGGATGTAGGATCAAAGGAACATCAAAAGCATCTGCAACACACTGCGAAGTTATGTCATCATGCGTAGGACCAATGCCGCCTGTCGTAAAAACATAATCAAAAGTACTTCGCACTTCATTTACCGTGTGCATTATACGCTCTGGAATATCAGGGACAATTCTGGCCTCTTCCATTCTGATCCCGATTTCGTTCAGCTTTTCACCAAGAAAAGCAAGATTAGAATCCTGAGTTCTTCCCGAAAGAATCTCATTCCCGATGATGACCAGACATGCCGTGTATATGCGTTCCATTGTATTGCTTAAGCTCTCTTCGTTATAATCAACAAGTTATTGGATCAAAGTTCCCCTCGGATTACATATTTTAAAACCTTCACAACTTCTTCGGGCGTTCTGGTCACAGCAAGCGCCGCAGCATCAACTTCTTTCAAAGCATGTTGGTGGTCCGGTCCGTGCATAGTGATCAACGGCTTTCCCAGTGCAGATGCGTATCCCGCATCAAAAGCTGCGTTCCATTGTTTATATTTCTCGCCAAAGCAAACAACAACGACATCGGATTTTTCTATGAGCGTACGGGTGCGAATTGCGTTTACTTTTGCACCTTTATGATCATGCCAGAATTTATCATCTTCTGCCCCAAGGATAGCGACACCGCAATCATCAGAAGATGCGTGATCAGTCACAGGCGCAGAGATTTCCACAGGCAAGTTTAACTCTTGTACCTGTTGCTCAATCTCTTCACGCCAATTTGTATGAATTTCACCTGATAAATATATCTTCCAGCTCATAACAGTTTTAATCCTTACAACAAATAAAAAGGGAAATAATTAAGAGATAAAATTGTACCCAGAAAACCAGCACAAAACCCTTTGTAGGCTACAAAGAATGCACCATAGGAACAACAACCTTCTCTGAATTACGATAAATTTAACATTGTCCAGTCACCTAAATCTCGACTATAAGCGGAATAACCGAAGGACTATCAATGAACTGGCAACCAGCTACAGCAATAAGGAAAATAGTAAAGCTTGTGCTTTTACTACAGTTCCTTGCTGTCTCATTGATTCCACAAGGGATGATGACCCGTTTTGCCGACGATACTCTTACCCTAGTTATCTGCACCCCCGAAGGCATCAAAGAAATATCTGTTCCTCCGGATGGCGAAGAAAAAGTAGAGAGTGGATCTAGCTGCGTATTTTCCCTACATGCTGATCAACATTTCGCCACACTCACGAAATTCGTAGAAGTCGCTGTTTTATCAAAAGCATCTACGAACAAAATCTCTGATAGCCATCTAACGGAACTCGCAAGGCACTTAGCCTATGGGTCACGGGCTCCCCCAAAATTCTCCTGAGTTAAAATCATCTGTTGGCTAGGGAAGATTACTGGCAAGGGATGTCCAACAAGACGCCCGCCACAAGTCTTTACTTATTATTAGCCCTACGCTCAGCACTAAAAACCATTATCTCGTACAATGAGAATACTCAGGAGTTTGTCATGTCAAATATGACAGCAGATACCCCATCCATGAACGATCATGAAACAGACGTTTCATCCACAACACTATCTCAAAAATTTTATCGAGCCGCTTGGCGTTGGCATTTTTATGCGGGCCTGTATGTTATCCCATTTCTTCTGGTACTTGCCGTAACTGGTTTGATCATGGTGTATTTCAATTCCATTGAAACCCGTTTCGGTGAAAAGCTTTATGTAACACCACGAGCGGAAATGGTGCTTCCCACAGAGCAGCAAAAAGCCGTAGCCCATGCCTATCCCGGCAGCGCTATCACACAATATATCCCGCCCTCGGCCGCTGATCGGACCAGTCTTTTCACTGTTAACGTTGACGGTGTGAAAAATCTTGTCTCAGTTGATCCTTACACCGCAAAAATTGTTGGATCGGTTGAGAAAGATTCCACATGGTTTTATTTCGCCAGTGACATTCATGGTAGCCTGCTTATTGGCGACCTAGGTGATCGCCTGCTCGAAATTGCGGCAGGCTTAACCATCTTGCTTATTACAACTGGGCTGTATCTCTGGTGGCCGCGAGACGGCAAAGGGTTAAAACGTGCTTTGATACCAAACCTCTCTGGAAGTGGTCGAAGCTTCTGGAAAGAACTTCACGTTTCTATTGGCTTCTATATTTCCGTGATTTTGGTCTTCTTTCTCATTTCAGGCTTATCCTGGACCGGTATCTGGGGCGGTAAATTTGTACAAGCCTGGAGTACCTTCCCCGCGGAAAAATGGGATAACGTTCCCCTCTCCGATGAAGTCCATGGCATGATGAATGACGGCGCAATCAAAGAAGTTCCCTGGGGGATTGAACTAACAAAAATGCCCCTGTCCGGTTCTGATACAGGTACTATTGGGATTCCGGAAGGTTATGCAATTAACCTGAATTCCATGGTCGTTCTCGCCCGCGGCATTGGTTTTGACAAACAGTTCCGTATCAACCTCCCCGGGTCATCAACAGGTGTTTACACAATTACCGCGGACTCTTGGGACGGAGACACAGAGACCCCAACCAATGACAGGACAGTGCATGTTGATCAATACACTGGTAAAGTTTTGGCCGAAGTCGGATACGAAGATTATTCTCTGATGGCGAAATCAATGGCCGTTGGGACTGCCTTACATCAAGGAGATATGGGCTGGTGGAATACAATTCTCAACGCCCTTACTTGCCTAGCTGTAATCTTTCTATGTATCAGCGGTATTATCATGTGGTGGATACGTCGCCCCAAAGGTGCTGGAAGGCTCGTTGCTCCTCCCCTTCCTCAAAACCTACCACTCTGGAAAGGTGCCGTGTTTATCATGCTCCTTCTCTCACTGGCTTTTCCTTTGGTGGGGCTTACGCTTCTCGGAGTACTCGCAATAGATCTCTTGGTTCTCTCCCAACTACCTTTCATGAAACGTGCTTTTAACTAAGCCAAAACAGCGAAGGGAGGCTCTCGAGCCTCCCTTTTCTTAATCTACCCAGACCTTACCAACGCTCAAGTTCTTAGGCAAACTTCCTTCTGGCCAAGAATTGTCTTTGCGCGCACCAAAGACAAAATGTTGCAAACACGCACCACAGAATGCATCCCAGCACGACAACTTCTGGCGAGACCTCCCTGTCAAACAGCCACCCAAAAAGAGCAGGAGATAGAGCAGAAGCGAGAACAGACACAGACATCGCCATTGCCCTTATCGCCCCAATATGTCTGGTTCCATAAACCTCGGCCCAAATTGCGCTTGTCACTGTAGATCCAAAGCCAACTGAAATTCCAATAAAACTCATGAACAAGGTTGCCGCGTAAAGATCTTGAGATACCCCTAGGAACAGCAATCCAATCAAGAAAACAGGGATATGAACAACCAATAACCTCAACGCACCAAAACGATCAACTAAGGCCCCCGCCATAACAGCACTAATAGTAATCATCGCGGCATAGACCGTGAAATTTCCGGCGAACCATGCCATAGACCACCCCTTACTGGTGACGATATGAATTTGATGAAAAAAGATACCTGTCACAATAAAGGCTAAAGTTCCCAGACCGGGCAACATTAAATAAAACCCTTTATCCCGCAGAACATCGCGACGAGACCACTGTTTATGATCATCACGACCAGCAGACGCCAAGGCCTGACTTTTAATCTGCTCATTCATGCGCGCATCTCGCTCACTGTGCCCGCGCAAGAGCAGAAAAACCAAGGGCATAAGGATGAGGCCTAAAAAGCCAGCATTCAAAATCCAAGCATCTCGCCAGTCCAACAAACTCAGCATCCAGATTGTTAGTAAAGGCAAGCTCGCCTCACCAAGAGAAAGACCTAACGATGCTATCGAAATAGCCCGCCCTCTATTGTCGTGAAAATAACGTGCCATCGCGGTTACAGATATGTGGCTCATAAGCCCCTGACCACACAATCGAACCAGAAAGAAAATAGGGAAGATCAAATATGGCAATCCAGAGGGTATAAAAGCCAAACCCAAAGTAGCTGTGCATAACCCCAAGATCACCAAATAGCTATACGCCCGCAAATCCATATGGTCGATCTGCTTGCCAAACCATATCACTGCGAACCCACTAATCAATGTCGCAAAAGAATAAAAAGCACCAAAATCGCCGTGGGACAAATTCAGATCGGTTCGAATTTCTTCACTGAACAAAGAAACATAGAATGTCTGACCAAAGCTGGATGCAAAAGCCACCACAAAGCCAAAGGCCAAGAACCGTGCATTGGTCAAAATAAAATTGAACATGGGTTACGCCCATAACAAAGGGATAATGATGATCAAAAGAGAAGATGTCAGGAAGAAGACAACAGTCTGAGAATAACCAGAATTAGCAGGTTAACAAGATTTCATCATTCAAGATGAAGCAAAACCAACACATATAATCACGCCGTCAAATAACCTTTAACGCTGATAGTACCCTTTTGTCTTCATGCAGCGGTTAAAGTGAATAGCCTGCCTTTTTTTAACGTCTTTCTTATCAATGCTCTGACGAAGATTTAAGATGGATGATGTTCCACCACCAAGACTATCCCCAAAACTGCCTCCGCGATCATCTTCAATTCGTGCATCGTGCGCGACAAGACCTTTCGCATAATAATGGCAGGAAGCGACATCATTTTCATAATCAACTTCTGTTTTCGGCGTTTCAGCAGAATACAGTTTGCCGTCCGGTGCCTTAATAATCGGTTGTCCTTGTGTCGGGGTTTCATCCGGAGCTTGTGCGGGTGTAGAGGATGGTTCTGCAGAACCATAAGGATAACTGTTCGTTACGGGTTGGTCACTGATACTCAGACCACCATCTGTTTCATTCACAGTCCCGGTAACATTCTGATTGATAACTTCGTTTGAATTTCCACTCGGCGAATTTCCACTGGGTGGAATTGCCAATGTCGAAGGTGCCGATGTATAGGTTTTCGTCTGCTTTTCGGGCGCCGCTTGTTCACTCTTACCACCAAATGCACACCCTGAAAGCAGAATAGCAAGAGCAGAAGCAGTAAGAACAAAACGGCAATTCATAAAAATTCTCCCGATAAATTGGTGGGCAATAAGATGGGTAAGTAAACACCTGCGTTTTAACAGGTTTGGCTCAGATAATAACAGCGAACAAAATGTTAACAACAACTTGTACTGGCTTCCAGATCTTTGGCAAGTGTTATAAATGGCACTTGAGGATCTTTTAAGAAAGTTCAACCTATCTTATAGATCATATGTGAGTTCTTTATTAATTCCCCTTGCAAAAAAAAGTGCTGAACGATTAAGGTCGTTTAAAAGAGGATCTTATGAAATTTGACGCCCCCCTAATCCCCGGAAAACTGATTAAAAGATATAAACGTTTTTTAGCTGACGTAGAGCTGACAGATCGCACAATAGTGACTGCCCACACAACAAATACGGGATCAATGCTCGGTCTTGTCGACGTTGGATCAAACATATGGCTTTCAGAATCAGACAATCCTAAACGAAAGCTGAAATATACTTGGGAGATCGGTGCGGCAGGAGAAACTGCCGTGGGCGTTAATACATCTGTTCCCAACAAACTTGTATTCCAAGAAATATCTGCTGGGAATATTCCGCGTCTCACGGGATACACAACAATAAAACGAGAAGTTAAATATGGTCACAATTCTCGTATAGATGTTTTTTTACAAGCAGAAGACAAAGCCGATTGCTATGTGGAAATCAAATCCGTGACCCTGAGCAGAGTGCCCGGTATCGCAGAATTTCCTGATGCTGTCTCCGCAAGAGGCACAAAACACCTGCAAGAGCTAGGGGACATGGTAGAATCAGGGCATAGAGCCGTCATGTTCTACCTTGTACAAAGAAGTGACTGCACTGTACTTGCACCCGCTAAGGATATTGACCCTGTTTATGCTGATGCTTTGAAAGTAGCAATGACACGTGGCGTTGAAGTTATCATCTATAGTTGTGATGTCACACCAGAGGGAATTCACTTGGATAAGGCGCTTGAGCTAGGTATATAAACATTAAATATCGTAACACTGAAGACAGTTCGTGAATAATCGACGTAACTGTAAGACACACTAGAAATGGAAGAAATAACGTGATCGAAAATCTGACACGTGAAGAACGACAATTTGTAACCTATACAGAAGAAGACTTTGCCGGAATGCGCAAAGCCGGGCGATTGGCCGCAGAAACCTTGGACTTCATCACACCGTACGTACAACCAGGTGTGTCCACAGGGAAGCTGAATGATCTCTGTCACGAGTTTATTATATCCCATAACGCGGTCCCCGCCCCACTGAATTACAAAGGCTTCCCAAAATCAATCTGCACATCCGTCAACCATGTTGTCTGTCACGGCATTCCCGGCGAAGACAAGGTTTTGCGTGATGGCGATAGCCTGAATATAGATGTAACGGTTATTTTGGACGAATGGCATGGCGATACCAGCCGCATGTTTTTTGCCGGAAAACCAAACGTCAAAAGCAAACGCCTGAGCGAAGTAACCTACGAATGCCTCTTGCGTGGGATTGAAGTAGTCAAGCCGGGCGCTACGCTTGGCGACATTGGGCATGCAATACAAACCTATGCCGAAGCAAACCGTTTTTCTGTGGTCGAAGATTTTTGTGGTCACGGCATTGGCCGCAGCTTCCACACACCACCCAGCATTTTACATTATGGGCAAGCCGGAAAAGGGGCCCGTTTGTTAGAGGGCATGATCTTCACCATTGAGCCCATGATCAATGGGGGCAAATACGCCGTCAAAGTCCTCAATGATGGCTGGACAGCCGTAACTAAGGACAAATCTCTTTCAATGCAGTACGAGCACACTCTGGGTGTGACCTCAGATGGCTGTGAAATTTTCACCCTATCCCCCAAAGGTTGGCATAAACCACCATACGATTAAACACCCTATAAATCTGGATAAACTCAGGCATTGGTTTGAAAACAGAAAAGCCACATTATCATGGTCATCGCGATAGGCTACGTCAACGCCTGCTGGAAAAGGGTGCTGAAAGCCTTGCTGACTATGAGGTGCTTGAGTTCCTTCTTTTTGGCGTTAATCCACGGGGCGACACCAAACCTCTGGCAAAGAAACTCATTGAAACTTTCGGGTCTTTAGCCGAAGTCTTTTCGGCGTCACCTGAAGAGCTCAAAAAAGTTACTGGTGTAGGTGATGCAGCCGCGTCACTGCTAAAGCTAATTCCCGAAGCGGCTCGCCGCTTAACAAAGGATGCCATTCTTGATCACCCTGTGATTGATACATGGGACCGCCTTATCGAATATTGTAAAATCGTTATGGCACGGGAAAAAATAGAACAGTTTCGATTGCTTTTTCTAGATCGGAAAAATCGTCTTATTACTGATGAAATTCAGCAAAAAGGTACAATTGATCACACCCCCGTCTATCCACGGGAAGTTGTTAAGCGTGCTTTGGAACTAAATGCCTCTGCCCTGATCATGGTCCACAATCACCCCAGCGGCGACCCCTCCCCATCACAAGCAGATATCGCGATGACAAAAGAAGTCAAAGAAATCTGTGGCAAGCTTGGGATCGAACTACATGATCATCTCATCATCAGCAAAACGGGAAACAGCAGCTTTCGCCATCTTGGGATTCTGTAAAACAGTGCTATCCTAATAAAAAAGGCCACCTTTCGGCAGCCTCTTTTACGATAGAATGGATCGTTTTATTGCGACTTAACCTGACGCAACCGATACCAAAAAGAAAATAGATAGAAGAAGAGAAAACAAGCGACATAAAATTCGCTCAACTCGTTCAAATCCATATCAAAATACATATGCTCATCTAGTCGGGTCCACTTCTGAAACAACTGCCTCAGAACACGACTAACAAGACAGTAGATTGTCACAGGCAACCCAACAACGGTTGGGAATAGCCAGTAAAGCGCGCTGCCCATTGCTGGTTTGGGCATATATCCAAACTTGATAATAAGCGGAATAACAATCGTTCCAATCGCCATGCCAACCATGATAATCGATTTTATTGTCGTATCATGACCATTGAGCGTATTGTGGAAATTGGTCTCGTTATGGTCATTAATGGCCGCCAAGCTTTCGGGCGTTTCCCACTGGAACCAATGCTGCCCCCAACTCGCTTCTTCGCCCGCAGCAATAAAGACTGCTATCGTACAAAGCATCAACCAATAACCGAGGTATTTTGACGGCAGGGCATCACGCATACGCCAAGCAAGGAAACCAAAAATAACCGCTGGCACCAACATAACAAAGGCTGCATTCTCAACGATACCGCGCCGTTCGCTCTCAATATAGTATTCGTACTCTGCCCAATCTGGAAAAATCGTACGACCAATAACCATGACCGCGACCATCAATAATGGCAGCCACTGCCAATAAAGCTTGGAAAAATCAGTTAGATTATCAGCATTTTTTACTGAATTTTGTGTCACATCCGCCTCAATGAATTTTTCATTAAATTTTATCGTCGAGGGCTATAACACAAGAAACGAGTTGTTGAAAGACAGAGACACAAAGACAAAAGGTTGTATGGAAAATGGAAAAATCACTTCTGTTTGTTAACAAAACGATCTTCACAGAAGGAAAGCACCCTATAAAATCACTATAACGGTTGACAGACGCTAACAACTTCGCTTGTTTCACCCTGAGATTGTTGGCAGTAAAAGCTAACCATACCTTTGTGCACTTTCCAAAAGGAACAAAAGCACCATGATCCCGCGTTATAGTCGCCCAGAAATGACTTCAATCTGGGAAGCAGAAAACAAGTTTCGTATCTGGTTTGAAATTGAAGCACATGCTTGCGACGCCCAAGCATCTTTGGGCGTTATCCCTAAAGAAGCAGCCGCCGTTATTTGGGAAAAAGGCCAAATACCTTACACGCCTGAACGCATCGCTCGCATTGATGAGATTGAAGCCGAAGTTAAACACGACGTTATCGCATTTCTGACAGAGCTCGCTGAGAACGTTGGTGAAGAATCCAGATTTGTGCACCAAGGCATGACATCCTCAGACGTGTTGGATACTTGCTTGTCTGTCCAGATGTCACAAGCTGCTGATATTTTGCTTGCTGATATGGACCGCTTGCTTGCCGCCTTGGAAAAACGTGCCAAAGAAACCAAGCACATGGCTTGTATTGGTCGTTCCCACGGCATCCATGCTGAACCTGTGACCATGGGGCTTAAGTTTGCGCGTTTCTATGCCGAAATGGATCGGAACAAAAAACGCCTGCAACAAGCCCGTGAAGAAATTGCAACCTGCGCGATTTCTGGTGCTGTTGGTACCTTCGCGAATATTGATCCTTCTGTTGAAGAACATGTTGCCGATAAAATGGGTTTGACGCCCGAGCCAATTTCGACACAAGTCATCCCCCGTGATCGTCATGCAAACTACTTTGCTGTTCTGGGGATCATCGCTTCTTCTGTTGAAAACGTAGCCACTGAAATTCGTCACTTACAAAGAACAGAAGTTCGCGAAGCACAGGAATATTTTGCGCCGGGTCAAAAAGGCTCTTCTGCAATGCCGCACAAACGCAACCCAATTTTGACAGAAAACCTGACCGGATTGGCGCGTATTGTTCGTTCCGCAGTTACCCCTGCCCTAGAAAACGTCGCCCTATGGCACGAGCGTGATATTTCACACTCTTCAGTTGAACGCATGATCGGCCCAGATGCGACTGTAACACTTGATTTTGCCCTAAATCGCTTAGCTGGTACAATTGAAAAACTTGTGGTCTATCCGCAAAACATGCTCGATCATATGAACAACTTTGGTGGCATCCACGATGCCCAACGCGTTTTGCTTTACCTCACACAGAACGACATCAGCCGTGAAGATGCTTATCGCATTGTTCAACGCAATGCCATGCGTGTTTGGAAAAGCTATGGCATCGACCCAGACAACCCGGATTCACCTGCCGAACTCGATGCTGTAGAAAAAGAAGCACAAGAACACGACAACCGTTTCTTCTTCTTTATGTCTAAAGACGAAGGCTTGATGAAAATTCTGAGTGTTGAAAAACTCAGCAAACTCCTTGATGAAGATTCCATCAGCTACCACACCAAAAACGTTGATCGTATTTTCGAGCGCATTTTCGGAAAGTGATACAGCCTCACGAACGGTATACAGTGTACAAGAGAGCCCCTGTGTTTGGGGCTCTCTTTATATTATATAAGCCCTTGAAACCCTCTATTCGTTTTTCACCAACTCTATAGCCTGCTGCATAAAATCTTGAATCTGTCTTTCAATACGATGTTCAGATTTGTGCACACCGTTGCGATTAAAATCATCGACGATCTTTACCTGCAACCGATCGCGCCCCGTGTCGTTGATATGCAACTGAACCAACTCTTCTGCGTATTTTTCGATATCGCTCCTGGAGAATTCCATTAATTCACCAGCCCAAAGCCCGACCAATCTATTCCGGCGTATTTTAGCTTTAAAGAGGATATCCTGCTCATGCTTAAACTTGTTTTCATGAGCTTCTTTCAATTCCTGTAATGCATCCATATTTACATTTCCCTGAAAGATACTGAAATACTAAAGATACTGAAATACTTCTGTATCGTTCAGTATAAACGCAACTTAATAACCAAAAGTTTATTCGCAAAGCCTCAAGCCACTTATCAAGCAATATGATTTAAAACCAAAAAAGGAGCCTTCTCTAGAAAGCTCCTTTTAACGTAATCATAAAGCCGCGGCTAATTGCGATGATTAGCTCATCATCTGTTTTTTGGCTTCTTCCATCAATTCAGCCATCTGACGCTCTAACTGATGAACTGATTTATCGACATTACGACTCTGGAAATCTTTGAGAACCTTTTGTTTAACGTCCTCTTCACCAGGTTCAATCAAGTCTGCTTTGACAACAGTCTTTGCATATTCTTCCGCAGCATCCCCGGTGAGACCCATCAAATCAGCAGCCCAAAGCCCAAGAAGCTTGTTACGACGTGCTTCTGTTTTGAACCGCAACTCTTCATCGTGCTGGTATTTGTCTTCAAATGCCTTTTCGCGGTCACTAATATTAGTCATAGAACAAAGACTCCTTGCCTGAACTTAATTGTCATTCTTGAATTTAAAACTTGTCGGTTATTCAGTACGAAATCAGTTTGCAAAATAACTGAAAGCCATTCATCGAACCATCTGTTATATATTTTGTCATAACCCTTCTCTTCTGCAAGGGAAACCCTTTAATTATATCAATATAATTACATTTTATAGCAGGATTCATGTGTACCGTTACCCTTCTCTCTCGCCCAGGTCATAAATGGCCGCTTTTATTTGCAGGCAATCGCGACGAAATGAATGATCGTCCTTGGCTTCCCCCAAAACGTCATTGGGATGACCGCCCAGAAACTATTGCAGGCTTGGATGAACTTGCTGGGGGCACTTGGTTGGGAGTAAATGATTACGGCCTTATATCATGCGTCCTAAATCGTCGAGGAAGTCTTGGCGCAAAAGAAGATAAACGGAGCAGAGGCGAGCTTGTTCTTGAAGCACTGGACCACGCCGAGTCTTACGATGCTGCCATGGCACTTACTGACTTAAACACCGCAGCTTATCGAAGTTTTAATCTGATCATTGCTGATTATAAAAAAGCTTTTTGGTTACGAAATGATACCGAAAATGGTCCCGGAGCCATAGAAGTGTTCCCCATCCCCAAGGGTATTTTTATGATCACGGCTGGCGATGGCAACGATGACAGCCCGCGTATCATTTCCCATAGACAGGATTTTGAGAATTCTATTCCTGATGTCGATGCAAATGACTGGTCAGGATGGAAGCAAATTCTAGCTCGGAAAAATAGTGACCCCAAAAACGCAATGACAGTAGAAACCCAAACAGGGTTTGAAACAAGTTCATCCTCTCTCATCGCCTTAGCCAACCCAGAGATCACGACAAAATCCGGGACTCCGGAAAAAACAAAATGGTGGTTTGCCAATGGCAAGCCCTGTGATGTTCCTTTTGAAGAAGTACAGATATAAAATTCATTTCATCAGTTCAAACTGATAAACACGAAAAATACAAATTCAACAACTTAAAAAAGCAAGATAAATCAATCAGAATAATCTGTAATATTAAGCAGTTAATACTACTGAAACAGAAAGAGCTTATTTCCAATAAATTCTATCTGGCAGAGAAAGCCAAAGTGGGATTGTCTTCTATAGCGTAGGCTGCTATATGGACCGCGAATGTATAGGGTTGGAAACAGAAATTCATCCTTTGTTATCTCTTTATGGGTAGAAACCCAAGGGACTGAGAAAATGCCAGGCAAGCCATTTTACAAAGGCAAACCATTGGCCTCTTTAACGGGCACATTACACTATTGCCTGTCATCCGCACCTATTGGCGCAGGGTCAGCTCTGTCATACCTGCCCATAAACAGTTTCCATAAAGCTTTGACGACTTTTTCTCTGAAAACTAGACCAGCAATGATACAAGCGTTTGTTCTGATCTTGTGTATGTCGTCACGCAAAACTGTGAACGAAATCTGGGCCTAAAGGCCCATTGTAGCGGGGGCCTTTAAAAGGTCCCCAAGTTGTTTAAACGAAAGTAGCTAATCAGTTAGTCGAAATACCTACCGACGACTGTTCGCAACTGAATAATGGAGAATACGGGTGAAAGCGCGCATCCATGTCACTCTGAAAAACGGAGTCCTAGACCCTCAGGGCAAAGCAATCGAACACACACTAAGCTCTTTGGGCTTTGATGGTGTTAACGAAGCACGTCAGGGAAAATTCATCGAACTCGATATCGCAGAAACCGATGAAGTTAAAGCACGCGAAACCGTTACAGCCATGTGCGAAAAGCTTTTGGCAAACACTGTGATCGAAAACTATTCCATCGATCTGGAACAGTAAGTTCGTGCTTTGCAGAAATCTATTTCTGCAATCACAACTAAAGATCTGTAATGGCTTACTGTAATTTCAAACTACGAGGAACTTGCCAATGAAAGCGGCGGTTATCGTTTTCCCAGGATCCAACTGTGACCGAGATATTCAGGTTGCGTTGCGTCAATCCATGGGATCAAAACCCCAGATGGTCTGGCATAAAGATGCCGACTTTGATGATGTTGATCTAATTTGCCTTCCCGGCGGGTTTTCCTATGGCGATTATCTTCGCTGTGGCGCCATGTCAGCGAAATCACCCGTTATGAAAGAAGTTGTTGCCCGTGCGAACAAAGGGGTTCCTGTTCTCGGTATCTGTAATGGCTTTCAGATTCTGACAGAATGCGGCCTGGTCCCAGGCGCGCTCATGCGTAACAGCAATCTAAAATTTGTCTGTCGGGATCTTCACCTAAAGGTTGAACGCAACGACACCGTCTTCACAAAGCACTATCAGGCAGGACAAAACATCCGTATCCCTGTTGCACATCACGATGGAAACTACTTCGTCGATGCAGAAGGCCTAAAAGCCTTAGAAGACAATGGACAAGTTGCCTTCCGTTATAGCGCAGAAGACGGCAGTATTAATGATGACAGCAACCCGAACGGCTCTCTCAATAATATTGCTGGTGTTTATAACGCCAAAGGCAATGTTCTTGGCATGATGCCGCACCCTGAGCGCCTTTGCGAAGACGTTCTCGGCGGCACAGATGGACGCCCCATGTTTGATAGCCTCGTTGCGGCACTTTCATAAGGTGATAGAAAAATGAGTGAAATTACCCCTGAAATCGTCGCTGAACACGGGATCAACAAAGAAGAGTACGCCCTTGTTCTCGAAATTATGGGTCGTGAACCCAATCTTCTGGAACTGGGTATTTTCTCAGTTATGTGGTCCGAGCACTGTTCCTACAAATCATCAAAAAAATGGCTTAAAACGCTTCCAACCGAGGGTCCCCAAGTCATTATGGGCCCAGGTGAAAACGCCGGTGTTATTGATATTGGCGACGGCAATGCCGCCATTTTCAAAATGGAAAGCCACAACCACCCAAGCTTTATCGAACCTTACCAAGGTGCTGCGACAGGTGTCGGTGGTATCCTGCGTGATGTTTTCACCATGGGTGCCCGCCCAATTGCCAACGTAAACGCGCTGCGTTTTGGTGAGCCTGATCATCCAAAAACACGCCATCTCGTTTCTGGTGTTGTTGCTGGCGTCGGGGGCTATGGTAACTGCGTTGGCGTACCAACAGTTGCTGGTGAAGTCGAATTTGATCCATCTTATAACGGCAACATCCTTGTAAATGCCATGACCGTTGGTCTGGCAAAAGCTGACCGTATCTTCACAGCCCAGGCGTCTGGCGTTGGGAACCCCGTTGTTTATGTCGGCTCTAAAACAGGTCGTGACGGCATCCACGGGGCGACAATGGCTTCGGCTGAATTTGATGATGCATCTGATGAAAAGCGACCTACAGTACAGGTTGGCGATCCTTTCACAGAAAAACTGTTGATTGAAGCCTGTCTGGAACTCATGCAAACGGATGCCATCGTTGCTATTCAAGATATGGGTGCTGCTGGACTGACATCTTCTTCTTTTGAGATGGCTTCTTCTGGAGACATGGGCGTTGAGCTTAATCTGGATCAAGTTCCACAGCGCGAAGAAGGCATGACTCCTTACGAAATGATGCTTTCCGAAAGTCAGGAACGCATGCTGATCATCCTCAAGCCGGGGAAAGAAGATCTCGCACGTTCTATCATGGAAAAATGGGACCTAGATTTTGCTGTCATTGGTACGCTGACCGATAGCAAACGTATGGTTCTGAAATTCCACGGAGATATCGTTGGAGATCTACCGATCAAACCATTGGCACATCATTCCCCGGAATATGACCGCCCATGGGTGCCAACACCTGATTCCAAAGATGTGCTGGCAAATGATATCAAAGACGCAACCGACACAACGGATGCTTTGAAAACCTTGATGAGCTCTCCGAACATGTCCAGCCGTCGCTGGGTGTGGGAACAATACGATCACATGGTAATGGGCGATACGATCCAACGCCCAGGAGGTGACGCTGGTGTTGTTCGTGTCCACGGGACTAATCGCGCTCTTGCTGTGACTTCTGACTGTACGCCACGTTATTGCAAAGCGAACCCGGTTCGCGGTGGCGCACAAGCCGTGGCAGAAACCTATCGCAACATTACCGCGGTTGGTGCGACGCCTTTGGCTATTACAGATAACATGAACTTTGGTAACCCGGAACGTCCCGAAATCATGGGGCAGTTTGTTGGGTGTATCGAGGGCATGCGTGACGCTTGTCTGGCTCTGGATTACCCCGTCGTATCCGGAAACGTGTCCCTTTACAACGAAACCAACGGCAAAGGCATTTTACCAACGCCCGTTATCGGTGGTGTCGGTTTACTTAAAGATTCTGATAAAACTGCCACTGTTACTTTTGGATCAGAAAACGAAAGCCTCGTTCTTATCGGGGACTCAATCGGGCATATAGGTATGTCCATATACCTTGATGTCATCGAAGGACGTCGTGAAGGGAATGCCCCGGTTGTTGATCTTGCTGCCGAACGTAAAAACGGTGACTTTGTCAGATCACAGATTGAAGGTGGCTTTGTAGAAAGCTGTCACGATCTATCTGACGGTGGCCTTGCCGCTGCAATTGCAGATATGGCTATAGCCTCAAACATGGGTGCCGAAGTCATAAAACCTGCCGACGTAGAAACACCAACGACAGCATGGCTATTCGGTGAAGATCAGGGCCGTTACCTGATTTCTATCGGTGATGCCGAAAGCTTGCTCGAAGCAGCCGAAGAAGTTGGTGTTTCAGCTGTTGTTGTTGGACGTACAGGCGGCAATGACTTGACGCTACCGGGTGGAAGCACCATATCCGTAGCAGAGCTTCGTGCATGTAACGAAGCATGGATGCCGAACTATATGGCTGGGTAGTCTAATCTATCCTTCGAAAAGAAATTTTGACGCAGGAGAGGATTAAACATACCTCTCCTGTAGATCTTTTCGAACAAGCTTTGTAGTGTGGTATCTGAAAAGGATTGAGAATCCAAAACAAGGTCTCAATCTGAACCGGAGAAATGAGAACAAGGACAGTATTTATGCCGATGAACCCTGCAGAGATCGAAGCACTGATTCGGGAAGCACTGCCCGAAGCAGATGTAACCATTGAAGATCTTCGTGGCGATGGTGATCACTATGCAGCTTACGTCGTTTCGCCTGCCTTTGAAGGAAAAACCCGCGTGCAACAGCACCAAATGGTTTATCAAGCCCTTCAAGGACGCATGGGCAATGAGTTACACGCGCTGGCTTTACAGACCTCTGCCCCGCAGAGTTAAGCACACCTATTAAATTAATACGATCAAGGAATAGACCCTATGGATAACGTTGTCGCTGAACGCATTCGTCAGGAAGTAAATGAAAACGACGTTGTACTTTTCATGAAAGGAACACCTGTATTTCCGCAATGTGGGTTTTCCGCAACTTCCGCTCAAATCCTCACTCATCTCGGCGTAAAATTTACTGGTATTGACGTTCTTCAAGACCCAAGCATTCGCCAAGGTATTAAAGATTTTAGTAACTGGCCGACTATTCCACAGCTTTACGTCAAAGGCGAGTTCGTTGGCGGTTGTGATATTCTTCGCGAAATGTTCCAGACCGGAGAGCTTCAACAGTTCTTCAAAGACAAAGGGTTAGAAACTCAAGAACAAGCTTCTTAACCTTCACTGACAATCGAAAGAGGCCGCTTTATGCGGCCTTTTTTTGTCTCTACTAAACCGTCATCGTTTATTATACGCACGACACAAGAGAACGAATAACATGATTAAAATAAAACACGTTATGCAGCCGTTCACGATTTTCTGTTTACTCTATTTATTTATCAATAATCCTGTATCAGCGAATTCAATAAGTCCTTATCCACAAGAAATCAAAGACGTTCTCACGAAATATAAAATCGACGAGAGCAAGATTACATCACAAAGAACGATTAGAGACTTTCGCAACAAACGCCGGATATTTGGGTACGACACCTATATTCGCTTTGAAGACTGTAAAGGTTATTTACAAATTGTTCAGCATCGTTTTGGGCGCGTGGACCGAATTTACACCAGAGGCGAATGTAAGTTTCCTGGCATCGAAAGCTTTTAAGTTTTAAATCTTTGGTCAAAAGCACAGAGGTTTAAAACAGTCGAGACAATACGAATTACGGAAATAAAAAAGGTTGCCAGCAAAGCTGACAACCTTTTTTGATAACCATTTGATGCCACCGAAAATCGTTGGCAGAATTTTCGTCCCGATTAGCGGGAGTAAAATTCGATGATCAGGTTTGGCTCCATCTGAACTGGATATGGAATATCAGCAAGTTCAGGAACGCGAACGAAAGTAGCTTTCATCGCTTTCAGATCGGAATTTACATATTCTGGAACTTCACGCTCAACAGATTCGACAGCTTCCAGAACCATTGGGATCTGACGGCTTTTCTCTTTAACTTCGATCACATCGCCTTCTTTAACAAGATAAGAAGGAATGTTCACTTTTTTGCCGTTTACAGTTACGTGACCGTGGTTCACGAACTGACGCGCAGCAAATACAGTTGGTACGAATTTCGCGCGGTAAACAACAGCGTCCAGACGGCTTTCAAGGATACCCACAAGGTTTTGACCTGTGTCACCTTTACGACGGTTAGCTTCTGCGAAGTAACGACGGAACTGTTTTTCACCGATGTTACCGTAGTAACCTTTGAGCTTCTGTTTGGCCATAAGCTGTGTACCAAAATCAGAAGTCTTACCTTTCCGGCGTTGGCCATGCTGACCAGGGCCGTAGTCACGACGGTTTAGAGGGCTTTTTGGGCGACCCCAAAGATTTACGCCAAGACGGCGATTAATCTTATATTTAGCAGCAATACGCTTGGACATTTCTGTATCCTATATATTAAGTTTGGTGTCCCGGTAGTTCCAATTAAGGACGGGGAACAGGCCTTGGGCCGCCCCACTTTCCCGGGAATGCAGGCGCGACTATACGGATACACTTCCAAAAGTCAAACCTATTTCCCGCTGTACAGATTGAAAAGCCTGCGTAAGATGCCTTTTACAACTTTCTTGCAGGTCAGCAGAAATACTCATTTTACGAGGTTAAGCCAATGGCAATCCACTTTTCCAAAGAGGAACTGGCCCAACGCCGTCAGAATACAATCAACGAAATGGTAAAAAGAAACTTAGACGGAATGCTAATTTTCCGTCAAGAATCAATGTTTTACCTAACCGGATACGATACTTTCGGTTACGTTTTCTTTCAGTGTCTTTACCTTGGTTCCGATGGAACAATGACTTTGCTGACCCGATCGGCAGATCTACGACAAGCCAAACATACCTCGATTATTGACGATGTGAGAATATGGGTTGATGGCCCCGATGCGACACCTGAATTAGAACTCCGGAAGATTCTGGATGAGCACGGCGGGAAAGATAAAACCTTTGGAGTCGAACTTGAGGCCTACGGACTAACAGCCCGAAACGGACGCCGCCTTTATGCTGCACTGGAATGTTTTTGTCGTCTTGAAGATGCCTCTGATCTCGTAAGCCAACTCAGGGTTATCAAAAGTCCTGCAGAGCTAGGATATGTACGTAAAGCTGCTGAACTTGCTGATAATGCACTCCGCGAAGCAAATAATCTTTGCGTGCCCGGGGCATTTGAAGGCGACATTCTCGCCGCGATGCAAGGTGCCGTTTTCAAAGGCGGCGGTGATTATTCAGGTAATGAGTTTATCATTGGATCAGGCCAAGATGCCCTTCTCTGTCGATATTTTACAGGCCGTCGCCACCTTGATTCTGAGGACCAAATTACACTGGAATGGGCCGGTGCTTATCGCCACTACCATGCGGCGATGATGCGTACCATTGTAATTGGTACACCGTCGGTCCGTCAGATTGAAATGCACAAGGTCGCAACGGAAGCTATGGCCGCATGTATAAACGCCCTAAAACCCGGCGCAGCCGTCGGCGACGTGTTTGATGCCTACGCACGGGTTGCGGATGATGCAGGTATGCAGGAACATCGACTTAACGCTACTGGCTACAGTCTCGGAACCACTTTTGCGCCGAACTGGATGGATTGGCCGATGTTCTATCATGGTAATCCTGTAGAAGTGCAAGAAAATATGGTCTTCTTCCTTCACATGATTCTGATGGATAGCGATAACAACACCGCCATGTGCCCCGGCCAGACAGTTGTCGTTACAAAAAATGGCTGTGAAAATTTATCCAAGATGCCGCTTGAACTGATTTCAAACGGATAGGATAAAAAGGGATGTGAGGATTGAAACTTAACAATTTCCCATCCTCCTTTCTTTCACAATAGAAAGAGCTATTTCTTAGGCTTTTGCACTCTTGGACCAAGCTGCAATGTCTTCACCACACCGTGCAGTGTATTGACTTCCTGGTCCGTTAAATGAGCCCGTTGAAAAATATTTCGTAAATTCCGCACCATGTTTGGACGTTTTTCTGGCGGCCAGAGGAACCCGGTTTCATCCAATGCAGCTTCAAGACGTTTGTAAAAATTCAACAACTCGTCTTTAGTCGCAAGCGGAGAACTGCCAAGCAAAAGCTCTTCATCTGGCACATCTACACCTTGCTGAAACCATTCATACGCGATCAACAAGACAGCTTGCGCCAAGTTCAACGAAGAAAATTTAGGATTCAACGGAACAGAAATAACAGTGTCAGCCAAAACAACATCATCATTATGCAGACCAGCTTTTTCTGGCCCGAAGAGAACACCGACCTTCTGCCCGGATTGATCAAAAGCACGCATTTCTTTGGCTGCATAATGTGGAACCGCAACAGGCTTTGTCATGTCCCGTGTTCGGGCCGTCGTTGCATAGACTTTATGCAAATCGGCAACGGCTTCTTCTGTCGTCTTGAAAACTTTCGCTTTTTCAAGCACCTCAATCGCGCCCGCGGCCGATGCTTCCGCCGCAGGGTTCGGCCAACCATCTCTGGGCTTTACAAGACGCAGTTCGGTAAGACCGTTATTCAACATAGCACGGGTGACCATGCCGATGTTTTCGCCAAGTTGGGGTTTTACCAGAATAATTACTGGGCCGCCTGTTTTTGAAGTGTGAGCCAAATTTTCTTGAGTGGAATCAGTACCGGCCACCACGTTCTCCGTTCTCGAAATCAAACCTTAGATAGAATACTTTTCGGGATTAAATGCTTTTGGCTTTTTCATGAAAGAGCTTCCATGTAATACCGTCATTAATGGCGTTATACGATGCATCGATAATATTGGGCGACACCCCAACAGTCGTCCACCGACGCCCCGTACTATCACCTGATTCAATCATCACACGGGTCACCGCACGGGTTCCATCCTGTGGCGTTAGAATGCGCACTTTATAATCAAGAAGAACCATATCTTCAAGTTCAGGATAAAATGGCAACAGAGCTTTGCGTAAAGCACAGTCCAAAGCGTTCACAGGACCATTACCGGTCGAAACTTCCATGATCTCCTTATGGCCAACGTCCAAACGAACAGTGGCTTCTGATTCCGTCACAAGATTATGAGTGGCATCCCAGCGTCGATCATCCATAACCCGAAAGCGCGAAAGAGAGAAATACTTTGGCACCTCACCAAATGCACGTCTTGCCAAAAGCTCAAAACTGGCCTCGGCACCATCGTAAGAGTAACCCTCGTATTCCCGGTCTTTCACCCTTTGCAGCAAGGTTGTCATCTTGCCATTATCCTGAACATCTAAATTGATATTCATATCACGGAACATGGCCAAGACGTTCGAGCGACCGGCCTGATCCGACACGACAATATGACGCCGATTACCAACATCCTCTGGATTTATGTGCTCGTAGGTTTTGGGGTCTTTTTCAACAGCAGAGACATGCAATCCCCCTTTGTGGGTAAAGGCAGATTGCCCGACATAAGCTGCATTATTGGATGAAGCGCGGTTCAAGCGTTCATCCAACATATGAGAAACAGAGGTCAAACGCTTGAGCTGCTCGTCACTAACACCAATGTCATAAGACGTTTTTAGCTTTAGGGATGGTATCAGCGAGACAAGATTTGCATTGCCACACCGCTCGCCCAATCCATTAAGCGTGCCTTGTATTTGACGCGCGCCAGCTTCAACCGCTGCCAGTGAGTTAGCGACTGCGTTTTCGGTATCATTATGACAGTGAATTCCAAGGTATGTACCTGGAATTTTATCTGTCACCTCACTCACGATTTGACGAATTTCTTGGGGTAACGTACCGCCATTGGTATCACAGAGAACTATCCAGCGCGCACCTGCATCATAAGCGGATAACAGACAGTCCATAGCAAACTGCGGATTGGCTTTATAACCATCAAAAAAATGTTCTGCATCGAACATCGCTTCGCTTTTACGTGCTTTCAGAAAGGCAATGGACTCACCAATCATGTCGATGTTTTCTGTTCTGGGAATATCCAGTGCAACATCAACATGGAAATCCCACGTCTTGCCAACAATGCAAACAGCATCCGCAGCTGAATTAACCAACGGCGCAAGTCCGGGATCGTTTTCAGCCGAGCGCCCGGGGCGACGTGTCATACCAAAGGCAACAAACTGAGCTGTTTTCAGGTCAGGGCGCTCATTAAAAAACTCGTTATCCGTCGGATTAGCTCCAGGCCACCCCCCCTCAACATAATCAACGCCAATCGTATCCAACCCCATAGCAATCGCAATTTTATCAGCAACAGAGAAATCGACCCCCTGTGTTTGCTGACCATCACGCAATGTGGAATCAAATAGAAATACACGGTTTTCGTTTGGGGTTCCTGACGACATTTTATTACAAGTTTCTTTGTGAAATTGATTTATACCTGCTTTTGAGCACACAGATACGAAAAGGTCAATGTTGCAGCCATGGTTCAAGATATTCTATCATGGAATCACATCTACAACTTCCCAAGACAACGAGGATAGAGTTACAATAAAAACGCGATAAAGCTGCCGCCAAACTCTCCTGTAAATCACTCCTTTATTTGTTCGTGATAGGACTAAGGAATTATTTCATGGAAAATCCTGTCATTAAGCAACCATTTCTAACTTCAGGCCATCAGGTTTTTTCCTGGATATGGTTCCTATTTTCACCAAAAGGGCGTATTTCAAGTTTCGACTATTGGTTTCTATATTTTATGCCACTTATAGCGCTCTGTATCGCCTTTATCAGTGTTTATATACACATTGGAGCCTATATCCCTGGAACCCTCAAAGATTTATTTCTCGGTATTTTTACCCTCGGCACCCTCATTCCTTCGATATTAATCCATGTCAAACGTTGGCATGATCGAGACAAAAGCGGTTGGTGGACACTTATCATTTTTGTTCCGATCATTGGTGCTTTTTGTATTTTCATCGAGTGCAGTTTCTTAAGGGGTACAACAGGGCCAAATCGTTTTGGGCCTTCACGGTTTCCGGAAGAACAGAATATCAACGACGTTTTTGAATAAAGCTTTTCATTGATCATAAAGCCCGTAGGATAAAACAAATCCTATGACCTTTATTAATAGATACTGAATATGCCACAGCTTCTTCCTGATCTCTCTTTACTGATCCCCTTCATTCTTGCGGGGATTGCCTTGAACTTAACGCCCGGTGTTGATATGGCATATGTTCTGACCAAAACAACACATCAAGGCAAGAAAGCCGGGCTGCTGGCTGCTTTAGGTATTAGTTTGGGATCGATGGTACATGCCACGGCTTCCGCATTGGGAATATCAGCACTACTTGCTACGTCTGAAACCGCTTTTCTGACCCTCAAAATTGCTGGGGCGATTTATCTTTTTTATATAGCCTATAAAATTCTAACGACACCACCCCAAAGCCTGACAGAAAACGGGGAACAGCTATACTCATCCAAATATAAAAATGGCCGTATTATCATGGAAGGCGCCATGACCAATCTTTTAAACCCAAAAATTGGCCTTTTTATGCTTGCCTTTCTTCCTCAATTTATAGATGCAGCACCGCAGGACGTGGTATGGCAAACACTCGCTTTAGGGCTTCTGTTTAACATCAACGGCTACATAGTTTTTGTTGTTCTCATCACATTAACTTCTTTAGCCGCAGCAAAGATTAAAGCAAGCAAACGTATAAAGACATTATTACGCTGGATCACAGCGACTATTCTAGGTGGGATGGCAATACGAATAGCCTTTACCAATAACTAGCCTTACTCATAGAGAAACAGGGCTGAGAACCCCAGCCCTGTTTAATTTTTACCACCGACTCAAAACAAGATAAGTTTCTTTGGTGACATCGCCAAACTAAAAGTTTATGTAAGATGCTTGCGAAAGTGCGCAAGTGTTCGTTCCCAAGACAAATTAGCCATCGTTTCATCATAACGCGGCGTACTGTCGTTATGAAAGCCATGGTTGGCACCCTCGTAGATATAAGCCTCAAATTCTTTACCATTGGCTTTAAGTGCGGCTTCATAATCAGGCCAGCCCGCATTCACCCGTTCGTCTAGCTCTCCGTAGTGCAGCAATAATGGTGCTTGAATTTTTGGCACATCTTCAGCGCCCGCTTGTCGGCCATAGTATGGGACAGATGCTTTCAGTTCAGGATAAGCGACCGCTGCCGCATTGGCGACGCCACCGCCGTAACAGAACCCGGTTATACCGACGTTTCCTGTAGAACCTTCGTGGGCCATCATAAATTCAATAGCTGCGAAAAAGTCGTTCATTAGTTTTTCGGAATTAACCGTGCGTTGCAGCTCGCGCCCCTCAGCATCATTGCCGGGATAGCCACCAACCGACGTAAGACCATCAGGTGCAATTGCCATAAATCCAGCCTTTGCAAGTCGCCGGGCAACATCTTCAATGTATGGGTTAAGACCACGGTTTTCATGCACAACGACAACGGCAGGTAGCTTGCCTTCAACACCTGAAGGACGCACCAGATAGCCCCGGACTTCACCATGCCCGTTGGGTGATGGGTACATGATGTATTCCGGTATGATGTCTGGATCGTTAAAAGAGACCTGTTCCGCCAAGGCATAGTTCGGTGACATCAAACCCAGAATAGTGGTTGCTGTCATACCAGCAACAGTAAACTTTGCTGCCCTCGTAAGAAACTGTCGTTTCGTGATCATACCGTGCGCATAAAAATCGTAAAGTTCCAACAACCTTGGGTCAAAATCTTTAGCTGTTAGTCGGGTCATTATTAGTGCCTCCCTTGTAGATTACGCCTCAATTCAATACGGACCAGCCTTGAACTATTGCAATACACTATGATTAACTATCGCCGATACAAAAGAGCCGTTTACCACTCCAAAGCACCATCTACCAACATCCGCCTTGCGATATAGCTCTTTTAGGCCCCACGCAGATATACTTTAAACCTTGCTTATAATAACATGCTTGAAGCCTTAAATGTTATCGTGTGGATTTTCAATAAGCAACGTCTTGGCTGTGATCAAACCGCCATATCACGCAACTGTGTCCATTGTTTATCGTACCCTCGAGGTTCTCTCCGTGAAAAAAATCAAACAAAGTGTTATTATTCAGACTTGGATATTTCATAGTTTGAAAGAAGCCACATGACAGATAGCCTAATCACTCGTCGTACCGTCATTACATCAGTTAGCGCAGCTTTGATAATCGGCGCATCTCACCCTCTTTTACCAGCTCACGCACAAGGACTTTTGCCGACACCAACAATGCGTGGCGGATCCAACAACTACCTTCCCGGTGCAGCCATCGTAGACAAAATCGGTGGGGGTGGCTTTTGGATGACAGGAACTGTACGCCGCGCCGGAGATGGAAAGCCTCTTGCTGGTCAACGTATTCAAATATGGGCACATACGACCGAAGGGCACGAACGCGATCCCAAGAGCCATGGCGCTACGTTGACAAATACTGACGGCGCTTTCCGACTTGAAATGCCACAGATTGTTCCCGCTTTCGGCCAACCTCACGGTCACCTTGCCTATGATGGTGATGAATTTAAAACCGTCTTCCTTCGGCCTGTCATGCAAAGCGTCAACGATACGAGCCTTAATGTAGAATTCGTACTTCAGCCATCCTAATCAAAGTGAAGCTTAAAAAGAAGACCCGTTTTTATGTAGGCCTTGTTTATACGGGCTTAATTTGGTCAACCCTTGCCATAGTCATCATTGTTCCCGTTGTTGCCGCACTGTGGAGTCCCCTGCTCGCGTGGCGTGATCCAGTATATATTGTTGCCGGATTAGCTGGTATTATTGCGATTGTACTCTTATTCGTTCAACCTCTACTCGCAGGTGGATATTTACCTAATCTAAATCGATTACAAAGTCGCCGAATTCATCGTGTTATCGGTGGAATACTGGTCATGATGGTCGTTATTCATATCATCGGCTTATGGACCACAAGCCCGCCAGATGTAATCGACGCACTCCTTTTTGCCTCACCGACGGCATTTTCCTTTTGGGGCGTCATTGCGATGTGGGCCTTATTTGCTTCTGCCCTTACAGCTTTATTGCGCCGCCGCCTGCGCATTAATCCACGCATGTGGCGGTTCATTCATACGGGCTTCGCGGTCGTGATTGTTCCGAGCAGCGTTATACATGCGTTTCTAATCATCGGCACAATGGAAGTAATATCAAAACGCTTATTATGTGGGTTCATTATCACGATTACTGCGAAAGTGATCATTGATTGGTGGCGGTTACCTAAACGATAGATCACAGCACGACGACATTAACAGGTCATAATTTCACGCAATTCGTAGCGCCCAAATCGAAGGCCAGAAAGTTATTATTCCAAACCTTACTCAATAAAATGAAAACTGAAAGTATCTCAAAATGAAAAGGGGCTAAGTTAAAACCTAGCCCCTAATCTAAATTCTTGGATAATCAAACTTTATTTACGACGCCAAGTCGTGCCCGTTGGGCTATCGAGCAACTCGATACCTTGAGCGGCGAGATCATCCCTTATTTTATCAGCACGGGCAAAATCTTTTGATTTCTTGGCTTCGATACGTTCTGCAATCAAAGCCTCAATATCCTGTTCATCATCACCCTCGCCTTTGAACCAGACTTCGGGGTCAGATTGAAGAATACCAAGCAAATACCCACCAGCCAGAAGCTGCCCCTTTAAGCGACCAAGAGCTTTTCTATGACTTTTACGGTCCGTCCCGGTTTTGTTTAACTCAGTTGTAATCTCATGAAGGACAGATAATGCCAACGGCGTATTCAGGTCATCTTGTAACGCTTCAAGGAAAGCATCAGAAGCTTCTTCTGCTGAGGCTTCAATCTTTTCAACAGCCTGCAAAGCCCCGTAGAAACGATCAAGTTGAACTTTAAACTCAGCAACCTTTTCACGGGTGATATCCAATGGCTGACGGTAATGACCAGATAGCAAGGTCAAACGCAGAGCCTCACCATTGAGGCCTTCATCCAGAAGCTGGCGTACCGTAAAGAAGTTGCCAAGAGACTTGGACATCTTCTCGCCATTCACCACCACATAACCATTATGCATCCAGTAGTTCACATAAGGCTTTTCATTGCAGCATTTTGACTGTGCAATCTCATTCTCGTGATGTGGGAAGGTCAAATCTAAACCACCCCCGTGCACATCAAAGGTCTCCCCTAAATGAACCCGTGACATAGCAGAGCATTCGATATGCCAGCCCGGTCGGCCTTTACCCCAAGGGCTTTCCCACCCCGGTTGCTCATCATTGCTCGGCTTCCAAAGCACAAAATCAGCCGGATCTTTTTTATAGGGTGCAACCTCGACACGGGCTCCCGCAATCATATCTTCTCGGTTACGACCGGATAACGCCCCATAATCCGCCATGGACTTTACTGAAAACAGAACATGCCCTTCTGCTTCATAAGCATGTCCTTTTTCAATCAGCTTTGCGCTCATATCAATCATTTCCTGAATGTGATCTGTCGCACGCGGCTCTATGTCTGGCGGAAGCGCACCGAGTGCGGCCATATCATCATGATAAGCCTGCGTTGTACGCTTGGTAATGCTTTCAATTGGTTCACCCGACTTTAGGGAAGCTTCGATAATCTTGTCTTCAACATCTGTGATGTTACGGACATAGGTTACATGTTCTGCACCGTATACATAACGCAGAAGACGGGCAAAGGTATCAAAAACAACAACAGGGCGGGCATTTCCAACGTGTGCCAGATCATAAACGGTCGGTCCACAGACATACATGCGCACATTTTTAGGATCGATTGGCTCGAAATCCTGCTTTTCACGCGCAAGAGTATTGTGGACTTTAATCGTCATTGTCGTTTCCCGAAATCTAGGGGTTGAGTAAAGTGATTGTATTAAAGAAAGAGGTTCATTTTAAACCTCTTTCTTGGATATACGCCAATAATTTAAATTTAGAACAAACATAGCAACAACTAAGCTTGTAGCTTTATTAAGCAGTTTGGCCTTTGAGACGTGCTTCAGCACGTTCCCGACCAATAACAGGCAAAAGCTGAGCCAATTCTGGGCCGTGTTGCTGACCAGTCAGAGCTTTACGAAGCGGCATGAAAAGCTGTTTACCCTTACGACCAGTTTCGTCTTTCAAAACAGTAGTCAAAGCTTTCCATGTCCCCTGATCCCAATCTCCTTCTGGTAGCTTTGCTGCTGCCAGAGCTAGGAATTCAGCATCTTCGTCTGCAATATCCGGCGTTACCGCGCCCCGACAGATATCAAACCAGGATTGCGTATCGGACAATTTTTCCAGATTTGGACGCACAACTTCCCAAAGTTCTTCATCAAAACCATCCTGTAAGCGGGATTTGATCGATGCAAAATCTGCATCGTGTAAAACTTTAGCATTCAAATGGTCAAGTTCAACAGGATCAAAACGCGGTGTCGCACGACCAAAGCGTGCAATATCAAACAGCTCGGTCAAAGCCTCTGGTGTCTGTCGTACTTCAATCGGGTCTGGTGTCCCAAGACGCGCCAAGTAGCTATTCAAGGCCATTGGCTCCAGCCCCTCTTCTTCACGAAGAGACCCAAGACTTAAACTACCAAGGCGTTTTGACAGACCAGAACCGTCAGCACCAACCATCAGCGAGATATGTGCAAATTCAGGAACCTTACCACCAAGAGCTTCGAACAACTGAACCTGTACCGCTGTGTTGGACACATGGTCTTCACCACGCAACACATGTGTCACGTCCAGTTCAATATCATCAACACAGGATGTCAGCGTATACAAGGGACGGCCGTCTTCTCTGATAAGCACAGGATCAGTTAGGTGTTGACCTTCAAAATGCACGTCACCGCGCACAAGATCAGTCCAGTCGATGTCCTTGTGCTCTAGCTTGAAACGCCAATGAGCCTGACGCCCTTCAGCTTCGTACTTGGCAATATCTTCAGGCGTCAACTTCAGAGCTTCACGATCATAGATCGGTGGGCGACCTGCCTGTAAGGCAATTTTCCGCTTTAGACCAAGTTCATCAGAGGTTTCATAACAAGGGTAAAGACGACCATCTGCTTTCAGCTTTTCAGCTGCCAGTTCATACCGATCCATACGGTGCGACTGAACTGCAAATTCATCCCACTCTAGGCCGAGCCATTTCAGATCTGTTTGAATAGACTGCGCATATTCTTCCGTCGACCGTTCAGTGTCTGTGTCATCCAGACGAAGCAAGAAGCTTCCACCTGCTTTTTTGGCCATAAGCCAGTTTAATACCGCAATACGGGCGTTTCCGGCATGTAAGCGACCCGTTGGGCTAGGAGCAAAGCGTACTTTCATGAACTCGTCTTTATCTCTAATTATCTGTTTGTAAGACCACGAAATGCATTCGTGATCGGATAGCGTCTATCACGGGCAAGGTCGCGAATTGTTACGCGAACACCCGGCGCGGATTGACGCCGTTTATATTCTGCAAGGTCTAACATACGCCAGACCCGACGAACAGTGCTCTCGTCATATCCCCGCGCAAGAATATCCACAAGGGGTAATTCCTCTTCGATAAGGCATTCCAGAATACCATCCAGAACATCATACTCCGGCAAACTATCCTGATCCGTTTGATCTGGTTTTAATTCGGCAGAAGGTGGTTTGGTGATAATTCTATCCGGCATCACCGCACCATCTGGCCCAAGAACATCAGCTGGTTTGTTATCATTTCGCCAGCGAGAAAGGGCAAATACCTTGGTTTTATATACATCTTTCAAGGCGTTATAACCGCCACACATATCACCATAAAGCGTTGCGTAGCCAACCGACATTTCAGATTTATTACCCGTAGACAGCACCATATAGCCCAACTTGTTGGAAATAGCCATCAGTGTTAAGCCACGCGATCTCGCCTGAATATTTTCTTCTGTTGTATCTGCTTCGGTACCTACCATGACTGGAGCCAACATTTCTTCGAATGCCTTCATGGCCGGACCAATTGAAATAGAATCGTATTTCACACCTAACAGTTCAGTGGCAAGCTTTGCGTCCTCTAAGCTTTCTTGGGATGTATAGGGCGAGGGCATCATCACACAACACACGCGTTCTGGACCAATCGCATCCACTGCAATTGCGGCAGAAAGCGCGGAATCAATTCCCCCTGACATGCCAATGACAATACCGGGGAAACGGTTTTTCCGGATATAATCACGGACACCAATCACCAAGGCACGATAAATGGCTGCAAGTTCTTCTTCGGGTGCGACGGTCTGTGCTGGCTGACACTCCCATTCACCATCCGTATTCTTCAGCCACTCTGTCACCATCAAGTACTCATCGAACATTGGGGCCTGCGCCTGGAGACTGCAATCAGCGTTAAGAACAAAAGAGCCACCGTCAAATACGATGTCATCTTGACCGCCAACCATATTCAGATAGGCCAGTGGCAATTCACATTCCTTGATACGTTCAATGGCCAAAAGCTGACGTATATCTGTTTTCCCCGCATTAAACTGTGATCCATTGACCCCGATCAACATTTCCGCGCCGGCTTCAGCAAGCGTTTCGCAAACATCGGCATCCCACATATCTTCGCAGATAAAGACACCTATGCGGACGCCACGGAAAGAAAACGGCCCTGTCAAAGCACCTTGTTTGAAAACACGTTTTTCATCAAAAACACTATAATCACAGAGAAAATGCTTCCCCTTCCATCCGACAAGGTTGCCGCCATCCAGCAGAACAGCAGCATTGTAGATTTCTGACCCAGTTGTCGTGAAGGCTTTTTTGAAGGGGTTTTCCTGTAGCTTTACATCGGGCATCGGCGCCCCGACAAGTATTCCCGGGCCACCATCAGAAGTATCAGCCATAAGGCTCCGCAGTTCGGCCTGTGCTTCCAGCAAGAGTTCTGGCTTGAGGACCAGATCTTCTGGCGGATAGCCCACCAAGCTTAATTCCGGCGTAACCAGTAAGTCCGCCCCGGCATCAGCAGCTTTCTTACGGGCAGCACGAATAAGATCAGCGTTCCCACGGATATCGCCAACTGTCGGGTTCATTTGCGCAAAGGCTATAATCAGTTTTTTGCTCATGTCAGCTTATTACCTCTATACAGGTACGGCGGCAAGGATAAGAGGCAGTACTTACCCTAGAAATCTACATATACTCATATTGAGTATATGTAGATTTCCTTCTACAAAAAAACAAGTGTAATTTAATATGGAGAAAATAATGTACGCACGGTCAATCATTAGAACTTGCAGGATGGTCCGAGAAGCACAAAATTGATGGCAAGAAATTCGCCCATGAATTCCTATCTTTTATAAATCAGGGAAATACAGAATGGATCTAGGTATCGCAGGCCGCAAAGCCATTATCTGCGCATCTTCCAAAGGGCTTGGGAAAGCCTGTGCCATGGAACTCGCAAACGAAGGTGTTGAAGTCGTCATTAACGGAAGAACACCAGAGTCGCTGGAAACAACAGCTGAAGAAATTCGCAAAGCGACAGGAACAGTAGTAACAGCTGTTGCCTGTGATGTCACAACTGCCGAAGGGCGTGCTCTCTTACTTGCCGCATGTCCTGATCCTGATATTTTGGTGAACAATGCCGGTGGCCCACCACCAGGTAACTTCCGCGATTGGGAAGGTGATGAGTGGCACAAAGCTCTGGAAGCCAATATGATCACTCCTATTTTGCTTACCAAAGCAGTTATAGACGGGATGATCGAGCGAAAATTCGGACGCGTCGTGAACATCACTTCTGGCGCCGTAAAAGCACCAATTTCAATACTTGGGCTATCCAACGGTGCACGATCTGGCCTAACCGGTTTTGTGGCGGGTCTTGCCCGGGAAGTCGCCGCAAATAATGTCACAGTTAACAATTTACTACCTGGACCGTTTGAAACAGATCGTCTAACCGCAACACTGGAAGGTGCTGCGAAAAAAAATGGCACAAGTCTCGAGGAAGAATGGGCCAGACGTCAGTCATCGAACCCAAGCAAGCGCTTTGGTAAACCTGATGAATTCGGCGCTGCATGTGCATTCCTGTGCAGCACACGTGCAGGCTTTATTACCGGACAGAACTGGCTTCTCGATGGCGGTTCTTATCCCGGAACTTTCTAGTCCGACCCAATACACCGTCATATAAAGTCATAAAAAAGCTCGCAGAAATCTTCTGCGAGCTTTTATGCTTTTGAAGATATTTACAAGCCACAACTAATCTCAGCAATAGCTTTCGGCAGTAGCCTGAATACGCTTTACCATGGCATGCAGACCATTGGCACGGTTTGGGCTAAGATGCTGAGAGAATTCAAGTCGAGCAAGAATATCATCAATATCAATCGCCTTGATTTCCTGGGCAGTCTTATTTGAAAAGATCATCAGAAGAACAGCAACAAGCCCGCGGACAATATGGGCATCACTATCGGCAATAAAGCTCAAACGCGGCGGCGTGCTTTCATCCACATTACACACAAGCCACACTTGACTGGTACACCCTTGAACACGGGACGATTCTGTCTTGAGAGCATCGTCCATAGCCGGAAGCTTTCGCCCCATCTCGATGATATAACGATATCGTTCTTCCCAATCATCTAGGAATTCAAAGCTATCGATAAGATCTTCAATAGATGTATCTGTTAATACGTCTGTGACTGTTTCAGTCATTGTTACTTATTTACTTTCTAATCAGGAACTCTCGTCCCACCTTCACACGGGGAACGTTGTCATATTCTACAATATCAGCCGTCGCATAGGTTTCAGACCAACGATTAGGCAGGTAACTTCCTGTACCAACGACATTAAGCGGTGCTTCCGCCTCGGCCATTAAGCGACACTTTGCCGGACTAAAACCGGATGAAGCAACAATTTTGACTTTGGAAAAACCTTCTTTATCCAAGGCTTCGCGCATCGTCCAAATCGCTGCGGCAGATACACCAGGCCCTACTAAATAACGAAGTTCTTCTTCGTTACGATAGCCACGGATTGCCCGCGGCACATTACGTTCTAACACCGCATAAGAACTCGGTGGATCAAGTGTCTCAACAAATCGGCTTCCCGCCGTATCCAAACGCACAGACAACAGACCTTCAGCTGCACGCTTTGGAAAGCGGCGACATACCGTCAGTGCATCTGTGATCTCACGGGCAAAATAGTCGACCAGCACAGTCATGGGATCACCCGGAAAGGTCTCATCAAACATTTCCGCAGCTTTCAGTGTCGACCCTGCATAGCCAATCAAAGCATGCGGCATCGTACCCATGCCGCTATCTTGTCCAAAGAAGTGCGCTGTTGCATCCGTCGCATTACCAATGAAACCAATTGCCCCGTTTTTACGCTTGGCCCGATCCGCCCCGACAGAAGCAGCATAGGCCATAATTTCGGCCATATCGGTTCCGGCGCAATGACGGGCATCCATCGCCAGAAAAGCAACGGAATGGAGATCGGAACACATCGTAAAGGCATTGTATGCAGCCACACAGGCAGGCCCAAGACGCTGTAGCAGCAAGGTCTCAAGATCAACCAGATGTACCAGAGATCCGGTCAGGTACATTATAGGTTCACCCGCACCGACCCAGCGTCCTTCGGCGTAACGAAGATCTATTTCAAGATCAAAGTTACGTTTTTCTGCCATCTCTTCCAGCCACTTGATAACAAGACCCGGCGCGGACACGACAGGACGCCGCATAAAGATGGCATAGGTCACCTTTTGATCACCAAACTTTTCAACAACCTTTTTACTTCGATTGAAATAATGGTCTGTCCAAGCCGTGATGTCTTTATCTTCAACAGGCCAGAGGGAGGATCGCTCCTCCCTCTGGTGTTTGTTCTGTTGACGTTTTTCGTGTGTACTGTCAGGCATAAAGCTTACCCGTTAATCGTCAGAACCTTAAGACGCCTGTGCAACAGGTGAAGAGGAACGGTTTTCACGCTCGTCTTTCAACTGTTCCGCAATCAAGAAGGCCAATTCCAAGGATTGACTGGCATTCAAACGCGGATCACAGTAGGTGTGATAACGTGCGGAAAGATCTTCATCTTTAATCGCCTGCGCCCCACCAATACACTCCGTCACATCTTTACCGGTCATTTCAAAGTGAACACCACCTGCATAGGTGCCTTCAGCTTTATGAACAGCAAAGAAGTTACGAACCTCTGCCAGAACACGATCAAACGGACGTGTTTTGTATCCGCTAGAAGACTTGATGGTATTGCCGTGCATAGGATCACATGACCAAACCACTTTCTTGCCTTCGCGCTCAACGGCACGGATCAGCGCGGGTAAGTGTTCTTCAACTTTGTCATGGCCCATTCGAACGATCAGGGTCAAACGACCCGCATCATTGTTCGGGTTCAAGCGATCAATAAGTTTCAGCAGATCATCCGGATTGGATGTTGGACCGCACTTCATACCGATCGGGTTATGGATACCACGCATAAATTCGACATGTGCTTCATCAAGATGTCTTGTACGATCACCTATCCACAGCATATGTGCGGAACAGTCGTACCAATCACCAGTCAGACTATCTACGCGGGTCAGGGATTCTTCATAATTAAGAAGAAGGGCTTCATGGCTGGTGTAGAAATCAGTTTCGCTCAACTGCGGAACCTTGTCTTCGGTCAAACCACAGGCTTCCATAAAACCAATGGCTTCATCAATACGCTGGGCCAATGCTTCATAGCGATCTGACTGTGCTGAATTACGAACGAAGTCATGATTCCAGTCATGAACCTTACGAAGATTGGCATAACCACCCTGTGCAAAAGCCCGTAACAGGTTCAACGTCGACGCTGATTGATGGTAAGCCTTCACCAAACGTTCCGGATCAGGAATGCGTTCTTCAGGGGTAAAACCGATACCGTTAATGATATCACCACGATAGCTTGGAAGTTCCACACCATCGATAGTTTCGGTGCCAGCTGAACGCGGCTTGGCGAATTGTCCCGCCATACGGCCAACTTTGACAACAGGACAAGCTGCCCCAAAGGTCAAAGCCACAGCCATTTGTAGCATTACTTTAAAAGTATCGCGGATATTATCGGGATGGAACTCGGCAAATGCCTCTGCACAATCGCCGCCCTGTAACAGGAAGGCGCGGCCTTCGGCCACTTCACCAAGTTGCTTACGTAGTCTGCGTGCCTCGCCTGCAAAAACCAGTGGCGGTTGGCCCGCCAAGGTTTTTTCCACGGAATCTACAACAGCAGAATCCGGGTATTCGGGCACTTGCCGAATATCCTTGGCGCGCCAGGAATTAGGTGTCCATTTCGCGCTCATTTACAATACCTCTAAATTACACAATATAATTTCACGTTTGACAGTTTTAATCGTCTTTTCTGTCCTTTACCAGCACAAAGCCTTACTTATCTTATATATTCATCAAAAATACATATCTCAAGCATATCCGCAGTACGGAAGATACTCTTGATATAGGCATCTAGAATTCAGATTTCACCAGAATTTCATTTGCGGCAAAGCCTATTCATGATTAATTGATAAGGATTCGCATTTATAGCTACGGTCATTTGCAACAGTACAGGCATTTGAAACAGTCATGCCGGCAGGCTATAAACGCGGAAGAAGTATTTGCCGGATTATAAATCACACCGCGACGACAACTACCTGGGCCATTACACTCAGCTCGAGATATTATACTCAGATAGTAAGCGGACAGAAGCTAAAGGTCATTAAATGCGCAAGAAACAGATCAGCAGACTATTACGCGTAATCATTCCGCTGGCGATCCTCCTCTATTTTATTCCCCTCTTGACCATTGCCTTTATCATCATGGGACTTCTGGACGTCGGGCGTCACCACCAGGTTACGGCAGATCTGGCAAAGAAATACTTTACCGGGAACGGCATGCTGACCTGGGCCTTGTCGCCGATTAATCTGTTCCTTGATCTGATTTCTGATCGGAACAGATATGTATACAAACTGAATGATTTTCCCGAAGGACATCGCAACGAGATCGCCAGTGTCCTGAAAGAATTTGACGATAATAAAGAAAAAATCATCAGCGACATTCGCGCCCAGCTAGGCGGTGAGAGTCGTGGGATGCTATTCTACAAATGGTATGGCAAAAACACCAATGACGCAGTTCCTGCCTTTAACAAGGAATTTACTTATATCAAGACCATCGGCGTATCCGTTTTTAATAAAAAGAAGTCCACGTCCCTGCACTTTGGCCCCTTACGCCTGACGCTACGTGTTCTTTATAACCTGACACCAATTAAAAGTGATAATATCTATATTGAGGTCGATGGCAAAAAACACTACTGGCATGACGATCCGCTTTTTATTTTTGATGACACGATCCAACATCAATCCATCAATGAAGAAGATCACGAACGCTATTGTGTCTTCGTTGACGTTCTACGTCCATCAGCCTTCACAGGATTACAAAACGTCTTTATGCAAATCATGCAGACTGTGTTCATTAAATTTAATGGCATCTTCTACAAAAACTGGACTTTCCTTAAATAATTTAAAGTTTGAAAGCCATATTCTATGCACAAACAAAGGGCTGCACGAATTTCGTGCAGCCCTTTGTAATTAAAAACAATAAATGTAAGTTCGTTATTTTTTCACAGGCTCACGCATTGTGACAAACTCTTCCGCAGCTGTCGGATGTATTCCCACTGTTGCGTCAAACATATCTTTGGTCGCACCCGCTTTAATGGCAACAGCAAAGCCCTGAACGATTTCAGGTGAATCAGTACCGACCATATGAAGCCCAACAACTTTCTTGCCGTGTTTTTCAACAATCAGCTTCATCAAAGCCCTTTCATCACGCCCAGATAAGGTGTGCTTCATGGGTCGGAAAGAAGATTGGTATACGTCAACATCATTATAACGATCCAACGCCTGTTCTTCACTTAAGCCAACCGTACAAACCGGGGGGTGACTGAAGACAGCCGTTGCAACATTATGATGATCCATCGCGCGGGGTTTGCCTTTAAAGGCAGTATCAACAAAGGCCATTGCTTCCTGAATAGCAACCGGTGTCAGATTGATCCGATCGGTCACATCTCCAACGGCATAGATATTCTTCGCCGTTGTCTGCGAGAATTCATCGACCTTGATTGCATCTTTGCTGTTCAGTTCAACGCCAGCCTTTTCAAGGCCAAGTCCTTCGACATTCGGCTTACGCCCTGTCGCCGCGAAAACAGCGTCTACTTCGACCTTGCGACCATCAGAATAGGTAACTTCCAGCCCATTATCCGTTTTCTCGATATTTTCAATCGTCAGATTAAGCTCAAGCGCGATACCCTTTTTAGCCATTTCAGCGCCTAGGAATTCGCGAACATCACGGTCAAATCCACGCAAGAGTGCATCACCGCGATAAACTTGTGTTACGTCGGCGCCAAGACCGTTGAAAATCCCTGCAAACTCGACCGCAATATAACCACCACCATAGACGATCACGCGCTTGGGCAGCTCATCCAGATGAAAAGCTTCGTTAGAGCTAATCGCATGCTCCCAGCCTTTTCCTTCGGGGAAGACAACATGACCGCCAGGGGCCAACAAGATCTTATTGGCTGTAAAGGTCTGATCGCCAACACGTACAGTATGCCTGTCTTCAAGAACAGCACGCCCGTCATACCTTGTTACATTTGCATTTTTTAAAATGCCTTTATAAATATCTTCTAGGCGATCAATCTCTTTATCTTTATTGGCAATGAGTGTTTTCCAATCAAAAGAGCTATCACCAACGGACCAACCAAACCCGGCAGCATCTTCAAATTCTTCATGGAAATGGCTTGCATAGGAAAAGAGTTTTTTGGGGACACATCCGCGAATAACGCAGGTTCCGCCATAGCGGTATTCTTCTGCCAAAGCGACTTTAGCGCCCGTAGCCGCGGCCATTCGTGCACCACGAACACCACCGGACCCCCCACCGATTACAAACAGATCGTAATCATATTGAACATCATCATCGTGATAGGTCGGCATACAACAGGCTCCTGAAAGATAAAGCTATATTTTTGATATTAAATACTTAGGACAGACTAAGTGGAAATAAAAGTATCGAATTTAAAGATCGGATTATTATAATAGTCATTATAGGCACTGTAATCTCCCTCTTGGCTCTGATAAATCACTGTTTTTATTATACAGTTCGAAGTTCACAAGATCGTGACAAGGTAATATTTTTGAAGACACTATAAGTTTAAAGAAACACATTCTCTTCGGAAGAGTTAACCAGTACATGAGCCCTTACAAATACATCATCATTCTGATCACTCTCATCAATTTCCCAGCACTTGCATACAGCGAAGAAAGAAAACTTTCCGGTGAGGAGATCAGACAGTATCTCACAGACAAAAAGGTTGTTCATCGCCAGGATGTAAATAATGGTTTCTGGCAAACCTTCAATGCTTCAGGAATAACCCATTATCAGGCACAGGGTAGAAAAGCAGAACAGGGAAAATGGAGCGTGCAAGCTGATCAGTATTGCTCGCAATGGGGACCTTTTGACTGGACTTGTTATGATATGACGGTCCAAGGCAATCTCATAACCTGGATATCCAAAGAAGGAACGCTTTATAAAGGGCGGATAATTGATCAATAGAGAGACGATTATGTTAGGCAGTTCCTTCCTCCTTCCGCCTTCTCTCTATAACTATACGATCTATAGCTTTACGATGACCTTACCCTGATTAGCTCCGGTCAGAAGGCTTTCCAGCCCCTTAGGCGCAGAAGACAGCCCTTCAAATATCTCTTCGCTAAAATTTAATTTCCCTGTTTTGTAGAGGGGCAAGAGACCTGAAACAGCTTCGGAGAGACGATGCATATGATCAAAAATCAGAAAACCTTGCATTCTGGCACGTTTCACCAGCATGGTTCGCGACACCCGCGGGCCAGTTACTTGGTTCGGAGAAATGCCGATCACACCGCAAACAGTCATACGTGCCCCAATGTTGAACAGGCCCATAACAGCATCCGTAATAGGGCCGCTGACATTATCGAAATAGACATCGACACCATCAGGGCAAACCTTGGCAAGATCACCAGCCAAATCTGTCGCTGTTTTATAATTCAATACAGCATCATACCCAAATTCCTTGAGGCAACGCGCTGCTTTTTCATCACTACCCGTAATACCAATGGTTCGACAGCCCCTTGCTTTGGCAATCTGTCCAACCATAGATCCCACAGCGCCCGCCGCCGTCGAAACCACAACAGTCTCTCCCCTTTTGGGATCGCCAATTTCGGTTAATCCAAACCAGGCTGTTGCGCCCGTCATCCCCAGTACATGAAGGTTGATCGAAAGAGGGCCATCCTCAGAATTAACCTTGCGCTCAATATCCGTACCATCGCTTACCGCAAACTCTTGCCACCCAAACAGTCCGTAGACAAATTCTCCAACAGCATAATCAGGATGCTTGCTTTCGACCACTTCACCAACAGCAAAGCTTCGCATCACTGCGCAGATCTCGACAGCGGGAATATAGTTCGGCATATCCGTCACCCACCCGCGCATGGCGGGATCAACAGAGAGATAGTGGTTTTTGATTAGAAGTTGACCATCAGACAAAGGCGAAACTTGCCCTTCTTCCAACCGGAAAATGTCAGCCGAAATTGCTGGGCTTGGGCGTGTTGCCAACACAAGCTTATTATTCTTCATTAGATTGCCTTTGCTGCTCGATCATCGGATATTTTATTTGAACAACGCCTCTGTGGGCACACACCTGATAGATTTATCAACACCACTATAAATTTAGAGCACAGATATTAAACAAAAAAATGGCCTGCCACTGCAAATAACAGTAACAGACCATGAATAAAAATATAGGATTTATCTTATTTAATTAAGGCGTTCAAACACAAAGCGATAACTAACCGGTACCACAGTCGCAACCGAACTCAGATCCGCCAGGTCACGTAAAACCTCAACACCAGCTTCTAAATTGAAATCCTCGGCATCAAGCATCACAATAAAATCAGGCTGAACCATAATCCGTGTCGAGCTAAGGCGTGTCACAACAATAGAGCTTGTAATTTCACTGTTTGCACCCGCAATTGACACGTTGGTATCGACATCTTCCAAAACCATCATTTCCCCGGGTTTCAGAGCGGTTAAAGACGTAATATCCACATCCATCGTAAGTGTTGCTTGTGGCCACGAAGCTATTTTAAAGACATGTTCTTTTAAGCGTTCATCTCGAATATCAATGCCAGTCTGTACAGAACTCAGCTCAACTTGAATTTGTGCCTTACCTGCAGCGTTCACACTTCCCTTTAGATTAGAAAAATAATGGCTCTCTCCAACAGATGTTTTCTTGATAGAGCCAAAGCTTAATCGCGAACTGTCATTATCAAGTTGCCAATCATTAGCCATCGCTTTCAAAGGCAAGAACACAAGAGCCAAAGCAAATAGAAAATTGACTGTATTTTTTAACATTATAAAAACCTTAAATTTGTTTATCCCAATTATAAAACACGAAAGAGCAAACTTTATTCATTGGTAAAAGGATTTTTTTAAATTAGCCCTCTAACCCCATGTTAATATATTTAATTTCAAGATATTCCTGAATCCCGTATTGTCCTCCTTCACGACCAATTCCAGATTCCTTAATCCCGCCAAAAGGTGTTGCTTCGGAAGATAGTGTTCCTGAATTAGCTCCGATCATACCGAACTCCAAAGCTTCGGACACACGCCACACCCGACCAACATCACGGGAAAAGAAATAAGCCGCCAAGCCATAGCGTGTCGCATTCGCCAATTTAATGGCCTCGTCTTCTTTCTCAAAACAATAGAGCGGCGCAATCGGACCAAAGATCTCTTTGTGAAAAACCTGCATATTTTCAGTAACGCCCGTCAACACCGTTGGGGCATAAAATTGATCACCAAGGGACAACGACATTCCCCCGACTAGAGCTTCCGCCCCTTTGGACAAGGCATCACGGACCAGACCATCAACCTTATCAATCGCGCGGTCATCAATTAGCGGACCTAACTCTACGCCTTTCTCTTGACCAGCGCCGACTTTTATCTCCTTTACAGACTTTGCCAATTTCTCGGCAAAAGTATCATAGACACCTTTTTGGACCATGATCCGATTGGCACAAACACAGGTTTGACCTGCATTGCGAAACTTACTTGCCAGCAAGTGCTTTACCGCAAGATCAAGATTGGCATCGTCGAAAACAATAAAGGGGGCATTCCCGCCAAGTTCCATAGAAACCTGTTTTACCGTCAAAGCGCACTTTTCCATCAGAACCTTACCGACAACAGTTGATCCGGTAAAAGAAAGCTTACGAACCGCATGATGGGACGTCATTTCATCCCCAATTTCTCCAGCCTTGCCCGTCACAATATTAAAGACACCATCCGGTAATCCGGCTCTCTGGGCTAGGACAGCCAAAGCAAGAGCCGAATAGGGTGTCTGAGGTGCTGGCTTCACAACAACAGTACAACCTGCAGCCAAGGCAGGGGAACACTTACGCGCAATCATTTGCGCCGGAAAATTCCAGGGTGTTATTGCAGCAACAACGCCGATTGCCTGTCGGATTGTCAAAAGCTGTTGATCTTGTCGTCCAGCAGGAATTGTTTCGCCGTACACCCGCTTCGCTTCTTCTGCGAACCATTCAATATAACCGGCAGAGGATCTAATTTCTCCTCTTGCTTCGTCCAGTGGCTTTCCCTGTTCAGCCGTCATAATCTGAGCCAGATCCTCTTGGTGCTCTAACATCAGATCATGCCATCGCCGCAAAACAGAAGCGCGTTCTTTTGCTGTTGTTGCCTTCCAGCCAACAAGGGCCTCTTCCGCGCTTTCGATTGCTCTACGTGTTTCCCCTGCCCCCATCCAAGGCATTTGCCCCAATTCATTTCCTGTAGCCGGATCATATACAGGAACCGTTCTGCCAGAATCTGCATCAACCCATTTACCCCCAACAAAGGCCTGTTGTTGAAAAAGAGACTTATCTCGTAAAGAAAGAGACATTGTGGGTATCCTAAACAAATATAAGGTTGGCGACGCAGACAACTAGGCATCTAGAGAATTGAGTAGCTTGAACGCTAAACAAGCATAGATCACAGTTCAAGAGCCAATTATCTCGACCACCTGGGTTACGGAAAAACTATTAAATCCAAGCCCAACTCAACACAAAAACACCAAAGTATTGTAAATTTTACGTGGATGTAAGCTATTGATAATACTGAAATTAAAATAACGATATTACCTTAAACACAAATTCACATATTTATGGGCATAATTATTATTTTTTGAATTTCAATACCCCTGATGAGGTATTGCTGAAGCAGAAAGATCATTGCTAGATCTCGTAAGCAATTTAGAAAAATGCGCAATGTTCCTCAAAGTTCAGCTTTACTATGGAGATCTAAATAAATGAAAAAAATTTTCCTGGCGAGTACCGCGCTTGCTGCAGGTTTTTCCTATGCCGCATCTGCGTCTGCAGCAGATACGCAAATTGAATGGTCTGCTTATACAGATTTTAACGTTTCGTCGACAGGCGTTGATGGAGATGTCGCTGGTGGAGACACCAATAAAGGCCTTGATTTTAACACCAATTCTGAGATTCATTTAAATGCCTCTCAAACCAGTGATAATGGCCTAACCTATGGCCTTCACATTCAGTTAGAAGCAGATCAAAATAACACAAACAACACCGATGAAAACCATATCTTTATCGAAGGTGATTTCGGACGCGTTGAACTTGGCGATCAAGATTCAGCGGGTGATCGGATGATGGTTTCAGGCTCTTCAGTTGGATTCCAGTACGGCATGTTTGGTAACTATACTGGTGGATTGTCCGCACTTGAAAACGAAGGTAACCTAGGGCGTACCGCCGCAGATTTTAGTGATTCATCTGATTCGTCTAAAATCACATATTTCACCCCAACATTTAATGGCTTTAAAGCCGGGTTATCGTTTGCCCCTGACAGTGATTCAGGTCAATCCGTTAGCGGCGACGAAACTAGTTTTAACAACCATATTGATACTGGTCTGAATTATTCTGGCACATTCAATGACTTTACCATTGATGCTGCTCTTATAGGAGCCACCCACGAAGTCACCAGCCAAGGATCTTCTGACGACACTTATTATGCCGTAGGCGGTGGTTTGATGCTTGGTTACGCGGGCTTTAAAGCAGCCGTCGGCGTGTTACATGAAGACACCGAAAATACAAGTGAGATCAACACTGTTGATACAGGGTTATCATACGGTATTGGCGCGTGGAGCATGTCTGTGGGTGCTGCGTGGTCAGAGTTTGATCAAGATAACGGCGTCGAGAACGAAAGTATTGCCTATTCCGCTGGTGTTGGCTACGAAATCGCCCCAGGACTAACAACTTGGGCGGGCGCAACAATCGGGGACTATGAAGGCGGTGTCGAAGACTTCACCAACTTCCAAACAGGTATTTCTGTCGCCTTCTAAATCACCTATCAAACGCAATATCGAAAAGAGGTTCGCAACTTGCGGGCCTCTTTTTATTTTCGTCAAAAATTTTAAAAGCCATAAACACGACTATCAAAACCAGAAAGAAATTCTGATTTGGAAGATTTAAAAAAAATCATACATACAGCATGTCAGATAAAACCAGGAATAGCCTTCAAACCTTTAAAAGAGATATTCATCTGATTTCGAACGACTTCTTGTGCAAAACAGGTTTACCTTTATGTCTCCAACAAGCGACCTCACCTCTTTTTACATTCTTGGTGAACTCGACATGATCAAGAAATTCATTGCAGATGAAGTTGGCATTGCCTTCCCCGAAAGCAGAGTTTTCATCAACGATGGTGACGATATACGTCTTCCATACAATTATACGGAATTTCCGCACTGTATTTTGTATATATCTGCAACGCTTAGTAAAAATTGTTTATTAAGAATTGCATCAATCAAACAGAATACTTCTGCAAAAATAATTCTCATAACCGATGAAAAAACTGGCCCAGCCCACATTTTGAATACCATAGAAGTAGAAGCCATCTACTCCATAAACAAGCCAATTGACGGGTTATTCAATTTAATCAATCAAGCATTTACTACGGATGCTTCTCATAGAGATAACCTACTTTATTCAGACAGAGATTTATTTTCAGAAATACAGTTAACAACGACAGAAATTCAAATCTTAACTCTCCTGAAAACAGGCATGAGTAATAAAGAAATTGCGAACATAACCAAAAAATCAGAAGGCACCGTTAAAGTGCAATTAAAATCAATATATAAAAAACTAAATATTCACAGCAGAACAGAAGCCATGAATCTCTTCATCACTTAGTTTACAACCATTAAGCACAAACAAAAAATGCCCGCGTAAGCAAGAAGTGGTCAGGTCAGACCATCTCTGATCTTTCAATAAGGAAATCATAAAATTCATCTTGAAGAAGATTTTGCGTCCTCGTTCTACGACGAGCAACCTCAATATTAATCGTGATCGGTTTAGATTCTGGGAATACAGGTACGACAGCATGATCTTCTGATTTTGATTGCCCACCAAAATCATCATAGAAACCTATTCCAGCTCCTTTTTTTATCAAACTGCGCAAAGCCTCAGCATCCTTTACCGTTATAAGCTTAGTGATATTATCAACCTGTTTAAGGAGTTGGTTTTGCTGGTTGATTTTAAGCCAATATTTATAATCAGAAAGGAGGTTAGAGCTTGCAATAACCTCTAGGTCAAAAATATTTTCATACGTAAGTGTCGATGAAACGGTCGACAAATACTCACGTGATGCGACAAGGTGGCGTTGAAAACTATAAAAAGGCTGCGTTTCAAAGAAGTTAGGCTTTTTTAGAGTTGTAACCAGTCCAAGATCGATATCATTTCCCAAAAGCCCGGCTTCGAGAGCATCATGGTCGAGCTCAATAATATCTAAACGAACTCTCGGGTGTTCCCTCTTAAATGCATGCACAATTTCAGGAACAAAAGAAGCGGTAAGCTCGAAGTAAACTCCTAAGCGAATTGTCCCATCCAGGTTTTGTCGATTATTACGAAGGCAGGCCACAACTCCATCAATTTCATCAATACGCTCACGTGCGTATTCGAACAGACATGTGCCTTCTTTAGTCAAATAGATCTTTGAATTTTTACGTTCAAAAAGTACTAATTCTGTTTCCTCTTCAACATCCTTAAGCTGAGCACTTATAGCAGGTTGCGTTCTATAAAGGCGTGCCGCCGCCTTTGTAATTGAACCTTCATCCGCCACCACAGTAAAAGTACGAAGCTTATTCAAATCAATCATAGCCCAAAATTACTCGATAAATAATTACGCTAAAAAAAGAGGATAAAACGATACGGGTATGAGTGATAAAGTTTGTTAAACTTCAGCATATTCCCTGTCGAAGATATAAGCACTAAGACACTGATTTCAATAGTTCTGAGAGGCTATTAAGGAATAAAAAAACTGCTAATAGATATAGCCTTTCGATCAAAGGCATCAGAAACAAGGTATAAAACTTAAACTTACAAACACATAAATGTAAGAAAGTTTACATTATTAACGTATATAATTATATTTCAATTAATAAGCCCTTATCCAATACAGGTAATTTCCGTGATTGATCAAAAGCGCATAGGTATCAACAATCGTCAGGACCAAATCATCGACCTTGTTCGTGAGCGTGGATTTGCGTCCTTGGAAATGCTCGCCGAAAAATTTCGAGTTTCTCAGCAGACTATTCGCCGTGACATCATCTATTTAAGCGAAAAAAACCTGCTCCAGCGTCATTTTGGCGGCGCAGGATTACCTGCAGGAATAGATGGCCTAGCTTATCCCAACCGTAAAGTCAGAAACGCACAGGAAAAAGCAGCAATTGGTCGAGAAATTGCGAAGCAGATCCCGAATGGGTCTTCGCTTTTCATTGATATTGGCACTACCATGGAAGCCGTTGCTGAAGCACTAGTTTATCACGAAGGCCTCAGAATACTTACAAATCACATTGGTGTTGTTTCAATACTTTGCGAAAAAACGGACTTCGAAATTATCTTACCAGGGGGACTTGTTCGCAATAAAGACCGCGCCATAGCGGGGGAAACGACAACCGACTTCCTTAAAAGCTTTAGAGTTGGGTATGGTATTTTCGGCATTGGCACCATCACAAACGACGGACAGCTTTTGGATTACGACTATCGTGACGCACAGGCATCCAGAGCTGCCTTAGCCATTTCACGCCATAAATTTGCCGCTGCTGATCATTCGAAATTTAACGCAGATGCCATGATGCCATTTGCCAATGCCGCAGAGGTTGATGGTATTTTTACAGACACACTCCCGCCAAAACCAATCGTTGAAGCACTAGATAAAGCAGGAACAAAACTTTTTGTCGCCGCCAAATAACCTGTGCCCTAGTTAACCAAGTTTTATCACAACGGGATTTGGCTTTCACACCCCTAATGTAAGAATATTTACATTCATGTAATTTTATGTACACAATAGTTACATAATTCACCCCTATACAGGCACCATATTTTGGTGCTGACACCTCTCATAGAGGGTACAGGAACCTGAAAGGCAAAAGAGAGATATGTCAGCGATAGAACTACAAGGCATAAGTAAAATATGGGGAGGAACAACTGCTGTTAATGATGTTTCCTTCTCTATAGACCAAGGAACTTTTGCCGTACTATTGGGACCATCTGGTTGCGGGAAATCTACCTCGCTGAGAATGATCTCGGGCCTAGAAGAAATCAGCCGAGGCAAACTTGTTATCAATGGGAAAGATATGACAACAGCATCACCAGCTGAACGTCACCTTTCAATGGTGTTCCAAAATTACGCTCTGTTCCCCCATCTTAATGTAGAAGAAAACATTCTCTTTGGCTTAAAAGTACGCAAGACCCCAAAACCTGTTCAAAATGATCGTCTGCAAAAAGTAGCTCAACAGGTAGGGCTTGAACAGCTTCTGGATCGTAAACCAGCGCAACTTTCTGGTGGGCAAAGGCAACGCGTAGCACTGGCACGGGCAATTATCGCTGAAAATCCAATCTGCCTGATGGATGAACCACTTTCTAATCTGGATGCCAAGCTTCGCCACATAATGCGTGTCGAAATCAGAGCACTTCAACAGCGTTTGGGAATGACCGTTATTTACGTCACACACGATCAGGCTGAAGCGATGAGTATGGCAGATAAAGTCATTTTGATGTGCAATGGAAAAATTGAGCAAGAAGGCACCCCGGAAGAGCTTTACAATAAACCAGCAACAACCTTTGCTGCGGCTTTTATCGGCACCCCGCCAATGAACCTTATTGATCCGGCAGCATGTGATATCGGCAAGAAAATATCTGCCAAAAAGAAAGACCAATTTTTAATCGGGATCAGACCAGAAGACATCACATTATCTAATAACAAGGGTCTGAAAGCAGAGCTTGTTTCAGCCGATTATCTAGGCGCAGATACTGTTGTTACCGCTAAAGTAAATGATCAGGAAATACTTGTACGCACCCCCGGTAAGGTCGCGATTTCAGCCCCCGTATCAACACGATTACAATGGCATGAAAAGGCCGTGCATGTTTTTGATAAATTCACAGGTAAACGTAACGACGAAGTAAAGGTTCAATCTTTCTAATTTCACCCCCTTACACACCCCTTCTACAATCAAGTAGCAGGAACTAAAAGGAAGCCGGAAGTACGGTCTTCCTCAATCACAAGAGGACTACACCATGCTGAAGACACTAAAAAGAAAAGCCGGAAGCCTAGCGCTCGCCACTACCCTAGGGTTGGGGCTTGCGACAAACGCATCTGCGGTTGAGCTTACAATGTATTATCCGGTAGCCGTTGGCGGTCCATTAACAAACATTGTTGATGGTTTAGTTGATGACTTTGAAACACAAAACCCGGATATCAAGGTTAATGCAATCTATGCCGGTAATTATAATGATGCGCGTATTAAAGCCCTGGCGGCCCTTAAAAGTGGGGAACCTGCTCAGACCTCTGTCATGTTCTCAATCGACACCTACGAGCTGATCGAACAGGGGGCTATCGTTGCCTTTGACGATATCGTTGAAACCAAAGAAGAGAAAGAATGGCTCAAAAGCTTCTATCCAACCCTGATGGAAAATGGTCAAACCCAAGGTAAAACCTGGGGCATTCCTTTTCAGAGATCAACAATCGTCATGTACTACAACAAGGATGCGTTCCGTGCTGCAGGCCTTGATCCAGAAACACCGCCTGCCACGTGGGACGAATTGGTTACTGCGGGTAAAAAGCTAACCAAAGATGGTCAATGGGGTGCCATGATCCCATCCACAGGTTATCCATACTGGATGTTTGGCGCGCTTAGCATGCAGAACGGCCAAGTTCTTATGAATAGTGATGGCAACGAAACATATTTTGATGCGCCTGCAACTATTGAAACGCTAGAGTTCTGGAAAGACCTGGGATCAAAACATGGCATCATGCCTGAGGGAACAATCGAATGGGGAACTCTCCGTCAGAACTTCCTCGAAGGTAAAACAGCCATGATGTGGCATTCAACAGGGAACCTGAGCGTTGTCAAAAAGAACGCCAAGTTTGACTTTGGTGTTGCCATGCTTCCTGCTCAAAAACGTCGGGGCACACCCACCGGTGGCGGTAACTTCTACATCTTTGAAAAAACGACTGCCGAAGAACGTAAAGCCACAATGAAGCTTATCCGTTTTCTTACCGAGCCAAAACGGACAGCTGAGTGGAGCATGAAAACAGGTTACCTGGCCACAATGCCAGCGGCTTACGAAACAGAAGAAATGAAAAAGTATGTTGCTGATTTCCCACCTGCAGCAGTTGCACGTGACCAGTTGGAATTCGCAACAGCAGAATTATCAACTTATCAAAATGGTCGCGTCAGGAAACTTCTTGATGATGCCATTCAGGCAGCGTTGACAGGATCAAAAACACCAACGGAAGCATTAAGCGGTGCACAGAAACAGGCAGATCGCCTGTTAAAACGCTACCGTTAAATCTTTGGCTCCAAGCCCCCGGAGACGATTAATTCGTCTCCGGGATTTTCTGTTTTATGGTTAGAATTTATTGTTGATTAGGTATGAGTGTAAATAGATGAAGCATGTATCCACAAAACATCAGCTATATGGCTGGCTTTTATTACTGCCTGCCGCTCTATTTCTACTCGCTTTCACCTATTACCCCACCCTTGCCACATTAGCGAAAAGCTTCTTTTCACAAGGCACAGCAATCAGGCCCTCTGAGTTTGTGGGGCTCGAAAATTACACTTTTATGTTAGAGGACGACGTGTTCTGGCGTGTCGCTTGGAACAACGTAATTTATGCACTGTTCACGATCCCAATTTCCATTGCCTTGGCTTTGATGATGGCCATTTGGGTGAACAGTCGTTTGAAGTATAAATCTTTGGCACGCATGAGCTTCTTTCTGCCAACTATGCTGCCCATGATCGCAGTCGCAAATATATGGCTTTTCTTTTACTCCCCTGAAATAGGATTGATTGATCAAGTCACCGCTGTATTTGGCGTCGAAAGCCACAACTGGCTCGGAGATCCGGATACCGTTTTAGGATGCATCATCGTGATAACCATATGGAAAGAAGCTGGTTTCTTCATGATATTTTATCTCGCCGCCTTACAGACCTTATCACCCGAACTGGAAGAAGCGGCCCGTCTGGAAGGTGCCAGCCGTTGGTATTATTTCCGTCGCATTATGTTTCCATTATTAATGCCCACAACCCTCTTTGTGCTGATCAACGCGATTATTAATTCTTTTAAACTGGTTGATCATCTGTTCATCCTGACAAAAGGCGGACCAGATAACGCAAGCTCATTATTACTCTATTACATCTATGAGGTTGCTTTCAGTTTCCTTGATCAAGCTTACGCGTCAACCCTGACGGTAATTCTACTCGGTGTACTCGCGATTATTGCAATCGGGCAGTTTGTCTTTCTTGATAAAAAGGTCCATTACCAGTGACAGCCAACATACAAAGACGAAAGTTTTCATTTTCGATTGAATCCAGTGCAGCCTATTTTTTGGCTTTTCTCTGGGTTTTACCGCTCGTTTACGCGCTCTGGGCTGCTTTTCACCCTGCAGAATACGCGACCCGGTTTGAGCTTTTTGCCCCCTTGACCCTAAGCAACTTTGCCACGGCATGGGAACAAGCCCCTTTTGCCCGCTATTTTCTCAATACCTTTTTATTGGTCACATCTATCCTATTGGTCCAATTCTTTCTCTGTACACTCGCGGCCTACTCTTTTGCCCGGTTCGAATTTCCGGGAAAATCGCTCGCTTTTGGCCTTGTCTTGATTCAGCTGATGATTATGCCAGAAGTCTTGATTGTAGAGAATTACACGACAATGAGTAACCTTGGCCTCGTGGACAGTATTCTGGCGATTGGGTTACCGTACATGGCCAGTGCGTTTGGCATATTTCTTCTGAGACAAACCTTTAAAACGATCCCCCATGAATTAGAAGATGCCGCGAAAATTGAGGGATGTTCTTTGTGGCAAATTCTATGGAAAGTTTATGTCCCCCTCGCCCGACCAACCTATGTCGCCTTTGGGTTGGTTTCCATCAGTTACCACTGGAATAACTTTCTTTGGCCGCTTGTGATTACGAACTCTGTAACAACACGCCCGCTAACCGTCGGGCTCGCCATTTTCGGCGCACCGGAATCAGGCGTTGACTGGTCGATCATTACCGCTGGAACTCTTCTGGCTGTTGCGCCTTTGCTTGTTGCCTTTCTTCTCTTCCAGCGTCAGTTTGTACAGTCTTTCATGCATGCGGGGATCAAATGACAAAAATTGTCAGTTGGAATATACAATGTGGCCTCGGGGTTGATGGCCAGATCAATCTTAACAGGATCGCAGAAGTCATTTCATCACAGGGCGATCCCGATATCATTTGCCTGCAAGAAGTGGCTCGTTTTGACCCAGCTTCAGATCAAGGTCAAGGCGCTGACCAGTACGCTATTCTGTCAGACCTTTTTCCTCATCATAGTGCCTTTTGGGGACCTGCAATCGATCGACTATATTCTGGTGAGCATAATCGGCGTCAATTTGGCAATATGATTCTCTCCCGCCTTCCTGTGCTTCAGGTATTTAATCATCTATTACCTCAGCCTCGACCAGAAAAGCCCTGTAAGAATATGCCACGTCAGGCATTGGAAGTTGTTGTTAACCTAGAAAGTGCTCCCTTACGCATAGCAACAACACATTTAGAGTATCACTGTACCAAACAACGCTATGCTCAAGCTGGATATCTATGTGAAGTACAAGAAGAAGTGATTTCAAACTTGGATTACCAATGTATTGCCCCCTCATCTGGACCTTATGCAGCGATCCCTAGACCGGAACGCAGCATTATTTGCGGGGACTTCAATGCCGTCGTTGGCGAAGAAACCTACAGCCTTTTGAATTCAGAGATTCCCCTGATATCAAAACATTACATTGATGCATGGCCTGCTTTCCATAACGATAAAAAGCATGCCCCAACTTGCGGCATCTTCGACCCGGAACAATGGCCCGAAGGCCCGCATTGCCGAGACTTCTTCTTCATCACGGAAAGTCTTATGCCTTGTGTGAAAAATGTGCGTGTAGATGAACAAACCGATGCGTCAGACCATCAACCCGTTACTCTTGAGCTATAAAGGTAGAATCCTAAATCGTCAGATAATAAAAATAATGATCCGTCTCTCTTTCAAACCCAAAAGATTCATAGAGAGACTGTGCTTTTGCATTCAAAATATCAGTTTCAAGCAAAAGGCCTTTGGAATTCATTTTTTTCCCATGATCCCGTGCGGCAGTTAACAACTTTTTAGCAACGCCTTGTCCTCGGGCTTTTTCGTGCACATAAAGATCATTCAGGATGAGATCTCGTCTTAAGGAAAGAGAAGAAAATGTCGGGTAGAGTTGGGTAAACCCCAGAACATCACCGTCCTTATTCTGCGCATAAAGCACTATGGATTCAAAGCTGGCCTGGCGTTCTGAAAGAAAAGCCTCACAAGCTTTGCGGTCACTTTCTTGCCCATAAAATTGACGATAGAGATCAAAACATTCCACCACTTTATGAATGCTCTGTGTATCGGCCTGCAAGATCTCTATTATCATTTTATCGCTCTAGCTTTGTGGTTTCAGAGCATTTTTATAGAGATCTTTTCAAGGAACTTCAAAGACTAAGATAATAATAACGTCGATCTGTATCGTGTTTAAAGCCCAAGCTTTCATATAGTTCCTGCGCTTTTAGATTATCCAGCTCTGTTGCAAGTAAAGTTCCTTTGGAATTTATCTGGATGGCATGCTCTTTCACGGCTTGAAGAAGTTTGCGTCCTACTCCCCTGCCACGGAGATCCTCGCAAACAAAGAAGTCACCAAGAAATAAGTCACACTTAAAAAGTGCCGCACAAAAAATAGGATATGCCAGAGCAAAACCAACGGCTTTCCCCGAAGAGTCTTGAGCAAAAAAGATCACCGCTTCGTTTGCCTTGATCCTGTCGCGTAAAAAGCTTTCACTGGTCTCAACATCAGATAATTCGCCATAGTGCTGCCTGTATAGATCAAACACTTCAGAGACTTTAACTGCATGTTCAGGGGTTGCTCGCAGGATATCAATCAACACGCTCTACTCCTAAATTCTAAACGCCAACATCGATAGGTTTAGCTGGAATAACACCTAATATCGGGAGAAAGAATACCCGCCCGAACGGCACTGCGTTTTTTCATGTCCTTGATGAAATCATTCAACAGTCACAGATTTGGCAAGGTTCCTTGGCTGATCCACATCTGTACCTTTAAGAACAGCCGTATGATATGCGAGAAGTTGGATAGGAAGCGCGTAAAGAATAGGTGCAACAAAAGGATCGACCCTTGGTAAGACAACGCTATGCTTGGCAATACCTCCGGCTCGAGCGACACCCTCTTCATCAGAGAACAGAATGATCTGTCCGCCACGTGCGTGAACTTCCTGCAGGTTGGAAATGGTCTTTTCCATCATCGGGCCGCTTGGGGCGCAGGCGATGACTGGGACATTTTCATCAATCAAAGCAATGGGACCATGTTTCATTTCGCCCGCCGCGTAACCTTCGGCGTGAATATAACTGATTTCCTTGAGCTTCAATGCACCTTCCATTGCCATGGGGTAGAGATTGCCACGCCCCAGATAGAGCACATCCCGTGCTTCACTGACATCAGCAGAGATTTTACGGATAGCTTCATCCGTATTCAAGATTTCAGTAATCCGTGACGGAATTTCGGTTAAAGCCGAAGACAGCTCTGCTTCACGTTCCGGCGAAATCGTCCCTTTGGCGCGACCAATACCAATGGCAAGACAGGCAAGGACAGTAAGCTGAGTGGTAAAGGCCTTGGTTGATGCCACACCAATTTCAGGCCCCGCCAAAGTAGGCAGCACCATATCTGATTCGCGGGCAATGGTCGATTCAGGTACATTGACAACAGAGACGATCTTTTGCCCCTGTTCCTTGGCATAGCGAAGTGCCGCCAAGGTGTCAATTGTCTCTCCAGATTGCGAAATAAACAAGCTGACACCATTTTCCGGCAACGGTGCTTCACGGTATCTAAACTCAGAGGCAATATCGACTTCGACCAACTGGCGGGCTTCCTGTTCCAGCCAGTATTTGGCCACCATCCCCGCCAAAGATGCTGTGCCGCACCCGACGATGGTCAGACGGGAAATATTGGCGAGATCAAACGGAAAGTCAGGGAGCTGAATAGAACGGGCCAGCGGATTAAAAAACGTATGAAGCGTATCACCGACAACTGCAGGCTGTTCATAGATTTCTTTTTGCATGAAATGACGGTATTGGCCTTTGCCAATCATCGCACCGGACACAGCAGTTTGAACGACTTCACGGTTCAAAAGGTTTCCAGCAAGATCTCTGATCGTCGCGCCATTGTTATCCAGAACAACCCAATCCCCTTCTTCCAGATAACAAATTTGATCCGTCAGATGCGAAAGAGAAAGAGCATCAGATCCCAAATACATCTCGCCATCACCATACCCAACGGCAAGTGGACTGCCACGGCGTGCGCCGATCATAAGATCTTCCCGACCCGCAAAGACAATTGCCAGAGCAAAAGCGCCTTCCAAGCGCTTGAGAGTCGTATGAACGGACTCTTCAGGTGACAGGCCATCATTCAAATAATGTGTGATCAGATGCACGACAACTTCGGTATCAGTTTCGGTCTGAAATGCTTGTCCTTTGGCATCCAGCTCGGCACGTAGTTCCTGAAAATTTTCGATAATACCATTATGGACTAGCGATACCTTGTCACTGGCATGCGGGTGGGCATTTACCTCATTGGGACGACCATGTGTTGCCCAGCGAGTATGACCAATTCCTGTCATACCGGTAATGGGGTCTTCTTCGACACGGTTTTGCAGATTAACGAGCTTGCCTTGCGCGCGCCGTCTTTGCAGACCACCATCAACCAGTGTGGCAATCCCCGCGGAATCATACCCACGATATTCCAACCGCTTCAAACCATCCAATAAGAGAGGAACAACAGGCTTTGTACCGATAATACCAATAATGCCACACATAATATCTTAGCCTTTTTTCTCTTCTTTAATCTTCTTGCGACTAGCACGGAAACTCGCCCCAGCACCAGCCTTGTCAATCAAACGTCCCCTGACCACGGCTAGTGCATCGTCAGCAACCGATTTTGTGATTGTAGAGCCTGCACCGACAATCGCCCTGGCACCAACATCAACAGGGGCAACCAGCGCGGTGTTTGACCCAATAAATGCGCCTTCACCAATAGAGGTTTTCCATTTATTGAACCCATCGTAATTACAGGTAATGGTTCCCGCGCCAATGTTGGCTTTTGCGCCAACTTCGGCATCACCAATATAGCTCAGGTGATTAGCCTTGGCACCTTCACCAAGAATAGCATTTTTAGTCTCAACAAAGTTACCAACCTTGCCGCTCTTTCCAATTACTGTACCCGGGCGTAATCTGGCATAAGGACCGATGGCAGCACCCTCACCAATGACAGCACCTTCCAGATGACAGAAAGCTTTGATATGGCTGTTATCAGCAATAGAAACTTTGGGACCAATAAAAACAGAAGGTTCGATAATAATATCACGACCAAATTGTGTATCTGTTGAAAGCCATGTCGTATCAGGGTCTATCAAAGTAACACCCTGAGCCATTGCCGCCGCACGCAAACGCTGTTGCAAAATGCGTTCAGCAACCGCCAACTCCTGACGGGAATTAACCCCCATAACTTCTTCTTCACTTGCCTCAACCGCACGGGTATCCAGACCTTCTGCGTAGGCGAAATCGAAAATCACCGGAAGATAATATTCCCCTTGGGCATTATTGTTATCCAGCTGATTGATCAAGCGATGTACTGTTGGGCCATCCCCTAGCAAAATCCCAGCATTGCAAAGATCAATCGCACGTTCTTCATCGGTTGCATCTGCGTGCTCAATGATGCCAATAACACGGCCGTCACTATCTTGCTTAACCCGACCATAGCGACCGGCTTCTTTAGGACGGAAAGCAAGGCCAATAAGCTTTGGCCCGTTTACCGCACACCTTTGCGTCCGCATAGCTTGATAGGTTTCAGGCCGGATCAACGGTGTATCCCCAAAAATCACCATAATGTCCGCCTGGTCATCGGGATCAAAGAACCCACCCAGCGCTTCAAAGGCCTGTTTTACAGCATGCCCCGTTCCCAGACGATCAACCTGAACAACGATCTCATGTGGTTCAGCTGCTTTTTCAACGGCCTGAGCATCAGGACCAACGACAACGACTACCCGATCAGGGGAAAGTGTTTCAACACCGTCTAGAACATGCGATAGCATTGGTTTTTCGGCCAAACGGTGTAGAACCTTTGGCATATCTGATTTCATTCGGGTGCCTTGGCCAGCAGCCAACACAATCACAGCGAGTTTACGTTCAGTCATCGATCTCTGGTATTCATTAATCTCGGGGATCCTAAGGATCACAGTTCGTTAAATGCTTCCACAGTGCTTACCCCCTGCTTCTCTTCGGATCAACCATTAGAACGTGTCGTTCCGACAAAAGCAGGTAAAATATAGCGTACAAAAGCTGGCATAAAAGAAATTACAGCTCAAATCACCATTTATTTCTGTGTGTTACACAATGTTTCGATTTATTACACGTCACAAAACCAGTTAGTATTTATTTACAACGGTTGCGGTAGAGATTAGCTCAGTTTAGCTTTCACATTACAATGCCCAGCTTGTTAACCAATCCAACAACCAAAGTAAGCCTAATCTTCATGACCAAACGCAATGTACTTGTTTTCGATCTCGATGGTACTCTTATTGAAAGTGCACCGGATCTCGCATTATCCTTACAAATTCTATTAAAGAGTGAGGGACGCAGAGAACCGGACCTAATGGAAGTAAGGTCAATGATCGGTGATGGCGCGACAAAACTAGTCGAACGCGGGTACGCTGCAACAGGGTCAGCACTTTCAGAACACGAACTCAAAGAGAAAGTTAAAAAATTCCTTGAGATATATTCAGAAAATCTGATTGTCGAAACTCATCTTTACGATAACTGCCGAACGGTTCTCAAAAGCCTAAAAGCACAAGGTTGGAAGCTTTTGATCTGTACCAATAAACCCATTGCGCCAACTATTGAGATCATGAATGAATTCAATCTTCATAATATTTTCGATAAAGCTGTCGGCGGTGATAGCTACCCCGTAAAAAAACCAGACCCCGCCCATGTCCTAAACCTTTTGGACGAATCAGGTGTAAGTACAGCGCAAGCGATTATGATTGGCGATGGCGTTAATGACGTTCTTGTCGCAAAAAATGCAGGGATACCATCTATTCTTTTCACCCATGGCTACGGGACTGAGGCAGCGAAAGCACAGAACCCTGATGAAATCATAGATGCTTTCATAGAACTTGAAGACGCCATTAATCGCCTTGCATAAAACTGCGACATTACCGCACGCACTAACAAAATTAAGGTGAAAAAAGCTCATAAGCAGGATAAATTGAGCATAATCAATTCTTAAACAGATCTATTGGTATAAGTTGCACAAAGATAGCTAACTAAAGATTATTTAATGTTTAAGGTTCACTAAGTTATTACTGACATGGTTTTTAACCAGTAGAACTAAACAACATATACAATTCAGGAGAGAGTAATTATGGCAAAAATCGCCACCATGGCCATGGGCCTCGTTATTGGATTAGGCCTTAGCCTTAGCGCCGCCCAAGCTGGCGATGCCGCTGCGGGTAAAAAAGTCTTCAAGAAATGCAAAGCCTGTCACACCATTGACGCAGGTGGGAAAAATAAAATTGGTCCAAATCTTCATGGGATCGTCGGAAAAGCCGCAGCTTCTTCTGAAGGATACAAATACTCGAAAGCCATGAGTGCAGCTGGCATCACATGGACCGAAGAAAATCTGGCCGAGTTTTTCAAAAAACCTAAAAAATTCGTTCCTAAAACAAAAATGTCTTTTGGCGGTTTGAAGAAAGACAAACAGATTGAAGACCTTATCGCTTATCTAAAAGAAAACAGCTAAACGGTACAGCTAAACTACATTAGAAAACCCGGGCCTTAATTGCCTGGGTTTTTGTTTATGCTAATTATAACAATTGCTCTCGCTCTATCACGAGTTCGCGAGACTATAGAGACAAGTTAAAACTTCCCCTGCATGATACCCTCCATGCCTAAGCGTAATATGCTCATGGACCTTAAAAACAATAAATAAAACAGGTTTTCGACTTCAAATGAACCCGTTTTAAACAGGGGAGAATATTCTTTGCCAAAATCTTTACATAATAGCTTTAAAGCTCTCGCCATTGTCTTAGCAACAGCCTCCGCCCTTTTCACGGGGCAGGTATCAGCAGGGGATACTGTTGCGGGTAAGAAGGTTTTTAACAAATGCAAAGCCTGTCATACCATTGGAAAGAACAAAATCGGCCCCGATTTGGCAGGGTTATTCGGTCGTCCTGCAGCAAGCGTCGAAAGGTATAAGTACTCTCCTGCTATGACAGCCTCCGGGCTCACTTGGACAGAGGAAAACTTGGCATTATTTTTAAAGAAACCAAGAGCATTTGTCCCGGGGACTAAAATGGGATTTTCCGGTTTAAAGAAAGAAACACAGATAGAAGACCTGCTCTCCTTTTTGAAAGAAGCAACCGCACAGTAACCAAACGCTTTCCAGCTATCTGTCTAGAAATGCTTCAACCAAATCAGCAGCCCCGTACCACTGGCTTTTTGGGTTCGTATTTCTACGTACTTTTTACTGCTCGTCATTCTTTGGTCTTATCTACGAAGTATGCTATGAAGCCTCTATATTATTTTGTATTATCGCTTAATTCTTGAAATATTTAAGATTATTTTGCTTAAAAATAGAGAACCAGGCGGTCTTACTCAACTATTCGTTAACCTTAAACAGGCAATCTATGCACTGAAAATAAGGTTAACAGATAGAACAAACAAATTTAAGCCAAGGCCCTAAACTCCCTTAGGGTTGTGGATTCTGTTTTTCGGGGGAAACGGGGATAGAATGAGTTCTGATAATACGGCGAGCAAACCCAAAAGCACTAAAAAGGGTTCCGCAAAAGACCAAAAGACGAAAGAGCAGAAAAAAGAAGCTCTTAAACCTACGGACGTGATTGAAGATGGCGTACCGCCAAAAGAAGAGTGGCAGGTTGATCCCGGATCGGTAAATTTCGAAGATCCACTTTTGGAATGCGTACACATGCTTGCTTCAATGATGCAAAGACCTATTTCGGTCGAAGCATTAAAAGCAGGCCTTCCTCATAGCGATGCGCATTTCACGCCAGATCTGGCTGTTAGAGCTGCGGAACGCGCCGGCCTGACCGCACGCACCGTACGTCGAGCAAAGATCGAAGATATTCAGCCCGTTACTCTTCCTTGTGTCGTCCTCCTTAAACAAGGTGGCGCCTGTATTCTTCTCAACTATACAAAATCAGGTAAGGCAAATATCGCTATCCCTGAAGGCCGTGGACAAAGGGAAATTACAGTAGCCGAGTTGCAAGAACAGTACACAGGCTATGCCATATTCGCACGAACAGAATACAAGTTTGATTCTCGCGCATCTGATATTCAGTTAAAAAAACCAAAAGCCTGGTTCTGGGGAACGCTCCTCAAATTCTGGCCAATTTACAGTCATGTCATGTTGGCATCGATTTTGATCAACCTCTTTGCCATTGCCAGTCCTCTGTTTGTCATGAACGTCTATGACCGCGTTGTACCGAACGGAGCAAGCGCGACACTGGTTGTGCTAGCCATTGGTGTCACCACAGTCTTCTTGTTTGAATTTATCATGAAGAACCTGCGAACTTATCTGGTTGACGTCGCAGGAAAAAATGCAGATGTCATCATTGCCAGCCGATTACTCGAACAATTAATGGCTATGAAACTGTCCAACAAGCCCCCTTCCACCGGGGCTATGGCCAACAATCTTCGGGAATTTGAATCACTCCGGGACTTTTTTACGTCCGGAACTTTGGTTGCTCTTATCGACCTACCTTTTATCTTCCTTTTCATCTGGATTATCTCCATTGTCGCGGCACCCCAGGTTGCGATCATACCATTGATTGTTGTACCTTTGGTTATTCTGGTTGGCGTGTTTCTTCAAATTCCACTGCGAAAGGTTATTGAAAAAACCCACAAGGAATCCAGCCAAAAGCACGCTTTATTAGTCGAAACAATTGATGGCCTTGAGACCATCAAGACGACAGCCGCCGAAGGCCGTATTCAGCGATCATGGGAACGTTTTGTTGGTTTGACTGCGGATTCAGCAGGTAAAGCCAAACTCTTGTCGGGTATTTCAACAACCTTTGCCCAACTTTCCATTCAGATGACAACTGTTGTTGTCGTAATCGTCGGTGTTTTTCTGATCATTGAAAAAGAAATGACAATGGGTGCTTTGGTTGCATCTAGTATGTTGACCGGCCGAGCATTGGCCCCTCTTGGCACCATTGCTGGCATGCTGACAAGATTACAACAATCCCGTGTTGCGTTGAAGTCACTTGATAACATTATGAGCTCTGAAGTTGAACGCTCAGCAGATAAAACTTATCTACATCGCCCACGTCTAAGTGGGGAAATAGAGCTCAAAAAAGTGACCTTCAACTATCCTGGGCAAGAAATAAAAGCACTGGATAATGTCAGCCTGAAAATCAAACCAGGCGAGCGTGTCGGTATTCTCGGGCGGATTGGTTCGGGGAAATCGACAATCGCTCGACTTACTCTCGGACTATACGACCCGGCTGAAGGGTCAGTTCTTGCAGATGGCACAGATATTCGCCAGATTGATCCAGCTGATCTACGTAGAAACATCGGTTACGTTTCACAAGATAACTATCTTTTCTTTGGTTCTGTAAAAGAAAATATCTCTTTCGGTGCCCCGCATGTAGATGACCAGACAATTCTTCGTGCCGCATCTCTTGCTGGTGTTACAGACTTCCTGAAAACGCATCCTCATGGATTTGACCTTCAAGTTGGTGAACGCGGCATGTCCCTTTCAGGAGGGCAAAGACAAGCGGTTGTTATTGCAAGATCATTACTTCTTGATCCGCCAATCCTGTTAATGGATGAGCCTACTAGCGGTATGGATAACTCATCCGAGGCGGCTTTCAAGCAACGTCTTACATCCGCTGTTGTTGGCAAAACACTCGTACTCGTAACGCACCGTAGTTCACTGCTAACGCTTGTTGATCGTCTGGTTATTGTTGACAGCGGCCGCATCGTCGCTGACGGACCAAAGGCTGAGGTTCTTGAGGCCTTGAAACAGGGACAAATCCGAGCCAGCGCCGGATAAATTTCTGACGATTAAAAGCTAGCTGAGAACCATCAGATAAAAAATAAGACACAAGGATAAAGGCCATCATGTCTTCCATGTCTAAAAAGGACGAAGATCTACTATTTGCTCCGGATCTGCACGCGGCAACCATGCGCAAGGGACGCCGTATTGCCTACACACTCACTTTCACTGCCTTTCTGTTTTTCGTAATCTTCGGAACATGGGCAAGTATGGCTGAACTTGACGAAGTCACGCGTGGTGAAGGCACATTTATTCCAGCGCAAAAAACCCAGATTATCCAGAACCTCGAAGGCGGTATCATTACCGAACTGATGGTTCAGGAAGGGGATATAGTCGAAAAAGGGGACATCCTGCTTCGGATTGACAACTCACAGGCAACGTCCAATGTGAAAGATTCTAATGAGCAGTTAAAAATTCTGTCTGCAACTGTCAAAAGACTTACAGCAGAGTTAAACGACACGCCGCTTGAATACACAGAAGCGGAGATAGAGAACGCACCGGATCAGGTTGCAGATCAAACCTCGCTCTTTAATGCACGTAAGCTCCAGCAAGATGCGCAGATCAAGGTTCTGGAAAACCAGTCCCGCCAGCGTCGTCAAGAAGTTGCCGAAGTTCGTAGCCGTATAGGGCAACTTCGCAATTCATTGGCTTTAGCACGCGAAGAACGTAACATTACAAAGCCACTTGTTGATAAAGGTATCTCACCAAGGCTAGAACTTATTCGCATCGACCGGCAGGTCGCAGATCTCGAAGGTGAAATCAAAACCCTTCGGACAAGCTTGCCACGTCTTGAAGGCGCGACACTGGAAGCAAAACAACGCATCGATGAAATGATCCTGACCACAAAGGCCGAAGTCTCTGACGAGCTGAACAGGTCACGTGCCGAGATGAAATCATTAAGCGAACGGGTTGCGGCAGGTGTTGATACTGTCCAGCGAACAGATATCAGATCCCCTGTACGCGGAACAATCAAAGAACTTAAACGTAATACTGTAGGCGGCGTTATTCGCCCAGGTGAAGACATCGTCGAAATTGTGCCGCTTGATGATACTCTATTGGTCGAAGCACAAATCAGACCTTCGGACCGTGCTTTCCTTCGTTCCGGGCAAAAAGCAACGATTAAGGTTACTGCCTATGACTTCTCTATCTACGGCGGCCTAGAAGGTAAGCTGGAACGTATATCTGCCAGTACAATCAAAGATGAAGAAGGCGAGAGCTTCTATCGCGTCTATCTTCGTACCGAAGACAACAAGATTATCAGCAAAGGCAACGAGCTTGAAATTATTCCCGGGATGACAGCAAATGTTGAAATCCTAACAGGTAAGAAAACTGTGATGGATTACTTGCTTAAACCAATCCTGAAAGCACGGGATTCCGCGCTGAGAGAAAAGTAAGCCTTTATCTAAAATTTGTTATGGTGGGCTTTCAATACACAGCCCACCATCGACACAACGTGTACGGGACAAATTAAGATCATACACACCGCAAAAATTAAGACTCTTTTAAGCGGTTCTTTGTCATTTTAGAAGCTGCATACTTTTACTATTTTTGGCGAACGCGACGCAGCTCTTGACCCATTTAAAGCCGTTACAAATTATTAAAAAGGCTGTCTTTATCACTGCCTTGGCTTCTGTGCTTGTGAACACAATGCCAATAGAGACCGCGCATGCCCAATCACTTGGTGATCTGGCGAAAGCCGCCAAAGGCAAAGGAACTGCGCTTTTCAGAACGGTTGAGTTCCGATCTAAGTCTTTCAAGGCCTTGCCGCAATGGGCACGAGTTCTAAAAAAATCAAAAGCAGAAATTAAACTATTAAACGCGTGCGCAAACAACGCAGCCAGCTGCAAAACATCGCAACAGAAATCGTGGCGGAAAATTATTCAATCCGCCAAAAGCATGTCACGGCGTCAAAAACTTGATACCGTAAACAAGTTCTTCAATCGTTGGCCCTATAAACTGGATAGCGAAGTTTACGGCGTTAGCGAATATTGGGCGTCACCCAATCAATTTATGCGCACATCCGGCGATTGTGAAGACTATTCCATTGCCAAGTTTTATGCTTTGAAACAGCTGGGTTTCAGAGACAATGAAATGCGTATTGTTATTTTAAAAGACAGTATCCGTGGTATTGGGCACGCAGTGCTGGCAATATACGAAAAGAACGATATTCTTATATTGGACAGTTTGTCGAATCTGATACTAACACACACAAAATATCGGCATTATATACCACAGTATTCTATGAATTCGACGACACGTTGGGCACATATCAAATAAGATGATGATGATAATACAGATATGCGCCAGAATTACGAATGCTCCCCGGGGGGAAAGAGCGGAGACCAATGAAGAAAAACGGTAAAGAGAAATTTGAATTTCACGCCATAAGTGATGTGGCAAACTCCGAACGTCCCGCAAATCGGCGAACGGTGATAACTGCTGCTCTGGTTATTGGTGCGCTGATACTCTTATCAATTATTGTACCCGGCGTGATCATTAATGACAGGAAGAGCAGCGTTATTGCCAAAGTACAGGATCGACAAGAAATTCTGGCATCCAGTCGAAGTGAGCTCGTCCAAACCTGGCTTGATTCCATCCGCGCGCAATCAGACCGACTTGTTACCAACGAGCTTTTCCGTCTTTTTGCCTACGAAGTTGATCTCGCGGGTGGTGATTTCACGCAAATTGTTCCCCCAAAACCCGGTGAAGACCCAGATTCCAATCTAGGGGTATCTTTATTTGAGCAGTTGCCTTTTATGGAACGCGTTCTCACTGACTTTACAATCAACAGTGATTTCACAACCAGTTATCTTTTTGGCAAAACAGGGGTAGCGTACCTGACCAGTGGCGGTGCAGACCCCGTTTCTGAACAACAAAAGCAACTTGCCATGTCCGCCTTTGGACGCAAAGAAGTTACTTTTGGCCCTGTCCGGGTTGATGCATCAGGTTTGGTGATGGATCTTTTACTCCCCGTATTACCAGCTCAGTCAGAAGCCGATAAGGAAGAGCCTGTTGGCTTGATGCTTCTCACCTTTCCTGTTACCACAAAATTTGGGGAATTCCTTTCTCAACGTGCGTTATCCGAAGAAGGTGAAGCCACCAGAATGGTTCAGATAACGAACAAAGGATTTCAAGAGATAATACCCCAGGATTCAGCATTAATCCGTAACATTACCCTGACATCAAACAACGAAGATATCTTTGCATTTGCCCTTCGCCCAACAATCGGGGTTGCCGCAAAAGAAGTCTATTCCGTTGGTTCTGCTTTAATCCCTGATCAACTGTGGATTTTTCAGGAAGTTGATCGCGTCAGCGCAGAAAAAAGCCTGATTGAATTCAGAAATATCGCTTATCTGCTTGCCGGGTTTATTGTTTTGATTGTTGCCGCTGTCTTCCTTGCGTTCTGGTGGCGCCTTAACAGTGAACACAATGGCGCCTTGGCCAAACAGTTCAAAGACCTTGCCACACGCATCCACGCGCAAAAGCAGCTGTTGGACAAAATCAACGGATCTATTGCTGACTTCATTGGTCTGAAAGCTGTCGATGGCAGTTATCGTTACGTAAACCCCGCCTTTGCCAAGGGGGTTGGGCGAGAAGAAGATCAGCTTCTTGGTATGGATGATGCCGCAATCTTTGGCACGGGTACTGCGGCCAGAATGTCGATTAGTGACCAGAGTGCCGTTTCTTCCGGTGGTGTCGTCACCAATAATGAGCGGGTCTTCCTGAACAACAAAGAGCATCATTTACAAATCAGTAAGGTACCTTTTGTTGGTGAGGACAATCAGGTTTCCGGTATTGTCTCTGTTTTCCGGGATGTTACTGAAATTGTTGAAGAACAGCGCAAGAAAGAAAAAGCTGTAAAACAAATGGTGACAGCATTGGTTCGCGCCGTGGAACTTCGTGATCCTTATCTTGGCGGGCACTCACGTCGTGTTTGCCTATTTGCCCTTATGGTTGGCAAGCGGATGAACCTCAGTGAACCAGAGATTGCAACATTAGAGATTTCTTCCAATTTATCCCAGATTGGTAAACTGGCTATTCCCCGCAGCATTCTGAACAAACCCGAACGTCTGACACCAGAAGAGATTGCCGAAATCCAAAAACATCCAGAACATACACAACAGCTTTTGCGTGGGATTGATTTCGACCTTCCGGTTCTTGAAACCATCATGCAAATGCACGAACGACTGGATGGCAAAGGCTATCCCCGTGGGTTGGTCGGTGATGAAATTCTTATTACCGCACGTATCCTTGGGGCCTGTGATGTTTTCTGCGCACGCATCGAACCCCGCTCTTATCGCCATGGGTTAGAACCACTTCGGGCGCTAGATATTCTGGAAGACAATAATGACCGCTACGATACCGATGTCATTATCGCTCTGCGGGATGTGGTCAACTCTGTCGAAGGTGAAAAGCTTATCGCTTCTATCCAGCAATAGGCTTAACAGATGCAAATGCAAACGCAGCTGTTAAAAGCACTGTCTTTGGGAATATTGCTTTTAACAGCTGCGTTTGCTCTTGCTCTGTATAGTAAGACTGTAAATGCTTCGCAAAAGCTGGCCGCACGGGAACGTATTCTCGTCAATGCCATGGAATATCCCTGGAGCACGATCGGCAGACTGAATGCTGCCGGACGCGCCCACTGTACGGGGGCGATGGTAAGCGAACGTCATGTACTCACCGCTGCCCACTGTATTTATGATGCCAAAACAGGACGGTGGCTCGCCCCGCAGGAATTGTATTTCATCGCGGGATATCAGTTCGAAGAATATAAAATTAAATCAAAAATAAAATCCTATAAAAAATCTGCTGATTACAGACCCAAAAACGAAGCATCCGCCCGCAATACAGAAACAGATTGGGCTTTGTTAGAATTAACAGATCCCATCGGCACTCAAACGGGGTGGCTAAAACTTTCTTCCCTAAGCAACGCAGTCATCGACAGAATAAACACGAAGCAGGCTGTACTTATTACCTCTGGTTATCGCGCGGGTGCCCCACATGCACAGACTGTGGACTTTAATTGTCAGCCACCTGGGAAAGTTAAAAACCCTGGGAAGGCAAAGAATAATGACGGCATTGCGCATCGTTGTTTTTTGCAAAAAGGTGATAGTGGCTCTCCCCTACTCCTCTATGATCAACAGGGTTTCTCTATTGTTGGCATCAACGTCATCGGCATTGAAACAGATACCCGTGGAGTTAACACCTATGTGGGCGCCTTAAACGCCCAGCGGTTTCACCCTGCGAATGGCAAAGCTGATGTCAGGAAAAGTATTCGAAGCCTGGATTTTCTATGGGACAAAGGTGCAAAACCCAACCAAGGAAGTAAAGCATCTCCGTCACCAGAACGGACAATCGCCGCTTTACTTGCCCGTAAAGGATATCTTACAGACAATCCACTAAGCGCATCATCACAGGCGATTACCACTGCGGAAACACGGTATAAAAAAGAACAAGGTAAAACCCACCTGAAAACGCGTTTACAGCTTTTGGATGATATTATCCTATCGCTAGAGTAATATAGACCAGATTTAATTGATCATTCGCACCTGACTTGACCTAAGTTTGTGCAAGTTCAATGATAAGCAAGACAACAAACATTTTGCCCCCATTTAAGGGGCACAAACAAAATAGCCAGACTCAATCAGATACCTACCACTGTTAAAGGATAGTCCCCATGGAACATGTATTCACAGATGGCGTTGGTTCCATCACGGTCGTTAACGGCAACGTTCGTATCGAACTCCGCCAAATTGTCCGGGACAAAAAAAATGTCGGCAAGCTGATCTCTGAACCAACAACAACACTCATCATGCCCCTGTCATCTTTAAAAGACGCAACCGTCAAGCTTGCCAATACCATGGAAAAAATCCAATCGGATGAAAAAGCAAAAGCCCAGATGGACAAACAGGCCGATGATGAAGACGCCTTGACCCAACTCTAAATTCAAAGCATTTCAAGTTCACTTATTAATCCAACAAAAAAACCTCTCTGATCTATTAATGATCAAAGAGGTTTTTTTATGAGTAAACAGAAACAGAAACAGAAACCAAAACACCCTACGAAAAAAGGCGCCCGAAGGCGCCTTTTTCATAAGCTGACTGCTTACATTAAAGCGTAGTCATATTCAGAATGTGATCATCATCAACCTGGACTTTAATGATCTCATTATCACCAACACCACTTAATGTCGCAACCGTTGTGAAACTATTACCATCTGATGATACAGACACAGTCGTAACACCAGCCGTAGAATCTAAGTGAACATGGTCGTTGATGTTTCCATCATTCAGTCCATCCAATGCAGCCTGATCAAGTCCAGCTTCAATCAAAAGATCATGAAGGTTCAGAATATCACCATCGCCATCATCCGCTGTTCCATTGAAATCAGTAATCACATCTTGGCTGCTAATATCACTGAGAACAAAGGTATCAGAACCTGTACCCCCAGTCAGAACGTTAGCGCCGGTACCACCGATCAGAATATCATCACCACCACCGGCATTGATAATATCCGCAAGAGAGCCACCGATCAGGATTTCACCATCATCAGTACCTGTCAACGTCAGACTATCAACAGTACTGATCACAACAGAAGCATCATCACTGTCTGCACCGTCTTCAACAGTATAGTCGAACCCAGGTGTTGGTGTGCTTACGCCACTGTTATCAACAGAGAGCCAGAGATCATAATCACCATCGTCATTTCTATCCCATGATTCTACCCGTACGTAATACGTTCCATCAGACGTTGCTGTATACTCAAGATACGAATCTCTGTCATCTGTTGAACCTCCTCCGCCATTTGTAATAGCTGCGTCGTCATTCTCAGCTAATTCGACACCCGAAGAATCATACAAACGTACCCTAGCATCGACACTTTGGCTACTTGATCCGCCAATACCATTGTCGATATCAAGAATTAGCTTCTCACCAGCAAGGAGAGATACTGCAACCATGTCATAATCACGATTATTACCAGTATTTCTGTTATCAATGTCGCCTTTGAAAAGGATACTCGGCAAAGCAGCATTCTTAACATGACCAGCATAACCATCAGTAACCGGACCCCATTGGGAACGATCCGTCAGATCAACTGCCGTAGCTCTCGTATCATTAAGTGGCGTATCGTAATCATCATTTGCAGCTTCATCGACCACAGTATAACCAGAGCCAAACGAATTGTCAGGCAAGGTAAATGTTGTCTCATCAGCAGAACCATCATGCGATGTTGATCCACCTGTTGCATTACTAACACCACTAATGTCACGGGCACTGCTGCCCCCATCATTCTGTGTCAGTACCCAATCAGGAATATCAATATCACCAGATGTGATATTCGTAATAACACTATCATCCACTGCACTTAACGGCTCAGCAGCAGTAATATTCAGAACTGCTGATGAAGTATCGCCGTCACCGTCTGTGATTGTATAATTCACAGCCAGGTCAGTGGCTTCACCCTCATCAAAGATCAGAATAAATTCGTCTGTTGCCGTGTTGTACCCGAACTCAAATGTTGCTCCGTCCAGCTCCCATGAGTTTGTAGAACCATTGAACGTTGCCGAAACACCATCAATAGAGATCGCTGTTACGCTTGCGCCATCAGCACCCAGATCATCGTTGGCGATCAAAGAACCAGAAGCGATCTGCTGCGTCGTACCTGATGCAGCCAGCAATTGTGCTGCCAAATTTGCGAAGTTCGGTACAGAAACAAAATCGTATTGATCAGCAGGAATACTTGGATTGCTGCTATCGCCATCACCTTCGTTCAGGAAGTAATCTTGCAGACCATCTTCAACATCGTTGCTAGTACCAATACCAATACCTGTAACCTGAACATCGTTGTTGATAATAGATGTCGCGATATCCTGATCAATCTCATTATCATTACTTGTATTGGTCGTATTAGGCTCACCATCACTGATAAAATACAAATGGTTCTGGCTAAGCGGCAGATCAGTAATCGGGTTTGTCAGATATTCGGAATTACTGGCGAACAAAGACTGCATACCAGCATCATAGTTCGTCGAACCTCCGTTATCGTAATTCCCCCGAACTGTCGTCAGGGTATCATCCAGTGTGGTCGATGACAGTGTGCCATCGTTATTGATACGAACGAAGTCATCCAGATCAATACCGCCAACACCATTATCCTTAAAGACAAAACTACCGTAATCTTCCGCATCCGACCCAAAGGTAACAAGCGAGAAGGCCAGTTTTTCCGGCGCACCATTCGTTACAAGATCAGTGATGAATGTACGCACACCATCAATCTGTGTTTGATAGTTTGACTGACCGACAGAACCACTTTCATCCACAACAAACGCAATATTCTGCGGAAGAACACTACTATCTGTTGTCGTTTCAACCGCATCATTCTCTGCCGTTGGTACATCATCAATAATCTTGATTGAAAGTGTGCTGCTGGCCATATCACCATCAACATCTGTCACTGTAACATTCAAGTTATCGAACAGATTGTTTTCACCGTTATCTGCCGGACCATGACCAGTTGAATTATCAACAAGTGTATAGGTGTAGCTAACTTTGCCATCAGCAGGATCATAGGACGTGATTTCAAGTGCATTACCTTCTGGTGTTGTAATCGTCACAGGTGTGAACACACCAGCACTAATCACAGCTTCTCCACCAATGGTCAGATCACCAACACCATCTGGTGTCGAGATATTGAAATCGCCGTTTTGGACCAAAGCACCTGCATCCGGACTTGATCCATCCGCAAGGTTATCTTCATCCGCAACCACATCACCACCATCAGCGGCAGCAGTAAGATTACTGATTCCAACATCTTGATCAGTATTTTTGAGCGTCAATGTCAGAGTAGCGGTATCGCCATCACCGTCACTATCTTTAACAGTATACGTGAAGGTTTCAGTCAGCGTTGCACCGCCAGCCAGCGCAATAACATCCGGATCTGTATAATCCAGCGCATAGCTGTAGTTACCATTGGCATCAACAGTCAACGTACCATATGTACCAATAACTGTTGTACCACCTGTAACATTGTCCCAGGTAATTGAACCGAAACCATCAGCACCAAGATCATCTGCATTGCCATCTGTAGTATTGGCATCACCATTAGCAACATCGACGCCAGTAACAACGTTTCCGGTTGCAACGTTTCCAGAAGATCCAACATTGCCGTTCAGTGCATCAGCAAGATCCGCAAAAGCAGTTGTTACAACTTCGGATGGCGCATCAACGATACCAACACCGAAGAAATCTTCGAAAGTCTGAGGACTAACACTGTCACCAATTGCAACAGCCGTCAGTTCAATCGCGCCGCTGTTAAGTAGAGCCTTACCGTTGTTATCAAGATCAACATCATTGCTGCTGATAGAAGAAGCACCATCATTACGGTTTCCATCACTCAGGAAGAAGATCTGGTTATTAGCACCAGGTTGTTCCGCATAACCCGCTCCGCCAGAATTACTGAATAACTCTTCAAGACCTGCTTCGAAGTCAGTAACACTACCACCTGAATAGCTATTTCCATCAGGTTGGGTAAAGGTACCATCCGCAGCTGCATCCATTGCCGCATTCAATGTTGCCAAATCAGTGAAAACACCCACAGTTCCAGCATCATCATCGAAGGCTACAATCGAGATCGTTACATTTGGATTGCCATTAAACAATGTCGCCGCAAATGCTTTGACACTATCTACCTGCGCAGCACGTTCTGTAGAATTAACGCTACCGCTGAAATCCATAACAATACCGATATTCTGTGGCGGCACTGCATCAATACTTACTTCAATGCAATCCACGTCATCAACAGCGGTTGGTACATCGTCAATAACAGCCACTGTAACAGGCGCGCTTGCCGTGTCACCGTCCGTATCTGTCGCAACAACGTTCACGCCACTGATATCAATAGAGCCACCACCAAGATCATGTTTCAGCTCATCACTAAGAGTAACGGTAACTGTCGCAGTACCTGTGCTACCTGCCGTTGCTGTTCCACCGCTTACAGTCAGAACAATTGCAGCGCCTTCTGAATCAGACCCTGTCCATGTCAAACCATCGCCACTTAGAGACCAGGTGAAACCTTCATCAATCCCGGCAATGCTTGGATCATTTGTACCATCGAACTCGACAGTCACAATATCGTCTGAACCAGCCTGGAAGGTAATTGTGCCGTCATCAACATCAGATGGCAGGTTCACTTCGCTAACGCTCAGCGCCAACGGACCACTGGATGGATCTGTTACAGTTGGAATACCACCATCATTGATCGTAATAACCAACTCGGCAACATCCGTATCACCATCGCCATCTGTGATCGTGTAGCTAAAGGTATCTGTCAGAGGTGACGCATTGTCCAAGTTACCATTTGCTACATAAGTGTAGCTACCGTCTGCATTTAGTGTCAGCGTACCGTAACTACCGACAATCTGCGTACCAACCAAACCTGTCGGCTCTGCACCAGTATCATCACCAGTACGAACACCCGTAATCGCAGGAGACGCGGCACCATCGGCACCAAACTCATCGTTACTGAGAACACCGTTGGCAGTCGTAACTGTCAGTGTCGCACCCTCAGTAATAGAGCCGTTGTCATCGGCTGCTGTTGGAACATCATCAACGATTTGTATCGATAGCGTATCACTCGCACTGTCACCATCGGTGTCTTTTACTGTCAAAGCAATATCATCAAACAATGCATCAGAACCTGGCGCATGTGTTTCATCATCAAGTAGCTCGTAACTGTAACTAACAACACCAGTCGCCGGGTCGTACCCTGTGATCGTAAGGATATTACCCAACTCAGTGATAACTTCTAGATTAACGGTTCCGGAATTAAGCAAATCAGCTTCTGTGAACTCATAAGGAGTTGCCGGCTGACCTTGAATAATAATACATCCAAGCCCGTCGATCGCTGAAATTGCAAAATCACCCGTTACAGTCGTTGATTCCGGCGTATCATCACTTCCATCAGGAAGATCATCTTCGTCAACGATCGCATCACCACCAGACAACGCAGGTGTAAGGTCAGTAATCTTGACACCATGATCTGCCCCTTTGATTGTCAGGGTCAGAGTTGCCTCATCGGTATCACCATCACCATCTGTAACCGTATAGGTAAAGACTTCCGGTAAGGTATCTCCCAATGGAAGATCCGTTACTGCTGAATTAGAATAATCCAACGCGTAGCTGTAATTTCCATTAGCATCAACTGTCAAAGTACCATACGTACCAACAACAGTCGTGCCACCAGAAGTTGCACCATCCCAAGCAATTGATCCGAAGCCATCTGCTCCCATGGTATCCGCAACGCCATCTGTTGTATTAACATCACCCCCAGCAACATCTGTACCCGTCACAACATTACCCGTCGCAACTGGCGCATTATCTGTTGTTCCATCTAACGCATCTGCTAAATCTGCAAAATTAGGGACAGAGACATAGCTATACTGACTTGCCGGAATTGATGGATTACTTGCATCAGAACCATCAACAGCGAGGAAATAATCTTCCAAACCATTTTCAACAGAAGAGCTAGAACCAACACCAATACCAGTAACCTGAATATTGTTATCTGTAATCGCCGTCGCGATATCAGTGTCAATTTCAGAAGAATTACCAGTGCTAGAGGCATTTGGGCCACCATCACTGATGAAATACATACGATTTTCCGCATCAGGAAGACCAGAAACCGGGTTCGTCAGATATTCTGAATTTGACGAGAACAGAGACTGCATTGCTGCATCATAGTTGGTTGAACCACCACTATCGTAATCTGCCCGAACCGCGATCAGTGTATCATCAAGTGTTGTCGAAGACAGTGTGCCATTATCGTTCAAACGGACAAAATCATCCAGGTCCAGTACACCATTGCCATCATCTTGATATACGAACGTACCGTAATCTTCGGCATCCGATCCAAAAGTAACCAACGAAATAGCAAGTTCTGCCGGATCACCCTGTGAAACCAAGCTGTTCATAAAGGTACGAACACCATCGATCTGGGTTTCATAATTCGATTGGCTAACAGAGCCACTTTCATCAACAACAAAAGCAATATTCTGCGGTGGCTGATCCCCAACAACAACCTCAACACAATCCGCATCATCAACAGCTGTTGGGACATCATCGACAATCTGGATAGAAAGCGTACTTGTCGCATCATCGCCGTCTGTATCGGTTAGAACAACAGCAAAGTCTTCGAACAAGCTGTTCTCACCCGCACCCGTCGCATGTGTTTCATTATCAACAAGCGTGTAAGTATAACTAACCTTACCTGTCGCAGCATCAAACGCTGTGATCTCAAGTGTATTA